>NZ_VIQO01000013.1 GCF_007483665.1 Catellatospora sichuanensis
CCGACGCCTACGGCGACCTGACCGGCGCGAACGTGCTCGTGCTCGGCGCGTCCTACCGCGGCGGGGTCAAGGAGACCGCGTTCTCCGGCGTCTTCCCGGCCGTCGAGGCGCTGCGCGCCCGCGGCGCCAACGCGTTCGTCAGCGACCCGATGTACACCAGCGAGGAACTGGCCGCGCACGGCCTGCCGCCGCACCAGGGCGAGGCCGTCACCGCCGCGATCATCCAGGCCGACCACGCCGAATACCGCAACCTCGGCCCGGCCGAGCTGCCCGGCGTCCGGGTCCTCGTCGACGGCCGCCGCGTCACCGACCCGGCCCGCTGGGCCGACACCGACCGCATCGTCATCGGCGGCTGACCCGCCTGTGCTACGCAACGGCCGCCGCACCCGTCGGGTGCGGCGGCCGTTGCGCATGTCAGAGACGACGAGGCCGCCGCACCCGTCGGGGGCGCGGCGGCCTTCGTGTCGGCCGGCTGGTCAGTGGGTCGAGTCGAGCACCGCGGCGTCGACCTCGGCACGCTGCCGCGGGACAGCGGCGACGGCGGTCGTCGGCACCGGCAGCCGCAGCGCCGGGGCGGCCTTGCGTGAGCTGCGCAGGGCGGCGAGCCGCTGCGAGGTCAGCCGGTGCGCCAGGCGCAGCAGCGTGTACGCCCCGTAGGCGTCGTAGCGCACCAGCCGGTGCTTCAACCCGCCGAGCCCGCCCGGGGCCACGTAACCGCCTTCGGGCCGCCGTCGGCGGTAGTCCTCCACGATGCGCCTGAAGAAGGCCTTTCGCATGCTCTGCCCGAGCCGGCGCTCATGTCCGATGATCACCAGATAGTGGTTGATCATGATGCGGAACAGCTCGGGCCGGAACCGCTCGAACCTGCCACCGGCCTGCTCCACGGTGGCGAAGACGCGCTCGTACTGCTCGAAGACCTCGAAGTGGCGCTCGGAGACGGAGGCCGTGATGGCCCCGGGCGTCTGCTGGCGGTACTTGTAGCAGACCACGTCGAGCACGTCGATGGTGCCGGCCGCCATCAGCAGCGGGTGGCTGTACGACGCGTCCTCGTACCAGCCGGCAAAGAAGCGCAGGCCGTTCTCCTCCAGGAAACTCCGCCGCGCGATCTTGGTGCAGGCCGACTGCGCCAGCCGCAGCAGCTCCGGCCGCCGCGACAGGTGCAGCGGCGTGGGGGCGTCGCCCAGCAGTCCGGCGGAGACCCGGGGCACCACGGTCCCGTCGCCGAACACCTCGGCGTGGTCGACGATCAGGACGTCGGGGTGGTGCAGCGCGAGGCGGTCGAGCACCGTCTGCACGGCCCCGTCGGGAATCCAGTCGTCGGAGTCGATGTACCAGACGTAGTCGCCCTTCGCCTGCGCCAGCCCGGCGTTGCGCGCCCGGCCCAGCCCGACGTTGGCGGTCAGATGCACCGGCCGCACGCGGGCGTCCCGGGCCGCGAAGGCGTCGAGGATGGCCCCGCTGCCGTCGGGGGAGGCGTCGTTCACCGCGACGACCTCGATGTCATCGCCGGGGTGGGACAACAGCGATTCGAGGCATTCCCCCAGGAACCTCTCGACCCCGTATACGGGCACGACGAACGAGATGCGAGGCGACGGCGAGGGGGATTCATGTCTCACGTCAGCAAAGGGTGCCAGACACCCACTACCCACCGCCAGGCCCAAATGGTCACAAGATCCCCGACGACGGGCCTTATCGACCGGCGCAGATGCCCCCGGCGCGGCCGTGGCCCGATGTTTGCCTGTCGGGTGTCGGCCCTGCTAACTTCGGCGTTTCACGGGAGTAGGCCACCGGCATGCCCTCTGCGCCAGACGACGAGCCAGGACAGACGATGACGGACAGTGTGCCGGGCGTTCCCACGCACAGCGCCCTGAAGGTGCTGATCACCGGCGGAGCGGGATACATCGGCAGCACGATCGCCACGGCGTGCCTCGACTCCGGCATAACCCCAGTGATACTGGACAATCTGTCGACCGGCCGCCGGGAGTTCACCGCCGGGCGTGAGTTCTACGAAGGCGACATCGCGGACGGGCCCCTGGTCGACCGCGTCTTCGCCGAGCACCCGGACATCTTCGCCGTCGTGCACTGCGCGGCCCTGACCGTCGTGCCCGATTCGGTCGCCCAGCCGCTGCGCTACTACCGCGAGAACCTCGCCAAGACGGTCGACTTCGTGGACCACCTCGTCCGCAACGGCTGCCGCCGCCTGATCTTCAGCTCGACGGCGGCGATCTACCAGCCCGGCCCCGAGTTCACCGTCGACGAGGACTCGCCGATCGGCCCGGTCAGCCCGTACGGCCGGACCAAGGCCATGGTGGAGGCGGTGCTGGCCGACGTGTGCGCGGCCGAGCACTTCTCCGTGATCTCCCTGCGCTACTTCAACCCCATCGGCGCCGACCCGCAGCTGCGGACCGGACTGCAGCTGCCGCGGCCCACCCACGCGCTCGGCAAGATGATCGAGGCAGTGGAGAGCGGCGAACCGTTCCGGATCACCGGCACCGACTTCGAGACCCGTGACGGCACCGGGATCCGCGACTACATCCACGTATGGGACCTCGCGCGCGCCCACGTGGCCGCCCTGCAGCAGTTCGACGAGGTTCTGGCCGGTGAGCCGGAGTCCCACCTCGTCGTCAACATCGGCACCGGCCAGGGCACCACCGTGCGCGAACTGGTCGACGCGCTGGAGTCCGTCCGTGGCGTGCCCCTGGCGACGATCGAGGCGCCGCGGCGGCCCGGTGACGTGGTCGGCGCCCACACCAGGGTCGATCGTGCCCGGAAGCTGCTGGACTTCAGCTGCGAGTACACCGTCGCCGACGGCGTGCGGCACGCCCTGGAATGGGCCGCCGTACGGGCCGCCAGGCTCGACGACAGGTAGCCCTCCCTCACGGGCCGGGCTGACGTCGGCCACCGTGCCGACGGCTTCCGCTCCGTGCTTCCCCAGCCCGCCCGGACAGTGCCGGGCTAGGCTGAGCTGCGGGTACGACGTCCGGCGAGCACCAGGCGAGGAGCACTCATGGCGGCGCAGAGTCCCCTTCCCGCAGCGGCCTCGGGCCGTTTCTCCATCGGCGGCGACCTGCCCGTCAACCGGCTCGGCTACGGCGCGATGCAGCTGACCGGCCCCGGGGTCTGGGGCGACCCGGCCGACCCGGACGAGGCCGTCCGCGTCCTGCGGCGGGCGGTGGAACTCGGCGTCGACCTCATCGACACCGCCGACTCGTACGGGCCCTTCGTCAGCGAGATGCTGATCAAAAAGGCGCTGCACCCGTACCCGGAAGGTCTGGTCATCGCGACCAAGGGCGGGTTCACCCGCGCCGGTCCGGGCGACTGGCGGCCGGTGGGCCGGCCGGAGTACCTGCGCCAGCAGTGCATGCTGAGCCTGCGCCACCTCGGCTTGGAACGGATCGATCTCTACCAGCTGCATCGCATCGACCCGCAGGTGCCGATGGAGGACCAGCTCGGCGAGCTGGTGCTGCTGCAGCAGGAGGGGAAGATCCGGCACATCGGGCTGTCCGAGGTGACCGTGGCGCAGATCGAGCAGTCGCGCAAGCTCGCGCCGATCGTGTCCGTGCAGAACCTCTACAACCTGGTCAATCGCAGCGCCGAGGACGTGCTGCGGCACTGCGAGGAACAGGAGCTCGCCTTCATCCCGTGGTTCCCGATCGCGACCGGCGAGCTGGCCAAACCCGGCGGCCCGCTGGCGCAGGCCGCCGAGCGGCACGGGGTGGGCCCGGCGCAACTGGCGCTCGCCTGGCTGCTGCGGCGCTCGCCGGTGATGCTGCCGATCCCGGGCACCTCGAGCGTCGCGCACGTCGAGGAGAACATCGCGGCCGCCGAGCTCACGCTGACCGACGAGGAGTACCGGGAGCTCGAAACAGCGGTCTGACCTGCGACCCGGATCGCGCCTCAGGCAGCACCCGCCCCGGCCAGTGGCGACCGCGTGGCCGCCGAGGCGAAGCCGAGCCACGTGTGCCGGTTGCCGGCCCAGCACCAGCCCACCTTCGGCGCGTGCCGCCGGGCAGCGCCGTCCCGGCCCGTGCCGTTGCTGATCCACAGGGCCGGGGTCCGCGCGTCGAGCGAGCCGTTCGCCCGGCGCAGCCGGGAAGCGATGGTCATGAAGCAGCGGTTGCGCTCGAGCACGTCAGGCTGCGCGAGCACCCACATGATGCCCTCGGTGAGAGTCAGCGGCGTACGCGCAGCAGCCGTGATCGCCGCGAGGGCCTCGTCCGGACTCCAGTTGGCCATGGCGTCCCCGCGATCGACGTCGTGCAGCAGGTACAGCGCCGACGGCGGCGGGACCGCGGCGTCGATCGGCGCGAACGCGTCGACGTCGGTCATGTCCTCGACCACGAAACCCGCCCTGCCGTCCCGCTGGAGCAGCGGCGCGAGCGACGACGGCCGCACCCGGCCCGGATGGATGACCAGCAGCGCGTTCGTGGTGCCGGTCGCGGCGGCCGCGTGCACCTGTTCCGCGGTCAGCCCCGCGCCCTCGTGCAGGCCCAGCTCGACGAGGCGGCGGGCCTGCTCACGCAGGTCGGGCAGGGGCGCGGGCATGGCAGACCTCCGGACGGCATCGACTGCGAACGTACCTCGCCCTGCACTGGCTGAAACCACCGCGCAACCTACTGCGGCTCCTCGGCGTATGACAAGCATGACCACCACGGCCACACAGGAAATGGTCGTTCGCGGGCGCACCCGCCGACGCGTACGCCTGGCGGTCTTCACCGCCGGTGCCGCGATCGTCGCGGCCCTCGTGCTGACGGCCCTGACCACGCCCGCTGCGCCGATCCCGGGGTCGCCCTCGGACGGCGCGGCAGCCCTGCCCGCCGGTTGCCTGCCCGGGCAGACGCCGGTCAGCCTCGACATCCCGGCGGAGGAGCGGGCACTGGTCGACGTCTTCAACGGCACCACGACGGCCGACCTGGCCCGAACCGTCGCCGACGCCCTGCGTGACCGCGGGCTGAACGTCGGCACCGTCGGCAATGAGCGGACGGTACATCCCGACCGGATCGCCGTCCTCCGGTTCGGACCCGACGCCGTCGGCGCAGCCCACCTGCTGCGCGGCTACGTGGCCGAGGCCGACGAGGAGGACAAGGTCGAACTCGAATTCGACCCCGCTCGCCGGACCGGTGCCGTCGACCTCGTCGTGGGCGGGCAGTTCGAGCTGCTCGCGACATCGACCGAGATGCGGCACCGGATGGCGCTGCTGGGACGTCCGGCACTGCCGCCCGGCACCTGCCGTCGCTGACGGCGAAATGTGGTCTGAACGATCTGCCGTATGCGCATCGGCTGGGCTGCGCGGCTTTCCTCAGACGTGGCTCGGTTCGCCATCAGGCTCAGGTTCTGCACCGACGACCGACCGGAGGCGTTGCCGTTCGGCCTCGGTGCCGATGGCCGTGCGGTGTTCGGGGTGGTCGATGTAATGCCTGATGGCGGCAGCCAGGAACGGGTAGCCCACCGCGAAGCCTCGGGGGATCGTTTCCGTTCGCTCTCGGCCGTTTGGCCCGACCAGAGTCAACCTCACGCCCCGGCCCACGCGAGGACCGGCCTCGACGAGTTCGGCGTCGGTGATGGCGTCCCAGGACGCGCTGGGGAAACCGAGCCCGCGCCCGTCCAGTCCGGCGGGCGTGAGTATGAGCCGAGGCCGAAGCGCGGGAATGAGCGAGATGCCGAGACTCCACGAGGCGGCGAGGGCGAGGGGGATGACTAGATCGGCCGTGCCCGAACCGGACGGTATTGCGGCGAGGTGCGGCGCAGCCAGATATCCGCCGACGATGAACATCCCGCCGTTCGGCCACCGCGGCGTGGTGGTGAACGAGCCTGTCATCACCTGGAATCCAGTCGACGGCCACGGCCAGCGCCATACGGCCACGCTGTAGACCACCAGGACTGCCAGCGGCACCAGCAGGTAGCCGGCGAGCCCGCCGGACTGCCACAGCGGCTCGGTCGCCAAACCCAGAGCAGTGCCCAGAGGCCAGCAGAGCGCTGCCGTGGCAGCGGGATGCCAGAGCCTGGCACGACGGAACATGGCGCAAACATAACCGCCGCCGTCTCGCGACACGGCGCCGGTCAGCCATGACCCAATGACCTGGTGCCCCCGGCAGGAATCGAACCTGCGACCTGCGGTTTAGGAAGGGGCTGGCCCTGAGCGACCTAGCCTGGCGGCTACCTGCGGAAACGTGCGTCACAGAGACTCGCAAGTCCTAGATCATTCCGTGCATGTTCCGTGGGCCTCATGAATCGCGAATCGTCGCCTACCTGGCGGCGCCAATCATCACGGCCAGCACTTCGCGAGGGTCGCGCTGTGCTAGGTACTGGAAGTGAATTGAGTCTGGTGCTTGTGACTGCGGATCGGTCAGCCAGGACGCTGTGCTCCACTGCTGCGCGACGACGGCATGTACCCGTTCCACCACGACGAGCCAGGTCGCTTCCCCACCAGCTATACGCGCCAGATAGCCGGACGCCAACACATGATCCACCACGTCGCCGAACGTGGTGCCGTCCGCCACGTCTAGGACCTGCTCGTGCGGAGCGTCGACGTCGTCCCCCATCGCGACGCTGTCGCGCGTCGACCGAATTCGCATCCAGTCATCATCGCAGCCCGCGCCGGCCGACCGCGCATACGTGCTGGACATGTGGCTCGCCTCGGCAGGGTGCGGCCGTCAACTAGCCCAACCCTGAACCTACGGATTACTGGCGGTCAGGTCGCCGGAGGCCAGGCACGAGGTTGCCCGCGCAGGTTCGCGCGTGTGGGGTCGGCGGCGCGCAGTGACGTTGCTGTACTTCGCTGCTTACGGCAGGGTTCCGTGATCGCTCCTACACACCCGTCGTCGCTTGCGCGATTCCAGCCGCAAAGGCGATGAGGCCCAGGGTGGCGACCACGATGCCGCCCGCCATATTGAACCACCACGGCATCCAGTACCAGGAGAACACGGCAGGCAACGGGAGCGAACGGGGGAATTCCGGGTCACGGCGTTGCCGCCGGGCAATCAAGATCGCCAGAGCGCCGCTCGCGGTCACCAAAAGTCCGATCCCTAACAGGATCACTGCGCCGACCAACGGCCCGCCTCGAGCTGCTTCGCCTTCATGAACCATAAGCACGGAGCCCACTGTAAATCCGTCGCGAAAGCTACAGAGGTTCGAATCCTCTACCCGCCACCAGCAGCAGAAACGCGGTTCTGACCAGCAACAACGGTCGGGGCCGCGTTTCGCTTTGGGTCCGGCTGTGTCCGGCTGAGTCCAGCCATCTACGGCTGTCCTGGGGAACATTCGGGGAACACGCCTGGTGTCGGCGGGTGGCTCTGCCGTGAGCTGATCCCCTCGGACTGGCGGGCTCTGCCTAAGCGCAGGGTGGGGTCCGGAGTGCCTGCCGAGGCTTCAAGATTTTTCTGCGAAGCGGTTAGAAAAATCTTGGAGTGGCAGGTGCGGAGTGGCCCCGGCCTGCGCTTACCTGTGGCGACTGGCCGAGGGGATCTTGCTGATCCCCGAGCGTCGGCCGGGGTTTGGGGCGGAGCCCCAAGGTCTACCGCTCTAACCGTGATGATCGCGGATGTGACGGCGGCGGGAGCTGCGGTCAGCTAGTCCGGCTAACGTGCGAAAAGAATAAAAGTAGAAAATAATGCCGATCTTCGGTAGCTGAACCTACTGACAAAACCATCGATTGGAGACGATTTTGCGGTCCCCTGACATGGGGTTTGTGTGGCTGGGTGCGTTCGAGATGTTGACCGGCGCGGTGATGTTCTTGAAGGCGCGGGCGGCGATGCGTCTGCCGGATGTTGAGTCGAGGCGCAAGTACCTGGCTTTCGCACCTCGGATCTTCAAGGACAGCCCGATGATCATGAAGGTTGTGGGTGCCGCGAGCATTCCTGTTGGTGTGTACTGCGTCATGATCGGGTTTGGATGGGTTGGCTGACCGGGCTGCCAGCATGATCATTTCCTCTCGCTGAGCGGTCACCCCCGGCTTGATCGCTTCCGGCACGCCCTGACGTGCGTCGTCGCTGGCCGTGGCCGCATCGTCGGCCAGTCGATCACCAGCCGCGTTGATCAGAGCGCTGACCTGTGGCAACTCTTCGCCTTCGGCAAAGTCGATCTGTCCGATCGACTCAAGGCTTCGCTGCTGGCTGCCGGGTCGGGCGCGGGCCTGGCGCGGCCGGAGGCAGAGCGCCGAGGCCCAGTGCCCGGACCCAGCGCGGCGCTTCAGCGCCGCCTTGACCTCGTAGGGAAAGTTTCGACACATGCCGATGGGCTAGGTATGCCGGCAGGGAAGGTGCTGTGATCTCAGTGCGCTGGGAGATCGCGTGGTCGCCTTGCTGCCAGCTATGGCACGCGACCGGAGCGTTGTCAGTGACGGGCATCCCAAGCGGCTTTTCTGGCGGCACGAACCTCTTCCGTCAGCCGCTCCAGCGTTTGTCCCGCGGGGAACGGTTGCGATGCTGCCCGCCAAGCTTCGGCGGCTAGTGTCTCTGGCCAGCGCGGAGTGTCTGGGCTGATCAGATTGCGGTACTTCTGCTGGAAGTCGTCGTCGCCATTGACGACCGCGCCGCCTTGGCCAAGTTGCGGCACCGGAAGCATGTTGAAGGTATGAACCACCTGAGTGCCGTCGTCTCCTTCGAAGATCAGCTCAACGTCGGTGTCTGACACCACCCGAAGGGCCTTGAAGCTCATGCTTTCCATCGCCCGACCCTAGATCATTCCCGACGGAGGTTGAATACCGTCGCACCTCGACGCGGTCGCGATGCGGCCGCGTTTTGCTTTGCGACCTGCGAAAACACATCCAAGATCATTCCGTGCATATTCCGTGACTGGCGACAAACGGCGGCTCGGGGTGGCGCACGGCTGCACACGGCATCGATCGGCCGGTGTGAGTCTTCCCAGTTCGGAAGGGGAAATGCCTGATCGTGGAGGTGCCCCCGGCAGGAATCGAACCTGCGACCTGCGGTTTAGGAAACCGTTGCTCTATCCCCTGAGCTACGAGGGCGCGAGTGCACAGTCTAGCGACCGGCGAGACATCTCGCTGTACGAGGTGGTCCGGTATTGCCGGTGCGGCCTGAGCCGGCCCAGGTGGCGATCGGCCTGAGCGCCGCCGTCCTGGCGGCCGTGTACCGCACCCACACGGAACGGTGCGGTTCAGCGGTTGGGGCGCAGGGTCCAGGTGATGGTCATTTCCCCGGTGGTCACGCCCTCGGCGTCGGCGATGACGACGTTCACCTCGAACTCGGGCCGCTGCCCGGCGTCCAGTTCGGCCACCACGTCCGCGGGCTGCCTTGAGAGCGTGGCGGTCGCGCTGACGACGCCCATGGCCAGTTTCCGGTACGCGATGCCTGCGCGCACCGCGAGCGGCGTGGCCCGGTGCAGCTGGTCGCCGAACGCGGCGAGCACGATGGCGCCGGAGGCGGTCTCGCCGAGGCTGAACATGGCGCCCGCGTGCGGTCCGCCGACGTGGTTGTGCACGGCGGGGTCGTCCGGCAGCGCGGCGACGGCGCGCACCCCGTCCCCGTCGACGGTGATCTCGGTGAACTCGATGCCGATGGTGCGCGCGAACGGCACGGTGGCCAGCAGGCCTTCGGCGACGGCGGTGGCGTCGATCGTCATGGCCGCCATGTTACCGACAAGTAACTAATGGCGGCAAGGGGTCGGCAGGCAAACGAAAGATCGCCGCCTCGTGTCGAAACCCGAAGTGAAACCCCGGGTTTCGACATGAAGCGGCGATCTTGGGCGAGGCCACCGGGCCTCGCCGGGCGAGGTGACCCGTCAGCGCCAGCCGACGTCGATCCGGTCACCGCGCTCGTCGAAGAAGTGCAGCGCGTCCATGCGCACCGCGATGGACAGCGGATGGCCCGAGCTGATCTGCGGGTACGGCGCCAACCGCACCGCCAGTTCGGCGGCGCGCCGGTGGTGCCGGCCCGGGTCAGAGAGAACGCTCTCCCGCTCACGATGTGACGGCCGCTCGACCACCGAGGTCGCGACTCCGTTGCTGCGGCCCTTCATCCGGTTGATGACGTGGCCGAAGCGGCGCAGCCGGGAGCCGTGCTCCTCCTGCTCGGCCGCGGAACGGCCGATCTCATCGACCACGACCGCGGTCGCGCCGATGTCCACGAAGGCCAGCGACTCGTGACCGTGGTGCTCCAGGTAGCGGATGCGTCCCTGCAGCACGTCGCCCGGAGTGTCCGGGGCGACCGGCGTGAGGGCTTCGGCCCGTACGCCGATGACGATGCGCTCGCCGTGGAAGTGCGACACGGCGCGAGCGCGGATGTCGTCCCACTTCAGGTACAGCGACTGCTCGCCCAGGTTGAGCTGGACGTAGCGGTCGAGGTGCACGTAGACCGACGCCTCCAGCAGGTTCATACGCGGGCTGCCCAGGAAGGCGGCCACGTAGAGGGTGGCCGGCTTGCCGTACACCTGCGTGGGTGTGCCGACGTCCTGCAGCACGCCCTTGCGCATGATGGCGACCCGGTCGGCCATGGTCAGCGCCTCGGCCTGGTCGTGCGTCACGTAGACGGTGCTGACGCCCAGCTCGCGGACCAGCCCGGAGATCTCGGCGCGCAGCTCGGCACGCAGGCCGCTGTCGAGGTTGGACAGCGGCTCGTCCATCAGGAAGAGCCCGGGACGGCGCACGATGGCGCGGCCCATGGCCACCCGCTGGCGCTGGCCGCCGGACAGCTGGCTCGGCTTGCGGCCGAGCACGTCCCCTATGCCCAGGGCGCTGGCGACGTCGGCGACCCGCTCCGCGCGCGGCTCCGGCTCGATGCCGGAAAGCCGCAGCGGGAAGCCGATGTTCTCGCCGACGGTCATGTGCGGGTACAGCGCGAAGTCCTGGAAGACCATGGCGATGCGCCGGTCGCGCGGCGGGAGCTGGTTGGCCAGCTGGCCGTCGAGCATGATGGCGCCGCTGCTGGGGTCCTCAAGCCCGGCGATCATGCGAAGCACGGTCGATTTGCCGCAGCCGGAAGGACCCAGGAGCACCATGAACTCCCCGTCGGCCACGTCCAGGCTGACGTTGTCGACCGCTACGGTCCCATCTGGAAAAACCTTGGTGACGTCTTTGAGCGCGACGGTTGTCACCGTCTCCTCCCACAGCGATCGTTCCGGCCCCGAATCTGGACACTCTCGCGAAAAATCCCCCGCCTTCCTATCGGGTAAACGTTCCATGTTCACGCGGTCACGAATCTATTACCTTGCCGCTCGCCCAGTTCACGACGCTGCGGAATCGCATGCGAACGCACCGTGTCTTTTTCGGAGAGTGCAAACAGCGAGGCCCGGACCGCCGTCGCGGACCGGGCCTCGGAAAGGCGGCGCAATCCTCAGCGCGGCGGCACCGGTCGCGGCGGCGTCACCTGCTCGCCGAGAAAAACGCGGCGCACCACCCGTTCGGCCGCGTGCCCGTCCTCCCAGGCGCAGAAGCGGTCACGGAACGCCGCACGACGCTCACTCCACGCGTTCGCGCGGCCTTCGCCGAGCAGCGAGACCAATTCGGCGAAGCTGCCGGCGACCGGACCCGGCGCGTGCTCGATCACGTCCAGCGAGGCGCCACGTGCCGCGCGGTACTCGGCCCAGTCCGGCACGTAGAGCACGATGGGCCGGTCCAGCACCGCGAAGTCGAAGATCACTGACGAGTAGTCGCTGACCAGGATGTCAGCGGCGAGGTAGAGGTCCTCCACCACGGGATACGCCGACACGTCCTGCACCCGGGGGTCCGGGGAGTCCACGCCGGGCACCAGGCGGCCGCGCACCAGCACCCGGGCGCGCGGGCCCAGCGCCGCGGCGAGCGCCGCCGGGTCGAAGGGCGGCAGGGTCAGCGGCTCCGGGCGTGACGTCGGCATGTACAGCACGACGGTCTCGTCCTCGGGCACGCCCAGCGCCGCCCGGGCCGCCGCGGACTCGGCCGCGCCCGCGCGGGCCAGCCGGTCGTTGCGGGGCGAGCCGGTCTCCAGCGACTCGAACGCGCACGGGTAAACCCGCTCCCACACCTCGGTGCTGTGGGCGTTCGCGCTGACGCTGAAGTCCCAGCGGTCGCTGCGGCGCAGCAGGGCCGCGAAGTTGTGCTTCTCGCCCGCCGGGTGGTGCTGCTCGTCCAGGCCCATCGCCTTGACCGGGGTGCCGTGGTGCGTCTGCAGGTGCACCTGGCCCGGCCGCTTGCGCACGAAGTCCGGGAAGTTCACGTTGTTGACCAGGTACTTCGCCCGGCCCAGCAGCCGGTAGTAGGCACGCGAGCCCTCGACCACGTGGGCCGTGCCCGCGGGGACCGCGCCCACCGCGTCCCGGCCGATCACCCACACCCCGCGCACATGCGGGGCGAGGCGGCGGGCCGCCTGCTCGACCGCGGCCGGGTTGCAGGAGACCTCGCGGTACCAGTACGCCGCGTAACCGGCCAGGTTCTCCTCGAGCGGCAGCCGGCGCTGCAACCGGTAGTAGGCGCGGGCGAGCAGGCCCAGGTGGGCGCCCGACCCGGCGCGCTCGCGCAACCCGGAGGTCACCGCACCGCGCACCCGGCGCTGGGTGCGCCGCACCGCCTGCAGCGCGGCGTACGAGCGCCAGGCCCGCCGGGCCACCAGGCGGTAGCGCAGCCCGTCCGCGCCGCCCGGCGGGGCGAACCCGCCCGCGGGCAGGTAGCGGGCGAACATGTCGGCGGTGCGCAGGAACGAGTGCTTGCGCAGGTTGGCCGGCAGCCGGTCCTCGTTGCCGACGGTCTGCATCAGGTGCCAGATCATGCGCGCGAACAGCACCGGCCGGACCGGATCGGCCCGGCCGCCCTGCAGGTCGATCAGCTCCCAGGCCCGCTCCCAGTGGGTGAAGACCTCCAGGTGCCGGGGGTTCACGGTGCGCGTGATCGCGCCCTGGCGGCGCTGGCGGTAGGCGTAGCAGACCTCCTCCAGCGTGAAGATCCGCTCGGCACCGACCAGCAGCGGGTACGTCCAGGAGACGTCCTCGTACCAGCCCGGGGCGAAGCGCAGGTCGAGCTTGGCCAGCAGGTCCCGCCGTACGATCTTGTTCCACACGGTGTGGATGGTCTTGACCAGCCCCGGGCGGGACTGCAGGTCGGCCCCGTTGGGCCCGGCCGCGGCGGCCAGCGACCGGCGCAGCCTGCTGCGGCGCGGCCGCCCGATCGGGTACGTGCGCTCGAAGTCCACGATCAGCACGTCCGGCGCCTGCTCGCGCAGTGCCCGCGCGACCGTCTCCAGCGAGCCCGGGGTGAGCGTGTCGTCGGTGTCGACGAACCACACGTACTCGCCGGTCGCCTGGGCCAGGCCTAGATTGCGCGCCTCCCCGAGCCCGACGTTCTGCGCCAGGTGCAGCACGCTGACCCGGGAGTCCCGGGCGGCGTACTCGTCGAAGATCTCGCCGCAGTGGTCCGGCGACCGGTCGTCGACCGCGATCAGTTCGACGTCGGCGAAGCCCTGGTCCAGGATCGAGTCGAGGCACTCGCGCAGGTAGCCCTGCACCTTGTAGGCGGGCAGGACGATGCTCAGCAGCGTCACGTCGGCATCGGCCCCCTGTGCGGCGGGGCCGGTGCGGCCCGCGTTCGGTATCCGTCAACGCTAACAACGCGGGCCGGGCTCAACCGGGTGAAACCGTAGGACGGCCCCTCAGCACTCGATCACGTTGACGGCGAGGCCGCCACGCGCGGTCTCCTTGTACTTGACCTTCATGTCGGCGCCGGTCTCCCGCATCGTCTTGATCACCTTGTCCAGGGACACGAAGTGGTTGCCGTCGCCGCGCAGCGCCAGCCGCGCCGCGGTGATCGCCTTGACACTGGCCACCGCGTTGCGCTCGATGCACGGGATCTGCACGAGGCCGCCCACCGGGTCGCAGGTGAGCCCGAGGTTGTGCTCCATCGCGATCTCGGCGGCGTTCTCCACCTGCTCCGGGGTCCCGCCGAGCACCTCGGCCAGGCCGGCCGCCGCCATCGAGCAGGCCGAGCCGACCTCGCCCTGGCAGCCGACCTCGGCCCCGGAGATGGACGCGTTCTCCTTGAACAGCACGCCGATCGCAGCGGCGGTGAGCAGGAAGCGCACCACACCGTCGTCGTTCGCGCCGGGCACGAAACGGGCGTAGTAGTGCAGCACCGCAGGCACGATGCCGGCCGCGCCGTTGGTCGGGGCGGTGACCACCCGGCCGCCGGCCGCGTTCTCCTCGTTCACGGCGAGCGCGAACAGCGTGATCCAGTCCATGACCCGCAGCGGGTCGGTGGCGAAGTGCTCCTTGGACAGGGTGCGGTGCAGCTCCGCGGCGCGCCGGCGCACCTTCAGGCCGCCCGGCAGCGTGCCCTCGACGTTGCAGCCGGTCTCCACGCAGTCCTGCATGACCTGCCAGATGCGCAGGAGCCCGGCCCGCACGTCGGCCTCCGAGCGCCAGGACAGCTCGTTGGCCAGCACGATGTCGCTGATACGCAGGCCGGTGTCCTTGGCCAGGGCGAGCAGCTCGCCACCGGTCCGGTACGGAAAGCGCACCACCGTGTCATCCGGTTTGATACGGTCTGCCCCGGCCGCGTCCTCGTCCACCACGAACCCGCCGCCGACCGAGTAGTAGGTGCGCTCGCGCACGCACGCCCCGGCCGCGTCGAAGGCCGCGAACGTCATCCCGTTCGGGTGGAAGGGCAGCGAGCGCCGGCGGTGCAGGGTCAGTTCGAAGCCCGCGTCCTCGATGTCGAGCAGCCGGACCCGGCCCGCCGCCTTGATCTCGCGGAACCGGGCGTCGGCGGTGGCCGTGTCGACGGTCTCGGGGTCGTCTCCGGCCAGCCCCAGCAGCACCGCCTTGTCGCTGCCGTGCCCGTGGCCGGTCGCGCCCAGCGATCCGAAGAGCTCGGCGCGCACCAGCGCAACGTCGCTGAGCAGCCCGTCCGCCTTCAGCCCGGTCGCGAACCGGTTCGCCGCGCGCATCGGCCCGACCGTATGCGAGCTGGAGGGCCCGATCCCGATCTTGAAAAGGTCGAACACGCTGATCACGGGGTGTGCCTTCCGACGCTGGAACGGACGGTCAACAGTAGCTCTGCTACCGGCAGGACCGTCAGCCGAGTACTCTTCGGCGGGCTGGAACCGGTTCCGCACCCCCAACCCCCCTCGCGCCCCCCGTTCGACGATGCGAATCAGCGAACACCCCCTGCGAGTAGTTGGTCACGGATCGCTGTTCCGGCGACGTCACGTCGGGGGAGTTCTGCCATGCCTTCTGTTTCGCGTCGTGCCGCCATCGGCGGACTGGCCGCGGGTGCCGCCGGTGTTCTGGCCGCCTGCGGATCCGGTCAGAAGCCGCAGCGCACCGGTGCCAATGTGCCGCAGCAGCGCACCGGTGAGTCCGTGACCGCGCCGGCGTCCCCGAAGCCCACCCCCGGCCGCACCCGCGCGCCGCGCACCGCCAACCCGGTCCCCGCCGAGAACAGCCACCCCACGGGCAAGCGCTGGCTCGCCGACGACCCCGGCTTCCGCAGCGCCGACGACGTACAGCAGCAGATCGCGGCCTACGCCTCGGCGACGAGTGTCGCCGCCGGCGAGTCGATCGACTTCCACGTGCACGTGGGCGGCTCCGAGGCGTACCGGATCGAGGTCTTCCGGCTGGGCCACTACGGCGGTGCCGGGGCCCGCCACGTGGTGAGCAGCCCCACGCTGAACGGCAGGCCGCAGCCGAAGGCGGCACGTGTGGTCAAGACCAACCTCGTCGCCTGCGACTGGCCCGTGGGGTGGACCCTGAAGGTGCCGGCCGGCTGGGTGTCCGGCATGTACGTGGCGGTGTTCACCACCGCCTCGAACCACCGCAGCCATGCCGTCTTCGTGGTGCGCGACGAGCGCCGGACCGGCAACCTCTGCGTCGTGCTGCCGTTCTCCACGTACCAGGCCTACAACTTCTGGCCGCGCGACGGCCGCCTCGGGCGCAACCTCTACCACGGCTACCGGCTCGACGGCGTGATCGGCACCGAGGAGCGGTCCCGCAAGGTCTCCTTCGACCGGCCCTACAGCGGCTCCGGTCTGCCCTACATGTTCGACACCGACTACGACCTGATCCAGTGGGCCGAGCGCAGCGGCTACGACGTGACCTACGCCACGAGCGTGGACCTGCACGCCGGGCGGATCGATCCGCTCCGGCACGCGGGGCTCGTCTTCCCCGGGCACGACGAGTACTGGTCGGCCGAGATGCGGGCGGCCGCCGAGACCGCGGTGGCCGGCGGGGTGAGCCTGGCCTTTTTGGCCGCCAACAACGTCTACTGGAACATCGGCTACGAGCCCGCCGGCGAGCGGCCGGACCGGGTCGTCGCCTGCTACAAGTACGCGCAGGAGGACCCGGGCTCGGCCGCCCGCCGGTCGACCGTCACCTGGCGCACCCTCAGCGCGCACGACGCGGAGCAGCGGCTGCTCGGGGTGCAGTACAACGGCGTCGTCGCGACGGCCGCGCCGCTGATCGTGCAGCAGGCCGGCCACTGGATGTGGCAGGGCGCGGGGGTCCAGGACGGCATGGCGATCCGCAACCTGGTGGCCGGCGAGGCGGACGGCCGCGACGCCGGCTACCCGTTCGCCGACGGCGTGCAGACCCTGCTGTCCGCCTCGCCGTACACGACCACCAGGGGCAAGCCCGCCGTGCAGAACACCAGCGTGTACGAGGCGGCCTCGGGCGCCGTGGTGTTCTGCGCGGGCACCTTCAACTGGCCGCTCGCGCTCAACCGCCGGGGCTACCGCGACCCCCGCATCCAGCGCGCCACCACGAACCTGATGAACCGCATGCTGAACCCCGAGGGCGCAGCACCCGCCATGCGGGCCTGATCTCACGCCCCTTCGAAGATCACGGTCACCGAGGTGTAGCCCAGCGAGCGCATCATGCTCTCCAGGGTCTTGCGGGTGTTCTCCTCGGCCCGCTGCTGCAGCGTGCTCTTCTTCGCCGCGTCGGCCAGCTGCTGCTCGGCCCGCAGCAGGGTCTCCTGCTGCCGGTTCGGGTCACCGTCGAAGAACTCGGAGACCCGGTTGATCAGGCCCCGCTCCTCGGCGAAGACGTAGCTGCGGTCCAGGTCCAGCTTCGGCTCGGCGACCTGGGGCGCGGGCAGCGTGATGGTGACCGACTTGCGGTCCGGCGAGACGACGATCTTGTCTTCGGAGAGGTTGCTGAAGTCGACGTACGCCTCGACCGTGCCCGCGGCCACGAACAGGGTGCGCTGGTTGAGCAGCCAGTCCGGGATGAACTTGCGGTCCTCCTTGAGGTCGACGATGACCTCGAAGTTGCCCTCCGCGGCGACGAACCGGCTCAGGTCCTTGATCGACAGCAGCAGCGGCGGCTGGCTGTTGTCGGTCTTCTGCTCCGCGAACGGGTTGGCGAACTTCGGGATCAGCCCGGCCGCGGTCAGCCCGAAGTAGCCGCCGGCCAGCACGCCGAGCACGACCACCAGGGCCAGCAGGGCGCGCCCGAATCTTGACCGGCGGGGCGGCTCGACGTGCTCGACTTCCTCGTCGTCGGGTCGCTGCCGGGGCAGCGGTTCGGTCGGCCGGGACCGGCCGGGCTTGAACTCCGGCAGGTTCTGCGTCGGCTCGTCGGCGGCGCCCATTGACGTCTCCTGTCTGACCGCTGGGGTGTACGGACACCACGGTATTACCCGACGCCGACAACAAGCACCCTCTGCGGTCGGACCAATACGCGATAACCCGCGGGCGGCCGTCAGCCGAAGGCGGCGATGCCGGTGAGCCGCTGGCCGAGCACCAGCTGGTGGATCTCCGAGGTGCCCTCGTAGGTCAGCACGCTCTCCAGGTTGTTGGCGTGGCGCAGCACCGGGTACTCCCCGGAGACGCCGTTGGCGCCGAGGATGGTGCGGCACTGCCGGGCGATCGCGATCGCCTCGCGCACGTTGTTGAGCTTGCCCGCGCTGACCATCTCCGGGCGCAGCCCCCCGCGGTCGGCCACCCGGCCCAGGTGCAACGCCAGCAGGAAGCCCTTCTGCAGCTCCAGCGCCATGTCGGCGAGCTTGGCCTGGGTGAGCTGGAAGCCCGCGATCGGCTTGCCGAACTGGGTGCGCGTGCCGGCGTACTCGATGGCGGTGTGCAGGCAGTCGCGGGCCGCGCCCAGCGCGCCCCAGACGATGCCGTAGCGAGCCTCGGTGAGGCAGCTCAGCGGGGCCTTGAGGCCCGCCGCGTCGGGCAGGATCGCGTCGGCGGGCAGGCGCACCTCGTCCAGCACGATCTCCCCGGTGGCGCTGGCCCGCAGCGAGAGCTTGCCGGTGATCTCCTTGGCGGTGACGCCCGGCGTGTCCATGGGGACCGCGAAGCCGCGCACGCCCTCGTCGGTGCGGGCCCAGATCACGGCCACGTCGGCGACCGGCGCGTTGGTGATCCACATCTTGCCGCCGTGCAGCACCCAGCCGTCGCCGTCACGGCGGGCCCGGGTGGACATGTTCGCCGGGTCGGAACCGTGGTCGGGCTCGGTCAGGCCGAAACAGCCGATCAGCTCACCCTTGGCCATACCGGGCAGCCAGCGCTGCTTCTGCTCCTCGGACCCGTACTTCCAGATCGCGAACATGGCCAGCGAGCCCTGCACGCTCACCAGCGAGCGCACGCCCGAATCGGCCGCCTCCAGCTCCAGGCAGGCCAGCCCGTACGCGACCGCCGACGATCCGGCGCAGCCGTAGCCCTCCAGGTGCATGCCGAGCAGGCCGAGCGCGCCGAAGTCGCGGGCCAGCTCGCGCACCGGGGCGTGGCCGGTCTCGTACCAGCCGGCCACGTGGGGGCGTACCTTGTCGTCGACCAGGCGCCGGACCACGGCGCGGATCTGCAGCTCCTCGTCGGTGAGCAGCGAGTCCAGGTCGAGCAGATCGAGGGGGAGCACCGGAGTCGTCACGGGGTCACCTTAACGGCGGCTAAGCCATCAGGTAAACGACGGCCGGGTTCGGCCGCCGACCGCACCCGCCAGGAGCGGAAGTCCGCGCAGCGGACGAGCGACCGGCGGGTAAGGGAGGCCTCCCAGGCCGAACCCCGCGCCCGCGGAGGCGGGCGCCAGCAGCTCAGCTCAGCTCAGCTGAGCACCAGGATGCGGACGTGGATCTGGTGCCGCTGCTGGAGTGCCGCCCGCAGCGCCCGATGCAGCCCGTCCTCCAGGTAGAGCTCACCCTTCCACTGCACGACGTGCGGGAACAGATCGCCGTAGAACGTGGAGTCGTCCGCCAGGACCCGGTCGAGCGCCATCTCCAGCTTGATGGTGATGAGCTGGTTGAGCGACACCCGCTCCGGCGGGATCTCGGCCCACTGCTTGAGGGTGTACCCGTGCTCCGGGTACGGCTGCCCGTCGCGCACCGCCTTGAAGATCACGCCTGCCCTCCCCTCCGAAACCGAGTGCGCTCAGCCTAACCGCCGTCGGCGACGTTGTGCGCACCCACCGGCGCCCGCGCTGCTTCCACGGTCGCTCCCCAGGTCCCGCGGTGGACCACCTCGTCGAGTGACCTGCGCCCCCGGGCGAGTGACGCCGACCGGTGATCGGCCGCTCGGTAACCCACGCTCACCGCGCCGACCGGGGCGTACGCCGCCGGCACCCCGAACGCCTCGCGGAACGCGTCGAGCCGCTGCGGCGGGATGCCGAAGAAGCACGCGCCCAGGCCCTCGTCCACGGCGGTGAGCAGCATCAGCAGCGCGGCCATGCCGGTGTCGACATGCCAGTACGGCACCGCCCAGCGCGCCTCGTCGCGATCCGTCCAGCCCTTGTCGGCCTCGGCGTACCGGTCCAGGTACGCCGACTTGTCCGACAGGGGCACGATGATCAACGGAGCCGTGCGCATGTTGTGCAGCCACCGGGTCCGCGCTCCGGCCTGCGGGCTCGCCGCGGTCCAGAAGCGTTCCCGCTCGTCCGCCGTCTCCAGCACCAGGAACGCCCAGCCCTGGGCGAACCCGGCCGAGGGTGCCCGGGTGGCGTGGCTCAGCAGCCGCTGCACGACCTCGGCCGGCACCGGCCGGTCCGGGTCGTACCGGCGCACCATCCGGCGCCGGCGGACGACGTCGGCGAACTCCACGCTCAGGCCCCGAGATCGGCGCGGATTCCCCAGGTGCCCTGCCAGGTCTCGGCCGGGGCCAGCTCGATCAGGTCCCGGCCCGAGCGCATCGCGTCAGGCGGGCAGGTCATCGGCTCGATCGCGACCGCGCGGCGGTGCCGCTCGCCGGTCAGCGTGTGCGCGGTGAACAGCTGCCACCAGTGGAAGTTCTGATCCGCCCAGACGTGCACCGCACGCCCGTCCGGCGCGCTGATGCTGACCGTCGAGCCGCCGTCGCCGTCGCGCACCAGGTCACCGAACGCGGTGTCCAGCTCCAGCGCGCCGATGCGCCGCGGCTCGGTGAAATCGAACTCGCCGCCGGCCACCTTCGCCGCGCCGATCGGCAGCATGCGGCCGTCGACCAGCAGCCGGGTCCGGGCGGGCACGGTGAGCGTCAGCTCGTCCACCGGGACGCCGGGAATGCGCAGGTAGGGGTGCGTGCCGACGCCGAACGGCGCGGTGTCGCCGGAGCGGTTCACGACGCTGTGCGTCACCGCCAGCCCGTTCTCGCCCAGCCGGTACTCGA
This sequence comes from Catellatospora sichuanensis, assembly GCF_007483665.1. Taxonomy (GTDB): domain Bacteria; phylum Actinomycetota; class Actinomycetes; order Mycobacteriales; family Micromonosporaceae; genus Catellatospora; species Catellatospora sichuanensis. The sequence continues at coordinate 20,499 of NZ_VIQO01000013.1, forward strand.
CCAGCAGGCCCAGCCGCCACGGGTAGCCGATCTGGGGCTCCAGCCCGCACTCCACCGCGAGCAGGCCGTCCTCGGCGTTCACCACGTGCCAGGGAAGCCAGCGGACCAGGCCGTGGATGGCGTTGTGCAGAGTCGGCTCGCTCAGCGGAAGCTGGTGCGCCTGACCCGCGTGGCGGTAGTGGCCGTCGCGGATCCGGTTCGGCCAGGGCATCAGCAGCTGGCCGGAGCCGGCCGGGCAGAGCTCGCCCTCGGCGTACCCGTCGAGGATCTCCGTCCCGCCCACGGTATAGCTGCGCAGACCGCCGCCGACCTCGACGACGGTAGCGGTCTGGTCACCGTGGCTGAGCGTCCATTGGGTGCCGGACGGCCGAAAGTTGGTCACGATCTCGCACCCTACATTGCTTTCTAAGGCGCGAGGCGCTCCACGATCCACCTGTCCGCGCCGCCGCTCGTGTCCCTGCGGAAACGGAGCCGGTCGTGCAGCCGGCTGCGCCTGCCCTGCCAGAACTCGACGGTCTCCGGCTCCACCCGCAGGCCGCCCCAGTGCTCGGGCAGCGGCACCTCCGCCTCCGCCGGGAACGACTGCTCCGCGGCGGCGTACGCGTCCTCCAGCGCCTGCCGGCCGGGCAGCACCGACGACTGCGCGCTGGCCCACGCGCCCAGCTGGGCCCCGCGCGGGCGCAGCCGGAAGTACTCCTCGCTCACGTGCCGGTCCACCGGTGTGATCCGCCCGCACACCACCACCTGGCGGCCCATCGCGAACCACGGGAAGAGCAGGCTGGCGTACGGGTTGGCCAGCGCCTCGCGGCCCTTGCGCGAGGCGTAGTTGGTGAAGAACACGAAACCGCGCTCGTCGTACCCCTTGAGCAGCACGGTGCGGCTGCTCGGCCGCCCGTCGGCGTCGGCCGTGGCGACGATCATCGCGTTCGGCTCGGGCAGGTCCGCGGCGACAGCCTCGGCGAACCACCGCCCGAACTGGGTGGACCAGTCCGCGGCCAGGTGCTCTTCGACGAGCGGCTCCTCGCGCACGGCCGGGCGGTGCGCGGCGGCGGGCTCGTATTCACGGCGCATGCGCGCCAGGTCGTGGGGCGCGGCGGAGGGGCCGGTGGTCAAGGTGTGCTCCAAGTCACGTAGTCATCCTGTCGCACTGCGTATCAGCAGTGGAAATCGTGTCGTGCCAGCTCGCCACCGGTGGAAATCCCGTTGACAAGCCCGCCGCCCGCCGAAGATGTCGCTTCCGGCACGTGCGGGGCGGGTCGCCAAACGGTTACCCGCGGGGCAAGATGTTGCTCGAACTGAACCTAACCTCAGGTCCACGAACCGGGAGAACGACATGTCCGACTTCAAGCCGGGCCTGGAGGGCGTGATCGCCTTCGAGACCGAGATCGCCGAGCCCGACAAGGAAGGCGGTTCGCTTCGCTACCGGGGCGTCGACATCGAGGATCTGATCGGCCAGGTCTCCTTCGGCAACGTCTGGGCGCTGCTGGTGGACGGCAAGTTCGGCCCGGGCCTGCCGCCCGCCGAGCCGTTCCCGGTGCCTGTGCACTCCGGTGACATCCGCGTCGACGTGCAGTCCGCGGTGGCCATGCTCGCCCCGTACTGGGGCCTGGGACAGCTGCTCGACATCTCCGACGAGCAGGCCCGCGAGGACCTCGCCCGGGTGTCGGTGACCGCGCTGTCCTTCGTGGCGCAGTCGGCTCGCGGCCTGGGCCTGCCGGCCGTGCCGCAGAAGGAGATCGACAAGGCGCAGACCATCGTGGAGCGCTTCATGAAGCGCTGGCGCGGTGAGCCCGACCCGCGGCACGTCAAGGCCGTCGACGCGTACTTCATCTCCGCCGCCGAGCACGGCATGAACGCCTCCACCTTCACCACCCGGGTCGTCGCCTCCACCGGCGCCGACGCCGCGGCCTGCATCTCCTCCGGCATCGGCGCGCTGTCCGGCCCGCTGCACGGCGGCGCGCCCTCGCGGGTGCTGCACATGATCGAGGGAGTGGAGCGCTCCGGCGACGCCGAGGGCTACGTCAAGGGCGTGCTGGACCGCGGCGAGCGGCTGATGGGCTTCGGCCACCGGGTCTACCGGGCCGAGGACCCGCGTGCCCGCGTGCTGCGCCGCACCGCCAAGGAGCTGGGCGCGGCCCGCTACGAGGTGGCCGAGGCGCTGGAGAAGGCCGCGCTGGCCGAGCTGCGCGCCCGCCGCCCCGACCGGGTGCTGGAGACCAACGTCGAGTTCTGGTCCGCGGTCGTGCTCGACTTCGCCGAGGTCCCCGCGCACATGTTCACCTCCATGTTCACCTGTGCCCGGGTGGCCGGCTGGTCCGCGCACATCCTGGAGCAGAAGAAGCTGGGCCGCCTGGTCCGCCCGTCGGCGACGTACGTCGGCCCGGGCACCCGCAAGGCGCAGCAGGTCGAGGGCTGGAACGCCATCAGCCACCACTGACCCGTGCTTCCGCACGCGAAGGGCGCCCGCACAACGGGCGCCCTTCGTGCGTGAGGACCGTCACGGGGGAAAGGGTGGGACGTCGGGCGGAGGTGGCTCGTTGACGTGGGAGAATGCGGCATACGGCAGCGTCGCCGATGCTCTCTCGCACGATCTGACACGCCTGAAGGACTGATGTCATGGCCGAGACGCCGATCAAGATCCCTGCCGAGCTCCTGCCTGTCGACGGCCGGTTCTGCTGCGGCCCGTCCAAGGTACGGCCCCAGGCGGTGGAGGCGCTCAGCTCGGTCGCCGGCTCCTTCCTCGGCACCTCGCACCGGCAGAAGACGGTGAAGAACCAGGTCGCCCGCTTCCGGCAGGGGCTGGCCGACTTCTTCGGCCTGCCCGAGGGCTATGAGGTGATCATCGGCAACGGTGGCACCACCGCCTTCTGGGAGGTGGCCGCGTTCTCCCTGATCGAGGACCGGGCGCAGTTCGCCACGTTCGGCGAGTTCGGCGCGAAGTTCGCCAAGGCCGTCAAGGACGCCCCGTTCCTGGGCGCGCCGACGGTCCACAAGGGTGAGCCGGGCAGCGCCGCGTTCCTGGTCGCCGAGGAAGGCGTGGACGCCTACGGCATCACGCAGAACGAGACGTCGACCGGTGTCGCGGTGCCGGTGCAGCGGGTGGCGGGGGCCGACCCCGGCGCGCTGATCCTGCACGACGCCACCTCGGCCGCGGGCGGCCTGCCCGTGGACCTGACCCAGAGCGACGTCTACTACTTCGCGCCGCAGAAGTGCTTCGCCTCGGACGGCGGCCTGTGGATCGCCATCCTCTCGCCGGCCGCCATCGCGCGCGCCGAACAGATCAAGGCGGGCGGCCGCTACATCCCGGCGTTCCTGGACCTGGTCACCGCGATCGAGAACTCGCGGCTGGAGCAGACCCTGAACACGCCCGCGCTGGCCACCGTCTTCCTGGCCGCCGAGCAGACCGACTGGATGAACGCGCAGGGCGGCCTGTCCTGGGCGGCGCAGCGCACCGCGGAGAGCGCCGAGATCCTGTACCGCTGGGCGGAGAAGTCGCCGGCGGCGACGCCGTTCGTGACGGACCCCGGGCTGCGCTCCAATGTGGTCGCCACGATCGACTTCAACGACGGCGTCGACGCGGCCGCGATCGCCAAGACACTGCGCGCCAACGGCGTGGTCGACACCGAGCCCTACCGCAAGCTGGGCCGCAACCAGCTGCGCGTCGCGCTCTACCCGGCCATCGAGCCGTCGGACGTGCAGGCGCTGACCGCGAGCATCGACTACGTGATCGAGCAGCTGTAGACCGATCAGCGCACGTGATGTGGCGGGGCCCGAAGGGCTCCGCCACATTTTTGTCCGCGTACCGGTGAATGCCTGCGGCATTTGGGGCGATTAGAGGGTGTCTTGGATAGGCTCGCCCCTTCCGCCGGGTGTAGCCGGCGGGACAGCTGGGCAAGCGCCAGAGGTGAGCCCGACCGACCAGCGCAAGGGGTCCCTCCGGTGACGAGGCAGCAGGAAGCGAGCACACCGCACGTGGCACGCGGTGGCCCGGCCCATGCGGTGACGCGGGCGGTCCAGCACCCGGCCAGGCTCCGGCCCGCAGCGCCGGCCAGGCCGGAGACCGCTCGGCCGGACGTCGCGGCTGCGCCCGCGGAGCAGGCGGCCCCGCCCCGGCGGCTGCTGGTGCTCGACGGGCTGCGGCTGGCCGCGGCACTGCTGGTGGTCGCCCATCACCTGGTACGCGGACCGTGGGGCGTCGAGCCCGGCTCGCTGTTCGGACCGCTGGCCGCCGTCGCCTCCTTCGGCTGGCTCGGCGTGAACCTGTTCTTCCTCATCAGCGGGTTCGTCATCTGCCTGAGCAGCTGGGGCCGCGGCCTCGGCGAGTTCGCGGTGTCCCGGGCGGTCCGGCTGTTCCCGGCGTACTGGGTCGGCGTCGTGCTGACCACCGCGGTGCTGGCCGCCTGGCCGGCGCTGCGCGGGCCGCTGCCCGCCCCGGAGTCGCTGGTCAACCTGACCATGCTGCAGAGCGGGCTGGGCGTCACCGACCAGGACTGGTCCTACTGGTCGCTCGGCGCCGAACTGCGCTTCTACCTGCTCTTCGCGATCGTGGTCTGGCTGGGCGTGACCTGCCGCCGGGTCGTCTACTTCTGCACCGTGTGGACGCTGGTCGCCGCGTTCTCCACCACCTGGGACCAGCGCTGGATCGACAACATGATCGTGCCGGAGTTCGCGCCGTACTTCGTCGCGGGCGTGGCCCTGTTCCTGATCCACAGGTTCGGCGCCAACCTGCTGCTGTGGGGGCTGGTCGGGGTCAACTGGCTGATCGCGCTGTACCGGCTGCAGGGCTACCCGGCCCTGGCGCACTTCCACCTCGACTGGTGGAGCGTCGCCGCCGTGGTCACCGGCTGCTTCGCGCTGCTGGCGGCGATCGCGCTCGGCGCGTTCCAGCGCGTCTCCTGGCGCTGGCTGACCGTCGCGGGCGCGCTGACCTATCCGCTCTACCTGATCCACCAGGCCATCGGGCAGACACTGATCCTCGCCCTACGCGACCGGGTGCCGCACTGGCTGCTGCTGGCCGGGATCGTCGCGCTGATGCTCGGCGTCGCCTGGCTCGTCCACCGCTATGTGGAACGTCCGCTCGGCGGCCGCCTCAAACGGAGTCTGACCACCTCGCTCGCAGCCGTACGCAGGGGCTGAACCGGCCCCACCGGCCACCGTGGACACGGGGACATGCCCGCACGCGAATGTGAGCGTGTCGTCAGAGTCGGCGTGGCGGGTGCGCGGGGGTGCCTTCAACGCGTACGGTGTTGTCTTGGGAACGTCATACCGTGGCCGGGAGCTCCCCCCGGCAGCCACGGCATGGACCGGGCACAGGGGACGGAGGCTGACGATGCGACCCGTACGGTTCGTCGCCCTCTCCGAAGACGGCCAGGCGCTCGTCCTCGCGGACGAGGTCGGTCGTCTACTGGCGCTGCCCATCGACGACCGCGTCGCCTCGGCGACGCATCCCGACCGCGGCTCCGGCGCGCACACGATGACCATCACCGCGTCGCCCTTCGACGCCGCCACCGTGCTGTCCCCACGGGACATCCAGTCGCGCATCCGCTCCGGCGAGAGCGCCGACGACGTGGCCCGCATCGCGGGCGTGCCGGTCGACCGTGTGCTGCGCTACGCCGGCCCGGTGCTGCAGGAGCGGGCCATGCTCGCCCAGCACGCGCGCCGCACCCGGCTGAAGAGCTCGGACAAGGGCGCGACCCTCGCCGACGTCGTGGACGGCCGGCTGGCCCAGCACGGCATCGACACGGAGAAGATCTCCTGGGACGCCTACCGGCGCGACGACGGCACCTGGCGCATCGTCGCCACCTGGCCGTCGGGCAAGGCCACCGCGCAGGCGATCTGGGAGCTCGACCGCAACCGGCAGTCCGTGTCGCCCTATGACGACATGGCGCAGTACCTGTGCGCCGAGCGTCCCACCCAGATCCTGGGCCAGGACCCGACCGCGGGCCAGACCGCCGCGCCCAGCCGCAGCGGCCACGGCCTGCCCTCGGCCGGCGACACCGCGCGCCGCCCGGGTCGCGACCCGATCCGGGCCGGCCGCGACGCGCTGGTCGCCGCGATGGACCGGCCCCTGGGCAGCGGCCCCGGCCGCGGCCTCGACGTGCCCTCCGACGCGCCGCGCCAGCGCCCGGCCAGCGCCGTGCTGGCAGGTGGCCGGGACAGCAGCGCCTTCGACGAGGACGCGGACGCGCCCAAGGAGGTGCCGGCCGTGCCGTCGCTGGCCGTGCTGCGCCCGCGCCGGCAGCCCGTCGACAACAACGCCGCGAGCGGCACCGGCGACAAGCCGCGCAAGCGCCTGCCGAGCTGGGACGACGTGCTCTTCGGCGGCGCCCCGGCGGCCCGGGAGAACTGACCTCGTTTTGGCCTGCTCGTTTCGGGACGCTTGAGCGTCCCGAAACGAGCAGGCCATATCACTTTCAACCCTGCCGGGAGCCGTGCGGACGGGGATAGGGTGAGGACTCATGGAGTTCACCACTGTGGGCCGTACCGGCCTGACCGTCAGCAGGTTCTGTCTCGGGACCATGAACTTCGGCCCCAAGACGTCCGAACCGGACAGCCACGCCATCATGGACCGCGCCCTCGATCACGGCATCAACTTCTTCGACACCGCCGACGTGTACGGCTGGAAGCTCGGCGAGGGCGTCACCGAGCAGATCATCGGCAACTGGTTCGCGCAGGGCGGGGGCCGCCGCGACAAGGTCGTGCTGGCCACGAAGGTGTACGGCAAGATGGGCGAGTGGCCCAACGAGCAGGGCCTGTCCGCCCGGCACATCGTCAAGGCCGCCGACGCGTCGCTGCGCCGCCTGCAGACCGACCACATCGACCTGTACCAGATGCACCACGTGGACCGGAAGACGCCGTGGGACGAGATCTGGCAGGCGATGGAGACCCTCGTCGCCGCCGGCAAGGTGCTCTACGTCGGCTCGTCCAACTTCGCCGGCTGGCACATCGCGGCCGCGCAGGAGGCCGCTCGCAGCCGCCACTTCCTCGGCCTCGTCTCTGAGCAGTGCATCTACAACCTGATGACCCGTGCCGTCGAGCTGGAGGTCATCCCCGCCGCGCAGCAGTACGGCGTGGGCATCATTCCGTGGTCGCCGCTGCACGGCGGGCTGCTGAGCGGAGCGCTCCGCAAGATCAAGGACGGCACGGCGGCACGGTCCGGCGAGGGCCGCGCCAACGACACGCTCGCCGAGCACCGCGGCACCATCGAGGCGTACGAGAAGCTCTGCGAGTCGCTCGACGCCGACCCCGCCGACGTCGCGCTGGCCTGGCTGCTGTCACGACCCGGCGTGACCGCCCCGATCATCGGCCCCCGCACCGCCGAGCAGCTCGACAAGACCCTCGGCGCGCTGACCCTCACCCTGGACGAGGACACCCTGACCCGCCTCGACGAGCTGTTCCCGCCCGTCGGCAAGGGCGGCCCGGGGCCCGAAGCCTGGGCCTGGTGACCCGACCACCACCCGCTCCGAGCGCGGTCTCGGGCTCAGAGCGGGTGGTGGGCGAGCGGCGTATAGGACGGATTCGGTCCGAGCATGCTGCGGACCAGGACGAGTTCCGTGACGGGCCAGGTCGGGCCGGTGTAGTCGCGCAGCACGGCCAGGTCGGCGGTGAGGTCGGCGTGGCCGATCCGGTCGCCGGGGCGGGCGACGGTGAGGTGCGGGGCGAACCGCTTGTCGTCGGGATGCAGGCGGTGTGCCCGCAACTCGCGGCGCACCGCGCGGCCCACCCGGGTGAGGCCCTCGACGTCACCCTCGACGCCCGCCCAGAGCACCGTGGAACGCCCGTGGCCGAACTTGCCGCCGCCGCGGATCCGCAGGTCACCCACCGAACCCTCCACCGCGGACACGGCCAGCGCGGCCGATCCGGCCGACTCGTCGGGCACCTCGCCCAGGAACGCCAGTGTCAGGTGCCAGCGCTCGGTGGGGGTGACCCGTGCGCGGGCCAGTCCGACGGCGAGGCCCTGCACCACGGTGGCCAGATGATCCACCGCCTCCGGAGGCGGAAATACGGCGACGAACAGGCGCATCAGCCGTCCGCGAGGACCACTCCAGCCGCGATGAGCGCACCCTCGACGCGTACCCGCTCGATCTGCAGGTCGAGGCCGTCCACCTCGGTCAGATGCTCGTCGATGCCGAGGCACTGGCACGCATCGCGCAGCGCCTGGTCGTAGCCGGCATCGTCGCGGGGCAGCTCGCGCAGCCGGTCGACGATCTCCTCGAACGGCACCAGCGTCGGCCCGGCCGGCGCGGGCTGCGGCAGCCAGGCGGGCGCGAGGCCGACCGCGCTGAGGCGCTCGGCGGCGAACTGGACCATGCTCTCCCGGGCGGAGCCCATGGCGACCGTGGCGACCCGGGCCGCGGCGACCCAGGGCGGGCCGGCGGGCGGGGCCGGGGCGAACGCGCGCTCCAGCCGGTCCAGGGTGCGCTGTTCGTGCCAGGACTCGCGGACCTGCTCGGCCCGGGTGCGCATCTGCGTGACGACGTCATCGGCGCAGATCACCGCGGCGATGGCCGCCGGCATACCGACGAGCGCCATCACTCCGAGAGTGAGCGGAAGAGCGCTGTCGGTCGCCACATCAAACGACACTATGCCCATCGGTCCTTTCACCGCCACTCGATAGCCGTCACCGTCACTCGACCGGCGCCTGGTGTGCAGGTCAGGCATCTCCCGCCATGAGGTCAGCCATCGACGACGACCGTCCGGCACAGCTTGTCGGCCAGCGTCTGCCGCTTGGCGTCCCACAGCGGGAACAGGAAGCCCAGGTAGCAGATGACGGCGTCGACGAGATGGGCGAGATCGCGCAGGAACGCGCGCCCCGCGCCGACCGGGGTGCCGGTGGCGTCGCCGACCAGCCTGACGCCCAGCAGCCTGCGCCCCCAGCTCAGTCCGGTGTCCCCGGCCTGGATCCACCGGTTGTAGCCGACGACCGCCAACCCGAGCAGCAGCACGCTCCAGTAGACGACGCCGCCGCCGCTCGGCGGGCCGGGCACGACCTGCCCGGTGCGCGGATCGAGCGAGGGCACGACCACGTCAGGGCCGTCCAGCACGGAGGCGAGGACGACGAACGCGGCGGCGATCGCGAGGTCGATCAGCGCCGCGCCGACGCGTTTGATCCAGGATGCGTAGGTCACGCCTGCTCCGGTGGGGGTGAGGGGGCGGCATGATCGCGGTCTCGGGTCAGAAACTGAGGTCAGACCGCGGGTTCTGACCTCAAACAGCGATCACGGAGTGGTCGACGCGGCGGCGCTACTGGGTCGCGGTGCCCAGTAGGTCGCGGAGCTTGGCGACGAGGGCGGCGTCGCCGGTGGCGGTCACCGTGGCGTCGTCCGCGCGTCGCCAGAGCCAGCGCAGCAGTGCGTCCGGCGTGCCGGTGACCTCGGCTGCGGCCGGCGCGTCGCCCTCGGACACGGCGAGCGTGTCCGGTCCGATCGCGACCAGCCAGCGCCGCCCGCCCGCGGCCATGGCGACGGACCGGCCGTCGGTGCCGGTCAGGCCCGCGACGAAGTAGTCGTGCCAGGCGCCGACGCTGTATTCCAGGAAGATGCGCAGCACCTCGTCGATGCCGTCGAGGGCCAGGTCGTCGGGCACGTCGACGGACGGCACCGCGGCCGCCAGTTCGGCGTCGATCCTGTGGATCACGGTCTCCTGGGCCATCCGCCGACGCCAGAAGCCGACCGTGGGGTCCGGCGCGTACCAGTTGCCGGCGGGCTCGTCGTCGGCGCGGACGGCGAGTTCGGCGGTCAGCTCCAGGTAGGCCCGGTGCAGCTGGGCCTGGGTGTCCTCCTGGGCGAGCTCGGCGGGCGGCCAGTCGACCGGCTCGGCCTTGTCCCGGATGCAGGCGACCTTGTGCAGGTAGACCGCGGCGACATGACGGTCCAGGTCGTCGACCGTCCAGCCGGGGCAGGTCGGCACCGGCCGGTCGAGATTGCCGGAGCTGACCTCGACCAGCCGGGCGAAATCGGAGTCGAGTGCGGCACGGAAGTCCATGGACCGCATTCCATCACGCGGCGGCGACACTCTCCTGACGTACGACCCGCACCCACGGCATGGGCAGAGCCTGGAAGGCCAGCCGGTCCCCGGCGTGCCGCAGCTGCCACACGAGCGCCCCCAGCGCCGCGAGCAGGGAGACCACACCGCCGAGCCAGATACTGGCCGCAGCGCCGAAGTGCTCCGCGACCCAGCTGATGGCCATCGAGCCGATGGGCGCGGTGCCCATGAAGATCAGCACGTACAGCGCCATCACCCGGCCGCGGAACGCGCCCTCCACGCCGAGCTGCACGCGCTGGTTCGCGGCCTGGCCCAGGAAGACCGAACTGAACCCGGTCGGCACCAGCAGCAGCAGGACCAGCCACTTGTACGGCGCGAAGCCCACCGCGATCGCCAGCAGGCCGAACGCGACCGCAGCCGCGAGCAGCAGGTAGACCGAGGGGCGGCTCTTGCGGGCGGTGCCCGCCAGCGCGCCGGCCAGCGCGCCGACCGCCAGCGCCGTGTTGAACAGGCCGAAGGTGGCCGCACCGGTGGCGAACACCGTCTTGGCCAGCAACGCGAGGGTGAGCTGGAAGTTGTAGCCGAACATCGCGATCACGAACATCATCGCCATCGGCAGCAGCAGGTCGTGCCGGGTACGCACGTAGCGCAGCCCGTCGGCCACCTTCGCCTCGGCGCGCTCGTCACGGGGCAGCAGCTCGGGGCGGTGCAGCTCGGTCGGGTTCATCCGGGCCTGCATGAGCACCGGCGCGATCGCCATCACCGTGCTGACCAGGAAGACCGGGCCGGTGCCCAGCCAGGCGATGGCGACACCGGCCAGCGCCGGGCCGGTGATGCGGGCGGTCTGGAAGGTGGCGGCGGACAGGGACAGGGCGTTGGGCAGCAGCGGCTTGCCCACCAGCTCCGACACGAACGCCTGGCGCACCGGCGTCTCGATGGCCTGGGCCACGCCGAGCAGGCCCGCGAAGATCATGATGTGCCACAGCTCGATGACCCCGGTGGCGATCAGGACGGCCTGCGCGATGGCCAGCACGGCCCACACGCCGTTGGAGACCATCAGCAGGGTGCGCTTGTCGAAGCGGTCGGCGAGGGTGCCGGCGTACAGGGTGAGCAGCATGACCGGCACGAACTGGAGTGCGGTGACCAGGCCGAGCGCGGTCGGGGAGTCGTTGCTCAGCTCCAGGACCAGCCAGTCCTGGGCGACGTACATCATCCACACGCCGATCAGCTTGACCAGCTGACCGCTCGCGAAGAGCCGGTAGTTGCGAACCGTCAGGGAACGGAAGGTGGTGCTCAGTCTTGCCCGCACGCGGAGTGCGCCTCCTCGGATAGCCTTGCCGCCGCTCACCGGCCGGGGTGTCCCGGTCGGATCGGACGGATCAGGCCTCCGCTTGCCCTGATCGCGAGTTCCCCCGCGATCAGTCGCGCGCGAGCCGCTCCAGCAGTGCTGCGGCACGTACCACCGTGTCGCGTTCCTGGGCGGTGAACCCCGCCAGCTTGCCGGCCAGCCATTCGTCGCGCACCCGCTGGTAGTCCTCCAGCACCGCGAGCCCCTGTTCGCTGGGCGACAGCAGAACCTGCCGCCCGTCGGTGGGGTGCGGCGTCCGGCTGATCAGACCGCGTTCTTCCAGCTTCGCCACGATCTTGGTCATCGTGGGCGGTTGCACCCGCTCCGCCTCGGACAGCTCGCGCGGGGTGAGCGCGCCGCCGATCCGCAGGCTGGTGAGGGCCGAAAGCTGGGTCACGGTGAGATCGCCGACCGGGCGCTCCTGGCGCAGCCGACGGTTGAGCCGGGTGATGGCGTCGCGAAGCCGCTCGGTCAGCTCCTCGGGAGAAGCTTGCGTCACCATCACCACCTGCTCCGTCACGCTCATTAGCTTAGCTAATAAGCCTGGCTAACGATATCCTTTTACCCAGGTGAGCGCGGTCACGCTCTCAGAAAACCAGCTTCTCGAGCGCGCCCACGGCGAAATAGAGGACGAAGAGCAGCGCCACGATCCACAGCAGCGGATGAACGTCGCGAAGCTTGCCCTTACTCGCCTTGATCAGGACATACGTGATGACGCCCGCACCGATGCCGTTCGAGATCGAGTAGGTGAACGGCATGATCACGATGGTGAGGAACGCCGGGATGCCGATCTCGTAGTCGGTCCAGTCGATGTTGCGCACCGCGGTCATCATCAGGAAGCCGACGACCACCAGCGCCACCGAGGCCGCCTCGAACGGCACCACGGTGACCAGCGGGGCCAGGAACATCGCCAGCAGGAACAGGCCACCGGTGACGAGGTTGGCGAAACCGGTCCGCGCGCCCTCGGCGACACCCGCCGCGCTCTCGATGTACGACGTGTTGCTCGACGTGCTCGCCGCACCGCCGGCCGCGGCCGCGATCGAGTCGACCAGCAGGATCTCCCTGGTACGCGGGACCATGCCGTCCTCGGTCAGCATGCCGCCCTCCTGGGCGACGGCGACCATGGTGCCCATCGTGTCGAAGAAGTCGGTCAGCAGCAGCGTGAAGACGAACATCGCGCAGACCACGATGCCCGCGGTCTGCCATCCGCCCAGCACGTTGAAGTTGCCGAGCAGAGACAGGTCGGGCAGGCCGACCCACTTGTCCGGCACCACCGGCACGTTCAGCGCCCAGCCCGCCGGGGTGCCCGCCGGGCCGCCCATCGGGCCCACCTGCGTGATCGCCTCGACGATGATCGCCAGGATGGTCGAGCCGATGATGCCGATCAGGATCGCGCCCTTGACCTTGCGCGCGACCAGCACGATCGTCGCCAGCAGGCCGATCACGAAGACCAGGCCCGGCCAGGTCACGATCTTGCCGCCGATGCCCAGCCCGATCGGCGGCGAGCCCTGCCCGGTCGAGCGCACGAACCCGGCGTCGACGAAGCCGATGATGGTCAGGAAGAGGCCGATGCCGACGCCGATCGCCGTCTTCAGCTGCATCGGCACGCTGTGGAAGACCGCCACCCGCAGGTTGGTCAACACCAGGATCGCGATGATCACGCCCTCGATGACCACCAGACCCATCGCGTCGGCCCAGGTCATCAGCGGCGCGATCTCGTACGCCACGAGGGCGTTGACGCCGAGGCCCGCCGCCAGCGCGAGGGGGAACCGGCCGACGACACCCATCAGGATCGTCAGCAGGCCCGCCATCAGCGCGGTGGCCGCCGCGACCGCGGCCAGCGGGAGCGTCGCGCCGTCGATGTCCTTGCCGCCGCCGAGGATCAGCGGGTTCAATACCACGATGTAGGCCATCGTGAAGAAAGTGGCCAGGCCACCACGCACTTCGCGGGACATCGTCGACCCGCGGGCGGAGATCTCGAAGTAGTGGTCGAGGCCTCCGACCACACCAGGACCAGCTGTGCTCATGGGGCGCATCGTTCCAGATCGAAGGCCGATTGTGTACCGACCCACGGAGATCGTCCCGCAACGACCCGGCTGGTGAGCCCCCGACCTGGCCTGCCGGGTCACCGAAACTCCAAATCAGCGATGAGGAAGAATGGGGAATGTGACCAGGACCGCCACCCGCGCCCCGAAAGTCGATCAAGCCTGTGCCGAGGCCGTGGACATCGCACGTGCCGCGATCACCGAGGAAGCCGGGCACCTCGGCGAGCATCTGAACGTGGTCGCCGAAGGCGATCGTGTGGTCACCCACTACTTCGCCTGTGACCTGCCGGGCTACCGCGGCTGGCAGTGGGCCGTCACGGTGACCCGCGCCCCGCGCAGCAAGCACGTCACCGTCTGCGAGACCGTGCTGCTGCCCGGCGGCGACGCGCTGCTCGCGCCCGGCTGGGTGCCCTGGCACGAGCGGCTGCACCCCGGCGACCTGGGCGTCGGCGACCTGCTGCCCACGCCCGAGGACGACGACCGACTCACGCCCGGCTACATGCTCGGCGGCGACCCCGAGGTCGACGAGGTCGCCTGGGAACTCGGCCTGGGCCGCCCGCGGGTGCTGTCGCCGCTGGGCCGCGAGGAGGCCGCCCAGCGCTGGTACGACGGCGAGAACGGCCCCGACGCCCCGATCTCGCTGGCCGCGCCCCGCACGGCACGCTGCGTGTCCTGCGCGTTCTACGTGAAGCTGGGCGGCTCGCTGGGCCGCATGTTCGGCGCCTGCGCCAACGTGTACGCCCCCGACGACGGCCGGATCGTCTCCCTGGACCACGGCTGCGGCGGCCACAGCGAGGTCCTCATCGACGAGACCGTCATCCCCGCCCCGCCCACCATCTACGACGACGGCATCGTCGACGAGGTCGAATAACCCGCGGCCGCGTCCCGCCCGGCCTCCGATGGCTGCAGTTTCCCTGAAACTGCAGCCATCGCCGTCTCCATGGCCGCACTTTCCCCGAAACTGCACTGCCGCCGTGCGGCACCGCGCTGCCGGAGGCGGGCCGCGGGGCGTGGACCGCGGTCAGGGGCGGAGTGCGGTCAGGGGCGGAGTGCGGTCAGGGGCGGAGTGCGGTCAGGGCGGTGGCGGCGGTGGTGAGGGCGGCGAAGGCGTCGCCGATGCGCCAGGCGGCGCGGTCGCGGGGGCCGACGACGTTGGAGATGGTGCGCAGTTCGGCGAAGGGCAGGCCCGCGCCCTGCGCGGCGCAGGCGACGCCATAGCCCTCCATCGCCTCGGCGACCGCGGTCGGATGGCGGCGCAGCAGCTCGGCGGTGCCCTCGGCGGTGCCGGTGACGGTGGAGACGGTCAGCACCTCCCCGGCGACGGCGTCCGGCAGCGCCTTCCGCAGGGCGGCCAGCAGTGCGGCGTCCACCTCGGCCACCGCACTGCCGAAACCCAGCTCGTCGAGGCTCAGGAAACCCTGCGGGGAGTCCGCGCCCAGGTCCGCGGCGACACAGCGGGTGGCCAGTGCGATCGCGCCCGGGTCCAGGCCGATGCCGCCGCCGATGCCCGCCGACACGACCGCCCGGTAGCGGTCTCCGGCCAGCGCCAGCAGCCGCGCCGTGCCCGCGGCGGCCGCCGCCGGGCCGACCCCGACCGGGGCCACGGTCACGTCCGTGCCCGGCGGCAGGCCGCGGGACAGCGCCTCGGCCTCGGCGGCGACCGCCGTCACGACCAACAACGTCACTTCTTCCTCCCCTCGTCGCCGGACGAGTCCAGCGACGACGGACGGTACACGTGGAAGCCCTCCGGGATGGTGCGCTGCTCCTGCTGCGGCAGCCGCTTGGCCGTCGGCGCGGGCGGGATCGGCTTCGCCGGGCCGGGCACCGGGCCGCCCGGCGCGGGCAGCCGTAGCGCCAGCAGCGCGCCGACGGACAGGCAGAACACGGCCGTCCACATCGGCCAGCCCGCCACGAACGCGCCGATGACCAGGCCGGTCACCCCGGCCACCAGGCCGGCGATGAGGGCGTACTGCACGGCCCGCCACAGCGCGCCGAACACGGGCCCGCCGGACGGCAGCAGGCGCCGCAGCAGGGCCAGGTGCACCACCCACTGCGGCAGGATCAGCGCCACCAGCACCAGCAGCAGGACCCAGCTGGACAGCCACTGCGCGGCGAGCAGCGTCGCGACGGCCCGCCCGACCAGCAGCAGTCCGATCAGCGCCCGCCCCGCCGCGGGTGCGCTCGCGATGGCCAGCCCTGCAGGCACGGCCACCAGCACCCCGGCCCCGAAGGCCAGGGCGAGGTCCCTCGATCCGGGCGCACCGACCGCCCAGACGAGGCCGGCCAGCAGGGACAGGTCCGCGGCGACCACCACCGCGTGCAGGTCGTAGAGGCGGGCGACGCCGGTGACGCCGCCCGAGCCCTGCACCCGGATCCGCAGGGCGGTGCGGCTGAGCCAGCGGATGCCGACGACCGATCTGCTCACCGTGGCGATGAGCATCCGAAAGGTCCGGACCACGACGTCCGCGAAGGTCTGGAGCGCGCGCAGCAGGGGCATGGTGCCTATCCTGCCAGCGCGTACGCTGTTGTCGTGCCCTTGGAACCACCCAAACCGCTGGACCCCCCGACCGTCCCCTTCGCCATCGGCGGCATGGCCGCGTTCGCGCTGGTCGGGCTCGTGTTGCTGTTCTTCCGCGACTGGCTGTCGGCCAACGGTCACGAGAGCTGGCTGTGGATCTGCGTCGCCGGCGTCGTCTGGGGCCTGCCCGGACTGGCCACCATGATCGTGCACGACCGGCACCGGAAGGCGCGCCGCTCATGAGGATCGCCTTCTCGCCGTGCCCGAACGACACCTTCGTCTTCCACGCGCTCGTGCACGGCCTGGTGCCCGGTGCGCCGGAGCTGGACGTCACCTTCGCCGACGTGGACGTCACCAACACCGCCGCCCTCGACGGGCGCTTCGACCTGGTCAAGGTCAGCTACGCGGCGCTGCCGTGGCTGCTGGACACCTACGAGCTGCTGCCGTGCGGCGGGGCGCTGGGGCGCGGCTGCGGCCCGCTGCTGCTGACCGTTGATGGGGAGCCGCCGGTGGGCCGCCGTCCAGGCGGAGCGCCGGGACGAGCCGCCAGCGGAGCCGGCCGCGCCGACATCACCGGCGCGACGGTCGCGGTGCCCGGCGACCGCACCACGGCTTACCTGCTCTTCCGGTTGTGGGCGGAGCAGACCGGGCAGATCCCCGGGCGCATTGAGGTGGTGCCGTTCCACGAGATCATGCCGGGGGTCGCGGCCGGTCGTTACGACGCCGGCCTGGTCATCCACGAGGCCCGGTTCACCTACCAGCGGTACGCGCTGACGAGCCTGGTCGACCTCGGCCAGTGGTGGGAGTCCGACACCGGCCTGCCCATCCCGCTCGGCGCGATCCTGGCCAAGCGCGGCGCCGTCGACGCCGCGGCCGCCACCGACTGGGTCCGGGCCTCCGTCCGGGCCGCCTGGGCCGACCCTGAGGCCAGCCGCGCGTACGTGCTCGCGCACGCCCAGGAGATGGAGCCGGCCGTCGTAGACCAGCACATCAAGCTGTACGTCAACGAGTTCACCGAGGACCTCGGCCCCGACGGCCACGCCGCCGCCCGCGCCCTCCTCCACCGCGCCGCCAACGCCAACCTCGTCCCCCCCGTCACCCTCTGACCCCCCACGCCCCACACATGGCACAACACTTGAAGACTTGCGCCCTCACGAGTTCGTGAGGGCGCAAGTCTTCAAGAGTTGCCACAGGCCGGAGGGCGGGGTCGCGCCGGGTCCGGCCGGGCCAAGCCGCGGAGTGGGCCGTCAGACCTCGAGATCGCGGGCGATCGTGTGGAGGGCGTGGGCGAGGGCCTGGGCGGTCTTCTTCTCCGGGAAACGGCCACGCTTGAGGTCGGGGAGGATCTTCGACTCCAGTACCTTGATCATGTCCTCGATCAGAGTGTTGAGCTCGTCGGCGGGGCGGCGGCGCAACTCCTGCAGCGAGGGCGGCGCGTCGATCAGCTTCACCTGCAGCGCCTGGTCGCCCTTGCGGCCCGCGGCGACCCCGAACTCGACCTTCTGGCCGGGCTTGAGTTCGCCGACGCCCTCAGGCAGCGCGGCCTTGTGCACGAAGACGTCGCCACCCTCGTCACGGGTTAGGAAACCGAATCCCTTCTCCGTGTCGTACCACTTCACGCGACCCGTAGGCACTGCTGCACACCTGCTTCTTTCCCCGAGGGCGCCAGGCGCCCGGCACGTCCGATCGGCCACGCCGGTGGTGGCCCGCAGACAAGGCTAGCGATCGTGATCCGGGAGCCCAACGGGAATCCCCGCTTCCGCGTCATCGTCCCGTCCTTACGTCTGCCGCGCGCGGACCGCGGACCCGATAGCGTGGAGGCACGATGAGCACCGAGCTGTCCGACCAACTGCGCGCGCTGTCCGACGACGCCCTCGGCGCGCTGCTGCGCCTGCGCCCCGACCTGATCACCCCCGTACCGACCGACCTGACGGTGCTGGCCGCACGGGCCCAGACCCGGGTGTCGGTGGCGCGCACGCTCGACACGCTCGACCGGTTCACGCTGGAGGTCCTCGACGCGGCCCGGTTCACCCGGTCCCCATCGGACGGCACCACCTCGGCCGCCGCGATCGTCGCCATGGCCTGCGCGCCGACCGGCGGGCCGGAACCGGCCCGGGTCACCGAGGCGATCGAACGGCTGCGCGCCCGGTTCCTGCTCTACCCGGCGAGCCATGGCGAGCAGGACACGCTGCGGCTGGTGCCCACCGTCGACGAGGTCTGCTCGCCGTACCTGGCCGGGCTCGGCCGTCCCGCGGTCGAGCTGGACACCGCCGCCGACCTGAAGGGCGCGGTCATCGCGCTGGTCACCGACCCCGCACGGCTGCGCCGTACCCTGCTGGCGGCGCCGCCCGCCGCCCGCGCGGTGCTGGACCGGCTGGCCGAGGGCCCGCCGGTGGGCACGACCACCAATCGCACCGAGCCGGTGGCCTGGCTGCTCGAACACCACCTGCTGGTGGAGACCGCGGAGGGAGCCGTCGAGCTGCCCCGCGAGCTGGGACTGCTGCTGCGCCGCGACCAGGGTCCGCTGGGGCCGCTGCACCCGCTGCCGCCCACCATCAGCGCCGCGCCGCGTGCGGTGACCACGGTGGACCGGGCCGGCGCGGGCCAGGCGATGACCGCGGTGCGCCATACCGAGGACCTGCTGGAGGCGTTGAGCGACGAGCCCGCCGCGGTGCTGCGCGCCGGCGGCATCGGGGTACTGCCGCTGCGCCGCCTGGCCAAGGCTGCCGGGATCGCCGAGCCGCTGGCCGGACTGCTGCTGGAGACCGCCGCCGCGGCCGGGTTGATCGGCGAGCTCGAACTCGGCTCGGAGCTGGCGTTTCTGCCCGCGGCCGGCTACGACCAGTGGCGGGTGGCGCCGCTGGCCCAGCGGTGGACGCTGCTGGCCGGCGCGTGGCTGGCGATGTCGCGCCAGCCGGGCCTGGCCGGGCAGCGCGATCTGAAGGACAGGCCGCTGACCGTGCTGTCGCCGCAGTTGGAGCGGGCCGGCACCCCCGCGGTCCGCCGGGCGGTGCTGGCGGCGCTCGGTGAGCTGGTGCCGGGGACCGGCCCGGACGCTGACGAGCTGCTGGAATGGCTGCGCTGGCAGGCGCCGCGACGGCTGCGGGGGCGGGAGGATCTGCACCGCGAGGCGCTGGCGGAGGCCGCCGACCTGGGCATCACCGCCCTGGGCGCGCTGACCGGGTACGGCCGGGTGCTGGTGGAGCAGGCGGCCGCGGCGTGGACCGACGACGACCCGCTCGGGCGGCGGCCGGAGGCGGAGCTGCCCCCGGAGGAGACTCCGGTGGCCGTCGCGCTGGCCAAGCTGCTGCCACCGCCGGTGGACCACGTGCTGATCCAGGCCGACCTGACCGTGGTGGTTCCGGGGCCGCCGGAGCCCACGCTCGCCGCCGAGCTGGACCTGGTCGCCGAGCACGAGTCCGGTGGCGGGGCCAGCGTCTATCGGGTCACCGCCGCGAGCCTGCGCCGGGCGCTGGACGCTGGGTACGCCGGGCCGGACCTGCACACGCTGTTCGCGCGCCGCTCCCGGACGTCGGTGCCGCAGGCGCTGAGCTACCTGGTGGACGACGTGTCGCGTACGCACGGCGGGCTGCGCACCGGCACCGCCACCAGTTACCTGCGCAGCGACGACGAGGGCCTGATCTCGGCGGCGCTGGCCGACCGCCGCCTGACCGGGCTGCAGCTGCGCCGGCTCGCACCGACGGTGCTGGTGACCCCGTTCAGC
Source organism: Catellatospora sichuanensis (assembly GCF_007483665.1). Lineage (GTDB taxonomy): Bacteria > Actinomycetota > Actinomycetes > Mycobacteriales > Micromonosporaceae > Catellatospora > Catellatospora sichuanensis. The sequence continues at coordinate 40,118 of NZ_VIQO01000013.1, forward strand.
TCGGCCCGGCTGCTGACCACGCTGCGCGACGCCGGATACTCGCCGGTGCCCGAGGACGCCACCGGCGCGGCGGTGCTGACCCGGCCGAAGGTGCGCCGTGCGGCGGCCCGGACCGCGCTGGAGCCGTCGCCCGACGCCCTCGACGCCCCCGGGCTCACGGCGCCGCGCCTGCTCGGCATCGTCGAGGAGATCCGCCGCGGGGACGCCCGCGCCCGCGCCGCCCGCCGCGCGCCCGCCGAGGTGCGGGCCGCCGCCGGGCAGCCGATGTCCAGCCTGACCGCGGTGCAGGCGCACAGCCACGCGCTGGCCGTGCTGCAGCAGGCGGTCCGCGACAAGGCCAAGGTCTGGGTGGGGTACGTGGACGCGCACGGCGCGAACGCCTCGCGGCTGGTCCGGCCGGTGTCCATCGGGGCGGGCTACCTGCGCGCCGAGGATGACCGCACGCAGACCCTGCACACCTTCGCCCTGCACCGGATCACTGCGGCCGCCCCCGCCGACTGACGGTCGCCGCTCGAGCTGGCCCGGGTCTGCCACTCTCGACGCCGTGGACCCCACCCGCCGCGCCCGGCTGCTCCTGCTGGCCGCCCTGCTGCTCGGATCGGGCGGCTGGTTCACGCTGTCCTGGGGTCTGCTGGGCACCGCCCCGGCCGACGCCGCCAACGAGGCGGCGGGGGCCGCGCTGGGGCTCCTGATCCTCATCTCGGTCGTCGGCACGGTGCGCCGCCACCGCCGATGATCATCGCAATATCCCTCTAATGCCTGGCATTTCAGCCGTAATCCGGCACCGGATGGCACGCTGGAACCGGGAAGGGATGAGGGATGCGATGACGACTGACCAGGAGACGGCGACCGAGCAGACCGAACCGCCGCGCCCCGCGGCGCGGGGACCTTCACGCAGCATGGTCATGATCGCCGGTGGGGCCGTCGGCGGGCTGGTGGCCTGGTTCTTCTACGCCTGGCTGGGGCTGCGCCGCAACGTGGTGGACGCGGCCGGGGAGTCGATCGGCAGCGGCATATTCCTGCTGCTGGTGCTGTCGGTGGCCGGGGCGACCTACCGCAGTCGCAGGTGACTGTCCGAGAAGGGTGATGGGCCGTGGCTGCCCCTAACCGCCACGGCCCATCCGACGTTGCGCTCGCCCCCGTTTGGCGCCCCGAACGCGCACGGCAATCGGATTACGCGTCCCGCACGGTAAGCGGTTGCGGCCCTGCATCGATTCAGGCCGAAAGACTGATCGTCATCGACCGTTCGGGGGAGGACCGGTCAGGTGCCCGGTCGGCGACCGAAAATCTTGACCGCGGTACCGCTCTTGAGCGTGTTCCAGTACTTCTGGGAGTCACCGGGCAGCAGGTTGACACATCCGTGCGAGCCGATGCTGCTGTTGTGGATGTAGGTCGTGGTGGTGTGGAAACCCTTTCCCTCCACGATCCGCTGCCACAGGGGCAGCCAAACGTCCCAGTCCGTGGACCAGTTCTTCGTCTGCCGATCGTGGATCTTGTACGAACCACTGGGGGTGGGGAATCCGGCCATGCCCGTCCGGGTCACGGTCGGACCGTAGATGACCTTGCCACCGCTCATGATCCAGGTGGTCTGGTTGGTCAGGTCGATGCACGCGGTGAGCGCGGTGCCCGCGTTGCAGTTGCTCGGCTTCGACTTCAGCAGGCGCTGCGACACACCGCGGGTCAGCGGGCCGGCCTTGCCGTTGACGGGCCGGATGTCGAAGCGCTGCTGGAACTTCTTGATCGCGACGCAGTCGGCGGCGGACTGCTTGCCGTCCACCGTGACCTTGCCGTATCCGCCGAGCGTGGCCAGGGCCTGCTCGACGACCTTCTGATACTCCCCCTGCGGGCAGCCGGCCGGTGACGGGCTGGTCGTCGGCTTCTTCGTCGGCGAGGGCTTCACGCTGGGCGAGGGCTTCACGCTCGGCGAAGGCTGCACGCTCGGCGCCGGGGCGCTCGACGCGGGTGCCGGGATGGGCTGATCGGTCGGTGCGGCCACGAAGTCCGGCTGCCCACCGGCAGTGTTGTCCTTCGGGTCGCAGGCGGCCGCAAGGGCCAATGTCGTGACTGCCAACAGGCCCACGAGTAAACGGCGCACCAGGCCTCCCCAGGTTCGATATCGCCGGTGTCGGGACTATAGACGCTCCTGCTGGAAGCAGGGTTGCCAGCCGTTCGGTCAGAGCGTGGGAGACTGGACTGTTGACCCTCAGTTCCCCAGCGCGAGGTGAGCATGACGAACGGCCCGCTGATCGTCCAGTCCGACAAGACCCTGCTGCTCGAGGTGGACCACCCGGACGCGACCGCGTGCCGGATGGCGATCGCGCCGTTCGCCGAGCTGGAGCGCTCACCCGAGCACATGCACACGTACCGGCTGACGCCGCTCGGGTTGTGGAACGCCCGCGCGGCCGGGCACGACGCCGAGAGCGTGGTGGACGCGCTGCTGCGCTTCTCCCGCTACCCGGTGCCGCACTCGCTGCTGGTCGACGTGGCCGAGACGATGGACCGCTACGGCAGGCTGCAGCTGCTCAACGACCCCGCCCACGGGCTGGTGCTGCGCGGGCTGGACCGTGCGGTGCTGGTCGAGGTGGCGAAGTCGAAGAAGGTCGCCGGGATGCTCGGCGCGCAGCTCGATCCGGACACCATCGCCGTGCACGGGTCCGAGCGCGGCCACCTCAAGCAGGTGCTGCTCAAACTCGGCTGGCCCGCCGAGGACCTGGCCGGGTACGTGGACGGCGAGGCGCACCCGATCGCGCTGCGCCAGGACGGCTGGCAGCTGCGCTCCTACCAGCGCGAGGCCGTGGAGCACTTCCAGGCCGGCGGCTCGGGCGTGGTGGTGCTGCCCTGCGGCGCGGGCAAGACGCTGGTCGGCGCGGCCGCGATGGCCGACGTCAGTGCGACCACGCTGATCCTGGTCACCAATACCGTGGCCGGCCGGCAGTGGCGGCGGGAGCTGCTGGCCCGCACCACCCTCACCGAGGAGGAGATCGGCGAGTACTCGGGCGAGCGCAAAGAGATCCGCCCGGTCACCATCGCCACGTACCAGGTGCTCACGACCCGGCGCAACGGCACGTTCCCGCACCTCAACGTGTTCGACGCGCGCGACTGGGGCCTCATCGTCTACGACGAGGTGCACCTGCTGCCCGCGCCGATGTTCCGGTTCACCGCCGACCTGCAGGCCCGCCGTCGGCTGGGCCTGACCGCCACCCTGGTCCGCGAGGACGGCAAGGAGGGTGACGTGTTCAGCCTGATCGGCCCCAAGCGCTACGACGCGCCGTGGAAGGACATCGAGTCCCAGGGCTGGATCGCCCCCGCCGACTGCACCGAGGTCCGGGTCACCCTGTCCGACGCCGACCGGCTGACCTACGCGGCGGCCGAGCCGGAGGAGAGGTACAAGTTCGCGGCCACCGCGAAGGCGAAGCTGCCGGTGATCGAGGCGCTGATCGAGCGGCACTCCGACGAGCAGGTCCTGGTGATCGGGGCCTACCTGGAGCAGCTGCACGAGATCGGCCGCTACCTGGAGGAGAAGGGCGTGTCCGCGCCGATCGTGCACGGCGGCACCACGAACAAGGAGCGCGAGCGGCTGTTCGACGCGTTCCGCGACGGTTCGGTGCGCACCCTGATCCTGTCCAAGGTCGGCAACTTCTCCATCGACCTGCCCGAGGCGGCAGTGGCCGTTCAGGTGTCCGGCACGTTCGGCTCGCGCCAGGAGGAGGCGCAGCGCCTCGGCCGGGTGCTGCGGCCCAAGGGCGACGGCCGCCAGGCGCACTTCTACACGGTCGTCTCCCGAGACACCATCGACACCGAGTACGCCGCCCACCGCCAGCGCTTCCTCGCCGAGCAGGGCTACGCGTACACCATCGTCGACGCCGACGACGTGCTCAGCGGCCCCGCAGGCGGCTGAGCACCCGCGCGACCTCCGGAAAGTCGGCCTCGACCGCCGGCAGCGCCCGCACCGCCACCCGGTGCTCCTCACCCTCCGCGAACCCCGGGACGGCGAGGAGCACCGGCGGCGGCAACACAGCCACGAGCCGCACCCTGAACTCGATCAGCCCGCTGTGCCACCGCAACGGCCCCGCCGCCCGGGGGTCGAGGTCACGCCACACGAAATCTCGCGCCTTCGCGTCATAACGCCGCACGCCCACCTGGTGGACCCACCCGGCCAGCTGCTCGACCTCATGCTCGGCCACCATCAGATCGAGTCCGGACGCCGCGACCGGAACCCCGTGCAGCAGCGCCACGCACTCCCCGTCGAACAGGTAGGCGAACCCTGGGCGATGCAGGACGCTCAGTAGCGCCATGTCCGCCACGACCATGGCTCGACGTTGCGGAAGTTCGTCCCGCACCTTCTCGATCATTTCGTCACGGTGGGCGCCTGCCGCCTCGACATCGACCCGCAACTGCAGTCCGAGCCCGGCGAACAGCCGATCGGCCAGCAACGTGCTGCCCCGGCGGCGACCCGACTCGAAGCGGGACACGGACTGGCGCGTGACTCCCGCCCGCTCCGCCAGCCCTTCCTGGGTGACGCCACGGCGCTCGCGCTCCCGCTGCAGCAGGAAGCCGAGCTGCCGGTCCAGTCGCGCCTCGTCGTCAGCCATGACCCATGTTCGCGCGATGCCCGAACTCTCGACAGCCCCTGTGGACAACGCGGTGTGGCCTGTGGATATCCGGCTCCGGGAGGGTATCGCGTTGCGCGGCGCTCGTTTCGGGACGCTCAAGCGTCCCGAAACGAGCGCTCGCCGGTGACATGTAGCTGCCGGACGCCTGACGGAGCGTGCTGCGCCAGCCCCGGCCCGTAGGCAAGCGGCCAGCCGCTCAGGTCTCCGTGAGCAGGACGGCGTGCAGGTCGCCGAGGCGGGCGGCGCGGTCGAGGACCTCGGCGGGGCCGAAGGAGGCCGCGGTGAAGTCGGCGTGGGCGACTTCGTCCCAGGTCAGGGGGGCGGAGACGGTAGGCGTGGGGCCGGCGCGCAGGGAGTACACGCATACCGTCGTCTTGGCCTGGTTGTTCTGGCTCCAGTCGATGAAGACCTTGCCGGGCCGCAGCTCCTTGGCCATCTGGTCGGTGACCATGTCCTTGGCGGCCGCGGCGAACTCGGCCGCGATGTCCCGGGCGTAGCTCATGACCTCGTCGAAGGTGCCCGCAAAGGTGCTGCTGACCTGCATGCCTTTACGACCGGAGGTCTTCGGGAAGGCTTCGCGGCCGTCGACGGCCAGGCGCTCGCGCAGGGCCAGCGCGACGGCGCGGCACTCGTCGAGGCCCGCGGGCGGGCCGGGGTCCAGGTCGAAGACGACGCGGTCGGGGCCGGGGGCGCCGACCTTCCACTGGTGGGTGTGCAGCTCCAGGGCGGCGAGGTTGGCCAGCCAGACCAGGGTGGCCGGCTCCTGGCAGATGATCAGACCGTCGGGCGAGACCGGCACCCAGGCGGGCTTCTTGGCCGGGGCGTTCTTCTCGAAGAAGCCGGGGCGGTCCGCACCGTCGGGGAAGCGGATGCGGGTCAGCGCGCGGTCGGTCAGGTGCGGCAGGATCACCGGCGCGATCCGATGGTAGTAGTCGATCACCTCAGCCTTGGTGGTGCCGTCGGGATAGAGCGGCTTGTCCAGGTTGGACAAGGTCAGCTCGCGGGAGTCGACGCTGACCTTCATCCGCAGTCCTCGCCCAGACAGTCGCCGGGCAACTTGTCCGGGCGCAGCCGCAGGAAGATCGGAAAGCGCAGGCGGCCGTCGGGCGTGATCTCGCTGTAGCGGACCTCGACCACCAGCAGCGGCTCCACCCAGGTTCCCGGTTCGGCCGGGCCGGCGAACGGCGAGGCAGGACGGACCAGGTCCCGTAACACGGGCAGCAGCGCCCGTTCGGTGCGCACGGTCAGCCCGCCGCCGACCCGGCCCCGGTAGCGCAGCGTGCCGTCCGGCAGCGGGGTGCCGATGAGCAGCGCGCCCAGCGGGCGGGCCCCGGCGCGCCAGCCGCCGATCACGAAGTCGCCGGTGCGGACGAACTTCCACTTGATCCAGTCAGGTGAGCGCACCCCGGGCTGGTATCGCGAGGCCCGGCGCTTGGCCATCACGCCTTCGAGGCCGAGTTCGCGGGCCGCCGCCACGGTGGCCGGGCCGTCGTCGAAGCTCGGTGACACGGTCGCCGCCGGGGAGACCGCGGGTAGGCGCAGCCCGTCCAGCACCTCGCGGCGCTGGTCGTAGGTCAGCTCCGGGCGGATCACGTCGAAGGCGACGTACACCGGGGCGGCGCCCTGCTGCATGGCGTGGAAGCTGGGCAGCCCGGCCGCGTCGAACGCGACCAGTTCGCCGTCGAGCACCTCGGGGACCTGCGGCAGCGCGGGACCGGCCAGCTGCCGCCCGGACCGGCCGAGGAACCGCCCGCCCGCGTAGACGGCCCGGTAGCCGTCCCACTTCACCTCGTACGCCCACAACGGTCCGCTCGGCAGCGGGCCGGCCGTAGCCAGCATCGGCGCGATGGCGGCCCGGCCGGAGGCGACGCGGATCAAGCTGCCTTGGCCTTCTTCGCCGGGGCCTTCTTGGCCGCCGCCTTCTTGGCGGTGGACTTCTTCGCCTCGGCCTGCGCCGATCCGCCCTTCGCCGATCCGGCCGTCGCGGATGCGGCACGGGTGGACCCAGCCCGCGTGGACCCGGCCTTCGCGGGCTCTGCCTTGCGGCCGGTCGCCTTCTTCGGTGAGGGTTCGGCCTTCTCCGGTTCGGCCTTGGCCGCCTTCTTGATCGGGTGGACGGTGGCGTGACCGGTGCGCTTCTCCTCCGGCTCGGCTGCGCCGCCGCGGGCCGCGCGGGCCCGCTCCACCGATTGGCGCAGCGCCGCCATCAGGTCGATCGTCGGCGCGATCGGTTCCTCGGTGGTCGGCTGCACCACGGTGTCCTTCTTGCCGATCTTCACGTCGATGACCTGCTGCAGAGCCTCGCGGTAGGAGTCGGTGAACTCCTCCGGGTGGAAGTCGCCCGACATCGAGTCGACCAGCGAGGCGGCCATCTTGACCTCCTGCGGGCGCAGCTTCACGTCGTCGTCGAGGAAGTCGAACGCGGCCTCGCGCACCTCGTCCGGCCACAGCATGGTGTTGAGCACCAGCACGCCTTCGTGCACGCGTACCGTCGCCAGGGTCTCCCGCTGCCGCAGCGCCACCTTCACCACGGCGACCCGGTCCACGTTCTCCAGCGCCTCGCGCAGCAGCAGGTAGGGCTTCACCCCGGCCGCGCCGTCGGGCTCCAGGAAGTAGGCCTTGTCGTAGAGGATCGGGTCGATCTGCTCGTTGGGCACGAACTCCAGCACCTCGATGGCACGGGAGCTGGTCAGCGGCAGGTTCTTGAAGTCGTCGTCGGTGAGCACCACGATCTCGCCGCCGCCCACGTCGTACCCCTTGGCGATCTGGTCATAGGTGACCTGCTCGCCGTCGAGTGAGCAGACGCGCTGATACTTGATCCGTCCGCCGTCGGCGCGGTGCACCTGGTGGAATCGGATGTCCTTCTCCTCCGTGGCGGAGTAGAGCTTCACCGAGATGGAGACCAGGCCGAACGAGACGGCGCCCTTCCAGATCGCCCTCATATGGGAAGTATGCCCGATAGAAGGCCGTGTACCGCAAGAACCCCGTGGGATCTAGGCTGGCGCGCATGAGCGAACGCAGTGAGCGATCGATGACACAGGTCGACATGACGTCAGCGCGCGAAGCGGGCTGACGTCATGGGTTCTGAGGACGGCTGGGTGAACTCGTACCACGGCAGGATGCGGGCGGCCATGGGCGACGCGACGCTCTTCTTCCTGGGGGCGCGCGGCGTCATCCGGGACGAGCAGGGCCGGGTCCTGCTGATCAAACGCACCGACAACGGGTACTGGGCCTTCCCCGCCGGGGCCATGGAGCTCGGCGAGTCGATGCGCGACTGCGCGATCCGGGAGACGTTCGAGGAGACCGGGCTGAAGGCCGGACGGGCGACGCTGTTCGCCTTCCTGTCCGGGCCGCAGTACACCTTCACGAACGTCTTCGGTGACACGTACCAGCACGTCTCCGGGTCGTACCTGCTGACCGAGGTCTCCGGCGAGCTGACCCCCGACCCGGACGAGGCCGCCGACGCGGGCTGGTTCTCCCCGGACGACCTGCCGGAGCCGACCTCGGGCGCGGTGCGCTGGACGCTGGACCACCTGGCCCGCTTCGAGGAGACCGGCCAGATCTACTCGGACTGAGCGCATATCGGCTTGCCGCAACCGCGGCTCACCAGGCAGTATCGGCGCACGTGACGAGCAAGAGGCGCTTCGCGCTGGACCTGTCGCCGCTGCGCCGGCGCGATTTCCGGTTGGTGTACACCGCGGCGGGGGTCAGCAGCTTCGGTTCGATGATCACGTACGTGACCATCCCGTTCCAGCTCAAGCAGCTGACCGGCGACCCGCTCACGGTGGGCCTGCTGGGCGTGGTCGAGCTGGCCCCGCTGCTGTTCATGGCGTTCGTCGGCGGGGCGCTGGCCGACTACATGGACCGGCGCAAGCTCGTCTTCTGGGCCGAGGCCGCGCTCGCCGGGCTCACCGCGCTGCTGTTGCTCAACGCCCTGGTCGGCACCCCGAAGGTCTGGGTGCTGTTCGTCATCGCCGGCCTGGCCGCCGCGGTCGACGGCATCCACCGCCCGGCGATGGACGCGATGATGCCGCGGCTGGCCCCGGCCGAGGAGATGGCCGCCGTCGGCTCGCTCAACTCGCTGCGCTGGCAGGTCGCCCAGATCGCCGGCCCCACCCTGGCCGGTCTCATGATCGCCAACATCGACGTGGCCTGGGTGTTCGCGTTCGACCTGGCCACCTTCGCGATCGCGCTGGTCTGCTTCGGGCTGGTGCGCGCGGTCGCCCCGCCGGAGGCCGCCGAGCGGCCGTCGCTGCGCTCGGTCGTCGAGGGCATCCGGTATGCCCGCAGCCGCCCCGAACTGATCGGCACCTACCTGGTCGACGTCAACGCGATGTTCTTCGCCTTCCCGGTCGCCCTCTACCCGTGGGTGGCCGACAAGTACGGCGGCGCGTCGGTGCTCGGCCTCTTCTACGCCGCGCTGGCCGTCGGCTCCCTGCTGGTCACGGTCACCTCCGGCTGGACGGCCCGGGTACACCGGCACGGCCTGGCGGTGCTGCTGGCCGCGGGTGCCTGGGGGCTGGGCATCGTGCTGTTCGGCCTGGCCGGTTCGCTCTGGCTGGCCCTGCTCGGCCTGGTCGTCGCGGGCGCCTCGGACATGATCTCCGGCCTGTTCCGGGGCGTCATCTGGAACCAGACCATCCCCGACCACCTGCGGGGCCGCCTGGCCGGCATCGAGATGCTGTCCTACCTGACCGGCCCGATGCTCGGGCAGACCCGCGCCGGGCTGAGCGCCCGCTGGTGGGGCTACAGCGGCGCGGTCGTCTGGGGAGGTGTGCTCTGCGTCGCGGGCACCGGCGCGCTGGCCGCCGCCCTGCCCGCCTTCCTGCGCTACGACGGCCGTGAGGGCCTGGCCCGTAAGCAGGCCGAGGAGACCGCTCGCGCCGCCGAACTCACCGCTCTCCGCACGGCCGACATCCCGACCCCGGCGTGAACGAGTCAGGCGGCGAAAGGTTTCTGCCTATTCGGGGGTTTCCGTGCACGATGGTGGATTAGCCTACCGATTGGGGCAATTCGCTAGGCGGAACGGAGCGGTCGCCATGCAGACCACGGCCATCGACGTCATCGACTACGACGCAAACGGCTACGACTACCGCGAGTACTGGTCGGGCCGGGACTACGAACTCTGGGCCGAGCAGCGGGTGCTGCGGCGGCTGGTCCCGAAGCTGGGCCGGCCGGCCTGGTTCGCCGACTTCGGCGGGGCGTTCGGCCGCAACGCGGGGCACTACCTGGACCGCGCCGAGCATGCGGTGATCATGGACTATTCGGCCACCAACCTGCGCAACGCCGGTGAGCGCCACGCCGCCGAGGTGGCCACCGGCAAGCTGCACCTGGTACGTGCCGACCTCTACCGCATCCCGTTCCGGGACTTCGCGTTCGACGCGGGCATGGTGGTCCGGGTGCTGCACCACCTGTCCGAGGTGAACCGCGGCCTGACCGAGATGAGCCGCACCGTCGGCAGCCGCTGGCTGGTCGACGTGCCGATCAAGCACCACGTGCTGGGCCTGGCCCGGGGCCTGCGCTGCGGGCAGTTGCGCGAGGTGCGCAGCCCGGACCCGGTGGCCATGGGCGTCGAGGAGCAGTTCTGGAACTTCCGGCTGGGCGCGGTCCGGGAACGGCTCGGCGACCTCGGCTGGCGCACCTCGCTGGGCGCGAGCGTGAACAACTTCCGGCAGTGGGAGAAGGTCGCCCCGCGCGCCAACAGGCTGGCCCGGCCCATCGTGCACGGCATGGAGGTGGTCGCGCAGACCTGCGGCAGGGGCTGGTGGGGACCCAGCCAGTTCGTCGTCGCCCGCCGCCACGACCCGGCCCAGCCCGCGTACGACCGGCCGGGCGGCCACACCGTGGACCTGCCGCCGGAGCTGGCCGGCCTAGCCCGCCGCATGGTCTGCCCGGTGTGCGTGACCCGGCTGAGGTGGACGCCCGACACCGCGACCTGCACCCGCTGTGACCACACCTACCACCGCCACGGCGCGTTCTGGGACTTCGTCCCGCCCCAATGAGCACGTCTGGGCGGCTGCATCGCCACCGATCCCGAAGAAACCTCACCTACCGTTCTGTCATCTGCTGTACTTAAAGGGAGATAACGGGGCATTCAGGCCCCGGAGAGGCCGTATTGCGACAGGCACGGGGGTCCCTGAGGTGCGACGGTTCGGCGTAATCGGGATAGGCCTGTCGCTGGTCGCCACCGCGGCCGTCACGGGGGCCTGTGGCAACACGATCGGCCCACCCGCGTCATGGCAGACGCCCGGCCCGACGGCTCCGGCATACGCCGCGGCGCTCGAGACCAGGCTTCAGACGATCATGAAGGGGATGGGCGTCCCCGCCGCGGTCGTGATGATCACATCTCCGGAGCAGGGCGACTGGACCCAGACCTTCGGCACCCGCACGGTCGAGGGCGGTGGGCCCGTGACCGTCGGCGACCACTTCCGGATCGGTTCGAACACCAAGACCATGACCGGCACGGTGCTCCTGCAGCTGGCGCAGGAAGGCAAGATCGGCCTCGACGATCCGGTGTCGAAGTATCGGCCGGACGTGCCCGACGGCGACCACATCACCATCGCCCAGCTGCTGAGCATGCGCAGCGGGCTCTACAACTACTCCGAGGACGAGCAGTTCAACGCCCAGCTGGACAGCGACCCCACCCGTGTCTGGAAGCCCGACGAGCTGCTGGCCATCGCCTTCGCCAAGCCGCCGTACTTCGCGCCGGGCGCGGGATTCCACTACTCGAACACCAACCTCATCCTGGCCGGCCTCATCATCGAGCAGCTCACCGGCCACTCCCTGCGGGACGAGTTCCAGCAGCGGATCTTCGGTCCGCTCGGCCTGGCCGGGACGCTCCTGCCCACGGACACGGACTCGGCCATACCCGCTCCCCACCCGCAGGGCTACATGTTCGGCACCAACGTCAGCACGCTCGACGACCCCGCGCTGCCCGCTCCGGAGCAGTCGGCCGCCGCCGCAGGCACCCTGCTTCCCAAGGACGTCACCGTCAGCAACCCCTCGTGGGCCTGGGCGGCCGGCGGAGCGATCTCCACTGCCGCCGACCTGACCAGATACGCCACAGCGCTGGTCGGCGGCGGGCTGCTCGACCCGAAGATGCAGCAGACGCGGCTGGACAGCATCCAGCCCATCCAGACCCCGGCACCGTTCGAGGTCGGCTACGGGCTGGCGCTGGTCCGGTTCGGACCGCTGTACGGCCACGACGGCCAGATCCCGGGCTTCAACTCGTTCATGGCCCACGACCCCGTCCGCAAGGACACGGTCATCGTGCTGACCTCGCTGTTCGCCGGCCCGGACGGCAAGCAGCCGGCCAACGAGATGGCCATGGCGATCATCCAGGCGCTGTACGGACTACCGGCGGCCGCGTCCCCGTCGCCCGGCCGATGACCCTGCGGCGCACGCACACCTGAGACGGAATCCGCGCCGGGGCCCGACAACCGTTACATGGCATCACATACGACCGGCGCACAAGCTTGTTGCTCAAACAGGACAGAGTGCCTTACCGTGGCCACCTTTGGTGTGATCACGGGGAGGCATGCCTCATGCGATGGAAAACACTGGCCGGCGTAGCCATCACCTTGGCTTGGCTGATGCCGGCAGTCCCGGCAGCAGCCAACGAGCCGGCGCAGATCGGTCTCAGCCAAGCTTGCGAGCTCGGCCAGCGGATGACGTACCCGGACCTGCGGCCGTTGCTCGACGCCGATGCCGATGCCATGACCGACAACCAGGTGCGGATCCGGGTGAACCAGGTCCTTGCCGCGAGCAAGGGCTTCTACGGCCTGGTTGCCGAGCGTGCGCAGGAGGCGCTCGACGGCAAGAAGGAAGGCCCGGAGAAGGACACCCGCAACTTCCTCAAGTCCGGGGCACCGAACGTGTGGAACACGGACGTGCGGCTCCTGACGTCCCAGACCATGGCCAAGGGCGGTCCGCACGTCAAAGAAGCCGCGAACAAGGTGCTCGGCGACGGCTCCGTAGGGGTGCTGCTCAACTTCCTCAACGAGGGCCAGCACACGGCACGCACGCAGGACTACCGCGACCTCGTCACCGGGGCCGGGCGCACCGGCGGTCCCGAGGTGGTCAAGGCCGCGACGGCCGCGCTGGACGGCACCTTCGAGGACCTGCGCGTCTTCCTCTGCAGCGGCTGGCTGGCGGCGCACGGCAAGGACCAGGGGACGATCACACCGACGCCGACGCCGACACCCACGCCGACACCGACTTCGACACCCGAGCAGACCACGACACCCGGGCAGTCGGTGACACCCACGGCGACAGCCACCACGGGTGCGCTGCCCACCACCGGGCCGAACACCACGGCGATGCTGGTCGTGGGCGCATCTCTGATCGCCTGTGGCGCGGCCGGAGTCATGATCGCCCGCCGCCGCCGCGCGTAGTCCCGATCGGGTTGGGGTTCGGGTCGCCCGGACCTCCACCGCCCGCACCGGTGGGCGGCGCGCAATCCGGCGCCGCCCACTCCGGCTGCTCAGCGGCAGCTCGGCACCATCACGCACAGCCGCACGGCAGCCTTCACCGACAGCGCCTTGATCCGCTCCGGCTGATCCTGCTGCAGGTGAACGATCGTGACCACGTCCCGCACCCGAATCAGGGCGTACAGCGCCAGGGCGCCCTGCCCGGCCGACTCCCCGGTGCTGTCCAGCACGGAGACGTACCGCTGGCGGACGAGCACCGACTCGTCACCGGCGAATCCCTCCGCCAGCACACTCCAGCTGATCTCCGCGTGCGCCGGATTCCGTTCCGTGCTGGCCTCGGTGCCGGCGCGGTACGACCTGCACGCACGCACGAACCGACGCGCGTCCGCGAGGACCTGAGCCGCATCCTTGGCCGTGTACCGGCGCGTGTTCACGAAGACCCGGTCGCTGTCGGCGTCGTGGGGATCCCCGGTGACCACCGTGTGGCCACGCCCCGCGGTATGCCGCAACGGAGCGACGATCTTCAGGCCGGCATACGCCGGGCACTCGTCGTGGCCGAAAACGAAACCCTGCTCACCGGGCAGAGACATGTACTGGTTGTCGAGGATCGCGTCGGTCCCGACGTCCTCGGCCTGCAGCAGCGCCTCGACGGGGACCTCCGGCGGCGCCGTGCCGGTGGACGGCGTGCCCGCCGGGGTCGACGGCGAGGGCGCACCCGTAGGCGACGGCGAGGCCATGACGGTCGGCCCGCTCCGGCTCGCGGCGACGTCCGGCACCCGCCCGCCGGGCCCGGTGCCGACCGTGGCCCATACGCCGGCCACCAGTACGAGCACCACCACCGGGACGGCCACCACCGAGCGCAGCGTACGCCGCCGCGCGGTGGCCCGCAGCTGCGCCGGATCGGCCCAGCGCACCGCGTTCAGCTCGCCCGCGATGCGGTCGACGAGCTGGTCGACGTGGTCAGACATCGTGGACCTCCCATTCCGTGCCGAGCAGGCCGGCAAGCGCGACCCGCCCACGCGACAGCCGCGCCTTGACCGTGCCGACGGGCGCCCCGGTCTCCGCGGCGATGTCCTTGACCGGCATGCCGAGCAGATGGTGCAGGGCGAGCGCCACCCGCTGCTCCTCCGGCAGCCGACGCAGCGCGGCGACCACGTCGACGGTGTCGCCGTCCGGGCCCGACACGGCCTGCGCCGTGCCGTGCCGCACGTGCGCGCGGGCGCGGTTGCGGGCCCGGCGCCACCCGCTGATCGCGATGCGGGTCGCGGTGACCCGCAGCCAGGCCTCCGGGTTCTCGTGCGAGCCGACCGTGGCCCAGCGCTGCCAGGCGCGGATGAACGCCTCCTGCACCGCGTCCTGGGCCTCGGTGACGTCGCCGGTCAGCGCGTACACGTAGCCGAGCAGCCGCCCGCGGGAGGCTCGGTAGAGCTCGTCGTAGTCGTCCGCTCGGCTCACGAGCAGCCCCGTGTGATGAACATGCGGTAGATACGCCCGGCCCGCCGAAAAGGTTGCCGATCTTGGGGCGCGACGTGGCCGTCCTCAGCGGGCCGGCTCCCGCCCGGCACGCAGCGCACGAAAAACCGCCCCCCACACACGTGAGGAGCGGTTTCGCTGCAGAGCCGCCTAACGGAATCGAACCGTTGACCTTGTTATTACGAGTAACACGCTCTACCGACTGAGCTAAGGCGGCAACGTCGCATCACTATACGCGATCAGGCAGCCCTCCGGCCAACGGGTAGGCGGCGGGTCACATTTTCACGCGGCGACGGGTGTGAACTGCCCGAACTTCAGGCCGTCCTTCTCGCCGAAACGCTCGGCGTGGCTCACGATCACGCGCTGCACGGTGGCGGCCCGCTCGGCGTCCTCGGCCTCGATCCGGACCACCAAGGCGTCGGCGGTGGCGGTCAGCTCGGCCCGGCCGGCCTCGAAGGCGGCGCTGCCGCGGTCCTCGGCCAGCTCCACGTCGATCTTGTGGCTGAAGTGGGTCAGCACCTGCTTGAGGTAGCGGGCGGCGCGCGTGGTCGGGGCGTTCCCCTCAACGATCATCATGGAGTTAGGGTATCCTCACTTTCGCTGGTCGCCCACACGAGGACCACCCGAGGTGTCCGGATGGCGGCAGCCGGTGCGGATTGCCCGATCGGGCCGGTGCGACCTGGTCCACTGCGGACTAGGCTGCGCTGCTGTGACCGTGATCCCTCCGCGCAGTCCCTCAGACCCGACGCCGGTGTCGGGCCGGACGCACCGTCCGAGCAAACTCGAGCCCGCGCAGCTCGGGTTCACCCCGCAACCTCCGGTGGCCTGGCTGAGCCCGCTGCAGCTCGCCGCCACGGGCGTACGCGTCGCGTTCGCCGCACAGTTCGGCGCCTACCTGGACAAACGCGAGCTGCAGAACGCCTTCCCCACCAAGGTCCACGACGAGCACGTCAACGACGAGGAGCTGTGGCTGGACTACATCGCCGACCTCGGCGACGGGTTCAACGCCACCTACTCGATGGCCTACCTGCTGGCGCAGGAGGAGATCGAGGCGACCGGTGAGCGGCTGCCGCGCGGCCGGGTGCTGGTGCTCGGCGGCGACTCCGTGTATCCGACGGCCAGCGGCAAGGCGTACGAGGACCGCTTCGAAGGCCCGTTCCGCGCGGCGCTGCCGCAGGTCCCGGCCGAGAACGGGCCGACGCTGTTCGCCCTGCCCGGCAACCACGACTGGTACGACGGCCTGACCGCGTTCCTGCGCCTGTTCGCGCGGCGTGAGGGTTCGCGCATCGGCGGCTGGCGCACCAGGCAGACCCGCTCCTACTTCGCCCTGCAGCTGCCGCACCGGTGGTGGCTGCTGGCGCTGGACGCCCAGGGCGCGGCCTACATGGACGACCCGCAGCTGGAGTACTTCCGCGGCGTGGCCGCCAACATCGAGGAAGGTGACCGGATCATCCTGGTCACCCCGCAGCCGGCCTGGGTGCAGTCCGAGGAGCATCCGCTCTACTACGACACCATCGACTACTTCCTGCGTACGGTCATCGACCCGACCGGCGCGAGCGTGGCCCTGATGGTCAGCGGCGACCTGCACCACTACGCGCGGTACGCGCAGAGCGACAGCGGCCAGCAGCTCATCACCTGCGGCGGCGGCGGGGCGTACATGGCGGCCACCAACCACCTGCCCGAGGCCATCACCGTGCCGCCCAAGCACTCGCAGGTACGCCGGCAGAGCACCGGCCTGCCGTACGCGCTGCAGAAGACGTACCCGACGAAGCTGCGTTCGCGCTGGCTGGGCGGCGGCGTCTTCGCCCGCCTGCCGTGGCGCAACCCGGGTTTCGCCACGATGCTCGGCATCATGCACACGATGCTGATGCTGTCGCTGAACAACGCGGCCGGCCGCATCCTCACCGTGCCGATCTTCATGATGACCGCGCTGGTGATGTTCTCGTGCGTGTTCTTCTCGGTCGGCCTCACCGAGGCCGCGGCGAAGATAACGCCGGTGGTGCTCGGCGCGCTGCACGGCTGCGCGCACATCGCGCTGGGCGTGGTGGGGCTGTCCCTGTGGCGGCTGCTGCCGTTCGAGGGCTACAAGCCCGCGGTGCAGGCGGCGCTGGCGGTGGTGATCTACCTGACGCCGGCGGGTGTCGCGGCGGCGCTGCTGGTGTCGCTGTACCTGCTGATCGCGGCCTCGTTCAAGGTCAACGTCAACGAGCTCTACGCCGGGCAGGGCATCGAGGACTTCAAGAGCTTCCTGCGGATGCGCTTCGCTCCCGACGGCACGCTGAGCATCTACGTGGTCGGTGTCGACAAGATCTCGAAGAAGTGGCGGGCGCAGCCGACCGGCTCCTGGTTCCGCCCGGCCACGCCGATGAAGCCCCGCCTGGTCGACGAGGTGATCACCCTGGGCGCGGCCAAGCAGCACGCCGCCCCGCCCACCGTGCTGCCCTCCGACGCGGAGGACCCGAGTCACACGGCGTAGCGGTCCTCGTACGACTTGCGGCTCCCGCATACCGACGCCTTCGGGCAGACGGTGCGGGAGCCGTCCGCTGCCAGCCGGATCACCACGGCGTCGCGGGGCACCGAGTGCCCGACCACGCGGCCGTCGCCCTCGGGCGTGCTGACCTGCTCGCCGATGGCCGGCGCGGAGCCGTGGAAGTCCTGGTACATGGGATGTTCGTACTTCAGGCAGCACATCAGCCGGCCGCAGGCGCCCGAGATGCGCATCGGGTTGAGCGGCAGGTCCTGCTCCTTGGCCATGCGGATGCTGACCGGCTCGAACTCGGTCAGGAACGTCGAGCAGCACAGGTCGCGGCCGCACGAACCGATGCCGCCCTGCATCTTCGCCGAGTCGCGGGCGGACAGCTGGCGCAGCTCCACCCGGCAGCGCAGGGTCGCGCCCAGGTCGCGGACGAGCGAGCGGAAGTCGACCCGGTGCGGGGCGGTGAAGTAGACGGTGGTGCGCGGGCTCGGGCCGGGGTCGTCGCCGTCGGCCGGGCCGCCGGGCACGTGGTCCACCGCGATGACCTTCATGGGCAGCTGGTGCTCGCGGATGAGCCGGTTCGAGGCGACGCGGGCCTCGGCCTTGCGCTGGCGGATCAGCTCGTCGCGGTTGACGTCCTCGGGACCGGCGATGCCGATGACCTTCGGGAAGCCGGAGGTGTCCTCCTCGCTCCACTCGGCCGCCCACACGCAGTCGGCCACCTCCGGGCCGTCGTCGGTGTGCACCAGCACCTTGTCACCGACACGCGGCCGGAACTCCCCGGGATCGAGGTAGTACAGCTTCCCGTACCGGTTGAAGGTGACCGCGCAGAGCATGCCCATCGGCACACGATAGCCCGGTTTCCGGCATCCGCGGAGATCCGCGACTGCCGGGATCGCGGAAAACGCGGGGTGGCGGAACAGATCTAGTTGCGTACCTTTTCGGTTGATTCGTCGTTAGCTCTTATGGATAGGTCTTCGGGTTTGCCGTAACCCTGCCCAGAAGCCTTCGTTGGGCCACGACGTAGGTGCGCACCCCCGCGCACCCGTCCGCCCCGGAGGAAGCATGCGCCGCCATCTCGCCGCAGCCAGCACGGTCGCCCTTGTCTCGCTCAGCTCCCTGACGATCCTGTCCGCGCCCGCCACGGCGGGTGTGTGCGACCGGCCCGCCGGATACGCCGCGCGCGCCGGAGCCGACCTGTTGAAGGTGGGCGTGCTGAACCTCGGCCCGCTCGGGCTGAAACTGCCCACGGTGGCCGATCTGACGATCGCCTCGGCCAACGCCGGCATGTCCGCGACCAGCCCCACGCACAGCTCCGCCGCAGCCCGGTACGCCGACGCCAAGCTGCTCGGCCTCCAGTTGCCCACCGGGCCGCTGGACGGGCGCGTGTACCAGCAGGCCCCGCCGACGAACGCGACCGGCGTGAAGAACCGGGCGCTCTCGGTGGACCTGGGTCTGGTCAAGGCCGGCACCGGTGATCTCACCGCGCACGCGCGCTGGGCCGAGGGCATGGCCTGCGGCAAGACCGAAGGCCCCGCGGGCGAGGCCGACGCCGCCCTGGTCGACGCCGCGATCCTGCCCGGATCCCGGGGCGCCCTGGTGAAGGCGACGCACAACGCCTCCGGTGAGGCGCGGACCGCGACGGTGCGGATGGACGAGCGCACCATCGCGTCGGGCGCGCAGGCCGAGATCGGCCTGACCGACCTGGAGCTGCTCGGCGGCGCGATCGACGTCGAGGTGCTCGAGCCGCCGAAGCTGACCGTGCTGGCCACCGGCCGCGCCGCCAGCTCGGTGGTCGATTACGACGCGCCGGTCCTGAGGATCTCCGGCCCCGGCATCGGCACCAAGACCATCTCCGGCGTACACCGCACGATCGAGTTCGCCGTCCCGGCCCCGTCGGCCGGCGGGCTGCTCGGCGCCCTGGACCTCGGCAGTGTGCAGCGGCGCGCCAAGGCCGAGGGCCTGCCCCTGCTGGACGCGAACCCGCTCGGCGGCCTGCTCGACGGCCTTCCGCTGGGCAGCCTGACGCAGACCGTCAAGGGCCTCGGCGGCTCGGGCGGCGGCGGCACCGGCCTGCCCGCGCTGCCGGAGCTGGGCGGCCTGCCCGACCTGGGCGGCCTGCTCGGCGGTGGTGGCGGCAACCTCCTCGGGCTGTGCGAACTCGCCGTCGTGAAGATCTCCATCGGCGAGCTGGAGAAGCGGGTCACCGACCGTGGCGTGACCGCGCAGGCGGCGAGTATCCGCATCCAGGTGCTCGCGCTGAGCCGCCCGAACAGCAAGCCCGCCACCGTGCTCGACCTGGGCGTGGGCCTGCTCAACGCCTCGGCGACGGCCACCGCCCGGACCGCGCCGACCACCAGGCCCACGGCGCGGCCGTCCACCTCGCCGAGCACGGGCGGGCCGGGCAACGGCGGCGGTGGCTCCACCCCCTCGCCGGCTTCCGGCACCGATGACGACGACGACGGCTGCGGCGGTCCCGGCTGCAGCCTGCCGCGTACGGGCACGAGCATCGCCCTGATCGCGGGCACCGGCACCCTGCTGTTCGTGGCTGGCCGGTTCCTGCTCCTGCTGACCCGCCGCCGCACCTCGGGCGGGCCGGAGGATCTGCTGGGCTGACGCCGTATCTAAAGCTCGACGCGCAACGTGGTGGCGGTGGACGCGATGTCCGCCGCCACCACTTTCGTCTCCACGACGACCGGCCCGCGCGCCAGCAGCCCGTCGAGCTCCGTCAGCACCGCGTCGACGTCCGCCAGCAGCGCTGCCGCGATCGCCGCGGCAGCCTGTGCCCGGACGGTGGGATCCAGCCCGAATGCGGGTTCCCCGACCGCGCCGACGCCCCGGCCGGCCCCGGTGGCCGACACGGCCACGGCGGTGACGCCGGTGACCAGAGCGACCGCTTCCGCGCTGCCGACGACTCGGGCCAGCCCGCGGGCGACCCGGGCCCGCCCCACTGCCAGCACGTCGGCCAGCTCCTCGTGGAACGCGGCCTCGGCCCGCATGCGGGCGGCCCGGTGCCAGGCCTCCCGGCTGATCCGCTGGCGGGACGCCGCGTACGCGTCACCGGCAGCGCCCTCCCAGGACGGCAGCCGCTCCAGGCCGCCGCCGATGGCCGCCATCGCTTCGGCATGCCCCCGCAGCGCCGCCGCCTGCTGCCGCCACGGCTCCGGCGACCACCCGGCCAGCCCGGACACCACGTCGCCGGGCAGCGCGCCCGTGCGCCGCAGCAGCCGCCACACCGGGTGCCCCTCGGGCGCGCCCCAGCGGGCGAGGCTCTCGTCGACCCGGGCCAGCAGCCCGGCCGTGCTCGCGTTCAGGTGCTTCAGCGCGTCCATCAGAGCGGCCCGCTCCGGTCGCGCTCCACCATGCGGTAGGTGTCTCCGGCGGCGCGCACCGCGTGGGCCAGCTCGACGATCTCGCGGTCGAGGCGGCGAGCGCCGTCCAGATGATCCGACCAGGCCGCACGCTGCCAGTCCCCGACCGCGTCGGCCAGGCGCGACAGGCGCCCCGGCACGTCGAGCGGCGCGGGGGTGGGTGCCGTGCGGTCCAACGCCGGGAGCAGCCCGGCCGCCTCGGCGCCGATCCCGCTGATCGACACTGCCAGCTCGTTCGTCACCGGGCACCTCCGAGCGCCGTGAAGTCGCCGAACGTCTCCTCGTGCACCTTGCGCCGGGCCCATGCCGCGGCGTCGTGCGCCGCGGTGATGGCCTGCTGGATCGCGCGCGACAGCTGCGGGCCGGTCAGGCCGTCGAGCGAGCCGGTCACCACCACCCGCCGCACCGCGCCGTCGCCACCCACCACGACCTCGACCAGGTCGTCGGGGTCGTGCACGGTCACCTCCAGCTCGGCCAGGGCGCGGGCGAGGCTTGCCTGCCGCTCCTCGATCCGCCGGTATGACGCGATCGCCTCCTCGATCCAGGCGTCGTCGATCTCCCGGGGCATGCGGCGGCTCCTCAATGGACGGCAGCGGTTCCGCCAGAACGGTACCGGTAGATCCCCCACCCCCGACACCCCTGTGGACAACGCCTGTGGACAACCGTCCGCCCCACCCGCCCCACCCACCGCGCAACTCTTGAAGAGACGGCCTCACCAGGGCAGTTCGATAGCGCGACTCTTCAAGAGCTGCGCCGAAGAAGGGTGGGTCAGCCGCGCCAGAGTTCGAGCATCATGGCTTCGACGGCGATGCGGGGTTTGACGTTGGTGTCGATGGCGGTGCGGCAGGCCAGGATCGATTCGAGGCGGCGCAGGGTGCTCTCGGCGGTCCAGCGTTGGGCGGCGGCCTCGGCGAGGGCGGCAGTGTCGGCGTGCACCGGCGAGACCGGGCCGCCCCAGCGGGCGTTGAGTACGTCGCGGTAGAAGCCGGCCAGGTCGAGCAGGGCCCGGTCGAGGGCGTCGCGCTGGGCCCGGGTCGCCCGCGACTTCTGCCGCTTCTCCAGGTCCTTGAGCTGCCCGGCGATGCCGCGCGCGGCGCCCGCGGCGCCCTTGCCGGTGCCGCCCGCGCCCAGCGCCATCTCCAGCGCAGCCCGTTCGGCGGCGTCCGTGTCGGCCACCGCCGCGGCGGCCTCTGCCTCGGCGGCCTCGATCAGCGCGCTCGCGGCATCGAAGCAGGCCCCCACACCGGTCAGCTGGCGCGGCACCGCCAGCACCGCGGCCCGGCGGTCGCGCGCCTGGGCGTCCCCGGCGAGCCGGCGAGCGCGTCCGACGTGGCCCTGCGCGGCCGCGGCGACCCAGGCCGCGGTGCGCGGATCTATCCCGTCGCGCTCCACCAGCAGTGCGCTCACCGCGTCGGCGGCCGGCTGGCGCAGCGGGACCACCCGGCACCGCGACCGGATGGTGACGGAGATGTCGTCGGGGTGGTCCGACGGCGCGCAGAGCAGGAAGATCGTGCGCTCCGGCGGCTCCTCGACCGCCTTGAGCAGGGCATTGCCCGCCGCCTCGGTGAGCCGGTCGGCGTCCTCGATGAGCAGCACCTGCCAGCGGCCGTTGGCCGGGGTGGTGGCGGAGCGCATCACCAGCTCGCGCATCAGCGCGACCGGGATGCTAAGCCCGTCGGGCACCACCAGGCGCACGTCGGGATGGGTGCCGGCCAGCGTGGTGTGGCAGCCGGTGCAGTGGCCGCAGCCCGGCCCGGCGGCCCGGTCGGTGCACTGCAGTGCCGCGGCGAAGGACCGTGCGGCGACCGAGCGGCCGGAGCCGGCCGGCCCGGTGAACAACCAGGCGTGGGTCATCGCGCCTGCGCCGACGGCCTCACCCCGCAGCACCGCGGCGCCCGCTGCGGCGGCGGCGCGCAGCGTCGCGGTGGCGTCGGGCTGGCCGACGAGCTGGTCGAAGACGTCCGTCACGCTGCCTCCCGCTCGTTCACGCCTGCTCCCTGCTCCGCTCGCCTACCGCCCGCGAGGAACCCGTCCGCACGTCGCGCCCGGATTCTTCGCGCCCTCTGGCGACAGTACGGGGACCCGCTGACACGGTCCACGCGCTGCCCGGTGTCACGTGCGGGTCACCCGTAACTCGGCGGGGATCTCGCCCGCGGAGCGCGGCTCACCGGGCGCGGGGACCCGCCCCGCGGTGCCGCCGCCGGCCCCGTCGTCGGCAACCGGCACGGGCGGCGGCAGCAGTTTGGCGACCCGCAGCGCGATCTCCGCAGCCAGCTCCTGCTCGTCCCGGGTGCCGTCGAGCACCAGGTAGCGAGCGGGCTCCGCGGCGGCCAGGTCGAGGAAGCCGTGCCGGACCCGCTCGTGGAACTCGACCGACTCCTGCTCCAGGCGGTCGGCCTCACCGCGCCGCCCGACCCGGGCCAGCCCGGTCTGCGGGTCGATGTCGAGCAGCACCACCAGGTCGGGCTTGAGGCCGCCGGTGGCCCACGTGGACAGCCAGGAGATCTCGTCGACCGGCAGGGTGCGCCCGGCACCCTGGTACGCCAGCGAGCTGTCCACGTACCGGTCGGAGATGACGATCTCGCCGCGGCGCAGCGCGGGGCGCACCACGGTCGACACGTGATGGGCCCGGTCGGCGGCGTAGAGCAGCGCCTCGGCCCGCGGGGCCAGCGCGCTCGCGCCCACCGGCCCGGCTGCCGTGGTGTGCGTGTCCAGCACCATCTTGCGGATGCGCGCGCCGATCTCGGTCGCCCCGGGCTCGCGGGTCACCACGACGGAACGGCCCTCGCCCAACAGGCGCTGGGCCAGCTGGGCGATCTGGGTCGACTTGCCCGCGCCCTCGCCGCCCTCGAAGACGATGAACACGCCGGTCTTCGCCGATTGCTCGGCGACTCCCAGCGGACGGCCTCGCATCGAGCTGATCAGGTCGGCCAGCAGCGGCACACCGGGCTTGTCGTCCATCTGGCGCAGCGCCCAGAAGCCGGCCAGCACGCCCAGCACCCCGGCGACGGCCAGCAGCACCCGGGTCGAGGAGATCGGCACGCCGGTACTGCCGACGTCGTGCGAGCCGCCCCCACCGGCCAGCACGCTGGACAGCGCGATGGCCAGCATCAGCACAACCCGGGTGCCGGTCTGCACCACGGCGAAGACCCGCCCGCGCACCTCGTCGTCCACCTCGCCGCCGAGCAGCGTGGTGCCGGACAGGAAGGCCATGCCCGCGCCGGAGCCGACCAGCAGTGCGCCCACCACGGCCAGTGACAGGTGCGGGGCCAGGGAGAGCAGCCCGACGGACACGCCGGCCAGCATGATGCTCAGGCAGAACCACCGCCGCCGGGACAGGCCGCCGATCAGGCGCGGGCCCAGGGCGATGCCCAGCCCCAGCCCGATGAAGATCGCCGCGAACAGGATGGCGAAGGTGGCGTCACCACCGCCGAGGGACAGTGCGAAGAACTGGCCGGTGCCGATGACCACGCCGCCGGCCGCGAACGCACCCAGGATGCCGAGCACCAGGCCGCGCACCATCGGCGTCTTGCCGATGAAGCGCCAGCCGTCGGTGAACTGGCGCAGCATGCTGGTCTCCTGCTTGCCGCCGCCGTTGTGGCCGGAGATCTCCCGGATGCCGTAAAAGACGACCAGGGCGCTGGCCAGGCGGGAGAAGGCGAGGAAGTACAGGGCGAGGCTGGACGGGCGGGCCCACATCGCGACGGTCACGCCGGAGCGATCCAGCCACTGGTAGAACTGGTTGAGCCCGGCCAGCACCGCGGCGGCCAGCACCGGGGTGATGCCGTACGTCGTGATCAGGGTGAGCTGGTTCGCGGCCTCCAGCCGGGCCCGCGGGATCAGGTTCGGGACCGCGGCGTCCTTGGCCGGGATCCAGATCAGCGTGATCGCCTCGATGAGGAACGTCGCGGCGGCCGCCCAGCCGACGGTGATCTTGGCGTCGGTGGAGTAGAGCGCGACCGTCGGGATGGTGGCGAACAACACGAAGCGCAGCAGGTCACAGATGACCATCGTGTACCGCCGGTCCCAGCGGTCGGCCATGACGCCGGCCAGCGGGCCGAGCACCAGCGCGGGCAGCAGGCGCACCGCGATGACCGAACCGAAGGCCAGGCCCTTCGCGGCGGGGCCGGACACCTGCGCGGAGGCGAACGTCGCCGTGGCCAGCAGGCCCAGCCAGTCACCGAGCGAGGCCACGCTGAGCACCAGCCAGAGCCGGCGGAAGGGCCGGATGCGCAGGATCGCGCGCAGCTCGGCACCGCCGCTCAGGTCCGCCTGGGCGATGGCGGCCGGGAACGGTGCGGCGTCCGCTCCCTGCGATGGCGTGCTGATGGCCGTACCCTCCCCGCGTCACTGCCCGTCCTGGCCCCAGCGTGCTCGCTGTGCCTCGGCCATGGCAATAGCGCCCGGGCGTCCTGCGGCTTCACTCTAGTCCTGCCCCGGCTAGGGCCGACCCTGGTTCGACCCTGAAGACTTGCCACAAAAACGAGGGAGTGGTACGGCCCCTTGGCCCCGCTGTCAGGTCAGCGCGAAGGTCTGGAGGTAACCGCGTACCAGCCGCTTCGATTCTGCCAGCACGGCGGCGTCGCCGTCCGGGTGACGGCGGAACGCGAGCTTGATCAGCGCGTCGGCGGCCTCGACCGAGACGGTCAGCGCGAAGCGCAGCTCCCGCGAGTCCGGCGCGTGGTGGAACCTGATGAGCAGATCGGCCAGATGATCGGCGATGACCGCGTTGTTGTCGCGCTCCGGGTCGATCAGGTGCACGTCCACCACGTCGCCGAAGTGCAGCGTACGGAAGCCGGGCACGCTGCGGTGCAGCTCGATGTACTCCTCGATGGCCCCGTCGACGCCGTCCCACCAGTGCGAGAGCTCGCCGGCGGGGATGCGCTCGGCCAGCCGCTCCAGGTAGGCCTCGACGTTGCGCAGGGTCAGCGCCTGCACGATGGCCCGCTTGTCCGGGAAGAACTGATAGACCGACCCGATCGCGACGCCGGCCCGCTCGGCCAGCAGCGTGGTGCTGAGCCCGTCGTACCCGACTTCGTCAATCAACTCGGCGCACGCGTCGAGCATGCGCTGCACCCGCGCGACACTGCGCCCCTGTACCGGCACCCGGCGCAACGGCCCGGCACTGACAGCTGGTGTGGACACTGATCCGCTCCTCACCGCGGCGCGCGTTCCGGGAACCGAACCGGTCGCCACGCTCGCATCGACACCCTACCCAGGGTCAACGACCCTGGGCAGGGTCGGTAAGCGGTCAGCTTGCTGTCTTCTTCGCGGCAGCCTTCTTTGGCACGCTCTTGGTAGCGGCCGTGGCGGCCTTCTTCGCGGTCGCCGCCTTGGCCGTGGTGGCCTTCTTCGCAGCTCCAGCCTTTGTGGCCTTCGTCGCCTTGGCCGCCGTCGCCTTCTTCGCGGGCGCCTTCTTCGCCGGAGTTTTCTTCGGAGCCGGACCCTTGGCCCGCTTCTCCGACAGCATCTCGCTGGCCTGCTCGATGGTCAGGCTCTCCGGAGTCTGCCCGCGCCGCAGCGAGGCGTTGGACTCCCCGTCCGTGACGTACGGGCCGAACCGGCCGTCCTTGATGACCAGCTGCTTGTCGGTGAGCGGGTCGACGCCCATCTCCCGCAGCGGGGGCTGCGCCGCGCGGCGGCCCCGCTGCTTCGGGGCGGCCAGCAGCGTCAGCGCCTGCTCCAGGGTGACCGTGAAGAGCTGCTCCTCGTTCTCCAGCGACCGGGAGTCGCCTTCGCGCTCGATGTACGGGCCGTACCGGCCGTTCTTGGCGAAGATCTCCTGGCCCTCGGCGTCCTTGCCGACCAGCCGCGGCAGCGACAGCAGCCGCAGCGCCTCGGCCAGGGTCAGCTGATCGGGCACCTGCGTCTTCAGCAGGGACGAGTTCGTCTCGCCGCTGGACACGTACGGGCCGTACCGGCCGGACTTGAGCACCACCGGCTCGCCGGTCTGCGGGTGCTCGCCGAGCTTGCGCTCGCCGCCGCCGCCGAGGAACAGCTCGTCGACCTTCTCGGGGGTCAGCTCGTCCGGGGCGATGCCGTCCGGGATCGAGGCCCGGTCGCCGTCGGACGGGGTCTCCGCGTCCTGCCCGCCCTCGTCGGCCGGGATGTCTGTGGCGTCCTCGGCCGCGGGCGCGGCCGGCTTGCCGTTGCCGCCCTGCGGGCCGCGCTGCAGGTACGGGCCGAACTTGCCGACCCGGACCACCACGTCGCGGCCCTGGTCATCGGTGAACAGCTTGATCGAGTTGATGCTGCGCGCGTCGATCTCGCCGAGGTGCTCGGTGACCAGCTTCTTCAGGCCCCCGGCCTGCGCCACGGAGCCCACCTCCGCGGTCGGCGAGCCGAAGTAGAAGGAGGTCAGGAACTCCAGCGCGGTGGCGTCGCCGCCGGCGATCTGGTCGAGCTGGTCCTCCATCGCCGCGGTGAAGCCGTAGTCGACCAGCCGCGGGTAGTGCTGCTCGAGCAGCCCGATCACCGCGAACGCGACGAAGGTCGGGATCAGCGCCTGGCCACGCTTGGTGACGTAGCCGCGGTCCTGGATCGTCTGCATGATCGACGAGTACGTCGACGGGCGGCCGATGCCGAGCTCCTCCAGCGCCTTGACCAGCGAGGCCTCGGTGTAGCGGGACGGCGGCTGGGTGGTGTGACCCACCGCCTCCAGGCCCTCCTCGGTCAGCTTCTGGTCCTTGACCAGCACCGGCAGCTTGCGCTCGGCGTCGTCGGCCTCGGCGGACTCGTCGTCGGAGGACTCCACGTACGCCCGCAGGAAGCCGGGGTCGGTGATGGTCCGGCCGCTGGCCGCGAAGTCGGCCTCCTCGTTCTGCGCGGTGGTCGCGCGGATGCGCACGCTCATCGTCATGCCGACCGCGTCGGACATCTGCGAGGCGATGGTGCGCTGCCAGATCAGCTCGTAGAGCCGGTACTCCTCGGTGGACAGCTCGCCGCGCACCGAGCCCGGGGTGCGGAAGGTGTCGCCCGCGGGGCGGATCGCCTCGTGCGCCTCCTGCGCGTTCTTCACCTTGCCGGTGTAGCGGCGGGGCTGCGGCGGCACCGCGCCGGAGCCGTACAGCTCGGCGATCTGGGTGCGCGCGGCGGCGATCGCCGACTCGGAGAGGTTCACCGAGTCGGTACGCATGTAGGTGATGTAGCCGTTCTCGTACAGCCGCTGCGCGGTGCGCATCGTCGCCGCCGAGGAGAAGCGCAGCTTGCGGGCCGCCTCCTGCTGCAGCGTCGAGGTGATGAACGGCGCGTACGGCTTGCGCCGGTACGGCTTCTCCTCGACCTTGGTGACGGTGAACGGCCGGTCGTCGAGCCGGGCGGCCAGACCGCGCGCGCCGTCGCCGTCGAGCTGCACCACGCCCGAGCCGGGGCGCAGCCGGCCGGTGGTCGGCTCGAAGTCCTTGCCGGTGGCGATGCGGTCGCCGTCCAGCGCGATCAGCGTCGCGGTGAACGTACGCGGGCCGGTCTCGCTCGCCTTCTCGACCGCGAGGGTGGCGGTGATGTCCCAGTAGTCGGCGGCGCGGAACGCCATCCGCTGCTTCTCCCGCTCGACCACGATGCGGGTCGCGACCGACTGCACGCGGCCCGCGGACAGGCCGCGCTGCACCTTCTTCCACAGCACCGCGGAGACGTCGTAGCCGTAGAGCCGGTCCAGGATGCGCCGGGTCTCCTGCGCGTCGACCAGGTCGCGGTCGATGTCGCGCGGGTTGGCCACGGCGGCCTGGATGGCCGGCTTGGTGATCTCGTGGAAGACCATCCGCTTGACCGGCACCTTGGGCTTCAGCGTCTCCACCAGGTGCCAGGCGATCGCCTCGCCCTCGCGGTCCTCATCTGTCGCCAGCAGGACTTCGTCGGCGTCCTTCATCAGCGCTTTCAGGCGCGTGACGTGCTTCGCACGGTCCGGGTTGACGATATATACCGGGGCGAAGCCGTTGTCGACGTCGACGCCCAGGTAGGCCCACGGTTCCTTCTTGTACTTCTCCGGCATCTGCTTCGCGCCGGCTGGCAGGTCGCGGATGTGCCCGAGGCTCGCCTCGACGACGTAACCCGGGCCGAGGTAGCCCGAGATCGTCTTCGCCTTCGCCGGAGACTCGACGATGACGAGACGGTTCCTGGAAGCTGTCGGCACGTTTCTTCTCCGCAGTGGTCCGGGTGGCTGGCGCCGCCAGAATGACGGCGCCGGTCTGAGGTGGTGGCTCGGTCAGAGGTGCTCGGTCTGAGGTTACGCAGCGGTCGGTGCACGGTGGGCGTCGCTGCCGCGACACGGTCCGCGGATGTCCAAGGTAACGCTCAGTGTGCGCCGAGGGTTGCGCACCCCATCGACGTACGGGCACATTGCTGTGACCGCAGACACCATACTCCCCGCCACAATACGGACAAGGGGGATTCCCGGGTGGTAACCATCCGACCGGCATGAGCCGCGCTCAGCGCCCGCTCGCCCGTGCCTCGGCCTCGGCGCGCATCTCCGGGAACTCCGACCACTCCCCGGCGAGGTCGATGCCCAGATCGGGAAAGAGTTTCTCCAGGTCATCGGCGTTCGAGGCGCCATCCTGCGGGATGAACAGCTCAGGCTGCCCACCCAATACGATCTTGACGGGGACCATCGACAGGCTCAGCTGACCGTCCGGTCCGGGCGCGCCACAGACGGTCTTCGCCCAGATCACAGTGAGCTGCCCGACATTGCCCGCCCCTTCGGGTGCCGCGCCGAACGAGCGCACGCTGCACGTCACCGGCACCGCGTCCATCGTCGTGCGGTCCTTGAAGTCGATCTCCATCAGCTGCCGGACCAGCCGGTCCGCGTCGACCGTCAGCGCCTCACCGGGCCGCAGCGGCATCGCGTCGTCATCATCGCCGCAGCCGGCCACGGACGTCAGCAGCAGCGCCGCAGCGAGCAGCGGCAGGAGCGGTCGCCTCATGTCACGCCCATTCGTGTCGGGCGGCGTGCCAACCCAGCTGCATGCGGGTCTCCACACCGGCCAGGTCCATCAGGTGGCGCAGCCGGCGCTGCAGGGTGCGCAGCGACAGGTCGAGCTGCGTCGCGACCGCCTGGTCGGTGAGGCCGGACAGCAGCAGGGACAGGATACGGCGGTCGAGCTCGGTGGGTCCGTCGATGTCCAGCTCGACGTACGGTAGCCCGCCCGATCCGAAACCGGACAGTTCCAGCGGATAGGCACGCTGCCATACCGTCTCGAACAGCGCCTCCAGCGCGGCCAGCAGACCGCTGCGGTGCAGCAGCACCGCGCCCGGTTCGCCGCCGGTGGGGAGCACTAGCGGGGCGGTGACCGGCACCAGGGCCAGGTCGGCGTCGGCGAGGATCAGTTTCATCGGCAGCCGGTCGGCCACCCGCAGTTCCACGCCACGCTGCAGCGAGTCGACGACCTCGTTGAGGATGCCCGGCTCGGCCAGCACCGAACGCTCCAGGACCACCCGGAACCGCACCCCGCGCGCGGCCGCGGCGTCCTCCTGCGCGTTCGAGCCGGGCGGCACGGCGATGTAGGGCGAGGTCACGAAGTTGCGGATCTCGTGGCGGGCGGCCTGCTGCACCTGCTGGAACCGGTGCCGGATGGCGTCCACGCCGGAGACCACCTCGATCAGCTCGCTGATGCTGCGTCCGGCGACCGCCGCCCGGTGCTCCTCGGCGAGGCTGATCAGCGCCTGCTCGGCGATGCGCAGCCCGTCGCGGCGCTCGGTGATCAGCGCGCCCAGCGCCATCGCGGGCGGCGCGGCCGCGAACGCCTCACCGCCGGAACGGATGGCCAGGCCGCACTCCACCAGGCGGGACAGGACCTTCTCCACCTCGGCCTCGGGGCGGTCCAGCAGATCGGCCAGCAGCATGGCGGTGGCACTGGGCCGACCGAGCAGCGCGCGGTAGACGAACTCCTCGTCGGGTTCGAGTCCCAGCGCACCGAGCATCGGCGACCTGCCCCTCTCCATCAGCAGCGGCGGGGAGAGTATGCGCCATACCGGCAGATCTTGAATAGCCCCTGTTGGCGAGCCAGGTGACGGGAAGGGCCCCGGGGAGTCGCCTCCCCGGGGCCCATCGCTGAAACTCATCGCAGGCCGTAGGCCCGGATGATCTCGTGCTTCACGCTGAACCCGGCGTCGGTCGCCGCGCTGCCGCGGATCGACAGGAAGCCGCCGGACTTGCCGGTCGCCTTGAACGAACCCGTCCAGTAACCGTCGGCACCCTTGGTCAGGTTGACCTTCTTCCAGGTCTTGCCGTCGTCGGAGGAGACGTCCAGGGTCACCGTGGTGACCTTGCCCGGCACGGTGCCCAGGTCCATCGACACCGGGTGCAGGCGGATCTGCTGCTGATCGCCGGCCTTCACGTCACCGTGCAGGTCGGTCTCCAGCAGGTAGTCCATGTTCAGCACCGAGAACGGCTGGAAGTAATCCGAGTCGACGGTGTCGGACATGAACGTCCACTCGCTGTGCGTACGGGTCGACAGCCGGAACTGCTCGCCCGGCCGCTCCACGTCCAGCACGGCGCGGTAGGGCAGGTTGCCCGCGGGCACCTCTTTCCACTGCATGTCCGCGCTGTAGGCGTTGTCGTGGATCAGCGTGTCGCCCTGGAACACCTGCAGGTGGCTCGGCACCTCGCCCCACGGCAGGTAACCGCCCAGCCGCATGGTGTCGCTCTGCGAGCTCCATGCCTGCACGTTCCAGGTCATGTAGTTCTGCGCACGCGAGTTGTAGACACCGAACGAGTCGCTGAACCCGGGCCGGGTCGCCGGGGCGAACCAGTCCGTGCGGGTGGTGCTGCCCTTGGCGAACGTGTTGACACCGGACACCATCTCCCACGGCAGCGGGCTGCCGAGGTACTGCCCGTGCGACTCGACCCAGACCTGGCCCGGGGTCACCCACTCGGTGCGGGTGCCCGGGTGCCACTCGCGCTCGTGGAAGCCGAGCGACGGGCTGAGGGTGAGGTCGTAGCGGTAGCCCGAGCCGTCGGCCGGCTCACCGGCGTTGAACCACCGGGCGTCGATCTTGGCGAGGTCCCGCTGGCTCGGCTGGTAGACCAGCGGCTTGTCCGGCACCTGGCCGGGGTAGTCGCGGGCCAGGTCGTAGACGAACGGGGTGTATTCCACGCGCTTGGCGGTGAAGGTGAACAGGCCCAGCTTCGCCATGTTGATCAGAACCTTGCCCAGGTCCCGGTGCACCGAGGTGACCGGAACGGTGGACTCGCCGACGTACTCCAGCAGGGTGCCGGGGCGGTCGTTGACGATGACGACGGCCTTGGCGCCGTCGGCGATCGCGTTGGCGACGCGCTCGGCCGCGGTGACCTCGTCACTGCGCTCCACCACGGCGATCTTGCCCTTGGCCTTGACCTTCGCGAAGTCGGCCACGGAGCCCTTGCCGGCGTAGACGGCGTCCAGGCGGTCCGTGGCGGTGTCGAGCTTCGAGCCGGCCTGCACGAACGTCGGGAAGTCGATCAGACCACCGAGCGCGCTCAGGCTGAACATCGGCTCGCCCTTGCGCCAGCGCGTGGTCAGCACGAACTCGCCCTTGGTCATCGGCTCGGTCGGCGAGACGTACAGGTCGTCGTAGGCCGGCGGGACCTGGAACGCGCTGCGCACGTCGAACCAGGAGTCCATGCCCGTGAAGTGGACGTTGAAGTCCACCTTGCGCTGCCGGTCCTCGGTGCGCTGCGGCGCGTCGGTCTGCAGCAGGCGCGCCTTGCTGGCGTCCAGCACCACGTCGGCGGGGCCGTTGCTGAGCACCGTCTCCGGGTCGACCAGCGTGGCGACGCCGGTGCGGTCCGGCTTCTCGCCGGGAACGTCCAGGTACGACGTGGTGGTGTACGTGCCGGCGGGCACCCGCAGCGTGGCCGAACCCTCGACGTACAGCGTGTAGGGCCACTGGTCACCGGCCATGGCGACGCCGACGTAGCCGGAAGCCGGCTTGCCGTCGCGGCCGATCAGCTTGATGTTCAGGTCGTAGCGCTCGTCCTCCTTGATCAGCGCGACCGAGGTGCGGGTCACCGGCTGGCCGGTGGTCGCGTCGGTGCCGATCACGTAGCCGACGTGCCGGACTCCGGCGGCGGCGGCCTGCGGGTCGCCGGTGACCGGGACGGTCGCCTTCGCGCCCGCCGGAATGGTCACCGAGGAGGCGCCGAGGGTGAACGGGCCGCCCGCGTTGGTCAGCGCCAGGTTCAGCGTGACGTCGACGGCGCCGGTGTTGGTGAAGGTCAGGTCCTTCGTGACCGCGACGTCGCTCGCCTCGTGCGGCCAGGTGTAGTTGCCGTAGAACAGCGAACCGGTGCCACGGACCGCGGTCTTCACGGCGGTGGCCACGTCGAGGCGGCCGGTGCCGACCTCGTACGGCGAGTAGTAGTCGGCCAGGCCCTTCGCGCTGCTCATCAGGTGTTCCTTGAGCATCGCGCCGGTCCAGTCCGGGTGCTGCTGGGCCAGGATCGCCGCCGCGCCCGCCACGTGCGGGGTGGCCATCGAGGTGCCGCTGATGGTGCGGTAGAGGCCCTCGGCACCGTCGGTCATCTGCTGCGAGCGGGCCGCGGTGATGTCCACACCGGGCGCCGCGATGTCCGGCTTCATGCCGCCGGAGTACGCCAGCGGGCCGGTGCTGGAGAAGTACGCGAGCTGGTCCGACTTGTCCGTGGCGGCCACGGTCAGTGCCGAGGCGGCCGCGCCCGGGGTGGAGATGCTCTCCGGGCCCGCGTTGCCGGCGGCGATGACGAACAGGGCGCCGTACTGCGCGGACAGCGCGTCGACCGCCTGCGACATCGGGTCGCTGCCGTCGGTCGGGTAGGTGTCGCCGAGGCTCATGCTGACGATGTCGGCGCCCTGCTGGACGGCCCACTCCATGCCCGCGATGATCCACGAGTCGTAGCCGTAGCCCTCGGTACCGCCGAGCACCTTGCCGACGATCATGTCGGCGTCGGGGGCGACGCCCTTCAGCTCACCGCCGGAGGCGGCGCCGGTGCCGACGATCGTCGAGACGACGTGGGTGCCGTGCCCGTTGACGTCGTCGGTCGCCGACTCGTCCGGCACGAAGCTGGCCGTGGCATCGATGACCCCGGCGAGGTCGGGGTGGCTGATGTCGACGCCGGTGTCGAGCACGGCGACCTTGGCGCCCTTGCCCGTGTATCCGGCCGCCCAGGCCTCGGGCGCGCCGATCAGCGGCACGCTCTCCTTGAGGTTGACCTCGACGCGGCCGTCGAGCCACAGCTTGGCCACGCCCTCGCCCAGCGTCGTGCTGCCCCGGCCCGTCGTGCTGCCCTGTGGCGCGACGGTGGTCCAGAACGAGCGGGCCTGCTTCTTGTCGGCGGTCAGCGCCGCGCCGCGGATGCCCTTGAGCTTGCGGGTCAGCTTGCTGCCGCGGGGAGCCTTCGGCTCGGCGACCGCACGCGACTGCGCCGCCGTGTACGTCGCGATCAGCGGCACGCCCGACGACTTCGCGTCGTCGTAACCCATCTCGATCAGGTCGGTGACGTTGAACAGCCGCCGGTCGAGCTTGTTCGCGTGGAGCAGCGACGCCGCCTCGTCCGGGATGACGTACAGGTCACCCTTGATCTCCTGCAGCTTCACGCCGCCGACCGCGTGGGCGGGCCGGTCGACATCGGCGATCTGCTTGCCGTCGGCCATCGTGGTGACCGTGACGACGTCGCCGGTGACCAGCGTGACCTTGTGGGTCGCCGTCGGCTTGGCGGATGTGGTGGGTTTGCTCGGCGCGGCGACCGCGGGTGCCTGCAGGACGGCGATACCCGCCGCCAGCAGCGGTGCCGCGGTGGCCGCTGAAATCAGCTGCCAGCGCCTGCGCCGAAAGCGGGAAGGCTGTGAGGGGGAGAACATGACAACGGTCTACCGGCCCGTTGTTACGGAGTGAATAGATGGCGTTGGCGGGGTTACGCCATGGCGAAACTCCGCCAACCCGCAGGTGGGACCGGTGCTCGCGAAGCCCCGCCGGGTGAACTTGGACAAATTGGTCAGCTGCTCCGTGCGCTAGCCTCTGACCTGCGATGTCGCGCCGGGCTGTGGTCCGCAGCCCCGGTCCGGCCGTACCCTGGAACGATCTAGTAGCGCGGCGGAGGAGTGCGAGGTGGAGTTCCGGTTGCTCGGACCCGTCTCGGCGTACGCCGGCGACGAGTCGGTGCCGCTCGGCGGCGCGAAACCGAAGGCGCTGCTCGCCGCCCTGCTCCTGGAGCACGGCCGGGTGGTGTCCGCCAACCGGCTGGTGGACGTCCTGTGGGACGACGACCCGCCGGACACCGCCCGCGCGCTGATCCAGACGTACGTCTCCACGCTGCGCCGCACGTTCGCCAGACACGGCGCCGGTGACCTCATCGCGACCGCGGCCCCCGGCTACGTGATCCGGATCGAGCCGGAGTCCCTCGACGTCGAGCTGTTCACCCGGCTGCTGGCGCAGGGGCGGGCCGCGGCGGCCGCCGGTGACCAGCCCGCCGCCGCGGAGCTGCTGCGCGCGGCGGACCTGCTCTGGCAGGGCCCGGCGCTGTCCGGCCTGGACGCCACCGAGCTCACCGTGCATGCGTCCCGCCTGGACGAGCTGCGGGCCACGGCCGTCGAGGAGCGCATCGCCGCGGAGATCGCCGCCGGCCAGTGGGGAGACCTGGTCGCCGAGCTGACCGTCCTGGTAGGCCACCGGCCGACGAACGAGCGCCTGCGTGGACAGCTGATGACCGTGCTGTACCGGCTGGGCCGCCAGGCCGAGGCGCTGGCCTGCTACCGCGAGGGCCGCGACGTGCTCATCGGCGAGCTGGGCGTGGAGCCCGGCCCCGAGCTCAACGCGCTGCACCATGCGATCCTGCGCGGCGAGACCGAGCAGCTGGCCGTCGCCTCGCACGCGCCGGAGCTGGCCGGACCGGGCACGGTGCACCCGGTGCCGGCCCAGCTGCCGCCGGTGCCGGCCGACTTCACCGGCCGCGCCGCCGAGATCGAGGCGCTGGCGCAGGCCCTGCTGCCCGCGGGCGGCGCCCCGGCCGTGCAGGTCATCGCCGGCTCGGGTGGCACCGGCAAGTCCACCCTGGCCACCGCGGTGGCGCACCGGCTGGCCGAGCATTTCCCGGACGGCCAGCTCTACGCGGAGTTGCGCGGCATGAGCGACGCCCCGGCCGAGCCGGGCGAGGTGCTGTCCCGGTTCCTGCGCGCGCTCGGCGTCGAGCAGGCCCAGCTGCCGGAGGGCCTCGGCGAGCGGGCCGACCTCTACCGCTCGCTGCTCGCACAGCGCCGCATGCTGCTGGTGCTCGACGACGCCGCTTCGGAGCAGCAGGTGCGGCCGCTGCTGCCGGGCCGGGCCGGCAACGCGGTCGTGATCACCAGCCGCGACCGCCTGGCCGGGCTGTCCGGAACCACCCTGACCGACCTGCGTGTGCTGGAGCCCGACGAGGCGCTGCTGCTGCTGCGGCGGCTCGCCGGGGACGAGCGGGTCGACGAGGACGTCGACGCGGCCCAGCGGATCGTCGAGTACTGCGGCAACCTGCCGCTGGCGCTGCGCATCGTCAGCGCACGGCTGGCCGGGCGGCGGGCGCTGCCGCTCAAGCCGCTGGCCGACCGGCTGGCCGACGAGAGCCGCCGGCTCAACCACCTCTCCGCCGGCGATGTGGGCGTACGCAGCAGCATCGAGCTGAGCTACCGCGCGCTGGACCCCGACTGCCGCACCACGCTGCGCCGGCTGGGCTGGTTCGGCGTGCCCGACTTCTCGCCGTGGGTGGTGTCCTGGCTCGTCGAGACCTCGCCGGCCGAGGCCGAGGAGCTGGTCGAGCAGCTCGTCGACGCGCAACTGGTGGAGTTCGTCGGCGTGGACCGGATGGGCGGGCTGCGCTACCGGCTGCACGACCTGATCCGGCTCTACGCCCGGGAGTGCGCCGCGCTGGAGGAGCCCGCCCAGGACCTGGCCGCCGCGGTGGCCCGGGCGCTGCGCGGCTGGCTGGCCCTGATCCACCGCGCCGCGGTCGACTCACCGCCGGCCGAGATCCGGTGGCGGCGGCCGTTCAGCCCGCACGACGTGGCGGAGGAGCTGACCGCGCTGGTCATCGCCGACCCCTGGGACTGGTTCGAGGCGGAGCAGTCCGCGCTGGCCTCCGGGGTGGAGCGGGCGCTGGCGCTCGGCCTGCACGACCTGGTCTTCGAGTTCGCGTCGGCCCGCAACGCGTCGGCGTTCATGGGCGCGAACCGGTTCGCGGCGCGGACCCGGGTGATCGAGGCGGCGCTGACCGCGGCCCGGCGCGCCGGCAAGCCGCACGACGAGGCGGTGATCCTCACCGAGCTGGGGCAGCTGCGCTACGACCAGGACCACTACACCGAGGCACGGCGCCAGTTCCGGGCCGCGCTGAGCCTGTTCCGCGAGCTGAACGACGTCCCCGGCCAGGCCACCGCGCTGGCCGGGCTGGGCATCGCCTGCCGCGAGCCGGGCCGCTTCGCCGAGGGCGTGCACTTCCTCGACCAGGCCGCGGCGCTGCTGCACGAGGCCCGTGACGACATCGGCATCGGCTACTCCCGGCGCATCGCCGGCTCGGTGCGCCTGGAGCTGGGCGACTACGACGGGGCGCTGGCCGACCTGACCGAGTCGCTGGCCGCGTACCGGCGGGCGGGCAGCCGGCTCGGCGAGGGGCACACGCTGCGCACGCTCGGTCTCTACCACCGGGCCAGGGACGAGTGGGCGGCCGCCGAACGGCGCTGCGCCGAGTCCGCCGAGATCTTCCACGAACTCGGCGACGAACTGATGGAGGCGTACGCGGTGCGCGCGCTGGCCAAAACGCGAATGCGCCGGGGGCACCACGGCGAGGCGCTGCCCCGGCTCGAGTGGGCGCTGTCGGTCAGCCACACCATGGGCGACCGCTGGGGCCAGGGCGCGACGCTGCGCGTGCTGGGCCAGCTCCATCTCGCCGAGCACCGGCTCGACCTGGCCGAGGCCTGCTTCGACGCCGCGCACGACATCTGGCAGTCCATGGACGTGCCGGTCTGGCAGGCCCGCCTGGACCTGGACCGGTCCCGGCTGCTGGCGGCCCGCGGCGACACGGCAGGGGCACAGACGGCGCGGGCGCATGCCCGGCGGGTCTTCCACGACCACGGCGCCCGCGAGATCCGCGAACTCGACGGCGACCGCTGACGCGTCCGCGGTCACGGGCGGGCACGACGGCCGTCTATTACAGAAAAGTTCCAGCGCCACCTGCGAATGTCACTCCTGTCGGAGGTACGGGTGGCTCGGCACGGGGCGAGCCACCCGTCCCGGCGTTCATCGCGACCGGGCAGGTGGGGGACCCCTCGGGCGTGCACCGGGGGACGGGCCTGCGCGGGGAGGGATGTCATGGCGGAGATGGTGCTCCTGTCGGACACGGCGGTCGTGGAGACGCCGGTGGCCGAGTGCGACGAGTGCCTCGTCGATCTGCGTACCGTCGGCGCGCTGAGGCTCGATCCGCGCCTGGCCGACGGCGACGGGGCCTTCGCCCACGTGCGCCTGAGCGTTGTCGACCGGCTGGTCACCGCGCAGACGCTGCTGCCCGCCGGGATGCGGCTGCTGATCGTCGAGTGCTACCGCCCGCTCACCCTGCAGCAGGACTACTTCGACTCCCACAAGCAGCGGCTGCGGGTCATCCAGCCCGGCCACGACGAGGCCTGGTATCACCGCCGGGCCAGCCGCTACATCTCCCCGCCCGAGGTCGCCCCGCACGTCGCGGGCGCGGCGGTGGACCTGACGCTGTGCACCGCCGACGGCACCGAGCTGTGGATGGGCACGCAGGTCAACGACACCGACAGCGAAGCCTGCCACACCGACTCCGCGAACGTCTCGGCCGAGGCCGCCCGCAACCGGCGCTACCTGTGCGACGCGCTGACCTCGGTCGGCATGGTGAACTACCCGACCGAGTGGTGGCACTGGTCCTACGGCGACCGGTACTGGGCGCACGTCACCGGCGCGCCGGTGGCCCGCTACGGCCCGGTGAAGTCGCTGCCCGTCCCGACCGTCGCCGCCCCGGCCTGATCCGGCGCCCGCTCGATCGCAGCCTGATCCGCCTCGCTTCGGTCCTGCACGCCCGTGGCGGGCTCGCCCCGGCCCGGCCTTTCCGTGGTCGGTACGGCCAGCTCAGGCAGGACCTGGCCGGTGTCCAGCTGGCCAGGAGCCACGGCGGCCGGGCGCATCCGCGGTGATCGGACCGTCCGTGCCGGACGCGGTTCGGCCTGCTCCGCAGCGTTCGCCTCGTCGCCGCTCTCCTCGCCGACCGGCTGGTCGCCGGGCCACGCCCCCAGCGGGGCCATGGCCGGGCGCTCGCCGAGCAGCTCGCCGAGCCGGGCCACCCGGCGCCGCCCCGCGACCCGCAACACCGGCCCCCGGCCCAGCTCGGCCATGCAGGCCAGCGCCGTGAAGGCGCGCAGCGCCGGGGCCGCGCAGTGCTCGTCGTTGCCGCCCAGCCGCAGCACCGCGCCGTCGCCCTCCGGATCGACCGAACCCGCCGCCGCGAACCACAACCGCAGCCGCGCGCCGTCCAGCGCGAATCCGGCCGGCGGGCGCTTGCCCGAGCCCCGCAGCCACGCCTCGGCCAGCGGCGCCAGCATCCCGGTATAGGCGGTGCGCACCCCGAAGTGCCCGTCGATCGCGGCCGGCTCCCAGCTCGTCTCCAGCCCTCGCGCGGTGAACTCGGCGGCCAGCGCGTGCACCCGCCAGGCCGCGTCGACGACCACCGACACCCGTGCCGTGCCGCCCATCCGCGTCACCTGGCCCGGCCCGATGAGCAGGCCCGCGAGGTCGTACGCCGAGGGGCGGGCCGACTCGGCGGAGAACATGGCGAGCTGCCGGTTCAGAGACACTCCGGCACCTCGCCGAAGGCCTGCTGCAGCTCGGTGGAGCGCAGCTCGCTGGTGTCCAGGGCGCTGGCGTCGTACTCCCGCTGCAGGGTCGTCATGACCGAGCTGACGCTGCTGTAGAAGGCGGACGCGTCGTCGGTGGACAGTGCGCGCATCGCCTCGCCGGCCCGGCCGTAGGCGTCGCGCACCTTCGCCAGCGACCCGGTGACCCCGTCGGCGATGGCGTCCCCGTCGTCCACCTCGGGCACCCCGGCGTCGGCGATGCGGCCGCGCGCCTTCTCGCTGGCGTCCCGAGCCCCTTCCAGCATGCGGACCAGGTTCTCCTTGGCCTGCTGGGGCGTGGTCGAGGTGGGCGTCTGCTGCTGCGCGCGCGTCGTCAACGTGGCGATCTCCTCCCGCCACGGGTTGAGCGCCGAACACACCGAAGCCGCCCACACCCTGGGCGGCGGCCCGTCGGCGACACACCCACCCGACACCGCCACCACCACAACCAGCAGCGGCAAGAAACCAGCGCGGGGCCTACGCATGATGTGCAGCCTAGCGCCGCCCCCGACCGCCGCGGCGATCTTGTACGGATGTACCCCGCGACACGGGCAAACGGGGCAGCCCCGGGGCATTCGCGCAAGATCGCCGCCACGAAGCGGGGCCGGGGGACGCACAAAAGGGAGCGGCGCCCCCCCCCGGGTGGGGAGGGCGCCGCGTAGAGGCGAAACGTCAGGCGTTGACCTTTTCGCGCTGCGTCGGCGCAGCGTCAGCTTTTCCCTGGTCGTCGCCGCCGACGGTGATCGGCTTCCGCTTGCTGATGAACACGGCCACCACGATCACGGCGGTCGCGCCGATCGCGATCAGGTTGCGCGCGGTCGCGTTCTCGGTGCTGCCGTACCAGAGCGCCACCACGGCGGGGGCGATCAGCAGCGACACCAGGTTCATGACCTTGAGCAGCGGGTTGATGGCCGGACCGGCGGTGTCCTTGAACGGGTCGCCGACCGTGTCGCCGATGATGGTCGCCTCGTGCGACGACGAGCCCTTGCCGCCGTGTGCGCCGTCCTCGACCATCTTCTTCGCGTTGTCCCAGGCGCCACCGGAGTTGGCCAGGAACACCGCCATCAGGGTGCCCGCGCCGATGGCGCCGGCCAGGTACGCCGCCAGCGCGCCCGCGCCGAGGCCGAAGCCCACGGCGATCGGGGCGAGGACCGCGAGCAGGCCCGGGGTCATCAGCTCACGCTGGGCGTCACGGGTGCAGATGTCGACGACCTTGCCGTACTCGGGCCGCTGCGTGCCGTCCATGATGCCCGGCAGCTCGCGGAACTGGCGGCGCACCTCGTGCACCACCGCCCCGGCCGAACGCGACACCGCGTTGATGGCCAGACCCGAGAACAGGAAGACGACCGACACACCGATCAGCAGGCCGACCAGGTTGGCCGGGTTCGCCACGTTGAGCATGTTGTTGACGAAGCCCTCCGCGGTCTCACCGGCCTCGGCCAGCGAGACGCCCAGGGTGTCGGTGTACGACCCGAACAGCGCGGTCGCGGCCAGCACGGCCGTCGCGATCGCGATGCCCTTGGTGATCGCCTTGGTGGTGTTGCCGACCGCGTCGAGCTCGGTCAGCGTGCGCGACCCCTGCTCGTCGATGTCGCCGGACATCTCCGCGATGCCCTGCGCGTTGTCGGAGATCGGGCCGAAGGTGTCCATGGCCACGATGACGCCGACCGTGGTCAGCAGGCCGCAGCCGGCCAGCGCGATGGCGAACAGCGACACGACCAGCGTGCCGCCGCCGAGCAGGAATGCGCCGTACACCGCGGCACCGATGAGCAGCGCCGAGTAGACGGCCGACTCCAGGCCGACGCTGATGCCCGCGAGCACCACGGTGGCCGCACCGGTCTCCGAGGACTTGCCGATGTCCTGCACCGGGCGGCGCCCGGTCTCGGTGAAGTAGCCGGTCAGCGCCTGGATGGCGGCGGCCAGCACGATGCCGATGATGACCGCGCCGATGGCGACGATCTGCGGGTTGCCGCTGGTCTCGGGCTTGCCCAGCGCGGCAAAGGTGTTCGGCAGGTAGTACAGCGAAGCCCCGGCCACCACGACCGCGGACAGCGCGGCCGAGATGTAGAAGGCGCGGTTGATCGCCTGCAGGCCGTTCTTGTCGGACTTGCGCAGGCGGGTCAGGAACACGCCGACGATCGCGATCAGCACACCGATGGTGGACACGATCAGCGGGAAGACGAGCCCGTCCACGCCGAACGCGGCACGGCCCAGGATCAGGGCCGCGACCAGGGTCACCGCGTACGACTCGAACAGGTCGGCGGCCATGCCGGCGCAGTCGCCGACGTTGTCGCCCACGTTGTCGGCGATGGTCGCCGCGTTGCGGGGGTCGTCCTCGGGAATACCCTGCTCGACCTTGCCGACCAGGTCCGCGCCGACGTCGGCGGCCTTGGTGAAGATGCCGCCGCCGACCCGCATGAACATCGCGAGCAGCGCGGCGCCGAAGCCGAAGCCCTCCAGCACGGTCGCGGCGTCGATCCCGTAGATCCACACCACCAGCGCCGCGCCCAACAGGCCCAGACCGACGGTCAGGAAGCCGACCACACCACCGGTGCGGAAGGCGATCGCCATGGCGGCCTCGCGGCCACCCTCGGCCTCGCGGGCCGCCGCGGCCACCCGCACGTTGGCGCGGGTCGCCATGGCCATGCCGGCGCCGCCGATGAAGGCGCTGAACAGCGCGCCCACCACGAAGAATGCGGAACGGCCGATCTTCAGCGCGGTGTCGTTGTCACCGTCGCCGTGGACCGGCAGCAGGAAGAGCAGGATGACCGCGAGCACCACGAAGATGCCGAGCGTTTTGAACTGGCGGAACAGGTATGCCGACGCGCCCTCCTGGACGGCCCCGGCAATCTCCTGCATCTTTTCGGTGCCCTTACCGGTTGCAAGCACGGACTTGACCAGCACGGCGGCAAAACCCAGCGCCACCAGTGCGATCACAGCCGCGACGACCACGTACGAAACGTTTGCGCCGGTAAGGGCCAGCTCGCCGTCAGGAGCGACGAGAGTGGACCCGGACATCTTTGTCCTCCCAAAGATCACGATCTACTTGTGAGGCAGCCGCGTCGTCGGCCACGAGTGACGTCGGTTACGGCTTGGAAACAACCCGTGAACTGTAAACCGGACACGTGGCCCGGGTCACACCCGCCACCTGCCGTGTCGCGGTGATCTTCGTTGCTGCGCCGCTACCAGGTTGTGCGGTACGCTCAGCGACTCTATGCCCGCAAACCGCTGAATCAGCGCCCGAGGCGCGAGGCGCGCCGGACCGGCCAGGCCATCTGCACCTCGGTGCCGGGGCCGCCCTCCAGCGGGCGAACCTGCAGATCCTTCACGATCGCCTGCAGCAGGCTCGCGCTCACGTCGACGGTGAGCTGCTCCTCGTCGGTGATCTGCTCCTCGTCGCCGGCGTGGTCCCACACCTGCACGACATACCGGTCGCCGTCGGTGAACGCGACCGCGACCACGTCGCGCAGACCCACCCGCTGGTGCCGGGCCACCGCCCGGGCGCACGCCTCGCCGATCGCCAGGCGCACCTCGTCCAGCTGGTCGTCGGGCACCCCCGCGCGCCGGGCGACGGCCACGCCGACGAGCCGCGCCGTACGCACGTGCGCGGGTTCAGGGGTGAATTCGAGCCGGACGGTCGCCATGTCCGCGCTGGTCAACTCGCGGTGGCCGCGTCGACGGACGGGTACAGCGGCAGCACCTGGTCGAGCGCGGTGATCCGGAAGATCTTCAGTAGCGACTCCCGCGAACACACCACCCCGAAGGTGGCTCCGGCGTTGCCCGCCCTGCGATTCGCGCCGACCAGCACGCCAAGCCCGGTCGAGTCCATGAAGTCGACCCGGGCGAGGTCGACCACCACCGCGGTCACCCCGCTGTCCAGCAGCTCGGTGATGCGTTCCCGC
Source organism: Catellatospora sichuanensis (assembly GCF_007483665.1). Classification (GTDB taxonomy): domain Bacteria; phylum Actinomycetota; class Actinomycetes; order Mycobacteriales; family Micromonosporaceae; genus Catellatospora; species Catellatospora sichuanensis. The sequence continues at coordinate 83,197 of NZ_VIQO01000013.1, forward strand.
AGCTTCGGAGCGGTATAGACGTCCACCTCGCCGCCGACTTCGAGCACGGTGTGCGCGGCTACGACACGCGTTGCCAGCGACAGCTCCATCGGCACCTCCTCTACGACGTCCGGTCACGGCCCGGAATCTCTCCGTGCGCCCGATCCTCATGCATCTAACCACTGGTCTGGTTTCCGGGCTACGCGCCCTTTGCCCTTAACGCGTACCTGGACGACCTGCGGTTGCGGGCAAGGTACCGCCCCGACCGGAGCCTCCGCGGGGCATTCGGAGAAACCGCAGGTGGCGCCCACGCGCCGGAAGCCCCGGCCCGGCCCGCGACGGAGCGGGCATCGGCGGCTGGCCGTGGCGCGGCCCGCGGTGGCAGAGTGCTGGGGTGGACCTGCTGCCGTACTGGCTCAAACGTGACCAGGTCACTCATGTCGAGCTGCTGCCCGCGCGGGCCGGGCGCGCCGCCGCGTGGCCGGACTGGGTTCCCGCTCCTCTGCTCGATGCGCTGCACGCAGGCGGCATCACCGCGCCGTGGGAGCATCAGGTCGAAGCCGCCGAGCTGGCCTGGGGCGGCACCGACGTGGTCGTCTCCACCGGCACCGGCTCCGGCAAGTCGCTGGCCTACCAGTTGCCCGCGCTGTCCGCGGTGCTCACCCGGCCCCGGGCCCGTGTCCTCTATCTCGCGCCGACCAAGGCGCTCGCCGCCGACCAGCACCGCGCGCTGACCGGGCTGAACCTGCCCGGCCTGCGGGCCGCGGTCTGCGACGGCGACACCCCGCGCGAGGAGCGCGACTGGATCCGCCAGCACGCCAACCTCATCCTCACCAACCCCGACCTGCTGCACCACAGCCTGCTCCCGGGCCATCAGCGCTGGTCCGGAGTGCTGCGCAACCTCCACTACGTGATCGTCGACGAGAGCCACAGCTACCGCGGCGTCTTCGGCGCCCACGTCGCCCACATCCTCCGCCGCCTGCGCCGCCTCACCGAAAGGAAGGGCACCTTCTTAACGGAATCCGTAGAGGAAGGGCACCTTCTTGACCTCGGCGGCGGGGAAGGCGCGGCCGGTGCCATCGCCGGCGCGGGACGGGCCAGGTCCGGCCGAGGCACGGCGCGCGGGGCCGGGCCGGTGTTCCTGCTGGCCTCGGCAACCTCCGGTGACCCGGCGGGCAGCGCGAGCAAACTCATCGGCCGAGCCGTGCAGGCCGTCACCGAGGACGCCGCGCCACGCGGTTCGATGACCTTCGCCCTGTGGGAGCCGCCTGAGCTGCCCGGCGCCGACAGCAACGGCGACGCCGCCCCCGTTCGCCGCTCCGCGCTGCGCGAAACCGCCGACCTGCTCGCCGACGCGGTCGTCCAGGGCGTACGCACCCTCGCCTTCGTACCCTCCCGTCGCGGCGCCGAGGTGGTGGCCGGGCACGCGCGCACCGCGCTGGAGGAGGCGCAACCGGGCCTCGGCCGCCAGGTCGCCGCCTACCGGGCCGGCTACCTGCGCGAGGAGCGGCGCACCCTGGAACAGCAGCTCACCGATGGCACCCTCACCGGCGTGGCCACCACCAGCGCCCTGGAACTGGGCATCGACGTCACCGGCCTGGACGCGGTGCTGCTGGCCGGCTACCCCGGCACCCGCGCCGCGGTCTGGCAGCGGGCGGGCCGGGCGGGCCGGGCCGGCCGGGACGGGCTGTGCGTGCTCGTCGCCCGCGACGACCCGCTGGACACCTACCTGGTGCACCACCCGCAGGCGCTGTTCGGCAAAGCCGTCGAGGCCACCGTGTTCGACCCCGCCAACCCGTACGTGCTCGCCCCGCACCTGTGCACCGCCGCCGCCGAGCAGCCGCTCACCGAGGCCGACCTGCCGCTGTTCGGCGCGGACGTCGCCCTGCTCGACGAACTCGTCGCCGCGGGCGCGCTGCGCCGCCGCCCCACCGGCTGGTACTGGACCCACCCGCAGCGCCCCGACATCGACCTGCGCGGCACCGGCGGGCCGCCGATCGCCGTCATCGAGGCCGCCACCGGCCGCCTCATCGGCACCGCCGACGCCGGCGCCGCCCACCACCACCTGCACCCCGGCGCCGTCTACACGCACCAGGGCCGCACCTACGTGGTGCAGTCGCTGGACCTCGCCGACGGGGTGGCCCTGGTCGAGGCCGACAACCCGCCGTACTCCACGCACGCCCGCGACACCATCGACCTCACCGTGCTGGAGGTGCGCTCCCAGGTCGACGCCGGGCCGGTCCGGCTGTTCCTCGGCGACGTCGAGGTGACCAGCCAGGTCGTGTCGTTCCAGCGGCGGCGGATGGACAGCGGAGAGGTGCTCGGCACCTGGCCCCTCGAACTGCCCACCCGGACCCTGCGCACCGTCGCGGTCTGGGCCACCATCGCCGAGCACGCCGTCGCCGGGATCGAGGACCTGCCCGGCTCCCTGCACGCCGCCGAGCACGCCGCGATCGGGCTGCTGCCGCTGGTCGCGAGCTGCGACCGGTGGGACATCGGCGGCCTGTCCACCGCCCGGCACGCCGACACCGACGCGCCGACCATCTTCGTGTACGACGGCCACCCCGGCGGGGCCGGTTTCGCCGAGCGGGCGTACGGCATGGCGGCCGAGTGGCTCGGCGCGACCCGGACCGCGGTCGCCGAATGCGCCTGCGAGCGCGGCTGCCCCAGCTGCGTCCAGTCCCCCAAGTGCGGAAACGGCAACAACCCCCTGGACAAATCCGGCGCCGTCACCGTCCTCGACACCATCCTCACCCACCTCCCGGGCTGACCGCCTCGCGGACCGGCCCCGCTACGGCGGTGGCTTCGGCGGCGCCGGCGCCGGTCACCACCTGCACGGAGAGGGTGAGGTCGAGGCCGTCGAGGCGGCAGGCGGTGACGGTCGCGGCGTTGGCCGCGGCGATCGCACCGGCCCGGGCGCAGGCCGCGGCGGCCCCGTCGACCGCGTACGCCGCGCCCGCGAGGGCCCCCAGGTCGGCGGCGGTCTGCGCCTGTTCGCGGGCGATCAGCTGTGCCCCGTCGGCGGCCACCACGGTGCCCGCGGCCACGAAGACGAGGCCCACGCCGAGCGCATACAGCGAACTCACGGCGCACCCGGTTCCCGGGCGGCGGTCGCGGTGCAGGTCAGCTCGGTCACCCGGATCGAGCGTCGCACCGTCGCGGTGACGGTGTCTCCGGTGACGTCCACGTTCGCGCCACCGTGCGTGCCGCCGCCCCTGGCCGCGGTGAGCGCCGCGTCGCGGGCGGCGGCGACGCAGCCCAGCTTCACGGTCACCGCGGCGACCGCGCCGATGCCGGTGACCAGCAGCAGCACCACGGCGGGTAGCGCGACCGCCAGCTCGGCGGTCGCGCTACCCCGGTCCGTTCGGCTCACCCGAGCGCCCGTTGGATCACACCGGCCAGCGCCGCCTGCACGCTGTCGCTGGTCAGCACCTTGAGCAGCAGGCCCGCGAAGGCGACCGCCGCCAGCGTGCCGACGGCGTACTCGGCGGTGTTCATCCCGGCGTCGGGCGGGCCGGCCAGGCGGGTCGACGCGCCCGGGGCCGACGGCGTGCCCTCGGTGCGGGCCGAACGTCCCGCCGGCGCCGTGGCGGCCGCGTTCACCGCCTCGGCGAGGATGGCGGCGGCGTCGATGTCGATGTCGCGCAGCAGGGCCGGTGCGGGCACAGGCGGGCGGAGCGGCGTGCGGACCGCGGTGTCCGCGGGCGGCGCGAGCAGGCCCTCCGCTCGCTGGGACCTCTGTCGGGGCATGGCGATCTCCTTTCGAAGTGGGGGTCAGAGCACCTCGCCGAGCACGGCGAGGACCACCGGCACCAGGCCGGCGAGTACGAAGGCGGGCAGGAAGCACAGCCCGAGCGGAAGGACGATCAGGACACCGGCGCGTTGTGCACCGGCCTGGCGGCGTACGGCGGCATCGGCGCGCAGGTCGTCGGCGCAGCGAAACAGCGCGCCCGCCAGCGCGGATCCGTTGGCGGAACTGCGTTCCACGGCCGTCACCAGGCGCGCGGCCGGTGGCAGGTCCGCCAGGTGCGACCAGGCCTCGGCAGCGGTGGCCCCCAGCCGCAGGGAACGTCCGATCCGCTGCAGCCGGCTGCCGAGCGGCCCGTCGAGCGCCGTGGCCACGCTCAGCACGGCGTGGTCGAGCGGGGCGCCGGCCCGCAGCGCGGTGCCGGTCAGGTCGACGGCCCACGGCAGGTCGGCGAGCGCCCGCTCCCGTTCCGCGCGGACCGACGCGGGTTCCATCCGCCGCAGCACCAGCACGGTCCCGGCCGCCACGACAGCACCCAGCACAGCTCCGGGCGGGGACGGCATCAGCGCGATCACCGCGCCGCCCGCCACGAAGCCGAACAGCCATGGCGTACGCCCACGCGCCTGCTCGGCGGACCGCCGCAGCGGCAGCCGGCGCAGCCGCCGCCGGGCCGTGAAACGTCCGACGGCCCGGTCGACGGCGGAACGGGTCGGCGGCCGTAGCAGCCGCCGGGTCCAGGCGATCCCGGCCGCCTGCAGCATGCCCGCCCCGCAGGCGCAGGCGACGCCGGTCGGCGTGTGCAGCAGGATCCGCAGCGCGTCGACGCCGATCAGGTGGCCGAGCCCGATGCCGCCGATCGGCAGTGCGGCGAGCAGCACCGCGGTCAGTTGTGCACCGGCCGCCTGCGCGTGCGCCGCGGCGTCGGCCCGGTCCGCGGCGCGGCACTGCGCCTCCAGCCTTTCCAGCAGGTCGGCCAGGGGCGCGCCGGTGCTCGCGGCGAGCCGCTGCGCGGCGTGCACCGACCGGTCCAGCTCGTCGTCCGGCAGCAGCAGCACCGTGCCCGCGCCACCGGCCCGCAACTCGGCCGCGGAGGCGGCGAGCAGGTCGAGGGCCCGTTCCCGGTGCCCCGAGTTCCGCCGTGCGGTGCGCTGGTCGCGCCACATGCGCAGGGCGAGCAGGGTGTATCCCGCCGCGACCAGCCCGCCGACAGGCGAGTCGAGCAGCAGCCACGCGCCCACGCCGGTGGCCGCCGCGACGGCCCGGGCATGGCGCGGCGAGCACAGGTCGGCCGTCGCGCCATGCCGGGTCCTGCCGGCCGGCTGCCCGCCGTGGCGGGTTCCCGCGATCGCGGTCGAATCGCCAGGCCGCATCCCCGCCGTCGCCCGCGCGAGGCGACGCCGCGCGGTGGGCGCGAGAACAGACGTTCTCATCGCTCCTCCAGCCAGGTCGGCGGGGTGACGTCGCGGGCGCGCAGCAGGGCGGCGAGCTCGTCGGCCGCGGGCAGCACGCCACCGGCCCGCCGCCACACCGGGCGGGCCGCCACCAGGCGTTCGGGGCCGTCCGCGGCGAGCAGGCACACCTCGTCGAGCACCCGGCCCGACGGCGTGCGGCGCAGGTGCAGCAGCACCCGGATAGCCGCGGCGACCTGCGCGTGCAGCGCGGGGCGGGGCAGCCCGCCGAGCAGGCCGAGCGCCTCCAGCCGCGCGGGCACGTCCGCGGGCGCATTGGCGTGCAGCGTGCCCGCGCTGCCCTCGTGCCCGGTGTTGAGCGCGGCCAGCAGATCCACCACCTCCGCGCCCCGGCACTCGCCCACCACCAGCCGGTCCGGGCGCATCCGTAGCGCCTGCCGGACCAGTTCGGAAAGTCCGACCACGCCGACGCCCTCCACATTGGAGGTGCGTGCCTGCAGCGCGACCACGTGCGGGTGCGCGGGTCGCAGCTCGGCCGAGTCCTCCACCAGCACGATGCGTTCCCGGCCGGGTACGGCGGCGAGCATCGCGCCGAGCAGCGTGGTCTTGCCGGATCCGGTGCCGCCGGAGACGAGGAAGGTCAGCCGGGCCGCGACGATCGCCGACAGCAGCGCGACGACCTCGGGTGCGGCCAGCTCGGCCAATGCCATCGGCCGCTGCCGGAACGTGCGCAGTGACAGGTACGGCCCTGCCGTCGCCACCGGGGGCAGCACCGCGTGCAGGCGGGTGCCGTCGGCCAGACGCGCATCGACGAACGGCTGCCCGTCGTCGAGCCGCCGCCCGCACGCGGCCGCGAGGCGCTGCGCGAGCCGCCGCACCGCCTCCGCCGACGGCATGGTGAACGGTTCACGGACCAGACCGGAGCCCCGGTCGGTCCACACCTGCACCCCGTTGACCAGGACGTCGGTGACCTCGGGCGCGGCCAGCAGCAAGCCCAGCGGCCCGGCCCCGACCAGCTCCACGGGCCCGCTCATGCCTTCTCCTCGCTGCGCTCGTCGGCGCCATGCCAACCTGGCCACTCGATTCGCCCGCTCATGCCATGACCTCGCTGATGAGGCGGCCGCACAGGGTCGCCAGCGGGCCGCGGGGCGCGCTGCCCGGCGCTTCGCCGCGTTCGAGGGCGGTGGCCAGGCGCGGTTCCGGGGCGAGCATGCCCGCCAACGGCAGACCCAGTGCCCGGGCCAGGTCCTCGGGGCCGAGCCGGCCGGGTGCCGGGCCGCGCACGACCACGGACAGTTCCCGCCGGTATGCCGAGACGGCGTCGACCACCCGCGCGGCCGCGGCAGCCGCGCGCAGCTCGGCGGGCACCACGAGCAGCACCCGGTCGGCCGCCTGCAGCACCACGGCCGCCGCGTCGTCGAGGCGCCGGGGCAGGTCGACGACGATGAGGTCGCGACCTCGGCGGCCCGCGTCGAGCGCGGCGGCCATCGCGTCGGGCGGCAGCTCCGGCGAGATCGGGGTGTCCTCGTCGGGTACGTCGCGGGCGCAGGACAGCACCACCAGGTCGCCACGGCTCGGCAACGCGTCGACGAACGCCGCCGGGTCGACGGGGCCGCTGGCCCGGGCGAGTTGCGGCCAGCGCAGCCCGCGCAGCTCCTCCCAGCCGAGCAGCAGATCCGCGCCGCCGCCGAGCGGGTCGGCGTCGACGAGCAGGGTGCGCAGCCGCGTGCGGCAGGCGGTGACGGCGAGACCTGCGGCCAGCACGCTGGCTCCGGCTCCGCCGCGCCCGCCGAGCACCGCCAGCACTCGCCCGGCCCCTCGGGCGGGCGCGCGGCCGATCCCGGCGAGGCGGTCGACCAGCCAGGACTCGGCGGCGGGCAGTAGTGCGACGTGCTCGGCCCCGAGTGGTTGGGCGAAGTCCCATGGCCGTGTATCGCTGCTGTCCCGGCAGACCACGACGACCCCGGCCCGGTGCGGCAACCGGGCCCGCACGCAGCCGGGCACCATGTCGCCGCCGATCAGCACGAGCGGGGCTGGTCCGTAGCGCGGGCGTGCCGCGGGCAGGTCGTGGGCGACCTCGACCTCCGCGCCCGCGGCGGATCCCAGGCGCAGCAGGTCGTCGAGCAGGTCGGCATCGGCGGTCACCAGCAGGATGCGGGCGGATGCGGGTGGGGCGGCGGACGGACGGCTCATGCCGGGCACTGTGCGCCGTCACCGTCTCGGCGGAACAGCGCCCGCGGACCGCGCCTGTGGACAGACCGGCACTTGTGGACAGTGCGCCGATCATCGTGTGGATCTGTTATGGCGCGACGCGCACGGCGACGTGGCGTCGCATGCCTGGCGTGCAGGTCAGATGACCCGCGGCGGGCGCGGCCCAGATGACGACGACCCCCGTCCGGGGAGACGGGGGTCGTCCTGGGGTCCGGCTCTCAGGGGGGATGGTGAGCCGGAGCCCGCTCAGCGGCTGCGGGGGGGGTGGCACCCGCTGAGGGCTGTTGGCGAAAGCATGCCTGACTTGACGGCGCGCCGTCGAGAGGGATCGGGGCCGACACGCCACGACACGCCGTAGACGAACCCAAGATCCTACGCTGCGCAATCACTGAGTCGTCGCTCAGTTACCACGCTCTGCGGACGTTCCCGCACACCGCGGCGCGAGCGGCTGCCGGTATCCGACCCACCGGCGGACACCGCCGCGACGGCGGCCCGGCTACACTTTGCGACCGTGGGCCGCAGCGCCGCGTTTTTCGACCTGGACAAGACCGTCATCGCGACTTCCAGCGCGCTGGCATTCGGCAGACCGTTCTATCGTGACGGTCTGATCACTAAGCGTGACGTAGTTAAGACGGCGTTCGCCCAGTTCATGTTCAAGCGCGGGGGCGCCGACGACCAGGCGATGGTCCGCACCCGCGACTACATGGCGGAGCTGGTCAAGGGCTGGCGGGTGGACCAGGTCCGCCAGATCGTCAACGAGACCCTGCACGAGCTGATCGACCCGTACATCTACGCCGAGGCGGCGACCCTCATCGAGGAGCACCAGGCGGCCGGGCGCGACATCGTGCTGGTGTCGGCGTCGGGCGAGGAGATGGTGCAGCCCATCGGCGCGCAACTCGGCGTCACCGACGTCATCGCCACCCGGATGAAGGTCGCCGAAGGCCAGTACACCGGTGAGATCGAGTTCTACGCCGCGGGCGGGGCCAAGGTCGAGGCGGTGCGCAAGCTCGCCGCCGAGCGGGGCTACGACCTCGCCGAGTGTTACGCCTACTCGGACTCCATCTCCGACATCCCGCTGCTCGCCGCCGTCGGGCATCCCAGCGCGGTCAACCCCGACAAGGCGTTGCGCCGCGAGGCCAACGAGCGGCGCTGGCCGGTGCTGGAGTTCCGGCACCCGGTGCCGCTGGGCCGCCGGCTGCGCAGCCGGCCGGCCGTTCCGGTCGCGGCCGCGCTCGGCATCGGGGTCGGCGTCGCCATCGGCATCGCGTGGTACGGGCGCCGTAAGCGTGCGCGTGCCGCGGCTTCTGCCCTCTGACGGGTGATTTCGCCGCCACAACAGCCCCACCTGTCACACATTCCGCCCGAAGCCTGGCCATCACCCTCAAACGGGCGTAGAAAAGTGGTTACGAAAGCATTCTGCAGCTGGAAGTAGCTGGCAGAAGCCGGCTTTCGGGCACGGCCTCCGGGCACCCACGCGCGATCTAGCCGTCGTGAAGGCAAAGTCCCGGTGTGATCTTCGGGTCCACTGAGGGCGGTTGCTAAGAGGTGCACGCCTGGTAACCCGGCGGGACGTGCGCGATGGCGCCGCGAACGTGCGGCGCCATCCATACTTTGTCAGCCCACCGACGCCAGGACGGCGTCTCCGACCACGGCGATCTCCGAGCAGCCCTGCTCGACCGCCGTGGCGTAGTGGCGCAGCCACGAACGCAAACCGTCCGGGGTGCCGGTGGCGAAGGCCCCGGCGGCCCCGATGTACTCGGGCTCGCGAGCCAGCTGAGCCAGTTCCAGCGCGACCAGCCCCCGCGGGTCGAAGCCGCTGCCGACCAGGGTGAGCCGGGCGGCGGCCCGGGCCACGATGCCGTTCACGCCGGGGAACGGTTGTGCCGCCAGCAGTTCGCCGTGCACCACGGCCGCGCGGATCAGCGGATTGCCCGCCTCCCCGGACACGATCTCCAGCAGGGTGTCCAGCCGGGCGGCGCTTTCCGGAGCGGGCCGGCCGAGCGCGTCGGCGGGCAGCACGCCCGTGCCGGCCAGCAGGTGCAGCTTCGCCAGCACCTGCCGGGGCGCACTGTGCCAGTGCTGGTGGAGGCCGGGCAGCGCCTCGGCGACCCGCAGCGCCCCCTGCAGCACCGCGTCCAGCACGGTGCCGCCGCGCACGTCGCTCAGCTCGTACCGGTGGCCCTCCAGCGCGGCGCTGGCCACCGCACAGCGCAGGCTGATCTCCGCGGCCACCATGCCGCCCTGGCGCCGCAACGCGCGGTGCTTGTACGCACCGTCCACCGCAGCGCGTGCGCCATTCACCGCAGATTCGACGTCGGCCAGTTTCAACAGCGGTGCCAGCGGATCCATAGTCACAGCCAGAGCGTAACGAAGCCGGCTGAGGCAGCCGGAGCAAAATAGTTAGGGACCCTTACTGTAAGGCGGGGACATCGGGCCGTAACATCACCCGGAGACCCACGTCACAGGGCATGACCATCACCCCTAGGGAGGCGCTGTAGTGAGCGAGACCCTCGAAAACCTGCTGCACGAGTCGCGCCGGTTCCCCCCGCCGGCGGAGATCGCCGCGCACGCGAACGTCACCGCCGAGGCTTACGCGCAGGCCGACGCCGACCGGTTGGCGTTCTGGGAGACCCAGGCCAAGCGGCTGGACTGGGCCCGGCCGTGGGACGAGGTACTGGACTGGTCCAACCCGCCGTTCGCGAAGTGGTTCGTCGGCGGTCAGCTCAACATCGCGTACAACTGCCTGGACCGGCACCTGGCCAACGGGCTGGGCGACCGGGTCGCCATCCACTGGGAGGGCGAGCCGGGCGACACCCGCACCATCACGTACGCCGACCTGCACGCCGAGGTGTGCCAGGCGGCCAACGCGCTGACCGGTCTCGGCGTGCACGCCGGTGACCGGGTCGCGATCTACATGCCGATGATTCCCGAGGCCGCCGTCGCGATGCTGGCCTGCGCCCGCATCGGCGCGACCCACTCGGTGGTGTTCGGCGGCTTCAGCAAGGACGCGCTGGGCGGCCGGATCCAGGACGCCAGCGCCAAGGTCGTCATCACCGCGGACGGCGGCTACCGCCGCGGCGCGCCGAGCGCGCTCAAGCCGACCGTCGACGAGTCCGTGGCCGAGTGCCCGACCGTCGAGAAGGTCCTGGTGGTCCGCCGGACCGGCCAGGAGGTCGCCTGGGACGACGAGCGCGACGTCTGGTGGCACGACGTGGTCGGCAACGCCAGCCCCGAACACGAGGCGCAGCCGTTCGACGCCGAGCACCCGCTGTTCATCCTCTACACCTCGGGCACCACCGCGAAGCCGAAGGGCATCCTGCACACCACCGGCGGATACCTGACCCAGACCTCGTACACCCACCACGCGGTGTTCGATCTCAAGCCGGAGACCGACGTCTACTGGTGCACCGCCGACATCGGCTGGGTGACCGGGCACAGCTACATCGTGTACGGCCCGCTCTCCAACGGCGCCACCCAGGTCATGTACGAGGGCACCCCGGACACCCCGCACCGCGGCCGGTTCTGGGAGATCGTGGAGAAGTACCGCGTCACGATCCTCTACACCGCGCCCACCGCGATCCGCACGTTCGCCAAGTGGGGCGACGACATCCCGGCCCAGTTCGACCTCAGCTCGCTGCGACTGCTCGGCTCGGTCGGCGAGCCGATCAACCCCGAGGCCTGGATGTGGTACCGCGAGCACATCGGCGGCAACCGCTGCCCGGTCGTGGACACCTGGTGGCAGACCGAGACCGGGGCCATCATGATCTCCCCGCTGCCCGGCGTGACCGACTGCAAGCCGGGCTCGGCGATGGGCCCGCTGCCGGGCATCAAGGCCGAGGTAGTCGCGGACGACGGCTCGATCGTGGGCAACGGCGGCGGCGGTTACCTGGCGCTGACCGGTCCGTGGCCGTCGATGCTGCGCACCATCTGGGGCGACGACAAGCGTTTCCTGGAGACGTACTGGTCGCGCTTCGCCGAGCAGGGCTTCTATTTCGCCGGTGACGGCGCGAAGCGTGACGAGGACGGGGCGATCTGGCTGCTCGGCCGGGTCGACGACGTGATGCTGGTGTCCGGCCACAACATCTCCACCACCGAGGTCGAGTCGGCGCTGGTCGCCCACCCGGCAGTGGCAGAGGCTGCGGTCGTCGGCGCCACCGACCCGACCACCGGTCAGGCCATCGTCGCCTTCGTGATCCTCAAGGGCGGGGCCGAGGTCGGTGTGCCGGAGCTGCGTGACCACGTCGCCAAGACGCTGGGCCCGATCTGCAAGCCGCGCCAGATCATGCTGGTGACCGAGCTGCCGAAGACCCGCTCCGGAAAGATCATGCGGCGGCTGCTGCGCGACGTGGCGGAGAACCGGTCGCTCGGTGACGTCACGACCCTGCAGGACTCCGCGGTGATGAACCTGATCTCCGCGGGTATGCAGTCGAGCAAGTCGGACGAGGACTGACCCGAACCGAGCGAAGGGGCGGCCACCGGTGTGACACCGGTGGCCGCCCCTTCGTCATCGTCGGCACGCGGTCCCCCGTATCCGCCGGCTGACGCCCGCGGGCACGCACGTACCTCGCGGCACCGGGACCTCGGCGGTTTTCGATCGGTGTCTGCACCGCCGAAACGCCGGGACCCGGAGCCCGACCTCCACCCGGAGGAACGTCGTGCTCTGAACATAAGCCGACGCGGGCCAGCGACCAAGATCACTGGGTACCGTTGCAGGATCCTGCAATCTGCACAACAGGCCTGGCCCGTGCCGGTAGCACTGTCTAGGTTGCTCTAGTCCGGCCGGGCGGACCCCGCACCGGCATGATTCGACGGGGGGCCTATATCACCCATGCAGCTCACCCCACGTGAGAGCACCATTGTCGCGCTGCTGGCCGCAGGCCACACCGACGCCGCGATCGCGGCGAAACTCGACATCAGCGTGCGCACCATCGCCTACACCCTGTCCGCCCTCATGGAGCGGTTCGAGGTGTCCAACCGATTCCAGCTGGGGCTGCGCCTCGGAGCCGAAGCGGCGCAGCAGACACCCGTCGAGAGACCGGCCGAAGAGGAGCCCGACGACACGTGACGACGCGGGCGATGATCACGCGACGTGCCCGTCCGCGACGAGGCCGATCGTCACCTGTGCGAAGGGGCGGCTACCGGCGTCACACCGGTAGCCGCCCCTTTCGTCGCCGCCGGCACGTGGTCCCCCGTACTACGTCGGGCGATGCCCGCCGTGCACGCACGTGCTTCGCGACACCGAGACCCGCGGCCGTCGTGGTGTACACACCGCCGATGCGCCGGGACCCGTGGCTCGCGACCCGCCCTGGATGGGGAGGTCATGCCGATGAACATAGGGCGGGCCGGACCCACCTCCAAGATCACTAGTCGCGATTGCACAAACATGCAATCCGTCGGACGGGCTCTGGTCGGCATTGATTCGCCTGTCTAGATTGCTCTTGTCCGGCGCGGTACGAGCCTGCATCGGAGAGGTTTCACGGGGGAGGCCTTCATGCTCGACGCACCTGTCGTGCCCTCACTGACGAGGTGGGGCGTGTCGCCACACGCCGACCTGGTCTACCGCACCCTCATCACCTTCGGGCCCTGGTCGGTGGAGCACATCAGCCGTTCCCTGGAGATGAAGTCGCGGCTGGTGCGCACTGCCCTGGACGAACTCACCGCGCTCGGAGCGGCCGTCCCGGCCCGCCGGGCGCTCGTCGAGGGGACCGGCGACGACCGCATCTGGTCCACCCGCGCCCCCGCGCAGGTGGTGGCCCTGCTCCGCGACCGGCACCACCACACCGCGCTGGCCAGGCACCGGCTGCGCCAGCGGCTCACCCGGATGACGTATCCCGACATCGTCACCGACCTCGGCCGACTGCCCGTCGACGACGCCCGGCCACTCGACGGCCTGTCCAAGACGATCGAGCGGCTCCTGGAACTGGCGGCGGCGGAACGCCACGAACACATGAGCATGAACCCGGAGCCGGCTTTCAGCGCCGCCGCCTTGAAGACGGCTGCGCCCGCGGAGCGCAAGATGCTCGCCCGCGGCATCTCGTTCCTCAGCCTGGGCGTGCCCGCGTCGACCGACGACGAGTCGGAGGTGCACGACACCGAACTCCGCTTCCACGGCATGCAGTATCGGGAGCTGCCGCAGGTGCCGGGCAAGATGATCATCTTTGATCGCGCCACGGCGCTCGTGCCGCAGGATCCCTCCGACCGTACGCGCGGCATGTGGGAGATCAGCGCACCGCGGGTCGTCGCCGAGCTCACGGCGCTCTTCCTGCAGCAATGGGCCCAGGCGAAGGACCCCGGCCGCGATTGGACACCGCCCGCGCACCTGACCCCCCGGGAGAGCACCATCGTGGTGCTGCTGGCCAGGGGCTACACCGACGCCGCGCTCGCGGCGAAGCTCGACATCAGCGTACGCACCATCGCCTACACCCTCTCCGCGCTGATGGACAGATACGACGTGATCAACCGGTTCCAGCTCGGACTACGGCTGGGCGCAGAGGCAGCGCAGCACGCGCCCGTCGACGAGACCACGCACGAACCCGAAGGGGAGTGACCCGTGCGCCGTACCCTCCGCGCCTTGGTCCTGACCGCTACCACGATGATCCTGGCCGCCACGGCGGTCGCCCCGGCTACGGCGGTGCCCGGAGGGCTCCGCTACTACAGGTGGCTCGACTGCCCCGCCGGCACGAGCAACGCCGCACGCATCGATTCGATGTGGACCGACGTCGACTACATGGGCCGCACCCTGGTGTCCTTCGTGGGCGAGGTGTTCCCCTGCGCATCGCCGACGCTGGACGAGGAAGTCTGGGCCCTGGCGGCGTACAGCAGCAACTCCGCCTCCGGCAAGGCCCATCCCTACCGGTTCGGGAACCTGTACAACGGCCATTACTACGGCACGAGGGGGATTGGGCCGGCCGTGCAGGCGGTGTGTGTCATCGCCGACGAGACGACCCGCCTCGCCTGCGTGTCCATCAGCTGGGTCGACACCGACGGGGTGCTGCTGCCCGTCGTCGAGGGCCCGCTGCCCGTCGACTCGCCGCGGGTGGCCGCACCCGCCGTCACGAACATGTCGGTGTATCCGGACCCCATCGGTCCGGGTTGCGGGCTCTGCCCCTGACAACCACCTCCGACAGCGGCAGGCGGCCCGCAGCGGGCCGCCTGCCCTGCCACCGCACGCACAGGTCGATACAGCACCGGCACGGACCCGAAAGCAACGTCTCGCGAGGAGCACCGGCAATGAGAACAGTCATCCGCAGGCTGCCGGCGACCGTCGCCGCGGCGGCAGACGGCGCACCCTCGCCGCCGGCCAAGTACGTCCAGTACAAGTGGTTGTCCTGTCCGGCAGGAACTGCCCCTGATCCCTGTCCGCCCTCATGGACAGATACGTCATCAGCCGATATCAGCCAGGCCTGCGACCGGGCGCCGAGGCAGCGCGGCACGCGTCCGCCGACGAGACGGGCCGACCCGAACCCGAGGGGATCCACAGTCATGAACAGAATCATCCGCGCTGTGTCCGTTGCTGTCGCCGCGATGGCCTTGGCCACCGCGGGCACGATGGCACCCGCCGTGGCGACGCCGACCTCCTCGAAGACCGTCCAGCTCAAGTGGCTGATCTGCCCGGAAGGTACGAGCAACACCGGCTGGATCGACAGCTCTCGGACGTACCAGCCCGAGGGGGGCACCCATTATCGAATCGAGCTCGGCGGCACGATCGTGACCTGCTCGCAGCCGTACGCGCCTTGGTATGTCTTCGGGCTTGGGACGTACACCAGCACCGACGCCATCGGTAGGGCCGTGCCGTTCAGCGCGGACGCTCCGCGGACCTACGACTTCCTCAGCAGCTTCCCGATCCGCACGGACGTCCAGGCGGTGTGTCTGCTGGCCAACGAGACGACCCGCCTGGACTGCCTGTCCATCGGCTGGGTCACCGAGAACGGCAGCACGCACCCGGTGATCGAGGGTGCGCTTCCCGTCGACTCGCCTCGCGTCGCCATGCCCGCCGTCACCGATCTGACACGCCCCGGCGACAACCCGGTCGGGCCCGGCTGTGGGCTCTGTCTCTGACCCCTCCCGAGTCCTGACGCCGAGAGGCGGTCCGCGAATGCGGGCCGCCTCTCGGCGTTCCAGACGCCCGGTGCCGTGACCCCGCGCAGGAGCAGACTGTGGATCGGAAGATCGCATCCACCGATCAGCGGATGTGATCCGTCGGCGGATGACATTTGCCTGTCACCCCGTTGCCACACTCCGGCACGACGCCCTCCGATATCCGGGCCATGCCTCGCGGTGCCTTCATTTGCCATTGTGAAGTGCTTGCTTCACGTGAGCCTTTACCTCCGACAGGCTCGTGAAGCGCATCGGCATGGGGGGCAGGGCTCCCATGCCTCCCCTCCAACTGTTCCTCCGGCCGCGGCGCCCACTGCCCGTGGCGGAGACCCCCGAGGAATGGAGTGACCATGAGGCACGCCATCCAAACGCGGAGAAGGCGGCGGCTACTCGCCGCGGTTCCCGCGTTGGCGCTGGCCGCTGTCGGGCTGTACGGCCCGGGAACGGCCAATGCCGTTGCCGCACCTGCCGTGATCAGCCCCAGCGAGTTCTACATCAACTACGCCGAGCCCGCCGTCCAGCCGGACACCACGGGCAAGGAGACCAAGGGCGCCAACGGCATCTACGGCGGCGCGGGTGACAAGACCCGCGCGTTCGACCGTAAGCACGCCAACGGCAACCCGCTCACCGCACGTCAGCTCGCCAAGCTCGAAGCGAAGTCCATCAAGACCGGCAAGAACCCGCGCAACCTCAAGCAGGCGCCGACCACCCAGGTCGCGAAGCTGCTGACGATGCTGGTCGAATACAGCACCACCGCGAACGACGACTTCACCGACGTCGTGGTCACGAACACGACCGACGCGGACCGGTCCTGCGGCTACGGCAACATCCAGAACGGGCCCACGCACAACACCATCCCGAACCCGGCGACGATGGCCCACGAGGACAACAACTCGATGTGGGTCGCCGACTTCGACCAGGACCACTACAACAAGATGCTCTACACCTCCACGGGCATCACCGAGCGGGTCCGCCCCGACCTCACCGGTCCGGACGGCAAGGCGGGCATCGACCTCACCGGTCTGACGATGCGCAACATGTACCTGGAGATGTCGAAGGGCGCGTACACCGTCGAGGGTCAGGCGACCCCGTGGATCACGCTGCCGCACTCCGAGGCGTGGTACGGCGCGACGACCTGCTACCTGGAGAACGGCGTCTACAAGATGCCGGCCATCCAGTCGATGAACGGCCACCCGGACAACAAGCTGGGTGCGCAGCAGATGGCCATGGACGCGGTGGACGCGCTGGCCGCGGCCCAGCCGAACTTCCCCTGGGCCGACTACGACATCGAGGACCAGGGCGACCGGGACGGCGACGGCAACTTCTACGAGCCGGACGGCGTCATCGACCACCTCGTCATGGTGCACGCCGGTGAGGACAAGTCCGGCGGCGGCGGCGCGCAGGGGGCCTACGCCATCTGGGCGCACTCCTCCGCGGTCGCGGGCGGCTACTCGATCCCCGGCACGAATCTGAAGATCTCGAACTACATCGTGCAGCCCGAGGACTCGGGCGTGGGCGTGTTCGCCCACGAGTACGGCCACGACCTCGGTCTGCCGGACCTGTACGACACCTCGGGCGCCGGCGAGTCGGACATCGACTTCTGGGACCTCATGTCCTCGGGTTCGCACTCCGGCCCGATCTTCCAGGCGATGCCGACGCACATGGGCATCTGGGACAAGTGGGTGCTCGGCTGGGCCGACCCGCTGACCCTCGCGCCCGGCGCCTCGGACCGCGACGTGCAGCTGGGCCAGACCTCGCGCACGCCGAAGGGCACCAAGGACGGCATCAAGATCGACCTGCCGCCGAAGACCGTCACGCTGGCGACCGCACACAGTGGTGCCAACATGTGGTACACCGGCACGGATCAGGACTGGGCCGACATCAAGATCGCACGTGAGGTCGCCGTTCCGGCCGCGGCCGACGCGAAGTTCTGGATGTGGAACAACTACGTCATCGAGGCGGACTGGGACTTCGGTTTCGTCGAGGTCTCGACCGACGGCGGCAGCACCTGGACCGACCTCAAGATCTACGATGAGGCCGGCAACCTGGTGTCCACGGACGACGGTTACGCCGACCCCAACGGCAACATGGCGACGTTCCAGAACCGCTACGGCCTGACCGGCGACAGCCACGGCTGGCGTCACGACTACGTCGACCTGTCCGCGTACGCCGGCAGCACGGTGCAGGTCCGCCTGCGCCAGGCCACCGACGCCGCCGCACAGGAGCGCGGCTGGTTCGCCGACGACTTCTCGGTCACCGGCGGCGGCGCCACCACCTGGAGCGACGACGTCGAGGGCGGCACCGCCGGCTGGACCGCCTCCGGCGGCACCTGGGCCGACACCACCGGCCCCGGCTGGCGCATCGACACCGGCACCTCGGTGAAGGCGCACTACTACCTGGCCGAGTGGCGCAACTTCGACGGGTTCGACAACGGCCTGAAGTACGCCTACGACAGCACCTACCTGCGTGACGGCGCATGGAAGGTCGAGAAGATCAAGTACAACGCGCCCGGCATGCTGTTGTGGTACCGCGACACCACGTTCGGTAGCACCAACCACGTCACGGCGAACCTGACGGCGCTGCCGAGCGTGGGCGCCAAGGGCGGCCTGCTGCTGGTGGACTCGCACTTCGACCCGTTCCGCCGCACCGGCGTCGCGGCCACGAAGGACACGTCCACGCTGAAGAACCTGCAGGGCCGGCCGCAGTCGTCGAACGCGGCGTTCACGCTGAACCCGACGTACCCGTTCAACGAGTGCCTGGAGGTGCCCGCCGAGCCGTTCGTCGAGTACTGCACCTCCTTCGGGCCGCAGCCGGGTGTGGCGGCGTTCACCGACGCCAAGGGCTGGGTGCCGGGTCTGGAACTGCGGGGCAGCAGCCTGTTCTACCGGGACGCCGACGCCTCCGTCGTCATCCCGTCGAAGGGCAACGCGCCGTACACCACCCGGGTCGTCAACCCCGACGGCACGCCCGCGACCGATGCCTACGGCCTCGACCTCGGGTTCACCATCCTCGGCACGGGCAACCCCGGCGACCAGGACGCCTCCTACGGCGTCACGATCACCATCGTCCGGGCCGCGAAGGACAATTCGTACGCCACCGTGCACGTCACGCCCGCGAACGGCTGACAGCACACAGCATCTGAGCAGCAATGACGGAGAGGGCGGCCCGCACTCGGCGGGTCGCCCTCTCCTTTTTCGCGCATGAAGGCCGGAGCCGGGCCGCGACGGGATGTCGAGCCGACAACGGAGGGGGACCAGCGGCCGTCATACGGTTGACGGCATCCGTGTAGCGGTCACCCGACATACACATCCACCGTTCGGCTGATTTCATCTATCGTGATGGGACAGTGATCGTGGACCGTTCGGAGTGATCCCCTCCGATGTCCGGGCAATGCCTGACGGTGCATTCATTTGCGATTGTGAAGTGCTTGCTTCACGTGAGCCGCAAGACCCCATCCGCCACGTGAGGCCGCGTCGGTGTGGGAGGGCAGGCTCCCACGCCCCCGTTCTCCACCTGTTACCGCCACGGCCCCCTGTCATGGCGGACACCCCGAGGAATGGAGTGACCATGAAGCACGCCATCCATGCGCAGCGGAGACGGCGGCTACTAGCCGCCGTCCCTGCGCTGGCTTTGGCCGCTGTCGGGCTGTACGCACCCACCGCGGCCACCGCCGCGAGCCCGACGGCCACGATCAGCCCCAGCGAGTTCTACATCAACTACGCCGAGCCCACGATCCAGCCGGACACCACGGGCAAGGAGACCAAGGGCGCGGGCGGCGTCTACGGCGCGAAGGCCGACAAGACCCGTGCCTTCGACAAGAAGCACGCCGCCGGCAACCCGCTCACCTCGCACCAGCTCGCCAGGCTCGAAGCGAAGTCCATCAGGGAGCGCAAGAGCCCCCGCAAGATCAAGCAGGCGCCGACCACCCAGGTCGCCAAACTGCTGACGATGCTGGTCGAGTACAACCCGAACGCGAACGACGACTTCACCGGCACCATGGTCACGTCGTCGACCGAGGCGAACCGGACCTGCGTGCCGGGCACGATCCAGAACGGTCCGCTGCACAACGGCATCCCGAACCCGGCGACGATGTCCCACCTGGACAACAACTCCATGTGGGTCGCCGACTTCAACCAGGACCACTACAACAAGATGCTCTACACCTCCACGGGCATCACGAAGCGGGTCCGCACCGACCTCAAGGGTCCGGACGGCAAAAAGGGCATCGACCTCACCGGTCTGACGATGCGCAACATGTACCTGGAGATGTCGAAGGGTGCCTACACCGTCGCCGGTGAGGCGACGCCGTGGATCACCCTGCCGCACTCGGAGGGCTGGTACGCCGCGACGACCTGCTACCAGGGCGAGAGCGGCGAATGGCTGATGCCGGCCATCCAGTCGATGAACGGCCACCCGAACAACCCCGGGGGCCCGCAGAAGATGGCGACGGACGCGGTGGACGCGCTCGCCGCGGCCCAGCCGAACTTCCCCTGGGCCGACTACGACATCGAGGACCAGGGCGACCGGGACGGCGACGGCAACTTCTACGAGCCGGACGGCGTCATCGACCACCTGGTGCTGGTGCACGCCGGTGAGGACAAGTCCGGCGGCGGCGGCGCACAGGGCACGTACGCCATCTGGGCGCACTCCTCGGCCGTGCCCAGTGGCTACACCATCCCCGGCACCAACCTGAAGATCTCGAACTACATCGTGCAGCCCGAGGACTCGGGCGTGGGCGTGTTCGCCCACGAGTACGGCCACGACCTCGGCCTGCCGGACCTGTACGACACCTCGGGCGCCGGCGAGTCCGGCATCGACTTCTGGGACCTCATGTCCTCGGGCTCGCACTCCGGCCCGATCTTCCAGGCGATGCCGACGCACATGGGCATCTGGGACAAGTGGGTTCTCGGCTGGGCCGACCCGAAGGTGCTCGCCCCGGGTTCCGGCCTCACGAGCGTGAAGCTGGGCCAGACCTCCCGCACGCCGGTCGGTACCGAGGACGGCATCAAGATCGACCTGCCGCCGAAGACCATCACGCTGGCCAACCCGCACAGCGGCGCCAACATGCGGTACACGGGCGCGGACCAGGACTGGGCCGACATCAAGCTCACGCGTGAGGTCGCCGTGCCCAACGCGGCCGACGCCAAGTTCTGGATGTGGAACAACTACGTCATCGAGGCGGACTGGGACTACGGCTTCGTCGAGGTCTCGACCAACGGCGGCAGCACCTGGACCAACCTCAAGATCTACGACGAGGCCGGCAACCTGGTGTCCACGGACGACGGTTACGCCGACCCCAACGGCAACATGAACACGGCATTCAAGCTGAAGTACGGCCTGACCGGCGACAGCCACGGCTGGCGTCACGACTACGTCGACCTGTCCGGGTACGCCGGCAGCACGGTGCAGGTCCGCCTGCGCCTGGCCACCGACGCCGCCTTCCAGGAGCGCGGCTGGTTCGTCGACGACCTCTCGGTCACCGGCGGCGGCGCCACCACCTGGAGCGACGACGCTGAGAGCGGTGCCAACGGCTGGACCGCGACTGGCGGCACCTGGACGGACACCACCGGCCCCGGCTGGCGCATCGACACCGGCACCTCTTCGAAGGCGCACTACTACCTGGCCGAGTGGCGCAACTTCGACGGGTTCGACAACGGCCTGAAGTACGCCTACGACAGCACCTACCTGCGTGACGGCGCATGGAAGGTCGAGAAGATCAAGTACAACGCGCCCGGCATGCTGTTGTGGTACCGCGACACCACGTTCGGTAGCACCAACCACGTCACGGCGAACCTGACGGCGCTGCCGAGCGTGGGCGCCAAGGGCGGCCTGCTGCTGGTGGACTCGCACTTCGACCCGTTCCGCCGCACCGGCGTCGCGGCCACGAAGGACACGTCCACGCTGAAGAACCTGCAGGGCCGGCCGCAGTCGTCGAACGCGGCGTTCACGCTGAACCCGACGTACCCGTTCAAGGAGTGCCTGGAGGTGCCCGCCGAGCCGTTCGTCGAGTACTGCACCTCCTTCAAGGCGCAGAAGGGCGTCGGTGCCTTCACCGACGCCAAGGGCTGGGTGCCGGGCCTGGAGCTGCGCGGCGAAAGCCTGTTCCACCGGGACGCCGACGCCAGCGTCGTCATCCCGTCGAAGGGCAACGCGCCGTACACCACCCGGATCGTCAACCCCGACGGCACGCCCGCGACCGACGTCTACGGCACCGACCTCGGGTTCACCGTCCTCGGCACCGGTAACCCCGGTGACGCGGCAGTCGCCAACGGCGTCAAGCTGACCCTCCTGTGGGCGCCGCACGACAACGCGTACGCCTACGTGCTGGTCACGCCGGCGAACGGCTGATCCGACAGCACTGATCCGAAAAGAGGGGGGCCACCGGCATCGCGCCGGTGGCCCCCCTTCGTCACGCGTCAGCGCACGTAGAGCGCCGCCGTCTCATTCGAGTACTCGACGCACTTGTACTCCTCGTACGAGCCCCCCTGGACGAGGGCGGTGCCGGCGCCGTGGCAGGCGGGGCTGTCGGGGTAGACGCCGCCGTACTGCTGCCACTGGGTGAGCTCGTGACCGACGACGTGGGTCGCCACACCGTCACCGGCCGCCAGGCCGTAGTCGGCGTCGAACCGGTAGTGCACGCCCAGATAGATCCGGCTGAGCGCGTTCTCGGTCGCGGCCGCCGAGATGCTGGTGAAGGTGCGGGTCACGCCCACGGCGTGCGGATCCTCCGTGGTGGCGGTCCAGGTCACCGCATCGGTGCCGAGGTACGCCTTCATGACTCCCGCCCAGGCGGCGGCGAACGTGGCATGCCCCGAGATGTACGCCGGGAACGGCGGGCTGAAGTTCACCCCGCTGGTGTTCGCGGACAGCGGCTTCCAGGTCGGGTCCGCCACGGTCGCGGCGTTGCCGTCGGTGTCGGCCAGCCGCACTGCGGACTCCGGTCGCCACAGGTCGATGGCGGTGCGGTATTTCGCGTCCCACGAGGCGATGCCCGCGTCGGCCATCGCGATCGCCACCAGGGCGAAGAGCCGGACGTTCGACGTGGTCGACAGGCCGCGCAGCTGCGAGAGGATCGCGGTGTGGGCGAACAGCTGGCCCGGCGGCTTGTAGGTGCCGTCGAGGTCGTTGGCCCAGAACCACGCCAGCTGGGTCTGATCCGCGGTCCGCGTGGTGGAGGTCGCCGAACCGAAGCTCTTGATCTCGTTGACCTGTGCGGCGTATCCGGAGCTGGCCAGCAGGCTCGCGTAGTTCGCGTAGCCCAGCGGCAGCTGCGGCCGGAACTGTGTGCCGGACGTCATGCTGAACGGCGTGACACCGCCCCAGTTGGGTGTCGCGGCGGAGCCGGAGCCGGTGTTGCGCCACGCTCCCGGCACGGTGCCCTCGACATACGGCGGGGTGTTGGTGGAACCGTCAGCGGCTCGCGCCGAGTTCATCGCGTTTCCGGCCGTCTGGCCGATGTAGATGGCCTCCTTCTGGTTGCCGGTCGTGCCCACACCCTCCTGCGCCGTGGCCAGATCCGCGTCGAAGTCGACGGTCGGGTAGAGGCTGCGGAGCACGGTCACGGCGGCGTAGTCGATGGCCGTGTTCATGACGGGCGCGTTGGCCCCGGCGTTCTTCACCGTCGTGACGTTGACCAGGTACTTCTTGCCGATGCAGGTGTCGATGACAGGATTCGCCGTGGTCCCCACCCGGCACTTGGCGGAGTTGGCGGCGTCGTACATGGCGGCGTGCATCATCGCCCCGGCACGAGCCAGCGGTCCCGGCGCGCCGCCCATGCGGTAGATGCGCAGGAGCACGCCGTTCCAGTAGAGCGTGTGATCGGCGGGTGCCACGGCGTGTGCCGCCCCCGCCGGAATGACAGCGGCTCCCACCGCTGCGACGACCAGTGTCAGGGCGCCAAGCAGCGCCCGGCTTCTCAGCCGAGTCAAGTCGTTCCTCCCCCGTGTATGTACCCCATCACGATGGGACACATTTGACTGTGTCCATACGATATGGAGCAGGTCGGGGGTCCTCAGGCCCGTTCGATAACGTCTCGATAACGAGATCATCGGCGGGGGAGCGGCGCCGAAGCTCCCGCAAGTCCACATCAGAGGGAATAAGTCATGCCTTCTCCCCCCGTACACGGTGGTCCAGGTACGAGACGGATGAACCGCTCATCCAAATCCATGAGCACGGTCCAGATCGTCGCCGAGCGGTCCTCGATCGCATCGCGCTCATCGGCGTGACGACAGATGGAGACCGGATGGCTGTGGTGATCCTGCAGCACCGCCCGCAGGTCGGCCGACGTCAGCGGCTTGCGGACCGTGTCCAGCAGCCGGCGTGCCCGCGCCGAGCGGAACAGCGACGAGCCGCCCCAGTCCTTGATGGTGTCGTACACCGGCAGCGCCGTCTCGAAGTGGTTCGCGTGCACCAGCACCCCGTCCACCGGGTGCAGCCAGCCCGCGTCGCCGGGCACCAGCTCCAGGTCGATCAGCTCGCCGCCGGCCGGATCCGCCTGGCCGATCAGCAGGTTGATCGAGGCCGAACGCGGTACACGCATCGCGTTGCGGATCGCCCAGGACAGCGAGTCCGCCTCCAGCACCGAGCGCAGCAGCACGTGGTACGGCACGCCGCCGGGCCGGCCGTCGCGGTCGCAGCCGAGCAGGTTGACGCAGACCCCCACCCCGGCGGAGTTGAGACCGGACTTGGCGAGCATGCCCGCCTCCGTCAACGTCAGCACCTCGTGGCCGCGTTCGTCCCGGGTGATCAGCAGGACGTTGTAGTCCCGGTGATCGGGGTGCCAGTCCCAGTTCTGCGCGAGCAGGGTGCGCCCGCCGTCGCTGCGCGGACCGAGCACGCCCAGGCTGGTGCACTCGCCCCGGTCGCCGGAGTCGCCGGGTGAGCCGCAGGCGGGCGTGCCGTAGAGCAGCTCGGAGCGGGCGTTGATCGCGTAGATCAGCTCAGGTGCGACGGACGCGCCCCGGGCGACGCCGTCGAGCATCGCCGCCAGGCGGGGCAGGTGGGTCAGCGTCGTCTCGCGGAAGGCCGCGCCCCGCTCGATCACCGCCGCCCGGTCGAGTCCGGCGGCGCGGGTGAACCGGCCCAGATAGGCGGTCACGTTGAGATTGATCAGATCGGCGGCGGCACGGCCGTACGCCGTACCCATCTCCTCGGGGGTGCCGCTCACGTCGACCACGGTCAGGGGGGTGTTCATGCCCGGCCACTCTGCCGCACCCACCGCTCGGCGCGCCAGCGGGTAAACCCGGCGATCAGGGCTGCTTCGCGGCGAACCGCCCGGTACACGCCCGATGGGAACCGTAGTATCCGGATCATGGGAGACAGCCGGACCCGGCCGAAGTCCAGCCCGCGCCAGAAGCGGATGCAGCGCCGTCGTGCCCAGGCCGCCCGCAGCGCCGCCGCCGAGGTGGTGCGCTTCCTGCGTACGGAGCAGATCGGCGGCCTGGTGCTGCTCGGCGCCACCGCGCTGGCACTGATCATCGCCAACTCGCCGCTGGCCGACGCGTATCAGCGGCTCAGCGCGTACACCTTCGGGCCGCAGTCGCTGCACCTCAACCTGTCGGTGGCACAGTGGGCCCAGGACGGCCTGCTCACCGTGTTCTTCGTGGTCGCCGGGCTGGAACTCAAACGCGAGCTGGTCGTCGGCGAACTGCGCAGCCCGCGCCAGGCCGCGCTGCCCATCGCCGGCGCGATCGGCGGCATGGTCGTCCCGGCTCTGCTCTGCTTCCTCATCGCGTTCGGCGCACCCGGCGGGTCCGACGCGTGGGCCGTCCCGGTCGCCACCGACATCGCCTTCGCCCTCGCCGTGCTCGCCATCTGCGCCCGCGACCTGCCCCCCAGTCTGCGGGTCTTCCTGCTGTCCCTGGCGATCGTCGACGACCTCGGCGCCATCCTGCTGATCGCGCTGGTCTTCACCGCGCACGTGGCGTTCCTGCCGCTGCTCGGCGCAGCCGCCGTGCTGGTGGTGTACGGCCTGCTCCAGCAGTTCCGCTTCCGCGGCTGGTGGCTCTACGTGCCGCTGGCGCTGGCCGCCTGGGCACTGGTGCACGCCTCCGGGGTGCACGCCACCATCGCGGGTGTCGCCATCGGCCTGCTCACCCGGGTCAAGCACGATCCCGGCGAGCACGAGTCCCCCGCCGAGGCGCTGGAGCACCGGATCCAGCCGATCTCGGCCGGGATCTGCGTGCCGCTGTTCGCGTTCTTCTCCGCGGGCATCGCCATCAGCGCCGGTGCGCTCGGCGCGATCTTCGCCGACCGGGCTTCGCTCGGCGTGCTGCTCGGCCTCGTCGTCGGCAAGACGGTCGGCGTGCTGCTCGGGGCGGTCGTGGCGGTGCGGTCGAAGCTGGCCGAGCTGCCCGAGGCGCTGGAATGGCGCGACCTGGTCGCGGTCGCGGTGGTCACCGGATGCGGCTTCACGGTCAGCCTGCTCATCGCGGAGCTGGCCTTCGACTACGGAGAGCAACAGGCCCGGATCAAGGGCGCGGTGCTGCTCGGCTCCTTGATCGCATCGCTGCTGGCCGCGGCCCTGCTGCGCAGACAGGTCCGCGTACGCACACGCTAGCCTGCAGTCATGAGTGAACGCGCCGGGAACACGTCCGTGGACGAGTCGTGCGTCCTGGACGAGGGTCCGTGGACACACCGGTTCGTCAACGCCAACGGCAGTCGGTTCCACGTCGTGGAGCAGGGCACCGGGCCGCTGGTGGTGCTCCTGCACGGCTTCCCCGAGTTCTGGTGGGCGTGGCACCGGCAGCTGCCCCTGCTCGCGGACGCGGGCCTGCGGGCGGTGGCGGTCGATCTGCGCGGTTACGGCGCGACCGACAAGCCCCCGCGGGGGTACGACGGATTCACCCTCGCCGCCGACGTGGTGGGCCTGATCCGTGCGCTCGGCGAGCGCAACGCCACGGTCGTGGGCGCGGGTGCCGGCGGCCTGATCGGCTGGTCCGCGGCGGCGCTGCACCCGCGGCTGGTGAACCGGCTGGTGGTGCTCGGCGCGGCGCACCCGCTGCGGCTGCGCTCGGCGCTGGTCGCCAACGCCGCGCAGCGCCGGGCCGGCCGCGACCTGCTGCGCTTCCAGCTGCCCCGGTACGAGCACGTGCTGACCCGGGACGACGCCGCGCTCGCCGGCGGGCTGATGCGGGCCTGGTCGTCACCGGCGTTCCGGCAGACCGCCGACTACGCCGACTACGAGCACCGGTACCGCGAGGCCATCCGCATCCCGCAGGCCGCGTTCTGCGCGATGGAGGCGTACCGCTGGGCGTTCCGGTCCACGCTGCGCCTGCACGGTTACCGCTTCCTGCGCGCGATCCGCCAGCCGATCATCTCGCCCACCCTGCAGTTGCAGGGCGCCCTCGATCCGATCACCCTGCCCGCCACCGCCCAGGGCTCCGGCCGCTACGTGCTCGCCGACTACGAATGGCGGCTGCTCGAGGACACCGGCCACTTTCCCCACCTCGAACGCCCCGACCTGGTCGCCGGCGAGATCATCCGCTGGACCAAATGACCCGCCCGGCGGGACGGGTCAGAGGCGGGATTCGCGGAGGTCGGTGACCTCCTGCTTCGGGGCCCAGCCCTGATAGACGCCGTAGTCGAACTCCTCGAGGCCGAGTTCGGCGGCGACGGGGGCCTTGCCACCGGTGTACTCGACGCGCAGCCACGCCTCGTGCTCGGCGAGCACGATGAAGGGCTGGCCGCGCCAGTTGCAGACGCTGCGCACGTACGCCAGGTCGTCGACCTCGGCCGCGGGCACCACCCGCACATGCCGGCCGGGCCGGACCTCCTCGAAGCCCTCAGCGGGCTCCGGACGGTAGAGGCGCACGGTGTCGCCGTCGGGGCTGGCCTCGTACTCGCGACCCAGGTAGCGGGCGATGTAGCCGTCGCGCATGCGCATCACTCCTCGCCCCCGTCGGTGCGCAGCCAGCGCGGCCCGTCGGCGTCGAGCACCGCGACCATCTCCTCTTTGCCGTCGGCGTCCACGCGCAGCAGGCGCGCACCGTGCGGCAGCCGGGCGCTGTCCACCTTGAACTCGGCGATGATCTCGGTGCTGTCCCCGGGTGCGAAGCCGTTGCCCCGGAACGGGGGGCGCTCGATGACCCAGCCCTCCATGGCCTTCATCGCCGCCTCGTGCTGCCCGCCGTACGGGATCCGGTACAGGCTGGGCCGGTAGGCCGGCCAGCGCAGCACGTAGATCTCCTTGTCGTCCGCGGTGAACGGGGAACCCGTCCAGGTCAGGCCGAGCGCGCTGCGCAGCGCCTGGGGGCCCCGCAGGTGGCCGACCTCGCGGGCGCGGTGCACGAAACCGGAGACCCGGTCGTAGCCCCGGTCCAGGTAGTAGCCGATCTGGCTGGCCGCGATCACCTTCTGCATCTCGGTGATCTCCGGGTCGCGGCGGCCCGGCGGCGGCGCGGCGCCCGCCGTCGGCGCGGTCACGGCCGGTTCCCTCTCGTCGCCGCCGAGGCCCATCTCGGCAGCCCAGCGGGCCAGTTCCAGGAGCTGGTCACCGGGCAGGCTGGCACCGACCGCGGTGCCCGGGTTGACCGCGAACGACCAGGTCGGGTCGGGCCAGGCCGCGATGAGCTTGACGAAGCGCACCGGCACCGCCTCGACCGGTTCGGGCATGGTCTGCGTGGACGTGTAGCAGACGATGTGCGGCTCGCCGTCGATGTCGCGCGGCTGCCAGGTGTATCCCGGCTCGCCGGGCCGGGGCGCGCTCGACCCGCCCGGCACCGGCACCAGCACCGTCGCGAGCAGCAACGTGGACAGGAAGGCGTCGGTGTTGCCCGCGTCGGCCGCTTCGAGCAGCTGCTCCTCGACGGAGTTCGACGGGGTGAAGTCGTCCTCGGGCCCGCCCGGCCGCTCGTGCCGCGGACCCGGTTCCCGGACCGGCGGCACGGGCACGTCGGGCATCGTCACCGCCGCGGTCACGGGCTCGAACAGCGACCCCTCACCGGGCCGTGCGGCCGGCACGGGCTCGGCGGCGGGCTGCACAGCGGCGGTCGAGTAGGTGGAGACCGGTTCGAACAGCGACCCCTCACCCGGGCGTCCGGCAGGCACGGTCGGGGCGGCGGGCTCGGTCGCGGACGGCACGGCGGCCGGCGGGTAGGTGGACACGGGCTCGAACAGCGACCCTTCACCGGGTCGTGCGGCGGGCTCGGTCGCGGGCGACACGGCGGCCGGCGGGTAGGTGGACACCGGCTCGAACAGCGACCCTTCACCGGGTCGTGCGGCGGGCGCGGGCTCGGGCGCGGGCGGCGGCACGGCGGCCGGCGGGGACGGCGTGTGCGCTGCGGCAGCCGGCGAGATCGGCTCGGCGGAGAAGGCGGGGTCTGCCGGGAAGAACCGGCCGCCGGGCTGCGCGGTCGGCACCGCAGCCGGCACCGGCGGCGCGGCGGGCGACTCGAGCGCCAGCGGGGTGTGCACCTGCGGCGCGGCGACCGGCCGCACCTCCGCGACGTCGATCACCTCGGCGTCGAGGATCAGGTCCTCGTCGAGGTGCGGGTCGTATGCCGGTTGCGGCGGCTGCGGCCCGCGGGCCTGGATCGGCGGCGGCGCGGTCCGGGCGGCCTTCGCGCGTTCGAGCGCCTCCAGCCGTTCGAGCCGGCCGCGGGCGACCGCGGGTGCACCGGGAATGCGCACGTCACCACGGACCAGCTGGGTCACGAACCAGGCCGGCAGGTATCCCTCGATCGGCAGTCCCGGGTCCACTGCCAGCCACCATTCGTGGTTGGGCCACGAGGAGGCGAGCTCCTGGAACGGCACGCGCCGCGCGGGACCGGCGTGCTCGGCCAGACAGGAGCGCAGCGCCGCGGACGAGGTGAAGGCGAGCACATGGGTGCGGTTCTCCGCGGTCCAGGTGCCCCAGCCTGCGGAACCGCGGGCCGACGCGGCGTCGCCGGCGACCGGCAGCAGCAGCTCCGAACGGCCGAGGATACGGAAGTAGAGCTCCTGATCCCCGGCGCGCAGGGCGTCACGCAGCGCGATCTCGGTATCGGTGGCCGGCTCCCAACCCATCACGCGCTCACCTCCTGCTGCCGCCAGAGTACTGAGACACAACTTACCTTGCGCCCCGTAGGCGTGTCGCAACCAGCAGTCTAGGTCCGCTCCTTCCGATAGCATCTGCGCCGGGGCTCAGCCACGCGGGAAACCGCGCAGCGGCGTCACGGCGGTCACCCGCCGCGCGTGACGCGGCCGACCCGTACAAAGCCTGGGGAGGCGACATGTACCGCAGCCGGCCGACGGTCGCCTTCGCGGCCCGCACGGTGGCGTTCAGCGTGGTGTTCAGCTTCGGCGTCGTCGGGATCGCGACAGCGCCCGCCGCCGCGGCGCCGTGTCCGAGCGGCAACCGCGCGGCGAGCGAGGTGATCGCTGCCAAGCCATGGCCGCAGCAGCGCTGGGACCTGTCCGCGCTGCCGCGCGGCATCGACGGGTCGGGCGTGATCGTGGCGGTGCTCGACTCCGGGGTCGACAAGGACCACCCGCAGCTGCGCGGGCAGGTCGTGCCGGGCCGGGACATGCTGCCCGGCGGCGGCACCGACGGGCGGCAGGACTGCGTCGGCCACGGCACCGGCGTGGCCAGTGTCATCGCTGCGAAGCCGCTGGCCGGGGTGGAGTTCCGCGGCCTCGCCCCCGGTGTGCAGATCCTGCCGATCCGGGTGAGCGAGCAGCTCGGCGGTCAGGAGAATTCGAGCAGCGCCCGCCAGGCCGACGTGAAGGACATGGCCACCGCGGTCCGCTACGCGGTGAGCAAAGACGCCGACGTGATCAACCTTTCGCTGAGCTACGGCGACACCGCCCCGAACAAGCTGGCCGAGTTCCGCGAGGCGATCCGGGAGGCCGTCGCCGCGGACGTGGTCGTGATCGCGGCGGTCGGCAACGCCAAGCAGAAGGGCAACCCCACGCCGTATCCCGCCTCCTGGGACAACGTGCTCGGGGTCGGCGCGATCGACGAGGCCGGGCAGCGGCTGCAGGCCTCCCAGACGGGGCCGTACGTCGACCTCGTCGCCCCCGGTGACCAGGTGACCGTGGCCCGCCCCGGCCGAGGGCACGGCAAGGAGAGCGGCACCAGCTTCGCCGCCCCGATGGTGGCCGCCACGGCGGCACTGGTCCGCCAGGCCTACCCGAAGCTCACCGAATCGCAGGTGCGCAAGCGGCTCTCCGCCACGGCCGACCCGGCGCCGGGCGGCCGCCTCAGCGACGACTACGGCGTGGGCATCCTCAACCCGGTCCGGGCGGTGACCGACGTGCTCGACGGCGCGACCCGGGTCACCCCGGCCGCGCTGGCCCCACGGGCCGCCGACCCGGCCGCGGAGGCCGCCGCCGACCGGGCCGCGCAGCAGCGCTCCCAGGCGCTGTGGCTGGCCGGGCTCGGCGCCATCCTGGCCGGCCTGGTGCTCGCCCTGGCCGTGGCGCTGCCCAACGGCATCCGCCGCCGCTGGCGGGCGGCCGGGAACTGACGGAAGGACCTGTTCGCCCTGCGCCGCACCCTGGCCCTGCGCCACGGCGTCGATCGCAAGCTGCGGTGTGGCCACGCGCTACGCACGCAGCCCGGGGCAGCGGTCGTCAGCTGCCCCGGGCCACGGCGACGTGGGTCAGTGGAACAGCCGGGTGTTGCGGTCCTCGGCGTCCTTGAACTGGACGGCGGCCTCGTCGACCGCGCCCTTGATGTCACGCAGCATCACGGACAGCTCGTCCGCGGCCTTACGCCACTTGGCCTGGCGCTCGTGGTACGCCGCCTGCGCGGCGCCCGACCACGTGTTCACCATGGGCTGGGCGTCGCTTTCGAGCTCGCCCAGCGTGGTCTCCAGCTGGCCCAGCGCCTTCTGGATGTGCCCGCTCGCATCGTGCAGCGAGGCGAAGTTGACGACGAGCCTCTCGCCGTTGCTCATATCGGTCCTCCCCCTTTCGGTCCGTGGTCTGCCGCGCTCACAGGTTCAGCGAGACGCCACCGGAGTTGCGGGAGGCGACGCGGCCTGCCTGCTCCTCGTCGGCGCGGCTGTATTCCTGGCCTGCGGTGCGAATCGCCTTCGACGTCTCGGCGAGCGCCTGGTGCAGCGCCTTCTGGTCCTGCGACCAGGCGATCTTGACCTGCTCGAAGGAGCTGCCGGCCCGACCCACCCAACTGGTCTGCAGCATCTCCAGCTCGCTCAACAGGCGGCTGAGCATGGTCTGCAGCCCGTCGTTGGCCGAGTCGAACTTGGTCGCGGTCGCGGCCATGATCGCAGCTTCGGACGCGGTTTCCGCCATTGTCGAACGTCACCCCATTCCCTTTGTGCAGTTACGCATCCACCGTCCTATGCGGAGCATTGGTGATGGTGCGTCTGTCTCGGTGACGGTAGCGTCCCGCGTCGACTCGTGCCAGCCCGGAGCCGTCGCCTGTGGATAACCCGGACGTTCCGGCTCAGCCGAGAGCCAGCTGCGCGGAGGCGGTCTGCGGGTCCAGACCCGGTCCCGGGGGCAGCAGGTCGACCAGCGACGACGGCAGCCGCAGCGGCGTCGGATCGTGGTATCCGAGCATCGGCAGCACGTCCGGCCGGGCCGCGTCGTAGCGCACACCCTGGTCGGTGACCAGGCTCATCGTGGTGCCCGCGGCGACGATCGCACCCCGGCCCGAAGGCACCAGCACGTAGTCGGCGTACGCGCCGCCCTCGGCACTGCGGGCCACGGTCGCGATGCGCCCGTTCAGGTCCAGCGGCACCTCGGCGCGCACCTCGGTGGTGCCGGCGTCGTCGCGGACCACCGCGCACAGCGCGCCCTGGCCGTAGGCGGCGATGGTCGGCATGTTCGCCGGTGGCTGCCGCGGGTCGCCGGCGTCGGGGACCAGGCTGGCGGGCGAGTTGTCGTACTCGGCGAGCTCGGTCTGGTCGATCTCGATCTCCCGGCCGATGGCGTGCTTCTGGCGGTACCGGCCGAGCAGCAGCGCGGCCTGCACCGGCGTGATCATCGCCAGGCCGTCCGCGCGGACCACCGCGTACTGGTGGGACTTGCCGTCCAAGCCCTTGATCTTGATGACCTGGCCGTTCTTGAGGTCCTTGACGTCCGAGGTCTCACCCGGCTCGCTGATCCGCGGCTCGTCCAGCGGCTGCCCCTGCGGCATCCCGTTGACGAACGCGGCCGGCACGGCCACCGGCTGCGCCCCGCCGGCCAGGTCGGCGAACTCGTCGGCGTCGGCGTTGTAGAGCCGGCCGTGCCAGAGCAGGTAGATCATCTCGCCGGCGCGTACGAACAGCGCGTCGTCGCCGCCCATCACCCGGCCCTTGCCGGCGAGCCCGGTGTCGCCCACCACCAGCACGGAGGCCGGTTTGCCCGACGCGGTGGCCGAGCAGATCGACCAGGGCAGCCCGAGCAGGGCGTTCGGGTCGGGCAGCGAGTCCGGCAGATCCACCACGCCGACCGTGAGCCCGCGCGGCACGTCCACAAGCGACTTGCGGGCCACCGTCGCGACCTTCGGCTGGGCCTGGCCGGAGGCCAGCATCGCCGAGGTCAGGTTCAGCGCCGGGTGCAGTTTTCCGTCGCGGTAGACGAAGTGCGCGCCCGAATCCTCCTCGATGATGACGGTGCCGTCGGCCTTCCAGCCGTTGTCACCGCGGTTGCTGAACACGCCGTACACCCCGTATCCGGCCGCGATGACGACGGCCAGCAGGATGCTGGCGAGGGTGGCGCCGGCGGCGCGGCGAAACGGCGCCTGCGCCGGATCGGTGTCGCGCATCACCAGCGCCGAGACCACTCGCTGCACCGTGAACTGGTACGAGTGCAGTTGGTCCTGTCTCGACGGCATGGGCCCTCCCCACGGGTCAGCCAGCGGCTCTACCATGAGCCGGGCGAAGTGCGGCGGCACAGCTGTTGGATGTCCTCGGCGATCCGCCGCCGGGCGGACCACAAGGCCGCCACTAGCTGGAGCCTAGGGGAGGCTATCGCGATGACGGTCGACACGGTGACCGGGCCGACGGCGCGCACCGCCGGCGAGGAGGCCGCACCGGCGGCGCGCCCGCGCCCGGCCCGGCGCTTCCTGGGCCTCGGCAGCGGCCAGATCGTCGCCGCGCAGTTGGCATTGGTGCTGCTGGTGGCCGCCACGCAGGCGGGCGTCGGCTTCCTGCTGCCCGCCGTGCCGGTGGCCGTGGCCCTCGTCGTGCTCGCCTGGGGCCGCTGGCGTGGCCGCTGGCTGTCCGAGTGGGCCGCCGTCTATCTGCGCTACCGCAGCCGCCGCCGGCGGATCGAGCCGACCGGCGACGCGGCGGAACTGCTGGCCGCGGCCGCGCCCGGCAGTCGCCTGTCCACGCTGGACATCGAGGGTGTGTCATGCGCCGCGCTCGCCGACGCCGAGGGCATGTGCGTGCTGCTGGAACTCGGTGACCAGGCGGTCATGCCGGCCCGCGCCTGGCACCCGCTGCCCTCGCCGGCCGCGCTGCTGCCCGCGCCCGGCGCGGACACCCCGCCGGTCCGGTTGCAGCTGCTGCTGCACGCCAACGCGGCCAACGGCTCGTCGCCCGCGGCGTCGTCCTACCGCCAGCTGTCCGGCGGGCGGCTGCTGGCCAACGAGCGCGCCGTGCTCGCGGTGCGGGTGCACCGGGCCGAGGGCTGGCACGAGGCCGACCTGGAGCGCGCGCTGACCGGCGCGGTGCGCAAGGTCCGCGCGAAGCTGGGCGACGTCCCGCACCGGCTGCTCGGCGACGTCGCGGCGCTGCGGGCGGTGGCCGAGGCCGCCGGGCACGACGGCACGTCCCCCGCCCAGGAGGGCTGGTCCGCGCTGCACATCGGCGGCCTGTACGCGAGCTCGTACGCGGTGGAGCGCTGGCCGACGCCGCACCCCGACCCCGCCCACGCGCTGCTGCCGCGGCTGCTCCGGCTGCCGGCCACCACGGTGTCGGTGTCGCTGACCGCAGGCCCGTGGGCCGACGGCGGCGCCACCGTGCAGGCCGAGCTCACGGTGCGGCTCACCGCCCCCGACCACACCTCGCTCGGCAACGCCGGCACGGCACTGCGCCAGCTGCTGGCCACCGAGCACGCCCACGCCCGCCGCCTGGACGGGCAGCAGTTCGACGGCCTGACCGCGACCCTGCCGTTGGCCGGGCCCGGCCCCGCCGAACTCGGCGCGGGCGGGCGCGGCGGCGTCGCCCGGCGACCGGCCGCGGTCGCCGCGCTGGCCACGCCGTACGGCGGCAGCGGGCTCATGATCGGGGTCAACCGCCACAGCGAGCCGGTCTCCTTCCGGCTGTTCCGCCCGGAGGCCACCCGGGTGGTCCTGATCGGCGGCGTCACCGTGGCCCAGATCGTCGCCGTGCGCGCCATGGCCCTCGGGGCGTACGTGCTGGTCCAGACGACCCGCCCGTGGGCGTGGGAGCCGTTCAGCCGCGGTCTGGGCTCCGGCGCGCCACTGGCCGTGATGGCGCCCGGCCCGGTCAACGTGCCGCCCGGCACGCCGCTGCGCCCGCTGCTCAGCATCGTCGACGCGGGCCCGGTGGCCGCCGACCGCACACCGGGCACGCCCTGGCACAGCACCCTGGTGGTACGCGACGACCTGTCGCCGGTGGACGTCGACGTGCTCGGCCGCGCCGATCTGGCGCTGCTCCAGCCGCTGCAGCCGGCCGAGGCCGCGGTCGCGGTGTCCGTGCTGGGCCTGAGCCGGGACCAGGAGGCGTGGCTGTCCCGCGCCCAGCCCGGCATGATCGGCGTGGTGCATCGCCGTTCGGTGCGCTGGGCGGCGCTCGGCACGACCGGTTACGAGCAGCAACTGATCAACGCTACCCAGCAGAACGGACGCTGACCGGCCCGGCCGGGGGTGCGCACCGGGGCGAATCATGGCACGATGCCGCACCATGGGCATCCTCCTCCGTCTGGCCGCCAGCGCCGCCGCCGTCTGGGTGGCGACCATGCTCGTCCCAGGCATCCGCGTGACCGCCGATTCCGTCCTGGGGACGATCGGCACGTTCGTCGCGATCGCCGTCATCTTCGGACTCTGCAACGCGTTCATCCGCCCCATCGTCAAGATGGTCGGCTGCGGGCTGTACGTCTTCACCCTCGGCCTGATCGCGCTGGTCGTGAACGGTGCGCTGTTCATGCTGACCAGCTTCATCGCCGGCTTGCTGGACGTGCCGTTCCACGTCGACAACTTCTGGCCCGCCGCCATCCTCGGCGCGCTGGTCGTCGGTCTCACCAGCTGGGCATTGAACTGGTTCATCGAGGACTGATTCTTCCCATCAGCTGAGCGAGCTGGCTCACATGTCAGGAGTCGAGGCGGAGCTCCCCCTTACCATTGATCGGTGAGTCAGCTTCGCCTCGGCTACCTGTACGGGTTCGGCGCCTACGCTCTGTGGGGCTTCTTCCCGGCGTACTTCAAGCTGCTCAAACCCTCCGGCCCGATCGAGGTGCTGGCGCACCGGATCGCGTGGTCGGCGCTGTTCATGGTCCTCGTGCTCACCGCGGTGCGGCGCTGGCGGCAGATCGCGGCACTGCTGCGCCGCCCCGCCACCGTCGGCGGCATCGCACTGGCCGCCGTCTTCATCGGCGTCAACTGGGGCACCTACATCTACGGCGTGAACGTGGACCGGGTGGTGGAGACGTCGCTCGGCTACTTCATCAACCCGCTCGTCGTCATCGTGCTCGGCGTTTTCGTGCTGGGCGAGCGGCTGCGCCCCGCGCAGTGGGCCGCGGTGGGCGTCGGCACGTTCGCCGTGCTGGTGCTGGCCGTCGACTACGGCCACCCGCCGTGGATCGCCCTGATCCTGGCCTGCTCCTTCGCGCTGTACGGGCTGACCAAGAAGCGCCTGGCCCTGCCGCCCGCGGACGGCCTGTTCGTCGAGTCCGCGGTGCTGACGCTGCCCGCACTGGCGGCGCTCGGCTGGCTCGCCTTCTCCGGCGACCTGACCTTCGGCCAGGTGAGCACCGGCCACACGCTGCTGCTGGCCGCCGCGGGCGTGATCACGGCGATCCCGCTGCTGATGTTCGCCGGAGCCGCCAACCGCATCCCGTTCACCGGCCTCGGCATGCTGCAGTACGTCGCCCCGACCCTGCAGCTGGCGCTGGGCGTGTTCGCCTTCCACGAGCCCATGCCCCCCGCCCGCCTGTTCGGCTTCGGCCTGGTCTGGCTCGCCCTGGCCGTCTTCACCTGGGACGGCCTGCGCAACGCCCGCCGCAACCGCCTCGCCCTCGCCACCGGCGACGCCACCCCCCTCACCCCGGCCACCACCCGCGCCTGACCCCGTCCGGCCGCCCCCGCCGTGCGGCCCGGCCGAGCCCGGTCCAAGGTCATTCGACTTGCCGGGCAAGTGGGCGAAAGCGTGCCCAAGATACGCACATGTGCCCGGCAAGTCGGGCGATCTTGACCGCGCGCGGCGGCTGCCTGGTGGTGTTCATGTGGTGTTCATCCATGGGATGAACGCGGCTCACTCGGCCTCCCTACGTTCCGGACGACGGCACTACCTGTCGACCCGACGTATGGAGGCAACTCCCATGAACGAATCCCGCCGCCGGCTCCCCCTGCTCGGCGGGGACGGCCACAGCGGAGGCAGCAGGTCGTCCATGACCTGTCTGTACCGCTGCGGCAACGCCTGTGACCACCCGGCCCCGAACACGTCGCCCAACGAGTACTTCGGTGACGTCGTGCAGGCCGAGGTGTCCCGGCGCGGCATGCTCAAGGCCGGTTCGGCCGGTGCCATCGCGCTCGGCTTCGCCGGTGCGGTGGCCGGTGCCACCGCCGCCACGCCGGCGTTCGCCGAGGGCGGCGAGGCGGGGGCGGCCGAGGAGTTCTCCGTGGACGCGCTGACCCGCACCGGGAAGCCGACCGCGCTGACCTTCTCGCCGATTCCCCCGAACACCCTGGACAACCTGGTGGTGCCCAACGGGTACGACCACAACGTGATCATCCGCTGGGGCGACGAGGTCGTGCCGGGCGCGGCCGGCTTCGACCCGGCGAAGCAGACCGCGGCCACCCAGTCCAAGCAGTTCGGCTACAACAACGACTTCGTCGCGGTGCTGCCGCTGGGCCGTGGCGGCGACCGCGCCCTGCTGGTCTGCAACCACGAGTACACCAACGAGGAGCTGATGTTCCCCGGCTTCGCCGGGCTCGACGCGCTCACCACCGACCAGATCCAGGCCACCATCGCCGCCCACGGCATGTCGGTCGTCGAGCTGGAGCGGGTCGGGCGCACCGGGCAGTGGGTCGTGGTCGGCAAGGGCAGGCGGCCGTACAACCGGCGCATCACCGGCCTGTCGACCGTTTTCGCGATGACCGGCCCGGCAGCGGGCTCGGCGCTGCTGAAGACCGCGACCGACCCGACCGGCAAGAAGGTCATCGGCACGTTCAACAACTGCGCGGGCGGCGTCACCCCCTGGGGCACCGTGCTGTCCGGCGAGGAGAACTGGAACCAGTACTTCGTCGGCGGCGAGGGCGCGCCCGCGGAGAACAAGGCGTCGCTGGCCCGCTACGGCGTCTCCACCTCGGCCCGCTACCCCAGCGGCTCGCGCAAGTGGGACCGGGTCGACGCCCGGTTCGACCTGACCGCCAACCCGAACGAGATCCACCGGCACGGCTGGATCGTCGAGGTCGACCCGTTCGACCCGGGCTCGACCCCGCGCAAGCACACCGCGCTGGGCCGGTTCAAGCACGAGGGCGCCAACGTCATCGTGGCCGACAGCGGGCACGTCGTGGCATACATGGGCGACGACGAGCGGCACGACTACATCTACAAGTTCGTGTCGCACAAGAAGTTCGCCCGCGGCAACTCGTGGTGGGCCCGCAAGCAGAACATGTCCCTGCTGGAGTCCGGCGACCTGTACGTGGCGCAGCTCGGCTACACCAGCGCCGCCGAGATCGACGGCACCGGCAAGCTGCCCGCCGACGGCGCGTTCAACGGCACCGGTGTCTGGATCCCGCTGGTGAAGGACAACAAGCCGATGGTGCCGGGCTGGACCGTCGAGCAGATCCTGGTGCACACCCGGCTCGCGGCCGACCTGGTCAACCCGACCAAGATGGACCGCCCCGAGGATGTCGAGCCGAATCCGGTCACCGGCAAGATCTACGCCGCGCTGACCAACAACACGGCTCGCGGCACCACCGGCGGGCGCAACGCGCCGGCCGACGAGGCCAACCCGCGCAACGGCAACAAGCACGGGCACGTCTTCGAGATCACCGAGGACGGCGGGAACCACACGGGTACCACGTTCACCTGGGCGGTTCCGATCGTCTGCGGCGACCCGGCGGACCCGTCGACCTACTTCATGGGGTACGACAAGACGAAGGTCTCGCCGATCTCCTGCCCGGACAACCTGGCGTTCGACGGCGCGGGCAACCTGTGGATCTCCACAGACGGCAACGCGCTGCTCTCCAACGACGGCCTCTTCGCGACCGCGCTGAGCGGCCCCGAGGCCGGGCACCTCAAGCAGTTCCTCACCGTGCCCCGCGGGGCCGAGGCCTGCGGCCCGTTCATCAGCGTGGACAACAAGACGGTGTTCGTCGCCCCGCAGCACCCGGGCGAGATCAGCGGCGCGTCCATCGAGAAGCCGGCCAGCACCTGGCCCGACGGCGACTACGCCAAGCCGGGCATCGTCGGCGTGTGGCGGCTCGACGGCCGCCCCGTCGGCAGCTGACCCACCTGCACCAGCGGCGCCTGCGGCCTTCGGGCCGCAGGCGCCGTTCCTGTCTACGCTGGCCGGTATGACCGAGAACACGCCCCGGCTGGAGCTGTCCGGCATCGTGCTGGACTCACCCGATGCGCAGGCCCTGGCCGCCTTCTACGAGCGGCTGCTCGGCTGGTCCCGGGAGCAGGACGAACCCGACTGGGTCAAGCTGCGCGGGCCCGGCGGCGGGCCCGGCCTGTCGTTCCAGACCGAGTCGGCGTACGTCCGCCCGGTGTGGCCCGCCGGCCCCGGCGAGCCGCAGATGATGGTCCACCTCGACATCGCCGTCGACGACCTGGCGACCTCCGGGGCGCACGCGGTGGCCGCGGGCGCCACGCTCGCCGACTTCCAGCCGCAGGACGACGTCCGGGTCTACCTCGACCCGGACGGGCACCCGTTCTGCCTCTTCCTGGCCGATTGAGGAGGGCTGCCGACCGGCACGGCCCCGGCTGCCGCCTGCCACGCGGACGGCCGGGGAACCGGCGCCTCCCGCCGGTCGCGTGAACGAGCGGACGGCCGCCGGGTGGGTCAGGCCGCGGCGGCGCCCGGAGCGGCCGCCAGCGGAGCGTTGAGGGCCGATTGGAGCGCTCGGGCCGTGGCGTGCAGCCGTTCCCGGATCACCGGCGCCTGCTTCACGAGGTCCACCGCCGGCAACGCGCAGGCGACCACGTAGCGCTGGCCAAGGTCGCCGGCGGTCTGCACGGAGACCGAGGCGCAGGCCACGCCCTGCCGGAACTGCCCGATCTCGACCTGCATGCCGCGGCGCATCCCCGCCGCGATGTCGGCGTCGAGCGCGGTGTGCGAGCGCAGCGT
The DNA here is from genome assembly GCF_007483665.1 of Catellatospora sichuanensis. Lineage (GTDB taxonomy): Bacteria > Actinomycetota > Actinomycetes > Mycobacteriales > Micromonosporaceae > Catellatospora > Catellatospora sichuanensis. The sequence continues at coordinate 123,058 of NZ_VIQO01000013.1, forward strand.
GGCCTGGGTGAACGCCCGCATGCCGTGCTCCTTGAGGTAGCGCTCGCGCTGCACCTGGTCGAGCGTGGCCAGCAGGTTCTTACCGAGGGCGGTCGCGTGCGCGCCCTCGTCGAACCCGGGCACCAGGTCCTCGACGTGCGGGGAGCGGAAGCCCTCGGCCACCGCGGTGATCGCGATCCGGCCGTCGACGAAGCTGCCCAGGTAGTGGCTGTAACCGATCTCGGCGCTGGCCCGGCGCAGCACCGAACCGACCTCGGCCGGCCCGCGCATCGCGCTGACCAGTTCACGGAAGCGGTCGGCCACCGCCAGCCCCAGCGTGTACGCCCCGTCGGCGCGGCGCATCACGTACCCCTGGTGGGCCAGCGTGCGCAACATCCGGTACGCGGCGGCGATGGTGATGTCGCACCGGCGGGCGATCTGCTTGGGGGACAGCCCCGCGGGCGATTCGCCCACGACCTCCAGCACCCGCAGCGCGCGCGCCACGCTGCTGACCATGTCCGATGGCGGAACCGCTGAATCTCGCACCGTCACCTCCATGCAGTCGCACCTACGATATGCAAATGCACGCCCGGCGTGAAGAGTCCCGACGTAACGAAATCCCTCGATCCATTCCGGACGGTCCCGACCACCGCCCGCCAGCACCTCCACTCACCCCGCACCCCCCCCACCAACCACCGGGCGACCCGCGCGCAACCCCCGCTCTGCATAGACGCTGGCCTATGACATCGATTATCCGTAGATCGAAGTCGATGTCATAGGCCAGCGTCTATGAAAAAGCGCGGCGGGCAGACCCGGTCGCGGTGTGCGGCCGGGTCGCGGTGTGCAAGGCGGTGGCGGGTCAGGCGATGCGGTCGGCGATGACGTCGCAGAGGGACTCGAGCGCGTCCCGGGCCGCGTTGCGGGGCAGGCCCTGCAGCTGGGCACGGGCCTGCTCGGCGTACCCGCGCACGGTCTCCCGGGCGCGCTTGAGCGCCACGCTGTCCCGCAGCAGCTCCAGCGCCTCGGCGTGCAGCGCGTCGTCGGTGACGGGGCCGTCGGCCAGGATCCGGCGCAGCCGGACCGCGGCCGGGTCACTGTCCTCGGAGGCCAGCGCGTACAGCACGGGCAGGGTGGGCACGCCCTCGCGCAGGTCGGTGCCGGGGGTCTTGCCGGAGTCGGTGGAGTCGCTGGAGATGTCGAGCAGGTCGTCGGAGAGCTGGAAGGCCAGCCCCAGCGTCTCGCAGTACGTGGTGAGGGCCGCGGTGGTCGCCGGGGACGCACCCGAGAACATGCCGCCGAAGGTGCCGCAGGTCGCCATCAGCGACGCGGTCTTGCCGTCGAGCACCTTGAGGTAGTGCTCGACCGGGTCGGCGTCGCGCGGGCCCACGGTCTCCGCGATCTGGCCGTGCACCAGCTGGGCGAACGTCTGCGCCTGGATGCGCACCGCGTCGGGGCCGAGGCCCGCGGCGAGCTCGGCGGCCCGGGAGAAGAGGAAGTCACCGACGAGGATGGCCAGCGAGTTGCCCCAGCGGGCGTTGGCGCTGGGGGTGCCCCGGCGTACGAGCGCCTCGTCCATGACGTCGTCGTGGTACAGCGTGGCGACGTGGGTCAGTTCCAGCACCGCCGCGGCGTCGATCAGCTCGGGCGCGTCGGGGTCGCCGAAGTGCGCGCAGACCGCGACCAGCATCGGCCGGAACCGCTTGCCACCGGCCTCCAGCAGGTGCTTGGCGGCCTCGGTCACGAAGGGGTCGGCGGACTCGACGCACTCGCGCAGGCGGTCCTCCACCAACGCCAGGTTCGCCATCACCGAGGCCTCCAGGGCCGGGTCATCGAACCGGGCTCCGGTGCTCCGGGCAGTACGACCGTTCACGCTGCTCACCACGTCCTCACGATGCCACATGGCCGTCACATGATCGAAGCTCCCCCCATGCCCAGCGGACCGGTCGTGGGGGGAGCTTCGAATTTACGACTACTACCGGATGAAGTTGGACACGTTGGCCGTCAGGTCGAGCAGCGGGCTCGGCCAGACCCCCAGCACCAGCGTGACCAGCACACCGATCATGAGGGCGGTCGAGGTCAGCGCACCGGGGATCGAGACGCTCGGCGTCGTCTCACCGGGCTCGTTCAGCCACATCAGCACCACGACCCGGATGTACGGGAAGGCCAGGATGATGCTGCTGAGCACGCCGAAGAGCACCAGCCAGGTCTGGTCACCGGCGATACCGGCCCCGAACACCGCGAACTTCGCCACGAAACCGCTGGTGAGCGGGATGCCCGCGAAGGCCAGCAGCAGGAAGCTGAAGACGCCGGCGAACAGCGGCGACCGCTTGCCCAGGCCCGCCCAGCGGGACAGGTGGGTGGCCTCCCCGTCGGCGTCGCGGACCAGCGTGAGCATGCCGAAGGCCGCGATCACGAGGAAGCCGTACGCCACGAGGTAGAACAACATGCTGCTCAGGCCCTCCTTGCCGCCGCCGAGCACACCGATCAGCAGGTAGCCGGCGTTGGCGATCGACGAGTAGGCCAGCAGCCGCTTGAGGTCGGTCTGGGTGACCGCGAGGATCGCGCCGATCAGCATGGTCAGTACCGCGATGACACCCAGCACCGGCGTGAACTCCCAGCCGAGCCCGTCGAACCCGACGTAGAGCACCCGGGCCAGCGCGCCGAACGCGGCGACCTTGGTGCAGGCCGCCATGAACGCGGTGATCGGGGTCGGCGCGCCCTGGTAGACGTCGGGCGTCCAGACGTGGAACGGTGCCGCGGCGGCCTTGAACAGCAGACCGATGGACAGCATCGCGAGGCCGATGAACAGCAGGATCGGGCTGTTCGCCGAGCCGGTCACCGACTCGTGGATCGTCCGGAAGTCGACCGCGCCGGCGAAGCCGTAGACCATCGCCAGGCCGAACAGGAAGAACGCCGAAGCGTACGCGCCGAGCAGGAAGTACTTGAGCGCGGCTTCCTGCGACAGCAGCCGCTTGCGCCGGGCGAGCGCGCAGAGCAGGTACAGCGGGAGCGAGAAGACCTCCAGCGCCACGAACATGACCAGCAGGTTGTTCGCGGTCACGAAGAGCATCATGCCGCCGACGGCGAACAGCGCCAGCGGGTAGATCTCGGTCGCGCCGGATTCCTTGGCCGCCTGCTTGCGGTCGAGCTCCGAGCCGACGGTGATCGCGGCCTGCGCCACGAACGGGCCGCCGTTCTCCAGCGTGCGCTCGCCGAACAGCAGCAGCGAGACGATGGCGAGCACCAGGATCGCGCCCTGCAGGAACAGGCCCGCCTGGTCGATCGAGATCGCCTGCTCCGCGGTCTGCGCGTTGGCGTCGGTCACGTGCGGTGCGCGCAGCACCACGGCGACCAGCGACGCGACCAGGGCCACCAGGCCCAGCACCAGCTGCACGGCGTTGCGTGCCGCGCGCGGCACGAACGCCTCGACGAGCACCCCGAGGCACGCCGCGCCGAACAGGATCAGCATCGGCGCCAGGGCGGCGTAGTTCAGGTCCGGCAGGTTGACGGCAAAATCTTCGCCCATGGTCACTTTCCTGCTTCCACAGTGGAGGTTGCGGGCGCTGGGTCGGCCCGCTCCGGGGTGACCACGTCGGTCAGTGTGGCCTGCACCGCCGGGTTGATCACGTCGAGCACCGGCTTGGGGTAGAAGCCCAGCACGATCAGCAGCACGATCAGCGGTGCCACCACGATGCCCTCACGCAGCGACAGGTCGCGCTTCATGGGCGCGAGGTCGTGCAGCACCGGGTTGGTGTTGCCCTGTGTGGTGCGCTGGATCATCCACAGCACGTACGCCGCGGCGAGGATGATGCCGACCGTCGCGATGACCGCCACCGGCTTGTTGACCGTGAACGTCCCGATGAGCACCAGGAACTCGCTGACGAACGGGGCCAGGCCCGGCAGCGCCAGCGACGCCATGCCCGCGATGAAGAAGACGCCCGCCAGCAGCGGCAGCAGCTTGCCCGCGCCGCCGAAGTCGGTCACCAGGGTGCTGCCGCGGCGCGCCACGAACATGCCCACGACCAGGAACAGCAGGCCGGTGGCGAGACCGTGGTTGACCATGTACAGCACCGCGCCGGAGCCGGCCTGGTAGGTGAAGGCGAAGATGCCGATGCCGATGAAGCCGAAGTGCGCGATCGAGGTGTAGCTGACCAGGCGCTTGAGGTCCTTCTGGCCGATCGCCACGAGCGCCGCGTAGATGATGCCGATCAGCGACAGGCCGATCGCCCACGGCGCGAACCAGCGCGAGGCCTCCGGGAACAGCGGGAGGCAGTAGCGCAGGATGCCGAAGGTGCCGACCTTGTCCATCACGCCGACCAGCAGCGCGGCGGCGCCGGCCGGAGCCGCCCCGCCGGCGTCGGGCAGCCAGGTGTGGAACGGGAAGAACGGCGCCTTGATGGCGAACGCGATGAAGAAGCCGAGGAACAGCCAGCGCTGCACGTTGGTGGTGAACTCGACGTTCGTCAGCGTCTGCCAGTCGAAGGTGTGGCCGCCGTACACCCACATGCCGATGACCGCGGCCAGCATCAGCAGACCGCCGACCAGCGAGTAGAGGAAGAACTTCACCGCGGCGTACTGGCGCTGCTTGGCCGGCACGTCGGTGCCGAACGAGCCGATGATGAAGTACATCGGCACCAGCATGACCTCGAAGAAGAGGTAGAACAGCAGCACGTCGGCGGAGGTGAAGGTGCCGATCATGGTGCCTTCGAGCGCCAGCAGCAGGGCGAAGTACGCCGGGACGCTGCGCTTGCTCTTCTCCGCGTCGTGCCAGCTGGCCAGGATCACCAGCGGCACCAGCAGCACGATCAGCGCGATCATCACCATCGCGATGCCGTCGACGGCGAAGCTGAACTTCGCCCCCCACGCCGGAATCCAGGTGTAGGACTCCTGCAACTGCATCCGGGGGCCGTTGGGCTGGTACGCGATCCAGGCCGCGACACCCACCGCCAGCGCCACGATCGACCAGATCAGCGCCAGCCGCTTGGCCAGCTCCGGCTTGGCGCGCGGGACGAACGCGACCGTCAGCGCACCGACCAGCGGTGCGAGGGTCAGGAGTGACAGGTATTTCATCGTTATCCCATCCAGCCGAGCTGCACCGCGGCGAAGGCGCCGAGCACCAGCACCCCGCCGAGAAGCATCGAGAGCGCGTAGGACCGCACGAAGCCGGTCTGGAGCCGCCGCAGCCTGCCCGAACCCCCGCCGACCAGCGCCGCGAGCCCGTTGACGAGTCCGTCGACGCCCTTGTTGTCGACGAAGACCAGCGCGCGGGTGAGCCACTTGCCCGGCTTCTCGAACACGGCCTCGTTGAAGGCGTCGGTGTAGAGGTTGTTGCGGGCGGCCGTGACCACCGGTCCGGCGGGCTGCGGCACCAGCGCCGTGCCCTTCTGGAACAGCGCGTAGGCCAGACCCGCACCGGCCACCGTCAGCACCAGGCTGAGCACGGTGATGGTGAGGTGGCCCATCTTCGGGTGCGGGTCGGTCGGCGGGCCCAGCACGGGGGTGAGCCAATTCGCGACCGGGGTCGCCATGAGCATGCCGCCGAAGATCGAGCCGAGCGCCAGGAAGATGAGCGGGATCGTCATCACCGGCGGGGACTCGTGCGGGTGCTGATCGACTGAGCCCTCCTTGGCGGTGGTCCACCGCTTCGGCCCGTGGAAGGTGAGGATGAACAGGCGGGTCATGTAGAAGGCGGTGAGGCCCGCACCGATCAGGGCCGCCATGCCGTACAGCCAGCCGGTCCAGCCGGGCCGCGCGAAGGCGGCCACGATGATCGGCTCCTTGGTGAAGAAGCCGCTCAGCGGCGGGATGCCGATGATCGCCAGCCAGCCCATCATGAAGGTGAGCCAGGTGATCTTCATGTACTTCCACAGCGAGCCGAACCGGCGGATGTCCACCTGGTCGTTCATGCCGTGCATGACCGAGCCGGCGCCGAGGAACATGTTCGCCTTGAAGAAGCCGTGCGCCAGCAGGTGGATGATGGCCAGCGCGTACGCGCCGCCGCCCAGGCCGACGCCGAGGAACATGTAGCCGATCTGCGACACGGTCGACCAGGCGAGCACGCGCTTGATGTCGTCCTTGGCCGAGCCGATGATGCAGCCCAGCAGCAGGGTGAGCGCGCCGACGCTGACCACGACCGTCTGCAGCGTCAGGTTCGCCGAGAAGATCGGGTTGGAGCGGGCGATCAGGTAGACACCGGCGGTCACCATCGTCGCGGCGTGGATCAGGGCCGAGACCGGGGTCGGGCCCTCCATCGCGTCGGGCAACCACGCCTGCAGCGGGAACTGGCCGGACTTGCCGCACGCACCGAGCAGCAGCAGCAGGCCGAGCACCAGAATCGTGGTGGTCGGCATCAGACCGGCGTTGCTGAACACGACGTCGTAGTTGACCGAGCCGAGCTGGGTGAACATCACGAAGATGCCGAGCACCAGACCCGCGTCACCGACGCGGTTCATGATGAACGCCTTCTTGCCGGCGGTGGCCGCGGACGGCCGGCCGTACCAGAAGGAGATCAGCAGGTACGACGCGAGACCCACGCCTTCCCAGCCGAAGTACAGCATCACGTAGTTGTTGCCGAGCACCAGCAGCAGCATCGCCGCGATGAACAGGTTGAAGTACCCGAAGAAGCGGCGACGGCCCTCGTCGTCGGCCATGTAGCCGGTCGCGTACACGTGGATCAGGAAACCCACGCCCGTGATCAGCATGACGAAGACGGCGGTCAGCGGGTCGAACAGGAGACCGAAGTCGACCTGCAGCGTCCCGACCGGGATGAAGCTGTAGAGCTCCTGCTGCACCGCCCGGTTGGGCAGGTCGCGCAGTTCGAAGAACATGCCGAGGCCGAGCACGAACGAGACGAACACCGACGCGCAGCCGAGCCAGTGGCCCCACTTGTCGGCCCATCGCCCGGTCGTCAGCAGGATCAGCGCGCTGACCGCCGGAATGGCGATGAGCAACCACATGTAGGACAGCAGGCCCGTCGCGGGCGCGTAAGCGACCGCTTGCTGCAGGACAGCGGGGGCGTCGACAGCGCTAGCCTGTGCTGCCTCGGCGAGCATTAGAGTTGGTTCCATCTCCGCCTCAGTACTTCAGCAGGTTCGCGTCGTCGACGCTCGCCGAGCGTCGCGTGCGGAAGATCGACATGATGATGGCCAGACCGACGACGACCTCCGCGGCCGCGACCACCATCGAGAAGAACGCCATGACCTGACCGTCCAGCGTCCCGTTCATCCGGGCGAAGGTGATCAGGGCCAGGTTCGCCGCGTTGAGCATCAGCTCGATGCACATGAACAGCACGATGGCGTTGCGGCGGATCAGCACGCCGACGGCGCCGATGCTGAACAGCACAGCCGACAGCACGATGTAGTACATGGGGGTCATCGGGTCACTTCCCCTCGGTGTGCTTGTTGGCGATCTCCGCCGAGGTGAGCTCGCGCGTCGGCAGGATCGGCGAGATGCTCCGCTCGGCGGGGGTGCCGTCCGGCAGCTTCGCCGGGGTGGCCACCGAGGTGGAGTTCGCGAAGACACCCGGGCCCGGCTTGGGGCCGGGGTAGTTGCCCGGCTCGAAGCGCGCCTTCATCTGCGCGGCCTGGCCGACCCGCTCGCCCTTGGCGCGCTCGCGGTGGGCCAGCAGCATCGCGCCGACCGCCGCGGTGATGAGCAGCGCGGAGGTGACCTCGAAGACCCAGACGTACGGGCCGAACAGCAGCTGGGCGATACCCTGCACGTTGCCGTGCACGTTGGCCTTGTCCAGGCCGACCACGGGCATGTCCCGGGTGGCCTGGTAGGCGCCGGTGCCGAGCAGGCCGGCCAGGCCCAGGCCCAGCAGGATCGCGACGACCTTCTGGCCGCGCAGCGTCTCGATCACCGAGTCGGACGCGTCGCGGCCGACCAGCATCAGCACGAACAGGAAGAGCATCATGATCGCGCCGGTGTAGACGATGATCTGCACCATGCCGATGAACGGACCGGCCTGCACGATGTAGAAGACGCCCAGGCTGAGCATGGTCAGCACCAGCCACAGCGCGGAGTGCACCGCGTTGCGCGCGATCACCATGCCCAGCGCGCCGATGACCGCGAGCGGGGCCAGCAGGAAGAAGGTCCACTTCTCCCCGCCGGACACCTGGCCCGCCGTCTCGGCCGCCGCCGCGAGCACCTGAGTCGAAAGCATCATCGGGTCTCAGCTCCCGCCGACGTGCCCGGGTTCGCCGGAGCGCCCAGGTAGTAGTCCTTCTCGTTGTCGCCCAGGCGCATCGGGTGCGGCGGCTGCTCCATGCCGGGCAGCAGCGGCGCGAGCAGCTGCTCCTTCGTGAAGATCAGGTCCTGCCGGTTGTCGCGGGCCAGCTCGTACTCGTTGCTCATGGTGAGCGAGCGGGTCGGGCAGGCCTCGATGCACAGACCGCAGAAGATGCACCGGGCGTAGTTGATCTGGTAGTTGGCCGCGTACCGCTCACCGGGCGAGAAGCGCTCGGCGTCGGTGTTGTCGCCGCCCTCGACGAAGATCGCGTCCGCCGGGCAGGCCCACGCGCACAGCTCGCAGCCGATGCACTTCTCCAGGCCGTCCGGGTAGCGGTTGAGGATGTGCCGGCCGTGGTAACGCGGGGCCGTCGGGTCCGGCTTCTCGGGGTACTGCGTGGTGACGGTCTTCTTGAACATGTGAGAGAACGTCACGCCGAAGCCCTTGACGGCATCCGTCATCGAACCCACGTCACACCTCCTCTTCGGTAGTCGCGGGCACGGTCTCGCGCTCGGCGGTGAGTCGCTTGGCACGCGGGCTGACCGGCACCTGCAGGTCCATCGGCGGCAGCGGGAAGCTGCCCTCGGGACGCTTGGCCACCTGCTCCTCGAGCGGCGGCGGCGTCTCCTGCTGCTTCTGCGGCCACAGCAGCGCCAGCAGCACGACGACCGCCAGCGGCACGCCGACCAGCAGGATCCGGTCCATCACGTCGAGGTTCTGCTGCTTGCGCATGGTCAGCCAGCCGGCCACGACGAGGATCCAGATCAGGTTGACCGGGATGAGGACCTTCCAGCCGAAGCGCATGAACTGGTCGTAGCGCAGCCGGGGCAGGGTGCCCCGCAGCCAGATGAAGACGAACAGCAGCAGCAGCACCTTGATGGTGAACCACAGCAGCGGCCACCAGCCGGAGTTGATGCCCGGCCAGAAGCTCTCGAACGACGTCGGCGCGCGCCAGCCGCCCAGGAAGAGCGTGGCGCACAGCGCCGAGACGGTCACCATGTTGATGTACTCGGCCAGGAAGAACAGCGCGAACTTCAGCGACGAGTACTCGGTGTGGAAGCCGCCGACCAGCTCCGACTCGGCCTCGGGGAGGTCGAACGGGGCCCGGTTGGTCTCGCCGACCGCCGAGATCGAGTAGATGACGAAGCTCGGCAGCAGCAGCAGGAAGAACCAGCCGCCGATCGGGATGTTGATGTTCCCGAACGGCAGCGCCAGCGTGTGGCCGATGGCCTGCGCGTTGACGATCTCCGACGTGCTCATCGTGCCGGCGACCATGAAGACCGCGACGAACGACAGGCCCATCGCGACCTCGTACGAGATCAGCTGGGCGCTGGAGCGCAGGCCGCCGAGCAGCGGATAGGTCGAGCCCGACGCCCAGCCGCCCAGCACGATGCCGTAGATGCCCATGCCGGAGCAGGCCAGCACCAGCAGCACCGCCACCGAGATGTCGGTCAGCTGCAGCGGCGTGCGCACGCCGAACATCGACACGAACGGGCCGAACGGCATGATCGAGAACGCGGTGAAGGCGCACACGGTCGAGACCACCGGCGCCAGGAAGAAGACCACCTTGTCCGCCTTGAGCGGCATGATGTCTTCCTTGAACGCCAGCTTCAGACCGTCGGCCAGCGACTGCAGCAGGCCGAAGGGCCCGTGCCGGTTGGGGCCGGGACGCACCTGCATCCGGGCCACCACGCGGCGCTCGTACCAGATGGTGAACAGGGTCATCACCACGAGGAAGACGAAGACGCCGACCACCTTGATGAGGACGATCCACCACGGGTCATGCCCGAAGTCGACCAGCGTCGGATCACCGGTTGCCGGGTCCTCGGCCACGAAGTGGGCCGGGGACATCGGCGTCAGAGCCTCCGCCAGGAAACCGATAGGGGCGAGGATCATTTGCTTCCTCCGCTCACGGTCACGACCGCGCCCGGGTTCGCGCCAAGCGTGCGGCGCAGCGTGGAACCCGGGGAGTTGGTCGGCACCCAGACGACGTCATCGGAGATCTCGGTGATCGCGGCCGGCAGGGTGATCGCACCCCGCGCGGTGCCGACGGTCACCGGGTCGCCGTCGGCGACACCCAGCGCGGTGGCGCGGGCCTTCGACAGGCGCACCACCGGCGGGCGGGCGGTGCCGGCCAGCACCTCGTCGCCGTCGGTGAGGCTGCCCAGGTCGATCAGCTGCGCCCAGCTGGCCAGGATCGCCTCGTTCTGCTTCAGCGTGGGCGCGGCCGCGCCCACCTCGGCCGGTGCGGCCGGGCGCTGCGCGCCGGTCGCGGGCAGGCTGCCCAGCTCACGGCGCACCGCGAGCACGTCACCGGTGCCCAGCGTGACGCCCAGGCGGGCGGCCAGCGCGTCGAGCACCCGGGCGTCGGTCAGCTTCGCGCCCGTGTTCGGGGTGTCCAGCGCCTGCTCGTAGGTGCGCAGGCGGCCCTCCCAGTTCACGTACGAGCCGGCCTTCTCGGCCGGCGCGGCGACCGGGAACACCACGTTCGCGCGCCGGGACACGGCGCTCATCCGCAGCTCCAGCGAGATCAGGAAGCCGACCTTGTCCAGCGCCTCCTCGGCGGCCTTCGGGTCGCTCAGGTCGGCCGGGTCGACGCCCGCCACGACCAGCGCGCCCAGCTTGCCCGAGGCGGCCGCGGCCAGGATCGCGTCGGTGTCCCGGCCGGTCTGGCTCGGGATCACGCCCGCCGCGACGCCCCAGGCCGCCGACAGCTCGGCCCGCGCCGCCGCGTCGGCGACCGAGCGGCCCCCCGGCAGCAGCGTGGGCAGGCAGCCCGCGTCGACCGCGCCGCGGTCACCCGCGCGCCGCGGCACCCAGGCCAGCTTCGCGCCGGTACGCGCGGCCAGGCTCGCGGCCGCGGAGAAGCCGCCGCGGACCGTGGCCAGGCGCTCGCCGACCAGCACGACCGTGCCCGGCTCGACGCCCTCGAGGTTGGACAGCACCGCCGGCTCCTGGCCGGGCACGCACGCGGCCAGCGTCGCGCCGGCCTTCTCCGCGCCGCGGGTCAGGAACGGGGCCACCGAGGTGACCTTGAGCTTGCCCTTGGCCGCCGTCTTGCGCAGGCGGAGCAGGACGATCGGGCTCTCCTCCTCCGGCTCGAAGCCGACCAGCACCACGTGCTTGGCCTGCTCCAGGTCGGCGTAGGTGACCGACTGCTCGCCGACGACCGAGGAAGCCAGGAACTCGGCCTCTTCGCTCGACAGCGGGCGGGCCCGGAAGTCGATGTCGTTGCTGCCCAGCACGATGCGGCTGAACTTCGCGTACGCGTACGCGTCCTCGACGGTCAACCGGCCGCCGGTCAGCACGCCGACGCCGTACGCCCCGTCCCGGGCGGCCCGCAGGCCCTCGGCCGCGACGGTCATCGCCTCGGTCCAGGACGCCTCGCGCAGCTCGCCGCTCTCGGCGTCGCGCACCAGCGGGGTGGTGAGCCGGTCGAAGGCGGTGGCGTAGCGGAAGCCCCACCGGCCCTTGTCGCAGTTCCACTCCTCGTTGACCTGCGGGTCGTTACCGGCCAGCCGGCGCAGCACCTTGCCGCGGCGGTGGTCGGTGCGCATGTCGCAGCCCGACGCGCAGTGCTCGCACTTGCTCGGCGAGGAGACCAGGTCGAACGGCCGGGCGCGGAAGCGGTACTGCTCGCTGGTGAGCGCGCCGACCGGGCAGATCTGGATCGTGTTGCCCGAGAAGTACGAGTTGAACGGCACTTCTTTCGCGTCGTCGGCGTCCACGCCGAAGAAGGTGTCGCTGTAGACGTTGATCTGCTCGACCGACGAGCGCTCCATCAGGTCGATGAACTTGTCGCCCGCGATCTCCTCGGAGAACCGGGTGCAGCGCTGGCAGAGCACGCAGCGCTCGCGGTCCAGCAGCACCTGCGCGGAGATGTTGATCGGCTTCTCGTACTCGCGCTTGTGCTCGTGGAAGCGCGTCTCCGGCCGGCCGACCTGCATGGCCTGGTTCTGCAGCGGGCACTCGCCGCCCTTGTCGCACATGGGGCAGTCCAGCGGGTGGTTGATGAGCAGCAGCTCCATCACACCCTCCTGGGCCTTGCGGGCGACCTCGGAGGTGAGCTGCGTACGCACCACCATGCCGTCGGCCACCGTCTGGGTGCACGAGGCGACCGGCTTGCGCTGGCCCTCCACGTCCACCAGGCACTGGCGGCAGGCACCGGCCGGGGCCAGCAGCGGGTGGTCGCAGAACCGCGGGATGTCGATGCCCAGCCGCTCGGCGGTGCGGATGACCAGCTCGCCCTTGGGCGCGGTCACCTCGATGCCGTCGATGGTGAGCGTGACGGTGTCGGTGTGCTTCTGTACTTCCTGGCTCATTGTCAGTGCGCTCCTGCCAGGGCGTGGGCGCTGAGCTTCGGCGCCTTGCGACCCTCGATGTAGTCCAGGTAGTCCTGCTTGAAGTACTGCAGGGAGGAGGTCACCGGGCTGGTCGCGCCGTCCCCGAGACCGCAGAAGGAGCGGCCCAGGATGTTGCTCGCGGTGTCCAGCAGGGTGTCCAGGTCCTCGAGCGTGCCCTCGCCGGAGAGGATGCGCCGGTAGACCCGCACCATCCAGTAGTTGCCCTCACGGCACGGGGTGCACTTGCCGCACGACTCGTGGTGGTAGAACTCCAGCCACCGGTAGGTCGCGTAGACCGGGCAGTCCTGGTCGCTGAAGAGCTGGACGGCGGTGGTGCCGAGGATGGAACCGGCCGCGGCCACGGACTCGAAGTCCATCGCGGTGTCGATGTGGTCGCCGGTCAGCAGCGGCGTCGACGAGCCGCCCGGGGTCCAGAACCGCAGCTGGTGGCCGTCCTGCATGCCGCCGGCCAGCTCGATCAGCTCGCGCAGCGTGATGCCCATCGAGCACTCGTACTGGCCGGGGTTCTTGACCCGCCCGGACAGCGAGTAGATCATCGGGCCGGACGACTTCTCGGTGCCCATCGTCTTCCACCAGGCGGCCCCGCCCAGCACGATGTACGGCACGCTGGCGATGGTGCCCACGTTGTTGACGACGGTGGGGCTGGCGTAGAGGCCGTGCGTCGCCGGGAACGGCGGGCGCAGCCGCGGCTGGCCGCGGAAGCCCTCCAGCGAGTCCAGCAGCGCCGTCTCCTCGCCGCAGATGTACGCGCCCGCGCCGGAGTGCACCACCAGGTCGAGGTCGTACCCGCTGCCGAGGATGTTCTTGCCGAGGTAGCCGGCCTTGTACGCCTCCTGCACCGCGTGGCGCAGCCGCCGCGCGGCGTGCACCGCCTCGCCGCGGATGTAGATGTAGGCACGGTTGGCGCGGATCGCGTACGACGCGATGATGACGCCTTCGACCAGCGAGTGCGGGTCGTGCGCCATCAGCGGCAGGTCCTTGCAGGTGCCCGGCTCGCCCTCGTCGGCGTTGACGACCAGGTAGTGCGGCTTGCCGTCGTTCTGCGGGATGAAACCCCACTTGAGCCCGGTCGGGAAGCCCGCGCCGCCGCGGCCGCGCAGGCCGGAGTCCTTGATCAGGGCGATCAGGTCGTCCGGGTGCACGGCCAGCGCCTTGCGCAGGGCGGCATAGCCGTCGAGGCGCTCGTAGACGTCGAGCCGCCAGGCGTCCGGCGACAGCCAGCGCTTGGTGAGGACGGGCGTGAGCTTGGCCAGGGTGGCTGCACTGGGCGTGGTCACTTCGCCGCCTCCTTCGAGGGAGTCGGGATGGGCGTGTTGATGTCGAAACCGGCCGGGCTGATCCCGTGCTGCTGCGCCAGGCGCACGCCGCGCAGCGTGGAGTCACCCGCCGGGCCGTCGGCGACCGCGCCATCGCGCTCGTCGGCGAAGCCCGCCAGCTGCAACGCCGTCTCCTTCAACGAGCACAGCCGGGCGCCGCGGGTCGGCATCGGCCGCTGCCCGGACTTGAGCTTGCCGACCACGTCGAGCGCGCTCTCCGGGGTCACGTTGTCGAAGAAGTCGTAGTTGACGGTGAGCACCGGGCCGTAGTCGCACGCGGCGAGGCACTCGGCGTGCTCCAGCGTGATCTTGCCGTCCTCGGTGGTCTCGTCGTGGCCGACGCCCAGGGTCTCCGACAGCGTGTCGTAGACCTCCTGCCCGCCGAGCACGTTGCACAGGGTGTTGGTGCAGACGCTGACCAGGTACTCGCCGGTCGGGCGGCGCTTGTACATGGTGTAGAAGGTGGCGACCGCGCCGACCTGGGCCTTGGTCAGGTTGAGCTGCTCGGCGCAGAACGCGACACCGGCCGGGGATACGTACCCCTCGACCGACTGGACCAGGTGCAGCATCGGCAGCAGCGCCGAGCGCTCCTTGCCCTCCGGGAAGCGCGCGACGATCTCGCGCGCCAGCTCCCGGGTCTTCTCGTCGAACACGTCCACCGACTTCTGCGGCGCTGTCATCGGTCACACCCACCCATCACCGGGTCGAGGCTGGCTCCACCCGCGATCACATCTGCCAGCAGGCCGCCCTCGGCCATGGCCGGGATTGCCTGCAGGTTCACGAAGCTCGGCTCCCGCATGTGCACCCGGAACGGCCGGGTGCCCCCATCCGAGATCACGTGCGCGCCCAGCTCGCCGCGAGGACCCTCGATCGGCACGTACACCTGGCCGGCCGGGACCCGGAAGCCCTCGGTGACCAGCTTGAAGTGGTGGATCAGGGACTCCATGGACTGGCCCATGATGTGCGCGACGTGCTCGAGCGAGTTGCCCAGGCCGTCGTTGCCGAGCGCGAGCTGCGCGGGCCAGGCGATCTTCCGGTCCTCGACCATGACCGGGCCGGGCTTGAGCCGGTCCAGCGCCTGCTCGACGATCTTCAGCGACTCCCGCATCTCGGCCAGCCGGACCAGGTAGCGCGCGAACACGTCACCCTCGGGCTGGGTCGGCACGTCGAAGTCGTAGGTCTCGTAGCCGCAGTACGGCATGGTCTTGCGCAGGTCCCAGGCCAGACCGGAGCTGCGCAGCACCGGGCCGGTGACGCCGAGCGCGACGCAGCCGGTGACGTCCAGCACCGCGACACCCTTGGTGCGCGCGGTCCAGATCGGCTGGCCGGAGAGCAGGTCCTCGTACTCCTTGATGCGCTTGGGCATGAAGTCGAGGAACTCGCGGATCTTCACGATCGCGGTGTCCGGCACGTCCTGCGCGACGCCGCCCGGGCGCACGTAGGCCATGTTCATGCGCAGACCGGTGATCATCTCGAAGATGTCGAGGATGAACTCACGCTCGCGGAAGCCGTAGATCATCATCGACAGCGCGCCGAGTTCCATACCGGTCGTGGCCAGCCACACCAGGTGCGAGGAGATCCGGTTGAGCTCCATCATCAGCACGCGGATGGTGTTGGTGCGCTCGGTGATCTGGTCCTCGATGCCCAGCAGCTTCTCCACCGCGAGGCTGTACGCCGTCTCGTTGAAGATCGGGGCGAGGTAGTCCATCCGGGTCACGAACGTGGAGCCCTGCGTCCAGGTGCGGTACTCCATGTTCTTCTCGATGCCGGTGTGCAGGTAGCCGACGACGAGGCGGGCCTCGGTGATGGTCTCGCCCTCCATCTCCAGCACCAGGCGCAGCACGCCGTGCGTGGACGGGTGCTGGGGGCCCATGTTGACGACGATGCGCTCGTCGTGCATCGGGTCGACGCCCGAGACGATGGAGTCCCAGTCGCCGCCGGTGACCGTGAAGACCTTGCCCTCGGTCGTCTCGCGCTCCTGCGCGTATCCAGCGTTGCTCATCGGTAGGCCCTCCGTGCATCGGGCGGCGGGATCTCGGCGCCCTTGTACTCGACCGGCACGCCGCCCAGCGGGTAGTCCTTGCGCTGCGGGAAACCGTCCCAGTCGTCCGGCATGAGGATGCGGGTCAGGTTCGGGTGGCCGTCGAAGACGATGCCGAACATGTCGTACGTCTCCCGCTCCTGCCAGTCCGCGGTCGGGTAGACCATGGTCACGCTGGGCAGGTGCGGGTCGGCCGCGGTGACCGCGCACTCGAGCCGGATGCGGCGGCGGTAGGTCATCGAGGTGAGGTGGTACACCACGTGCAGGCGGCGCTCCTCGGCGATGTAGTCCACGCCCGACACCGACGAGCACAGCTCGTAGCGCAGCGACATGTCGTCGCGCAGGATCCGGCACACCTCGGCGATCTTCGCCGGGACGATGTGCAGGGTCAGCTCACCGCGGTCGATGACGACGCGCTCGATCGCGTCGGCGAAGCCCGGGTAGGCCTCCTCCAGCGCGTCCACGACCTCGTCGTACCAGCCGCCGAGCGGCCGCTGCGCGTCCAGCTGCACCGGCCGCTTGCGGACCAGGCCGCCCATGCCGGAGGTGTCACCGGTGCCGGTGACCCCGAACAGTCCTTCAGGCTGAGTCACCGGTGGGTCCCCCGCTCCATCCACTTCGTGATCCGCAGCTGCTCCTCGCGGCCCTCGGCGACGGCCTGCTCCCACTCGGCGCGCAGCGCCTTGTTGTAGCGGTAGCTCGACGGCATCGCGCCGGGCGCGACCACGGGCTTGCCCTCGCGGGCCTCCCTGGCGGCCAGCATCTTGCGGCCGCCGGCGCCCAGCGGTTCGGCGAGGATCTTGTCGTGCAGCTTGAGGATCGCGTCGAGCAGCATCTCCGGCCGCGGCGGGCAGCCCGGCAGGTACATGTCGACGGGCACGATGTGATCCACGCCCTGCACGATCGCGTAGTTGTTGAACATGCCGCCCGACGAGGCGCAGACACCCATGGACAGCACCCACTTGGGGTCGGGCATCTGGTCGTAGATCTGGCGCAGCACCGGGGCCATCTTCTGGCTCACCCGGCCGGCCACGATCATCAGGTCGGCCTGGCGGGGCGATGCCCGGAAGACCTCCATGCCGAAGCGGCCCGAGTCGAATCGGGCCGCGCCGGTGGCCATCATCTCGATCGCGCAGCAGGCCAGGCCGAAGGTGGCCGGCCAGAAGCTGGCCTTACGGGTCCAGTTGACGAGCCCCTGGACGGTGGTGAGCAGCACCCCGGAGGGGAGCTTCTCTTCGAGTCCCATGTCAGTCCCAATCCAGGCCACCGCGACGCCACACGTAGGCGTACGCGATGAACACCGTGCCGATGAACAGAAGCATCTCGACGAAGACGAACGCCCCCTGGAAGCTGTCGAACGTGACAGCCCACGGGTAGAGGAAGATGATCTCGATGTCGAAGACGATGAAGAGCATCGCGGTCAAGTAGAACTTGATCGGGAAGCGTCCGCCGCCGACCGGCTGAGGGGTCGGCTCGATGCCGCACTCGTAGGCGTCCAGTTTCGCCTTGTTGAAGCGGCGGGGTCCGATGAAGGGCGCAGCCGTGACCGAGAAAAGCCCGAAGGCCGCGGCCAGCGCGAAGAGCCCAACGATGGGCACGTACGCGGAGAGCGACACCTGCCTACGTCCTTTCTTCCCGGTTAACTAGTGTTTCGCCTGCTTGCAGCTCGGATATGATCCTCGCCCCGCGGCCCGCTACACCGCGGGTGCCACGCGGGACATGGCATTGATGATCCGGTCCATGGAGTCGCCACCCCGCGGATCGGTGAGGTTCGCCAGCAGCTTGAGCACGAACCGCATGAGCGTGGGATGCGGCATGCCGTGCTTGGTAGCCACCTTCATGATCTGCGGATTGCCGATCAGCTTCACGAAGATCCCGCCGATTCGGTAGTAACCGCCGAGCCGCCGCTTGAGTTCGTTCGCGTAGCCCTGCAGCGCCAGCTCCCGGGCCGGGCCCGCCGGTCGGGCGAGAGCCTGGACCAGGATCTCCGCCGCCAGCTGGCCTGACTCCATCGCGTACGCGATGCCCTCGCCGTTGAAGGGGTTGACCATGCCGCCGGAGTCGCCCACCAGCATCATGCCCCGCGTGTAGTGGGGCGTGCGGTTGAACCCCATCGGCAGGGCCGCGCTGAGAATCTTGCCGTCGGCGTTGGCCTCGTCGTTCAGGCCCCACTCCTCCGGCGTGCTGCCCAGCCAGTCGGTGAGCATGGTGCGGTAGTTCGTCGCCTGGTACGCCTTGGAGGAGTTCAGCACGCCGAGGCCCACGTTCACCCGGCCGTCGCCGAGCCCGAAGATCCAGCCATAGCCGGGCAGCTGGGCGGCGCCCGCCTCACGGCTGCGCAGCTCGAGCCAGGACTCCAGGTAGTCGTCGTCCGCCTTGACCGGGCAGTGGTAGTAGCGGCGCACCGCGACGCCCATCGGGCGGTCGTCCCGCTTGGCGATGCCCATCGCCAGCGCGAACCGGCCGGACACGCCGTCCGCGGCCACCACCACGTGCGAGCGCAGCGTCTTGTCGCCCTCGGGCGTGCGCACCTCGACGCCGACCACGCGGCCGTCGGCGTCCAGCACCGGCCCGGTCACGTTGTGGCCGGTCCGCAGCACCGCGCCCGCGGCGACCGCCCGCTGGGCGAGCATGTCGTCGAAGTCCATGCGCGTGCGTACGAGGCCGAAGTCGGGGAAGCTGGCCAGGTCGGGCCAGTCCAGTTCCAGCCGGACGCCGCCGCCGATGACGCGCAGGCCCTTGTTGTGCAGCCAGCCGGCTTCGGGGCTCACGTCCACGCCCATGTCGATCAGCTGCTTGACCGCGCGCGGGGTCAGTCCGTCGCCGCAGACCTTCTCCCGCGGGAACTCGGTCTTCTCCAGCAGCAGCACCTTCGCACCATGCCTGGCAAGGTGATAGGCAGCGGCGGAGCCACCCGGACCGGCTCCAACGACGATCACATCCGCATCGACATCGGTCGGTGTCATGCTCACCTCCACCTCGGCCTTAACGCTCGTTCGGGGCTCGTGAAAGTCTTCACAAGCCAGTCCGGCGAGCAGTCTAGAACTGCGCCGAGGACCCGTAGTGGTTAGGTGAACCTAACTGCACATTCGGTCCCGGTCGCGCTCCGGAGCGCGAGCAGGACCGAGGCGGGCCGGACCGACCGGAGCGGCGTCAGGGCGGGCCGGGCTGGGGATCGGGGGTCGGCTCAGGGACCCGGTCGGGATCCGGGTCTGTAGGCACGCCGGGATCCGGCGGGGGTGGTGGCACGGGATGCGTCGCACGTCGGGCGGCCGACCGGCGGCGGGCCGCCTCCTCCAGATCGGCGACGCGGACCGGCGGCTCGCCGTATCCGCCGCCGAGTACGCCGACCACCGCGCTCTCGTCGTACCGCATGTCTCGATCCTGCGGCGGCGGAGCGCGCCCTGTCCGGCGAACGCGCGGATCAGGCGGGCTTGACCGCCTTGTGCAGCGCCACGATGCCGCCGGTCAGGTTGCGGTACTTCACCTGCGCCCAGGAGTTCTCGCCAATGATCTTGGCGAACTCGTTCTGGTTCGGCCAGGCCCGGATGGACTCGGCGAGGTAGACGTACGCCTCGGGGTTGCTGGACACCTTGCGGGCCACCGCGGGCAGCGAGCGCATCAGGTACTGCAGGTACACGGTGCGGAACGCGCCGTTGACGGGGTGCGAGAACTCGCAGATCACCAGACGGCCGCCCGGCTTGGTGACCCGGGCCAGCTCGCGCAGCGCGGCCGGGGTGTTCGCCACGTTGCGGATGACGAACGACGTGGTCACCGCGTCGAAGCTGTGGTCGGGGAAGGGCAGCGCGAGCGCGTCACCGGCGACCAGCGGCACGTGCGGCCGGTCTCGGCGGCCCACCGCGAGCATGCCCAGGGACAGGTCGACGCCGACCACGTACGCGCCGGAGCGGGCCAGTTCCTCGGTCGAGACACCGGTGCCCGCGCCCAGGTCGAGCACCTTCTCGCCGCGCTTGAGGCCCAGCGCGGACCGGGTGGCGCGACGCCAGCCCTTGTCCTGGCCGAACGACAGCACTGAGTTGGTCTTGTCGTACTTCTCCGCGACGCCGTCGAACATGGCGGCGATCTCGTACGGCTCTTTATCCAGGTCTGCGCGGCTCACAGCGTCACTCTGCCAAACGCCGTCCGGACGCGCTGCGGCGGCCGCCACACTGCACTACCGGATCACCTGTGTGGCGTCCATGTCGCCGTCGCCGCCATCCTCGTCACGACCTGCGCGCACGCGCCACAGATAAACGGCCCCGCCCAGCCCGACCAGGCCGAGCAGCACGACGCCGAAACCGATCAGCATCATCCCGCTGAGCGTGGCATCCCCGGACGACTCCGGCTCCGTCGGCTCGGCCACGACCGGGTCCGCCGACTCCGTGGCGACCGGCTCGTCCGTGGTCGCGGGCGTCTCGCTCGGGGTCGCCGACGGGCTGGCCGACGGCGACGCGGAGGCCGACGGCTTCGAAGACGGCTTGGGCGAGGCGCTCGGCACCGGCTTGGTTACCCCGTTGACCACGATGTTCGTGGCGTTGTTCGCCTTCTTCGTGTCGCACCCGCAGGTCACTTCGAAAGCGCCGGGCCCGGTCACCTTGGTCACGATGCGCAACCGGAGGTCCCGATAGCTACCCTTCGGCTGCAGGCCGATCCCCGCCCGCCATTCCGTATTGAGCTGGCATTGTGCGGAGGTCCGGTCGCCGTTGAACCGGCAGTTGGTGGCCCCGCCGGGCACGAGCGCGATCACGGTGCCAGCAGGTGCACGGTAGCTGAGGGTCACCGGGCCGACGTCTTTGATCGCGGCTGGACCGTGATTGGCGATGCCGAGAGGCACGCTGACCGTCGTGCCGATCGCGCCTTGGCGGCCGTCACGAGACAATGCGGCGAGATCGGCGTCGGCCGCCCACGCGGGCGAGGCGACGAGGCCGAGCCCGGCGAGCAGTGCCGCCAGCACCGCCGCAAGCCTGATCACGTGCCGCTTCATCGCCGTCCTCCCGGGTTGCCGACCCACGACGGTAATCCCGGGTCCCCACCCCGCCCATAGGTCGATCAGCCACCGCCCCGCGACCTCGACGTGTTGATCACGAGTTCGTGCCAAAAGGCGAGGTCCCACCGCACCTTTTGGCACGAAACGGCGATCTTGGAGCCCGGCGCGGGCGCGCCGGGGGCGGTCAGCGGGCGTCGACGAGGGGGAGCTGCTTGCCCATGCCGCCGCCCTCGATGGCGATGGAGGAGAAGTGGGAGGTCACGCGCTCGTCGGTGGGGTCGTCGGCAGGGGTCCAGTGGACCTTCATGTGCCGGTACAGGGTGTCGCGCTGGGCGGGGATGCGGCCGGCGGTGCGGATCAGCTGCACCAGGTCGTGCAGGTTGGACCGGTGCTTGGCGCCCGCGGAGGAGATGACGTTCTCCTCCAGCATGATCGAACCCAGGTCGTCGACGCCCATGTGCAGCGCGACCTGGCCCACGTCCTTGCCGGTGGTCAGCCAGGACGCCTGCAGGTGCGCCACGTTGTCGAAGAAGAGCCGGGCCACCGCGATCAGGCGCAGGTATTCCAGCGACGTCGCCTGCGTACGCCCCTTGAGGTGGTTGTTCTCGGGCTGGTAGGTCCACGGGATGAAGGCGCGGAACCCGCCGGTGCGGTCCTGTACGTCGCGGATCATGGTGAGGTGCTCGATGCGCTCGGCGTTGGTCTCGCCGGTGCCCATCATCATGGTCGCGGTGGACTCGACACCGTGCCGGTGCGCGACCTCCATCACCTCGAGCCAGCGCGCGCCGGACTCCTTGAGCGGGGCGATCGCCTTGCGCGGGCGGTCGGGCAGCATCTCCGCACCGGCGCCGGCGATCGAGTCGAGCCCGGCCGCCTTGATGCGGACCACGGCCTCCTCGATGGAGACGCCGGAGACCTTGGCCATGTGCAGGATCTCACTGGGCCCGATCGAGTGGATCATGAGCTGCGGGTATGCCTGCTTCACCGAGGCGAACAGGGTCTCGTAGTAGTCCACGCCGTACTCGGGGTGGTGGCCGCCCTGCAGCATCACCTGCGTCGCGCCCAGCTCGACCGCCTCGCCGCAGCGGCGCAGGATCTCGGCGGTGTCGTGGGTCCAGCCCTCGCTGTGCTTGGGGGCCCGGTAGAAGGCGCAGAACTTGCACGCCGTCACGCACACGTTGGTGTAGTTGATGTTGCGGTCGATCAGGTACGTGACGACGCCGTCCGGGTAGCGGCGACGACGCACCGCGTCCGCTGCCTCACCGAGCGCGTGGAACGGCGCGTCGGTGTACAGCAGCAGCGCCTCCTCGGAGCTGATGCGGCCGCCGTCCGCGGCCCGCTGCACGATGCTGTCGATCTCCCGGTTCACACTCACGCTCCGAGACTATCGGGTCGGCGCAGTACCGGGTCTGGCTGGTCCGTCACACCGGGCCTGCTCAGGCGTCGAAGTCGAGCACCAGTTCCTCGCTCGTGGGACTGGACTGGCACGTCAGCACGTACCCCGCGGCCACCTCGTCCGGCTCCAGCGCCCAGTTCGCGGCCATCTGCACCCCGCCCGAGACCACCTTCGCGCGGCAGGTCGAGCACACCCCGCCCTTGCACGCGTACGGCAGCTCGCCGCGATGGCGCAGCGCCGCGTCCAGCACCCGCTCGGACCGGTCCATGGTGAAAGCGGTCGACCGTCCGTCCAGGACGATGGATACCTCGACGTCCCCGCCCGCCACGTCGACGACCGGCGGCGGCGCCTCCTCGGCGTGGAACAGCTCGACGTGCACCTTGCCCTTCGCGTCGACCGCAGCCAGCGCCTCGCGCGCCGCGCGCACCACGCCCAGCGGCCCGCACAGGAACCACTCCTGCACCCCGGCCAGGTCGAACTCCTTGAGCAGCGCGGTCACCCGGTCCGTGTCCAGCCGGCCGGAGAGCAGCTCGCTCGGCTGCACCTCCCGGGAGAGCACGTGCACCAGCTGCAGCCGCCCGGGGAAGCGGTCCTTCAGGTCGGCCAGCGCGTCGGCGAACATCACCTCGGCGGCGCTGCGGTTGCCGCAGAGCACCGTGAACGTGCTGCCCGGCTCGGTCTCCAGCGCGGCCGACACCAGCGACAGCACCGGTGTGATCCCCGACCCCGCCACGATCGCGCCGTAGCGGCGGTCACGCGCCGGGTCCAGCTCGGTGGTGAAGCGGCCCAGCGGCGGCAGCACCGGCAGTGTCTCGCCCGTCGCGAGCGCCTGGGCCCGGGTGGAGAACACGCCTCCCGGCACCCGCTTCACGCCGATCGTCAGCGTGCCCCGCTCACGGAGCTGCGCGGGCGTCGAGCAGATCGAGTACGAGCGGCGCAGCTCGTCGTCCAGGCGCACGGTGACGTGCTGTCCCGGCCGGAAGGCGAAGGCCTGCCGCAGCTCGGCGGGGACCGCGAAGGTCAGCGCCACCGCGGACGGGGTCAGCTGCTCGACCGCGGTGACGGTCAGCTCGTGGAAGGTCGTGCTCACAGCGGCGTGCTCACAGTTTCTTGATCGCGTTGAAGGGTTCCAGGCAGGAGCGGCAGCTCCACAGGCTCTGGCAGGGCGTCGAGGCGTACCGGCTGATCTGCAGCACCGGCGTCGGCTGCCCGCGGTGCGCGCAGCGCGGGCAGGCCGGCGTGCCGGATGCCCCCGGCGCGGCGATGCCGGTGCGCTCCAGCGCCGCCCAGCCGGACTCGGTGATCATGTCGGTGGACCAGGCCGGGCTGAGCACGGTCCTGACCTCGACGTCGGTATGCCCGGCCGCGGCCAGCGCGGCCCGGATGTCGTCGCGGATGGCGTCCATCGCCGGGCAGCCGGAGTAGGTCGGCGTGATCGTGACAACGACCCGGCCGTCCTCGGCCTTCTCGGCCCCGCGCACGATGCCCAGCTCGCCGATGGTCACCACGCGCAGCTCCGGATCGGGCACCGCGCCGGCGATCTCGGCGATCTCCGTCCGTACCGTCGTCATCACGCTCTCCTCCCCGGCCCGGCGGGTCGCGCCGCGGGACCGTTCCGGGAATCGTCTGCTCGTTTTCGGACGCAAACGCGTCCCGAAACGAGCACGCCGTGACGGCGATGGGCCGCCGCGGTCCCGCCGCGCGAGCCGCAGGTGATCACCACTGCGCTCCGGGGTGCGCCCGGTGCAGCGACTGCATCTCGGCCAGCAGGAAGCTCAGGTGCTCGGTGTGCCGCCCGGCACGGCCGCCGTCGGGCCGCCAGCGGTCGGCGGGACGGGTCAGCCCCGCCTCGGCCAGCACCGGCTCGACGAGCGCCAGCCAGCGGTCGCGGATGCCCTCGGCCAGCTCGTGGCCGTAGGGCCAGAGCCCGTCCAGGGCCTCCTGCACCCGTCGGTGCGACTGCTCGGTGCCGCCGCCCAGCCGCAGCATCCACTGCGTGGCGTGGTCGAGGTGATAGGTCGACTCCTTGACCGCCTTCGCCCCGATGCCCGCCGCGTGCTCGTCGGCGCCCGCCGCGAGGTCGGTGTAGCGCAGCAGCTGCGCCGCCGACAGCATGAGCAGCCAGGTCATCGTCCAGCCGAAGTCGAGGTCGCCGCGGCCCGGCCCGAGCGGCAGCTCGGCCAGCAGGCAGTTGCGGAACCCGCGGTCGTCACGCCGGTAGGCCAGCTCGTCCTCGTCGCCCGCGGTGGCCAGCAGCATGCGGGCCGCGCCGAGCTGGTCGAGGGCGATGTTGGCCAGCGCCACGTCCTCCTCCAGCGTGGGCGCGCGGGACACCCACTCGGCCAGCCGCTGGGCCGCGATCAGGGCGTCGTCCCCGAGGGCCAGCAGGTCGACGGTGGTGGCACGCTCGGCAAGCCCGCTCACAGGTGGGCCACCCCCTCGGGCAGCTCGTAGAACGTCGGGTGCCGGTAGATCTTGTCGGCCGCCGGGTCGAAGAAGGAGTCCTTCTCGTCCGGGCTCGACGCGGTGATCTCCGTGGCGGGCACCACCCAGATGGAGACGCCCTCCTGGCGGCGGGTGTAGAGGTCACGCGCGTGGCGCAGGGCCATGTCCGCGTCCGGCGCGTGCAGGCTGCCGGCGTGGGTGTGGGCGAGCCCGCGCCGGGCCCGGACGAACACCTCCCACAGAGGAACGTCGCTGGTCACGCCCGCTCCTCGCTTCGCTCGTCGCCGGCGGTCGCCGCGCTCATGGTTCGCTCGCTGCGCTCGTTCACGCCACTGCCTTCCTGTTCTTCTCCGCGTACGCCGCGGCCGCCTCGCGCACCCAGGCGCCCTCTTCGTGTGCCCGGTTCCGGTGCGCCATGCGCTGGCGGTTGCAGGGCCCGTCGCCCTTCACCACCCGCATCAGCTCCTCGAAGTCGGGAGCCGTGTAGTCGTAGTGCCCGCGCTGCTCGTTCCACGTGAGGTCGGGGTCGGGCAGGGTCAGGCCGAGGATCTCCGCCTGCGGCACGCACATGTCGACGAACCGCTGGCGCAGCTCGTCGTTGGAGAAGCGTTTGACCTTCCACGCCATGGACTGCGCCGAGTGCGTGGAATCCGCGTCCGGCGGGCCGAACATCGCCAGCGACGGGTACCACCAGCGGTCGACCGCGTCCTGCGCCATCGCCCGCTGTGCCGGGGTGCCCTGCGCGAGCACGTACAGCGACTGGTAGCCCTGGCGCTGGTGGAAGGACTCCTCCTTGCACACGCGGATCATGGCGCGCGCGTATGGCCCGTACGAGCAGCGGCACAGCGGCACCTGGTTCACGATCGCCGCGCCGTCCACCAGCCAGCCGATCGCGCCCATGTCGGCCCAGCTGAGCGTGGGGTAGTTGAAGATCGAGCTGTACTTCTGCTTGCCGGTCAGCAGCGCGGTGTCCAGCTCCTGGCGGCTGACGCCGAGCGTCTCCGCGGCCGCGTAGAGGTAGAGCCCGTGGCCGGCCTCGTCCTGCACCTTGGCCAGCAGGATGGCCTTGCGCCGCAGTGAGGGCGCCCGGCTGATCCAGTTGCCCTCCGGCTGCATGCCGATGATCTCGGAGTGCGCGTGCTGGGCGATCTGGCGGATCAGCCCGGCCCGGTACGCGTCGGGCATGGCGTCGCGCGGTTCGATCTTCTGATCGGCGGCGATCACGGCATCGAACGACGCCTCGCCGTCCAGCTCCCGCTCCGCGGCCTCGCGCAGCGCGGCCTCGGCCTCCTCGACCTCGCCGAGCAGCCGCTCCGCGCCCGCGACCCCGGGCATACCCGTCTCCATGCGGCCAGTGTTACAGCTTTACGCGCATCGGCGCAACAACTGTCACAACCAGCGTCGGCGTGCCCGCTCAGCCGTGACCTGCGTCACCGGTGGCAGCCGGAATGAGCGCGAGCAAGACTCGGAAATGGCAGCTCCTGGCGGTACGACCTACCGTTGCTGCCAATCCGGGACCACCCCATACCCGGGCGACCCACGACAATGCCGTCAACGGGAGCAACCCCCATATGCGCCGCCGCACACCTCTCACCGCCGCGACGACCGCGCTCGGCGTACTGGTCCTCGCGCTGGTGGCCCCTACCGCCACCACGGCTCTCACCGGCTCGCAGAATGTCCAGGTGAGCGCAGAAGCCGCCGACGCCCGGCCCGCCCCGGCCGCGACCCCCGCGCCCGGCGCCACCCCGACCACCGCCGCCACGCCCGCCCCGACCGCGAGCGCCGCGGACCCGACCGCCGCCGCGAAGCAGCGCGCCTCGTCCCGTGTCGCCGACCGGCCGAGCCGGTCGTTGACCGCGGGCCGGGTCAACCTGGCCTTCACCGGTGACTTCATCGGGTACGCCATGCTCGACCGGAAGACCGGCGAGATCATCGCGTCCCGCAACGCCGCGCAGACCAGCAGCACCGAGTCGATGATCAAGGTGTGGCTGGTCGCCGACCGTCTGCGCCGCGCCGCCGAGTCCGGGCAGACCGTGACCCCACCGGAGCTGGCCCAGGCGAGCGCCGCGATCAGGCACTCCGACGACCGCGCCGCGCAGGCCCTCTACCGGGCCGGCGGCGGCAACGAGGTCGTGCAGCGGATGATCGACATCTGCGGGCTGACCGACACCACGCTGTTCGACCAGTGGTGGAGCCGCACCCAGATGTCGCCGCGGGACGCGGTCCGGCTGGCGCGGTGCATCGCCGACGGCACCGCGGCGGGTCCCTCGTGGACCGGCTGGGTGCTCTCCGAGATGCGCCAGGTGACCGGTTCCACCGCCCCCGAGGAACAGTTCGCCACGACGGGCGGCGGCCGGTGGGGCATCATCGACGGCGTACCCGACACCCTCGCCCGCACCCTCGCCATCAAGAACGGCTGGACGGCCATCGGCGCCGACGGCAACTGGCACCTGAACTGCCTCGCCATCAGCGACGACTGGATCATGAATGTGATGACCCGCTACCCCGTCGAGAACGGCCTGCAGTACGGGGCCGACGTCTGCGCCGACGTGGCGCGACAGCTGGTGACGCCACCGGCGACCTGACCCCGGCGGACCACCCCTCCGCGCCCCTTCCCCGCCCTCCGCCACCGCCCTCCTCCCCCGGAGCTCCCCTCATGACAGAGCTGCTCACCCGTCGGCGCGCGCTGCTCGCCGGCACCGCCGGACTGACCGCGCTGGCCGGCGGCGGTTTCTGGCTGGCCGGCCGCGGCAGCGGCGACCCCGCCGCCGCCAACTGGCAGGATCCCGTCGCATCACCCAGCGCCGCGGCGAGCCCGGAGTCCGCGGTCGCGCGCAGCGTGCCCGTTCAGCCCGGCCCGCCCGGGCTGGAGCAGGGGGCCGTGGACGTGCTCAGCGCCCCCAACCCGGGGGCGCTGGTCACTGTGAAGACCAGCGCCTGGTGGAGCTGGGCGCTGATGGACCGGAAGACCGGCAAGATCGTCGGGTCGGCGAACCTCAATCAGACCAACATGACCGCCTCGATGATCAAGGCGTGGCTGGCCGCGGACTACCTGCGCCGCGCCGCCGAGGCCGGGCAGACGCCCAGCGCGACGCGGATGAACGAGATCCGCACGATGATCCGCGACAGCGCCAACCCGCCCGCCTCCACGCTGTACGCGGAGCTGGGCCGCTCGGCGACGATCGCGCGCCTGATCGACGTCTGCGGGCTGACCGACTCCAAGGCCGGCGACGGCTGGAGCACCACCCGGCTGTCCGCCCGCGACACCTGCCGCATCGCGCATGCCATCGGCAACGGCAAGGCGGCCGGGCCCACCTGGACCAGTTACCTCGTCGGCGAGATGCGGGCGGTGCGCGGCACCGGCAACTTCGGCATCCGCAAGGCCTTCCCGGCCGCGGAGCAGTCCCGCATCGCCATCAAGAACGGCTGGGTCGACCGGCAGGCCACCAAGGAGTGGAACGTCAACTGCCTGGCCCTGGGCGACGACTGGACCATGGCCGTGCTGACCCGGTTCCCGCTGAGCACGGCCTGGTCGCACGGCGGAGAGATCGCCAAGTCCGTCGCCACCCAGCTGCGCGCCAAGACCGACCTGGTCTGAGCACGAGCACCGCCCGCCGGACCGGTCGGCGCTACAGCTCCATGAACTCCGGGCCGCCCTCGGGCAGGGCCGGCGCCTGGCCGGCCAGCGCCGCCCGGCGGGCGAACTCGCGCAGGCCGTTGATCTGACGGCTGCCCAGCGAGAAGTCCAGCACGCGGAAGTACGAGGCGAGCGTGGCGGCGTCGAAGGGCTCCCAGCGGGCCGCCGACGCGGCGACCTCGTCGAGGTTGTCCACGCACAGGTCACGCGAGCGCAGGAATGCCTGGTGCACGTCCTTGACCAGGCCGGGGTGCGCGGCGGCGAAGTCGCGCCGGACCGCCCACACCGCGAACACCATCGGCAGGCCGGTCCACTCGCGCCAGGCCTGGCCCAGGTCGGTGACGGCCAGCCCGCGCTTGGGCGCCTCGAACAGCGCGCGCAGCGCCGTGTCGCCGATGAGCACGGCCGCGTCGGCCTCCAGCAGCATCTGGGTCAGATCCGGCGGGCAGGTGAAGTATTCGGGGCTCGCGCCGTAGCGCTCCAGCAGCAGCATCTGCGCCAGCAGCACGCTGGTGCGCGAGGTGCTGCCCAGCGCGACCTTCGTGCCGTCGAGCTCCTGCAGCGGCCTGGTGGAGACCACGTTGACCGACAGCACCGGGCCGTCCGAGCCGACCGCGAGGTCCGGCAGCAGCAGCAGTTCGTCCGCATGGCGCAGGTACTCCACCAGGGAGATCGGGCCGATGTCCAGGTCGCCGGCGACCAGCGCCTCGCTGAGCCGGTCGGGGGTGTCCTTGTGCAACTCGACGTCGATCAGGGCGCCCGAGCGCATCAGTCCCCAGTAGATCGGGAGACAGTTCAGGAACTGGATGTGCCCTACCCGGGGACGCTGCACCGCGTTCATGATCAGGGAGCCTACCTTCCGCGGGCGACCGCACGGGCGGAGCCCGCGGAAGGTGTGACCTGGGCGGCGTGCCCGGTCAGTCGACCGGCACCGCACGTATCTGGCAGGTGACACGCCGTGCGTCAGCGGGCACGTCGTTGCGCTGGCTCACCTTGTACGGCTCCAGCAGCTCGGCCATCTTGTCGGTGAGCGCGGTCAGCTCGTCGGCGGTGATGACGATGCCGAACTCGCTCATCAGGGCGGCGTCGAACCACTGCGTCGTCTCCTCGTGCGACCGGGACAGCCACCGGCGCACCCGCTCGTCGCCCTGGGCCAGGAACACCCCGGCCACGGCGCTCTCGGCCGCGCGGGCGTCGGAGCCCCCGTCCGGCCCGATCTCCAGCGACCAGCCGCGGGTGCGGGCCCGCCACACCCGTTCCCGGCCGTCGCCCCGGCTCGGCGCGTCCTCGATCAGCCCCGCCTTGGCCAGCGCCCGAAGGTGGTAGCTGGTCGCGCTGGGGGACAGGCCGACCATCTCCGCGCACTCGGTGGCCGTCGCGTCCTCACCGGTGGCGGAGAGATGATCCATGATCGCAATACGGGCGGGGTGCGCCAGCGCCCGCATCACCGACGGGTCGGTGATCTTCAGCAGTCCCTCGGAGCTCACCGGTAAAGAAAAGCACGTGACTGCCGGTCGATGACAGCTACCATGGTCGGTCGATTGCCAAAGGGCACTGCCGACAGCGCTCATCCAGGAGCGCAGCGCCGGGCGGCCGATCTTTCTCACCCGAGAGGACGGCCATGACCGCCCAAATTCCGACCGCCCAGGGGACACCCGCCGCATCCCCGCCCGCCGACGAGCTGGCCGCCGAGCGGGCCCACCTGACCACCTCCCGCGCCGCGTTGAAGGCGATGCGCGAGCGAGCCGAGCAGCTGTTCACCGTCGGCGACCAGGTCGCCGGCGACGCGTACACCGCCGAGCAGCTCGGCCGGCAGATGGCCCAGCGCATCAAGGAACTGTCCGACGATCCCGCAGTGCCGCTGTTCTTCGGCAAGCTGACCATGGCTGCCGCTGGTGAGGAGTCGTCGGCGGTCCGCCGTCCGGGCGGATTGCCGGAACGAGCCGCCAGCGGTGCCGAGCGCTGGCACATCGGACGCCGCCACGTCTCCGACGCGGTCGGCGAACCGCTGGTGCTCGACTGGCGCGCGCCCATGTCGCGCCGGTTCTACCAGGCCAGCGCCCGGGACCGGCAGGACGTTGCGGTGCGCCGCCGGTTCGGCTGGTCGCCCGCACCGGCCGGTGGCAGCACGGTGCTGACCAGCTTCGAGGACGAGCACCTCGACCACGGCCAGGAGCTGGGCACCGACAGCGCCATCCTGACCGCCGAGATCGAGCGGCCCCGCGTCGGCCCGATGCGCGACATCGTCGCGACCATCCAGCCCGAGCAGGACGAGCTGGTCCGCGCCGAGCTCGAGGACACCATCTGCGTGCAGGGCGCGCCCGGCACCGGCAAGACCGCGGTCGGCCTGCACCGCGCCGCATACCTGGTCTACCTGCACCGCGAGCGGCTGCGCCGGTCCGGCGTGATGATCATCGGCCCGAACCGGGCGTTCCTGCACTACATCTCGGCGGTCCTGCCCGCCCTCGGCGAGCTGGAGGTCTCCCAGGCGACCGTGGCCGAACTGCTCGACCACCTGCCGGTACGCGCCGAGGACGGCACCGCGGCCGGCACGCTCAAGCACGACCAGCGCATGGCGAAGGTGCTGCACCGCGCCCTGTGGGCCCGGATCGCCCAGCCCGCCGGCCCGATCACCGTGTCGGACGGCTCGTACCGCTGGCGCATCGACGAGGGCGTGCTGCGCCGCGTCGTCGACGAGGTACGCCGCGAGCAGCCGCCGTACGCCCTGGGGCGGGAGCGGGTGCGTGCCCGGGTGGTGGGGCTGCTGCAACGGCAGGCGGAAGCGCGCCGGGCCGAGTCGCCATCGGACTCCTGGCTGCGCAAGATGGGCAAGATCAAATCAGTGGCCGAGATGCTGGACCACTGCTGGCCCGCGGTCACCCCGCAGCAGTTGCTGGCCGACCTCTACACCGACGCGGAGGCCCTGAGCCGGGCCGCCGACGGGCTGCTCACCTCCGCCGAGCAGGACCTGCTGCACTGGGTCAAGCCGCCGCGCAGCCTGCGCAGCGCGCCGTGGACCGCGGCCGACGCGGTGCTCGCCGACGAGGTCACCGGCCTGCTCGACCGGCAGCCGGGCTTCGGCCACATCGTCATCGACGAGGCGCAGGACCTGTCCCCGATGCAGGCACGGGCACTGGCCCGGCGCACCGGCCACGGCTCGCTCACCGTGCTCGGCGACCTCGCCCAGGGCACCACGCCGTGGGCAGCCCGGGACTGGCGCGACCTGCTCGGCCACCTGGGCCGCCCGGACGGCCGCATCGTGCCGCTGAGCACCGGCTTCCGGGTCCCCGCCGTGGTCGTCGCGCTGGCCAACCGGCTGCTGCCCGCCCTGGACGTCGCGGTGCCACCGGCCCGCTCCCTACGCCGCGACGGCACGCTGGAGATCACCGAGTCCGCCGACGTCGTCGCGGCGGCCCGGTCCGCACTGACCCGCGAAGGCTCGGTCGGCGTCATCGCGGCCGACGCGGCCGTGCCCGCGGTGCTCGACGCCCTGCGGGCGGCCGGCCTCGAACCGTCCGACCTGGACGGCGACGGCCGCCTCACCGTCGTGCCCGCCAGCATGGTCAAGGGCCTGGAGTACGACCACGTGATCGTGCTCGAACCCGCCGCCATCGTCGCCGCCGAACCGCGCGGCCTGCACCGCCTCTACGTCGCCCTCACCCGCGCCGTCACCAGCCTCATCGTCCTGCACACCGAACCCCTCCCGGAGCCGCTGCGCGACTGACCCACATACGAGAGCCCCGCACGACCGATCCGCGCGGGGCTCTCGTGATCGACTTCGCCCCTGTCACGGATAGCGGATTGAGCGCAGTCGTGGTCCGATATGCCGATGGGTGAGCTATCTGTCAGCCGTCGGGGGCTGCTGGGCGGACTGACCGCCACAGCCGCGCTGGGCGCGCTGTCCGCATGCGACGCGGATCCCGTCGTCGAGAACCCGCCGCCGGTGTACGCCCCGCTGGACCCGAACAGCTGGGACAGCGTGCGGCAGCAGTTCCTGCTGGACACTGCCAGGGCGCAGTTCGCCGCGTTCGTGTTCGCCAGCCCGCCGTCCGACGTGCGGGCGGCGATCGCCGCGCACCGCGAAGGCTTGGACCGGGACACGGTCGGCTACCTGCACTCCCGCGAGGAGAACGCCCGGCAGCGGCTGCACCTCGCGGCGGCCAAGTACCTGGGCGGCTCCGCCGACCACATCTACTTCACCGACTCCACGACCATGGGGCTCGGCCTGCTCTACGGCGGAATCGCGCTGCGGCCCGGCGACGAGGTGCTGACGACCGAGCACGACTTCTACTCCACGCACGAGTCGCTGCGGCTGCGCGCGGCCCGCGACGGGGTGACGGTCCGCAAGGTGCGACTGTTCGCCGAGCCCGCCACGGCCAGCGTCGACCAGATCGTGCACACGCTGGCGAAGTCGCTCACCCCGGCCACCCGCGTCGTCGCGGTGACCTGGGTGCATTCCAGCACCGGGCTGCGGATGCCGATCCGGGCCGTCGCCGACGCGATCGCCGAGCACAACCGGGACCTGCCCCCGGACCGGCGGGCGCTGCTGTGCGTGGACGGGGTGCACGGGTTCGGCGCGGTCGACGCCGGGCCGGTCGAGATGGGCTGCGACTTCCTCGTCTCGGGCTGCCACAAGTGGCTGTTCGGGCCGCGCGGCACCGGGCTGGTGTGGGGCAGGCCCGAGGCCTGGGCCCGGTTCCGGCCCGCCGTCCCGACCTTCGAGCAGGCGGGCTTCGCGCACTGGCTGGGCATCGACCCGGCGCTGCCCGCGCCGTCGGCGTCACCGGGCGGCTACCACAACTTCGAGCACCTGTGGGCGCTGGAGCAGGCGTTCGAGTTCCACGCCGCGCTGACCCGGCGGCGCGTCGCCGAGCGCACCACCGCCCTGGCCGGCCGCCTCAAGGAGGGCCTGGCCGCGATCGACGGCGTCCGCGTGATCACCCCGCGATCGCCCGAGCTTTCCGCGGGGCTGGTCTGCTGCGAGCTGAAGTCGATGACCCCGGCATCGGCGGTCTCGGCACTGCTGGCCAAGGGCATCGTCACCAGCACGACCCCGTACGACCCGTCCTACCTGCGGTTCGGGACGAGCATCGTGACGAACGAGGCCGATGTGGACCGGGCGATCGCGGCGGTACGCGAGATCAGCTGAGCCGCACCGGGACCACGATCGGGCCGAACTCGCCCGCGATGACGCGGACCCGGGCGCGATAGTGCAGCGCGAGCAGCTCCTCGGTCAGCACCTCGGCGGGCGGGCCGTCGGCGGCCACCCGGCCCTCGGCCAGCAGTACGAGCCGGTCGGCGTACTCACCCGCCACGGACAGGTCGTGCATCGTCGCCAGCACGGTGAGCGCGCGTTCCCGGCGCAGCCGGTCGACCAGCTCCAGCACCTCCTGCTGGTGGCCGATGTCCAGGGCCGAGGTGGGCTCGTCGAGCAGCAGCAGCGGCGCGCCCTGGGCCAGCGCGCGGGCCAGGAACACCCGCTGGCGCTCGCCGCCGGACAGCGTCTCCAGCTCACGACCGATGAACCGGCGCAGTTCGAGGGAGTCGAGCACCTGCTCCACGATGGACAGATCGTCCGCCGATTCGCGACCCAGCGGGGCGATGTAGGGGGTGCGCCCGAGCAGCACGTAGTCGAGCACCCGCATGCCGGGCGGCACCACGGGCTGCTGGGCCACGGTGGCGACCAGCTGCGCGCGGCGACGGCGCGGCAGCGCGCTGGTCGGCGTACCGTCGATGATGATCTTTCCGTGGCTCGGCACCGCGCCGCCCACGGCCCGCAGCAGGGTCGACTTGCCGGCGCCGTTGGGACCGATCACGGTGACCCACTCGCCGGAGGCCACGGTCAGGTCCACGCCGTGCAGGATCTCGGCGTCGCCCAGGGTCACCCGGATGCCCTCGACGGCCAGCATCAGACGCTCACCCGCCTGGTCGAGCGCAGCACCAGGATGAAGAACGGCGCCCCGAAGAACGCGGTGACCACGCCGATCGGCAGCTCGCCCGGGGCGATCAGGGTGCGCGCGAACAGATCCGCCAGGGCCAGGAAGGCCGCGCCGAACAGCAGCGACAGCGGCAGGATCGACCGGTACGAGCCGCCGGCCAGCAGCCGCACCACGTGCGGCACGATGATGCCGACGAAGCCGATCAGGCCGGACACGGCGACCGCGGCGGCGGTGCCCAGCGAGGCCGCGGCCAGCAGGATCATCCGGGAACGCTGCGGATGCAGGCCGAGGCTCGCCGCCTCGGTGTCGCCGACGCTGAGCACGTCCAGCTCCCGGCGCAGGGCCAGCACCACGACCGTGGTGACCACCGCGTACGGCAGCAGCAGCGTCACCTCGTGCCAGCCGTTGGTGGCCAGCCGCCCGAGCAGCCAGGAGTACACCTCGCGGATGGTGTCGACGTTGCGCTGCAGCAGGTAGGTCTGGATCGCGGCGAGGAAACTCGACACGGCCACCCCGGCCAGGATCAGGGTCGCCGACGAGCGGTCCCGCCCACCGGCCACGCCCAGCAGGTAGGTGACCACGACCGCGATTCCCGCCCCCGCGAACGCAGCCAGCGGCAGGAGCGGCCCGGCCCGGAACGCGATCGCCATGGTCGCGCCGAGACCCGCGCCCGCGGCGACGCCGAGCAGATAGGGATCGGCCAGCGGGTTGCGGAAGACACCCTGGTAGCAGCCGCCGGCCAGGGACAGCATCGCGCCCACCAGCAGGCCCAGCACCACCCGCGGCAGCCGCAGCTCGGTGATGATGGCGATCTCGCGCTCGTTCAGCCCCGACGTCAGGTTCACGCCGGGCAGCAGGTTGAGCAGTTCCGCCGCGACCGAGCCGGGCGGCAGCGTCACCGGGCCCAGGGCGACCCCGGCGATGAGCGCGACCAGCACGGCCCCGATCCCGGCGGTGAGCCATCCGGGATTGAGCCGTGCCGGTCGCAGCGTCGTCATCGCCGGTGTCAGGCCGGGACCTTGTTGACCGCGTCGACGATCGCGCGGACCAGGTCGACGACGCGCGGGCCCCAGCGCGAGGCGATGTCGTCGTCCAGCGCCACGACCTGGCCCTTGCTGACGGCGGTCAGGCCGGCCCAGCCGGCCCGCGTCTTCACGGTGTCCAGGCTCTGCTTGCAGCACTTGGTGTCGGCCAGGAAGATCAGGTCAGGGTTCGACTTGATCAGTGACTCGGCGCTGAGCTGCGGGTATCCGCTGCCCTTGGTGTCGGCGGCGTCGGCCACGTTCTTCAGGCCGGCCAGCTCGAAAAGCGAGCCGATGAAGGTCTTCGAGGTCACCGAGTACAGCGTCGGGTCCAGCTCGTAGTAGTAGGACAGCGGCGTGGCCCGCTTCGGCAGGTCCTTGACCAGCTTGGCGATGTCGTCCTTCAGCCGCCCGGTGAGCGCGGTGGCCTCGGCCGTGTGCCCGGTCAGCGTGCCGAGCTCGGTGAGCTGCCGGTAGGTGTCGTCCAGGGTGACCGCGGCCGGGGCCACGTACACCGGGATCTTCAGGGTGGTCAGCTGGGCCACCACGTTGTTGGCGTCGGTGTCGAGCACGACCAGGTCGGGGCTCTTGGCCGCGACGGCCTCGGCGTTGGGCTGGAAGCCGGACAGCTCCGTCTTCGGCGCGTTCGCCGGGAAGTTCGAGTTGTCGTCGACGGCACTCACCTGGCCACCGGCGCCGATGGCGTAGAGCATCTCGGTCAGCGTCGGCGACAGCGACACGATCTTCACCGGCTGGGCGGGCAGCGTCACCGAGCCGACCGTCACCGGGTACACGGCGGCGCTCGAGGGCGCGGGTGCGGCGGGGTCGTTCGTCGCGCAGGCCGCGAGCGCGGCCACGAGGCCGCCGGCGGCGAGCGCGGCGAGCGCGCGGCGGGACAGGAAACGGGTACGCACTGATCCTCCTATCGGTCGAGGCAGGTCCTTCGCCGACAGGGCCCGATCAGGTGGGGCAGCCCGGTCCGCGAGACGCCCTTCCTCGAGAGCGTGGTTCGCGACTGCCGCAGGCGACCTGGCTCGCCCACCCGAGCACGGGTGGGATCACAGTTGCGGGACAGCGCCGGGTTCGCACCGGCTTCGCTGCGGGACAGTCAGGCGACACGGTAATACACACCCGTGCCGATGCTCACGACGCGGAGTGGAGGATGTGCGCAGGCTCATCACGCCTGGGTCTTGTGGACCTCTTCGACGTCGGCGGGCACGTCTTCGGTGGGCACGGTCTCCCCGGCCAGGGCGGCGCGCAGCCGGTCCTTCTCCGCCTTGCGGCGGTCGACCGCGCTCTCGACCTGGGCGGTCACGTCGTCCCTGAGGTTCTTCAGCAGGAACCAGCTGGCTGCGGCCGAGACCAGAATGGCGATCATCAGCTTCAGCAGCAGGCTCAGGTCCGGGACGAACCAGAGCGCGGCGAAGACGGCCAGGAACAGAACAAGCCTGGCGAGCGTGTACTTGACAGCAGGACTCACCGGTCCAGGGTAGCCGCCGGACGGGCCCGGCCACGGTCAGCCCCGCACGGTCTGGGCTCAGCCCCGCTCGGCGACCACCAGGCCGAGGTGCCAGAGCACCGCGTACACCACGGTGGTCACCAGCGCGCCCAGCCCGCCGGACACCAGCGGCGGGAAACCGGACGCCACGCCCACGGCGAGCACGCCCAGCACCACCGCGAGCAGGGCGGCGGCCGGGGCCACGGCGAGCCGCCCGCGGTGGCCCGCCGCCGCCTTGAACTGCTCCACGAAGATGATCGCCGGGAAGATCACCGCGAGCCAGCCGGTGAGGTCGCCGAACTCGCCCATGCCCAGCAGCGCGAACAGGCCGTCGAAGGCGACCATGCCGAGCACGCTGATGACGTACCCGGCCAGCGCGTACGCGACCAGGTCGGTGAGCGAGACGATGCGCCCGGACGCGTCACGCCGCGGACCCTTGCGCTCCTCGGCCGGGCTCTGCGGGTCGGCCACCGTCAGGCCCAGACCTGCTGCGGCTCGCTGCGCCGCTCGGCCATGCTGACCGGCGCGCCGTACTCCTTGACGACCTGGTAGCGGGTGTCCCGCTCGACCGGGGTGAACCCGGCGTCCCAGATCAGGTGGAGCAGGTCGTCGCGGTGCATGGTGTTCGGCGTGCCGTACGAGTCGGCGTCGTGCGTGATCTTGTACTCGACGACCGAGCCGTCCAGGTCGTCGACGCCGAAGTTCAGCGACAGCTGCGCCAGGGACAGGCCGTGCATGACCCAGAAGCACTTGATGTGGTCGAAGTTGTCCAGCATCAGCCGGGACACCGCGAACGTCTTGAGCGACTCGGCCGGCGAGGCCATCGTGGTCTGCGCCTGGATCCGGTTGCGGATCTTGCCGTCCGCGCTGTCGTGGAAGTCGTGCTGGTAGCGCAGCGGGATGAACACGGTGAAGCCGCCGGTCTCGTCCTGCAGCTCACGCAGGCGCAGCACGTGGTCGACGCGGTGCCGCGGCTCCTCGATGTGGCCGTAGAGCATCGTCGAGGGGGTGCGCAGGCCCTTGCTGTGCGCGAGGCGGTGGATGCGCGACCAGTCCTCCCAGTGGCAGGCGTGGTCGACGATGTGCTGGCGGACCTCCCAGTCGAAGATCTCGGCGCCACCGCCGGTCAGCGACTCCAGGCCGGCCTCCATCAGCTCGTCGAGGATCGCGTCGGCGGTCAGGCCGGAGATCTTCTCGAACCACTGCACCTCGGTCGCGGTGAACGCCTTCAGCTTGACGTTCGGCAGCGCCTGCTTGAGTTCCTTGAGCACGCGCGGGTAGTAGCGCCACGGCAGCGTCGGGTGCAGTCCGTTGACGATGTGCAGCTCGGTGAGCTGCTCGTCCTTCATCTCCAGCGCCTTGGCGACCGCCTGCTCCACCCGCATGGTGTAGGCGTCCTTCTCACCCGGCTTGCGCTGGAACGAGCAGTACGCACAGCTGGCCGAGCACACGTTCGTCAGGTTCAGGTGCCGGTTGACGTTGAACATCACCCGGTTGCCGTTCTTCTCCGTCCTCACGTGGTGCGCGAGCCGCCCCAGCCAGGCCAGATCGTCACTCGCGTAGAGCGCCTCGCCGTCCTCGCGGCTGAGCCGCTCCCCGGCATAGACCTTCTGCTCCAGCTCCCGCTTCAAACCCACGTCCATGGCAGTGAGCCTACGACGTGCCGCCAGAGTGCCTGTTGCTGCCCTTGACAGCGGTTGTTCAGCTAGACGCCACTGGGACAGAAGGGTCGACATCGCACCTGATTTCCGGTAGGAACTCTGTGGGACCAACGGGGAGGGCGGGGCCACTGATGTCCAAGCGTCGAAGCGGGCAAGCTCGACGGCAGAGCCAGGTTGCGGTGGGCTCGGCCGTCCTCAGCGCGCTCATCGCCGGTGGCATCGCCGTGCCCGCATCCGCGGACCCGCCCGTCGGCTCGAAGATCACCGCAATCCCGGACGCCGGCCTGCGCCCCCAGCCCGACGGCATGCCGAGCCTTCCGTTCGGCTCGCTCAGCCAGCCGCGCACCCAGCCGCTGACGGCACAGGCCGCGCTGCTGGCGCAGTACAGCGCCGCCGAGCTGGAGCTGTCCGTGCTCGGCGCCCGCCGCAGCGAGCTCTACCAGGCGTACACCAACGCGGTCGTGGCCAAGGCCATGGCCGACTACGCGTGGCGCGCCACCGCCGACACCCTGCGCACGGCCAAGGAGGCCGCCGAGGCCGCCGCCGTGGCCGAATACCAGGCCGCGGTGAAGGCGCCGCCGCGGCTGGGCGACTCGCTCGGCGAGCTGGGGCAGCTGATCCCGCGCACCGAGTCGACGCCGGAGACCGAGGCCGTGCTCAACGACCTCGCCACCGCGCAGCAGGCGGAGCGGCAGTCCTACACGGTGCTCACCGCGGCCATCAACGCCGAGCAGCAGGCGTCCACGGCGTATTCGGCCGTGGAGAAGGAGTTCAAGCGCAAGGAGATCGCGTTCCTGGAGCTGAAGCGGCGGCTCGCCGAGCTTCAGTCCGAAGCGGACCGGCTGCGCGAAGTCCAGGAACAGAACCTCGGCTCCGGCTACAGCCCCGGCAAGAGCAACGCCGGCCTGGTCGCGGCAGCCAAGGCACAGCGGGCCGTCCTGTTCGCACTCAGCCAGCGCAACAAGCCCTACCGTTGGGGCGATGAGGGGCCGAACACCTACGACTGCTCCGGCCTGATGCTGGCGTCGTACAAGTCGGTCGGGATCACCCTCAACCGGGTCGCCAAGGACCAGTACTACGGCACCCGCCACAAGACCGTGAGCAAGTACGCCCTGCTCCCCGGCGATCTGGTGTTCTTCGCCACCGACCCGAGCGACTGGCGCACCATCCACCACGTCGGCATGTATCTCGGCGACGGCAAGATGGTCCACGCGCCGCGCACCGGCGATGTGGTGCGCCCCGCGACGGTCAGCCTGAGCAGCATCGACTTCGCGACCCGCGTGGTGGACGCGCTGCCGGCCCCGAACCAGCCCAACCCGACGCAGACCACGAGCCCCTCGCCCACGAGGACGACCTCGCCGCGCCCGACGGCCAGCACCTCGCCGTCGAGCAGCAGCTCCCCGAGTGCCCCTCCGGCCAGCTCGTCGCCTTCGCCAAGGCCGGCCGAGTCGCCGTCCCCGGAGGCGCCCGCAGCCGAGAGCCCGAAGGCCAGCCCGTCGCCGTCGCCGAGCCCCACTCCGGCACCCGCGGGGTGACCCGGGTCACCCCGCCGAAACAGGCCGCGGGGTGACCCCCACTACACCGCCGTGTTAATCGCGGGGCGGTGGCGGCGAAGACCGGTACACTCAACGGGTTGTTCTTTGTTCTGGGCGCGCTCAGCGCGCCCTTGAGCGTTCCTGCGGGTGACTTGCAGCGGCACGAGGCCGCGCGGCGCGGGGATGCGCCACCCGAGAGGTTTCGCTTTGACTCAGCACGACCCTG
The DNA here is from genome assembly GCF_007483665.1 of Catellatospora sichuanensis. Classification (GTDB taxonomy): domain Bacteria; phylum Actinomycetota; class Actinomycetes; order Mycobacteriales; family Micromonosporaceae; genus Catellatospora; species Catellatospora sichuanensis. The sequence goes on from NZ_VIQO01000013.1 coordinate 163,334, forward strand.
CCCTGTTCCCGTCCGTCTTCGAGATCAACATCGATGTCGAAGGCAAGGCCGCGGCCGCGAAGGCCGCCGCCGAGACGGACGCCGCAGCGGCGACCGCCACCCCCGACGTCGTGGAGGCCCCGGCCGTCACGCACGTCACGAAGGCGACTGCCCCCGCAGCCGTCGTGGAGGCCGCGGACACCGCCGCCGAGGACACCACCGAGCACGTCCCGAGCTTCGCCGAGCTCGGTGTGCCGCGCGCCCTGGTGCGCGAGCTCACCCGCGCCGGCATCACCCAGCCCTTCGAGATCCAGGCCGCCACCCTGCCGGACGCACTCGCCGGACGCGACGTGCTCGGCCGCGGCCAGACCGGCTCCGGCAAGACCCTCGCTTTCGGACTGCCGCTGCTGGCGCGCATCGCCGAGGGCAAGCCGGCCCGCCCGCACCACCCCAAGGCCCTGATCCTGGTGCCCACGCGCGAGCTGGCCATGCAGGTCGCGGACGCGCTGCGCCCGCTGGCCAAGGCGATGGACCTCTACACCGGCACCGCCGTCGGCGGCGTGCCGTACGACCGGCAGATCCTGGGCCTGCAGCGCGGTCTCGACCTGATGATCGCCACCCCGGGCCGCCTCGGCGACCTGATCCAGCGCGGCGCCTGCGCGCTGGACGACATCGAGGTCACCGTCCTGGACGAGGCCGACCAGATGGCCGACATGGGCTTCCTGCCCGACGTCACCGAGCTGATGGCCAAGACCCCGGCCGGCGGGCAGCGCCTGCTGTTCTCCGCCACCCTCGACGGTGACGTGGACACGCTGGTCAAGCGGTTCCTGAACAACCCGGTGACGCACTCGACCAACCCGGCCGAGGCTTCGGTGTCCACCATGGACCACATGATGCTGCTGATCCCGCCGCAGGAGAAGTTCAAGGTCACCGCGGCGATCGCGAACCGTCCGGGTCGGACGATCATGTTCGCGCGCACCCAGATGGGCGTGGACCGCCTGGTGGACCAGCTGCGCGAGGTCGGTGTGCGGGCCGGTGGCCTGCACGGCGGCAAGACCCAGAGCGTCCGTACGCGGACCCTGGCGCAGTTCAAGGAGGGCCGGATGAGCGTCCTCGTCGCGACCGACGTCGCCGCCCGCGGCATCCACGTCGACGGCGTCTCGCTCGTCGTGCACATCGACCCGCCGAAGGACCCCAAGGACTACCTGCACCGGGCGGGCCGCACCGCGCGGGCCGGCGAGTCCGGCGCGGTGGCCACCCTCGTGCTGCCCAAGCAGCGCCGCTCCACCATCTCGATGATGGAGAAGGCCGGCGTGGCCAAGCCCGCCGAGCACCGGCTGCGCGTCGACGACCCGAAGCTGGTCGAGCTGACCGGCGCCGTGGAGCCGTCGGGCCAGCCCGTGGTGGAGGAGCCGGAGCCGCGGTTCCAGCGCGGCGGGCGCCGCGACTCGGGCCGAGGCGGCTACGGCGACCGGGGTGGCTACGGCGACCGCGCCCCGCGCCAGTACGGCGACCGGCCGTTCCGCAGCGACCGCCCGTCCGGCGGCGAGCGTTCGTTCAACGGCGACCGCCCGTTCCGCAGCGAGCGTCCCCAGGGCGACCGGCCCTTCCGGGGCGACCGCCCGCAGGGTGACCGCCCGTTCCGCACCGAGCGCCCGCAGGGCGACCGGCCGTTCCGCAGCGACCGCCCGCAGGGCGAGCGCTCGTTCAACGGCGACCGGCCGCAGGGTGACCGCCCGCAGGGTGACCGCCCGTTCCGCACCGAGCGTCCCCAGGGCGACCGGCCGTTCCGCAGCGACCGCCCGCAGGGCGAGCGCTCGTTCAACGGCGACCGGCCCTTCCGTGGTGACCGCCCCCAGGGCGACCGCCCGGCCCGCAGCGACCGCCCCTACGGCGACCGCCGCGCCGCCAACTGATCCCTGTTTCACCGAAAGGTCCCGCATTCGCCGCTGCTGCGGCGGGCGGGACCTTTTGCCGTCCACGCCCAGACATGTCACTGCGGGCGTCGCTCGTTTCGGGACGCTTGAGCGTCCCGAAACGGGCACCGCGTACCACGAACCACTTCGCGGATCGCGCCGCGCCGCAGCTCCGATCCGGCAGGACGGCCAGTCCCGTTCCGGGCGGTCCGGCGGCTCAGTCCTGCCAGGCGCCGGTGGCCAGGAAGTGGCGGACGGTGGTCAGCGGGTCCGCCAGGTCGAGACCCTGCGCGGCCAGCCAGCCGTCGTCGTAGTAGGTGTGCGCATAGCGCTCGCCGCCGTCGCACAGCAGCGTGATCACCGAGCCGGTCTCACCTCGCGACAGCATCCCGGCGATCAGACCGAACGCGCCCCACAGGTTGGTGCCGGTGGAGCCGCCCACCCGGCGGCCCAGCACCTCGGAGGCGACCCGCATCGCGGCCAGCGAACCCGCGTCGGGCACCCGCACCATCCGGTCGACGACGTGGGGCTGGAAGGACGCCTCCACCCGCTGCCGGCCGATGCCCTCGATCCGGGAGCCCTTGCCGGTCGTCAGCGTCGGATCGCCTGACTCGTAGGACGGGTAGAAGGCGGAGTTCTCCGGATCGACCACCAGAATCTTCGTGCAGTGCCGCTGGTAGCGGACGTACCGGCCGATGGTGGCCGAGGTGCCGCCGGTGCCCGCGCCCATCACGATCCAGGACGGCACCGGGTGCCGCTCCAACTCCATCTGCTGGAAGATCGACTCGGCGATGTTGTTGTTGCCGCGCCAGTCGGTCGCCCGCTCGGCGTACGTGAACTGGTCCATGAAGTGGCCGCGGCGGTCCTCGGCCAGCCACCGCGCCTCGACGACGACCTGCGCCGGATCGTTCACCAGGTGGCACTCGCCGCCCTGGAACTCGATCAGCTCGATCTTCTCCTTGCTGGTGGAGGCGGGCATGACCGCGATGAACGGCAGCCCCAGCATGCGCGCGAAATATGCCTCCGAGACCGCGGTCGAGCCCGACGACGCCTCGACGACCGTCGTGCCGGCCCGGATCCAGCCGTTGCACAGCGCGTAGAGGAACAGCGAGCGCGCCAGCCGGTGCTTGAGCGAGCCGGTGGGGTGCACCGACTCGTCCTTGAGGTAGAGGTCGACGCCCCAGGACGGCGGCAGCGGGAACGGCAGCAGGTGGGTGTCGGCGCTGCGGTTGGCGTCCGCCGCGACCTTCCCGATCGCCTCCGTCACCCAGGCCCGGTCGTCGTCACAACACCTGTCCAGCTGTTCCATGTCCGGACCGTAGCATTTCGCGAATGAGTTTCAGCTGAGCAGCGGCCTCGGGCGGCCCTCGAAGGTGGTGGACAGCGCGATGGCGGTGCGGGTGCGGGCGATCCCTCGGGTGCGCGAGAGCTGCACGATGAGCTGCTCCAGCTCCGCGATGGTGCCGACCCTGGCCTTGACCAGGTATGACTCCTCGCCCGCCATGAAGTAGCAGGACTCGATCTCGGACAGCCCCTGCAGCGCCGCGGAGACGTCCTCCATGTCGACGGCCGGGTCGGCGACGATGCCGATGAGCGCCGTGACGCCGAGGTCGATGGAGCTGGGCTCCACGTCCGCGTGGTAGCCGCGGATCACGCCCGACGACTCGAGTTTGCCGACCCGGTCGTGCACCGCCGGCGCGGAAAGGCCGACCTGCCGCGCGAGCTCCGCGTACGACAGGCGGGCGTTGTTGCGCAGCAGGTCAAGCAGGTTGCGGTCGATCGCGTCCACACAGAGCACCTTAGAGGCAGTTTCTTCCAGAATGGGCACGGAGGGGCGCATCTTCGGGCAATATACGAATGAGGTTCGCAACATATGGATGCGAACCCCCCAAAAGGTGCATACGACCATTTTAGGGACATCAGCTAGTGATGGTGCTCTAATTGGGCGTACGTCCCAGCGGAGGCGGCTACCGGGTGCGCCCGAACCAACTCCGTCGACGCAAGGAGGTGGGCGTGGACACAGGAGATCGCCTGTTGACACCTGGCGAGGTGGCCGCGCTGTTCCGGGTCGACCCAAAGACGGTGACCAGGTGGGCAGCGGCCGGACGCATCGGCAGCATTCGCACGCCGGGCGGCCACCGCCGGTTCCGCGAGTCGGAGGTGCGGGCACTGCTCGAGGGCGAGGGCGAGTTCGACGAGGACAACCCTCCGGGCAGCCCCACGGCGCAACCCGGCCCCGGCCAAGGCGCGACACCGCGGGCGGCGGGCAGCCGGCCGGGCGGATACTGACCGCAACGGTCCAACCAGGACCTCTACCGAGCGGTACGACACGGCGGTCGTTATGGTCGTACCCTCATCAGCGGCGCTGACCCGGCGCCAGGAACACGGCACGTCCCGACGCTCGCCTCAGTCCGCGGCCAGGGACTCACCACGTTCCTTGAACGGGCCACCGAACCGTGTGGCCCGTGCCGGACCCGAGGATCGAGTCGCCGCATGCCAACCAACCGGCGCGCCGCCCAGCTGCTGGCCGCGACGTGCTCGGCGCTGACCGAGACCATCCGGCGGCACATGCCGGCCGGCCCCTACCGCGACTTCACCGCGTGGGCGTACTCGGCGGACAACCCCCGGCGGCACGAATACCTCCAGAGCACCGGTGTCATCCAGCTCGTCACCATGAACACCAGGATGCTCAGCGGCCTGGTCGAGGAGGACGACTGGCCCGTCATGCTGCGGCACGCCGGTCTGATGAACGCGTACCAGGTGTTCGAGGTCGTCTCCGACGACCTGGCCATCGGCCTGGGCCACCCCGTGCTCGACGACGCCCAGACCCGCCGGCTCGAACTGATCGGGGCGCTCAACCGGGCCATGCTGCAGGCGCTGGCCCCCGGCCGGAACACCCCCGCCATGCTGCTGCTGTCCGGACCGGCCCGCGACGCCGCCCGGCACGCCTCCGGCTTCGAGCAGAGCCTCGTCAAGGGCAAACGCGCCGGTATGGCCGAAGACTACGCGCGGCACGTCGGCGCCGACGCGCCGCTGCTGCAGGACGTCGAGTACGGCCTGTGGGCCGCGCTCGTCGCCAACGTGGAGAGCTGCCGCGACCTGGTGGACGGCATCGACGGCGCGCCCACCGCGTCCCTGGTGCGCCAGGGCCTCGCCGACCGCTACCGCGCCGTCGAGCGCACCCTGCGCGCCGAGCACCTGTCCCGGCTCGACCTGGCCGCGCTCGGCGGGCAGAGCATCCTCGTGCTGCCGACGCTGGGCTACTTCGTCTGCGTGCTGAACGACGTGCTGGCGCCGGTGCCCGGGCAGCGGGCGGTGCTCGCCGACGGCACGCTCAGCGACCTGCTGTCCGACGCCGCCCTACTGGTGCGGCTGCAGAACGACCTGGGCACCCGGCTGCTGCGCATGCCCCCGGTGCAGCAGCACGCGCTGATCAACCGCATCGTCCGGGCCTGCGACGCCGACGGCCGGGACACCGCCGAGGGGGCCCTCGACCTGCTCGCCGTCGACCCGGACACCGCCTTCAACCGGCTGCAGAAGGACATCGTCACCGGCGAGGCCAACGTCGCACTCTGGCACGCCCGCCGCGCCGTGGACGCCACCGGTGCCCTCACCGCCCTGGCCGACAGCCTCGCCTACCACTCCGGCCTCTACGCCCTGCACAGCGCCCGCCTCGCAGCCGGCCTCTCCGCCCTCGACACCCGCCTCGACGACCGCCGCGCCACCACCCTCATCGACCGCTTCGTCCGCTTCCACGAACGCATGTACTCCCACGCCCACACCGACCCCCTAGGCGAATACGCCATCTAACCGCCCCCACCCCAAGGGGACGATCTTGCGTGAACTGTGGGGACGACACGCATAAAGCGGCCAAATGGGCAACAGTTCGCGCAAGATCGTCGCGATCATGGGCGAGGGCGGGGGCGGGGTCAGCCGGGGGTGGCGGCTTCGATGATGGCGGGGACGCGGCGGAAGTAGCGGCGGGCGAGGAGGGAGAGCAGGGGGCTGAGCAGGGGGCCGAACCAGGCCCAGGGGCGGGCTGCGACGATCTCGGCGACCAGGGCGAAGCGGGTGCGCTGGGGCGTGAGCGCTGACCACTCGTAGTGCGCGGTGTAGGGCAGCGGTCCGCTGCGCACCATGATCGTCTGTTGGCGCGGGGGCTCCTGCGCCGTCACTTCGATCCGGGTCTGGTGACGCACTCGCAGCAGCGTCGCGTCCAACTCGTACAGCGTGCCGACCCCGCCGTCGCCGCTGATCCGGCGGGACGAGTGGATGCCTCCCCACCACTGCGGGTCGTGCCGCAGGTCGGACAGGTAGGCGAACACCTGGGCGACGGGGCGGTCCACCACGATCTCGACCGCGATCCGGACACTGGCTGGCTGGGCTGGCATGCGCTGAGGCTAGGCAGCCGCGTCCAGTCGGTCAATCAGCCCGGCTAGTGTCAACGCTGTGCCTGCCGACGATTCGCCGCGTACACCCTGGATCCTCGGGGTGTCGGGGGCTTCCGGGACACCGTACGCGGCGGCGGTGCTGCGGGCGCTGTGCGCGGCGGGCGAGGCGGTCGACCTCGTCGTGTCCCGCGCGGCGCGGCTGACCATCCTCGACGAGACCGGGCACGCGTTCCGGGACGCGCACTGGCGCGAGGACCTCGCCACCTGGCTCGGCGCCTCACTCGACGACGCCGACCTGCGCTACTGGCCCGCCGGTGACCTCGCGGCGGGACCGAGCAGCGGCTCGTACCGGGCCAAGGGCATGATCGTCGTCCCGGCCTCGACGGCGGCGTGTGCCGGCATCGCGCTGGGCCTGTCCAAGGACCTGCTGCAGCGGGCGGCCGAGGTGAACCTCAAGGAGCGCCGCCCGGTCGTGATCGTGCCGCGGGAGACCCCGGTGACCCGCAGCCACCTGTTGCACCTGGTCGAGCTGATCGACTCCGGCGCGGTGGTACTGCCCGCCAGCCCCGGCTTCTACGGCAGCGGCGCAAACGCCCAGGCCCAACAGCTCGTCGACTTCGTAGCCGGCAAAATCCTCGACGCCGCCACCATCCCCCACACCCTCCTCACCCGCTGGACCGGCCACCTCGGCCACCGCTGACCCGGCCCCGCCCCGCGGCGCCAACACCCCGCCTCCGGCGAACCCCCTGTCGCAACTCTCAGAGAGTCACGCCTTCCCGTGCACCCCGAAGCCGCGACTCTTTAAGAGTTGCGGCAGGTGGGGGCCGAGGTCAGACCAGGAGGGCGAGGACGGCGAAGATGAAGAGGGCGATGCCGACGAAGCCGTTGGCGGTGAAGAAGGCGCGGTTGACCTTGGACAGGTCGGTCGGGGTCACGATGACGTGCTGGTAGCCGAATGCGGCCGCGGTCAGCGCCAGGCCGATCCACCAGGGCCAGCCCAGGCCGACCCACACCCCGAACACCACGAACAGCACGAACGTCACCACATGGGTGAGCGTGGAGATCAGCAGCGCGTTGCGTACGCCGTAGCGCGCGGGCACGCTGCGCACGCCGATCTGCCGGTCGACGTCCGCGTCCTGGCAGGCGTAGATCAGGTCGAAGCCGCCGATCCACAGCCCGACCGCGAGGCCGAGCAGCCAGGCCGGGCCGGACCCGGCGAAGGTGCCGGTGACCGCGAGCCAGGCCCCGATCGGGCCGACCGCCTGGGCCAGCGCGAGGATCGCGTGCGGCCAGTCGGTGAAGCGCTTGCCGTACGGGTACAGCACCAGCGGCACCACGGCCAGCGGCGCCAGCAGCGCGCACAGCGGGTTGAGCGCGAGCGCCGCGCCCATGAACACGATCAGTGCCACGGCCGCGCCGAGCCAGGCCGTGCGCACGCTCACCGCCCCGGTGACCAGCTCACGCTGGGCGGTACGCGGGTTGCGGGCGTCGATGTGCCGGTCGATGATCCGGTTCGCGGCCATGGCGAAGGTGCGCGCCCCCACCATCGCGATCGTGATCAGCAGCAGCGTGAGCCAGTCCACGCGGCCGAGCGTGCGATCCATCGCGACCAGCGCCGACAGGTACGCGAACGGCAGCGCGAACACCGAGTGCTCGATCGCCACCAGCTTCAGGAACGAGCGCACCCGGCCCGTCTCCGCCAGCGGCGCACCGCCGGCCGGCACGGCCTCGTGCGAGTCCTGCGAGGACGCGGTGCTCACTTGCCCCACCCCTTCCGCGAGCTCTCCGGGAACCCGTACTCCTTCCACCGCTTGTCGACCTTCGCGACGATCTCGGGGGCCATCCGCATCTCCTCCGGCCAGCCGCGCGTGTAGCCCTCGGTGGGCAACTTGCGGGTGGCGTCGACACCGGCCTTGCCGCCCCAGAACTGCTGGTACGACGCGTGGTCCAGGTGATCGACCGGCCCCTGGGTCAGCACCAGGTCATGCGCGTAGTCGACGTTGCCGAAGGCGCGGAAAGCGACCTCCGAAAGGTCCCGCGGGTCGCAGTCGTCGTCCACCACCACGATCAGCTTGGTGAGGCTGAGCAGGTGCGCACCCCAGACCGCGCTCATCACCTTCTGCGCGTGCTTCGGATAACGCTTGTTGATCGCGACGACCAGGCAGTTGTGGAAAACTCCGGCCTCGGGCATGTGGTAGTCCACGATGTCCGGGACCAGGATCTTGATCAGCGGCAGGAAGATGCGCTCGGTGGCGAGGCCGATCGGCCCGTCCTCCTGCGGCGGCTTGCTGGTGATGATCGAGTGGTAGATCGGGTCGCGGCGCATCGTCATGCACTCGACGTGCAGCACCGGGAACGGCTCGACCGGCGTGTAGAAGCCGGTGTGGTCGCCGAACGGCCCCTCGGGCAGCCGCTCGCCCGGCTCGACCCAGCCCTCCAGGATCACGTTCGCGCTCGCGGGCACCTGCAGCGGCACGGTCAGGCAGTCGACCAGCTCGACCCGCTCCCCGCGCAGGAACCCGGCGAACAGGTACTCGTCGATGTCACCGGGCAGCGGTGCGCTGGCCGAATACGACACCACCGGGTCCGCGCCGAACGCGATCGCGACCGGCAGCCGCTCGCCGCGGCGCTCCGCGACGGCGTGGTGCGCGGTCGAGTCCTTGTGGATCTGCCAGTGCATGCCGACGGTGTTGTGCGAGTGCTGCTGCAGCCGGTAGAGGCCCAGATTGCGCTTCCCGGTTTCCGGGTGCTTGGTATGGGTCAACCCGTAGTTGTGGTAGATGCCGCCGTCGCCGGGCCACATGACGAGGCCGGGCAGCATGTTGAGGTCGACCTCGTCGCCCTTGAGCACGACCTCCTGGCAGGGCGCGCTCCTGACCTTCTTCGGCGGCAGCGACTTCAGCTGCATGATCTTGCCGAGACCGTCCATCATGCCGCTGAAACCCTGCGGCAGCTCCGGCTTGGCCAGCTCGCCGATCCGGGCCCCGATCTCGTCGAAGTCCTGCACACCCAGCGCCATCGCCATACGGCGGTCGCTGCCGAAGATGTTGATCGCGAGCGGCATCATGCCACGGGTCGGCTTCTCGAACAGCAGCGCCGGACCCTTGGCCCGCACGGTACGGGTGACGATCTCGCTGATCTCCAGCGTCGGATCGACGGGGGTGGTGACCCGATGCAGCTCACCGGCCCGCTCCAGCGCGCCGAGGAAGCCCTGCAGGTCGTCGAACGGGAAACGCGGTGCCGCCATGCTGGCATCCTCGCATCTGCCCCGTCACTCCGCCGGGGAGGGGCGACGCGCTGCGGCGTACGCCATCGTCACCCGCGCCCGGTTCGACCGGTTGACCCGGATGTGAACCCCCGCCCCACCCGCGTCCCTGGGATGGCACTGCTGGCGACGGCACTGTTGGCCCTCGCTGCCGGATGCACCCCCGGGACGGCCGCCGACGCCATGCCCGAGTGCCCCACCGGCCGTCCCGCCTCGACCACCGCACCCACCGGGCCGCCCAGCCTGACCGCGCCGAACGCGTGCCGCTCGTACGCCACCGTCGTGCAGCCGGTCGCCCACGCCGTGCCCAGCCCCGGCTACCACCACCTGGGCGCGACGACGCGGGGCCGCTGGTCCGGGGTGCTCGGCCGGATCGAGGTCGGCGACGCCGGGGTGCGGCAGGGCACGTACGACTTCGTCGCCGCCCGGTTCATGGCCAAGGCGGGCCACGGTAGCGAGCAGTCCTGGCTCGAGGTCGGCTGGACCGAGACCGGCTGGTCCGGCAACGCCCGCCAGCGGGTCTACACCTACGACACGGCGACCCGCGCCTGGGCCTTCTACGACCAGTACGCGGTGGCCCCCGGCGACCGGCTCTGGCTGCACCTGCAGACCGAGGCCACCGGCACCCAGCCGTCATGGCAGGCGTGGCTGTGGTGGGGCGACCGGTGGAACCTGCTCACCAGCCGGCCGCTGCCGCTCACCGGCCAGGCCGAGATCGAGCAGTACGTCGAGGTCCACGCCGACCCCGCCGCCGCCCCCGGCACGATCGTCATCCCCCGGCTCGCGATCGACAACGTCCAGCTCAAGTCCGCCCCCGACGCCCCCCTGCGCCCCTGGAACGCCGACGTGCCCACCGCTCCCGGCGCCGACTTCGCCACGTACTGCCTCGACTGGCGGCAGCCCTATACCTCCTGGACCACCACCACCTGCTGACCTTGGACGAAGGGCACCTTCTCAACCTTGCACCGCCTTGACCTTGCACCGCCCTGACCCGCGCGAACGCCGCCCCCGGCGGGAGGTGCCGGCCCTGCGCGGACGGACGCCTGCTGGCGCTGGGTTGGAACGCTGCAGTTTCGGGGAAAGTGCGGTAATCAGAGCCCCGATCGCTGCAGTTTCCCCGAAACTGCAGCGGCAAGTGGTCGTGGCTCGGGCGGACGAATCCTTGGGCGGGCGGCTCGGGGTACCGCGCCGTTGGGGGGCCCTGGAGGCAGGTCGCCTGACCTGCTCATGCCGGGTCGCTGGGCGGTGGAGCCGGGTCCGGATCCAGGCTGAACGGGGATAGGCGGCTAACCTTCGGCTCCATGCGGATCGTCACCTTTCGGGAGCGGGAGACTCCCCCCGAACTGCGCGCACAGGCACTCGCGCAGCAGGCGCAAGCCTGGCCACCGTCGGTGGACGACCGCGCCAACGACAGCGACAGCGACAGCCACAGCGACGGCGACGGCGACTGGCATGATCCCGCGCTCGACCCCGTGACGATGCTGCTGGTCGACGGCGGCACGGTCATCGCGAGCCTTGACCTGCTGTCCAAGGACATCTGGCATCACGGCCGGAGCTATCGGGCCCGGGGCCTCAGCCGGGTGGTCACGGGTGTGACTCACCGGGGCCGGGGTTTCGGACGGCACCTCGTGGCCTACGCCCGCGAGGAGATCCGCCGCAGCGGCGCAGACCTGGGCATCTTCACCTGCGACCGGGAGCTGCAGGGCTTCTACGAGAGCGCCGGCTGGCAGCCGGTGGCGGGCGCGGTGCTCGTGGGCGGCACCCCCGACGATCCCTTTCCCAGCGACCTGTTCGACAAGGTCACCATGGCGGCCTTCTTCTCTCCGGCAGCCCGGCGCCACGCGGACTCGTTCACGGGCACCCGCATCGCGCTCCACTCCGGCCCCGTCGACCGCCTCTGGTGAACGCCGCCGCCGCAACGATGATCGCTGTTTCGGGTCAGAACCTGCGGTCCGACCCCACGTTCTGACACGCGACGGCGATCAAGCCCGCACCCGCCGCGGCAACCCCTCGCCACCGGCCCAAGCCGCCCCTGAAATCCCAGCTCAACGCAGTAGGAACGTTAAGAAGGGCACCTTCTTTAACGCGGAGCGTTAAGAAGGTGCCCTTCCTTCGGCCAACCCCGGGCTACACGCCGCCGTAGGAGTGGAGGCCGGTGAAGAAGATGTTGACGCCGAAGAGGTTCATCATCATCGTCAGGAAGCCGATGACGGCGATCCAGGCCGCGGTGGAGCGCTTGATGCTCGGAGTCGCGCGGGCGTGCAGGTAACCGGCGTAGACGACCCAGGAGATGAAGGCCCAGACCTCCTTCGGGTCCCAGCCCCAGTACCGGCCCCAGGCGACCTCGGCCCAGATCGCGCCCGCGGTGACGCCGAAGGTCCAGATCGGGAATGCGAAGGCGTGCAGGCGGAAGGAGAGCCGCTCGACGGCCTCGGCATTGGCCAGGCGGCCGCCGAAGGCGTACAGGAAGCCGCGCTTGCCGTTGTCGTAGCCGGTCCGGACCAGGTACATGATCGAGGCCGCGCCGGCGACCATGAACAGGCTGGACGACGTGATGACCGCGCCGATGTGGATGCCGAACCAGTACGAGTCCAGCGCCGGGACCAGCGGGCCGACCGGCGTGTAGAGGACCATGCCGGCCACGCCGACGAGCAGCACCTCGAACAGCATCACGAACAGGCCGAGGTGGCGCACCTGCCGCTGGAAGAACAGCGTGCCCAGCCAGATGACGCTGCCCAGAGCCGTGATCGACAGCACGAACTCGTACATGTTGCCGAACGGCAGCCGCTCCGCGGCGATACCGCGGGTCACCACGGTGATCACGTGCGCGACCGCGCCGAGGATCGTCGCGCCGACCGCGGCGGGCCCGAGCCAGGCGGCCAGCGACCGCGTGCCGCCCGAGGCCCCGTCGCCGGGCTCGGTGACGGCCGGGGCCGCGTAGGCGTGCGGCGCCTCGGTGACGACCGGCGCACCGGCACCGACCAGTTCCCGAGCCGGGACGGCGGCAGCCGCGTTCGCGATGCGCCCGCGGGCGCCGAACGCGTACTCGCCCGCGTGCAGCAGCATCGCGGCCAGATACGAAAGCAGGGTGACGACCAGAAGGCCGTCGGACAGTTCTGCCACTACCGTTGCCACCTCTCGACCAGGGAACGGAACTCGTCTTCGAAACCGGGGTATTCGGTGCGGGGCAGGCCGCCCGCCTCGGCGCTGCCGTCGGGACGCAGCCGCAGCCAGACCCGGCGGCGCTTGCCGTACAGCGACAGCGGCAGGCCGACCAGCAGCAGCACCGCGCCGGTGAGCACGATCGGCTCGCCGGGGTCGTGCCGGATGGACACCGTGATCCACTGCCGGGTGCCGACGAACTCGACCTTGCTGCCGTCTTCCAGGGTCCAGGTCTCGCCGACCCGCATGAGCTTGGGCTCGCCGTACTTCTTCAGCCGTCCGGCGTCGAGCTGTCGCTGGTCGAGGTCGTAGACCGAGCTCGGGATGCCCGCGTCCAGCCCCAGGTCCCCGCGGTACGCGGTGAGCATGAGCGCGGGGTTGCGCTCCGCGGGGTGGTCCGAGCGCAGGTACGGCGGCCCGTCCTTGGTCGGCAGGTACGTACCCGAGAACGCCATCTGCTTCGTCTTGTCACTGCCGTTGGCGTCCGGGAACGCGGCCACACCCTGGCTGGTCAGCGTCGCGTCGGTGTACGGGAACGGCGACACCGCCTCCTGGGTCACCCCGGCCGCGTCGGTGTAGCGCAGCACCGGGGCGTACCCGTGGCCGAGCAGGTACACGTTCGCGCCGTCCAGCCGCAGCGGGTGGTTCACCTGGAACGTGTGCCGGCCGAGGTCGCCGTGCGCGGAGTCGGTGGCGGTCACGTCGGCCGCGAACGAGATCGGCATGCCGTCCGCGCGGTACTCGGCGCGGAAGTCGGTCAGTTCCAGGCAGAAGTCGGGCAGGTCGCCCGCGCCGACCCGCGGGCCGAGCCCGAAGTCGTCGTACTGCTGCACGGTGTTGCAGAAGACCTGCTCCGGCCCGGCGACGATGAGCCGCCCGGCGTGCCAGCCCCACAGCGAGCCGAGCCCGACGCCGATCAGGATGACCAGCAGCGAGCTGTGGAACAGCAGGTTGCCGGCCTCCTTGAGGTAGCCCTTCTCGGCGGCCAGGGTGACGGTGCCGTCGGCGTGCTCGCGGCGCACGGTGCGCCAGCCGCGCAGCGCGGTCCGCGCCGCCGCCTCGTCCACGGCCGCGTCGAGCACGGCCGACTGCGGGAGCCGTTCCAGGCGCTTCGGCGCGTCCGGCGGGGCGGTGCGCAGTGCCTTCGCGTGGTCGCGCAGGCGCGGGGTGATGCAGCCGATCAGCGAGGTGAACAGCAGCAGGTAGATCGCGGCGAACCAGGGCGAGGCGTACACCTCGAAGCCCCACAGCCGGTCCAGCACCGGTGCCAGCCGCGGGTTGGCGGCGTAGAAACGCTGCACGTCCTCGACCTTGACCGAGCGCTGCGGCAGGACCGACCCGGGGATCGCCGCGACGGCCAGCAGGAACAGCAGCATCAGCGCGGTGCGCATGCTGGTGAGCTGCCGCCAGCCGTTGCGCACCGCGGCCCATGCGGCCGCGACGATCCGGGGGGTACGCCGGCGCGGCGGCTCCCCGTCCGCGGGCGGGCGCTCGACGGCGGCCTCGGCGACGCTCATGCGGCGGTCCCGTGGCACGTCGTGGCACGGCGGGACGCGCCGGTGACCGGCCTGCTCATATGGAGATCTCCCCGGCTCCGAAGGTGACCCGCAGCCAGATCACGAAGTCACCCCAGGCACCCGTGATCAGGGCGAGGCCGACGATGATCAGCAGCGCGCCGCCGAACCGGGTGACCCAGCGGGAGTTGCGCCGGATGAAGCCGACGACGCCGGTGAGCTTGCGCATGCCCAGGCCGAGGGCGATGAACGGGATGCCGATGCCGAGGCAGTAGGCCAGCGCGAGGATCACGGCCCGGCTCGTGTCGCCGTACATGGTGGCCAGCGCGCCGACCGCGGACAGGGTCGGCGACAGGCACGGCACCCAGCTCAGCGCGAACACCATGCCGAAGACCGGCGCACCCCACAGCCCGGCCTGGGGCAGCCGCTGGATGCGGCGCTCGTTGTCCAGCCCGGGCACCAGTCCGAGGAACGCCAGGCCGAACAGCACGATCAGCACGCCGATGCCGACCTGCAGCGCCCGCTCGTACACGAACAGCAGCCGGCCGATCTGCGCCATGAGGATCGTGGTGGTCACGAAGACCGCGGCGAACCCGGCGATGAACAGCAGCACCCCGGCCAGCACCCGGCCGCGACGGGCCCGGCCCAGGCCGGTGCGGTCGTCGCCGAGGGTGGCGTTCAGGTCGGCCCCGACCAGGCCGGTCACGTACGACAGGTAGCCCGGCACCAGCGGCAGCACGCACGGCGACAGGAAGCTGGCCAGCCCGGCGAGCGCGGCGACGGCGACGGCCAGCACCAGCGGCCCGCCGTTGACCACGGCGGCGAAGTCCTCACCCATCAGCGGTCCCCACGCACAGCAGGCATGGTCATCAACCGGCCTGCTCGGCGGCGATCTCACGCACGATCGGGCCCAGCTCGGCGGCGTTGGTCGCCTTGCGCAGCACCGCGGCGACCCGGCCCTGCCGGTCGATGATCAGCGTGGAAGGGGTGGACACCGGGGGCACGTCGACGAAACGCAGCGACAGCCGGCCGCCGGGGTCGAAGATGCTCGGGTACGAGTTGCGGGCGGCCACGAACGCCTTGGCCTTGTCCCGGTCGTCCCGGTTGTTGATGCCGAGGAACACCACGCCCGACGCCGCGGTGTCCTTGGCGATCTGCTCCAGGTCGGCGGCCTCCAGCCGGCAGGGCGCACACCAGCTGGCCCAGAAGTTCACGACCACCACGCTGCCGCGCTTGCCCGCCATGTCGTAGGCGCCGCCGTCGAGCAGCTCGCCGGTGACCTCGGGGGCCGCTTTGCGCTCGCCCGGCGGGAAGCGCAGCACGTCACCGACGGCGGGCGGCTTCTCGTCGTCGCTGCAGGCCGCCAGCACGGTCGTGGCCAGCCCGGCCACGGCGAGCGCCAGCACGGCACGGCGGGTTTGGGGGCGTGATGTCACGCGCCCCATCATGCCCCGCGCCCGGCTCCGGTCCCCAGGTGGGCTGCCGGCTCGGAGTATGTGATCTGCGCCAACTGATCACCTTCGAAGACGAACGAGGTGAGGCTGGCCAGCCCGCACTGGCGTCGGCGCGGGTCGTGCCACAGCCGCCTGCGCTCCATGGCCATGCGCAGTGTCCAGATCGGCAGCTGGTGCGACACGCACACCGCCTCGTGCCCGCGGGCGTACTCGCGGGCGGCGTCCAGGGCCAGGATCATCCGTGCCGCGATCAGCCGGTACGGCTCGCCCCAGCTGGGCGTGAGCGGGTTGCGCAGCACCCACCAGTGGCGCGGATCACGCAGCGCGCCGTCGCCGACGCCGACCCGCATGCCCTCGAAGTAGTTGCCGCTCTCGATCAGGTTCGGGTCGACGTGCACGTCGAGCCCGAGCTGCTCGGCGAAGGGCAGCGCGGTCTGCTGGGCCCGCTCCAGCGGGCTGGACACCAGGTAGGTGATGTCCCGGTCGGCCAGCGCCGTGGCCGCCGCCTTCGCCATCTGCTGGCCCAGGCCGCTCAGCTGGAAGCCGGGCAGCCGCCCGTACAGGATCTTGGCGGGGTTCTGCACCTCTCCGTGCCGGAGCAGGTGGACGATCGTCCTCATCGGCGATCACGCTCCGCGCGATCGCCGATGAGGAACCGACGGCGACATGGTGTTCTCGCTACGGTCGATCATGACTCTGCTGCCGCCGCCGCCCTGGCCGCGCCTGGCAGGGCTGCGGCGATGTGTTCGAGGGCCTCGTCACCGATCGCGCCGGAGACGAACCACGACTCGAAGGCGCTCGGCGGCAGGTAGACGCCCTGCGAAAGCATGCTGTGGAAGAACGCCCTGAAGGCGGCGGTGTTCTGCCGCCGGGCGTCGTCGTAGTCGTGCACCTCGGCGTCGGCGAAGAAGATCGAGAACATGCTGCCCGCGGTGGCCAGCCGGTGCGGGACACCGGCCTCGGCCAGCGCCTTCGTGGCCAGCTGGCCGATGGCCGCGGCGGTGGCGTCGAGCTTGGTGTACAGCGCGTCGTCGGCCAGCCGCAGGGTGGCCAGACCGGCGGCGCAGGCCAGCGGGTTACCGGACAGGGTGCCCGCTTGGTAGACGGGCCCGGCCGGGGCCAGCTTCGACATGACGTCGGCGCGCCCGCCGAACGCGGCGGCGGGCAGCCCGCCGCCCATGACCTTGCCGAATGTCCACAAGTCGGCGTCGACCGGGTCCAGGCCCTGCCAGCCGGAGCGCGACACCCGGAAGCCGGTCATCACCTCGTCCATGATGAGCAGCGCGCCGTGCCGGTGCGCGATCTCGGCCAGGCCCGCGTTGTAGCCGGGCAGCGGCGCGACCACGCCCATGTTGCCCGCAGCGGCCTCGGTGATGATCGCGGCGATGTCCTCGCCGTGCGTCTCGAACGCCTGCGCCACCGCGTCGAGGTCGTTGTACTTCAGCACGATGGTCTCGGACGCGCCCGCGCCGGTCACGCCGGGCGAGTCGGGCAGCGCCAGGGTGGCGACGCCGGAGCCGGCCGCGGCCAGCAGCGCGTCGACGTGGCCGTGGTAGCAGCCGGCGAACTTGACGATCTTCGAGCGGCCGGTGAACCCGCGGGCCAGCCGGATCGCCGACATGGTCGCCTCGGTGCCCGAGTTGACCAGCCGGACCTGCTCGGCGGCGGTACGCGAGATCAGCTCCTCGGCGAGGTCGACCTCGCCCGGGGTGGGTGTGCCGAAGCTGGTGCCCCGCGCCGCGGCGGCCTGGATGGCGCCGACGACCTCGGGGTGGGCGTGGCCCAGCAGCAGCGGGCCCCACGAGCAGACGAGGTCCACGTAGCGGCGGCCGTCCGCGTCGAAGAGCCAGGGGCCCTCGCCGCGGACCATGAAGCGCGGGGTGCCGCCGACGGCGCGGAACGCCCGGACGGGCGAGTTCACACCGCCGGGCACGATCGCCGCCGCCCGGTCGAAAAGCTCCTGGGAAGCGGGTGCGTCTGCCGGATAACCCACCGGCTCGTTGAAGTCGATCACAGCGTACGAATTATGGCACGCGGTACGGCGCGAGCAGCTCACGCAGGTGCGGTGGGGCGGCCTGCACCACAGCGGAGCCGCTGCGCGCCAGCAGCACCTCGCGCAACGTCTCGAGCACCGACACCAGCCGCCCCGCGGGCAGGTCGCCGGGCACCGCTGCCCACGCCTGCCCGACGCCGATGCTGCCGCGCACCGGAACCGGCGAGCCGATCGCGTCGACCAGGGTGTAGCAGACCGAGTGCAGGTCGCCCTCGGGCGCGTAGAGCCGCACCGCGACCTCGTCGGGGCGGAACGGGTACTTGCCCCACCACAGGGGGGCCTGGGTGGTCAGGTAGGCGTGCCCGCCGAGGCGGCGCACCAGCAGTCGGCCGCGGTCGGCCAGACCGACCGCGGAGCCCTCCAGCAGCACCGCCATCACACCCGTGGCGTCACGGCGTCCGCCCGCCTGGGGGGTGCGGCGCACGCCGGGCATGTCCAGCTCGATCGCGGCCGGGGCCAGGTTGGCGGCCAGCACGTCGTCGCGCAGTGTGGCGACCTGCAGCGGCTGCAGCACCGGGCAGACCACCCAGGCCGCGGCGGGCGCCAGCGGGTGGGTCCGCAGCGTCACCTCGACGATCAGGCTGGCCGGGTGCGGCCCGCCGGGATGCGTCCAGCGCAGGTCGAAGATGCTGGACCCGAGCAGGCGGGCGCGGTCGGCCACGGTGGTCACCGTGCCGTCGGGCAGCACCACGGTCGCGTCCACCACCTGCACCGCGGGCGGCCCGTAGAGGTGGGTGAGCGGACCGAACTCGGCCGCCGCCAGCACCCCGCCGAACGTCGCGCGCGCCGAAGGCGGATCGAGCGCCAGTCGGCGGCCCGACCGGGCGAGCACGTCCTGCGCGGCCGCGACGCCCACCCCCGCGCCGACCGTGAGCTGCTCGGACGTGGGGTCGTAACGGAGCGCGGAGAGGTCGGACAGGTCGACCAGCAGGTCGATCACCGGCGGCGGGTCCAGCCAGCCGGACTTCGACCCGTTGCCGCGGGGCAGCACGGTCAGGCCCAGCTCGTGGGCACGGCGCATCAGGGCGGCGGCTTCGGCGGCGTCGCGCGGCGCGGCGACCCAGCGCACCAGCGCGCCGTCGACCGCGTCCAGCCTGCCCGCCGGGCGCACTGGACAGCCCAGACGCAACTCGTCCAGCTCGGATTCCTCACGCACCGGTGCCGTCATCCCTCGCTCCAACCGAATTGAAGGTGCCGCTACTGACAGTTCACCCCGCGCGGAGCGGGCTGGCGACACGTGAGACGGAAATCTTCACGCAGCGCACAAAGCTCATTCGAACACCTGTTCGATACTAGTCAACATCGACGGTTCCGGCAATCACCGCTGCCTTCCCACCCGGCCTGCCGGTAGCGTTACCGCCATGACTTCCGATCTCCCCAACGGGCCCGCCACGGCCCCCGTCGCACCGCGGATCGCGAGCACGCGCAGCCATCACGGCGACGACGTCATCGACGAATATGCCTGGCTGGAGACGAAGGACGACCCGGCGGTCACCGCGTACCTGGAGGCCGAGAACGCCTGGACCGAACGTGCCACCGCACACCTGAGCGGGCTGCGCGAGACGCTGTTCGGCGAGATCAAGGGCCGCACCCAGGAGACCGACCTGTCGGTGCCGGTCCGCAAGGGCGCCTACTGGTACTACGCGCGCACCGA
Organism: Catellatospora sichuanensis; assembly: GCF_007483665.1. GTDB lineage: Bacteria > Actinomycetota > Actinomycetes > Mycobacteriales > Micromonosporaceae > Catellatospora > Catellatospora sichuanensis. Next base: position 182,722 of record NZ_VIQO01000013.1, read on the forward strand.
GGCCGGCAAGCAGTACGGCATCCAGTGCCGCCGCCCGGTCGCGGCCGGCGAGACCGCGCCACCGACCCCGGCCGACGGCACCGCGCCGGCCGACGAGGAGATCCTGCTCGACGGCAACGAACTGGCCGCCGGGCACGACTTCTTCGCGCTGGGCACGCTCGACGTGAGCCCCGACGGGCGACTGCTGGCCTTCTCCACCGACTACACCGGCGAGGAGCGCTTCGCGCTCCAGATCAAGGATCTGAGCACCGGCGCGATCCTGCCCGACCGGATCGAGGGCGTCTTCTACGGCAGCGCCTGGTCGATCGACGGTTCGCAGCTGTTCTACCTGACCGTGGACGACGCCTGGCGCCCGCACCGGGTGTGGCGGCACGCGGTCGGCTCGACCGGCGACGACACGCTGGTGCTGGAGGAGGCGGACGAGCGCTTCTGGATCGGCGTCGAGCTGACCCGCTCGCAGCGTTTCATCCAGCTCGACATTCACAGCAAGATCACCAGCGAGGTCTGGCTGATCCCGGCCGACCAGCCCACCGCGGCCCCGACCGTGGTCACGCCGCGCGTCCAGGGCCTGGAGTACTCGGTCGAACCGCAGGGCGACCGCCTGCTGATCCTGCACAACCGCGACGCCGCCGACTTCAGCCTCGCCCAGGCCCCGGTGTCCGACCCGGCCGACTGGCAGGAGCTGATCGGCCACACCCAGGGCGTACGCCTGGAGGGCGTGGACGCCTTCGCCGACATGTACGTGGTGTCGCTGCGCCGCGAGGGCCTCACCGGCCTGCGGCTGTTCCCGACCGCGGGCGAGCCGACCTCGAAGCCGCGGGACATCACCTTCCCGGAGCCGCTCTACACGGTCGGGCTGTCGGGCAACCCCGACTACCAGACCGACCAGCTGCGCCTGACCTACACCTCGATGGTGACCCCGGACTCGGTCTTCGACTACGTGGTCGCCACCGGCGAGCTGCTGCTGCGCAAGCGCAAGCCGGTGCTGCCCGGCCCGGACGGCGAGCCGTTCGACCCGGCCCGCTACGAACAGCACCGGGTGTGGGCGACCGCCGACGACAACACCGGCGTGCCGATCTCGCTGGTCTGCAAGGTGGGCACGCCGACCGACGGCTCGGCGCCGCTGGTGCTCTACGGCTACGGCTCGTACGAGTCGAGCATGGACCCGTGGTTCTCCATCCCCCGGCTGTCGCTGCTCGACCGGGGCGTGGTCTTCGCGGTCGCGCACGTGCGCGGCGGCGGCGAGCTGGGCCGGCACTGGTACGACGACGGCAAGCTGCTGGCCAAGCGCAACACGTTCACCGACTTCGTCGCGTGCGCCCGGCACCTGGCCAAGAGCGGCTGGACCAGCCCCGACCGCATCATCGCGCGCGGCGGCTCGGCCGGCGGCCTGCTGATGGGCGCGATCGCCAACATCGCGCCGGAGGCGTTCGCGGGCATCGTGGCGCAGGTGCCGTTCGTCGACCCGCTGTCGTCGATCCTCGACCCGTCGCTGCCGCTGACCGTCACCGAGTGGGAGGAGTGGGGCAACCCGCTGGAGTCCCCGGAGGTGTACGCGTACATGAAGGCCTACTCGCCGTACGAGAACGTCGCCGACCTGGACTACCCGGCGATCCTCGCGGTGACCAGCCTGAACGACACGCGCGTGCGGTACAGCGAGCCGGCCAAGTGGGTCGCGGCGCTGCGGCACACCGCCCCGCGTGGCGAATACCTGCTCAAAACCGAGATGGGCGCCGGCCATGGCGGCCCCTCGGGACGCTACGACGCCTGGAAGGAAGAGGCGTTCGTCGCGGCCTGGATCCTGGACCGGGTCGGCCTGGCGAGCTGACCGGCGTCCGCCCGGCAGCGGCGGCGTTGCGCTCCGGCGCAGCGCCGCCGTTTCCGTTTCACACCATTTGCGATGTGATGGGCATATTAGACAGTTGTTGATTGTTCATCCGATTTCGATCGAGCGTGACGCGGCCATGTACCCTCCCGTGCACCCTGTCGCCATCGGACGGTGCAGGCTTTCCTCAGCCGTGTCGTTGCCGTCGGCCCAACCACAACGAAGGCCCATCGATCCTGGATGGACGGCAGGGGCGTGCGCATTCAGCTTGCCCTTTTGTCCTATGAAAACATGTTTACAATGAACTTTGACATACCGACCAATGTGTCTGGTTCGGCCACGGCAGCGATATATGGGGACACTTACCCTCACGCATGCCGCAGACATCGACGGCCGTCGACTTAACCGTAACCCGGGCCATAGACGGCGGTGTTTCGCGGGGGAGAAAAGGGGCGTCCCCCGCGACATCGTCGCGAAGGACGCCCCTTCGGCGAATCGCCGGAACGGCGGATCACCGGATCGATCGGTCGCCGATCAGGAGAGCGGCGGGTAGGCGTTGGCCATCAGCTCGGCGAACTGGGCCGAGAACCACGCGCCCGAGATCGGGGCGTTGGCCAGGGCACCGGTCAGGTTGTTGCCGTTGAGGCCGTTACCCGTGTAGGTCGGGTCGCACATCCGGTCGAAGCCCTTGCCCTCGTTGTTCGGGATGAGCGACGACGAACCGTCGGACTCGCCCGGGGGCTTCACCCACACGTAGGCGTCGATGCCGGTCGCCGGGTTGGCCCGGGGACGCTCGCCCATGCCCGCGCCGGACTGGTTGCACCAGTTGCCGGCGTGGATGCGGCGGTCGATACGCGACTGGTTGACGAACGTGTCGACCACGGTCGAGGTGCTCGCCGCCGTCGGCCGCGCCGAACCGCCCCAGCCGTTGCGGGACGTGTCGATCAGCATGCCGATGTTCGAGGGGAAGCCCTCGGACACCAGCCGGGTCCGGAAAGCCTGCGCGAACGACTGCTCGTCGACGTACTGGTTCCAGTCCACCCACTTGCTCTGCCGGATCGAGGTGCCGTTCACCGAGGTGCCGATGGTGAAGTACGGCTCCACCAGGGTCGAGTAGTTGGCGGTGTTCGCGATGAAGCCGTGCACCTTGTCCACGGTGCTGCCCTCGGCGGTCGCCGCCTCCTTGAACTTCAGCGCGGACGGGCCGAAGTTGGTGTCCCAGCCGATCCAGCCGTGGTGCGCGGCGTCGATGTAGTTGTAGACGTTCGAGATCGCGCCCAGCTTGTTCAGCGCGTACCCGATGCCCTTGACGTAGCCGCCGTTGTTGTTCATGGTCTGGCACTTGGCGATGTTCAGGTTCGTCACCAGGTTCGGCAGCGAGTCGATCTCGATGATCGCCACGATGCGCAGCGCCGCGTACTTCGACTGACCCATGATCGCCGCGATCGGGTCGATGTACTCCGACTTGTACCGCGGCAGCTCGTCCACGCCCAGCTCGCCGTTGCTGGCGAGGGCGGCGCAGTCACGGCCGGGCAGGTTGTAGATCACGAACTGGACGGTCAGCGGGCCGCTGCCGGCGTTGTACTGCGCCAGTGCCGCGTCCAGGTGGTCGGCCAGGCCCATCGAGCCGTTCGAGCTGCTGCCCGACGTGCCCGCGATCGCCGCGATCCGGTCCAGCCACACGGCGGTCGACGTGTTCGACACCCGGCTGCCGCCGGACACCGACTCCGCCTTCGCCTTCCACTCCGGGTTCACGTAGCCGCGAGCCCCCGAGTACGGGTTGTCGACCTTCACACCGGGCACGGTCGGGCTGGAGCTCGGGCTCGCCGGCGCACTCGGCGACGCGCTCGGGCTGGCCGGCGCACTCGGGCTGGCGCTCGGGCTGGCCGGGGTGCTCGGCGACGCGCTCGGGCTGGCCGGGGTGCTGGGGCTCGCGGTCGGGGTGACCCCGCCGACGGTGCACGCGACGTTGTTCAGGGTGAACGCGGTCGGCTTCGGGTTGCTGCCGGTCCACCGGCCGTTGAAGCCGAGGCTGGTCGACGCGCCGGTGCCGAGGGCGCCGTTCCAGGGCAGGTTGGTCGCGGTGACGTTGGCGCCCGAAGCGGTCCAGTTCGCCGACCAGCCCTGGGTGAACGTCTGCCCGCCCGGGAAGGCGAACTTCAGGGTCCAACTGGTGATCGCGTCACCGGTGTTCTTGACGACCACGGTGCCGGTGAAGCCGCCGGTGCCGGCGCCCTCGGTCCAGTCGTTCGTGGTGTACGTGATGTCGCAGCCGGGAGCGGCGTGCGCCATGGTCGCGGGAATCGTGATGAGGCCGGCGACCACGAGGGTGCTCGCGCCGGTCAGCGCAACGAGCTTGCGCCGTCCGGACAGCCGGATCGGGAATTTCATACCATCTCCTTGGGCGGTGACCGTGCCCGGTCAGGGCACGGTGTCGACCCGCGGCCACGGCCGGAGGGGATGGCCGCGCAGAGGGTCGCAGGTGGTACGTACGCCCGGCCCGGCGGGCGCGACATGATCGACCGGATCGCTCCGGTGGTACCTCCGCCGTCCCGGTGACCCGGGTGCCCTCGGCGGCAAGATCGCGTGGGCACGCTCCCATATGCGAACGGGCCCCATGTTTGCACAGTCGTAACGTGCACACAACACCCGATGTCGATTTGCCTGGCAAACGGCGGTCACGCTCGGTGTTCCCGCGATATCAACGGGCGCAGGGCTTTCCAGAACCGTCGCCGACGTCTACGATCCTGATTGGAAGCGCTCCCAACATCAGCCCGGCTGAGCATCCGGCGAACCCTGTCGGGACCGCACCGGAGCCACGGCGTGCCGACCGCCGCGGGCCCGGCGCCGGGACATTTCTCCGGCGCGGACCAGCAGCCCGGTCGACCCCTACCTGCGCGACGCCGCCGGCCGGCGGAGCATCGCGCCGATCAGCTGGCTGTACTGTCCTGCGATCAAGGGCCACGTCGTGGCCAGGCCCGTCGCCGCGTTGTGCGCCACCATCGCGTCGCGCAGCTCCGGCTCGGTCAGGATGCGGCTCACCGCCTCCGCCATCGCCGACGGATCGGCATGCGGCACCACCCGGCCCGCGCGCCCGTCGCCCAGCATCTCCAGCGCGTGCGGGAAGGCCGTGGCGACTACCGGTCGCCGCGCCGCGATGCTCTCGGCGAGCACCGCCGACGCGGCACGGTCTTCGTGGTCGCGCGGCAGCAGGATCACGTCCGCGGACTCGACCAACGCGCGCAGCGGCTCACCCGCGAGGTGGCCGATCGCGAACTCGACCCGGTCGGCCACACCGAGTTTCGAGGCCAGCCGGGTCAGCGACAGCCGGTACGCGGCGCCGTCGGCCGGGCTCAGCGCCGGGTCCAGCGGGCCGGCCACGACATATCGGGGGCGCACCTCGTTCATCAGCGCCAGCGCCGCCATACCGAGCTCGATCCCGGTCTTCGGACCGAGGCGGCCCCAGGTCAGGATCGTGGATCGCGCCGCCGGGACAGCCGGTTGCGCTGCGGCGGCGGTGCCGTGGCGGATCACCATCAGCTTTCGCGGCTCCACCCGGTAGTCGTCCAGCAGGACGCGCCGGCCCGTCTCCGACAGGGCCACGACCGCGTCGGCCGAGGAGGTGAGCATCTCCACGATGAAGCGCTGCTGCGGGTTCGGCTCCAGATGCACGTCGTGCATGACCACGATCACCGGCACGGTGACCCACTGCAGGACGTCGAGCACCTGGCCGCCCTCGTCGCCCCCGTAGGCGTCCCGGGCGAAGTGGATGATCGCCGCGTCGTAGCCGTTCATGACCACGGCCGCCGTCCGTGCGGCCTCCGCCGCGCCGGACACGCGGTGCACGACCTCGGCGCGGTCGTCGGGCTCGGCGCCGTCCCCGGTACGCAGGACGTCCACCGTCAGGTCTGGACTCTCGGCGCACAGCGCCGCGCGCAGCGTGTCGGTGTACGTGGACACACCCGGCTGGTCCGGGCGGTAGGCGCCGATCATGCAGACCCGGGTGACGGTCGACGCGGCTATCCTCGTCGAACGCGGTGCGAACAAGCTGGCCAAGCGGCGATCGGGGGCGGCGGGTCCCTGATAGGCGGGAGTCCGGGTGGCAGCCTTGCTGGGGGACATGCTCGCATCTCCGATGCATCAGTCAGCGGGTGCGGAACATGCCCGCTCCGCCGCCTGCTCGGTGGCGGACGATCCGGTGTCGGCTCGGCGCACCGATCGGAAACGGAACGCGGCCGGCTGTCTCGCCGGCCGACCTGTCCTTGCCCCTGCCGGGACCGGTTCGCCTGCCGTCTCGAACGGGACGTGCGCCACCGGCGTGAATGACAGTCTACCCGATGAATAGTGACTAAGTTGATTATGGAATCCGCGAAGCCGGCAGGAGAAGGCCGACCCCGCCGGTCGACGTCGGGCACGTCCGTGTCCCGGCCGCGCTACGCCGAGTCGGGACCTATACCCCACGACCCGAAGCGGACGATCCGGTAGCCTGAGCGGTCGAGGGCTGCTAGCTCAATGGCAGAGCTGCGGACTTTTAATCCGTAGGTTCAGGGTTCGAGTCCCTGGCGGCCCACCAACGCCCACGTCAAAGGCCCTCCCGGAGCACCGGAGAGGGCCTTTTGATCTTCGCCCGGTGCCGGGCGGACGTCAGAAGGCGTACGCCGTCACGTCGGCGACGACCACGGTCACGTTGTCGGGTGCGCCCGCCGCGAGCGCCAGCTTGATCAGGCGCTCGGCGATGGCCTCCGCGTCGGTGTACCCGCCCAGCACCTCGGCCAGCGCCTCGTCGGTGACGATGTCGGACAGGCCGTCGCTGCACAACAGCAGCCGGTCCCCGATCTCCAGGGTCAGCGTCGTGACGGTCGGGGTGAACTCGCGACCCTGCACCGCCTGCGTGATGATCGAGCGGTGCGGGTGGTGCCGCACCTCCTCCGGGGCGAGCAGGCCGCGCTCGACCATCGCCTGGACCAGCGTGTCGTCCACGGTCAGCTGGCGCAGCCTGCCGCCGCGCACCAGGTAGGCCCGGGAGTCGCCGACGTGCAGCAGCGTCGCGTTGTCGGGGCCGAGCAGCACGGCGGTCAGCGTCGTGCCCATCCCGTCGATCGCGGGTTCGGCCTCGATGGCCGCACGGATCCGGCGGTTGGCCACCGCGAGCTCCGCCAGCAGTACGTCCGCCCCGTGCCTGGTGCCGTCCTGCTCCAGCGGCGACAGGGTCTCGATGACGATCCGGCTGGCCACCTCGCCCGACGGGGAGCCGCCGACGCCGTCGGCCACCGCCACGAAACGCCTGCCCGCGAATGCCGAGTCCTCGTTGTTCTCACGGACGAGTCCGGCATCGGTGCGGGCGACGGCGTGCAGGCTCAGGGTCATGGTGCATAGCCTGCCTACTGAGACGCGGTTTGTCTTTAAGCAGTAGTACTTATCCCTGCCGGCCGTCGGCCGCCGGGTCCTCCCGGCAACCCGAGCGATGCCCCGCATATCCGGTCTGAGCTGCTTCTTTCTCGGACGACAGCCGTCGGCCGGCGGTCTGAACCGGCTCGGTTCTGTCCGGGGACGGCGACCACGGCGTGTCTGCGCATACCGGTCCGGCATACGCGGACACCGCTCGCCGACCGGGATCGGGATGTCCGAGCCGCCCCGGTGGCGAGGGCATGCAGGTCAGCAGGAGTGCCCGTGACGTTGGTACGTATGGTGAACCGATGACGCCGGTGCCGATGGTCGGACGCGCGGCCGAGCTGGCGGAGCTCGTCCGGCGGTGGTCGCACGTCCGCCAGGGCGGCCCCGCACCGGCTGCCGTGGTGTCGATCACAGGCGCGGCCGGCATCGGCAAGTCGCGCCTGATCGCGAGCGCGCTCGCGGCGTTCGACCCGGCCCCGGACGCGGTGCTGTACGGCGTGGCGCGGCTGCATACGCCGGCCCCGTACGACTGGCTGGCGGCCGTGCTCAGCGGCCGGGACACCCGCGATCTGCCGGTGCCCGCCGACGGCCTGGCCTGGCTGGCGCAGGACCCGCATGCGCCGAGCGAGCGGTATGCGCCCGGCGCGCTGCTGCGGCTCGCGGTGCGTACCGTGCGGGCGCTGGTCGGCACGGGCCCCGCGGTGCTGGTGGTGGAGGATCTGCACGCGCTGGACCCGGCCAGCCTCAATCTGGTCGGCGAGCTGGCCGCCGCGCCCGATCTGCCGGTGCTGATCCTGGTGACCAGCCGCCCACCGGACGCGGCGGACTCGCCGGAGCTGGTTGCCCGGACGCTCGCCCGGCTGTCAGGCGCGCGCGGGGCGATCCGCCAGCACCTGGGCCCGTTGGGACCGGCCGACGTGGCGGAGATCGTCACTCAGGTGCACGGCGTGATCCCCGAGCACCTGGCCGGGGCGGTCTGCGAGCGGACCGGCGGCAACCCGTACTGGCTGGTCGAACTGCTCGCGACGACGGCCGGGCGAGGGCCGCAGGCGCTGCTCGACGAGCCGATGCCGGGCCACCTGCGGCCGGCCTCCGCACCGGAGGCGGCCGAACTGACCGCGCGCGAGCAGGAGGTGCTCAGTTGCCTGGCGGCCGGCATGTCCAACAAGCAGATGGCCCGGACCCTGGACATCTCCATCCGGACGGTCGCGGTGCACGTGTCCAACCTGCTGCGCAAGACGGGCTCGGCCTCGCGGACCGAGGCGGCGCTGTGGGCGGTGCGCCGGGGGTGACGCACCCGGCGGAGACTCCGGCCGCCTTGCGCGATTTGCACCATTCTCTTCGCTAAGCTGACACGCGCCCGTGCCGTCTAGCCAGGGGGACCAGTGCAGCTCACGTTCATCCGCAAGACAGTGCTGTCCGGGGACACCAACTGCCCGTCGCTGTACCGCACCGACCGGGACACGTTCGTGGTCCAGGGGTGGCGGGTCACCGACCCGGAGGCCCTGCGCCAGCTGGACATCCCGGCGCACGAGACCGTCGTCGAGGTCCCCTCCGACGTGCTCGCCGAGATCGCCCGCACCCTCTAGACGTTAAGAAGGGCACCTTCTACAACGCATAGCGTTGTGAAGGTGCCCTTCCTTCGGGTCAGTCTTCGAGTTCTTCGACGAGGTCGGCGTCGGAGCGGCGGCTGCGGCGACGGCGGCGGAGCGACGGCATCGCCATCACGAAGCCGACCTCGCGGCGGCGGCGGTAGTAGTGGCGGCGGCGCGGGCCGGCGATGGCGTACACGATCGACGTGACGACGCCGAAGACGACGTAGACGCCGAGGATGACGATGCCCCCGGCCTCCTTGATGCCGAAGACGGAACCGTCGCCGAACAGCGGCAGGATCAGCATCGCCAGGACCAGCCAGGTGATCATGCCCCAGACCAGGCCGACACCGACCGCGGGGATGATCTGGCCGCGGATGAACTTGCCGACGAACGCGCCGAACAGGCCGCCGGCCGCGCCCGCGACCATCAGCACCATGACCCATGCGGTCGAGGCCTCGACCTCGCCGACGAGCTGGGCGTACGGCTTGATGTGACCGGTGATCTGCAGCGCGAGGGCCAGGAACAGGCCGCCGGCGACACCGCCGACCACGCCGGCGCCGGTACGGCTGACCAGGTTCACCTGGGGGGTGTATTCACTCATGATCGAGCTCCGGAGAGGTTGAGGGATCGCGGGCAGACCTTACAACGGCCGGGCAAGCCGCACCTAACCATTGTCTCCTATGTGATCTAAGCGCGGCGGGTCCGCACGCACCCGCCGACCGGGCACATCGGACACTAGTTCGTTGGCACATTAAACTATTGACATGCCTGTGACGGCCGTGTGAACCTCTCCACGGGACCGGTGCGCGCAACCGAGGGCAGTCCCGCGCCACGCATTCGCACGTTCTGTCGCCGTTGCCGGCACAGGCGGTGCGGCGGTGAACACTGCCCGGGCCCGCCCCCGCTACCTGTGCGCCAGCGGCACCGTCCCCCACTGGAGTGCCACAGATGCAACCCCGTGCCCGAAGAACCCGTACCCTCGCCGGCACCCTCGCCGCCACGCTGACGGCCGGTGCGCTGGCGGTCGTCACCCAGCTGGCCGGGGGCACCCCGGCCGCAGCGGCCGCGTCCGAGCCGTACACCTGGAAGAACGTCCGCATCGACGGTGGCGGGTTCGTGCCCGGCATCGTCTTCAACCCGACCGAGCAGAACCTGATCTACGCCCGCACCGACATCGGCGGCGCCTACCGCTGGAACCAGTCCACGAGCAGCTGGATCCCCCTGCTCGACTTCGCGGGCTGGGACCACTGGAACTACAACGGCGTGCTCAGCATCGCCACCGACCCGGTGCAGACCAGCAAGGTGTACGCCGCGGTCGGCATGTACCTCAACAGCTGGGACCCGAACAACGGCGCCATCCTGCGCTCCTCCGACAAGGGCGCCACCTGGGCCGCCACCGCACTGCCGTTCAAGGTCGGCGGCAACATGCCCGGCCGCGGCATGGGCGAGCGGCTCGCGATCGACCCGAACCGCAACAGCACCCTCTACTTCGGCGCGGAGGCCGGCAACGGCCTGTGGCGCAGCACCGACTCGGGCGTGACCTGGGCGAAGGTCACCAACTTCCCGAACGCCGGCAACTACGTGCAGGACCCGGCCGACACCAACAACTACCTGAACTTCAGCCAGGGCATCGGCTGGGTCACGTTCGACAAGTCCACCGGCACCGCCGGCAACACCACGCAGACCATCTACGTCGGTGTCGCGGACCTGCAGAACACCGTGTACCGCAGCCTCAACGGCGGCACCAGCTGGGAGCGCGTCGCGGGCCAGCCCACCGGCTACCTGGCGCACCAGGGTGAGATCGCCGGCGGCTACCTGTACATCACCACCAGCGACAAGGGCGGCCCGTACGACGGCGGCCACGGCGACGTGTGGAAGATGCAGCTGTCCACCGGCACCTGGACCCAGATCAGCCCGGTCCCGTCCAGCGACACCAGCAACAACTACTTCGGGTACTCCGGCCTGTCGGTCGACAGGCAGAACCCGAACACGCTGATGGTCACCGGCTACAGCTCCTGGTATCCGGACACGTTCATCTGGCGCAGCACCGACGGCGGCGCGACCTGGCGGCAGTTCTACGACTACGCCTGGCCGAACCGGACCAACCGGTACACCCTGAACATCTCCGGTGTGCCGTGGCTGGACTTCAACGAGCAGAAGTCGGCCCCCGAGCAGTCGCCGAAACTGGGCTGGATGACCGAGGCGCTGGAGATCGACCCGTTCAACGCCAACCGCATGCTGTTCGGCACCGGCGCGACGATCTACGGCACCACCAACCTCACCGCCCTGGACACCGGCGGCACGGTGGCGCTGAGCCCGTTCATCAAGGGCCTGGAGGAGACCGCGGTGCTGGACCTGATCAGCCCGCCGACCGGGACCTCGCCGCTGATCTCCGGCGTCGGCGACATCGGCGGCTTCCGGCACACCAGCCTCGACGTGGTCCCGGACATGTTCGACATGCCGTACTTCGGCAGCACGAACAGCCTCGACTACGCCGAGCTGAACCCGAGCTACGTGGTCCGGGTCGGCAAGGGCGCGCGCACGGCCAACGGGCAGACCAACATCGGCGTCTCCAGCGACGGCGGCGCGAACTGGTGGTCCGGCAGCTCGCCGAGCGGCGCGCAGGGCGGCACCGTCGCGCTGAACGCCAACGGCACCCGCGTGGTGTGGAGCACCGAGGCCAACGGCGTCTTCTACGCCACCAGCTTCGGCGGCGGCTTCAGCCAGGCCAGCGGCGCGCCCGCCACGGCCAAGGTCGAGTCGGACCGGGTCAACCCGAACAAGTTCTACGCCCTCTACAACGGCACGTTCTACGTGAGCACGAACGGCGGGCAGAGCTTCACCAGCACCGCCACCGGGCTGGGCGCGACCGGCAACTTCAAGGCGATGCCGGGCGTCGAGGGTGAGATCTGGCTGGCCGGGGAGACCGGCGTCTACCGGTCGACGAACTCCGGCACGTCGTTCACCAAGTTCGCCGCATCGGCCAGCGGGGTCGGCATCGGCTTCGGCAAGGCGGCGCCGGGCCGCACCAACATGGCGGTCTACACCATGGCCACCATCGACGGCGTACGCGGCGTCTACCGCTCCAACGACGTCGGCGCGACCTGGGTCCGCATCAACGACGCGCAGCACCAGTACGGCAACGCCGGTGACGCCATCACCGGTGACCCCCGCACCTACGGCCGCGTCTACCTGGGCACCAACGGCCGCGGCATCATCTACGGCGACGCCACGGTGACGCCGTCGAGCCCGCCGCCGAGCCCGTCGGCGTCGACCTCCGCGTCGCCGTCGGCCTCGCCGTCCGCGTCGGCCTCGCCCAGCGCATCGGCGTCGCCGTCTCCGTCGGCCTCGCCCAGCCCGTCCTCGCCGGGCGGCAAGGCGTGCACGGCGACCTACCGGGTCGTCAACTCGTGGCCCGGCGGGTTCACCGGCGAGCTGAAGGTGACCAGCACCGGCACGGTCGCCACGACCGGCTGGCGGGTCAACTTCACCTTCACCGCCGGACAGGTGATCTCGCAGATGTGGGGCGGCATCAGGACCCAGACCGGGTCCGCGGTGCAGGCCGTCAACGAGGGCTACAACGGCGCGCTCGCGCCCACCACCAGCACGACAGCGGGCTTCAACGCCTCCTGGAACAACAGCTCCAACCCGATCCCGTCGCCGGTGACCTGCACCGCGCTGTGATCGCCCACTGAGAACCGAGGCGTCCCTCCCCGGCGGGAGGGGCGCCTCACTCGTGCGCAGAGAGGAAGCAGATGAACGAGGCACGGATCTCCCGCCGCGGCCTGCTGGGAGCAGCGGGAGCCGTCGGCGCCGCCGCCGGAGCCGGTCTGCTCGGCGTGCCCGCGCTCGCCGGCGAGAAGGGCTACCGCTGGGACAACGTCGAGATCGTCGGGGGTGGCTTCGTCCCCGGGATCGTGTTCAACCAGTCCGAACCCGGCCTGGTGTACGCCCGCACCGACATCGGCGGGGCATACCGCTGGCAGCCGTCCACCGGCCGATGGGTGCCACTGCTGGACTGGGTGGGCTGGGAGAAGTGGGGCTGGTCGGGGGTGGCCAGCCTGGCCACCGACGCCCGCGACCCGGACCGGGTCTACGCCGCCGTCGGGACGTACACCAACGACTGGGATCCGAACAACGGGGCGATCCTGCGCTCGCGCGACCGGGGCCGCTCCTGGAAGGTCACCGAGCTGCCGTTCAAACTGGGCGGCAACATGCCGGGCCGGGGCATGGGCGAGCGCCTGGCGATCGACCCGAACCGCAACGAGGTCCTCTACCTGGGCGCGCCGAGCGGCCACGGGCTGTGGCGCAGCACCGACCACGGCGAGCGCTGGGCGCAGGTCAGCGCGTTCCCGAACCCGGGCACCTACCGGGCCGACCCGAACGACACCAGCGGCTACTCGAACGACCTGCAGGGCGTGGTCTGGGTGGTGTTCGACCCGCGCACCGGCGGCCGGCGGCGGCGCACGCAGACGATCTACGTCGGTGTGGCCGACAAGGAGAACCCGCTCTACCGGTCCGCCGACGGCGGGGCGACCTGGGCCGCGGTGCCGGGCGCGCCGACCGGGCACGTGCCGCACAAGGGCGTGCTCGACCACGTGGGCGGATTCCTCTACCTGGCCACCAGTGACACCGGCGGCCCGTACGACGGCGGCTCGGGCAAGGTCTGGAAGCTGGACACCGCCACGGACACCTGGACCGACATCACGCCGGAGAACGGCGGCTGGGGCTACTCCGGCCTGACGATCGACCGGCAGCGGCCGGGCACGCTGCTGGTGGCCACCCAGATCGCCTGGTGGCCGGACGTGGTGTTCTTCCGTACCACCGATGGCGGCGCGACCTGGACCCGGTCCTGGGACTGGGGCGCCTGGCCGAACCGGGTCAAGCGCTACGACCTCGACATCACCGACGCCCCTTGGCTGACCTGGAACGCGACCCCGGCACTGCCGGAGGAGGCACCGAAGCTCGGCTGGATGACGGAGTCCCTGGAGATCGACCCGTTCGACTCCGACCGGCTGCTCTACGGCACCGGGGCGACGATCTACGCGGCGGACAACCTCACCGACTGGGACACCGGCGGCACGGTGCACATCGAGGTGCGGGCCCGGGGCCTGGAGGAGACGGCGGTGCTCGACCTGGTCAGCCCGCCGGTGGGCGCACACCTGATCTCGGCCGTCGGGGACGTGGGCGGCTTCGTGCACCACGACTTCGCCCACCCCGGGCTGATGTTCGCCAACCCGACCCACGGCAGCACCACCGGGCTGGACTTCGCCGCACTCGCGCCGCAGACGGTGGTGCGGGTGGGCAACCCGACGGGCGGGGAGCGCTTCGGCATCTCGTACGACGGCGGCGCGACCTGGTCACCCGCGGTGTCGCAACCGGACGGGATCTCCGGCGGCGGCCGGGTCGCGGTGAACGCCGACGGCACGCACGTGCTCTGGTCGCCCGACGGCGCGGCGGTGCACCACTCCGCCGACGGCGGTGCGACCTGGACGCCCAGCTCCGGCGTGCCGGCCGGGGCGCGGGTCGAGTCCGACCGGGTCGACCCGGCCCGGATGTACGCCTTCGCCGCCGGGACTCTCCACGTCAGCACCGACGGCGGGGCCACCTTCACGGCCGCGGCGACCGGCCTGCCGGCCGAGGGCGACGTGCGCTTCCAGGCGGTGCCCGGGGTCGCCGGGGACGTATGGCTGGCGGGCGGCAAGACCGGCGGGGTGTACGGGATGTGGCGCTCCACCGACGGCGGCAGCACGTTCACGCAGCTGGCGGGCGTGGACGAGGCCGACAACGTGGGCTTCGGAAAGGCGGCTCCGAGGCGCTCCTATCCGGCGGTCTACAGCAGCGCCAAGGTGCGCGGGGTCCGCGGGATCTTCCGCTCGGACGACGGCGGCCGCCACTGGACGCGGCTGAACGACGACCGCCACCAGTGGGCGTGGACCGGGGCGGTCGTCATCGGCGACCCGAGGGTCTACGGCCGTGTCTACGTCGGCACCAACGGCCGCGGCATCATCGTCGGCGAACCACGCTGACCTGCATGAATACCCGCCACCGCGTCCGGATCGCCGGTCGGTGCGACCGGTATCGCATCGATCCGGGTGCGGTGGCGGGGTTTTGCCGACTTGTCAGATATCGGGCAAACGGCACACATCGCCAGCTGTTTGGCGTGTCAGTCCGGCCGAACGTGCCACCATGATTTCGTGCGAACCGTAATGGGGCCGACAAATCATGTGATTGTCGTCGGCGCAGGGCTGGGCGGACTCTCCTGCGCGCTGCACCTCGCCGGGGCAGGCCGCGAAGTGACCGTGATCGAACGCTCCGGCAACCCCGGCGGCCAGGTCGGGGTGCTGGAACTCGACGGGCACCGGTTCGACACCGGCCCCACGATGATCACCGCACCGGACCTGCTGGCCGAGCCGCTGGCGGCGGTGGGGGAACACCTGCACGACTGGATCGAGCTGATCCGGCTCGACCCGGCGTACCGCGCCCACTTCCCCGACGGCACCACGCTGGACGTGCATGCCGACACGGACAAGATGGTGGCGGCCATCGCGAAGCTGTGCGGCGGCAAGGAGGCCGCGGGCTACCTGCGCTTCCTGCGCTGGGCCCGGCGGCTGCAGCAGTTCGAGCGGCGCGACCCGGCGGGCCACTGGCGCACCCTGGCCACCGAGGGGGCGCGGCGGCGGCTCACCGACTTCTTCGCCGACCCGCGTACGCAGCGGCTGTTCTCCTTCCGCAACCTGTTCACCGGCCGCGACCACCAGGCGGCGTCCTACCTGGACACCGTCACCGAGGTCTGGTATCCGCGCGGCGGTATGAACGCGGTGCCCCGGGCCCTGGCCGCGGCGGCCGAGAAGCACGGCGTGAACTTCCGCTACCACACCCACGTGACCTCGGTGGAGACCCGCGCGGGACGGGCCGTGGCGGTGCACACCGCCGACGGCGAGCGCCTCACCGCCGACACCATCGTGCTCAACCCCGACCTGCCCGCGGCGTACAGCCTGCTGCCCGGCATGCCACCGGCCCGGCTGCGCCGGCTGACCCCGTCGCCGTCGTGCGTGGTGCTGCACCTGGGCACCCGCGACGACCGCGGCGGATACCAGCGCATCGCCCACCACAACCTGCACTTCGGCCGCTCCTGGCGGCAGACCTTCGACGAGGTGGTCAACCGCGGCGAGCTGATGAGCGACCCGTCGATCCTGGTCACCAACCCGAGCCGGACCGACCCGACGGCCGCCCCCGCGGGCCGCCAGACCTACCAGGTGGTCGCGCCCGTGCCGAACCTGCGGACCGCGCCGGTGCGCTGGGACGGGCCGGTCGGCCGCCGCTACGCCGGGGAGCTGATGGCCACCCTGGAGGCCCGGGGCTATCTCGACCTCGGCGGCAACCTGGCCCTGTCCTATGTGGTGACGCCCGACGACTGGGCCCGCCAGGGCATGGCCCACGGCACGCCGTTCGCCAGCGCACACACGCTGCGTCAGAGCGGCCCGCTGCGACCGGGTAACCTTCATCCAACCCTGAGTAACGTCGTCTTCACAGGGTCCGGCACCCGTCCCGGCGTCGGCGTACCGATGGTGCTGATCTCGGGCCGGGCGGCGGCACGTCGAGTGGTCGGAGCACGGGCATGAGGTCTCGCGAAGAAGATCTGGTCGAGCTGGTCGACGAGAACGGCGCGCCCTGCGGCAAGGCCACCGTCGCCCACGCGCACACCACCCCCGGCATCCGGCACCGCGCCTTCTCCGTGCACCTGCTCGACCCGCAGGGCCGACTGCTGCTGCAGCAGCGGGCCGCCGTGAAGACCCGCTTCGCGCTGCGCTGGGCCAATGCGGCCTGCGGCCACCCCGGCCCGGGCGAGGACCTGGTCACCGCCGCGTCCCGCCGCCTGGCCGAGGAGATCGGCGTGCGCGGCGTCACCCTCACCGAGATCGGGGTGTACGCCTACCGCGCCGTCGACCCCTCGACCGACCGGGTCGAGGACGAGTACGACCACGTACTGCTCGGCATCCTCGGCCCCGGCTCGGAGCCCCCGCGCCCCGACCCGGCCGAGGTCGCCGCGCTGCGCTGGGTCCACCCCGCCGACCTGCTCGGCTGGCTGGACGAGCGGCCCGACGACTTCGCCCCCTGGCTGGCCGGGGTCACCGCGGTGGCGGTACCCGCGCTCGGTGAGGTGTCCTGAACCGGGCCCGCCGCCCCATTTCGCCACGGGCCTGACTGTGGCACCCTGAGGTCTCCACGGGGGTGGACCGACCTGGGGGAGCGGCGATGAAGCTGCGGCGCGCCCACGGCCTCGTCGCCGTGGTGACCGGTTTCACACTCTTGCTGGCAGCGGGCTGCGGCGGCCGAACACCCACGGCCATGCCGTCGGCGTCCCCCTCAGCCTCGCCTTCGCCTTCACCCTCGCCGAGTCCGTCGCCGAGCGCCAGCCCGAGCCCGTCGACCAGCCCCGCGCCGAGCAAGTCGCCGACCCCGCGGCCCACCACCGAGAAGTCGTACGTCCTGCAGCGCACCAGCGGCTCGTCCGGCGTCGCGCTGACCTTCGACGACGGGCCGCACCCCACCTGGACTCCGCGGGTGCTCGAGGTGCTGCGCGCCAGGGGCGTCAAGGCGACCTTCTGCCTGGTCGGCACCCAGGTCAAGGCACATCCCGCGCTGGTCCGGCAGATCGTCGCCGAAGGCCACACCCTGTGCAACCACAGCTGGAACCACGAGTTCAAGCTCGGCACCTGGTCCGCAGAGAAGATCAGCTCGAACATGCGGGCGACCAACTACGCGATCAACGCCGCCGCGCCCGGCGCCCCGATCCGCTACTTCCGGCACCCGGGCGGAAACTGGACGGCGGCTGCCGTACGCATCGCCCGCAGCCTGGGCATGAGCCCACTGCACTGGACCGTCGACCCGCAGGACTGGCGCCGCCCCGCCGCCTCCACCATCTCCAGCCGGGTCGTCAAGGGCACCCGGGCCGGGGGCGTGGTGCTGCTCCACGACGCCGGCGGAGACCGCACGCAGACCCTGGCCGCACTGCCCGGCATCATCTCCGGCCTGCGCGCGAAGTACCACCTGATCCGCCTGCCCGACACGTTCTGACCCCGATTTGGCGGAACGGTTGCTGGTCACATATGCTTTCCGAGCCTCCGGCGGGGCCGGATGGGAGCAACAGCCACCATCACAGGCAGCTGCAAGCTTTATCGCAGCCGTGTGCGATGATGGTTCGGCCGCCCTCATCGTCTAGCGGCCTAGGACGCCGCCCTTTCAAGGCGGTAGCACGGGTTCGAATCCCGTTGGGGGCACGAACCGGGACCTGATAAGGTCTCCGGGAGCAAGAAGAGCAAGTGCAAGTGCAAGGTCCTGTGGAGCAGTTGGAGTGCTCGCCGCCCTGTCAAGGCGGAGGTCGCGGGTTCAAGTCCCGTCAGGACCGCCAATGTTCGGCCACCCCCTGGGTGGTTTCGGCCAGGTAGCTCAGTTGGTACGAGCGTCCGACTGAAAATCGGAAGGTCGGCGGTTCGACCCCGCCCCTGGCCACCAAAGCTCTTCGCCGGGCTTTGTAGCCCCGACCTGCGCCTGAGCAATCAGGCTGCGGCTCGGGGCTTTTTCGTATCCGGGCACCGACAGCCACGAACGAGTGAGCGTGATGCACCGCACTCGTCCCTCGATCCGACGGTGGCTAAGCGCCCCTGGCCTGGTCGGTACCGGCAAATCCGTGGCGACGCGGTCCCGGCCACTTTAGGGTCGTCGCATGGCTGAACTCGTCGCCCCGACCGTCCTGCTGCACCGCGCCTGGCTCGACGCGCGCGACGAGTGGGGGCGCGATGTGGTGCAGCACGGCAGCGGGCTGCACCACGCGAAGGACGTGGACAGCCCCGAAGGGTTCGCCGACTGGGTGCGGCTGCTCGACACGTCGTCGGACGAGTCCGTCCCCATGGCGGACGGGCTGGTGCACGCCACGTACTGGTGGATCGTCGAGAACGGCCGGGTCCTCGGCTCGATCACGCTGCGGCACCGGCTGACCGAGTCCCTGCTGCACGCGGGCGGGCACATCGGCTACTCGGTACGCCCTTCGGCACGCGGGCGCGGCCTGGCCGCCAAGGCCGTGGCCGGGGTGCTGGCGCACGCCCGCGAGTTGGGACTACCCCGGGTCCTCATCACCTGCGACGACGCCAACCCCGCCTCGGCCCGCACCATCGAGCGCAACAGCGGCGTCCTGGAGGACATCCGCGACACCGACCTCGGCCGGACCCGCCGCTACTGGATCGAACTGACGTAGCCGGTCCGGGCGGAGATCGCCGTCTCGGGTCAGAAAACGGGGTCCGACCTGACGATCTGACCTCAAACAGCGATCTTGACCCGGTGCAGCGGTCAGGATTCGCGGCGGCGTTTGGTGGCTACGGTGGAGCCGGCCAGCATGAGCAGGCACTGGGGGAGCTGCCCGTCGGCCAGCGCGGCCCCGATGAGGGCCTCGCCGGTGGGCTCGTCCCGGTTGACGTAGGCGCTGACGAAGCGGGCCACCCAGCGGGTGTCGTACGCCGCCTCGTCAATGCCGGGGAAGTCGAGCGCCCAGGCGCCCGCCCGGACGCCGTCGCCGGCCAGTTCGCCGGCCAGGCACCAGGCGACGTTGTAGGCGCCCGAACTGCCGTCGCGTTTCACCACCTCGTCGAGGGTGCCTGCCACCGCTCTGCCGTCCCCGGCGAGTGCCTGGTCAAGCACGAGAGCGGCGTCCTCGAAGGAGTGGTCTGGATCGACGGTCACGGTGGGAGCCTAACGGGCGGCGGCAACCGTACCGGAGCACTCGCCACCCATCGGACGTATTGGCCCCTCCCCCAAACCAGGGAACAGCGCTAAGGTGCCCGTTGGACCATCGCCATGGAGGCACCCTCATGCGTTTTTCGCGAGCTGTCATCGCCGCTGCCTGCGTCTCGCTGCTCAGCCTGTCCGCCTGCAGCTCAACGCCGGACGATTCCCAGGACCCGGCGTACCAGGGGGCGTACCTCTACGGCACCGACGGCAACATGGCGAACGAGTTCGGCGCGGCCTTCAAGGAGCAGCCCGGCCTGCTCAACGGCATGAAGGGCACGCTGCCGCTGACCGAGCTGGACGAGTCGTTCCTGCAGCGGCTCAAATCGATCAAACCCGGCCTGAAGGACCTGCTGTACGCCGGCGAGGCGTACGACGCGGTCGCGATCAGCGCGCTGGCCGCCCAGCAGGCCGGCAGCACCGAGCCCGCGAAGATTGCCAAGTTCATCAACGCGGTGACCGTGGGCGGCAACATCTGCCGCAGCATCAAGCAGTGCCTCGCCCTGGCCGAGGACGGCAAGCCGATCTCCTACCGAGGCGTGACCGTGCGGTACGGCTTCGCCGAGGTCGGCGAGCCCGCGACCACCAGCTACGGCACCATGCACTTCGACTCCGGCAACCAGCTCGACAACGGCAAGACCGAGTACCTCGGCACCGGCAACGAGCGGAACGTGACCGCGCAGAAGCCGCCGACGCCGGTGAAGAACGGCACCACCGACAAGCAGCTGATCTTCGGCGGCCTGCTGCCGAAGACCGGCTCGCTGGCCTACACCACGCCGCCGATGGAGGCGGGCGCCCTGCTCGCGGTCGCGGAGGTCAACGCCGCGGGCGGCGTGCTCGGCAAGCCCGTGAAGTGGATCGACGGCGACGACGGCACGTCGCCGGTGAAGGCCAAGGCCACCATCGAGAGCCACCACGCGGCCGGGGTCCAGGTGCTGATCGGCCCGGGTGCCTCCGGTATCGCGCTCGCCACGCTGCCGGAATCGATCAAGTACGGCATGGTCATGTTCTCGCCCTGCAACACCTCGGCCGACCTGACCGGCTACGAGGACAAGGGCCTGTACTTCCGCACCGCCCCCTCGGACGTGCTGCAGGCGCGGGCACTGGCCGACGTGATGCTGCGCGACGGCCTGCAGAAGGTCGCGATCGTCACGCACAGCGACAACTACGGCAAGAAGCTCGCCGAGGGTGTCACCAAGGAACTGGTCAAGGCCGGCGTCAGCGAGGTCGACGTGCAGACGTACGTCTACGAGATCACCGACGGCGGCGAGGTCAAGGACGAGGCCGAGCTCTCGAAGATCGCCAACCAGGTCATCCCGACGAGGCCCGACGGGGTGCTCGTCATCGGCTATGCCGAGTCTGCCGGCGCGATCAAGGCGCTCGCCGCGGCCGGTGCCAAACTCCGCCACTAACGTGTTGCGGTACGACCCCCGTTAAGGAGAAGTCATGAGCGAGTCCGTGGAGACCCGCGGCGACGACCGCCGCGACCTGATCAAGGGCGACACCGACAACGACGGCCGTACCGACGTGTGGGTGTCCGACACCGACGGCGACGGCAAGGCCGACCTGTTCCAGTTCGACACCGACCACGACGGCGAGGTCGACATCACCCTGGTCGACCTCGACCAGGACGGCACGCCGGAGATCACGGTCGACGGCGACGGCGGCCACGCCCCCAACTGACGCGGCCCGCCGCGTTTTACATTGACGCTGGCCTATCACATCGAAAACGATCGCCGTTTTTTCGATGAGATAGGCCAGCGTCGTTGTTTGGCGGGTTCCGCGCGCCCGCGGGGCGCGACCGTGCGGGGTGGGCGAGGTGCGACCGCGGAGCGTGGTGCGCGCGGTGGGGCGGGGGGGTGGGGCGGTGTGGGGTGGGGCGGGGTGGCAGTCAGGTCGCGCCCATGGTGCGGATGGCCTGCCAGATGAGCAGGAACAGGACGACGGCGAAGAGCGCGCCGAGCACCACCACCCGGGGCACGGCGGGGCGCATCGGCGAGACGACCGCCTCGGGGTGGCCGAGGGCGACCAGGCGCTGCCGCTGGGCCAGCACCTCGTCGCGGCAGTGCACCAGCACCATGTCGCCGGGCGCGATGTGGTCCACCCGGCTCAGCTCCACCGCGAACCGGGCCTGCGCGGTCTGCAGGCCGCGTACGGCACGCTCACCGGCCCGGCCGCAGCGGGCCTTGCCGTAGCGGCGGGCGTCGGCCCGCAGGTGGCCATGGCCCATGATCTGCAGCTCGCCGGGGGTGGCGATCTGCGGATCGTGCAGCCGGGCCAGCTGCGCGACGTAGTAGTGGGCCTCGCGATGCCGGGCCACCCACAGCAGGGCCAGCACCATGGCCAGCGCGGGCAGCCCCTTGCCGAGCATGCCGAGCAGCACTCCGGCGGCCCCGGAGCCGAGGCCGTCGGCGAACAGGGGCGAGTTCCACACGAAGTGGGTGAGCCAGGCCAGCCCGAGACCCAGGCAGAGACCGCCCAGGCGCCACCACATCGGCTTGTCGGTGCGCACCACGAACCAGGCGATGCCCGCGCCGGCGAGCGCGGTGAACAGGGTGTGGCTCCACAGGCCGGCGAGGAAGCCACGCAGGAAGAAGGTGGCCACGACGGGGCCGACGCCGTCGCCCTGGCCGCGCAGCGCGACCGCGTTGACGGCGAAGACGACGTCCTCGACCACCTGGTAGCCCAGCCCGATGAGCGCGCCGTAGACCATGCCGTCGAGCACGCTGTTGATCTGCTTGCGGGCCACCAGCACGATCATCACCACGCCGAGCGCCTTGAGCAGCTCCTCGATGGTCGGCCCGGCGATGGCCGAACCCCAGGTCGCAGCGAAGGCGGGCGAGATCAGCTTGGCGATCAGGTCGTGCGCGGCCTGGGTGCCGGGGATGGCCGCGGTGGTGGCCACCGCGCCGCCCCAGGCGAACGCGGTCGCCATGAGCAGCGGCGGTTCGCGTTCGAGGAAGTCCATGGACGCGATGAACAGCCAGAAGGGCACCGCGTACAGGGCGAACAGGAGCACCGCCGAGGTGGTGGCGACGGGGAACCGGGCCAGGTCGGCACGCAGGATCTCCAGCAGGCGCACCATCCCGGCCAGCATGATGAGGCCGAGCAGCCAGAACGCAGGCAGCTGGAGCGACTTCAGGGCACGCGCCGCGCGGGGAGTCGGGCGTACGGAGAACCGCCAGCGCCGCCCGCCGGAGCGGCCCGCGACCGTCACCGGCCACCGCCGTACCGGATGGAGCTGATCGAGTCGTCGATGCCGGCGAGTTCCCGCTGCAGTTCCAGCTGGGCGCCGCTCACGGTGACCTCGATGGAGCGGCCGTCGGCGAGGAACACGGCGTAGCGGCCGCACCGGCCGGGGGCGGTGTACCCGCCGGACAGGCCGGACAGCCCGCTGGCCGTGTCGACGGCGCCCTCGACGCCGGTGACCTGATAACCCTGCGTCGCCTTGATCTTCGTACGGAGCTTGTCGGCCGCCTCCGCGATCTGCCCCCCGAACGGCTGTACCACGATCGCGTAGCGCACGTCGCCGACCAGGAACAGCACGGCGGCCCGCTCCTCCCCCGGCCGGGTCTTGCTGGCGTCGACCCGGGCTCCGGGCGGCGGCTGGACGCTGACCCCCGCGCCCACCTCGTAGAGCCGCCCGGCCAGGGAGCGGTCGGTCGGCACCGCCCGGTTGATGGCCGGCAGCCCGAAGACGACCAGCAGCAGGGCAGCGAGCACCGCTGCCCCTCCAAGCAGGTTCCGCACCAGCCGATGGGCGACCATGGTCCGACCGTAGCGGTGCATAGAACTTGAATGCTGCTATATCGATCAACCCCGCCCGGCCTTCGGGCTTTGACGGTGCGCGACGACGCCTCCAGGATGAGTGCATGACCGGACGGGTGATCAACCGGCGGGAACAGCACAAACAGCACACCCGCACGGCTCTCGAGGACGCGGCGCTGACGCTGTTCGCGCGGCAGGGCTACGAGCAGACCACGGTGGAGGAGATCGCCGCCGAGGCCGGCGTCTCGGTGCGCACCTTCTTCCGCTACTACTCGTCCAAGCAGCACGTGCTGTTCGGTGACGTCGGCCACGAGCGCGTCGACCAGCTGCGCGGCGCGCTGACCGCCCGCCCGGCCGGGGAAGCGCCGCTGGAGTCCGTACGCGTGGTGCTGGACGAGTCCGACATCACCGACGAGGCCGAGCTCGCCCAGATCCGGTCCCGGCTGCGCCTGCTCAGCGAGCAGCCGTCGCTGCTCAGCACCTACCTGGTGATCAGTGAGGAGCTGCGCGGGCTGGTGAGCTCCTTCGTCGCGGCGCGCTGCGGGGTGCCCGAGACCCATCCCTACCCGCTGCTCGTCGCCGGGGCGGCCCAGACCGCGTGGGACAGCGCGCTCTGGTCCTGGGCCGGCGGGCACAGTCCCGACCTCGCCGGCATGCGCCGTTCGGCGTTCGCGCAGCTCACTGTGGGTATTCGCCCACCGGGGTGAAAGGGGCATACCGCCCTGATGGTCATCACATTCGGGTAACAGCCGCCACAGCCTGCGAACCAGCACCCTGTCGTCTCAACTCATACAGAGGTTGAAGCGCAAACGATCAGGGAGGCGACATGCTGGCACGTCGGCGGGCCTACAGCGCGAAGGGCCTGTTGACCGCTGCCGCGGCGGCAGCGCTGATCTCGACGACCCTGCTGGTGGGATTGGCGAGCTACAGCGGCGCGGTGATCGAGGCGGGCAGCCGAGCGGCTGTGGCCGCGGCTCCGCCGGACGAGCTCGCCGTGCAGGTGCGCCTGCCCTCCCGCACCGGCGGCAGCGGCTGGTCCTCGTCCGACCAGGCCGACAAGTCCTTCTCGGCGCAGTCCTGGGCGGAGACCGACGCGAAGCTTCGCGAGTCCTTCGCGGCCCGGTTCGCCGGCACCGAGGTCACGGTGGCCGCCGCGGGTTATGCCAGCGGCCTGCGGTTCCTGAGCGACACCGGTGACGCGACGGCGGACGCCCAGGGCGCGGTGTACGCCCGGGTCATGTTCCTCGATGCGCTGGCCGACCACGCCCGGCTGGTCTCCGGCGCCTGGCCGGTGGCGGGCTCGAACCCGGCGCAGGTCGTCGTGGGCGAGGCCGCCGCCCAGGCGCTCGGGCTGCAGGTCGGTTCCGAGGTCACCTTCGCCAACGGCATCACCAAGAAGAACCAGCGGGTCACCGTCAGCGGCGTCTTCGCCGCGAACCGGGCCGAGGACCCCTACTGGCTGCTCGTGCCGGAATTGGCCGAGGGGGTCGAGGCCGGGCGCAGCACCTACGGACCCCTCGTGCTGTCCCGCGAGGACTTCTTCGGCGACTGGTCCTACCTCGGCAACAGCGGCTGGGTGGTGGCCCCGGACCTGTCCCGGGCCGAGGTGCCGCAGCTGATCGCCGCCCGCGAGGCGGTGCGGACCCTGCCTGAGGTGACCGAGGAGCTGGGCTACGGCGACGGGGGCCAGGTCGGCACGCACATGGAGCGGCTCGTCGAGCGTATCCAGCAGGCCAGCCTCGTCGGCCGGTCGGACCTGCTCACGCCGTTGCTGCTCATCTCCATCCTGGGCGGATACGCGCTGCTGCTGGTGGCCGCGCTGCTGACCGAGGGCCGCCGTCCCGAGACGGCGCTGCTGCGCGCCCGCGGCGCTTCCCGCGGCCAGCTCGCCGGGCTGGCCGCCCGGGAGGCGCTGCTGGTCGCCGCGCCCGCCGCCGTGCTCGCCCCGCTGCTGATCGGCCCACTGCTCGGCCTCGTCGAGCGGCTACCCGCGCTGAGCTCCGTCAGCCTGCGGCTGGAGGCCCGGATCACGCCGACGACCGTCGCGGTCGCCGCGGCCGCCGGGCTGGGCTGCGTGCTGGCGATGCTGCTGCCCGCGATGCGTGGTGGCGGCACCTACGTCGCGGATCTCGCGGCCCGCTCCCGGCCGAGCCGCGTCGCCGCCGCCCAGCGCACCGGCCTGGACCTCGCCCTCATCGCCTTCGCCCTGCTGGCCTGGTTCCAGCTGCAGCAGTACGAATCGCCGCTGTCGGGCGTCGCCGGGCAGCTCGGCATCGACCCGCTGCTGGCCGCCGCCGGGCCGCTCGGCGTGCTGGCGGGCGCGGTGCTCGCGCTGCGCCTGCTGCCGCCGCTGACCCGGCTGCTGGAGCGGCTGGTGGACCGCCGCCCGTGGTTCGCCGCGCAGCTGGGCGTCTGGCAGGCCGGGCGCCGCCCGCACGCCGGACCGGTGCTGCTGCTGGCGCTGGCCGTGGCGGTCAGCACGCTGGCCTGGACGCTCGCCGCGACCGCCCGGCAGTCGCAGATCGACCAGGCGGATCACACGGCCGGCACCGACCTGCGCCTGACCGAGACGGCGTATTCCGTGCCACCGCTGCGGGTGGACCAGGTCAACGCGCTGCCGGGCGTCACCGAGGCGCTGCCCGGCTGGCGGAGCCGGGTGGACACCGGCGAGAAGTCCACTCCGACCTCGATGCTGGCGCTCGACACCACGTCGGCGGGTGGCGTGCTGCGGCTGCGTGACGACCTCGGTGATGCGACCGCACTGCTCGCCGAGGCCGCCAAGGAGAGCCGGCAGCAGCCGGGCATCGACCTGCCGGAGGGCACGACCGCGCTGCGCGGCAGCGTCCGGATCACGTTCCCGCTCGGTGAATTCATCAGCAAACCCCGGGAGGCGACGGTGCTCCTGCTCACCGACGCGCACGGCGGCGTCTACAAGGTGCCCGCATCGGGCGGCGACAGCACCGACCCGCGCAACTTCGAAGTCCCGGTGCCCCGCAGCACCAAGCTCCGGCTGACCGGGTTCGCCGTGGACGGCGGCGCGCTGCCGATGGGCGCTCCGGTCACCTGGGAACTGACCGAGCTGGGGGCCGTCGGCGCGAGTGGCACGGCCACGCCGCTGAGCCTGGACGTGGCCGACAACCCGTGGGGGGTGCCGCCATCCGCAACCGAGCTGAAAACCCAGCCCAACCAGGTCGAGTTGCAGGTGAGGGGAAACAGCGTCCGGGTGGAGCTGCTCAGCAAGGGCTTCTTCGGGGAGCTGATCCCGTACACGTTCATCCTGCGGCGTGACGACAAGCCGCCGGTCGTGCCGGCGCTGGCCACCCCGGAGGCGCTCGCCTCGCTGCACACCGCGGTCGGCGCCACGCTGAGCATGTCCCTGTGGGGCAGCACGGCCTCGGTGCACATCGTCGGTCAGGTCGCAGCCATGCCAGGCGACGTCGAGCCGGCCGCGCTGCTGTTCGACATGCCCACGCTGAGCACGCACTTCCAGCAGGTCGGCTGGCGGCCCCCGGCCGTCGGCGAGTGGTGGATGAAGACCGATCCGGCCCGGCACACCGAGGCCGCCGCTGCGGCGGGCCCGCTGCCGAACCTGCTCACCGTGGACCGGCAGGCGCTGGCCGGACATGCTGCGGACGACCCGTTCGGGGTCGGTGCCCGGATCGCACTGTTCATCGCCGCGCTCGGCGCGATCGGGTTGGCCCTGGTCGGCGTCGCCGTCGACGTGCGGGCGACCGCCCGGCGCCGCGTCGCCGAACTCGCCGTGCTCAACACGCTCGGGGCCACCCCGCGCCTGCTCGCCCGCGCTCTCATGATCGAGCAGGCGTTCCTGGCCGGGCTGGGCGTGGCGGTCGGCCTGCTGGTGGGTCTCCTGGTCGCCCGGACGACCGGCCCGCTGGTGATCCTTACCCCGAGTGCGAGCCGCCCGGTGCCGCCCGCGCTCACCACCACGGACTGGCTGCCCGTGCTGGGCACGGCTGCCGGTCTGCTCGCCCTCACCCTGGTGATGGCCGGACTGGTGGCCACCACGATGCGGCAGCGGCTGGCCGCGGCCCAGCTGCGGATCGGAGCAGACCGGTGAAGGGTTGGATCGCCCGGGTACGGGCCACGGCCGGGCCACTGGCACTGCTGGGCACGCTGACGCTGCTAGCCGGGATCCTGGTCGTCGGCGCGCCCCGGGTGGCGAACCGGCTGACCGACGCGGGCCTGCGCAACGACATCTCCCAACTGTCTTACACGGCCCGGGACCTGACCTATCGCGGGATCAAGGACAAGGGCGCCAACTGGCAGCCGGCGGACCGGCTGAAGCAGCAGCAGGCGGTGTTCTACCCGGCGCTGCGCGAGCGGGTCGAGCGGTCCTGGTGGTCGGCGTCCACCACGCTGGATGAGTCCCGTATCACCGGGACCGGCCTGCCGGGCAAGGTCCTGTTCAGCGTGCGGGCCGGCAGCGGGCTGGAGGAGCAGGTCGACCTCGTCGAGGGCCGCTTCCCGAAGACCAGGCCGGGCACCGACGGCCCGATCGAGGTCGTGATCACCGAGTGGAACGCCGAGAAGCTGGAGCAGCACGTCGGTAGCACGTTCCGGTTCCAGGACGGCGTGCCGATGGAGGTGGTCGGCATAGTCCGGCCGCACGACGAGAACGGCACTTTCTGGGAGCCGATGCCCTACGGGCTGCGGGCGTATCTGCCCAACGAGGACGGCGACCCGTTCCGCGCGGTCGTCTACTCCGACGAACGCGGCCTGGACCGGGTGAAGGACCTGATCGGGATCGTCTACGAGTGGCGCTACCGGGTCGACACGGCGAAGCTCGACATGGCCGTGCTGCCCGACGTGGTCGAGGCGGTCGCCGTGGCCCGGCGGCAGGGCCTCGAGAGCACGCTGCTGACCAGCCTCGACTCGCAGCTGGCGGAGTTCGCCGACAAGGCCCGCGCCGGGGCGGCGCTGCTGGCCGTCGTGCAGGTGGGCATGCTGATCACGCTGGCCGGGCTGGTGCTGCTGGCGGCCCGGGTGGCGGTCGCCCGGCGGCGGTCCGAGTTCGCGCTGCTGCGGGCGCGCGGCGGGGCGATCGTATCCATCGGCTCGTACACGCTGCTGGAGTCACTGCTGGTGGTGCCCGCGGCGGTGCTCGGCGGCCTACTCGGCGCGGCGTTGCCGGGGCGGCCCGCGCTCACCTGGCCGCTGCTGGTCGCGTTCACCGCGCTGACAGCGCTGGCCGTGCCGGTGATGACCATGCGGACGGCGTACGACCCCTCCTTCTCCGGCGAGCGCTCCGACATGGCCGCGGCCAGGGTGGGCGTGAAGCGGCGCACCGCGGAGCTCAGCCTGCTGGTGCTGGCCGGGCTGGGCGTGTGGCTGCTGCGCAGCCGCGGGCTGAGCGGCGACGACGGCGTGGACGTGTACCTGGCCGCGGTGCCGGCGCTGCTGGCCGCGGGTGCGGCGGTGGCGATGGTGCGGCTGGTGCCGCCGGTGGTGGGCCGGCTGAGCCGGCTGGCCGCCCGCGGTCGCGGCGCGGTGAACTTCCTCGGCCTGTCCCGCGCGGGCCGCACCGCGGGCGCGGTCATCGGGCCGGTCGCGGTGCTGGTCGTCGCGGTCAGCACGGCCGTGTTCAGCGTGGCCGTGGCGAGCACCATCGACGAGGGCCGCGATCGGGCCACCGACCTGCGCATGGCCGCCGACATGAAGGTGGACGGCTACTACTTCGACGACAAGACCCTGGCCGAACTGGCCGCGGTGCCCGGCGTCGAGGCGGTCACCCAGTACATGGTCGACGGGGCCAGCGACCTGGTGGTCGATCAGAAGCGGCTCGGCACGGTGTACTCGCTGGTGCTCGACGGGCAGGCGTACGCGCGGGTGGTCTCGGCCTCCGGCGTCGACTTCACCCCACCGGAGGTGTTCACCGCCGCCGCGCCCGGCTCGCCGGTGCCCGCCCTGGTCTCCCCGGGCGTCGCCGAGCAGCTGGGCACCGATCACGGCACCGTCTCGCTGCGCGGCCGGAACTACGACTTCCGCGTCGCCGCTGTGATCGACGGCTTCCCGCCGATCGCCAACGGCGCGTCGAACTTCGTCATCGTGCCGTGGCAGGCCGTCCCGGCCGAGGCGCAGCAGGCGCTCAACCCGAACGGGTTCCTGATCGCCGGCGACCCCGACCCGGAGCAGGTGCGCAAGGTCGGTGACGCGGGGCAGGAGCGCTGGGCGAGCGAGGGCTTCCGGCCGCGCGCGTACGAGGAGGTCACCAACGTGACCACCTGGGAGCAGGCCCGCGGAAAGCTGGACGACGCGAGCATCAACGCCGTGGTCACGTTCGCGTACGGCATCGGTGCGGGCGCCGGCGTGGCGCTGGCGCTGATGGCCATCGGCTTCGCGGTGGTCGCCGGGGCACGGGGCCGGGGCACGGTGCTGTCCCGGCTGCGCACCATGGGCCTGTCCCGGGGTCAGGGCCGCCGCCTGCTGCTGGTGGAGCTGATGCCGGTGGTGACCGTGGCGGTGCTGACCGGCGCGGCGGTCGGCATGGCCGTGCCGCATCTGATCGGGCCCGCGCTGGGCCTGTCGACGTTCACCGACGGCCTCACGGTGGGCGTCACGTTCGACCCGCTGGTCGTCGGCGCCTCGCTGGTGCTGGTGCTGGTCGGGATGCTGACCGCGCTTGCGGTGGAGACCCTGTTCAACCGCCGGTTGCGCCTCGGTGAGGTGCTCCGGCTTGGTTCCTTCGACGCGGGAGAGAGCTGATGTCGACGACGAATGAGATGGCCCCGCCGGACCTCGCCACGCTGCAGGCACGCGCCGCGCAGCGGGCCGCGGACCGGGCCGGCGGCGCCGACCGCCTGCGCGGCCACCTGGTCTGTGACGGGTTGGTGCGCATCTACAAGACCGAGGGCGTCGAGGTGGTCGCCCTGCAGGGCCTCGACCTGGTCGTGGACCGCGGCGAGCTGCTGGCCATCGTCGGTGCGTCCGGCTCGGGCAAGTCGACCCTGCTGAACATCCTCTCCGGGCTCGACGTGCCGACCGCGGGCATCGCCCGGGTGGGCGAGTACGACCTGCTCACCATGAAGGCCGGGCGGCGGCTGTCGTACCGGCGGCACATGGTCGGCTTCGTATGGCAGCAGACCGGCCGCAACCTGCTGCCGTACCTGACCGCGCTGGAGAACGTGATCACGCCGATGAAGCTGGCGGGCACGCGCTCGGGCCGCAAGGCGAGCCAGCGGGCGATGGAGCTGCTGGACATGGTCGGCGTCGGCTACTGCGCGGACCGGCGGCCGGACCAGATGTCGGGTGGCGAGCAGCAGCGGGTCGCGGTGGCGCTGGCCGTGGCCAACGACCCCGAGGTGCTGTTCGCCGACGAGCCGACCGGTGAGCTGGACGAGTCGACCGCGGGCGATGTGTTCACCGCGCTGCAGACGATCAACGCCGAGCTGGGCGTGACCGTGGTGGTGGTGACCCACGACGAGAACGTGTCCACCCAGGTGCGGCGTACCGTGGCGATCCGCGACGGGCGGCTGGCCTCGGAGGTGCGCCGCAGCGCGCGGGCCACCGCCGACGGCGGCACGGAGCTGGTCAGCGAGGAGTACGCGGTGCTGGACCGGGCGGGCCGGATGCAGCTGCCCTCGTCGTTCGTGCAGGAACTGGAACTCAAGGACCGGGTGAAGCTGAACCTGGAGTCCGATCATGTGGAGGTGCGCCGTGGCTGAGGAGCTGGTCAGGGTGGAGAACATTTGCCGTGACTTCGGCCGGGCCGGCAAGGTCGT
The DNA here is from genome assembly GCF_007483665.1 of Catellatospora sichuanensis. Classification (GTDB taxonomy): domain Bacteria; phylum Actinomycetota; class Actinomycetes; order Mycobacteriales; family Micromonosporaceae; genus Catellatospora; species Catellatospora sichuanensis. The sequence goes on from NZ_VIQO01000013.1 coordinate 213,828, forward strand.
GCACGCGGTGCGCGACGTGTCGTTCACCGCGGGGCGGGGCGAGCTGGTGGCGGTACGCGGCCGCTCCGGTGCGGGCAAGACCACGCTGCTCAACATCATCGGCGGGCTGGACCGGCCCACCTCGGGCAAGGTCTTCATCGGCGGGCAGGAGGTCACCTCCGCGGCCGAGCAGCAGCTGGTGACCCTGCGCCGGGACGTGATCGGCTTCGTGTTCCAGTCGTTCGGGCTGGTGCCGATCCTGTCCGCGGCGGAGAACGTGGGCGTGCCGCTGCGGCTGGCGAAGGTGCCTCCGGCCGAGCGGGAGCAGCGGGTGTCGGTGCTGCTGGAGCTGGTCGGGGTGGGTGCGCACGCCAACCAGCGGCCGTACGAGCTGTCCGGCGGCCAGCAGCAGCGGGTCGCCGTGGCCCGGGCACTGGCCAACGACCCGCAGCTGCTCATCGCGGACGAGCCGACGGGTCAGCTGGACTCGGAGACCGGCCGACAGATCATGGACCTGCTGCGCGCACTGGTGCACGCCCGTGGCATGACGGCGCTGGTCGCCACGCACGATGCCGCGCTGATGGAGATGGCCGACCGGGTCGTCACGCTGCGCGACGGCGCGCTCGTCCCCTGACCCGAAAATGACCAAAGCTCCGTCCCGCTGCGGGGGCAGCGGTGGCGGAGCTTTGGCCATGGGGGTATGTAGGAGGGCCTCAGCCCTCCGGTTGTACAGCTCAGTCGCCCTGACGCTGGTGCGGGATCTGACCCTGGAGCAGAGCACGCACCTCCGACTCACGGTAGCGACGGTGGCCGCCCAGCGTGCGAATCGCGCTGAGCTTGCCCGCCTTGGCCCACCGGGTCACCGTCTTCGGGTCGACGCGGAACATCGATGCGACCTCTGCCGGGGTGAGCAGGGGTTCTGGTTCGTGCGTACGCGACGCCATGCGGTCTCCTCCACAAGTACCTATAGACGTAGGCCGGGGTCCCGCCGGCCAACGCGCTACCCATAGTCCGGCTAGTCCCCGATGTCCGACATGGGCCGAACGGGTGAAGGTCCGTGGATGGACGGATGATGAATGAACGACATGTCTGCTTTTAGCGGATGAAGACAGTAATTTCATAGCTTTCGATCACTGCATGTGACCTGAAAACTACTTACCGTCAGTTGCTTCGCTCCATCAGCTGGATCGCCCGCCACCGCTGTACGAGCTGCTCGTATGCCGCCGTGGCGGCATCCCCGTCCTCGCGCTCGAGCCCGGCCAGACCCGTGGCGACCAGTTCGACGGAGTCGTCGTCGCGCAGCGCATCCTCGGAGAGCAGCCCGGTGAGGCCGCCGTAGTCCAGCTCCACCACCGCGCCGGGGTGGAACGACTCCAGCCAGCGGGCGGTCTCCCGCAGCGAGTCGGTGATGGGCACGTCGCCCAGGGTCCGGCGCAGCACGCGCAGCCCCTTGTGGGCCCGCTGGCGGGCCTTGCCGATCTCGGTCCGGTAGCGCAGCACCCGGCGGGACGGCTCCAGCACCAGGTCCCGTTCGGCGGGGGAGACCAGCACGAACCAGCGCAGCGGCACACCCCAGGTGGCGACCTGCTCGTGCATGCGGTCCTCGGCCCGGGTCTGCTCGACCACGGTCTGCGCCAGGTCCACCAGCACCGGCGGCACGAACGCGTCGGCCAGCACCTGCGGCACCCCGTCGCGCGCCTGCAGCGCCGCCTCGGCCACCCGCACGCGCAGGTTCCAGGGGCAGACCAGGGTCACGTCGGTCTGCCCGGTCAGGCCCTGCATGACGTACGCCTCATCGGGCAGGTCCGGCAGCCGCGACCAGCCTGCACCGAGCGCTTCGAGCACGGTGGCGCGCTGGCGGCCGGGCCCGTCGGATACGCCGACGGCGCGCCCCTCGTCGACATAGCGGCGCCAGAATCGCTCACGTTCCGGCGCGAACGCGGTGAGCGGCTCGTAGACCCTCAGGTACGCGGCGAACTGTGACGGCACCTCGCGATCCTCCCACGATTAGGCTGTCAGCGGGAGCGTCGCTACCGCGACGTCGCCCAACCCCTCGGAAAGACCGAGAACAGATCGGCCTCACAAGGGCCATCGACGTCACCTTGGAGCCAGCAGTGGGCGTATTCACCGACGGCAGTCACGAGCAGGTCGTGTTCTGCCAGGACCGGGCCAGCGGCCTGAAAGCGATCATCGGCATCTACTCGACGGCGCTGGGACCCGCCTTGGGCGGCACGCGCTTCTACCCCTACGCCTCGGAGGAGGAGGCCCTGCACGACGTGCTGGACCTCTCCCGCGGCATGGCGTACAAGAACGCCCTCGCCGGGCTCGACCTGGGCGGCGGCAAGGCCGTCATCTGGGGCGACCCGGACCAGATCAAGTCCGAGCAGCTGCTGCGGGCGTACGGCCGGTTCGTGCAGTCCCTGGGCGGGCGCTACTACACCGCCTGTGACGTCGGCACCTACGTGCAGGACATGGACGTCGTGGCCCGGGAGACGAACTTCGTCACCGGCCGCAGCGTGGAGTACGGCGGCGCCGGCGACTCCTCGATCCTCACCGCCTGGGGCGTCTTCCAGGGCATGCGCGCCGCGGCCGAGCACCGCTGGGGCACGCCCTCGCTGAAGGGCAAGCGGGTCGGCGTGGCCGGCCTGGGCAAGGTCGGCAAGTACCTCGTCGCGCACCTCGTCGAGGACGGCGCCGAGGTCGTGGCCACCGACGTCCACCCGAAGGCCCTGGAATGGGCCCAGGCGACGTACCCGCAGGTGAGCCTGGTGGCCGACGCGACCGCGCTGATCACCAGCGACATCGACGTCTACGCGCCCTGCGCGCTGGGCGGCGCGCTCAACGACGACACCGTGCCCGCGCTGCGGGCGCAGATCGTCGCCGGCGCGGCCAACAACCAGCTCGCCCACTCCGGCATCGAGAAGCTGCTGGTCGACCGCGGCATCCTGTACGCGCCCGACTACCTGGTCAACTCGGGCGGTGTGATCCAGGTCGCGGACGAGATCGACGGCTTCAACTTCGACCGGGCCAAGCTGCGCGCCACCAAGATCTTCGACACCACGAAGCGGATCCTGGAGCTGGCCGACACCGAGGGCATCTCGCCGGCCGCCGCCGCCGACCGCCTCGCCGAGCAGCGCATCGCCGAGGTCGGCCGCCTGCGCACCATCCGGATCTAGCGCCACGCCCGGATCTAGATCATTCGAGTTGCCTGGCAATCGTGCGTATCTTGAGCAGTCATTCGCCCGATTGCCAGGCAACTTTTGCGATCAAGGACAGATCGCCGCGCTGGTCGGGAGGGTGGGCCGTCATTACTGGGGAGCGATATACTCCTTACCAGTAATAAAACGGACAGGTTCCGATGTGCCGCCAGACACCCGGTAACCCGAGATGCCGAAGTGGCCCCCTCCCATGTACCGTATGACCCACGAGAGATGTCTGACGTCATCGGGGCCCGCCTTCGGGTAGCCCCGTCATTCATGTGCGAGGGGGTCGGCCATGGGGCGCGGCCGAGCTAAGGCCAAGCAGACTAAGGTGGCCCGGGAGTTGAAGTACCACTCCCCGAACACCGACCTCGCCGCCTTGCAGCGCGAGCTTGCCGGTAGCGAGCTCAGCAGCGGCAGCGGCAGTGCTGTTGTCGAGGATCAGCGCGAAGACGACGAGCCGGATCCGTACGACCCGTACGGGAACTACGCCGTCGACGATGACGATGACGACGACGGTAAGGACTGGACCCCCCGCCGCTGACTTCCTGAACGACCGTCGCCTCAGCGCGGGCGGTTGTTCCAGTTGAAGAACGTCGGGATGTTCTCGAAGTGGTTCCAGGCGCAGACGGCACTGCTGTCTGCGCCTGGCACTTCGGAACGGGCCAGTCGCGCGAGCCGAGCCTCCTCCAGCAGGGGAGCCAGCTCGCCGCGTACGTCACGGATCCGGTCGACAACTCGGTCAAGGGCGTCGGACATGGTCGAGCACTCCCTCCAGTAGATGGATCTTGCTGTTGCGGCAGTGCTCGGTCTCCGTGCCGTCGAACCTTCCGTGCTCGAAGTATCGGTTGGCGGCGTGCCCGCCGCCGCAGAAGCCGAAGTACGGGCAGGTTTCCCGGCACGCCTCGACCCCGGCGAGGAACTCCGGCACCCAGCTGGTGCGCCGCGGCGCGACCAGCAGCTCCGACAGCGGGGCCTGCAGCACGTTGCCGCTGCTGAAGTCGCCGTGTACCGGGTCGTGGAAGCCCGCCAGCTCCGGCGAGAGCAGCACCACCGCGCCGTCATGCCCGACGGTCGGGATGGGGTCCAGCTCACGCGGCAGCAGGTCGCCGGACGTGCCGTCGAGCACCGCGCCGACGTAGCGCAGACTCCACTCCAGCTCGCGGACGTGGATCCGCGGGTCGGCGCGCCACGCCGCGACCAGCTCGGACCAGAAGGCCCGCACCGCGGCCGGGTCATGGGCGTTGGCACGCTCGTTGACGCCCTCCCGCTCCTCGATGTTGACGCCGAGCGTGTCGCAGCCCAGCTCCAGGAAGTATTCGTAGAGCCGGGACGCCACGCCCGGCCGCGGGTCGCCCACCACGCACAGCGCCGCGAAGGACTGGCCGTGCCGGCGCAGCGCCGCGATCCCCTGCACGATCCGGGCGTACGCGGGCCGCCCCGCACGCGAGACCCGCTGCCCGTTGAGATCCTCGGGCCCGTCCACGCTCACGCTCACCCGCACTCCGCGCGCGGCGAAGAACTCGCACCAGGCGTCGTCCAGCAGCGTCGCGTTGGTCTGCACGTGCTGCTCCACCGCGGGGCCGAAAGGGGCCATCAGCGCCCCCAGATGCTCCCTGCCGGCCGCGAGGGGCTCACCCCCGTGCCATACCACCGAGAAGCGGTCCCGGGCCGCCCAGACGTTCGCATCGGCCGCCACCGCCCGCGCCACCTCCACCGGCATCCGGCGGTCCTGGGCGCGCAGGGGCAGGTAGCAGTAGACGCAGTCCAGGTTGCACAGGGTCGTGGGCTGCATCACCACATATGCCGGCACGCGGGACACCCCGCGCATGCCGTTGACGGTGGCCACCTCACCATTCCAGCAAACCGCGCCGCCTTCTGTCTCCTCTCTCCCATCCGGTGCGTGGCGACGCGCCGTGCGACAGGCCCCGCACGCACAGACGCCCCCCGGGAACTCCGGGGGGCGTCTGCTGTTCACAAGTGCTGTGGATCAGTCGTCGAGCCAGTCGAGACGGCGGTCGTCCCGGTTGCTGCGGCGGTCGTCGCCGTAACCGCTGCCCTGCTGGCCGTAGCCGCCCTGGGTCCCGTACGGGTCCTGCTGGCCGTAACCGGCGGCCGGCGGGGTGCCGTACGGGTCCTGCTGCTGGCCGTAGCCGCTCTGGGCGCCGTACGGGTCCTGCTGGCCGTAGCCCGGCTGCTGCTGCTGGCCGTATCCGGCGGCCGGCGGCGTGCCGTACGGGTCCTGCTGGCCGTAGCCACTCTGCTGGCCGTAGGACTCCTGGCCATAGGCCGGCTGCTGCTGGCCGTACCCGCCCGGCTGCTGGCCGTAGGCGCTGCCGCCGGACGTCGGGCCCGCGTAGTGCGTGGGCTCGTCGTACTGGCCCTGGTAGCCCGCCTGCTGCCCGTAGCCCGCCTGCTGCCCGTAGTCCGGCTGCTGCTGGCCGTACCCGGCCTGCTGGCCGTAGCCCTGGTCGTAGCTGGGCTGCCCGCCGCTGTAGCCGGAGGTCGGGGTGGTCGAGCCGTAGGCGTCGGCCGCGGAGCCGCCGTAACCGGACGTCGGCGCGGGGCTGCCGTAGCCGGAGGTGGGAGCCGGGTTGCCGTAGCCGCTGGTGGGTGCGGCACCGCCGTAGCCGGACGTCGGCGCGGGGCTGCCGTAGCCGCTGGTCGGGGCGACCGGCGAGCCGCCGTAGCCGCCCGCGGCCGGGGCGTCGTAGCCGCCGTACTGCTGGGTCGGCTGCACGGGCGAGCCGTAGCCGCCGCCGTACTGCTGCGTCGGCTGGGCCGGGGCGCCGTAGGGCTGCTGCGGGCCGCGCTGCGCGGGCACGCCGCCGTACTCGCCGGGGCGGTGCATCACCGTCGCGTCGGCGCCCGGACGGGCCACCATGGTCGGATCGGCGGGTCGGCCGTACGCACCGCCGGCGGCGCCGCCGTAGGCACCGGCTCCGGCACCCGCGCGGACGGGCTGCTGGGCCGCGGGGCGCACGCCCGGACGGCCGCGCACCGGCTCGTCGTCGTCGTCATCGTCGTCATCATCATCGTCATCGTCGTCGTCATCGCCGCCGCGCTTCATCACGAGCAGGACGATCGCGCCGATGCCCAGCGCGACCAGCAGGCCGCCCAGGATGATCATGATCCAGGTCATGGTGCCCAGACCCTCGTCCTCGTCGTTCGAGGCCGGTTCGGTGGCCACCGTCTCGCCGCTGGTGTCGCCCGACTCCTCGGCGAGCGGGCTCTCCGCCGGAGGGGGCGACAACTCGGCGGACGGCGAAGCGCTGGCGTTCGCGTCGACCATCGAGATGTTGACGTCGGTCTTCGACTGCCCGGCGTTCAGGTTCACCGAGACGGACTTCATCTTGAACGGGTCCTTCTGGACCGTGATGACGATGAGGCCGGGCTCGATCGGAGCGGAAGCAGTCGGGGTGAAGGTGAACGTGCCCGACGCGTTCGTCGTCTTGGTCGGGAAGGTCCTGCCGCTGTCGTCGGACAGCGCGACGAGGGCCCCACTGATCGGGTCCCCGGTCTTCTGATCCCGCACGATGCCCGAGATCTTGCCGGTCGACTGCGGCTGCTGAACGACTTCCTTGGCCGTGAAGTTCCAGCTCTTCTTCTCACTGCCACCGACGGTGATGAAGATGCGCGTGACGCCAGGGCTCTTGGCCTTGATCGACGCAAGGAACTGCGCGGTCTGGCCGTTGGGGACCGTCTTTGCGCACTCACCGGAACACTCGGCTACGGCAGGGTTCGAGAACCCCACCTGCACCTCGACCGGTGCCGTGTCAGACGGGTTGTCGTTCTTCACCGTGAACGTGAGCTGCGTCGACTTCCCGACGTCAAGCGTGGTCGAATCTAGGTCAGGATTCACCAGATCGGCCGCGTGCGCGGGAGCTGATACGCCGATGAGAGTGCCAAGTGACACCATCGCTACCACTCCGACGCGTGCCAACCAGGACCGTCGCTGGGTAGTCACGGCCACCGCCTTCCAAGCTCCTCGATAACCCACAGCGATCGGGGTGTGGGGGGCGCTGCGGGAATACACCGACCGCAACTATGCCTTGCGAAGCAAGGGTTGCGCGACCCAGGGCCGCCACAAAGTGAGCGGAAGTCATCTTGTATCGTCCGCTTATGTCCCCCTCGCCTGAAATCTCCCCCGCCGTGACCTCGGCTCTGGACTGCCTGGCCAGCGGGCAGACTCCGGAACGTTTGACGCTCCGCGATGCGGTTAGGGCATTGTTGGCACGTCTCGCGGCCACGGCCCCTGGCCGTTCGGTGGAGGTGCGGGTTCCTCCTTATGGCGCGATTCAGTGCGTCGAGGGGCCGAGGCATACGAGAGGCACGCCACCGAACCTCGTCGAGACCGATCCGGTCACTTTTCTTCAGCTCGCGGCCGGCCGGGTGGATTGGGCGGCCGCGGTGGCCGATGGGCGGATTCGAGCCAGCGGCATTCGTTCCGATATCAGCAGTCTTTTCCCTATTGTCTAGGCCCGCCGGGCCGGAGTCCGCATTCAGTCACGTAGCACACAGCCCGGCCACCAGGGTGCCCACCCTGCCGGGTCACGTACACTGAGCTGCGGCGGCGATCGCCGCCGGACGCCGACACACACCACCGATGCCGGCTCACTGAGCAGGGCATCTAGGCAGCTACTGAAGCGACAAGCGCAAGGAGCAACAGGGTGCCCCGAGGCGACGGCCGGCTGAGCCACGAACTCGACCCCCACCGGCCAGGACCGCAAGACGCATGCGGCGTCTTCGGTGTCTGGGCCCCTGGTGAAGAGGTTTCCAAGCTCACCTACTTCGGGCTGTACGCGCTGCAGCACCGCGGGCAGGAGGCCGCCGGCATCGCGGTGAGCGACGGTTCCGGCGTGGTGGTCTACAAGGACGTCGGCCTGGTCGCCCAGGTCTTCGACGAGCCGACGCTGGCCAGCCTGCGCGGTCATCTCGCCATCGGGCACGCGCGCTACTCGACCACCGGCGACTCGACCTGGGAGAACTCCCAACCCACGCTGCAGTCGACCACCGGCGGCACCACGATCGCGCTGGCCCACAACGGCAACCTGGTGAACACCGCCGACCTGGCCCGCCGCGCCGCGGAACTCGGCATGGACAGCCGCGGTTCCACCAACGACACCAGCCTGGTGACCATGCTGCTGGCCGGCCACCCCGACCTGTCCGTCGAGGCCGCCGCGATGAAGGTGCTGCCGACCGTCGAGGGCGCGTTCAGCTTCGTCTTCATGGACGAGAACACCCTCTACGCGGCCCGCGACCACCACGGCGTGCGGCCCCTGGTGCTGGGTCGCCTGGAGCGCGGCTGGGTCGTCGCGAGCGAGCAGGCGGCGCTGGACATCGTCGGCGCGTCCGTGGTCCGCGAGGTCGAGCCCGGCGAGCTGATCGCCATCGACGAGCACGGCCTGCGCTCCTCGCGCTTCGCCGCGCCGGACCCCAAGGGCTGCCTGTTCGAGTACGTCTACCTGGCCCGCCCCGACGCGACCATCAACGGCCGCAACATCTACTCGACCCGGGTGGAGATCGGCCGCAAGCTGGCCGCCGAGCACCCGGTCGACGCCGACCTCGTCATCCCCGTGCCCGAGTCGGGCACGCCGGGTGCGATCGGCTACGCCGAGGCCTCCGGCATCCCCTACGGCCAGGGCCTGATGAAGAACGCCTACGTCGGGCGCACGTTCATCCAGCCGTCGCAGACCATCCGCGCGCTGGGCGTACGCCTCAAACTCAACCCGCTGCGCGACAACGTGCGGGGCAAGCGCCTCGTCGTGGTCGACGACTCCATCGTGCGCGGCACCACGCAGCGCGCCATCGTGCGCATGCTGCGCGAGGCGGGCGCGCTGGAGGTGCACGTGCGCATCTCCTCTCCGCCGGTGAAGTGGCCGTGTTTCTACGGCATCGACTTCGCGACCGGCGCCGAACTGCTGGCGAACGGCATGGACATGGAGGGCATCCGCCGCTCCATCGGCGCCGACTCGCTCGGCTACGTGTCGCTCGAGGGGCTGATCGCCGCCTCGGAGCAGCCGAAGAACCGCCTGTGCCGGGCCTGCTTCGACGGCGAATACCCGATCAAGCTGCCGGCCAGCAACCTGATCGGCAAACACGTGCTCGAAGGGGTCGGCCGCCGGGTCGAGTCCGAAGAGCTCAGCGGCGACCAGGCCGCAGCACCGTCCACGGAGCTGAGCCGGTCTTAGTACCACTCGTCACGGCACCGCCGACCCTTCCCAGAGCGGTGCCGCGCACAAAGAGGAGAAATACCGTGACGCACGTGACCGAGCGCCCCGTCTCCGGGCAACCGGAAAACGGAGACCGTCAGCTGTGGACGGCGGGTGGCAGCACCAACCGCCGTCGCACCGTCACCTACGCCGACGCGGGCGTGTCGATCCACGCCGGTGACAAGGCCGTGGAACTGCTGAAGGGCAAGGTCGCTCGGACGCACCGTCCCGAGGTGCTGGGCGGGCTCGGTGGTTTCTCCGGCCTGTTCAAGCTCGACACCTCGAAGTACAAGAGCCCGGTGCTGGCGTCCTCCACCGACGGCGTGGGCACCAAGCTGGCCATCGCGCAGCAGATGAACATCCACGACACGGTCGGCATCGACCTGGTCGCGATGGTCGTCGACGACCTGGTCGCGTGTGGCGCGGAGCCGCTGTTCCTGCTCGACTACATCGCCTGCGGCGAGGTCGTGCCGGACCGGGTCGCCGAGATCGGTGCGGGCATCGCCGACGGCTGCCGCTACGCAGGTTGCGCGCTGCTGGGCGGCGAGACCGCCGAGCACCCCGGCCTGATGCGCCCGGACGAGTACGACCTGTCGGCCAACGGTGTCGGCGTCGTCGAGGAGGACCTGATCCTCGGCGCGGAGCGGGTGCAGCCCGGTGACGTGGTCATCGCGATGCGCTCGTCCGGCCTGCACTCCAACGGCTACTCGCTGGTCCGCCACGTGCTGCTCGGCCAGGCCCGCCTGAAGCTCGACTCCGTCATCGAGGACCTGGGCGACCAGCGCACCCTCGGCGAGGAGCTGCTGACCCCCACCAAGATCTACGCCAAGGACTGCCTGAGCCTGATCGCCGAGTGCGACGTGCGGGCGTTCGCCCACGTCACCGGCGGCGGCATCCCCGGCAACCTGGTCCGCGTCCTCCCCAAGCACCTGGACGCCACGGTCAACCGCTCCACCTGGGCCCCCCAGCCCATCTTCGACCTGATCCAGCGCAAGGGCCGCATCGACCAGCACGACCTCGAGTCGACCTTCAACATGGGCGTCGGCATGTTCGCCGTCGTCTCCGCCGCCGACGCCGACCGCGCCATGGCGCTGCTCACCGGCCGCGGCGTCGAATGCTGGCACGTCGGCGACATCATCGAAGGCACCGGCCAGGTCCACATGCTCGGCTCCCACACCCGCGGCTAACCCCACCCCTCACCCACCACACGCCACACGCCACACCCAAGATCGCGACGATCTTGCGCGAGCTGTGGGGATGACACGCCCCGATCGGGCATATCCCCAACAGTTCACGCAAGATCGTCGCGATCTTGCTTCGTGGGGGTTCGCCGTGGGCTTGGGCAGGAGCCAGGGGGTACGGAAGGCAGGGGTGCCGGTGCCGGAGGTCAGGGGAGCCAGGGGGTCAGGGAGGTGCGGAGGGTGGCGGGGTCGAGGCCGTGCCAGCGGGCGTGGTCAGCGGGGGTGCCGTAGGCGTGCAGGTCACGGCGGGTTACGCCGAGGCTGAGGAGGCGGTGCGGGCGGTCGGCGAGGGCCTCGGAGATGACGTGGGCCGAGGTGCCGGCAAGGTAGGGCTCGACCAGGGCCACGTTGCCCGAGGTGGCGAGTTCGCGCAGGCCGGTGGTGTCGAACGGGCGGGGCGTGTGGGTGTAGGCCACGGTGACGTCGAGGCCCTTCGTCGCTTCGAGGACCGGGGCGAGCATCGGGCCGACTGCCACGACCAGGGCCTTCGTGCCGTGGCGCACGGGGCGCAGGGAAGACGCGTCGGCGTACGCGATGTCGTTGGTCTGGGTCGACAGCCGCAGGTAGACCGGGTCGTCGTGGGCGGCGGCCGCCGTGAGCAGCGGCGCGACCTCGCCCGGGTGGCCGGGCACGTGGATGGTCCAGCCGGGCAGGGTGTCGAGGAGCTGCACATCCATCGGTGACATGTGGGTGTAGCCCTCGGACGAGCCGTCGTAGGACGCGCCCACGCTGACCAGGATCGCGCCCACACCCTGGTGGGCGAGGTCGAGCTTGATCTGCTCGTACGCCCGGTCGACCAGGAACGTCGCGTAGCTGTGCGCGATGGGCCGCAGCCCCGTCAGCGCCAGCCCGCCCGCGACGCCGATCATGAGCTGCTCGCGGATGCCGACGTTGAGCACCCGGTCGGCGTGCTTGAGCGCCGCCCGCTCGAACGCCGCGGCCGAGATGTCGGCCAGCACCAGCGCGGTGCGCGGATCCGCGTCGATCAGCGCGGTGGCCGTGTCGATGAACGCCTGCCTCATGATCAGCTTCCCTTCGTCTCGACGACCGCCACGACCACGTGCGGCGCGCCTTCCCCGGCCTGCCTCAGCCCGGCCTCGACGGCGTCGTGGTCGCGCCCGTCGACGGTGACCGCGGTCCAGCCGTGCACCGCGAACCGGGATGCGATCCCGCCCGGCCAGCCGTGCGACGCGCTCCGGTTGTCGATCACCACGGCGGTGACCGAGTCCAGCCCGGTGGCGCCCGCGTACGCGATGGCCTCGTGGTTGCTGCCCTCGTCGAGTTCCGCGTCGCCGAGCAGCACGTACACCCGCGGCTCCAGCCGCCCCTGGGCGCGCAGGCCCAGCGCCGTACCTACGCCCAGGCCCAGCCCGTGCCCGAGCGAACCCGAACTGATCTCCACGCCCGGCACCCGCAGCCGGTCCGGGTGGTGCCCGAGCGGACTGTCCGCGCCGGCGAGATCGTCGAGCCAGTCGTGCGGGAGGAAGCCCTTCGCCGCCAGCACCGCGTAGTAGGCGGCCGGCCCGTGCCCCTTGGAGAGCAGGAACCGGTCCCGGTCGGGGTCGTCGAGCCGGCGCGGGTCCACCCGCAGCACCCGGTCGTAGAGCACCCAGAGCACGTCCAGGGTCGAGAACGCGCTCGGCGCGTGCTTCTCGTCCCCGGTCAGCCGCCGGAGCAGCGGCTCGACATCCATCACCGTCATGGGAGTAGCCTGCAAGTTAAAGTGCACTTGAACTCAAGTACGGGGGACGTGTGAAACCGGTGACACTCACCATCGGCGAGCTGGCGGCCCGCAGCGGAGTCGCGCCGTCGGCGCTGCGCTTCTACGAGGAACGCGGGCTGATCCACTCCACGCGCACCAGCGGCAACCAGCGCCGGTACGAGCGCAGCGAGCTGCGCCGGGTCTCCTTCATCCGGATCGCGCAGCAGATCGGGGTGTCCCTGGAACGGATCAGGGACGCACTGAAGGAGCTGCCCGAGGGGCGCACACCCACCAAAGCCGACTGGACCCGGCTCTCCGCCCACTGGCGGTCCGAACTCGACGACCGGATCGCGCTGATGCAGCGCCTGCGCGACACCCTCGACGGGTGCATCGGCTGCGGCTGCCTTTCCCTGCAGTCGTGCCGGCTCTACAACCCGGGCGACGAGCTCGCCGCGCAGGGCGCCGGCCCACGCAAACTGCTGGGCTGACCAAGCGGGACGGCGCGGTGGCGGCAGCGCGCATAGGGTGGGTGCATGACCCTCGTCGATGCCGATGTCGAGCAGCCGCCGCCCCCGCCGCCCGCCCGGCCCGGCCGCCGCCTGCGCGTGCTCGGCATCGTGGCGGGCGTGCTGATCCTGGCCGTGGTCGGGGCGGGAGTAGCCGCGACCACGTACTACGACGGTGTCCCTGTTCCCGGCGAGTTCCGGGCCGACCACGCCGTCGTGGACATCGACGAGTTGCCGATGCCCGTGCTCAATACATTCGTCGCCGCCGTCGACCCCTCCTTCTACGAAGATCCGTTCCGGCCCTGGTCAGGTTCACTGATCACCCGCCGCTACGCCGCGTACGCCGCGCAGGACAACGACGCCCGCCGGACCGGCATCATGGCGAACAAGCTGGAAGACCGCTACTCCCACCTGGAAATCCTGGGCTTCTATCTCAACAGCGCCGACTTCGGCCGCGGCGCGGTCGGCCTCGAACCGGCGGCCCAGGCATACTTCGGCAAGCCCGCGACGCGGCTGACCGTGGCCGAGGCCGCCGTGCTCGCAGCCCGGCTCGCCCCGGACGCCTCCGCCAACCCGAAGGCGGTATGGGAACAGGTGCTCCGCACCATGGCGGCGCGCGGCTGGCTGGCCCAGGCGGAGCTGGCCACGCTGGCCTATCCCAACATCCGGTAACCCGTCGCCGCACCGGCTGAGGGTCGTAGCCGCAGCATCAACGCGGCCTCGCAACCCGATCGCACAGCAGTGCGGGCGTTCGGGCTGCAAACGATCATCGATGCGTTTACCTTGACGGAATGACCCTTGTCGAACTCCCGAAGTCCGCAGCGTCCCCCATACCCCCCTCGCGCCGGCGCGGCCTGCGCTGGCTGGTGGCGACTGCGGTGGCGCTCGTGCTCCTCGCGGGCGTCGCCTTCGGCCTGGCCGAGTACTACTACACCACGGTGCCCATCCCGCGGGACACGTCGGGCACCCAGCGGGTGCGAGCGGAGAACCTGCGCCCGGGCGTCGCGAACACCATCGTGGCCGCCGTCGACCCGGACTTCTACCAGCCGTCGAGCGAGATCGTCTGGCCCTCCTCGGAGATCACCAAGCGGTACGCGGTGCTCGCGATGGACGCGCCCTGGGACGAGCTGGACAGCTGGCGGGTGCGCGTCGCCGCGCACAAGCTGGAGGGCTGGTTCACGAAGAACCAGCTGCTCGACTTCTACCTCAGCACCGCGCACTACGGCGAGGGCGTGATCGGACTCGGGCAGGCCGCGTCGCTGTACCTCGGCAAGGACACGCGGGACCTCAGCATCGCCGAGGGAGCGCTGCTCGCGGCGCACCTGGACGCGGTCCCGGGCGACCTGCAGGCCGCTTGGAACCGGGTGCTCGACACCATGGTCGAACGCGGCTGGCTGAGCACCACCGAGCGCACCGGTCTGGTGTTCCCGAGAACGATCCAGCGGTGAATTCGAGGCGGCTGCGGCCCCGTGCCGCAGCCGCCGCCGAAACGACACGGGTGCCGCCCCGCTGCGGACAGCGGAAACGGCACCCGGATCAGATGTGGTGCGTGGGTCAGCCCTCGGTGCGCCGGGCCTCGTCGTCGGCCTGCGCGACCTCGCCCGGCTGCTCCGCCGACTCGCCCTCGGCGAGCAGCGCCGCCGGGGCCTCCGCCTCGACCACCACGGTCTCGGCGACCTCGACGGTCTCGACGACCGCCACAGCTTCGACCACCGGCGCGGCGGCGACGGCCGCGCCGGGCTCGCCCGCACCGAACATCCGCGGCAGCGTTCCGGAGAAGGCGTCGCGCAGCTCGGCCTGCGACACGGTGAACCGGCCCGCCTCGCCGTGGCCGATGACCGTCAGGTCCGCGCCCTCGTCGTCGACCTGGCCAAGGATGGTCGCCGGCAGCTCGTGCTCGGCCAGCAGCGACTCGAACGCCTGGCGGTGGCCCACCGGAACGCTGATCAGCACCCGGCCGGCCGACTCGCTGAACAGCGACACGAACGGCTCGATGTCCACGGGCAGGGTCAAGGTCGCGCCGAGGCCCTTGCGCAGCACCGACTCGACCAGAGCCTGTGCCAGACCGCCGTCGGACAGGTCGTGCGCCGAGCGGACCAGGCCGGTTTCGGCGGCCCGCTGCATGAAGCCGGCGATGGCCTGCTCCCGGGCGAAGTCGACCTTCGGCGGGCGACCGCCGAGGTGCTGGTGCGCCACCCAGGCCCACTCCGAGCCGGACAGCTCCAGGCCCGTGTCGCCGAGCAGCACCAGCACGTCACCGGTGTGGCTGAAGCCCATCGGGATGCGCTGCGCCACGTTCTCCAGCACGCCGAGCACGCCCACGACCGGGGTCGGGTGGATCGCCACCGCGCCGGTCTGGTTGTAGAAGCTGACGTTGCCGCCGGTCACCGGAATGCCCAGCTCCTGGCAGCCGTCCGCGATGCCGCGCACGGCCTCGGCGAACTGCCACATCACCGACGGGTCCTCCGGCGAGCCGAAGTTGAGGCAGTCGGTGACGGCCACCGGCTCGGCGCCGGTGACGGCGACGTTGCGGTACGCCTCGGCCAGGGCCAGCTTCGCGCCCTCGTACGGGTCGAGGCGGGCGAACCGGGAGTTGCAGTCCAGGGACAGCGCGACCCCGAGGCCCGACTGCTCGTCGAGCCGCACGATGCCCGCGTCCTCCGGCTGCGCCAGCACGGTGTTGCCCAGCACGTACCGGTCGTACTGCTCGGTCACCCAGCTGCGGTCGCACAGGTTCGGCGACGCGGCGAGCTTGAGCATCGTGTCCTTGAGCTGGAAATCGTGGTGCGGGCGGGGCAGCGTCTCCGCGCGGTCGGCCTGCAGCAGGATCAGGTCCGCGGGCTCACGCAGCGGCCGGGCGTACACCGGGCCGTCGTCGGCGAGGCTGCCCGGGGGCACGTCCACCACGGTCTCGCCGTGGAAGGTGATCCGGACCCGGCCGGTGTCGGTGACGACGCCGATCGGGGTGGCGATGACGCCCCACAGCTGGGCGATGCCGAGCACCGCGTCCAGCTTGCCCGGCTCCACGATGAAGAGCATGCGCTCCTGCGACTCGCTGGCCAGGATCTCCTGCGGCTCCATCGAGGCCTCACGCAGGTGGACCTTCTCCAGCTGGATGTCCATACCGGTGCCCGCCGAGGCGGCGGTCTCGGTGAGGGCGCAGGTCAGACCCGCGCCGCCGAGGTCCTGCACGCCGACGATCAGCTTCGCCGCGTACAGCTCCAGGCACGACTCGATGAGCAGCTTCTCGGTGAACGGGTCGCCCACCTGCACGCTCGGCCGGCGCTGCTGCGACTCGTCGTCGAAGGTCGCGCTGGCCAGCACCGACACGCCGCCGATGCCGTCGCGGCCGGTCTTCGCGCCCATCAGCACCACGATGTTGCCGGGGCCGTCGGCCTCCTTGCGCTGCAGGCCGTCGACCGGCAGCACGCCCAGGCTGAGCGCGTTGACCAGCGGGTTGCCCTGGTAGCACTCGTCGAAGAAGACCTCGCCGCCCACGTTGGGCAGGCCCAGGCAGTTGCCGTAGCCGCCGACGCCGGCCACCACGCCGGGCAGCACCCGCTGGGTGTCCGGGTGGTCCGCCGCGCCGAAGCGCAGCGAGTCCATCACCAGGATCGGGCGGGCGCCCATGGCGAGGATGTCGCGCACGATGCCGCCGACGCCGGTCGCCGCGCCCTGGTAGGGCTCCACGAACGACGGGTGGTTGTGCGACTCGACCTTGAAGGTGACCGCGATCTTCTCGTTGATCTGGATGACACCGGCGTTCTCGCCCATGCCCGCCAGCATCCGGTCGGACGGCGGGGCCTTCTCGCCGAACTGCCGCAGGTGCACCTTGCTCGACTTGTACGAGCAGTGCTCGCTCCACATGATCGAGTACATGGCCAGCTCGGACTGGGTCGGCCGACGACCCAGGATCTGCTTGATCCGCTGGTACTCGTCGTCCTTGAGGCCCAGCTCAAGATAGGGCTGCAGCTCTTCGGGGGTGGACTCGGCGTCCTTCACCGTGTCCACGGTCATCGCGTCCAAGTGGTTCTGGCTCATGCTGCCGCCTTAGCGTCGGCCAGGTGCTTCAGCACCGACGAGAAGAATCCGAGACCGTCCAGCGACGGGCCGGTCAGCGCCTCGACCGCGTGCTCCGGGTGGGGCATGATGCCCAGCACGTTGCCGGCCTCGTTGCGGATCGCCGCGATGTCGCGGGTCGATCCGTTCGGGTTGCCGCGGACGTAGCGCGCGACGATCTGGCCGTTGGCCTCGAGCTCGTCCAGGGTGCGCCGGTCGGCGACGTAGCAGCCCTCACCGTTCTTCACCGGGACCAGGATCTCCTGCCCCTCGGTGAAGTGGTTCGTCCACGCCGTCGAGGAGTTCTCCATCCGCAGCCACTGGTCGCGGTTGCGGAAGTGCAGGTGCTGGTTGCGGGTCAGCGCACCGGGCAGCAGGTGGGCCTCGCAGAGGATCTGGAAGCCGTTGCAGATGCCCATGACCGGCATGCCCCCGCGGGCGGCGTCGGCGATCGTCTCCATCACCGGCGCGAACCGGGCGATCGCGCCGCAGCGCAGGTAGTCACCGTAGGAGAAGCCGCCCGGGAGCACCACGGCGTCGACGCCGTGCAGGTCCGGGTCGGCGTGCCAGAGCCGTACGACCTCGGCTCCGGAGATGCGCGCGGCACGGGCCGCGTCCCCGTCGTCCAGCGAACCGGGGAAGGTCACCACACCGATCTTGCTCATGCTGCTTCGACTACCCGGATCTCGTAGTCCTCGATGACCGGGTTGGCGAGGAGCTTGTCCGCGATCTCGCGAGCCCTCTCCAGGTCGGCATCTCCAGCGAAATCGATCTCGACACGACGACCGATACGCACTGAGGCGACGTCATTGACGCCCAGGCGGGGCAGCGCGTTCGCGACGGCCTGCCCCTGCGGGTCGAGGATCTCGGGCTTAAGCATGACGTCAACCACGACGCGAGCCACGGGGAAACTCCTGACTTTTTTCTATGTCTGCCTGTCCGCCACGGGCACCACCAGATTACCGGTCGGCCAACTCGCCCCTTATTCTGGGGAGCGCCAAAACTCCCAGGAGTTGACTGCTTTCACAGAGCTGAGAGCAAGGTCACGACCGCGAGGACGGCGCACACCCCGGCTCCGACGTAACGGATGACTGCCAGTCTCACCCGTTTCAACAGCCATCGACCGAGGAGCACCGCGAGTCCGGAAACCGTCGCCAGACCGAGCCAGCCGCCCAGAAAAGTCGGCAGCATCGGCCGTCCACTGGCCACCAGACCCGCCAACAGCAGTTGTGACAGATCGCCCCATTCGGCCGTGAACAGCACCGCGAAACTGGCCGCCGCCGCCCGCCAGCCCTGCTTGGGCTCGACGGCCTTGGCCTCGAACTCGGCCTCCTGCTCCTTCTCCTGCGCGTCCGCCTTCCTTGCGCCCCGGGCCAGGACGAACGCCCCCACCGCGAACAGCAGCGCGGCCACCAGCTGCACCGGCCGGGTCGGCAGCTTGGTCAGCAGCGCGCCGAAGGCGACAGCGATCACACACTGCACGCCGAACGCCGCGACCACGCCGAGCCAGGTGGGCAGCGGGCGGTAGCGGGTGCTGAGCACGAGCGTCGCCACGAACGTCTTGTCCGGCAGCTCGACCGGAACGATCGCGATATAGGCGACCAACAGTGCGGTGAGGAACTCCACGTGCCGATCCTCCCAGCTCAGGCATGCCTGCGGGCCCGGACCGGCCCGCAGTCCGCACCCGCCCGGCCGGCCCGCTGGCCGGCGGACCGTCCGCCGTGGCCGCGCCCTGACTCGCGGCGACGCCGCTCCGTGGCACGTCACTCCCCGCGGACGGAATGTCGTCCCGCCGCGGACTCGTCTCCACACAGCTCGACGGCACCAGCCAGTTAGGAAGGGCACCTTCTACAACGCGGAGCGTTAAGAAGGTGCCCTTCCTTTGCTCGGGTCAGAGGATGGCGGCGGGGGTGTAGGCGGCTGCGGTGGGGTGGTGGGCGGCGATCTTCTCGACCTGGGCGACGATCGCGGCGACCTGGGCCGAGGCCGCGCCGACGAAGGCGGAACGGTCGGTGACCAGGGCGTCGATCTCGGCGCGGGACAGGCCGAGGCGGGTGTCGGCGGCCAGGCGGTCGAACAGGTCGTTGTCGGCCTGGCCGCGCTCGCGCATGGCCAGCGCCACGCCGACCGCGTGCTCCTTGATCGCCTCGTGTGCGGTCTCCCGGCCGACGCCCTTCTTCACCGCGCCGACCAGCACCTTCGTGGTGGCCAGGAAGGGCAGGTAGCGGTCCAGCTCGCGGTTGATGACCGCCGGGTACGCGCCGAACTCGTCGAGCACCGTGAGGAAGGTCTGGAACAGGCCGTCCAGGGCGAAGAAGGCGTCCGGCAGCGCCACCCGGCGCACCACCGAGCAGGACACGTCGCCCTCGTTCCACTGGTCGCCGGCCAGCTCGCCGGCCATGCTCGCGTACCCGCGGACGATCACGGCCAGGCCGTTGACCCGCTCGCTGGAGCGCGTGTTCATCTTGTGCGGCATCGCCGACGAGCCGACCTGGCCGGGCTTGAAGCCCTCGGTGGCCAGCTCCTGGCCCACCATCAGCCGGATCGTGGTGGCCAGGCTCGACGGCGCGGACGCGGCCTGGGCCAGCGCGGTGAGCACGTCGAAGTCGAGCGAGCGCGGGTACACCTGGCCGACGCTGTCGAGCACCCGCTGGAAGCCGAGGTGACCGGCGACCCGGCGCTCCAGCTCGGCGACCTTCGCGGCGTCGCCGTCGAACAGGTCGAGCTGGTCGGCCGACGTGCCGACCGGGCCCTTGATGCCGCGCAGGGGGTAACGGGCGATCAGCTCGTCGAGGCGCTCGTACGCGATGAGCATCTCCTGCGCGGCGCTCGCGAACCGCTTGCCCAGCGTGGTCGCCTGGGCGGGCACGTTGTGCGAGCGCCCGGCCATGATCAGGTTGTCGTACTCGGCGGCGCGGGCGGCCATCCGGGTCAGCGCGGCGACGATCCGGTCCCGGATCAGCAGCAGCGAGTCGTGGATCTGCAGCTGCTCGACGTTCTCGGTGAGGTCGCGCGACGTCATGCCCTTGTGGATCTGCTCGTGCCCGGCCAGCGCGCTGAACTCCTCGATGCGCGCCTTCACGTCATGACGGGTCACCCGCTCGCGCTCGGCGATCGAGTCCAGGTCGACGGTGTCCAGCACCCGCTCGTACGCCTCGATGACGCCGTCCGGGAGCGCGATGCCCAGATCGCGCTGCGCGCGGAGCACGGCGAGCCAGAGTCGCCGCTCGGCGCGGACCTTCTCCTCGGGTGACCACAGCGTCACCAGTTCGGCGGAGGCATACCTGGTGGCCAGGACATTCGGAACGTGCGGGCGCTTTGTCACGTGCCTCATTCTCGCACGCACCGATCGACGACCCTGGCGAGGCCGTGCGGCCGCGTATATACTCGGAAGCCAAAGCATATATACGCGGGGTGAGGGGGAGTCGATGGCGAAGATGCTGATCGACATCGACGAGGAGCTGCTCGCCGATGCCGCCGAGGTCTTCGGCACGAAGACCAAGAAGGACACGGTGAACACCGCGCTGCGCGAGAGCGCCGCCCAACGCCGTCGAGCCGAGGCTTTCGACGAGTTGAGCGCACTGGCAGATACCGGATACTTCGACGAGCTTCTGGACAAGAAGAATTACCGTCCGAAGCCGTGACACCGACCTTCCTCATCGACACCAGCGCGCTGGTGCGTCTGCACCGCGGTCCGGCTCTGCGGGACGTCTGGCGTGACAAGGTCGATGCGGGTCTGGTCGGCATCTGCCCGATCACCGAACTGGAGCTGCTGTTCTCTGCCCGGTCCATGGCCGACCGAGTCAAGATCGTTAGACTGCTGACGGGCTCCTATATCGCCACCTTCATGCCCGACGGGGTCTACCAGCGCGCCGCCGAGGTGCAGGACCTGCTGACGCGCAGGGGCCAACATCGCAGCGCCGGGCCGATCGATCTGCTGGTGGCGGCGGCTGCGGAGCTGAACGGGCTGACGGTGCTGCACTACGACGGGGACTTCGACGTGATCAGGCGAGCCACCGGGCAGCCCGCCCAGTGGCTCGCTCCGCCCGGCACCATCCGCTAAACGATGACCTTCGCGGCGACGGCCTGCGCGATGGCCTGGAGCTGCGCCACCGTCAGCGGAGGTTCCGCCTGCACCGCGGTGGCGACGGGGCGGCCGTAGATGTTGCTCGCGTGGACACTGAATGTCCGACCGTCCGCGAGCCGCACCGACACCGTTGTCACCACCTGCTGCAGCTCACCCTCGACGTTCCGGCGATCGGTCTCGACGGGTCCCCCGGACGGGCCGTACCCGACCGGAGACACCTGCAGATACAGGTTGCCCACGCGCTGCCCGATCGACACGTCGCCGCCACCGGAGAAGAGCAGCTGCGTGACGTCCGTGATTTCACCCTTGGGTTTGAACCGCACGACCGGCTCGCCGCCCCACACCCAGACCAGATTCGGGGCGACCGCCAGCACTGCCTTGTCGAACTCTTCAGCGAGCCGATCCGCGGTGGCCGCGGCCTCCTCCGGCGTGCTGTAGACCAGCCGGAACCCGTTCACCGGCGAGGGCTCAGCGGTTCCGGGCGCGCCGGTGACGGGCACCGCCACCGGCGTCGACGGGTCCACCTGCCAGGCTCCCGAGCCCAGCGCCACGACACCCGCCGCCAGCAGGGCGAGGGCACCCGTGGTCACTCCCGCCAGCCGGCGCGCTGCCGTCCCGCGCCGCTCCCGGCGGATGATCCGGTCGACGTCGACGCCAGGTGCGGGAACCTCACCGATGACGTCGTCGAACAGCTGCTGTGTCATGACAAACCCCCCATCGGGACGACCTGGCGCCGCAGCGTCTCCAGGCCTCGTGCGGACTGGCTCTTCACGGTGCCGGCCGAGATGCCCAGCACCTCGGCGGTCTCCTCGACCGAGTAGTCGAGGTAGTAACGCAGCACGACCACCGCGCGCTGCCGCGGCCCGAGCGAGCCCAGCAGGGCGTTCAGGCCGTCGCGGTCCAGGAAGCCGTGCGGCTCGTGCATCGCCCGCTCCGGCAGCTCGGCCGTGGCCCGCTCCCGCCGCCACGGGCGGGCGGTCTCGTCGAGCCAGGCACGGGCCAGCACCCGCTGGGCGTACGCGTCGGGATTGTCGGCGGCGCGGACCTTGCGCCAGTGCCGGTAGAGCTTGCCGACGGTGACCGACACCACGTCGTCGGCCGCATGCCAGTCCCTGCTGAGCAGGTAGGCGGTGCGCCGCCAGCGGTCCATCCGCTCCGCGACGAACACCCGGAAACATTCCTCTTCGGACTTCGTCATCCCTCACCTCCACCCGCCCGACCGGCCTTCCGCGGCGTGGGGTTGCACGTCCGGCGGTTTCCGGCAGAACTGCGCACCCACCCGGCGCCGGACCCGCAGGTTCCCCGAAGCCGCTCGTCGACCACGGTCACGGGCGCAGCCGGGGCGGGATCTGGCCGGCCACCTTCGCCTGGAAGTCGGGGCAGGTGGTGAAGTCCTCGGCGGGGCACTCCAGGGCGTGCTCGACGATCGCCAGCGAGGCCTGCACCGCCACGACGCGCTCGCGGAGCTCGGCATGGTGCTGCCGGTAGAGCGCCAGCCGCCGGTCCCGGTCGGCGTCCTCGCCGAGCAGCTCCCGGATCTGGTCCAGGCTCAGCCCGGCCTTCTTGCCGAGCAGGATCAGCGCCACGCGCGCCACGTCGGACGGGCCGTAGACCCGGTGACCGGCCCCGGTCCGGCCCGGTGTCAGCACCCCCATCTGCTCCCAGTGCCGCAGCACGTGCGTGCCCAGCCCGTAGGCCGCGGCGACGTCGCCGATCTCCATCCGCTCGCTTGACTTCATGTCGACATGAACCTGCACGCTCGCCACCGGTGTCAAGTCACCTGACGAAGGAGAGTCATGACCGAGTACGCGAGCAGGCAGCTCGGCCGCGGCGGGCCCGCGGTGTCGCCTGTCGGGCTGGGCTGCATGGGGCTGAACGGGGGCTACGGCGCGGTCGACCGCCGGCAGGCGGCGTCCGTCCTGCATCAGGCCCTGGACCTGGGCGTCGACATGTTCGACACGGCGGACGCCTACGCCGAGGGCGGCAACGAGGAACTGGTCGGCGAGGTCGTCCGGCAGCGTCGCGACGAGGTGGTGCTGGCCACGAAGTTCGGCATGCGCGGGCGGCTCGGCACCCCCGGAGCGGCCGTGGACACGTCACCCGCCTGGGTGGCCGAGGCCTGCGAGGCGTCGCTGCGGCGGCTCGGCGTCGACACGATCGATCTCTACTACGTGCACCGGCGCGATCCGCGGGTGCCCGTCGA
Source organism: Catellatospora sichuanensis (assembly GCF_007483665.1). Classification (GTDB taxonomy): domain Bacteria; phylum Actinomycetota; class Actinomycetes; order Mycobacteriales; family Micromonosporaceae; genus Catellatospora; species Catellatospora sichuanensis. The sequence goes on from NZ_VIQO01000013.1 coordinate 237,017, forward strand.
GGAGACCGTCGGCGCGATGGCGAAGCTGGTGGTGGCGGGCAAGGTGCGCTGGATCGGCCTGTGCGAGGTGAGCCCCGAGACGCTGCGCGCGGCGCACGCGGTGCACCCCGTCGCGGCGGTGCAGGTCGAATATTCGCTGTTCACCCGGGAGGTGGCGGAGGGCGGGCTGCTGGCGACGTGCCGGGAGCTCGGGATCGGACTGGTCGCGTACTCACCGGTCGGGCGCGGCCTGCTGGCGGGTCTGCCCGGGCTGGCCGAGCAGGACCAGAGGCGGATGCTCCCCAGGTTCAGCCCGCTGCACCTGCCGCACAACCAGGCGCTGGCCGCCGCCGTCGCCGCCGTCGCCGCGGAACTCGGCTGCACGCCGGCTCAGGCCGCCCTGGCCTGGGTGCTGGGCGAGGGCGAGGACATCGTGGCGATCCCCGGCACGAGCGACCCCGGCCACCTCGCCGAGAACGCCGCCGCCCGCACGGTGCGGCTCACGTCGCAGCAGCGGGCCGGGCTGCGCGCGGCGGTGCCGGACGGCGCGGTCGCCGGGGAGCGCTACCCGGCCGCCGCCGCCGCACTGCTGGGCCGGTGACCGCGATGGACGGGCAGCATCACCCCGATCGGCGGCGCAGGTCCGAGCACCAGGGCGGACATGCCTTCGACCGCGACCGCAGCGAGTCCTATGACCGCCGCGCCGCGGCGCTGCTGCGGCCGTTCTACCGGCAGGTGGCGGCGGAGATCGCGGCGACGGCACCGGCGGGCGGCCATGTCGCCGACATCGGCACCGGACCCGGCCGCATGCTGCACGAACTGGCGCGGCGGCGCGGCGACCTGCGGCTCAGCGGAGTGGACAGTTCGCCGGACATGGTCGCGGTGGCCGCGACGGCGGCGGACCGGGCCGGGCTGGCACAGCGGATCAGCCTGCATACCGCCGACGTCGCCGCGCTGCCGTTTCCCGACGGCGGCCTCGACGTGGCCAGCTCCACGTTGAGCCAGCACGAGTGGCCCCGCCTGGAGGCGGCAGCCGTGGAACTGGCGCGGGTGCTGCGACCTGGCGGGCTGCTGCTGGTGTACGACTTCCGCTTCCTGCCGGTCCGGCCGGCGCTGGCCGCCTACGGCCGGGCTCCGTTCACGGTGCAGCGGTCACGGCTGCGGCTGCCCTGGCACCCGGCCGCCCTCTTCACCCGCCTCACGCTGCGCAGGCGCTGAACCGGTTCCCTGACGCGCGTTGCCCTCGAGCAGGTCTGCCGCTTGGCTGCGAGGACTGAGCAGAACCCGCCCGTGCCACTGCGGCACGGGCGGGGTGGTCGCCGGGCTCAGCGCTCCAGGACCGCGACGACGCCCTGGCCGCCGGCGGCGCAGATGGAGACGAGGGCGCGGCCCTTGCCCTTCTGCGCCAGGAGTTTCGCGGCGGTGGCGACGATGCGGCCGCCGGTCGCGGCGAACGGGTGGCCGGCGGCGAGCGAGGAGCCGTTGACGTTGAGACGCGAGCGGTCGATCGCGCCCAGCCCGTTGGACTCCCACGCGGCCAGGGTCGCCAGCACCTGCGACGCGAACGCCTCGTGGATCTCGTAGAAGTCGAAGTCCTGCAGTTTCAGGTCGAGCCGGGACAGCAGCTGCGGCACCGCGTACACCGGGGCCATGAGCAGGCCCTCGGGCTCCGGGTCGCCGTGCACGAAGTCGACGGCGGCGGTCTGCGCGGTGACGAAGTGCGCGAGCACCGGCAGTTTGCGATCGGCGGCCCACTCGTCGGTGCCGAGCAGCACGACCGCGGCCCCGTCGGTCAGCGGGGTGGAGTTGCCCGCGGTCATGGTGGGGTTCTTGCCACGCAGGCCGTAGACGGGCTTGAGCGCGCCGAGCTTCTCCAGCGAACTGTCCGGGCGCAGGTTCTGGTCGCGGGTGAGGCCCAGATACGGCGTGAGCAGATCGTCGAAGAAGCCCGCGTCGTACGCGGCGGCCAGTTTGCGGTGCGAGTCCAGGGCCAGCTCGTCCTGATCGGCGCGGGTGACGGCCCAGCGCTCGGCGGTGATCGCGGCGTGCTCGCCCATGGACAGGCCGGTGCGCGGCTCGGCGTTGCGGGGCAGCTCGGGTTTGAACGGCTGCAGCGGGCGCAGCGCCATCGCGGCCTTGATCCGTTCGCCCGTGGTGCGAGCGTTGTTGAGGCGCAGCAGGATGCGGCGGAACTGCTCGTTGAGGGCGAGCGGCGCGTCGGAGGTGGTGTCGACACCACCGGCGATACCGGACTCCAGCTGGCCGAGCGCGATCTTGTTGGCCAGGTAGGTGATCGCCTGGAGGCCGGTGCCGCAGGCCTGCTGCAGGTCGACGGCGGGGGTGGCCGGGTCGAGGCCGGTGCCGAGCACGGATTCGCGGGTGAGGTTGAAGTCGCGGGAGTGTTTGAGCACCGCGCCCGCGGCCACCTCACCGAGGCGCTGCCCGGCCAGGCCGTGGCGGGCGACGAGGCCGTCCAGCGCGGCCGTGAGCATGTCCTGGTTGGAGGCCCGGGCGTACCGGCTGTTGGAGCGGGCGAACGGGATGCGGTTGCCGCCGATCACAGCCACCTTGCGCACTCTGTCAGTCACAACAGCCTCCTGGTGTCAGACCTTACTCGCGAGTAAGGTCTACCGCATGAGCGACCGTTACACAAGTTTCGCAAGGTCCGGGCCGGGGCGGGCGATAGTCAAGCGGCTCGGGCTGCCCGATCCGCCGCGGCTGCCGCGATACCGGTCAGGCGATGCGCTCATCCCCGGGCCGGTGCTCGTCGGGCCGTCCGACGGCCCGCGCTACGAGGAGCTGGCCAAGCTGCTCGGCTCGAACGAGGAGGGCGAGAAGCACCACGCGCTGGTCTTCGACGCCACGGGCATCACCACGCCCGCCGGGCTGCGGGCGCTCTACGACTTCTTCCACCCGGTGGCGCGGGCGCTCACCCCGGCCGGCCGCGTGATCGTGCTGGGCCTGCCGCTGAGCAGCGCCGCCGACCCCGGCCAGGCCGCGGCCCAGCAGGCGCTCGACGGATTCGTGCGCAGCATCGGCAAGGAGTTCGGCCGGGGCACCACGGCCCAGCTGGTCCGGGTGCACCCGGAGGCCGACGTCGCCGCGCTGCGCTCGACGCTGGAGTTCCTGATCTCGACGAAGTCGGCGTACGTCAGCGGGCAGACGATCACGGTGGACGCGACGCCGGCGCCCGACACGAAGGACCTGACCGGCAAGGTCGCGCTGGTGACCGGGGCGGCGCGGGGCATCGGCGCGGCCATGGCCCGGGTGCTGGCCCGCGACGGGGCGCACGTGATCTGCCTGGACGTGCCGGCGGCCGGGGACGACCTGGCCAAGGTCGCCAACGAGGTGCGCGGCGAGGCGTACCAGCTGGACCTGACCGGCACCGACGCCGCGCAGCGGCTGGTCGACCACGTCCGGGAGCGGCACGGCCGGCTCGACGTGCTGGTCCACAACGCGGGCATCACCCGCGACAAGACGCTCGCGAACATGGATCAGACCCGCTGGGACAGCGTGCTCAAAGTCAACCTGATCGCCCCGGCGCACGTCACCGAGGCGCTGCTCGACGCGGGCCTGATCCCGGCGGGCGGCCGTGTCATCGGGGTCGCCTCGATCGCGGGCATCGCCGGCAACCGCGGGCAGACCAACTACGCCGCCAGCAAGGCCGGCGTGATCGGCTGGGTGCGCGCGCTCGCGCCGGTGCTCGCCGCGCAGGGCGTCACCGTCAACGCGGTCGCGCCGGGCTTCATCGAAACCGCGATGACCGCGAAGATGCCGGTGCTCATCCGCGAGGTGGGGCGGCGGATGAACAGCCTGTCCCAGGGCGGCCTGCCGGTCGACGTCGCCGAGACGGTGGCCTGGTTCGCCGCGCCCGGCTCGGCCGCGGTGACCGGCAACGTGGTCCGGGTCTGCGGCCAGTCGCTGCTGGGGGCCTGATGCCGAGCATGCTGCGCGCCGCGCTGTCCGTGCTGCCCTTTCCCCGGCCGAGCACGCTGCCCGAGGACACGATGACCGGCACGGTCACCGTCGACCCCGAACACCTGGCCCGCTACCAGCGGGTATGCGGGTTCCGGCTGAGCGACCGGCTGCCGGTCACGTATCCGCACGTGCTGGGCTTCGGCTTGCAGCTCGACCTGATGACCCGGCGCGACTTCCCGTTCCCGGTCGTCGGCGGGGTGCACGTGGCCAACCGGATCGAGCAGCACCGGCAGCTCACCGCGGACGACGTGCTCGAACTCGCGGTGCACGCGCAGGACCTGCGCGACCACCCGCGCGGCCGGCAGTACGACGTGATCACGACGGCGTCGGTAGGCGGCGAGGTGGTGTGGCGGGACGTGTCGACCTACCTGCGCAAGGGACCGAGCGTCGAGCCGAAGGGCGAGCGCCCCGCCCGCGAGCCCGCCCCGGCGACGCCGCCGCACGCGACGTGGCGGGTGCCGACGTCGACCGGCACCGCGTACGCCGACGCGTCCGGCGACCACAACCCGATCCACACCTCGTGGGCGGGCGCGCGACTGTTCGGCTTCCCCAGACCCATCGCGCACGGCATGTGGAGCAAGGCCCGCTGCCTGGCCGCGCTCGAAGGGCGACTGCCTGCGGCGTACGCCGTGGAGGTGTCCTTCAAGCTGCCCATCCTGCTCCCGGCCACGATCGGATTCACCTTCACCGGCCGCGACTTCGCCCTGCGCGACGCCCGCACCGCCAAGCCCCACCTCTCCGGCACGATCACCTCCTGACCCGCGCCGCGCTCCGACTGGACTCGCCAGTTTCGGGGAAACTGCGGTTATCGGCGGCCTGATTCGCGCACTTTCCCCGAAACTGCAGCCGCGCCACGGCCGCGGGGCGGGGTGGCGCGGGGCGGGGTGGCGCGGAGCGGGGGTCAGCGGTCGAAGAAGGCGCGGAGCAGGGTGGCGGACTCGTCGGCCAGCACGCCGGAGTAGACCTCGGGGCGGTGGTTGAGACGGCGGTCGCGCAGCACGTCCCAGAGTGAGCCGGCCGCGCCGGTCTTCGGCTCCCAGGCGCCGAAGACCACCGTGCCGATGCGAGCCAGCACGATCGCGCCCGCGCACATGGTGCACGGTTCGAGGGTCACCACCAGGGTGCAGCCCTCGAGCCGCCACGCGCCGAGCCGGGCGGCGGCGGCGCGCAGCGCGAGGATCTCGGCATGCGCGGTCGGGTCGTGGGCGGCTTCCCGCTCGTTGCGGCCGACCGCCAGCTCCGTGCCGTCGGGGGCGTACACCACCGCGCCGACCGGCACGTCCGCGCTGTCGTCGCAGCCCGCGGCGACGTCGAGGGCGCGGCGCATCCACTCCTCGTGCCGCGGCCGGGGTCTCAAGACTCCCGCAGCTCCTCGACCTCGTCGCCGCAGCCGATCGCCTGGCACACCTCGGCGGTGACGTCGGCGGGCAGCAGGCCGTCGGTGGCGCAGAGGGTCAGCAGCTTGTGTGCGGAGACGCCGAGGTCGGCCAGCAGGTCGGCGTCGCCGACCGGGTCGGCGGTCGGGTCGGCGGCGGGGCGGTCCTCGTCGTCGTCGGCCGCCTCGACCTCGTCGATCTCCACGACCGGGACCTCGACGTCGACGAGAAGCAGCTTGCCGAGGCGGGACTCGTCGGCGAAGGCCGAGTCGGAACCGAAGATCCGCAGGTCCTCGCCCTCGTCGAGGCGCATGACGACCAGGTAGGCGTCGTCGGACTCGACGAACATCAAGGAGACGTCGGCACCCGGGTCGGCCTCACGCAGCAGGTCGGCCACCTCGTCCACGTCTGCCGCGTCATGCAGGTTCAGTTCGCTGGCGGCCCAGCCGGACCGGCTCCGGACCACCGCGGCGGCGAAGTACGACACGGTCCCCCCAAATGGTGTCGATATGGGCTACGAGCGATCCATGATTCGCCCGCGAGACGGCCCTCAGGCGGCGGTCGGCCGACTGATGACCCTGATCTGACAACGACCCGTCAGCCCGCCAGTCGCCGACGCATCGCGATCAGCTCGCGGAGTTTGTCGGCGGCGACGCCCTTGCCGGCCCCCCGGACGGCACGCGTCATGTTGGAGGCGCCGCCCACGACAGGCAGCAGCCGCTCCCGGCCGGTGCCTCCCGACAGCTCGGCGAGCAGCTGCAGGCGCCGGCGACAACGGTCCGGATCTGGCTGCTGCGGCGTCCACATACAGCCGAGAGTGCCGCGCGAGTGTGAGCTTCGTCAAGTCCGGTAATGCGGTTGTTTGGTGACGCTTCGTGACCGCCGCTCCTCAGCACGGTACCGGCGGCGCGCTCGTCTCGGGGGTTTAACGCAAGGTCACTCACAGTGGCCAGGCTCCTCGGCGGATCCACTCCGCGATTACGGAGAGTGCTGCCGCGGTCCAGGCGACGCCGGTCGCCGCGGAGACTCCCGTCGCGACCCCGCGGTCGCCGTACCGGATCAGGGCCAACGCGGCGGCCCAGGCGAGCAGACCCGCCAGCAGGGTCCAGCCGACGTATCCCCCCAGGGTCACCCCGAACATCCCGAACGACAGCAGCCACACCCCCGCCGCCAGCGCGCCGGCGACCACCGCCCAGGGTCGCACCGGATGGGGTTCACGCAGGGTGGGACGCGTTCGAGGCTGGGTCATGCCTGCTCCTCGCTGCGCTCGTCGACGGCATGACCGGGACTGAGCCACCCGGTTCGCGTGCTCCGCTCGCTCACTACCCTTCAACCGGCAGGAAAGCCGTCACGGTACGGCGATCCGCCGCGACCTCGGTGATCCAGCCCCCGGCGCGGCCCAGCCGCAGCAGCGTCTCCGCCCGGACCGGGACCTGCTCGGGGCGGCCCGGAGCGGGCGGCCAGGCCTGCCGGGCGGCATGGCCGTCCTTCGCCCAGTCGCGCACCGCGCGCAGCGGGTCACGGCCCTCCAGCGCCTTGGCCGCCTCGTCCAGCCGGTCCTGCACGTCGCCGAGCGCGGTCAGCACCGCCGCCGCGTTGCCGCCGCACATCGCGGCCACCAGCTCGGGCCGGCTGCCCGCGACCCGGGTGCCGTCCCGGAACGAGCCCGCGGCCAGGGTCAGCGCCAGCGGGTCGCCCGCGGCCGTCGCCGCCAGGGCCAGCGCCAGCAGGTGCGGCACGTGGCTGATGACCGCCACCGCGCGGTCGTGCTCGGCGCTGGTCGACGGCACCACCCGAGCGCCCAGCGAGGTGACCAGGCCGGCCACGGTGAGCCAGTCGTCCAGGCCGGTCGGCTCGTCCAGGCACAGCACCCAGGCGCAGCCCGTGAACAGGGCCGGATCGGCGGACGCGAAGCCGGAGGCGGACTTGCCCGCCATCGGGTGCCCGCCGACGAACCCGGCGAGCGGGTTGGCCGCCCGGCGCAACCGGGCCGCGACCGCCTCGCGTACCGGCCCCTTCACCGAAGTCACGTCGGTGATCAGGCCGTGGTAGCCGCTGGCCACCAGCGCGTCGAGCACGTCGTCCAGGGCCGGCAGCGGCACCGCCAGCACCACCAGTTCGGCGTCGGCCGCGGCGTCGCGGATGGTCGCGGTGAGCTGCCAGCGCTGCGCCGCGGGCACCCGGGCCGCCGCGCTGCGGGCCGTGGCCCGGGTCTCCGGGTCGGCGTCGAACCCGAGCACGCGGTGCCCGGCAGCGGACAGGGCGCGCATGAGTGAGCCGCCGATGAGTCCGAGTCCGATCACCGCGATGTTCACACGCGCAGCCTGCCACACCGTGAGCGTGGGAGCGTCGGCCCGGTGGGTGCCTCGTTGGGTATGACGTGCTGAAATGTTCGACATTGCGCAATATGACGGTGACCGCGGCACTCGGCGTGCTGATCTCACCGCTGGCCTTCACGGCCGTCCTCGCCGCACCGGTGAACCCGGCTCCGGCTCCTTCAGTGACCTTCAACGGGGAGGTGCTCGCCACCACGTACTGGGGCGGCACCATCTACGTCGGCGGCGACTTCACCTCGGTCACCAGCAACGGCAAGTCGGTCGGACGGTCGCGGCTGGCGGCCGTGGACGCACGGACCGGCGCGCTGCTGCCGTGGAACCCCGGCGCGGACGCCCGGGTCACCGCGCTGACCGCGGACGGCGGAGGTGTCTACGCCGCCGGCTCGTTCCACAAGGTGAACGGCGTCAACCGCGACAACCTGGCGAAGATCAGCGCCTCGGGCGCCGTGGAGAGCACCTTCAAGCACTCGATCTCCGGCACGCCGTACGCCATCGCCGTCGGGCACGGCCGGGTCTACCTGGGCGGCTCCATCACCAGCGTGGACGGGCAGGAGCGCACCCGGGCCGCCGCGTTCGACGCGCGCTCCGGCGCGCTGGACCCGAACTGGCGGCCGCACGTCAACGACATCGTGCGCGCCCTGCTGGTCTCGTCCGACCGCGTCTACCTCGGCGGACGCTTCAATGCGGTGAACTGGCTCAGGGGCACCGGCAAGGTGGCCGCGGTCGATCCGGCGCAGGGCGAGGTCGATCTGGGCTTCTGGTCCCACGTGACGGCGATGGTGCACGACCTGGCCCTGGACGGCGGCACGCTGTACGCCGGGATCGACGGCGGCGGCGGGCGGGCCACCGCGATGGACCTGGCCGGCACCGCGAAGTGGACCATCACCACCGACGGCGACGTACAGGCCGTGGCCGTGCTCGACGGCACGGTCTACCTCGGCGGGCACTTCGACAACGTGTGCAAGAGCGCCAACGTCGGCAACAAGGGCGTCTGCCTCGACGGCTCGACCCGCCGCGTCAAGCTGGCCGCGGTGACCACGTCCGGCGAGCTGCTGCCGTGGACCGCGAACGGCAACGGTTCGGTCGGCGTGAACACCCTCAGCGCCAGCCGGGAACTGGGGCAGCTTGTCGCCGGGGGCGCGTACACCGCGATCAACGGCAATCAGCAGCGCCGCTTCGCGCTGTTCAACCTGGTCAACCGCCCGGGTTTCCTGGACAGCGGCTGGTGATCCGGCCTTGATCACGAGAATGGGCTCCCGCCGACCGCGGGAGCCCATTCTCGTGTCACGGGTTACTTGATGTTCTGGATCATTACCGCGATCAGACCGGCGACCACCGGGGAGAGCACGACCAGACCGGCCTTCAGCTCGCCGAACGTGGTCTGGTCGAGCCCGAGCAGCTTCTCCAGTTTCGCCTTGTTCTCCGCCGCCTCGATCAGCTCGCCGGTCGGCACCTCGCCCAGGGAGAAATGCCGCTCCAGGTAGAGCTGCCCACGCCTGCGCAGCGTCGCCGCGGTCGGGGCGAACATGGTGCCGACGACGAACGAGGCGACTACGCCGGAGTAGAGCACCACGCCCTTGTCCAGCTTCGGACCGAAGCCGATCGCGGTCGCGTTGACCGCCATCACCAGCAACACGAGGATGCCGAGCTGGCTCAGCATGCGCGAGCACATCCGGCGCAGCCGCAGCAGCGCGTCCAGTTGCTGGCCAGGCGTGCCCGGCAGTGGATCCGCGACCACCTGCTTCACCGCTGCGAGGGTCGCCGCGCTGGTGAGCCCGCCGAAGATGGCCAGGGCCGACAGCGCGACCCCGCGGCTGGTCAGGTTGTCCGCGCCGCTGTCGCTGCGCAGCACGAACGGCGTCGCATAGACCAGCGCACCGGCGACCACGAGCACGGTTCCCACGGAGAACCACACCCGCCACTTCACGATGGTGTGCAACCGGCGCACCTCGGCCCACCGCGACAGGCCGAACCCGAACGCCTCCCCGGCCGCGGCGCCCAGCAGCGCGGCGACCACGACGAACGTCATCGGGTGCTTCTCGCTGGACCAGGCGATGCCCGCCCCGATCAGCGCCCCGACGAGCATCGTGAGCAGACGGAAGTCGCCGATCGACCAGCCGCGGGCCTCACGCGCGTCGGCCTGGTGCGCGGCAGCGACGACACCCGCCTGCCCGGCGGGCCGCTCGTGCTCGGCGTAGTCGAAGGCCCCGATCAGCCCGCCGGACGGCGGCACCGGCTCGGCGCCGGGGTGGTGCGGGTCGGACTGGCGTTGCTGGATCACGCGAAACTCTCCCGTCGGCATCGGCTCCACCGGCATGCGCTCACTCCCCGGCGTACTGTGCGAACACCTGGTGCAGCACCTCACGGCTCTTCTTGTGCAGCTCCTCGCCGGTCCACGATTCCTTGAGCTCGATGCTGCGTCCATCGTGGAGCTCGATCGTGGCGCGGATCGGCACCTGCTTGACGATGGTCACCTCGCGGACCTCCTCGTACGGCAGGAAGCGATGCATCTCGGCGAGCTTCGTCACCGAAGTCGTGGAGATCATGGCGGTCATCCGCTTGGTGCCTCCGTTCTTGTCGCCCTTGGTCGGCACGACGATCAGGCCGTTGTCGAGCACCAGCAGGTCGGCCTCGCCACCGTCGAAGGTGACGTTGCCCAGCCCGGCGATGACCTCGCCGCCGCGGGCGGTGGCCGTGGCCTCCACGACGACCGCCGCGGTGATCTCGACGCCGAGCTCGCGCAGCCTGGTCACCGCCTGCGCGGTGGTCGCCGGATCGACCGCGAGCCGGGCGATCGGCGCGAGGTCCAGCAGCTTGCCGTCGCGGTCGACCAGGTCGGCGGAACCGGTCCACGACGCCTGCCAGCCGGCCCGGTCCGAGCGCACCGCGGCCAGCATCAGCAGCACCTCCAGCGGCTCGGCGAAGCGGGCCGCGGCCTCCTCGCGGGTCACGTCGGTGAAGAACGCCTCACCCAGTTCGGCCGCCCGGCCCGCCGCCAGCGCGTCCAGCACCTCGGCCAGGCCCACCAGCGGCCGGTTCATGCGCCGGGCCAGCTCGCGGAAGATGTTGTCGGCGGTCGCCTGCAGCCGCCGGGTCGCGGTCTGCGCGGTGAACTGCGGCCAGGGCAGCACCTCGCGCCCGTCGACCCGCACCGCGAGCTGGTGCAGGCGGGCGCTGACCGCGGGCAGGTCGGGGATCAGGTCGGTGGCGCGGCGGCGGTCGTTGCTGGGCATACCCTCCGGCTGCGCGTTGATGGCGGCGATGCGCACCGGCAGCGGCGGGTGGGTGTCCCACAGCGAGCCGGTCTCGCGCTCCGCCGCCTCCTTGCGCAGGCCTGCGATCTCCTCTTCGCGCGCCGCCAGCAGGTCGCCGAATCCGGCGAACACGTTGTCCGGCAGCAGGCCCAGCTCGGCTCCGGGCGCGACATAACGGCCCAGGTAGAAGTCGTACGCCATGTCGATGACGGTGACCTCGGTCAGCGCCGCCACCGCGGCCTGCTTGCCCGCCAGCCGCACCGCGGCGGCGTCGGCCTCCAGCTCCTGGCGGCGCGACACCGCGTTGTCGATCAGCAGGTAGACCCGCGCGTAGCCCCGGATCGGCCAGCCCGCCACGTTCCACTTGCCGATCCGGCCGACCGCGCCCGCGATGGCGATGCGCCCCCGGTAGGCCACCGCACCCAGCCGGGTGTGCGCGCCCGAGTAGTGGCCCAGCTCGTGCGCGAGCACCGCGCGCAGCTGGTCGACGCTCATCGCCTGCAGCAGCGGGAGTCCCAGGTAGAGGTAGCGGCGTCCGGGGATGAGGCCCAGCAGCTTGGCGTGCTCGGACACGGCCGCGTTGACCTCGGGCACGATGCGCAGCTCGTCCGGGGCGCGGGTGCCCACACCCTCGGCCAGCCGGCGCACCTCGGCCCACAGGTGCGGGGCCTGCTCGGGCGACACGACCACGCCGGGCATGGGCTCGTTCTTCACCCGGATCGCCTGCCACAGCGCCCAGCCGACACCGCCGACGATCGCGATGAACAGCGGCGCGGTCACCTTCACCGCGATCGCCGCGGGCGCCACGCTGATCAGCCAGATCCCGAGCACCGCCGTCGCGGCCAGCTCCACCAGGATCATCACGAAGAAGCCGATCAGCATCAGCACGCTGAGCAGCGCACGCATACCTGCGGTCATGACACGTCCCTCCCCGTACGCCCGGAAGCCCGAACCGGCGCCGGACCTTGCACCGCGCGACGCGGCGTGCCGGACCTTATCGCGGCCCTCCGACGGCGACAATCCCCTTCCCCGCCTGGGGTTTGCGGGCCGACGGATAGCCTTGCGGGATGACCGGATCGGGTGGGCTGCGGGAGCTGCTGCGCGGGGACTGCCATGTCCACACCGACTGGTCCGACGGCGGCGACACCCTGGAGGCGATGGTCGCCGCGGCGGCCGCGCAGGGCCACGACTACCTGGTGCTGACCGATCACTCGCCCCGGCTGGCCATCGCGAACGGGCTGTCCGCGCAACGGCTGCGCCGCCAGCTCGACGCCGTGGCGACGGTGAACGAGGCGCTGGCGGGCACCGGTTTCCGGGTGCTGACCGGCATCGAGGTCGACATCGCCCCCGACGGCAGCCTCGACCAGGACCCGGAACTGCTGGCGCTGCTCGACGTCGTGGTCGGCTCGGTGCACAGCGAGCTGCGGATGGAGCGGGCCAAGATGACCCGGCGCCTGCTCACCGCGCTGGCCGACCCGCACCTGGACATCCTGGGCCACTGCACCGGCCGCAAGCTCCCCGTCGCCACCGACGCCCGGCACGCCTCCCGTGGCGGCGCACCGCGCCGGCGCGCGCCGAGCAGCTTCGACGTGGACGCGGTGTTCGCCGCGGCGGCCCGCCACGACAAGGCCATCGAGATCAACTCTCGGCCGGACCGCCTGGACCCGCCCTCGAACCTGCTGCGCAAGGCGGCGAAGGTGGACGGCCTGCGGTTCGCGATCAACTCCGACGCCCATGCGGTCGCGCAGCTCGGCTGGCTGCCCAACGGCTGTGCCCGCGCCGAGGCCGCCGGCATCACCGCCGACCGCATCGTCAACACCCTGCCCGCCGACGACCTGCTGGCCTGGACCCGTACCCACGCGCCCTGACCGCGCCCGTCCTCTGGGCGGCCCGCGGCCCGTGCGCGGTCCGGTCCGCGGCCTTGATCGTTCGACTTGCCAGGCAGGTGGGCGAATGCGGGGTCGAGATACGCACGACTGCCAGGCAAGTCGAACGATCTTGGCGGGCGCCGCGCCGCATGGTCGGAGGCTGTGGGGCGGCGGGTCAGGTGAGGCGGCGGCGGGAGAGGGCGCCCTGGGCGACGGCCACGCCGAGCAGGACGATCAGCGCGCCGACGGGCTGGTTCCAGTGCAGGGACTCGTCCAGCACGAGGATGCCGAGCAGGGTGGCCACCACCGGGACCAGGTAGGTGACGAACGCGGCCATCGAGGCGCCCGCGGCCGCGATGACGCGCATGTTCAGGGCGAACGCGATGCCGCTGCCGAATACGCCCAGCGCCACCACCGAGCCGATGACCGGCCAGGACAGCCCGGTGACCGCGGGCGGCATGCCGGAGATCAGCAGTGCGGCGAGCAGCGAGGCCCCGGTCGCGACGGCGGTCTGCGCGAACGCCAGCGACACCCCGGACGGCCTTACGCCGCCGAAGTCGCGGCCGGTGACGAAGCGCTTGAGGTACGGGATCGACACGCCGTAGCAGGCGGCCGCCGCCCCGCACATGAGCTGCCCGCTCAGCGAGGACGCCCCGGCGTCGTGCCAGAAGCCGAGCACGATGAGCACTCCGGCGAACCCGATCAGCAGGCCGCCGGCGGACCGGGCGGTGAACTTCTCGGTGCGGAACACCAGCACCGCGAACGGCAGCACCCACAGTGCGGTGGTGGCGTTCCAGATGCCCGCGACCAGACTGTCGACCCGCTCCTCGCCGTACGCGAAAAGGGTGAACGGCAGCGCCACGCCGACCACGCCCGGCAGCAGCATGTGCCCCCACAGCCGGCGGTCGCCCGGCAGCCGTTGCCCGCCGATGACCAGCAGCGCCAGCAGCGTCAGCGCGCCGATGGCGATCCGCCCGGCGGCGACCCAGGTCGGGTGCAGCTCCCGTACGCCGATCTTGATGAAGATGAAGCTCGATCCCCAGATGACGGCGTTGGCCGCGAACGCGGGCAACCAGGCGGACCTGGTCACGGACGCGGCGGTGTCAGGAGCAATCGCGGTGGTCACCCCTGACACACTGCCAGAGTCGCGAGGTCGGGAGCCAGCGAGTTCCGGACATCGAACGGCCGAATCGCGCCACGGCTGAGTCGCCTGCGCCCCGGCGGCGCCGTCGGCTAGGTTTCCACGCATGGGACGAGTTGATGACCTGGCCGATCGCTATGTCGACGAGTGGGCGCCGCTGAGCCCCACCGGCGCCACCTATGTCGGTATCAGCGGCTATGACGACAAACTGGATGACCTCTCCGCGGACGGCTATGCCGCCGTCGCGGACCTGGACCGCCGCACGCTGGCGGAACTGCGCACGATCGAGCCCGAGAACGAGCGTGAGTTCGTCGCCAGGGAAGCAATGATCGAGCGCATGGAGCTCAACGTCGCGCGGTTCGACGCGGGCGAGGTGACCAGCGAGCTCAACGTCATCTCCAGCGCGCTGCACGGGGTGCGGGGCACCTTCGACCTGATGCCCGTCGACGGCGAGGAGGCGGTGGCCAACATCGCCGCCCGGCTCAACGCCTTCCCCACCGCCCTCACGCAGTACCGGCAGACCCTGCTGGACGCCGCCCGCTCCGGCAAGGTGAGCGCGCGCCGCCAGATCGAGGAGGTCGCCAAGCAGTGCGACATCTGGACCAGCACGGAAGGTGACGACTTCTACTTCGGCCTGGCCCGGCGCATCGACGCCGACGGCGCGCTGCGCGCCGAGCTGGACCGCGGCGCCGCGGCGGCGAACGAGGCGACCCGGGAGTTCGGGCAGTTCCTGCGCGCCGAGCTGGCCCCGCTGGGCCGGGAGAAGGAGGCCGCCGGGCGCGAGCGCTACGAGCTGGCCTCCCAGTACTTCCTCGGGGCGCGGGTCGACCTGGACGAGACGTACGCCTGGGGCTTCGAGGAGCTGCACCGGCTGGAGACCGAGATGCGGGCCGTGTCGGCGGTCATCGCGGGCCCCGGCGCCTCCATCGACGAGGCCGTGGCCAAGCTCGACGCCGACCCGAAGTACAAGATCCAGGGCAAGGAGCAGTTCCGCGACTGGATGCAGCAGCTCGCCGAGAAGGCCATCAGCGACCTGAACGGCGCCCACTTCGACATCCCCGAAGCGATCCAGCGGATCGAGTGCTGCCTCGCCCCGACCAGCGACGGCGGCATCTACTACACCGGCCCGAGCGAGGACTTCAGCCGTCCCGGCCGGATGTGGTGGGCCGTGCCGCAGGGCGTCAACGACTTCTCCACCTGGCGTGAGGTGACCACGGTCTACCACGAGGGCGCTCCGGGCCACCACCTGCAGGTCGCCCAGGCGGCGTACCAGGCGGAGAAGCTCAACCGCTGGCAGCGGCTGCTGAGCTGGTCCTCTGGTCACGGCGAGGGCTGGGCGCTGTACAGCGAGCGGCTCATGGACGACCTCGGTTACCTGGCCGACCCGGCCGACAAGCTCGGCATGCTCGACGGGCAGGCGTTCCGGGCCGCCCGCGTCATCGTCGACATCGGCATGCACCTGGAGCTGGAGATCCCGCGGGACAACCCGTTCGGCTTCCACCCGGGCGAGCGGTGGACCCCCGAGCTGGGCTGGGAGTTCCTCCGCGCGCACTGCCGGGTGGGCGACGAGACCCTGCGCTTCGAACTCAACCGCTACCTCGGCTGGCCGGGACAGGCCCCGTCGTACAAGGTCGGCGAGCGGATCTGGCTGCAGGCCCGCGACGACGCCAAGGCCCGCAAGGGTGCCGCGTTCGACCTGCGGCAGTTCCACTCCGACGCGCTCGACCTCGGCTCCCTCGGCCTCGACCCCCTGCGCAAGGCCCTCGCCCGCCTCTGACCGAAGGCAAGGAAGGGCACCTTCTTATCGCTATGCGTATAAGAAGGTGCCCTTCTTAACTTCAGCCCTGGGCTGTGCTGGGCGGAAGGACCGCGGGCGGGTGGCTACTGCGGTCAGGGCGTGGCCAGGGCCTCCGTCGGCGACAGCCGCGAGGCGCGGATCGCCGGATAGAGGCCCGCGCAGCCGCCGATCACCAGCGTCGCACCCAGACCGCCGAGGGTCGCCCAGGCGGGCACGACACCCGGCCAGCCCTGGAGCAGGGCGTACGCCGTGGTCACCAACCCGCCCAGCAGCACCCCGCCGACCCCGCCCAGTGCCGCCAGCAGCAGCGACTCGGTCAGGAACTGGCCCCGCACCTGGCCACGGGTCGCCCCGAGCGAACGCCGCAACCCGATCTCGGCCCGCCGCTCCAGCACCGAGATGACCATCGTGTTGGCCACCCCGACCCCGCCGACCAGCAGTGCCACCGCGCCGAGCCCGAGCAGCAGGCCGGTGAACGCCTCGTCGGTGGCCAGTTGCGCGGCGAGCGCATCCGACGGCCGGGACACCTTGACCTCGTTGGGCGCCTCCGGGTTCGCGGTCGCCGCGAGCACCTCGCTCACCGCCTCCACCTGGGACTCCGACGATCGGGTGTACACCGTCGTGGCGTGCCCGTCGAAGTCCAGGTAGGACTCTGCCGCGGGCCAGCCGACCAGTGCGGCGCTGTCCAGCTCGGCGGCCAGCGGCACCGGCCGCAGGATGCCGACCACGGTGAACCAGCGGCCGCCCAGCCACACCTGCCGGTCCGGCCCCGCCTCGGTGACCCCGAGCCGGCTCGCCGCGGTCGACCCCAGCACCGTCGCCGGGTAACGTGCCGTCGCCGCGTTCAGCCACGTGCCGTCGGCCAGTTCCGCGCCGACCGTGGCGGGCAGGTCGAGGTCGGCGGCGCGTACGCCCAGGCTGCCGCTCTCCGCCTTGGGGATGCGGTCGGTGCGGTAGACCTTGGTGTCGATCCGGCCCACCGCGGACACGTCGGTGACCGGGCCGATCCGCTCGATCATCGTGGCCGCCTCCAGCGGCAGCTTCGCGTCCTGCCCGAACAGGTTGCTGCCCGGACTGACGGTGAGCAGGTTGGTGCCGAGCCGGTCCAGCGTCTGGTCCAGCTCCGCCCGCGACGAGGCGGAGATGCCGACCACGGCGACCATCGCCGCGATCCCGATGGCGATGCCCAGGGCGGACAGCAGTGCCCGGGTCGGCCGGGTACGCAGCCCGATCGCCCCCACCCGCACCAGATCCGCCCACCGCAACCGCGGCACCGCCAGCCCGGCGGCCCGTCCTTGATCGCTCGACTTGCCCGGCACCTGTGCGTATCTTGACCGTCCTTTCGCCCGGTTGCCAGGCAAGTCGGACGATCTTGGCGTGGTCATGCGGGGACCTCCGCGACGAGTGCGCCGTCGCGCAGGGCGATCATGCGGGGGAAGGCCGCGGCGATCTCCCGGTCGTGGGTGATCACGACCAGGGTGGTGCCGGCCGCGTTCAACTCGTGCAGCAGGTCCAGCACGACCTCGCCGGAGTGCGAGTCCAGGTTGCCGGTGGGCTCGTCGGCCAGCAGCAGCGGTGGGTCGCCGACCACGGCGCGGGCGATCGCGACCCGCTGCCGCTCACCGCCGGACAGCTCGTGCGGCCGGTGCGCCAGCCGGTGGGCCAGCCCCACCCGGTCCAGTGCGGCGGTCGCCCGTTCCCGGCGCTCCTTGAGCGGCACTCCGGCGTAGAGCAGCCCGTCCGCGACGTTGTCCACGCAGGACATGCCCTGCGCGAGGTGGAACTGCTGGAACACGAACCCGATCCGGCTGCCGCGCAGCGCCGACAGCTGCCGGTCCGACAGCTCCGCCAGGTCGTACCCGTCGATCTCGACGCGGCCGCTGGTCGGCCGGTCCAGTGCCCCGATCATGTGCAGCATCGTCGACTTGCCCGAGCCGGACGGGCCGACGATCGCGGCCGGCTCGCCGCGTTCGATCCGCAGGCTCACCCCGGCCAGCGCGGTCACCCCGCCCGGATAGACCTTGGCGACGTCGGTGAGTTCGATCATCGCGGGCGGTCGTGGCCCGCCGTCGCGACCTTCCGCCAGGTCGGCGGCACCGCTCGGCAGATCCGGGGGTACGCCGGTCACGACGGCATCCCGACGACCGTGCCCTCGGCCAGGCCGTCCCCGCTGACCTCGACCCGCCCGGCCGCGAACAGCCCGGTCTGCACCGCGACGATGCGGCTGCCGCCGCCCTCGACGACCTCCACGCCGTAGCCGCCCTCGGCCAGCGCCAGCAGCGCCGCCACCGGCACGGTGAGCACGCTTTCGCGCGTCTCCGCGGTGAAGTCCACGTCGACCGCGGCCTGGTGGAACCCCTGCACCGCCTCCTTCGCCGCCAGCGACACGGTGACCTCCAGGTTCGTGGTCGGGTCGGCGCCGTTGACCCCGGGGGCGATGACCGTCTGCACCCGGCCCACCTTGCCCGGCACCCGCTTGCCGTCGGGCAGCTCGACCTCCACGGCCGCGCCGACCTCGGCCAGCCGCTCGTCGGCGACCTCCAGCTCCACCACGACCGCCCGGTCCACCCCGCTGCGGGTCAGGATCGGCGTGCCGGGCTGCACCAGGTCGCCGACGGACGCGCTGAGCGCGTCCACGCGCACCTGGCCGCCCGCGAAGACGATCCGGCCCGGCTCGACCACACCCGTCTCCGGCAGGCCCAGGTCCTCCTGCCACTCCCGCACCGCACTGGCCGTCGACGAGGTGAACTCGCGGTCCACCGTGAAGCCGTCGTACCCGAGCGCCTGGAGGTTCTGCTCCAGCTGCTTGACGTCGGCGCCCTCGACCCCGTTGCGCAGCTGCCGGTACGCGGGCAGCGCACCGTACAGCAGCACCACCGGCTGGTCGTCGATGCGGAACAGGGGCTTGCCGCGGCCGATCACCGCGTTCTCCGCGGCCAGCCAGGTGACCGTGCCCGCGCTGCGCGCCCCGACGGTGTGCTCGGTGCCGTACCCCAGGGTGCCGCTCTTGGTCTCGGTGTCCGACAGCGTCTGCCGGGTCACCGTCGCCGTCTCCGCCGGCCCGGCGGCGGCCGCCTCCTCACCGCCGGACAGTTTCGGCAGGCCCACGGCCAGCCCCGCCGCCGCGGCGACCGCGAGCACGGCGACGCCGCCGACCAGGTAGCGAGCCCTCACTTGCCACCGCCGCCCTTGAAGTTCGGCATGATCGCCCGGCACTTCTCCAGCGCCTTCGCGAACGCCGGGCTGGTGCGCAGGTCACCGAGCGCGCCGTCCAGGCGCAGCTTGCCGGTGTCGTCGGGCTCCGGGAAGTTCTCGACACCGTTCTCGCGCATGCACTTGGCCAGGGCCCGCAGCTGCTCCACCTGCTGCGGGTCGAGGGCGATCGCCTCGCCGCCGTTGGGCAGCAGCGTCTTGCACGCCTCCATCGCGGGCGCCAGCTTGTCCTTGTCGACCTTCGCGAGGTCGGCCCGCATCTGGTCGCCCGGCTCGGGATCGGGCATGTCCACGCCGTGCTCACGCATGCACGCGGCGAACTTGCGCCCCTGCTCCTGCTTGTCCAGCGCGGCCGCCGAGGCCGACGCGCCCGGCCGGGCGCCGCCCGCGGTCGCCACACCCTCGTCCTTCGTGCCACCGCACGCCGCCAGCACCGGCACACACGCCAGCACGGCGGCCGCGGCCATCAGTCTCGTCCTCATGCCGCCATCAGACCCGCCCCCGCGTATCGCCCGCGTAACCACGACCACCCCTCACCCCGCCAAGAATCTGATCTTGCTGCAGCAAGTCTTGAAGAGTCGCGGCCATGAGGGCGCCGTGAAGCCGCGACTCTTCAAGAACTGCGACGCGGGCGGGCGGGGGTGGCGGGGGCGGGTCCGGGGGAGGTGATCTTGTTTATGTGGGGGTTATCGGGTGGGAGGGCATCATTGCTGCGTGCGGGTGCTGGTGGTGGAGGATGAGGACGTGTTGGCGGACGCCGTGGCCGAGTGGCTGCGGCGGGAGGCCTTCGCGGTGGACGTGGCCTACGACGGGGACACCGCGCACGAGCGGCTCGCCGTGCATCCGTACGACGTGGTGGTCCTCGACCGTGATCTGCCGGGGCGGCCGGGCGACGAGCTGTGCCGGGAGATCGCCGACCGGCTGCCGCAGACCCGGGTGCTGATGCTGACCGCCGCCGCGGCCGTACGCGAGCGCGTCGCCGGGCTGGCGCTGGGCGCCGACGACTACCTGGTCAAGCCGTTCGCGATGGTCGAGCTGGCGGCGCGGGTGCACGCGCTGGCCCGGCGGGCCGTGCTGAAGAACCCTGCGGTGCTCCAGCGGGCCGGGATCACCCTCGACCCGGCCCGGCGCACCGCGGAGCGCGACGGCCATGACCTCGGCCTGGCCCGCAAGGAGTTCGCCGTGCTGGCCGAGCTGCTGCGCGCCGACGGCGCCGTGGTCTCCGCCGAGCAGCTGCTCGAACGGGCCTGGGACGAGCACATCGACCCGTTCACCAACGTGGTACGGGTGACCGTGATGAAGCTGCGGCGCAAGCTCGGCGAGCCGCAGCCGATCGAGACAGTCGCCGGAGTGGGGTACCGCATACCGTGAACAGGCTGACCATCCGCGCCCGGCTGACCCTGCTCTACGTCGTGCTCTTCACCGTCGCCGGGCTGGCCCTGCTGACCATCACCTACTTCCTGGTGAAGCTGCAGATGAACGCCAACCCGTTCGACGCCAAGCTCGTCGTCACGGACCTGCTCAAGACCGGTGGGGACCTCCGGGCGCTGCGGGAGCTGCTGCAGACCAAGGCCGCGGAGTCCAACAGCGCCACCCTGACCACGATCATCACCCAGGGCGGGATCGCGCTGGCCCTGGTACTGGCCGCGGCGACCGGGGTCGCCTGGGTGCTCGCCGGCCGGGCGCTGCAGCCACTGCACCGGATCACCGCGACCGCGGGCCGGATCGCGACGAGCGCGGGCGGGCGCGGCCTGCACGAACGGATCGCGCTGAACGGGCCCAAGGACGAGGTCAAGCAGCTGGCCGACACGTTCGACGCGATGCTGAGCCGGCTCGACCACTCGTTCGACGGCCAGCGGCGCTTCGTGGCCAACGCGTCGCACGAGCTGCGTACGCCGCTGGCGCTGAACCGGGCGCTGGTGGAGCTGGCCATCACCCGGCCCGAGGCGAGCGCCGACGCCAAGCAGCTCGGCGACGCCCTGCTGAAGGTCAACGAGCGCCACGAGCGGCTCATCGACGGGCTGCTCATGCTCGCCGACAGCGAGCAGGAGGTGGCCGAGCAGACCCCGATCGACCTGGCCGACGTCGCCGAGTACGTGCTGGAGGCGCTGCCGGCGGGCGGCCCCACCGTGACGAGCCTGCTCGACCCGGCCCCGGTCACCGGCGACCCGGTGCTGCTGGAGCGGCTGGTACAGAACCTGGTCGAGAACGCGGCCCGGCACAACGTGCCCGACGGCTGGCTGCGGGTGGAGACCACGACCGTGGACGGGCGGGCCCGGCTGGTGGTGGTGAACAGCGGGCCGGTCGTGCCGGCGTACGAGATGGAATCGATCTTCCTGCCCTTCCGCCGCCTCGGCCGCGAGCGCGTCGGCGGCCCGTCCCGCGGCCTCGGCCTCGGGTTGTCCATCGTCCGCGCCATCGCCCAGGCCCACCACGGCACCGTCACCGCCACCCCCCGCCCCGGCGGCGGCCTGACCCTCACCACCACCCTCTGACCGGGCGGTTCTTGATCGTCGGAGTTGCCTGGCAGATGGGCGAATCTTGAAGCCGGATACCCACATGTGCCAGGCAACTCCGTGGATCACTTACCTGCCGCGGCGGTGATCGTGGTGGCGGTGACGGTGGTGTCGGTGGTGGTGCCCTGGACGGTGATCTCGGTGCCGGCGGGCAGGTCCTTGAGGGTGATCTTGTCGGTGCTCTGGACCGTGGTGGTGTCGCCGGTCTTGATGGTGAGCAGGCGACCGTCGCTGGTCTCCAGGTAGACCGTGGTGCCGTCGACCAGCTTTACCTTTCCGGTGATCGGCGCGGCAGGCTGCTGGGCGCCCTGCTGCCCTACCGGTAACCCGCCCTGCTGGCCGCCGGGGAAGGCGCCGGTGTTGCCGCGGAAACCGCCCGGCCGGTTGCCGGTGGCCCCGCCGCCGGTCGCCGCCGTGGTGCCGGACGTGCCGAAACGCTGCTGGACCTGGACACCGGCGAGGAACCCGCCGCAGGTCAGCACCAGCGCCAGCAGGGCGCCCGTGCTGCGGGTCAGCCACGGGCCGCGTTTGGCCTTCGCCAGGCCCGCCACGAGGTCGTCCATCGGCACGGCCGAGATGGCATCGGTCGGGATGACGTCGGTGGTGTCCGACTCCCGGGTACGGATCGCGTGCTTCATAGAGGTCAGGGCTCCTTACTCGTACCGCAGGGCGTCGATGGGGCGCAGGCCGGCCGCCCGGCTGGCCGGGTAGCTGCCGAAGAACAGGCCGATCGCCACGCAGACGCCCAGCGCCAGCGCCACCGAGTCGGGCATGACCACCGGTTTGATACCGACGATCTCGAAGTTCGCGCCGATCAGCGCCGCGGCCACCCCAAGCCCGCCGCCCGCGAGGCTGAGCAGCGTCGCCTCGATCAGGAACTGGGTGAGGATGACGCGGCGCGGCGCGCCGAGGGCCTTGCGGATGCCGATCTCGCGGGTCCGCTCGGTCACCGAGACCATCATGATGTTGGTGATGCCGATACCGCCCACGACCAGCGAGATCCCGGCGACCGCGCCGAGCAGCACGGTGAAGGTCTCGGCGGTCGCGGTGCGCGTCTCCAGCAGCTGAGAGGCATCCCTGATCTGGTACGGCGTGCTGCTCGCGCCGTCCGCGACGTGCATCTTCGCGTTGAGGATCGCGGTGATCTCGGCCTTCGCCGCGGCCACGGCGTCCGCGCTCGCCGCCTCGATGGTGATCGACGAGACGGGACCGTATCCGGTCAGCGAGCGCTGCACCGCGGGCAACGGCGCGATGGCCACGTCGTCGGGGTCGTTGAAGCCGGTCGAGCCTTTCTTCGCCAGCACCCCGATCACCGAGTAGATCTGCCCGGCGATGCCGATGCGCTGCCCGACGGGGTCCACCGTGCCGAACAGCTCCTCGGCGGTGGTCGGCCCGAGCACCACCACCCGCGCGGCCTGGTCGACGTCCTCCTCGGTGAAGCCCGACCCGCTCGCCACCACGCTGTTGGACGCCGCGAAGTACGACGGGTAGGTGCCGATCACCGAGTTGACGTCGTACGACGCGTCGCCGAAGGTCAGCGTCTGCGCGCTGGTCACCACCGGCGACACGCTCTTGACGTCCGGCGCGGACTCCTTGTCCTGCAGCGCCTTGACGATGTCGAGGGTCAGGTCGGTGCGGTAGCCGGTGTCGCCGCCGCGGCCGCCCTGCACGGTGAGCGTGTTGGTGCCGAGCGCGGCCAGGCTGTCCTCGACCTGCTTGGCCGAGCCGGTGCCGACCGCGACCAGCAGGATCACCGCCGCGACGCCGATCAGGATGCCCAGCACGGTCAGCCCGGACCGCAGCTTGTTCGCCGCGACGCCGCGCAACGCGAACCCGAAGATCTCGAAGAAGCTCATGCCTCCTCCTCGCTACGCTCGGCGTCGGCATGAGTCGGCGCCGACATGATCCGCTCACTGCGCTCGCTCATGCCATGACCCCTACCGGTGTGATGTCGCGGCGGCGTACGTCGGACACGACCAGGCCGTCGACCAGGCGGATGGTTCGGTGCGCGTGGGCGGCCACCTCGTCCTCGTGCGTGATCAGCACGATGGTGCGGCCCTGCGCGTTCAGCCCGTCCAGGATGCTCAGCACGTCCCTGGTGGAGCGGCTGTCCAGGTTGCCGGTCGGCTCGTCGGCCAGCAGCAGCGCCGGCTGGCTGACCAGCGCACGGGCCACCGCCACCCGCTGCTGCTGACCGCCGGAGAGCTGGTTCGGGTCATGGTCGGCCCGGTTGGCAAGACCCACCATGTCCAGCGCGGCGAGCGCCTGCTCGCGGCGCACGGCGGGCTTGATCCCGGCGTACGCCAGCGGCAGCTCCACGTTGGCCAGCGCGCTGGTCCGGGCGATCAGGTTGAAGGACTGGAACACGAACCCGATCCGGCGGTTGCGGACCAGCGCCAGCTGCGACTCGTTCAGCTCGCTGACGTCGACCCCGTCCAGCCGGTACGTGCCGGAGGTGGGCACGTCCAGGCAGCCGAGGATGTTCATCAGGGTGGACTTGCCGGAGCCCGACGAGCCCATGATGGCCACGTAGTCGCCGGGCGCGACGGTCAGCGAGACCCCGGCCAGGGCGTGCACCGCCGTCTCGCCCTCGCCGTACGTCTTGACCAGGTCCACGACGTCGAGGACGGGCCGCTGCTCGCGGCCGGGGGCCGTCATCGCCCACCACCGCCGGCACCGGGCCGGTTGCCGGTGTTGCCGCCGAAGCCGCCACCGGTGAGGCCGCCGCCCGGACCGCCGCCCGGGAACTGCTGCTGGTTACCGGTGCCGCTGGTCACGGTGGCCAACACGACCTGCTCGCCCACGGTCACCCCGGAGACGATCACCGTGTACGCGTCGCCCTTGAGCCCGATCTCGACCGCCCGGGTCTCCTGTACGCCGTCCTTCACCACGAGCACGGTGGTCCGGCCACCAGCCGTGCGCACCGCCGCGGCAGGCACATACACCGCGTCGGCCACCTCGTCGACGGTCACCGAGAGGCTCACCGTCT
Source organism: Catellatospora sichuanensis (assembly GCF_007483665.1). Classification (GTDB taxonomy): domain Bacteria; phylum Actinomycetota; class Actinomycetes; order Mycobacteriales; family Micromonosporaceae; genus Catellatospora; species Catellatospora sichuanensis. Next base: position 261,465 of record NZ_VIQO01000013.1, read on the forward strand.
GCCCGAGCCGGGTGCCCTCGGGAATGCTGTCCAGCAGCACCTCGATCGGGTACGTCACCGTGTTGCCGCTGGAGGCGGTGGGCGAGATCGCCGACACCTTGCCGCTCGCGGTGGCGCCGGTCAGCGCGTTCCAGGTGACCTTCGCGGACTGCCCGATCTTCAACCGGGTCGCGTCCGCCTCGGCGACACCTGCCGTCACCTGCAGCTTCGTCAGGTCGGCCAGCTGCACGAACCCGGAGCCGCTCGACGATGAGGACGTCGCGCCGTTGCCGCCTCCGGACGAGCCGCCCGAGGAGCCGCCGACCGCGCCGCTGACCGCGACGACGGTGCCGGCCATGGGGGCCTTGAGCACGGTGCCGGCGACCGACCGCTGGGCCGCGGCGACCGCGGACTCCGCCTGGTCCACCTGGTTCTCGGCGTTGGCGATGCTGCTGTCGTCACCGCCGTCCTCGGCCCGGTCCAGCGCGTCGCGGGCCGCGTCGAGATTGCGCTCGGCGGTGCCCAGGCTCTCCTTCACCTCGGTCGCGTCCACGGTGGCCAGCACCGCGCCCTTGGCGACCTTGTCACCGACCTTCACCCTGATCGCGGTGACGGTGCCGCCGGTGGCGAAGTCGGCCGACATGGTGTTCGCCGACTCGATCGACCCGTCGGCGGTGACCGTCGCGGTCACCGTGCCCTGGGCCACCGCCACGGTGCGGGTCGTATTCGCCTCGGCCGGGGCCGCGTCTCCGCTGATCATGAAGTACGCCCAGGTGCCGCCACCGACCAGCAGCAGCCCGAGAGCGCTGTTGATCAGTGTGGTCCGCCCGAGCGGGATGCCTCGCCGCAATCGCATGGCACGCATCGTCGCGACCCGCCCTCGACGCGACCTCCCACCAACCTCGGAATGAGCTTGGAGCCTCAGCCGTCGACCTTTGGTACTCAAGTATCAAAAGAGCCCTTGTCTGATACCCAGAGGCCCTCCGGGTATCAGACAAGGGCGGTGATGCGCGTTAAGCAGCAAGCGGCAGGAGGACGCGGAACGTCGAGCCGACGCCCGGGGAGGTGGCCAGCTCGATGCGGCCGCCGTGGGCCTTGACGATCGCCGAGGCGATGGCCAGGCCCAGGCCCGCACCACCGTGGCTGCGGGCACGGTGCGGATCGGCGCGGTACAGCCGCTCGAAGATGCGGGCGGCGTGCTCGGGCGGCACTCCCGGCCCGGTGTCCTCGACCTCCACCACGGCGACCGGCAGGTCCGGATCCAGCTCTGCGCCGACCGAGGCGACCACCGGGCCGCTGTCGCGGGCCACCGGCAGCTCGAACGGCTCGTCAAGGGACTCGCCGCCGCGGTGGCTCACCCGCAGGGTGACCCGGGCGTCGCGCGGGGTGTGCTGGAGCGCGTTCGCCACCAGGTTCGTCACCACCTGGCGCAGCCGGTGCTCGTCGCCCTGCACGCCGACCGGCTCGAACCCGGCCAGCTCGACGGTTCGCCCCGGGCTGCGCACGTGCGCGTCGCGGACGGTGTCGGCCGCGACCGCCAGCAGGTCCACCCGGGACTGCTGCAACGGGCGTTCCTCGTCCAGCGCGGCCAGCAGCAGCAGGTCCTCGACCAGTAGGCCCATCCGGCCGGCCTCCTGCTCGATGCGGGACATCGTCTCGTCCAACTCCGGGCCTGGCGGCGCGCCACCGCGCCGGTACAACTCGGCGAAGCCGCGGATCGAAGTGAGGGGGGTGCGCAGCTCGTGCGAGGCGTCCGCGAGGAACTGCCGCAGCCGCTGCTCGGACGCGGCGCGCGCGGTCACCGCCGCCTCGATGCGCGACAGCATGGTGTTCAGCGCCAGCCCGAGCCGGCCGGGTTCGGTGTGCGGGTCGGGGTCGGGCACCCGTGCGGTCAGGTCGCCGCCGGCGATCTGCGCCGCGGCGTGCTCCATGTTGGTCAGCGGCCGCAGCCCGATCCGGACCACGCTGTACGCCGCGAAGCCCAGTCCCAGCAGCACCAGCGCCCCCACGCCCAGCCCGAGCAGGAGCACCAGGTTCGCGGTGCTCTCGACCCGGTCCAGCGAGATCGCCGCGACGCGATAGCCGCCCGGCGCCTGGCTCGCGGCGACCCGGAAGTCCTGGCCCGAGGCGCTGGTCGCGGTGAACAGAGTGGCCCGCTCCCGCGGCCCCCCTGCCTGAGCGTGTGACTTGATCTGGTCGAAGGTGAGCTGTGGACCCTGCGCGACGGTGCTGCCACCACTCAGGCACCAGGAGATCTGCCCCTGTGCGTCGTAGGCGATCACGATCGTGTCGCCCTGCGCCGGCGGCAGCCGCCAGCCGCCGTTCGTGGTCTGCGGCCCGTTGCAGTTGTCGCCGACCACGGCAGGTGACGGGCTCGCCTGCGACGTCGCAGTGGGGCTCGGCTGCACGGTGCCGACCGGGCTCGGCACCGCCGGGCCGGGTTGTCCAGTGTCCCGGCCGGGCGGCTTCGGCGTCGCCTCCGAGCTCGGCTGTGGCCGGTTGCCGAACCCGCCGGGGCCGGGGCCACCGAAGCGTTCGAGACCGCCGTTCAGCCGTCTCACGTCCTCGTCGAGCTGCTGCGCCAGGTAGTGGCGCAGGGTCGTGGCGGCGACGAAGTCGGTGATGAGCAGGGCCACCCCGGCGAGCGCGACCACCGCGACCACCATCCGGGTACGCAGGGTCCACCGGCGCCACGGTGGGCGGATCATTCCTGGCCACCTCGGGGCAGGCGCAGCGCGTACCCGACGCCGCGGACGGTGTGGATCAGCGGCGGGTCCCACTTGTCGACCTTCTTGCGCAGGTAGTAGACGTACGACTCGACGATGCGGCCGTCGCCGCCGAAGTCGTAGCTCCACACCCGGTCCAGGATCTGCGCCTTCGAGACCACCCGGCCCGCGTTGACGAGCAGGTAGCGCAGCAGGTTGAACTCGGTCGGGGAGAGGTCGACGAGCTTGCCGCCCCGGCGCACCTCGTGCGCGTCCTCGTGCAGCTCCAGGTCGGCGTAGCGGAGCACGCCGCTGTCGGCATGCTCGCCGCCGGGCCGGCTGCGCCGCAGGATGGCCCGGATGCGCAGCACGACCTCCTCCAGGCTGAACGGTTTGGTGACGTAGTCGTCCGCGCCGACGGTCAGGCCGGAGATGCGGTCCTCCACGGAGTGCCGGGCGGTCAGGAACAGCACGGGCACCAGGGCGTTGTCCGGCCCCCGGCCATCGGCGCGCAGTTGCCGCGCGACCTCGAAGCCGTCCAGGTCGGGCAGCATCACGTCGAGCACGACCAGATCGGGCTGGAACTCCTCGGCCGCGATGAGCGCGTCCCGGCCGGTGTTCGCGACCCGCACATCGAACTCGACCAGACGCAGCGTGGCCGACAGCAGCGCGCAGATGTTGGCCTCGTCGTCCACGACCAGCACCTTGGTCCGTGCCCGCTCCTGCTGCTGCGTCACCGTCAGCTCCCTGTCACCTCGACACTGCCTGTGAGCCCGTTGTATCCGTCTTACCTCGGAGAACGCTGGTAGCGCGATCGGAACATCGTGAACGCCGCCGCACCATGATCACGACGATCTTGCGCGAACCTGCCCATTTGACCGCTTTGAGCGTGTCGTACAGCCCGCGCAAGATCGCCCGGGTGGGGGAGGGGTTATGAGCGGGCGTTGAGGCGGACTTCTTCGCCTTCGGTGAGGCCGGAGGTGATGGTGACGTCGCCGTCGCCGCGTAGGCCGATGCCGATCGTGCGGGCGGTGCCGTCGGGGAGTTTCACCTCGCCGGTGCCGTCGCCGGTGACGCGGACCGCGGACTGCGGGAGGAGGAGGCCCTCGGCGCGGTCGAGCACGACGCCCGCGGTGGCGCTCTGCCCGATGAGCAGCCCTTCCGGCGCTCCGTCGAACGCCAGCAGTACGTGGTAGCGCACCAGCGTGCCGGTGGCCGTGCCGGTGGCGGCGACCTGGGCGATGGTGGCGGGAAGGGTCTCGTCGGGGCGGTTGGCGAGGGTCACCGTGGCGGGCTGTCCGACGGCCAGGCTCACCGTGTCGGCCTCGGCGAACTCGGCCTCGACCATCATCGTGGCGACGACGCCGAGCGTGATGAAGGTCGCGGTGCTCGCCGCGTCCCCGGCCCGGCCGCCGACGGTGAGCACCTTGGCCGCGACCGGAGCCGTGATCGTCGTACCGGCCAGGTTGCGCTCGGCCCTGGTCAGGTCGGCCTCGGCCTCGTTCACCGCGACCTGGGCGGAGTAGATCGCATCCCCGCCCTGGCCACCGCGCCCGGAACCCCCGCTGGAGCCGTTCGACGACCCGCCGGTCGGGCAGCTGCCGGAGCCCGTGCTCGGCACGGGGGTGCGGGACGGTTTGGCCGACGGTGTCGGCGAGGCCGAGGGCTGCGGAGACGGGCTGCCGGACGGCGAAGGGGAGACCCATGGAGACGGGCTGACCGTGCTCACCGCAGTGCCGACGGGCGTCGCGGACGCCGTGCCCGACGCGGACACCGTGGCGGAGACGGCCGACGCCGCCGTCCCGGTGGCAGCCGCGATGGCCGGATGCGTCAGCAGCACGGCGCTCACCGCCGTCACCGAGACGTCGGACCTGGTTGTCACCACCGTCGCCGAGACGGCGGTCTGGTTCGCCCCGAACGCCGCGCCGCGGGCCGAGGTGCAGTTCGTCGTCGTGTCGGCGGTGTCGGCGGCGTCCTGGGCGTCGGCGAGGGCCTGCGCGGCCTCGGACAGCGCATTGGCCGCGTCGTCCCGGGCCTCCCGCGCGTCGGCGTCGTCGATCCTCGCCAGGTCCTGCCCGGCCGCCACCTCGTCGCCCGGCTTCACCAGCACCGCGGTGAGCGTGCCCGCGACGGAGAAGGCCAGCTCGCGGGTGGCGACGGGGGACACCTTGCCCGATGCCGCGACCGACGAGGTGACCTCGCCCCGCTGCACCTCGACCGTCGCCGCGGCCGCCGGGGCCGGGTCACCGCCCTGCACCACGACCACTGTCACCACCGCGGCGGCGATGAGCACCGCCGCGCCCGCGGCCACCCACCGGCGTCGTCTTCCGCGCACCACGAACGTCATGGCCGGGAGTCTCGCGGCCGCCGCTCGGTGATCGCTTCAGCCAACCTCGGAGCCACCTCAAAGCCGCCACTCCCAGCCCATCCTGAGGTTCGGTCGAGCGAGCCCTGAGCCGCGGCGCGCAGGCTCGCGCAAGTGAAGACGCCGATGAGACACCCCCGCGCCGCCCTCACCGCCGCCGTCGCGATCGCCGTGCTCGGCCTCGCCGCGGCCTGCGGTTCCGGCGACGACACCACCGATCAGACCGCCTCCGGCGGGCAGGCGAGCGGGTTCGCCGCGTACACCGCATGCCTGAAGGAACAGGGCATCACCCTGCCGGAGGGCTTCGGACAGGGGCAGGGACAGGGCAGACCGTCCGGTGCGCCGACCGCCCGGCCCACGAACCAGCCGACCGCCCGGCCGACCGTACGCCCCAGCGGGCAGCCGGGTGGTTTCGGCGGCCCCGGCGGGGGTATGCGGGCACCGGACGGCGTGGACGCCGAGAAATGGCAGCAGGCACAGCAGGCTTGCGTAGCGGTACGCCCCAGCGGCGGACCCGGAGGAGGCTTCGGTGGCAACCGGGGCGACAACGGGGCCAACGCGGCGTACCGCAACTGCCTCGCTGAACGCGGTGTGGAGTTCACACCCGGGCAGCAGCTCGCGACCGCCGATCCGAAGGTGGCGGCGGCGATGCAGGCCTGTGCCGTGCTTCGCCCCACCACCACACCGAGCCCGGCGGCGAGCTGACCGCATCTCCCAGCCGACCGGGCTGGTGGACCGGAGTCGGTCCTGGCGGTGCTGTCCCCCCGTGCAGCACCACCGGACCGGCTCCCCCGTGACGAAAGGCCCGCTCACCCAGGTGAGCGGGCCTTTCTCGGATGCCGGGTCAGGCCGGTGGACGCCAGGCCACTCCGCGCATGAGTTGGTCCGCGCCGAGCCAGACGGCGTTCATCAGGCGCGTCGCCGTACGCCCGGGGTCTTCGTCGGGGTGGTCGGCGAGCCAGTCGGCGAGCGACTCGCTCGCGCCGACCAGCGTCAGCGCCATGGCGGTGAGGTCGTCGGGTTTGACCTGCCGCCCTTCCAGGCGCAGCGCCCCGTCGAGGCGATCGGTGATCACCTCGACGACCGTCTCGCGCATCGCGGCGACCTCCACCGAGAACGGCTGCTGGGTGCGGGCCTGCCGGTAGAGCACCGACCAGCCGTCGCGGTGCGCGCCGACGAACTCGAAGAAACCTTTGAACCCCTGCCACAGTTGCCGGTCCGGAGGGAGGGTGGGATCGGCCGCCGCGGCCAGGCCGCTGACCAGGCGCGCCGACTCGCGGCGCAGGCAGGCGATGAACAGCTCCTCCTTCGTGCCGAGGTACGCGTACACCATGGGCTTGGACACGCCGGACAGTTCGGCGATCTCGTCCATGTTGGCGTGATGGAATCCCCGGCGGGAGAACACCAGCACCGCGGCGTCGAGCATCTGCTGCTCGCGTTCCGCCCGCGGCACCCGGCCGCGCGGGGTGTCTCCGGCGCGTGGGCCAGCCGGCGCGTCGTCACCTGGAGGAAGTGGTCTGCTCTGCACCTTGCCAGCCTACCTACTCCGTCGTAAGGTTACGCACGAGTAAGTTTCAATGTTTTTGGAGGACATCATGGCCGACTTCGACCTGTCTGACTTCAGCTCTCTCGACCCGGCGCAGTTCGCGTCGCTGGTCAAGAACGCGTCTGACGCCCAGCTGAACGAGGTGCTCAGCGGCGACCTGCGGACGAAGGTGCTGGACGAGATCTTCCGCCGCATGCCCGGCCTGTTCCGCCCGGATCGCGCGGGCACCACCGAGGCCGTCATCCACTGGATCATCACGGGTGCCGCCGACGGCGGCTCGGACACCTACGAGCTGGTCATCTCCAAGGGCGCCTGCACCCTGTCCGAGACCCCGGTCAACGAGCCCAAGCTCGCCGTGACCGTGGGCCCGGCGGACTTCCTCAAGGTCGTCTCCGGCAACGGCAACCCCGTCATGATGTTCATGACCGGCAAGCTCAAGGCCAAGGGCGACCTGGCGCTCGCGGCCAACATCGCCAACCTCTTCAACATCCCCAAGGCCTGAGCTTGAGCGAGCGTAGCGAGCTCAACATGAGGCCCTGGGAAGGTCATGGTCGTCGTTCGCGAAGCGGGCGACGAGCATGACCGGCATGGAGTTCTCGCTCGATCTGAACGAGGAGCAGCGGGATCTGCGGGACTGGGTGCACGGCTTCGCCGAGCAGGTCGTGCGCCCGGCCGCCGCGGAGTGGGACGAGCGGGAGGAGACTCCCTGGCCCGTCATCGCCGAAGCCGCGAAGATCGGCCTGTACGACTTCGAGTTCCTGGCCAACCTCTGGGCGGACCCGAGCGGCCTGTCCATGTGCATCGCCAGCGAGGAGCTGTTCTGGGGTGACGCCGGCATCGGGCTGGCCATCATGGGCACCTCCCTCGCGGTCGCCGGGATCTTCGGCTCCGGCACCCCCGACCAGATGGCCGAATGGGTGCCGCAGTGCTTCGGCACCAAGGAGGACCCGAAGGTCGCCGCGTTCTGCTCGACCGAGCCGGAGGCCGGCTCCGACGTGGGCGCCATGCGCACCCGCGCGGTGTACGACCAGGCCACCGACGAGTGGGTGCTCACCGGGCAGAAGGCGTACGCCACCAACGGCGGCATCGCCAACGTGCACGTGGTGACCGCCGTCGTCGACCCGGAACTGGGCTCGCGCGGGCAGGCCGCGTTCATCGTGCCGCCCGGCAGCAAGGGCCTGCACACCGCCCGCAAGCTGCGCAAGCTCGGCATCCGTGCCTCACACACGGCCGACGTGTTCCTGGACGAGGTCCGGGTGCCCGGCAACTGCGTGCTGGGCGGCAAGGAGAAGCTCGACGAGCGGCTGGCGCGGGCGCGGTCCGGGCAGCGCTCCTCGGGCCAGGCCTCGATGCGCACGTTCGAACTGTCCCGGCCCGCGGTCGGCGCGCAGGCGCTGGGCATCGCGCGGGCGGCGTACGAGTACGCGCTGGAGTACGCCAAGACGCGGGTGCAGTTCGGCAAGCCCATCGTGGAGAACCAGGCGATCGCGTTCGCGCTGGCCGACATGCGCCTGGAGATCGACGCCGCGCGGCTGCTGGTGTACCGGGCGGCCTGGATGGGCCGCAACAACCGGCCCTTCACCGCGGGCGAGGGCTCGATGTCCAAGCTCAAGGCGGGCGAGGTCGCGGTGTCGGTGACCGAGAAGGCGCTGCAGATCCTCGGCGGCGCGGGTTACCTGCGTGAGCATCCGGTGGAGCGGTGGTACCGCGACGCCAAGATCTACACGATCTTCGAGGGCACGAGCGAGATCCAGCGTCTGGTGATCGCGCGTGCCATCACGGGCGCCTCGCTGCGCTGACGCCGCTTCACCCATAGACGGCGGTCCGCTTCGGCGGGCCGCCGTCTTCACTTTACAGTTACCGATCAGTAATATCCGGGTAACCCTGACGATCGAACGAGAGGCCTCACCGTCGTGGACCTGCTCTTCATTGTCCGCACCCTGGCCCGCCGCGGGCTGCTCAGCCCCGGCAGCCCGACCCGCGTCGCCGACCAGCTCAACACGCTGCGCCGGTGGGGCTTCACCCTCGCCGGCGAGCTGCGCGCCGCCGAGGCCCGCGACCCGCACCGCACCGCCGTCATCGACGAGCACCGCGGGGCGATCACCTACCGCCAGCTCCTGCACCGCGCCCAGCGCCTCGCCGTCGCGCTCGGCGGCACCCGGGGCGTGGCGCCCGGCGTACGCGTCGGCCTGATGTGCCGCAACCACGTCGGCCTGATCGAGGCCATGGTCGCCTGCTCACTGCTCGGCGCGGACGCCGTCCTGGTCAACACCGCGCTGTCCGCGCCGCAGCTCACCGCCGTGGCCGAGCAGCAGCAACTGCGCCTGCTCATCCACGATCGCGAGTTCGCGCCGGTCGCCGCGGCCGTGCCGTGCGAGCGGCTCGACGAGTCCCGGGTCGACGCGCTGGTCGCGGACACCCCGTCGCAGGGCCGCTGGTCCGACGTCAGCCGGGCGGGCCGCACCATCGTGCTCACCTCCGGCACCACCGGCGCGCCCAAGGGCGCCCGGCGACCCACCCCGCCGGGCTTCGGACCGCTGGTCTCCATCATCGACCGCATACCCCTGAAGGTCGGCGAGCGCATCCTGATCTCCGCGCCCCTGTTCCACACCTGGGGGTACGCCGCGCTCCAGCTCTCCCTGGCCATGCGCGCCACCGTGGTGCTGCAGCGCCGGTTCGAGCCGACGGCCACCGCGCACGCCGTCGACGTGCACGGGTGCACCGCCCTGTTCGCCGTGCCGGTGATGCTGCAGCGGCTGGTCGAGGCGGGCGCGGTGCCCGCGAAGCCGCCACGTGTCGTCGCGGTCAGCGGATCAGCCCTGCCCGGTGGCCTGGCCACCCGGTTCATGGACACCTGGGGCGACTGCCTCTACAACCTGTACGGCTCCACCGAGGCCTCCTGGGCGTCCATCGCCACCCCCGCCGACCTGCGCCGCGACCCCGGAACCGCGGGCCGGCCCCCGCACGGCACCCGGATCGCGATCCTCGACCCGACCGGCCTGCCCGTGCCCCGCGGCCGCATCGGCGAGATCCACGTCGGCAACGAGATGCTGTTCGAGGGATACACCCGCGGCCCCGGCGTCCCGCCGCCGCCCGGCGACCGCCCCGACGGCATGCTAGGCACCGGCGACCTGGGCCACCTCGACGCCGAAGGCCTGCTCTACGTGGACGGCCGCGCCGACGACATGGTCGTCTCCGGCGGCGAGAACGTCTTCCCCCGCCCTGTCGAGGAACTGCTCAGTCAGCTCCCACAGGTCCGCGAGGCGGCCGTGATCGGCGTCGCCGACCCCGAATACGGCCAGCGCCTGGCCGCCTACCTGGTCCTACACCCCGGCCAGCACCTCGACACCGACGAGGTCCGCGAGTACGTACGCCACTACCTGGCCCGCTTCAGCGTCCCCCGCGACGTCCACTTCGTCCCCGAACTCCCCCGCACCGCCACCGGCAAGGTCATCCCCCGCCTCCTCCGCACGATGTAAAGGAAGGGCACCTTCTTAACGCTATGCGTTGTAGAAGGTGCCCTTCTTAACGGTCCACTCGTGTTTCGGCAGGTCAGGGGCTCGTCAGCGCCAGGGGGAGACGACGCGGCCCTCCTCGGCCGCCAGGGCGATGTCGGTGCGGTACTGCCCGCCCGCCAGCTCCACGTGCGACACCAGCTCGTACGCCGCCGCCCGTGCCGCATGCAGGTCGTGCCCCGTCGCCGTCGCGCACAGCACCCGCCCGCCGGCCGTGCGCAGCACGCCGTCCGCGTCGCGCCTGGTGCCCGCGTGGATCAGCCCCTCCGCGCCGGTGATCTCGTCCCCGGTACGCGCGCTCGCCGGATACCCGGCACTGGCCAGCACCACGGTCACCGAGAAGGCATCCTTCCACTGCAGGGCGGAGTGTCCCGCCAGCTCGCCGGTGGCCGCCGCGTACAGCAGCCCGCCCAGCGGGGTGTCGAGCAGCGCCAGCACCGACTGCGTCTCCGGGTCGCCGAAACGCGCGTTGAACTCGATCACCTTCGGGCCGCCCTCGGTGATCGCCAGACCGATGTAGAGCAGGCCGGAGAACGGGGTGCCCGCGTCGCGCATCTGCTGCAGTGTCGGGTGGGCCACGGTCGCCATGACGTGCTCGACCAGGTTCGGCGGCGACCACGGCAGCGGCGCGTACGCCCCCATGCCACCGGTGTTCGGACCGGCGTCGCCGTCGCCGATGCGCTTGAAGTCCTGCGCGGGCAGCAGCGGCACCGCGGTCACGCCGTCGGTCACCACGAACAGCGACACCTCGGGCCCGTCGAGGTACTCCTCGATGACGACCCGCCCGCACTCGGCGGCGTGGGCCAGCGCGGCGGCACGGTCGTCGGTGACGACGACGCCCTTGCCCGCGGCCAGTCCGTCGTTCTTCACCACGTACGGCGCACCGAACGTGTCCAGCGCCCGCGCCGCCTCCTCGGCCGTCTCGCACGTGAAGGCACGCGCGGTCGGCACCTTGGCGGCGGTCATGACCTGCTTGGCGAAATCCTTGGAGCCCTCGAGCCGCGCGGCGCTGCCCGACGGACCGAAACACGGGATGCCCTTGGCGCGTACCGCGTCGGCGACCCCTGCCACCAGCGGCGCCTCCGGCCCCACGACCACCAGGTCGGCCTCGACCTCCACCGCGAGCCCCGCCACGGCCTCCGGCGACAGGATGTCCACCTCCCGCAGTTCGGTGGCCACCTCCGCGATCCCCGGACTCCCCGGCGCCACGATCACGGCGGTTACCCCCGGATCCCGCACCAACCCCAGCACCAGGGCGTGCTCCCGCCCCCCACCACCAACCACGAGTACCCGCACACCCCCACCCTACCTTCCGGGTTGATCATGAACTTATGGCACGGGTCGACGGCGATTCATGTCCACAACCTCATGATCACCCTGCGGCGTCGATGCGAGCGCGCGCCGGACGGTGCGGGGGATCAGTTGGGGATCCTGGGTGTCGGGCCAGGTGAGGCGGATGACGCGGTAGCCGGCGTTGACGAGGTCGTTCTGGCGTTGGCGGTCGCGGTATACGGCTTCGGGGCGGTCGTGGACCTCGCCGCCGTCGGCCTCGCCGATCAGCCGCGCCGCGCGCCACAGCATGTCGACGCGGGCGAGCACCTGGCCGGACGCGCCGGTGATCACCGCCTGCAGTTCGTCAGGCGGCACGCCGCCATCCGCGCAGCGCAGGCGCGCCCGGGTCTCCAGCGGCGACTCCGCCCGCCCGTCCGCCTGCTCGATCCAGGTCCGCGCCGTCGCGGCTCCCCGTCGGCCGAACATGAGCCGCGGCAACTCCGTGAGGTCCTCCTCGGTGAGCAATCCCAGGTGGAGCGCCGAGTCGAGGACCGACACCGCAGCCAGGCGGTCGAGTCTCAGGAGCAGATCCGCGACGGTACGCCGCACCGACGTCACCGCGATGCCGTCGACCACGGTGACATGCTCGGCGGCCAGGGTCAGCTGGTGCGGCACCACGGTTGCGTCGGTCAGCCGCCGCGGCACCGCCATCTTGCCCGGCAGGCTGACGTGCAACCGGGTCTGCGGACGCAAACCCTGCAACCCGTGCACCGCCGCGGCACTCTCCAGCACTGCGACAGCGTTCGGCCCGGCGCTCAGCACCGCCGCCCGGACGAGCGCCCGTGGCGAGTCGGGCACACCACGCATATCGGCATCAACCAGGTAGACGCCGCGGCTCAGCGCCCGCCAGACTCCCCGACGGAGGAAATTCTTGACAGAAGCGGTGGATAACTCCAGGTCGCGACACTGGGCAGCGGTGATCAGACCATCCTGCCGCTCGGCAAGGCGTTGCACAGCAAGCACATCCGTCAGCCTGAGCCGCCCAGACCCAGCTCACAACCCCTGTGGACAACCCCTGTGGACAACCAGGACCGTCCCCGGTTCGATCATGAACTTATGGCAGCGACACACCGTCGAGCCGTGCCATAAGTTCATGATCAACCCAGCTAGAGGGCCAGCATGTCGTGGCGGACTACGTTTTCGTCGCGGCCGGGGCCTACGCCGATCATCGAGATGCGGGTGCCGCAGAGTTCTTCGAGGCGTTCTATGTAGCGCTGGGCGTTGTTGGGGAGTTCGGCGAAGTCGCGGGCCTTGGAGATGTCTTCGAACCAGCCGGGGAGGTATTCGTAGATGGGTTTGGCGTGGTGGAAGGCGGTTTGGGTCATGGGCATCTCGGTGAGGTGCTCGCCGTCGACCTCGTAGCCGATGCAGACGGGGACCTGCTCCAGGCCCGACAGGATGTCGAGCTTGGTGACGACGAGGTCGGTGATGCCGTTGACGCGGACCGCGTAGCGGCCGATGACGGCGTCGAACCAGCCGCAGCGGCGCGGGCGGCCGGTGGTCGTGCCGTACTCCCCGCCGGTCTTGCGCAGGTGCTCGCCCATGTCGTCGTGCAGCTCGGTCGGGAACGGGCCCGCGCCGACACGTGTGGTGTAGGCCTTGATGACGCCGATCACGGAGCTGATCCGGGTCGGCGCGATGCCCGCGCCCACGCAGGCGCCGCCCGCGGTCGGGTTCGACGAGGTGACGAACGGATACGTGCCGTGGTCGAGGTCGAGCAGGGTGGCCTGCGCGCCCTCCATGAACACGGTCTTGCCGTCTTCGAGGGCCCTGTTCAGGATCAGGCGGGTGTCGGCGATGAACGGCTTGAGCCGCTCCGCGTAGGTGAGGTACTCCTCGACCACGGCGTCGACGTCGAAGCCCTTGCGGTTGTAGACCTTGAACAGGATCTGGTTCTTCTCCCGCAGCACCAGCTCCAGCTTCTGCCGGAGGATGCCGGGGTCGAGCAGGTCCTGCACCCGGATGCCCATGCGGGCGACCTTGTCGCCGTAGGCGGGGCCGATGCCGCGGCCCGTGGTGCCGATGCGGGCGGTGCCCAGGTAGCGCTCGACGACCCGGTCCAGCGCCCGGTGGTGGGGCATGACCAGGTGCGCGTCGGCGGAGATCAGCAGGCGGGACACGTCCACGCCGCGCTCGGCCAGGCCGTCGATCTCGGCCAGCAGCACCTTCGGGTCGATCACGACGCCGTTGCCGAGGACGATCTCCGCGTTGGGGTGCAGCGCGCCGCTCGGCATCAGGTGGAGGGCGAACTTCTGGCCGTCCGGGGTGACCACGGTATGGCCGGCGTTGTTGCCTCCGGAGAAGCGGACGACGTAGTCCACTCGTGATCCGAGCAGGTCGGTAACCTTGCCTTTGCCCTCGTCGCCCCACTGGGCGCCGAGAAGCACGATCGCTGGCATCTTTCCTTCGCCTCCTAGGCGAGCCGCGGGCCGCCCACGGCTGTGGTGACCCCGGGGTGCCAGGCTAACAGCTTGATCGGGCGCGCATGCCCGGGCAAGGCCGGAACCCCGGAGAGGACGACGCACGGTGTATGACGTGGTGCTGCTGAGCATGGCGGAGCCTGAAGGCGGCTGCTGTGGTTCCGACGGCTGCGGCGACGGTCACAGCGACGCGCCGCGCCCCCGGGTGCCGGTGCTCCACTGCGCGGACGCGCTGCGGGCCGCCGGGGCCCGGGTGGAGACCGTGGTGGCCTGCTCCGACACCGAGATCGACCAGGTGCTGGCGCGGCTCGACGGGCCGCCCCGCGAGGACGGCCTGACCTGGCCGGACGCCGACGGCAAGACCCGGCTGGTGATTGCGGTCACCGACGACGGGCAGTTGCGCCATGTACTGCGCCGCCTGGTGCGCCGGTATGCCCCGGCCCCGTCGAAGCGCCCCGCCGAGCTGCCCGCCGGGCGTACCGTGCCGGATCTGCCCGCGCTCGCGGTGCTGCCGATCGATGCGGCCGCGGTGGACTTCGCGGCGCAGCTCGGCCTGCCCCGGGAGCCGGCCGCGGTGGCTGCGGCGGTGCTCGGCGACCGGGCCCGGCGGCTGGACCTGCTGCGTCACGACGGCGGCTCGGTGACGCTCGACGGCGTGCTGCTGGCCGGTTCGACCGAGGACGGTCAGCCGGTGCAGTGGGCGGGCCGGGTGGAGGTCGACGATGCGGTACTGACCGACGGCGCGGAGCCGCTGCTCGCGGTCGCGGTCGCGAACGGCTCGGGGGCGACCCTGCTGGACGGGCTGCCGCTGCTGACCGCCGCCGACCCGGCCGACGGTGTGATCGATGTCGCGGTCGCGGTGCCGGTCCGGCACAAGCCGCTGTTCGGTACGCCGCGGCTGCGGATCGAGGTGCGTCGGGCGCGCGGCCGGGCGGTGTCGGTGACCCCGCGCGACGCGCAGGTTCCGTTCGCCGACGACGGGGTATCGGGCGAGCTGACCCGAAAGCGCTCCTGGTGGGTGGAGCCTGCGGCGTGGGCCGTCTATACCGGCTGACGGGACCTCCTGCCGGGGTGTGCGCACTGACTAGGCTGCAGGGGCAGACGGCACTGGGGAGTGATGGCGATGACGGAATGGGAGTGGCCGCCGGACGAGATCAGCGGCCCCGCTGAGGACAGCAAGCCGATCGTGCGCGGCCAGGGCGCCCGAGCGTCCGCCGCGGTGCCACGACCGGACCAACCCATGGCCGGCGTGCCGATGGCGGTCCCGGCCCCGCAGGCGGGCATCCCGCTCGCGGGCCCGCAGCCGGTGGCGGGCGGCGCCGACCTGACCCGCACCATGCAGGTGCCACTGCCGCCCCTGCCGCAGCGCGAGCGCACCGCGGTGCCGCTGCCGCCGACGGCAGTGCCGGTGCAGCCGCACAGCGCGCCCATCCCGCTGCCCCCGCAGCAGGCGGCCCCGCCGATCCCGCCGCCGCCCGTTCCGGCCCCGCCGACGGCTCAGGCGGCACCGCAGGCCGGGCCTGCCGTGCCCGCGCCACCGGCCGACCCCCGTGCGGGCGCGCCGACACGGGCCGCCGAGGCCCGCGCCGCGGCACCCGTCGAAGCCCGCGCCGCGGCACCCGTCGAGGCCCGCGCGACAGTGCCGGTCCCGCCCGCCGAACCGCGGGCGACCACACCTTTCCCACCCGCCGAGGCGCGCGCGGCCGTGCCTTTCCCGCCCGCTGAAGCACGCGCGGCGGTACCCTTGCCCGCTCCCGAGGCGGCGACGCCGGTCGCCGATTCGGGCGCCAGGCCTGCGTCCGCGACCGCCGCGGTGCCCCCGCCCCGGCCGGCCGTCACGGCCGTGCCTCCGCCGCAGACCGCACCGGGCGTATGGCCGGTGTCGCCGTCACCGCACATCCCGCCGCTGCCCACCACGCCGGCCCCCGCGCCGCCGCAGTTCGGCGCGCCGCAGCAGCCCGGCCCCGGCGGCGAGGTCTACCTGCCCACGGCCGAGGAGTTCGCCCGCCGACGGGCCACCCGCCCCGCCGATCCGGTCGCCCACATGGGTATCCAGGCCGCGCTGCGCAAGTCCACGTTCGGCCTGCTCAACCTGAGCCCCGGGCAGCGCGAGCAGGAGATCCGCCGCGCCACCGACCTGGTCCGGCGCAACTTCGGCGGGCTGCGGCAGATCACCGTGGTCAACCCGAAGGGCGGCGCGGGCAAGACCGTGGCCGTGCTGCTGCTGGCGATGACGTTCGGCCGCAAGCGCGGCGGGTACGTGCTGGCCTGGGACAACAACGAGACCCAGGGCACCCTCGGCATGCGCTCCCAGCAGGACTTCCACTCGCGTACGGTGCGCGACCTGATGCGCGACCTGCACCAGTTCCAGGGCTCGCAGAGCCGCGTCGGCGACCTGTCCCAGTACGTGCGTTCGCAGGGCGACGGCATGTTCGAGGTGCTCGCCTCGGACGAGTCCGCCACCGCGGGCGAGATGCTCACCGCGCACGCCTTCGCGGAGATCCGCGAGGTGGTCAGCCGCTTCTACAAGCTGATCATGGTGGACACGGGCAACAACGTGCGGGCCGAGAACTGGCAGGCCGCCATCGACGCAACCGACCAGCTCGTGGTCACCATGTCCGCCCGCAACGACTCGGCGGAGACCGCCGCCCGGATGCTCGACCACCTGGAGCAGACCGGCCGCAGCCGCCTGGTCCGGCAGGCCGTCACCATCGTCTCGCTGCCGCCGAGCCGCCGCGAGCTGGACATCCCCGCCATCGAACGGCACTTCGCCGCGCGCACCCGGGCCGTGCTCATCGCGCCGTACGAGCGCATGCTCGACTCCGGTGAGCCGATCGACTACGGGCGGCTCACCGAAGAGTCCCAGGACGCGTGGCTGCGTATCGCCGCGTCGGTCGCCGAGGGCTTGTAACCGGGGGCTCCGCCGGAGTGGGGCGGGCGCTGGCCGCGCAGAGCACGGCCTGGTAAGCGCCCGCCCGTGCCTCAGGAGTTGAGGGCGTCGAAGGCGGACGGGTCGCAGTCGCGCAGGAACTGGGCGCAGCGGGCGGCCTCGTCGGCCTCGCCGATCTCGGCGGCGGCGACCGAGAGCGCGTGCAGGCAGCGCAGGAAGCCCTGGTTGGGCTCGTGCGACCACGGTACGGGGCCGTGGCCCTTCCAACCCGCGCGGCGCAGCTGGTCCAGGCCGCGGTGGTATCCGGTACGGGCGAACGCGTACGCCGGAACGGGCTGCCCTGCGGTCAGCGCGAGCTGCGCCAGCGCGGCCCAGGCTGCGCTGTACGTCGGGTGCGCCGCGGCGACGGAGGTCGGGTCCTCGGCTGCGGCCAGCGCGGCGTCGGCCGCCTCGTCGGCGGGCAGCAGCGTGGCAGGAGGTTCGGGCATCAGGTTCTGCATACGGACATTCAACCCGGCTCGGGTGCCGATGTCCCCGCGCTGCGCTGAGGGTTTCGTCACGGGCATACTCGCCTGATGTCTGCTGCGACCCCGTTGGAGATCGAATCTCTGGAGGAGCTGGCCGAACGGCTGGCCGAGAAGAGCCTGGCCGGGCTGACGGTGCAGGGGCTGACCATCGGCGCCGACCTGTCCCGGATCAGGGTGAAGGATGCGGTTTTCATCGGCTGCACGTTCCCGAGCCTGGCCGCGGAGGCTGCGCTGGTGCGCCGGGGCGCGCACGTGGTGCCGGTGGCCGACTGGGTGCCGTACCCGACGCATCCGGCGCGCCTCTACACGGCCGCCGACCTGACCGCCGGGTTCGCCGAGGGCGGCTTCGCGGGCATGTACGACACCCGGGTGTACCGGCACTTCGTCGCCGAGGGCGGCCCGAACGCGGGGGTCCGGGAGGCGCTGGCGCAGCGGCTGCACGACCACGGCATCGACAACGCACTGCACGACGCCCTGGCCGCGATCGAGCCCCGGCGGCGCATCGGCATCATGGGCGGGCACGCCGAAGTGCGCGGCAGCGACGCGTACCGGATGGCGGCGGCGATCGGCCACGCGCTGGGCGGGCACGGCCGCCTGGTGCTGACCGGCGGCGGCCCCGGTGTCATGGAGGCCGCGAACCTGGGCTCCTACCTGGCCGCGTACCCGGCGGCGGCGCTGGACGAGGCGATCGGCCGGCTGGCCGCGGAGCCGGACTTCCATGCGCACGACCCGTACACGAAGGTCGCGCTGCACGTGCTGGCCGAGTTCCCGGCGGCGGACCCGTGGGCGGGCGGCCTGTCCGTGCCGACCTGGCTCTACGGCCACGAGCCGGCCAACGTGTTCGCGGGCCAGATCGCAAAATACTTCTCGAACGCGATCCGGGAGGACGTGATCCTGAAGGCGGCCCGCGGCGGCATCGTGTTCGCCCCGGGCCGGGCGGGCACCGTGCAGGAGGTCTTCCAGGCCGCCACGAAGACCTACTACGCCACCGACGGCGACAGCGGCCCGTTCGTCTTCCTCGGCCGTCGCTTCTGGACCGAGCAGCTGCCAGTCACGGAACTTCTGCGCACCCTCCTCAACGGCGCCGCCCTGGCCGACCTGGTCCACGTCACCGACGACGTCGACGAGGCCCTGACCATCCTCTGCGAGTGAAAGGAAGGGCACCTTCACATCGCTCTGCGTAGAGGAAGGTGCCCTTCTTAACCTCGCACCACACGCGAGCAGGACGAACGCCGGCCGGCCCGCTTACGCGACTGGCCGGCCGACCCGCTACGCGACCGGGATTCTGCGCCAGAAGCCGACCGGCAGGTTGACCTCGGGCTCGCCGGTGAGGCCGTTCTCGTCCATCGCGTTGAACAGGGCGATGCGCAGGTCGCCGAAGAAGAATTCGAGCGCGTGCAGCACGTGCGGGCGCCAGGCGGTGGGGCTGATCCGTTCGATGATGTTGACCCGGGTCAGCGCGCGGCCGCGGGCCGACAGGATGGCCGGGTGGGTGTCGGCCCACCAGTCCAGGCGCAGACCGGGCCAGTCGAGCTGGGCCTGCAGGTCGATGGTGTCCCAGCTGATCGCGCACTCGTCGAACTTGCGGTGGGTGATCTCCAGGTTGGCGTCGGGGAAGCCGAACACCACGGGGCCGCCGGTGAACCA
Source organism: Catellatospora sichuanensis (assembly GCF_007483665.1). GTDB lineage: Bacteria > Actinomycetota > Actinomycetes > Mycobacteriales > Micromonosporaceae > Catellatospora > Catellatospora sichuanensis. The sequence goes on from NZ_VIQO01000013.1 coordinate 280,391, forward strand.
GGCCTCGGAGTCCAGGTCCCACACCAGCCAGGAGCCGACCAGCGGCTGTCCGATGATCCGGGCGAAGCGGTTACGGTGCGCCGCCGCCAGCGCACCGGCATCGTGGTGCCAGACCGGGTCGTACCCGTCGATGCCCAGCACGTGCGGACCTCCTGCCCTGAGACGCGGATTCGGACGATCGTACCGATTCCCGTCAGGTTAAGCGGGGACCCGGGTCGACACGCGCGCGGCGGAACACGCCGGGATCGTGAAATGCGGTCATGATCTGCAATGGAAGCGCAGATCATGACCGCATTCGGCGATCTTGTGCCAACCCGCGGACCGGAGCGGCCCGCGGGTGGCGGATTACTTGATCCGGGTGCCGGTGGAGCGCAGGTCCTGGCAGGCCTGGGCAACGCGGGCGGCCATGCCGGCCTCGGCGGCCTTGCCCCACGCGCGCGGGTCGTACTGCTTCTTGTTGCCGACCTCGCCGTCGACCTTCAGCACGCCCTCGTAGTTGCGCAGCATGTGGTCGGCGACCGGGCGGGTGAACGCGTACTGGGTGTCGGTGTCGACGTTCATCTTGACCACGCCGTAGTCGCACGCGTCGCGGATCTCCGACAGCAGCGAGCCCGAGCCGCCGTGGAACACCAGGTCGAACGGCTTCTCCTTGCCGTACTTCGCGCCGACCTGCTCCTGGATCTCCTTGAGGATCTCCGGGCGGAGCTTGACGTTGCCCGGCTTGTAGACGCCGTGCACGTTGCCGAAGGTGAGGGCGGTCATGTACCGGCCCTTCTCACCCAGGCCCAGCGCGGCGGCGGTGGCCAGCGCGTCCTCGACGGTCGAGTACAGCTTCTCGTCGATCGCGCCGACGACGCCGTCCTCCTCGCCACCCACGACGCCGACCTCGATCTCGAGGACGATCTTCGCGGCGTGGGTGAGGGCCAGCAGCTCCTCGGCGATCTGCAGGTTCTCGTCCAGCGGCACGGCCGAGCCGTCCCACATGTGCGACTGGAACAGCGGGTTCTCGCCTCGGGCCACGCGCTCCTTGGAGATCGCGAGCAGCGGGCGGACGAAGCCGTCCAGCTTGTTCTTGGGGCAGTGGTCGGTGTGCAGCGCGACGTTGACCGAGTACTTCTTGGCCACCTCGTGCGCGAACGCGGCGAAGGCGACCGAGCCGCTGACCATGTCCTTGATGGTCGGGCCGGACAGGTACTCGGCGCCGCCGGTCGAGACCTGGATGATCCCGTCGCTCTCGGCCTCCGCGAAGCCCTGCAGCGCAGCGTGCAGCGTCTGCGAGGAGGAGACGTTGATCGCGGGGTAGGCGAACGCGCCGGCCTTGGCGCGGTCGAGCATCTCGGCGTAGACCTCAGGGGATGCGATAGGCATCTGTGAACGCTCCTAGCGTGCGTGCAGTGACGCGGATGGCCGCGGCGGTGCGCGTCGCCGCGCCCGATGGCTGCGGGAAGACCGCGATGTCCTCGTTACAGGAGTATTGCCTACGTCACTTGACCTGGCGAATCGGCCCCACCCGACCCGTCAGCCCTCGTCCCCGTCCGGCACCAGCAGGCTGAGTGCCCAGCTCACGATGCCCATGACGATGGCGCCCCAGAACGCGGGCCAGAATCCGTTGATCTCGAACGGCAGCTTGAACACGGTGGCCAGCCAGTCCACGAGCAGGAACAGCGCCGCGTTGACGAAAAGTGCGAACAGGCCCAGCGTGATCACGTAGAAGACGCAGCCGAGCAGGTGTATGACGGGCTTCAGGATCGCGTTGACCAGGCCGAAGATCAGCGCTACCACGATGAGGGTCAGGATGCTGCGCACGGTGGTAGCGGCGGTGATCTCGATGCCGGAGACGACCAGTGTGGTGACCCAGAGCGCTACTGCGTTGATCACCCAGCGGATCAGAAAGCCCATACGGTCATCTTCTACGCCGAAACCCACATCTGCTGGCGAATATCACAGGCGAGTCATACCGTGAAACAATGACCGAGAACGTGGCAGGGAACGCGTACGCCGACGACGTGCCCGAAGCCGACGCGCTCGAGCAGTCGACGCCGGCGGATCCCCTGGCGGACGCCGAGGACATCAGCAACGCGCTTCCCGAGGAGCCACTCGGAGAGCCGGACGAGCCGGTGCCGCCGGCCTCCGAGTGGGACAAGATCGAGCAGAACGTGGCGGCCGTGCCCGCCGACGAGGACTACTCCTGAGGCAGTACCCAGTCCGGGTGCGTGAGGACGAAGGCGTCCAGGGTGTCGGCGCGCAGCGCGGCGAACAGCTTCGGTGCCACCACGGGATCAAGGTGCTCACCGGCGGTGAGGTCGTTCACTGTGCGCTGGCGGAACGTCGGCTGGCTGATCCCGATGATGTCCGACCACTCGATCCGGTCCAGCCGCAACGCCAACCCGAGCAGGCTGAGGTCACCGGTGTGCAGCCGGAGTCCGGGTGTACGCACCAGTCGGGTCAGCGTTTCCGCGTCCCGTAGCAGGTCGAGTTCGCCCGCCTTCTGCGCCAGTCCACGGACCACCCGCTGGCCGACGCGGTCCCGGTCATACGCCCCGTTGGACATGCCGAAACGCTGCCGGAGCAGGTCCGTCGCCTCCGCACCGCGGTAGGTCCGGCAACCCGCTGGGTAGATCACCCCGGTGTGATGTGACTTCACACGCTCGGGCAGGCAGACCGGAACGCCGCCGAGCGCGTCCGCGATCGAGCGCACGGCGCCGAACTTGACCTCCGCGACGGCATCGATCCGAACCCCGGTCAGCCGCTCGACCGCCTGCTTCGTGCCGATGGCCCCGCCGAGGTGGTAAGTCCCGTTGATCTTGCTCCTGCCCTCGCCGGGCACGTCGACGAGCAGGTCGCGCTCGAAAGAGATCAGGTAGGCGTTGCCGCCGACGGCCGGCACGTGAATCAGCATGATCGTGTCGGCACGAGCATCCGGGCGGCCAGCGTGCTGATCAAGGCCGAGCAGCAGCAGGTTCAGCGCCCCCTCCGGTGCTACCACGGGAGCCAGGGTCGCGATCGCGGGATCGATCACCTCGCCGGGAGCGCCGCTGCGCCACAGCTGCACCGGCGACGCCAGCGCGAGCACGGCGAGCACGGCGGCGGCCCCGGTGCGGGTCTTCATGCGGCGGCGGCGGCGCCGGGCGGCCAGGGTGTCGATGGCCCGCCGCAGCGGATCGAGCGCGGGCGCCTGGACCTCGTGCCGGGCGAACGCTTCACGCAGTTCTTCTTCGATCATCGAACCCCTCCCAGGCTCAGCTGCTCCGCCGACTCCCGCAACCGGGTCAGCGCCTTCGAGATGTAACCGCGGGCCGTGCCGACCGTGCAGCCGAGCATGTCGGCGATCTCCGCGTCGGGCAGGTCCTCGTAGTAGCGCAGCACCAGCGCCGCCCGCTGCTGCCGCGGCAGCGTGGCGAGCACGGACCAGATCAGGTCGCGGTCCGCGGTGCGCTGCGCATGATCGACGGGTACGGCGACCGCCGCGTCGGCGTCGGGCCGCAGGAACACCCGGCGCAGCCAGGAACCGCGCCGCCAGTCCACGTACTGGTTGATCATCATGCGCTTGACGTAGCGCTCAGGCGCCTCCGCCCGGGCCACCCTGCGCCAGTTGAGCTGGACCCGGACCATCGTCTCCTGGACGAGGTCCTGGGCCATGTGCTGGTCGCCCGTGAGCATCACCGCATAACGCGCGAGCGCGCCGAGTCGCGAGTTGACGAATTCCTCGTACGTCACAGCCACCTCCTCGACTCACAGGACGTGTCCGGAGGTACGGAACATTGCCCGGTACTGTTATGCGGCGTGACCGTAGTCGACACTCTCCAGGCCCTGGCCGCGCCCCCGCTGGCCGCCGCCGACTTCAATCCGCTGGATCCGACGGACTGGTTGAACCTGTTCGGCCCGGCCGCGCTCTTCGGCGTCTGCTTCATCCTGTTCGCCGAAACCGGCCTCATGGTCGGCTTCTTCCTGCCCGGCGACTCGCTGCTGTTCATCGCGGGCGTGTTCGCCTCCGGCTTCCTGGAGTCCAAGGGCGTCCAGCTGCCGATCGGCTGGCTGCTGCTGCTCGGTCCGCTCTGCGCCATCATCGGCGCGCAGCTGGGACACTGGCTGGGCGCGAAGTACGGCCCCAAGATGTTCAACAAGCCCGACTCCCGCCTGTTCAAGCAGGAGTACGTGCGCAAGGCCGAGCACTACTTCGAGAAGTTCGGGCCGCGCAAGGCCATCGTGCTGGCCCGGTTCATCCCGATCGTGCGCACCTTCATGAACCCGGTCGCGGGCGTGCTGGGCATGCCGGCCAAGCAGTTCTTCGTGTGGAACGTGATCGGCGCGATCCTCTGGGTCGACGGCATCCTGCTGGCCGGCTACCTGCTCGCCGAGCAGATCATCAGCGCGATCGGCGGCCCCGAGCACATCGACAAGTACATCCTGCCGATGGTGTTCCTGATCGTGTTCCTGTCGCTGATCCCGGTCTTCATCGAGATCATCCGCGAGCGCCAGGCCAAGAAGCGCGGCGGCCACGGCGACGAGACCGTCGTCATGAGCAAGGTCGACATCGGCTGATCATGATCATTCGACTTGCCTGGCACCTGGGCGGAAGGCGGTCCAAGATACGCGCAGGTGCCAGGCAAGTCCGATGATCAAGGCGGGAACGCCGAGGGGGCACGGCCGGCGGCCGTGCCCCCTTGGCGTTCGTGGATCAGGCGAGCAGGGCCTTGAGGAAGATTGCTTGCATCTGGCTGGGGTCGGTGACCTGGAACGCCACGCCGCCGGTGGTGTCGGCGAGGGCCTGCAGGTCGGACAGCTTGACGTCCGGGCCGAGGCCCAGCAGCACGACCCGGACCGGCTTGGTCACGTCGGCCAGCTTCTCCAGCTCGCGCTGCATCGCCCGCAGCTGCATGCCGGAGCTGTCCCGGCCGTCGGTGAAAACCACCAGCGTGTTGCTGCGGCTCGGGTCGTATCCCTTGATCAGCTCGCCGTACCCGGCGAGGATCGAGGCGTAGAGCGGGCTGACGTCGGTCGGTGAGGGCGCGGCGTGCTGGACGGCCCCGTTCAGCTTGTCGCGCTGCGACTTGGTCAGCTCGCCCAGCGGCACCAGGGGCGCGTGGCCCTTGCCGGCGAAGGCCCAGAGGCCGACCTCGCTCTCGTCGGTGAACAGCCGCAGGCCCTTCTCCGCGGCGCTGCGCAGCACCTGCATCCGCACGGCCGTGTTGCCGCCGCCGGTCATCGTGCGGCCCATCGACGAGGTCGCGTCGACCAGCGCGATCACGCGGGACGGTGTCTTCGCGGCGACCCAGACCGTCATCGCGCCGCGGACCTTGGTCATGTCGTTGAGCGGCTGCACGAAGACGTTGTTCGAGGTGACGCCGTGCCCGGTGGGGAAGCCCGTGGAAGCCTCACCCTCCGGCGAGCGCAGGCCCTTCTCCGCGAAGACCGACTTGTAGTCGCCGCTGCGCAGTGCCTGCGAGAACAGCGCCGCGGCGGCGGCCAGCGGACGGGGCTGGCGGGCCCGCACGGCGAACGGGAAGTCCAGCGTCGGCGCCTGGGCCAGGCTGATCGCGGCCATCGGGGCCTTGGGCGTGGCGGCGTTGTAGGCGATCACGGCCTGCTCGCTGACCGGCGCGCCGGTCATGCCGGCGGCGTACGCCTTCCACAGCGCCCCGGTGTCCGCGACCGGACCGCCGATGCCTCGGTACACCGCGACGAGCGCGGGCAGATCCGCTTCGGAGGCGACGACCGCATCGGACAGCATCATCGCGCCGACCATGCCCGCCGTGTCGCGGCGCGGCTCGACCACACCCAGCTTGAGCGCGGGCGTCTTGCTGAACAGCAGGCTCTTGAGCATCGTCGCGTCGACGCCCGCGGCGAGCTTGTCGGACAGGCCCCGGGCGACGGTCTCCGGCACGGCGAGCACCACCGGGCTGGCGGCCACGGACGGGGCGGCGGCGTCGAAGATGTCCCGGTCCACCGCGCGCACCCGGCCCAGCCAGTACGACGAGTCAGGCACCCAGACCACGGGCAGCTCGGAGTCGGCCGGGGTGGGCGCGGGCTTGCCCGCCACGTCGATCGAGCCGCCCGCCCAGGTGCCCAGCGAGTTGGCCAGCTCGTACGACGCCTTCTCGATGACCTCGACGCGGACGCAGTCCTCGCCGACCATCGGGCTGGTGGCGCTCCAGCGGGCACCGATCTCGGTGAGGGCCGGCGCGACGGCCGGATCGGCGGCGACGGTCAGGGTGATGCCGGCGCTGCCGCAGCCGTCGGCGTCGGCGCTGACCGAGCGCAGCACCACGGTGGCGAGGCCGCACACGGACAGGGCGCTGATGATGATGACGGGAATCCGTACGGCGCGGCGACCGAACAGGCCGGGCCGGCGGGCGGGTGCCTCGGGGGCATCCCAGCCGTGCCGGATGTGGCGTCCAGACATGGGTGACTCCCAGTGAGGAGGCGGCGGCGCCGAGCCCCGCGGCGGGGGTTACCGGGGGCGGCTGCTCGCCTGACTGGGCGTCAGCTTAGATGCCCGTCAGCCGACTGCAACCAGGTGTGGAGAAATTTCACTCACGGTCGCGGCGGCCTGCGCTCCGTGATCGTTACGACCGTCCATGGCTACCAAAAGCGCCGTGGGGCGCACGCTCCGTGACGGAGTGTGCGCCCCACGGCGCTTCAGGGCCTTGCCAGGGTCAGCGAGCCTTCTTGGTCGCGCGCGTGCGCGGGGGCGGCAGCAGCGCGGCGACGGTGGCGATGGCGGACGGCACCAGGCTGTAGTAGGCCCACACACCGCGCTTGTCACGGTTGAGCAGGCCCGCCTCGGTGAGGATGCGCAGGTGGTGGCTGACAGTCGGCTGGGACAGGCCCAGCGGAGCGGTCAGGTCACAAACACACGCCTCGCCCTCGGGGGCAGACTGGATAAGGCTGAGCAGCCGGAGACGGGCCGGGTCGGCCAGCGCCTTGAGGACGCCGGCGAGGCGCTCCGCGTCGGCACGCTCGATCGGCTCACCAGCGAGGGGCGAGATTTGAGGCAGCGGGGTTTCCACCAGAGCTGTTCCCACGTGATTTCTTCCTTCCAACAACAGCATCGATCCACCTACATATTAGCAGGTACGGATCGGAGTTCCGTTAGGCCGACAGGCCAAGGTCCGCCAACGTATAGGCGGCTCGGTACGACAGTCCGGCAGCACGCACCGTATCGCCCGCGCCTCGATCGACAATAACCGCAACACCGATGACCTCGGCACCCGCCTCCCGCAGTGCATCAATAGCGGCAAGAACACTACCGCCAGTAGTCGAGGTGTCCTCGACAGCGAGCACGCGGCGGCCGGCCACCTCGGGTCCTTCGATGCGACGCTGGAGCCCGTGCGCCTTGCCCTCCTTGCGCACCACGAACGCGTCCAGCGGACGCGACGAGGTGTGCAACATGGCGGCGGCGACCGGATCGGCGCCGAGCGTGAGACCGCCCACGGCGTCGAAGTCCCAGTCCGCGGTCAGTTCGTTCAGCACGCGCCCGACCAGGGGCGCAGCAGCGTGGTGCAGGGTGATCCGGCGGAGGTCGACGTAGTAGTCGGCCTCCTGTCCCGAGGACAGGACCACCTTTCCCCGAACCACCGCGAGGTCAGTGATGAATTTACGCAGGTCGTCGCGGTCGGACATGGCTGGGACACTACCCGCCGATCCTGAGAGCTCGATCTAGGGGGGTGCGTTGACCTCCCCACACTCATCAGCTGTCGGCTTCGGTGTCCCGGCCGGTGCGCACCCGCGCCCCGCGTGCGAGCCGCCGCAGCAACCGGGTGGGCGTGTGCCGCATGAAACCCACCAGCACCTTGTATTTCCAGCTCGGGATGCTCACCGTGCGGCCCCGCCGCAGGTCACGCAGGCTGTCGGAGACCACCTGGGGGGCCTGCAGCCACAGCCACTCCGGTGTCTTCGTCATGTTGATTCCGGCCCGGTCGTGGAACTCCGTACGGGTGAATCCCGGGCACAGGGCCATCACCCGCACTCCGCGATGTGCCACCGAGAGCGCCACCGATTCGCTGAAATTGGTGACCCACGCCTTACTCGCCGGATAGGTGCTACCAGGCATCGCCGCGCCGAACCCGGCCACCGATGAGACATTGATGACATCTCCGCGGCCGCGCGCCGCCATCACGGGCAGCGCCGCGTGTGTCAGCCGCATCACCGCCTGCACGTTCACGGCCAGCAGGTGCAGTTCCTGCTCCACAGTGGATTTCAGGAACGGCGTGTTCAGCGACAACCCCGCGTTGTTCACCAGCAGATCCACCGGGCGGGCGGTGTCGCGCAGCCGCTCCTCCACCAGCCCACAACCCTCCGTGGTGGCCAGATCCGCCGAGATGACACTCGCCTGCACGCCGTATGTCCTGCTCAGCGCCTCGGAGAAGTCGGCCAGCCGGCCGGCGTCCCGGGCGACGAGCACCACGTCCCACCCGTCCGCGGCGAGGCGGACCGCGAACGCGCGCCCGATTCCGGCGGTCGCGCCGGTCACCAGCGCGGTGCGCCGCTCACCCGCGGGTTCCGGCGTGGTCTCGGGTGCCGCCGCGGCGGCGGGCATGGCGGTGCTGGCGGAGGAGGAGGACATCGGCTCACCTCAGGCGGTCGTCGGCGGGGGCACCGCGGGGGTGTCGGGGCCCGGCGGCAGCGACCGCGTCCGGCTGAAGAACTCGTTCGCAGCCGGGAGGGCGAGCAGCACCGCAGTGGCAATGTAGCCGAGAACCTGGGCCGCCGAGGAGAGTCCGGACAGCCCGGCCCACCAGCCGGGGAAGGAGTCGACGAGGGCCTGCGCACCGCGGGTCACCGAGGGGTCGCCACCACCCTGCACGGTCACGTTGCCGGAGCCCAGGCTGACCGCACCGGAGATGCCGCAGCAGGCCAGCAGGACGCCGAGGCCGCAGGCGATCCAGGTGAGGATGCGGGCCGCCCGGTTGCCCTGCCAGACGCCCCAGGCCAGGGCGAGCAGGATGATCGCGGCGACCACCAGGATGAGGGCGCTGACCACGAGCGCGACCTTGAGGCTGTTCTCCAGGGCGCTCATGTCGGCCGGGTTCACGCCCGCCAGCACGGCCCGCACCCGGAACCGGTTGAGCACGCCGCCGATCGCGGCGAGATGCAGCAGCGCGTTCACCAGGTTGAGTAGGGCGAGCAGGCCGAGGATCGCGGCCGCCGCGGTGACCACCGCCGGTCGGCCGGACAGTGGGTTGGGGCCGGCCGGGGACACCGGCTCCACCGGAAACGACGCGGATTGCGACATTGCGTACCCCCGATGCGGCCCGAAGATTGCTCCAGATCGGAAGTTACCCGCACTACCAGGGAATATGTGCCTGATTGGGGATATCCCCGACAGACCACGGGGCCGGCGCGTATCGCACCGGCCCCGTGAGAACGCAGGTCAGACGGTCGGGTACGCCGGCGGCGTCCACTCCGGTGCCGGCTTGCGGAAGTACGCGTTCGACGGCGGCAGCGCCAGCATGATGATCACAGCCAGCATCGACAGCAGGAGCACCACGCTCAGCCCCGTGCTCACCACGGCGGACCAGGACGGCATGGCCGCGGCGAGCCGTTCGGTCACCTCCGCCTGGTCGATGCCACCGGTGTTGGACGTGCCGAAGCTGCTGCCGACCGACTGGAACGCCAGACCGAACCCGACGCAGCACAGGCCGATGCCGGCCAGCACCCAGGTGGTGATCCGGGCCCACTGCTTGCCCCGGCCCACGAACAGGCCGAGCACCACGAAGAGCACGGCGAGCAGCACGTAGACGGCCGCCCCGGCGTAGGAGCCGATCGACGCGGCGGCGGCGCTGGTCTCCGCGAGGCTGGAGTCCATCCCCGCATCCCGGTAGATGTCCTCGATGACGCCGTCGGGCATTGACGCGAACGTGTACACGGAGATCGCCGAACTGATCACCAGCACGGCCGAGATGACGTAGAGCAGCAGGGCGGACAGGGAGACCGTGCTCGGACGCGGGCCGGAGCCCGGCGCGGCGGGAACGAGGTAACCGCTCGGAGGTGGCGTGTACGACATGCAGCACACCGTAATCGCCGACCGCCACGCGCGCCTGCGACCTCAGAGCGATCGGTGCTCACCCCTCAGGAGGAGGTGCGCCGCCCGTCCGGGGCGACGAGGGTGGTCACGGCCGGCCGGGGACCGGCTCGCGACCACTCCTGTCGCCCCACGTATCTCCTGGTCAGGCCAGCTTCAGCGCGTCTCCGTCACGATCGATCAGCACCGTGTCGCCGTCGCGGATCTCGCCGGCGAGCAGCGCCTTGGCCAGTTTGTCGCCGATGGCCGACTGCACCAGCCGCCGCAGCGGGCGGGCGCCGTACACCGGGTCGTAGCCGTGGCTGGCCAGCCACTTGCGGGCCACGTCGGAGACCTCGAGGCTGAGCCGGCGGTCGGCCAGCCTCCGGCGCAGCCGGCCCAGCTGGATGTCGACGATGTAGGTCAGCTCGTCCTGGGTCAGCGCGTGGAACACCACGATGTCGTCGAGCCGGTTCAGGAACTCCGGCTTGAAGTGCGTGCGCACCATCGCCATCACCGCGTCGGAGCGCTGCTGCTCGTTCAGCGTCGGGTCGGTGAGCGCGTGCGAACCCAGGTTCGAGGTGAGGATCAGGATCGCGTTGCGGAAGTCCACCGTGCGGCCCTGCCCGTCGGTGAGCCGGCCGTCGTCGAGCACCTGCAGCAGCACGTCGAACACGTCCGGGTGGGCCTTCTCCACCTCGTCCAGCAGCACCACCGAGTAGGGCCGGCGGCGCACCGCCTCGGTGAGCTGGCCGCCCTCCTCGTAGCCGACGTAGCCGGGCGGGGCACCGACCAGCCGGGCCACGGAGTGCTTCTCGGCGTACTCGCTCATGTCGATGCGGACCATGGCCCGCTCGTCGTCGAAGAGGAACTCGGCCAGGGCCTTGCCCAGCTCGGTCTTGCCGACACCGGTCGGCCCGAGGAAGAGGAAGGAGCCGGTGGGCCGGTCCGGGTCGGCCACGCCGGTGCGCGCCCGGCGCACCGCGTCGGAGACCGCGCCGACGGCTTCCACCTGGCCGATCACGCGCGAGCCGAGCGACTGCTCCATGCGCAGCAGCTTCTCGGTCTCGCCCTCCATCAGGCGGCCCGCCGGGATACCGGTCCAGGCGGCGACGACCTCGGCGATGTCGTTGGCGCCGACCTCCTCCTTGAGCATCGCGCCGTTGGTCTGCAGCGCGGCCAGCTCGCCCTCGGCCCGGCTCTGCTCGCGCTCCAGCGCCGGGATGCGCCCGTAGCGCAGCTCCGAGGCGCGGCCCAGGTCGAGGTCGCGCTCGGCCCGGTCGGCCTGGTTGCGCAGCTCCTCCAGCTGTTCCTTGGCCGCCGAGATCGCCTGGATGTGCTGCTTCTCGTTGCGCCAGCGGTCGGACAGCGCCGCCATGTGCTCGCGCTTGTCGGCGAGTTCGGCGCGCAGCTTGCTCAGCCGCTCCGCGGACGCCGGGTCGGGCTCCTTGGCCAGCGCCATCTCCTCGATCTCCAGGCGGCGCACCTGGCGCTCGATCTCGTCGACCTCGGTGGGCCGGGAGTCGATCTCCATGCGCAGCCGGGAGGCGGCCTCGTCCACCAGGTCGATCGCCTTGTCGGGCAGGAAGCGGTCGGCGATGTAGCGGTCGGACAGCCCCGCCGCGGCGACCAGCGCGCCGTCGGTGATGCGCACACCGTGGTGCACCTCGTAGCGTTCCTTGAGCCCGCGCAGGATGCCGATGGTGTCCTCGACGGTGGGCTCGCCGACCACCACCGGCTGGAAGCGGCGCTCCAGCGCCGGGTCCTTCTCGATGTTGTCGCGGTATTCGTCCAACGTGGTCGCGCCGACCATGCGCAGCTCACCGCGGGCCAGCATGGGCTTGAGCATGTTGCCAGCGTCCATCGAGCCCTCGCCCTTGCCCGCGCCGACCACGGTGTGCAGCTCGTCGAGGAAGGTGATCACCTGGCCGTTGCTGCCCTTGATCTCCTCCAGCACGCTCTTGAGCCGCTCCTCGAACTGGCCGCGATACTGCGCCCCGGCGACCATCGCGCCGAGGTCGAGGCTGACCAGCTTCTTGTCCCGCAACGACTCCGGCACGTCCCCGGCCACGATGCGCTGGGCCAGGCCCTCCACGATCGCCGTCTTGCCGACGCCGGGCTCTCCGATCAGGACCGGATTGTTCTTGGTACGCCGGGAGAGCACCTGGATCACGCGGCGGATCTCGGCGTCGCGGCCGATCACCGGGTCGACCTTGCCGTCGCGCGCCCGCGCGGTCAGGTCCACGCCGTACTTCTCCAGCGCCTGGTACTGCTGCTCGGGGTCGGGGCTGGTGACCCGGCGGTCGCCGCCACGGATCTGCGGGAACGCCGCGACCAGGGCCTCCTCGGTCGCGCCGGCCTGCTTGAGCGCCTTGCCCACCGCGCCGCCGACCCGGGCCAGACCCGCCAGCAGGTGCTCGGTGGAGACGTACTCGTCGCCGATCGGGCGGGCGATCTGCTCGGCCGCGTTGATCGCGTTGACCAGTTCCCGGGACAGGCTCGGCTCGGCCACGCTCGATCCCCGTGCCGTCGGCAGCTGCTCGACCGCGCGCGCGGCGGCCCGGCGTACGTCGGCGGGGTTCGCGCCCACGGCGCGCAGCAGCCCGGCGGCGGTGGACCCGCCGGTGTCGAGCAATGTCAGCAGCAGGTGCCACGTCTCGACCGTGGCGTGGCCCCGCTGCTGCGCCGTCGCCGCCGCTTCCGTGATGACCTCGCGGCTCTTCGTGGTCAGACGCTGAGTGTCCATACGCTCCCTCGGCTGATGGTCTCCGAACCAAAGTTGAGCCTACTGCACTCAACTTGTCCGGGCCAGTCTGGAGGGACCTGTCCGCCGGCTACCGCAGTGTGACCTTCACCCATTCGCGCTGCCAGCCGCGGCCGGTGCCCAGATAGAACTCGCCGTACTGATCCTGCCGGGCGAACAGCGTGCCGTCGGGCAACTCGGCCACCCAGTCCAGCCGGGGCGTACCCGGGATCTCGACGTAGCGGTCGGCGAGATAGCCGACGGCGTCCGGCCCTGCGATGGCGAGCATCCCGTCTCCGGCCGGGGCCACCGTGTACATCGCGTTCGGCTGCTCGCGCAGGCCCTCGATCGGGCGGGGCCGCCAGGCGCCGTCCACCAGCTGCCAGATCAGCGGCAGCCCGGTCGCCTTGAGCACCGAGCCGCGCAGCAGCGAGGTGCCGCCGCCGGAGGACATCATGTCCTGCTCGCCGACCAGCCACGCGTCGCCGGTGGGGGAGATCCGCACGGACAGCATCCACAGCTTGCGGCCGGGCTGTTCCGGCACGACCAGCCGCTGCCAGGTGCGCCCGCCGTCGATGCTGCGTGCGGTCTCCTTCGTCGGCTCGAACCTGCTCAGCCAGATCGCGCCGTCGGGCGTGGCCACCGCACCCGCAGCCTGGTGGCCGTCGGGCAGCGGCACCGGCTCACCGGTCTGCCAGTCGCGCAGCACCGGCTCGTTCGCGGCGAAGTCCACGCCGTAGCGCACCCCGGTGGCCGCCTGGTAGTCGGCCGGCACGGTGCGGCTGAAGGCGAAGGTGCGTCCACCGTCGCGGGACAGGTGGTAGCCATCGACCGTCTCGCCCCAGATCATGATCTGCTGCGGGCCGACCACGTACAGCTGGATGCTCTTGTCCTCTGCCAGCGGCATCGGCCGGGCCTGCCAGGTGGCCCCGGCGTCCGCGGTCGCGAACAGGCGGCCCCGGCAAGGACTGCCGCCGGCGCAGTCGGTGAAGACCGCGTAGCCGCGGCGGGCATCGGCGAACTCGACGAACGGGTGGTAATCCGGCGGCACGCCGACGTCGGCCGCCCGCTCGGTCACTGTGGCCCGCGCGGGCGGCGAAGCGGCTGCGCCGGACACCGCCGCGGCCGGCGGCGAGGCGGGCGCCTGCGGGCGCGGGGTGCACGCCGCGGCCAGCGCGAGCCCGAGCGTCAGGACGAGCAGCGGACGCACCCGGCCCGCGAAGCGATTCACGCTGGTGGAAGTCATACCCGGTCGAGCCCTGAGCAGGCGGAGCGGTTCCCGAAGACGGCACGCCGTAACGGTCGATGCGAGCGCGCCGCCGCCCGCCGACGCCCATCGGCCGTGCCGGGTTGGTCGCAATGCGTAACAGGTTGATGAAAGTACTTGCGGTGACCTTCCCTTGACCTGGGCGGGCGCGCTAGCGTGTCGCGGCAGCAGCGCCGCTGAATTTGGCCGCGTCTTCCACAATCCCGCGTCTTCACAGCGGAGGAGATAACGATGAGCGCTCCCCCGGCGGTGTTCCGAGGATTCGCCAACCCGGTCGACCCCACCCCCAACGAGTTGCGCACCTGGGCCTACGCGCCGGACTCCGTGCCGCTCACCGCCATGCCTCCGGACTGGGACCTGCTCGTCTCCGGTGACCGGCTCATCGCGACCCTGTTCGACCTGGCGATGGACACCAGCTGCCCGGCCCGCCGCTTCGCCATGCACTGCCTCTACATCTATGCCGCCGACGCGATCCGCACCGGCTTCAAGGCCCACCCTCGACGCAAGCTGCGCAAGCTGGTCGAGGAGGCCGAGGAGGAGGGCGACGAGCAGATGGCGATCTGGGCCCACAACACCCGCGTGCTGCTGGCCCGTCCCGGACTGTTCGACTACCACGACTGGTGCGAGGGCGGCCTCGTCCGGCACTCGCGCCGCCTGCAGTAAAAGCACCTGACCTCGCACACACGGCTCCCCGCGGCACCTGACCGCGGGGAGCCGTGGCGCGATACGACCTATTTCTTGTTCATCTTGTCGATCGCGTCTTTGGTCATGTCCTGGGCCTTGTCGACGTGACCGGAGTGCTTGCCGCCGGTCTTGTCGTCGACGGCGTCACCGGCCTTGTCGACGGTCGCCTTGGCCTTGTCCTGCATCTGCTTGGCCTTGTCCGAGGCCTGGTCCGCCTTGTCGTCGATGCCCAGGGCGTCCTTGGCCTTGTCCAACATGCCCATTTCATCCCCCTCCGGTCCAGTCCGACAATTCGGACTGATCCGATATCGAGGATACCGGCCGGAGACGGGTCCTACTCAGCCTTCGCTGGAACGCGGCCGCCAGACCACGAGCGCGGTCGAGGTGCGGGTGCTCGGCAGGAGATCCGTACGCGGGAACGCGGAGATGGTCTCCAACTGCGCCAGCCGCCGCTCGGCATACGCAAGCTGCTGCTGAGCCTGCTCCAGCCGCTCGCGCAACTCCAGCACCAGCCGTTCCAGGTCGATGATCCGCTTGACGCCGGCCAGGCTGACGCCCTCCTCCTGGCTCAGCCGCTGGATCTCACGCAGCAACTCGACGTCGCGCAGGCTGTAGCGGCGTCCGCCGCCCGCGGAGCGGCCCGGCTCGACCAGACCCATCCGGTCGTACTGCCGCAACGTCTGCGGGTGCATGCCGGCAAGCTGCGCGGCCACCGAGATGAGCAGCACCTTCGCCTGTTCATCCACTGTGGATCACCTCCGTTCCAGGTGGTCCCGCCGCACCGGCGGGGCCAGCTCGGTGAAGCGCACCAACGCCTCCCGGGCTTCCTCGGAGAGCTGCTGCGGCACCACTATCTCCACGGTAACCAGCAGATCCCCGCTGTGGCCATCACGTTTGGGCACACCCTTGCCCCGCACCCGCAACAGCCGCCCGCTGGGCGTGCCGGCGGGCACCTTGACCTTCATCATGCCGTCCAAAGTGGGCACCCGGACCTCCGCGCCGAGCACCGACTCGGCGAACGTGACCGGAACGGTGACGGTCAGGTCGTCGCCGTTGCGGCCGAACATCGCGTCCGGGCGCACGATCGCGCGGATGTAGAGGTCGCCGGGGGCGCCACCGCGCTCGCCCGGCTCGCCCCGCCCGGCCAGCCGGATGCGCTGCCCGTCGGAGACGCCCGCCGGGATGCGTACGGTCAGCGTGCGGGTCTTGGTCACCCCGCCGGTGCCGTGGCACTCCGGGCACTTCTGGTCGACGACCGTGCCCACGCCCTGGCAGTCGCGGCAGGCCTCGGAGAAGCCGAACGCGCCCTGGTTGCGGTTGACCACGCCGGTGCCCTGGCAGTGCGGGCAGGCGCGCGGGCGGGTGCCCGGCTTGGCCCCGTCGCCGTGGCAGGTGTCGCACACACCCAGCGTGCGCAGCGTCAGCGGCTGGGTGGTGCCCTGCACGGCGTCGGCGAAGTCCAGGAAGATCTCGGCCTCGACGTCGCGGCCGCGGGCCGGGCGGGCCGGAGCCCCGGTACCGGCCCCGCCGGAGAAGATCGAGCCGAACAGGTCGGAGAAGCTCGCGCCGCCGAACCGCTGGTCCGGGCCGGAGCGGCCGCCGCCCTGGCCGAACAGGTCGTTCACGTCGAAGTGCTGGCCGCCCGCGCCGCGGGCACTGCGCCGGAACGCGCCAGCCTCGAACAGCGAGCGCATCTCGTCGTACTCGCGCCGCCGGTTCTCGTCCGACAGCACGTCGTACGCCTCGGACACCGCCTTGAAGCGCTCCTCCGCGGCGGCGTTGCCGGGGTTGTGGTCGGGATGCAGCTCACGAGCGAGTCTGCGGTACGCCTTCTTGATCTCGCTGGAAGTGGTGTCCTTGGCCACTCCGAGCACGGCGTAGAAGTCCTTCTCCAGCCAGTCTTTCGAGCTCATCCGTCCCCCTCCCCCTGTCGTGATCGAAGCTCTCTCCCCGCACCCGGATCCGGGGCGGGGAGAGAGCCCCGGTCATGGTGTCACTCTGGTGCGGCCACGGCCACCATCGCGGGGCGCAGCAGCCGCTCGCCCAGCAGGTAGCCGCGGCGCATCACGTCGATGCACGTCGGCTCGGTGACGTCGGCGGACGGCAGGTGCGCCACCGCCTCGTGCCGGTTCGGGTCGAAGGCGTCGCCCTTTTCGCCGAACGCGGTCAGACCGAACTTCGCCACCACCGCGCCGATCTGGTCGGCCACCGCGCCGAACGGCCCGCTCAGGTCGCCGTGCTCGCGCGCCCGGTCGAGGTCGTCCAGCACCGGCAGCAGCGCCGACAGCACCTGACCGGTGGCGAGTTCGGCGGAGACCGTACGGTCGCGCTCCACCCGCTTGCGGTAGTTGGCGTACTCGGCGGTCACCCGCTGCAGGTCCGCGGTGCGCTCCTCGAGCGCGGACCGCAGCTGCGCGAGTTCCGCGCCGAGTGCCGCGGGTGCCGCCTCGGCCTCGGGTGCGGCCGTGACGACGGGCTCGTCCTCGACGACCTCGCCCTCGACCGCCTCTTCGTCCGGCCCGGCCTCGGCCGGCGCCTCCGTCGGCTGCGGGACGGCCGACACCTCGACGGTGTCCTGCTCCCCAACGGCCTGGTCGGTGACGTCCGGGGTCGGATTCTGTTCGGTGCTCTCCGGGGCAGGGGTCTCCTGCACCGCGGAGGGCTGTTCGGTGCCGGCCGCCGGGGCGGCCGGCGTCGCCGGCTGCTCGGACATGGTCGCTCCGCTCGGGCTGATCTTGCGCTTGTTCTTGATCACGATGCGCTCGCCGGCGGGAGGCTGCTCCTCCGCCGGCGAGGCACCCTGGGCTGCTCCGGTCACTTCTTGCCCTCGTCGTCGATGATCTCCGCATCCACGACGTCGTCATCCTCGCGGCCACCGGCCGCCGGGCCCTGCTGCTGGCCCGCGCCGGCCGCGGCCTGGCCGTCGGCCTGGCCGTAGAGCGCGGAACCGGCCGCCTGGGAGACCTGGGCGAGCTTCTCGTGCGCCGACTTGATCTTCTCCAGGTCGGTGCCCGCGAGCGCGCTGCGCAGCTCGCTCAGCGCGTCGTTGATGCTCTCCTTGGCGTCGGCGGGCAGCTTGTCGCCGCTCTCGGCCAGGAACTTCTCGGTCTGCCACTGCAGCGCCTCGGCCACGTTGCGGGTCTCGGCCTCCTCGCGGCGGCGGCGGTCCTCGTCCGCGTGCTCCTCGGCGTCGCGGCGCATGCGCTCGATGTCGTCCTTCGGCAGCGACGAGCCGCCGGTGATCGTCATCGACTGCTCCTTGCCGGTGCCGAGGTCCTTCGCCGAGACGTGCACGATGCCGTTGGCGTCGATGTCGAAGGTGACCTCGATCTTCGGCACGCCGCGCGGGGCCGGCGCGATGCCGGTCAGCTCGAAGGTGCCGAGCTTCTTGTTGTACGCCGCCATCTCGCGCTCGCCCTGGAAGACCTGGATGAGCACGGAGGGCTGGTTGTCGTCCGCGGTGGTGTAGACCTCGGAGCGCTTGGTCGGGATGGTGGTGTTCCGCTCCACCAGGCGGTGCATGATGCCGCCCTTGGTCTCGATGCCCAGGCTCAGCGGGGTCACGTCCAGCAGGAGGACGTCCTTGACCTCACCCTTGAGCACACCGGCCTGCAGCGCGGCGCCGACGGCGACGACCTCGTCCGGGTTGACGCCCTTGTTGGGCTCCTTGCCGGTGAGCTGCTTGACCAGCTCGGTCACCGCGGGCATGCGGGTGGAACCGCCCACCAGGATGACGTGCTCGACGTCGGACAGCTTCACGCCCGCGTCCTTGATCGCCTGCTCGAACGGCGCCTTGCAGCGGTCCAGCAGGTCCTGGGTCATGCGCTGGAACTCGGCCCGGGTGAGCGTGACGTCCAGGTGCAGCGGGCCCTCGGCGCCGGCCGTGATGTACGGCAGGTTGATGCCGGTGGTGTTGGCGGCCGACAGCTCGATCTTGGCCTTCTCCGCGGCCTCCTTGAGGCGCTGCATGGCCATCTTGTCGGCGCCCAGGTCCACGCCGTACTGGCCGCGGAAGGTCTTCACCAGGTGCTCGATGATGCGCTCGTCCCAGTCGTCGCCACCGAGGTGGTTGTCACCGGAGGTCGACTTGACCTCGACGACACCCTCGGCCAGCTCCAGCAGCGAGACGTCGAACGTGCCGCCGCCGAGGTCGAAGACCAGGACGGTCTGCTCCTTGCTGCCCTTGTCGAGCCCGTACGCCAGCGCGGCCGCGGTGGGCTCGTTGACGATGCGCAGCACGTTGAAGCCGGCGATCTCACCGGCCTCCTTCGTCGCGGTGCGCTGCGCGTCGTTGAAGTACGCCGGGACGGTGATGACGACGTCGGTCACCGTCTCGCCCAGGTAGGCCTCGGCGTCGCGCTTGAGCTTCTGCAGCACACGCGCGGAGATCTCCTGCGGCGTGTACTTCTTGCCGTCGATGTCGACGGTCCAGTTGGTGCCGACCTCACGCTTCACGGACCGGATCGTCCGGTCCGGGTTCGTCACCGCCTGGCGCTTGGCCACCTCACCGACGAGCACCTCACCGTTCTTGGCGAACGCCACGATCGAGGGCGTCGTGCGGGAGCCCTCGGCGTTCGCGATGACGGTGGGTTCGCCACCCTCGAGCACGGCCATACAGGAGTTGGTCGTACCCAGGTCGATGCCGACCGCACGTGCCATTTTCGTGTTCCTCCAAGATCAAGGTCGCCGCAGATTCAAGTTGAGTCCGGACGGCTCAATACTGACATGAGACCGGGAAGTGTCAAGCGAAAGGTTGAGTCGGTCACACTCAAGTTTGACGGTGTCCTAGTGAGTTGTCCCATTTCCGCTTACGCTTCCCCTGTGTATGACCAACGAGTAACCGAGGAGGGTGCGGCGCGGACCGGCCCTCTGCTCGTGGTGGTCGGCGGGCCGACCGGCGCGGGCAAGTCCACGCTGGTGAACAGCCTGGTCCGGTCACCCGTGAGCGCCACCGGCATCCTTCGCCCCACCACCCGCAAGCCCACCCTCGTCTGCCACCCGCGCAGCGTGGCCGCGACCCACGTGGCCGGGCTGCTCCCGATCGCCGCCCCCGCGCTGCCCTCGCACGTCGCCATCGTCGACGCGCCGGACCTCAACGCCGTCGACCAGACGAACCGGTCGGTCACCGAGGCCGTGTTCGAAGAGGCCGACCTCTGGATCTTCGTGACGACCGCGAGCCGCTACGCTGACGCCGAGGCGTGGCGGCACCTGAGGGCCGCGCAGCAACGCCGGGTCGACCTGGCGGTGATCCTCAACCGGCTGCCCACCGAGGCGGCGGACGAGATCCTGCCGCACCTCACCCAGTTGCTCGGCGAACCGGTGCCACTGTTCGTGGTGGCCGAATCGGCGCTCGACCGGCAGGGCATGCTCTCGGACCGAGTGGTCACCCCGATCTGGGAGTTCCTCGACAAGACCGCGAGTGCGAAACTTGCCGAGTCAAGATGACACCGGACGGCCGCTCCCGCGGGCGACGAGGGTTCAGGTCGGCACCGCGTCGGCTGAGGAGAGCGTGAGGAGGGACCAGTGACCCACTCCACCCCCGGCAGTGAGTCCGTCACCACCAAGCTCGACATGGTCCAGCAGTTCGTCGACCTCGCGGGCGAGCACCTCGCCGGTGAGCCGGCGCTGGAGAACGCGCGCACGGTGGCAGAACGCTCCGCCGACCGGCTGCGGCTGGCCCGCGGCTTCACCACCATCGCGCTGGCCGGCACCACCGGCAGCGGCAAGTCCAGCATGTTCAACGCGTTCACCACGATCGACCGGTCGCCCGCGGGCATCCTGCGCCCGACCACCTCCGAGCCGTACGCCTGCGTCTGGGGCAGCCTCACCTTCGCCGACGAGCTGCTGGACTGGCTCGGCGTCTCCTCGCGCCGCCGGTTCACCCGGGAGTCGGCGCTGGACGCCAACGACGAGGTCGGCCTGCGCGGCATGATCCTGCTCGACCTGCCCGACGTCGACTCCGTCGAGCCGCGCCACCGCGCCGAGGTCGACCGGCTGCTGCACCTGGTCGATGTGGTCATCTGGATCTGCGACCCGCAGAAGTACGGCGACCAGCTGGTGCACGAGGGTTACCTGCGCCAGCTCGCCAGCTCGCGGGACGGCCTGATCGTGGCGCTCAACCAGACCGACCGCCTGCAGCCCGCGCAGCTGCCCCAGGTCGGCGCCGACCTGCGCCAGCTGCTCGACGAGGGCGGCCTGTCGAAGGTGCCGCTGGTGCCGACGTCGGCCACCGGCGAGGTGCCCGCACTCCCGCCGACCAAGCGCGGCCCGATCAAACCGAAGCCGGGTCCGTTCGTCGCCGAACGCTCGCCGCGGGGCCACTCCGGCGTATCCGCGCTGCGCGCGCTGCTCGAACCGATCATCCTGCGCGGCACCCTCGCCGAGGAGTCCGTCGACCGCGACCTGACCGCGAGCATCGCCGACCTGTCCAAGTTCGTCGGCGGCCCGGCCAGCCCGCCGTCGATCAACCCGCTGGTCCGCGGGCTGTCCTCGGCAGGCACCGACGGCGCCCGCATCGAGCAGGCCGTCCAGGCGTACGCCGGCAGTGCCGCGGTCGGCCTGCCCGGCCCCTGGGCGAAGGCGGTCACCCAGGCCGCCCGGTCCCGCCTGCACGAGCTGCCGGCCGCCCTGGGGCAGGCCGTCGCGTTCGCCGACGCCCAGCGCCCGCGCCGGGTGTGGCTGCCCGGCGGCAAGAAGCGCGCCGACGCGAAGACCGAGATCGTGCTGCGCGCCGAGATCGACAAGGTCGCCCTGCGATACGTCGTCGAGCCGGTCCGCCGCGCCCTCGCCGCCTACGAACGCACCCGTACCACGCTGACCTGATCTGGTGGGCGCGGTGGAATCCGATGATCGCCGTCTCGGGTCGAAACCTGAGGTCTGACCTCACGAATCGACCCGAAACAGCGATCATCCGCCGCAGGCGGCGCATCGGCACCCGGCGTTCGCGGCACGATGCCGCGCTTTCCCGTAAACGGCGCCAAGCGGCGCCCCGGATACGGCAAGATCCGTTTTTGTGGACGCCTGATGCTGCCAGGGCAACCGTCAGCGTCCACAAAAACGGATCTTCGGGGAAGCGGCCCGTGCCGGTGGTCAGCGGTGGCGGCGATGCGCGTCGTGGTGACGGGCCTCGGACTTGGCGCGGTGCGACTTGAGCTTCGCGCCGTGCTCTTTGCGTTGCACCTTCGCCCTGCGTTCGTGGTGACGCTTGCTCGAGCCGTCGCCGCCACTCGTCGCCGTCCGGCGCGCTTCGGCCTGTCGCACGGCCGGGCGCCGCACCTCCGGTCGCCGCACCTCCGGTCGGCGGATCTCCGGTCGGCGCACCTCCACACGGTGGCCGTCCTTCGCAGGTGCAGGCCGGTGGTGGCCGTCCTTCGCAGGTGCAGGCCGGTGGTGGCCGTCCTTCGCAGGTGCAGGCCGGTGGTGGCCGTCCTTCGCAGGTGCAGGCCGGTGGTGGCCGTCCTTCGCGGGTGCAGGCCGGTGGTGGCCGTCCGAGGCGGTCGGTGCGCGGCGGCCGGTCGGCCCGGCTACGTTCCCGACCACGTGCCTGGCCAACGACGCCGAGTCGGCGGAAGCCCGTGACGTCAGTGGGCTCCGCCGGGCCGCCGAGCCCGAGTCCGCAGAAGCCCGGGACGTCAGCGGACCCCGCCGGGTGGACAGGCCCAGGTCAGCCGAGGCCCGCCAGGTCGGCCGACTCTGCCGGGCCGTCGGCCCCAGATCGGGGCCGGACGGACGGCGGGCCGCCGGCTTGGCCGGCCGTTGGGGCAGGGCCAGTGCCGAACCCGGCCGCACACCGGCCTTAGGCCGTTCGCACGGGTCGACGCCCGGGCGCGGCCCGTGATGTCCGCTGGGACGCCCCGGCCAGCCAGGCCAGCCGTGTCCGCCCGGTCGACCGGACCCATCCGGATGCCACGGCCCGCCGGGAACGGACGGCCCACCCGGGAAAGACGGTGCACCCGGAAGAGACGGTGCACCGGGGAACGAGGGTCCGCCCGGGAACGAGGGTCCGCCCGGGAACGAAGGCCCGCCGGGGAAGGCAGGGCTGCCTGGTGCGGACGGCTCGCCGGGCGAGGACGGGCCGCCGGCGGGCGGGGCAGGGCGCGGCGGCACCGGGATGCCGGTCCTGGGGCGCCAGATCGGGCGAACCGGCAGGGTCACCGGCCGCCGGCGTTCGAGCACGGGGTCGGCGTGGTTGTCGGGCCGGTCGTCGTCCTCGTCCGCCGGGGGGCCCGCAGCGCCGGGCTGGGCCAGCCCGGGGTCGTTCTGCGGGGCGGGCCGGAGCGGGCGCTCGGGTAGCCGGAACGGGGCCTGGGCGAGGTGGTCGCCGGGGACCACGAACGGCTGGACGGGCCCGGCCAGCCGCGCGCCGAAGTCGGGGTCGACGCCCTCGACGCCGGCCCGCAGCACGATCCAGGTCGGTACGGCGGTGATCCCGACCAGCAGCGTGACCAGGAGGCCGTACCGGCGGGACGGGGAACGGCGGGGGGACTGGGGGAACGGGGTCCGAAACGCGGCCGGCACCGCGGGGGGCGGTGGCGGCGGTGGCGGGGAGCCGAACAGATCTTCCAGGAAATTGTCGTCGGGCATCGGAGTGCTCCTAGGGCACGGGGGGGAATTCGCCCAGAATGCCCCAACCATTGCCATGATCCGGGTATTTGGGGTATTCGTAGACCCAGGTTTTTCCGCCGACGGTTGCCAATATCACCTGCCCGGCCTGTGACTGCCGCCACCGATACGGCAGTATGGGGGCCAGGCGGCAGCGTGGCCGTGGTCACCGCGTACTCCGGTCCACTACTGCCGCAACCAGGCGTCTTCGCCCCACGAGGGACACGACGTGCGCCACCCGATGCGCGGCAGGCACACCCCGTCGCCGACGCACCACTGACAGGGAGAACACGGATGACCAGAGTCGAGCGCGCGGCACCACGCCGCGGCGGCAAGCGCTCGGGGCCCCCCGAGCCGGAGTTCGTACAGCTCCTCACCCCTGAGGGCGAGCGAGTCTCACACCCCGACTACTCCGTCGACTTCACCGATGACGAGCTGCGCGGCCTGTACCGCGACCTGGTCACGGTGCGCAAGCTCGACGCCGAGGCGACCGCGCTGCAGCGTCAGGGCGAGCTGGGCATCTGGGCCAGCCTGCTCGGCCAGGAGGCGGCACAGGTCGGCTCCGGTCGTGCGCTGCGCAAGCAGGACATGGCCTTCCCGACGTACCGGGAGCACGGCGTCCTGTACTGCCGCAACATCGACCCGATCATGCCGCTGGGCCTGTTCCGCGGTGTCGACCAGGGCGGCTGGGACCCGGTGGCACACCGGTTCAACATGTACACGATCGTCATCGGCGCGCAGACCCTGCACGCGACCGGCTACGCGATGGGCATCGTCAAGGACGGCAAGGTCGGCGACGACGACGAGACCAGCGAGGCCGTCATCGCCTACTTCGGCGACGGCGCGACCAGCCAGGGCGACGTCAACGAGGCGTTCATCTTCGGCAGCGTGTACAACGCGCCGATCGTGTTCTTCTGCCAGAACAACCAGTACGCGATCTCCGAGCCGCTGGAGCGCCAGACCCGCATCCCGCTGTACCAGCGCGCGTCCGGCTTCGGCTTCCCCGGTATCCGGGTGGACGGCAACGACGTGCTGGCGACGTACGCGGTGACCCGCGCGGCGCTGGACAACGCCCGCCACGGCCAGGGCCCGACCCTGATCGAGGCGTACACGTACCGCATGGGCGCGCACACCACCTCCGACGACCCGACCCGCTACCGCGTGGCCAGTGAGGTCGAGGCGTGGCAGGCGAAGGACCCGGTCGTACGCATGCGCAAGCTGCTGGAGAAGCAGGGCATCGCCGACGAGGCGTTCTTCGCCGCCGTCGACGAGCAGGCCAAGGTCGAGGCGGTCGCCCTGCGCGAGCGGGTGCTGTCGATGCCCGACCCCGACCCGGTGACGATGTTCGACCACGTCTACCCCAACGGCTCGCCGCTGATCGACAAGCAGCGCGCCGAGTTCGAGTCCTACCACGCCTCGTTCGAGGGGAGCCACTGATCATGGAGACGCTTACCCTCGGCAAGTCGCTCAACCTGGGCCTGCGCCGCGCGATGGAGGACGACAGCAAGGTCCTCATCATGGGCGAGGACGTCGGCAAGCTCGGCGGCGTGTTCCGCATCACCGACGGCCTGCAGAAGGACTTCGGCGACGAGCGCGTCATCGACACCCCGCTGGCCGAGGCCGGCATCGTCGGCACCGCGATCGGCCTGGCGCTGCGCGGCTACCGGCCGGTCGTCGAGATCCAGTTCGACGGCTTCGTCTACCCGGCGTACGACCAGATCGTGTGCCAGGTCGCGAAGTTCCACTACCGGTCCCAGGGCAAGGTCAAGCTGCCCATGGTCATCCGGATCCCGTTCGGCGGCGGCATCGGCGCGGTGGAGCACCACTCGGAATCGCCCGAGGCGTACTTCTCGCACACCGCCGGCCTGAAGGTCGTGGCCTGCAGCAACCCGTCCGACGCGTACTGGATGATCCAGCAGGCCATCGCCAGCGACGACCCGATCATCTTCTTCGAGCCGAAGCGGCGCTACTGGGAGAAGGGCGAGGTCGACACGGCCGCGAGCCTGTCCTCCGCGTACCCCCTGCACAGCTCGCGCGTGCTGCGCTCCGGCGCCGACGCGACGCTGCTGGCGTACGGCCCGATGGTGCGCACCTGCCTGGATGCCGCGACCGCGGCGGCCGAGGACGGCCGCAACCTCGAGGTCATCGACCTGCGCTCGCTGTCCCCGCTGGACATGGCCCCGGTGTTCGAGTCGGTCCGCAAGACCGGCCGGGCCGTGGTCGTGCACGAGGCCCCGGGCAACATCGGCCTGGGCGCCGAGGTCGCCGCGCGGATCTCCGAGGAGTGCTTCTACTCCCTGGAGGCCCCCGTGCTGCGGGTCACCGGCTACGACATCCCCTACCCGGCCTCCCGGGTGGAGGAGGAGTTCCTGCCCGACCTGGACCGCGTGCTCGAGGCCGTCGACCGTTCCTTCGGGTTCTGAGGGGGCTGAATATGGCGATCAACCAGTTCCCCCTGCCCGACCTCGGTGAGGGTCTCACCGAGGGCGAGATCCTCAAGTGGCTCGTCGCCGAGGGCGACGTCATCGAACTGAACCAGCCCATCGTCGAGGTGGAGACCGCCAAGGCGGCGGTCGAGATCCCGGCGAAGTGGGCCGGCACCGTCGTGAAGATCTTCGTGCCCGAGGGCACGGTGGTCGAGGTCGGCTCCCCGATCATCTCGATCGACACCGGCGGCCCGTCCGCGCCGGTCGCCGACGACATGTCCCAGGGTGCCGCCGCGCAGGCCGAGAAGGCCGCGGAGGCGACCGGCGGGCTGATCGGCGAGACCACGGCGTCCGGCCGCACCGCGGTGCTGGTCGGCTACGGTCCGCGGGTCACCGCGGCCAAGCGCCGGGCCCGCAAGGACGCGCCTGCGGCCGCGACCGCCGCTCCCGTGGCGGCACCGGCCCCCGCGCCGGTTCCGGTCGCGCCCGCTCCGGCGGCCCAGGTCGCTCCGGCGGCTCCGGCCGCCAACGGGCACGGCGTGCTGGCCAAGCCGCCGGTCCGGATGCTGGCCCGCACCCTCGGCGTGGACCTGTCCACGCTGACGGGCACCGGCCCGCAGGGCTCGATCACCCGCGACGACGTGCAGGCCGCGCTGGCGGCCCCGGCCGCCGCGCCGAGCGCGCAGGTGGTCATGACGCCGGGCGCGCGCGAGACCCGTGTCCCCATCAAGGGGGTACGCAAGCTCACGGCGGCCAACATGGTCGCGTCGGCCTTCACGGCTCCGCACGTCACCGAGTTCCTGACGGTCGACATGACGCGGTCGATGAAGGCGCTGGAGCGGCTGCGGGCCGACCGGGAGTGGCGTGACGTACGCGTCTCACCGCTGCTGCTGGTCGCCAAGGCGGTGCTGCTGGCGGCGAAGCGCCACCCGATGGTCAACTCGTCCTGGGACGAGGCGGCGCAGGAGATCGTGGTCAAGGACTACGTGAACCTGGGCATCGCCGCGGCCACCGAGCGCGGCCTCATCGTGCCGAACATCGCCGACGCGGGGCGGATGTCCCTGCGGGAGCTGGCCGACGCGATGACCGACCTGGTGGCGACGGCGAAGTCGGGCAAGACGTCGCCGTCGGCGATGTCCGGCGGCACGTTCACGATCACCAACGTGGGCGTGTTCGGCGTGGACACCGGCACCCCGATCCTGCCCCCGGGCGAGGCCGCGATCCTGGCCTTCGGCGCCGTACGGGAGACCCCGTGGGCGCACAAGGGCAAGGTCAAGCTCCGCCAGGTCACCACGCTGGGCCTCTCGTTCGACCACCGCATCATCGACGGCGAGCTGGGCTCGAAGTTCCTCCGGGACATCGGCGCCTTCCTCACCGACCCCGAGGCCATGCTTCTTGCCTGGACCTGATCCTGCGTCATGATCCATGACAGTGATCCGTTCGCGACCCCGGAGTCGGCGCGCAGCAACGTGCGCCGGCTGCGGGGTCGTTTCGGCATGACGGTGTGCCTGTGGACCGCCCCGGGGCCGGCCGGGCTGACGGTGTCGTCGACGCTGGTGGCCGACGGCGACCCGGGACGGCTGCTGGGCATCGTCGACGACGAGTCGGAGCTGTGGCCGGCGATCGAGCGGGCGGGCGTGTTCGCGGTGACGCCGCTCGGCGAGCCGCACCGGCAGCTGGCCGACCGGTTCGCCGGGCTGATGCCCGCGCCGGGTGGCCTGTTCAAGCAGGAGTCCTGGACGCAGACGCCGTTCGGGCCGATCCCGGCGGGCACGGTCAGCTGGGCCGGCTGTCGGCTCGACGACACCCGGCCGTTCGGCTGGGGGCTGTTGATCGAGGCCAGCCTGGTGGAGATCACGCTCGGTGACGCCGTGCCTCCGCTGCTGCACTACCGTGGCAGGTACACGACACTGTCGTGATCAAGGCGGATCGCGAGGCAACCTGCCTGTGACCTGCCGCGCCACGATCATCGCGTACCCGGACGTTGTCGCAGACGCCTCGTACGCTGGTTCTCATGTCCCAGCAGACGCCTGACGAACCCGAGGCCACCCCCCAGGCTGGGGACGCCGGAGTCGAGGACGCGTCCTCGACCGCTCCGGCCAAGCCCGTACAGCGCCCGACCGGCCGGGCTTCGGTCGGCCGCGCCTCGGTGACGCCACCCCCGGGCGGCTTCGCCGACCTCCCCACCGGCCCGTACCCGTCAGTCAGCGGCTCCTCGGGCACCGACAAGAGCACCCCGTCCACCCGCGTCTACGGCAGCTCCGCTGCCGGCGGCTCGGCATCCGACGACAAGGCGGCGGTCCGCGGGTCGGCAGCGCGGGCCACGAGCGGGCGGGCTGCGGTGCCGTCCGGGCCGTCGGGCTCGGCGCGGCCCTCGTCCTCCTCGTCGCGCGGGCGCGGCGGCGGCTCGGCGCGGGTGCCCGTGGCCGGCACAGGCAGCACCTACGGCTCCGCCAAGAAGAAGGTCCAGCCCAAGTGGGGCCGGATCGCGCTGGTGGCCGTGATCGCGCTGGCGCTGTGCGGCGGCCTCGGCCTGGGCGGCGCGTGGATCTACGCCAAGAGCGTGGAGGGCGACCTCTCCCGCACCGACCCGTTCTCGGCGCTCACCGGCGGCCGGCCGCCCAAGACGGTCAACGGCAGCCAGAACATCCTGCTGGTGGGCAGCGACTCGCGGGACCCGGACGCGCCCACCGACCAGGGCGGCCAGTGGCGCACCGACACCATGATCATCATGCACATCCCGTCCTCCCAGGACCGGGCCTACCTCATCTCGCTGCCTCGGGATCTGCACGTCTACATCCCGAAGGACGCCTCCGCGAGCGATTGCGGCACCCGCAAGGCGAAGCTGAACGCCGCGTACGCGTTCGGCGGCATGCCACTGCTGGTGAAGACGATCGAGTGCTACGCATCGGTCCGGATGGACCACGTGATGCTGATCGACTTCGGCGGCTTCACCGAGGTGGTCGACGCGGTCGGCGGCGTCGACATGAAGATCGAGAAGACCATCACCTCGATCCACAAGCCCAAGCGCACCTTCACCAAGGGCACCATGCACCTCAACGGCGCGGAGGCGCTGGACTACGCACGCCAGCGCAAGCAGTTCCCGGACGGCGACTTCGCCCGCATGCGCCACCAGCAGCAACTGCTCAAGGCACTGCTGGACAAGGCCGCCAGCGGCGGCATCCTGACCAGCCCGGGCAAGCTCAACGACTTCCTCGGGGCCGTCACCAACGCGGTCACGGTCGATCAGGAGTTCAAGCTGATCGACATGGCGATCCAGTTCCGCGGCATCCGCAGCGAGGATCTGATCTTCCTGACCAGCCCGCACAAGGGCAGCCAGATGGTCGGCGGGGAGAGCGTGGTCGTCTCGGACAAGGAGAAGGCCATCGCCCTCTACGAGGCCGTCGGCAGGGACGCCATGAAGCAGTGGTACGAGGCCAACGTCAGCCCGCCGCCGTCACCATCCGTCAATAATTAGCCATGAAAATTTCTCGCAAATCGGTCTAAATCCATCCGATTTGGTCTATGCAGCCTCGCGGTGCCGTAGACCGAGCCATTACAGTGGCCCGGTCTACGGCTAACCAGACCCCCGGGGGGACGCGTGGCGAACAAGCAGCGGCGAGGCGGTGCGAAGAACACCGTGCCCAGCCAGCGGAGCCGCCGACAGCCTGCGGACCCCTATGCGGATGGCTACGACGAACCCTCCGGCAAGAAGGCCGGGCACTCCCTGAGCAAGGCCAAGGGCAAGGGCAAGGGCAGGGGCAAGAAGAAGTCGAAGCGCGCCGCCCCGCTCTGGGCGAAGTTGACGCTGACCTTCGGCGCCCTGCTGATGATGGTGGCCGGCGGCGCGATCGTCGGCGTCAAGTCCTTCGAGGGCAACCTGACGGAGAACGTCTCGGTGGTCGACGTCCTGGGCGACGCGGGCAAGGCCGACACCGGCCCCGCGGGCAGCGACCTCAAGGGTCCGATCGACATGCTGCTGCTCGGCATCGACACGCGTGCCACCCAGGATGTGAACAACGCCCGCGCGGACACCGTCCTGCTGCTGCACATCCCGGCCACGCACGACCAGGCCTACCTGATGTCGATCCCGCGCGACACCCAGGTCGACATCCCGGCCAACCCGAAGACGAAGTACGGCGGCGGCAGCGACAAGATCAACGCAGCCTTCTACTTCGGTGCGCAGAACGGTGGCGGCCGGTCCGGCGGGCTGGCCCTGACCGCGAAGACGGTCACCAAGCTGACCGGCGTCACCTTCGACGGCGCGGCCGTCATCGACTTCGGCGGCTTCAAGAAGATCATCGACGCTCTGGGCACGGTGAACGTCTGCGTCGAGGAAGACACCAAGTCCAGCCACTACTTCATGATCAACGGCAAGCCGGAGTACGTTCCCGGCTCGGGCAGCGACAGCAAGTCCGTGGAGCACAGACTCGGCCTGATCGGCAAGGAGTTCCTGCACAAGAAGGGCTGCAAGGAGAAGCCGGGCTGGGAGGCCCTGGACTACTCACGCATCCGCAAGTCCCTCGATGACGGCGACTACGGCCGCCAGCGCCACCAGCAGCAGCTGATCAAGGCGATGGCGAAGAAGGCCAGCTCGAGCGGCGTGCTCACCGACCTCAACAAGATCAACGCCTTGATGAAGGCCGTCGGCGAGTCCATGATCCTGGACACGCACAAGGTGCCGCTGATCGACTTCATGTTCTCCCTGAAGGACCTGGCCGGTGCCGACCTCGTGCTGCTGAAGACGAACGCGGGCTGGTACAACAGCTCGGGCAGCGGCGGCGAGGCGCTCAGCTCCAGCACGATGCAGATGTTCCGGGCTGCCAAGAACGACACTCTCGGGCAGTTCATCCTGCTCAACCCGGAGTTCGTCAACAGGGAGAAGTAACAGCGCCACGTTGAGGGCGACCAACACAACGCACCGGACCTGGGGAGTCGCGTGGCGACATCGACGCTGGACAGAGACGAGCAGCAAGGCCAGGTGCCGCGACAGCGCCCCCGACGGGGCGCCGACACGGACCCTCCTGGCACCGAGAGCAGGAAACGCAAGAAGAAACGCGGGGCCCCGCTGTCGGCCAAGCTGGCGATCACCTTCGGCGCGCTGCTGATGATGGTCTCCGGGGCGGCGCTCATCGGAGTCAAGACGGTCGTCGGCAACCTCGAGGGCAACATCCAGGTGTCCGGCAGCGACGAGCTCGTGGACCCGGAGGCCTCGGCCGAGCCTGCCGAGCCGACCGGTAAGGAATTCGCCGGCGCCTTCAACATCCTGCTGCTGGGCATCGACACACGCGTCGGCCAGAAGGCGAGCGATGCCCGCTCCGACACCATCCTGATCCTGCACGTGTCGCAGAACCACGACCAGGCATACCTGATGTCGGTGCCGCGCGACGTGAACATCCCCGGCTCCCAGCAGAAGATCAACGGCGCGTTCACGAACGGCCTGGGCGCCAACGGCGACTGGCGGGGCGGGCTGAAGTCCGCGGCCAAGTCCATCTCCAAGCTGACCGGCGGCATGGTGTTCCAGGCGGCAGCGGTCATCGATTTCGGCGGGTTCAAGACGTTCATCGAGGCACTCGGCACCGTCCCGATGTGCGTGGAGGCGCCGACCGAGTCGATCCACCACTTCGTCGTCAAGGGCAAGCCGACCTACGTCGGCGGCATCGCGGACGACCACGAGGCGGACAGCTACGCCCGGCGCACCGGTAGACCGCGTGTCCTGCACAAGCCGGGCTGCCGGAACATGCGGGGCTGGGAGGCCCTGGACTACGCCCGCCAGCGTTACCTGCCGGACGGGTCCGGCGACTACGGCCGCCAGCGCCACCAGCAGCAGCTGATCAAGGCGATGGCGAAGAAGGCCGGCTCCGCCGGGGTGCTCACCGACTTCGGCAAGGTCAACAAGCTGATCGCGGCCGTCGGCAAATCGCTGCTGCTGAGCCTGCCCAAGGGGATGGGCGTCACCGACTTCATGTTCACCATGAAGGACATGGCCGGGGCGGACCTGGTGCTGCTCAAGACCAACGCGGGCACCTACAAGAGCATCATGGTGAACGGCAAGTACCAGGGTGAGGGCCTCGACGACGCCACCCGGGACATGTTCCGGGCCGCGAAGAACGACAAACTGGGTAACTACGTACTTCTGCATCCAGAGGTCGTCAACAACGAGAAGTAATTTCGGATTCAACGCCTCCCGGAGTGAGCGGTCCATACGCTGAGAGTGAGGATTTCTCGCTCCCGGGGAGGCGGCATGGCCAGCTCCGTGTGGCGTTCCGGCGACGGCGGGAGGGCAGCGGCTCGCGCCACCGGCGTCGGCTGGCCCTCCCCCGCAGCGGCACCACCGGGGCACGCCTCGCCCCGATCCGGGCTCGGCTGGCCGGAGACCCCGCGCGGGCGCAGGAACACCCACCGCGCGACCCGTACGCTGCGCGCGACGAACCCGCCGGTCCGGCCCCGCCGACGCACCCGGCGCTGGCCGCAGGTGCTGGCGGCGATCCTGGTGGGCCTGGTGCTGCTGGCCGGCGGGGGCCTGGCCGCCGGGCAGGCACTGGTGCAGCGTTACGAGTCGAGCGTGAGCCGCGACGTTCTGCTCGACCCGAGCGCCCGGGACACCGGCGACGCGTACGTGGGCTGGCGCCGGCTCAGCGGCCCGCTGAACTACCTGCTCATCGGGTCCGACCTGCGTGCGGCCAATCCCGCCGCGGGGCAGCGCTCGGACACCATCCTCGTCGTTCAGGTGGACCGCGACCTCAACCACGCCTACGTCATCTCCATCCCGCGTGATCTGCGGGTGGAGATCCCCGCGTTCGGCGGCACCTCGTTCGGCGGGGCACGCCAGCGCATCAACGCGGCGTTCGAGTTCGGCGGGGGCGGCAGCGGTGGGGTGCAGTTGTTGTCGGCCACCCTCACCCAGCTCACCGGGATGCGCTTCGACGGTGCCGCGGTGGTCGACTTCGGCGGGTTCACCCAGGTCATCGACGGCCTCGGCGGGGTGAACATGTGCGTCGACACCGAGGTGCGGTCGATCCACACCAAGCGACTGTTCACCGTCGGCTGCCGCCGGATGAACGGCTCGGAGGCGCTGGACTACTCGCGTCAGCGCTACGGCCTGCCGGGCGGCGACTTCGACCGGCAGCGCCATCAGCAGCAGCTGGTGAAGGCGATCCTGAGCAAGGCGCTGGACAGCGGGGTCACCCGCAATCCGGTCAAGCTGGACCAGTTCATCCGCGGCATCGGGCACTCGCTCACCCTCGACACCGGCGAGGCCACGCTGACCGACCTGATCGTGGCGCTGCGCAACATCCGGCCGGACTCGCTCACCGGCATCCGGGTGCCGTCATACGTGCAGAGCATCGGCGGGGTGTCGTACGTGCTGCTGCAGGACGGTGCGGAGGACCTGTTCCGGGCCATGCGCGACGCCGACCTGGCAACCTGGGTACGGCAGCATCCGGAATGGGTCAACTCGATCTGACCTCTACACTTGCAGGCGTGTTCGCTGCGCAGATCCCCACCGCCACCGTCGCCGAGGTGCCCGCCGACGCCTTCCTGCTCGACGTCCGCGAGGACGACGAGTGGGCCGCCGGCCATGCCCCCGAGGCCGTCCACCTGCCCATGATGCAGATCCCCGCCCGCATGGCCGAGGTGCCGCAGGACCGGGAGGTCTTCGTGCTCTGCCGAGTGGGCGGGCGCTCCGGGCAGGTCGTGTCGTACCTGCGCCAGCAGGGCTGGGACAACGTCACCAACGTCGACGGCGGCATGATGGGCTGGGTCGCCGCCGGCCGCCCGGTCGTCGCCGCCGAGGGCCTGCCGCCGCAGATCATCTAGTCGTGAGCGAGCGCACCGCCGGACCCGGTGAACATGGCGCCGACGAGGGAAACAAGGAGAAGGCGTGAGCCGCACCCCCGACCCGGCCCCGCTGGTCTTCGCCCATCGCGGGTCGTCGGCCGCCCTGCCCGAGCACACGCTCGGGGCGTACGCCCGTGCGCTGCGCGAGGGCGCCGACGGCGTGGAGTGCGACGTACGCCTCACCCGCGACGGCCACCTGGTCTGCGTGCACGACCGGCGGCTGGACCGGGTGAGCGACGGCCGTGGGCCGGTGGCCGCGTACACGCTGGCCCAACTCCGCTCCTTCGACTTCGGCTCCTGGCACACCAGCGGGCAGCCGGCGGGGGTGCTGACACTGGAGGAGCTGCTCGACACCGCGCGACAGGCCGGACGGCCGGTCCGGATGCTGATCGAGACCAAGCACCCCAACCGGTACGGCAAGGCGGTGGAGTACCGGCTGCGGGCGGTGCTGAACCGGCACGGCCTCACCGGCGCGTCCACGGATGCGCCGGTGCGGGTGACGGTCATGTCGTTCTCGCCGCTGGCGGTGCGCCGCTCCCGCGAGCTGATGCCGGCGCTGCCCACCGTGCAGCTGATGGACCTGCTGCCGCCGGGGCTGCGGATGCGGCGGCTGCCGTTCGGCACCCGCATCGCGGGACCCGGACTGGAACTGGTGCGCCGACGGCCGGACCTGGTGCGCCGGCTGAAGGCCGGCGGCCAGCAGGTCTACGTGTGGACCGTCAACGCCACGGACGACGTGGACCTGCTGCTCAAGCTCGGCGTCGACGGCATCATCACGGACCGCCCGGCTGAGGTGCTGGCACACCTCGGTCGTTGAATCATCACTGATCGGTCACAGCCCTGGCGCGGATCAGTTCCGGCAGGCAGGATCCTGCATGTGGAGGTGGCGTACCGCGAGCTGACGCTGGGTATCGCCGCGCTCTTCAACGACCCGGTGACCGCCCGCGGCGGCCTGCCGGCCCTCGACCGGCTGCTGCACCTCGGCCAGTACGTGCTGGGCGTGCCCGGCATGGCCCTCTCCGAACTGCACGGCACCGGTGGCGCCGGCCGGGTCGTCGCCGCCACCGGCACCGCCGACTGGGCGCTGGGCCGTCCGGTCCAGCCGGAGGTGGTGTCCGCGGTGCTGCGCCCCGGGCCGGCGACCTACCGGGTGGAGCTGGGCGCCGTCGACGACGAGGCCTCCGACCAGATGACGTCGCTGGGCAGCCGGTGGATCCTGCTGCACCGGATCGACCTCGACGGGCGTACGCCCGCACTGCTGGGCGCGTTCATGCCGGACGACCGGCCGGCCGACCCCGACCAGCTCGCGGTGATGGCGCTGCTCGGGGCGACCGTGGGCCGCCTCTACAGCGAGCGGGCCGGCCTGCCGGTGCAGAACGCCGGGGACGATCTCGCCGACCGCGAGCTGTTCATCGCCGTCACCAGCCACGAGCTGCGCACACCGGTCACCGTCATCAAGGGGTACGCCGACACGCTGCGCGACCACTGGAGCCAGCTCGACGAGAAGGCCCGCCGCGAGGCGGCCCGGGTGATCGGCCAGCGCAGCGACGAGCTGGCCCGCCTGGTCGACCGGTTGCTGGCGGCGAGCACCGACACGGCGGTCGGCACACTGTCGCCCGGCCCCTTCGACCTCGTCGAAGCGCTTCGCCACGCGGCGGCGAACCTGCCGGCCGACCTGCGCCGCCGGTTCCGGCTGGAGCTGCCGGAGCGGCTCCCGCTGGCCTACGGGGACCGCGCCACCATCCCGAACGTGCTCACCGAGCTGGCCACCAACGCCGACAAGTACTCCGCCCGGGAGCAGACCGTCGTGCTGACCGCCGGCAACGACCGGCGCACGGTGTTCTTCCAGGTACTCGATCGGGGGATAGGGATCGCCCCGGAGCAGGTTCACCAGGTGTTCGAGCGGTTCTGGCAGGCGGACAGCGGCGACGGACGGCGGTACGGTGGTGCCGGTCTGGGTCTTTATCTCGTCCGAAAGACTATTGAACGACAAAACGGATGGGTGTCCTTACGTCCCCGAGATGGGGGAGGTACGGTCGCAGAAGTACGGCTGCCGCGAGGCGACGTGAAGAGGGATGCGCACGCATCCGGGGAGGCATGATCGTGTCGATGGCTGTCGCTGAGCGAGCCTGGTGCGTGGTGGTGCCCCACCACGCACGCGGCGCACAGCAGGCGCGACACCGCCTCGCCGCCGCACTCGCCGGTGCCGTCACGCCCACCCTGCTCGCCGATGTCGTCTCGGTCGCCGCGGAGCTGGTCGGCAACGCCGTGCGCCACGCCGAGCCGCTCCCGGGTGGCGTGGTCCGGCTCGCCTGGCGCCTGCGTACGGTCGAGTCCAAGCAGGTCATCGAGGTCCGCGTGACAGACGGTGGCGCGCA
This sequence comes from Catellatospora sichuanensis, assembly GCF_007483665.1. Taxonomy (GTDB): domain Bacteria; phylum Actinomycetota; class Actinomycetes; order Mycobacteriales; family Micromonosporaceae; genus Catellatospora; species Catellatospora sichuanensis. The sequence continues at coordinate 316,332 of NZ_VIQO01000013.1, forward strand.
GCAGCTGCCCCGCCCGCGCACCGCCGGCGCCGAGGACCCCGACGGCCGTGGCCTGACCATCGTCGATGCCCTCGCCGTCCGGTGGGGTGTCGAGCGGGACGGTCTCGGCCAGAGCGTCTGGGCGGAACTAAGCTGACTTAGGTCATCCCACGTCAGCTGAGCGAGGACCGTTCATGAGCAAGAAGAATCGCCTGGACAAGAAGCAGCCCAAGCAGCCGAAGGTGCGCGACGTCTTCGTGGCCCGGCCCTTCGCAGGGCTGGCCGCCGAGACCGAGCTGGTGGCGCTGCGTGAGCTGGTGCCCGCGGCGACCGCCCCGCTCACCCTGGCCCCGGAGTACGTCGAGAAGTACGGCGACCGGCAGGTCACCCTGGCCACCATCCTGCCGATGGCGTGGCCCGCGCTGACCAAGACCGACGGCCGGATCCTGCTCGGCCTGCAGCGGCACGAGCGCTCCGGCGATGTGAACCGCGACCTGGCCGTGGCGCTGCTGTGCGCGCTCGAGGGCGAGCCCGGCGCGCCGGTGAACGTGCCCCCGCTGCCCGGTGAGGGTCCACGCCTGGCGGACCTGCTCGTCGACGCGCCGCTGGACGTCACGGTGTACGACGGTTTCGACTTCTGGCTCGACGCGGACCAGGAGCGCGACGCCGAGGTGTCCGCGTCGCTGGACGCCGCCAACGCCTCGGTCTACCCCACCGTGCGGATGGCGGCGGCGCCGGCCGCGTACTGGTGCCGGGTGCCGGAGAAGTCGCACGTGCGCTGGGTGCTGCCCGACAGCGAGGACGTGGCGCTGAACGCGCTGGCCCGGCTGAGCGCGGCGGGCGAGCTGAAGCTCACCGACGAGACCAAGTTCGCCGGCATGTTCCGGGCACACGGCCTGCTCGTTCCGGTGTGGGACCTGCCGTCGGCGCCGGAGGCCGGGGCCTGGGAGGAGTCGCTGGCCGCGGTCGCGGCACGTTACGCCGCGGCGAAGGCCCTCGACGAACCTCTCACGCCGGACCAGCGCCGTGCCCGGCAGGGCCTGCTCGGCCGCCAGCTCACCCTGCGCTGACCTGCCCTTTCACGGATGTTCGGCCCGCCCGTGCTGCTCCGGTGGCACGGGCGGTCGTGTCTCACGTCGTGCTCACCGAACGTTGCACGGGCACGTGAGAATCTCGTCGGCGCGTGGGCGACAGACCTGCCGCATGAGCCCCAGGGAATGAAGCTGAATCGGACATTCATCCATTCATTCGTGCTGAGTGCCAGATTTGTCCCCTGACACATCGACGAGCGAACACGTACGGTAAGGGATACCTAACTCAATGCGTGTCGTTCCACCCGGAGGCACACCATGACCGTCTATCCCGATCGTGCGCCCTTCCTGCGCCCGACCTTCGGACGCTCCCCGAGCCTGCCGGTGCCGTCAGGACCAGACACCGCCCCGCCGCCCGCCTCCCCGGCAGACTGGGCCCGCCGCCGCCGCGCCGACCGCGCCCTCCGGCGCATGTCGGCCGCCGAGGACCGCGCGGTGCACCGCCTCGGCCGCGACTGGCACGTCATCGAGTGGCCGCACGCCTTGCTCACCAGCCAAGCACAGGCCGCCGGCACAGCCAAGCCCCAGCCCTCCGACGCCGGTTTCCTCGCCATCGGCCCCGGTGGCATCTTCAGCGTCTGCATCGCGCAGCACGGCCGCAGCCGCGTGCTCATCGCCGGTGACGTGGTGCAGATCAGCGGCCGCCGGCCGCCGTACATCTCGCAGGCCAGGCGGGACGCCAAGCGCGCCGCCAAGGCCATCTCCGCCGCGGTCGGCCAGGACATCAAGGTGTTCGCCGTGCTCGCCTTCGTCGGGAGTGGACCGATCAGCGTCAACGGCCTGCCCAAGGAATGCATCGTCACCTCGTACCGCGAGCTCGACAAGGTGCTCGACTCCACCGGCCGGCGGATCACCGGCACGACCGCCGAGAAGCTGTCCCAGGTGGCCCGCAACCCCGCGATCTGGGTCAATCAGCCATACGCCGCGGGCAGCGGTTACACCTGGCATCCGGAGGGCGCGACCCCCGGTGACAAGGGCACTGCGCGCGGGTAACGTGAGCAGCGATGACCCACATCGAGCTCTCCCTCTCCCCGTTGGAGCCGACCGCCGTCGACCCGCTGCGCAGCTGGTCGGTGCCGGTTTCCTCGGCCGAGGAGTCCTGTTTGGTCATCGACGCCGACGGTGTCATCGTCGCCGCCTCCACCCCCTGGGTCCGGCTGCTCTCGGTGGAGCAGCCCAGTGAGCTGGCCGGACAATACGTGCGCGACGTGCTGTGCCTGATCGACTTCACCGCCGCCGGCAACGAGCTGGGTGAAGCAGAGCGCGAGCAGATCCCCCCACTGCTCGCGCTCACCTCCAAGCGTCCCGCGCGAGGCCTGCTGCGGGTGCGCGCGCCGCAGGGCGCACCCAGCCGCACCCTCGACGCCGTCGCCACACCGCTGTGGCAGGGCGGCCAGGTCGTCGGCTCACTCAGCTTCTTCGCGGCGGTATGACCGCGGGTATGGCCAACGCGCGCTAGTCTCGTTCCCCATGCCCCTGCGTCCAACCCGTCCGTCCACCCCGGCTCTTCCGCTCGCCACCGCGTGCCTGGTCGGAGCGGCTCTGCTCAGCGGCTGCGGGGTTCCGCCCGAGCTGCAGCCCAAGCCCGGCGGCACCGTGCCGCAGCCGTCCGTGTCACCCAGTGCGGTGACACTCCCGCCCAGCTTCAGCCTGCCGCCCTCGGCCCCGCCGAGCAGCCCCGGCCCCTTCCCCGAGCTGACCGTCACCGACTGCCAGGGCCGCCCCACCGGCGACCAGGTCATCGCCGCCGTGCGCCGTAAGTCGTCGATCCTGCCCGGTTCGGGCACGGTCACCGTGACGAGGCCCCCCGTCTGCGCCGGCACCTGGCAGTACACCGTGCTCACCGTGCCATCCCGCGAGCCCCTGCAGGTCGTCACGAAAGGCGCGCCCGCCTCGCTCGACCTCGTCACCGCGGGCACCGACATCTGCACGGTCGAGGTGCGCAACTTCGCCCCACCCGGCATCCGCATCGCCGCCGGCTGCTGACGCGGCGCAGCCTGCGGAAAGGGGTCGCGACCACAACGCATTCGGCCGCCGACCTCACCCGCCGGGAGCGGAAGTCCGCGCAGCGGACGAGCGACCGGCGGGTAAGGGAGGCTTCCGAGGCCGAATGCCGTGGCCGCGGATGCGGCCACCAATGGCTACGCTGAGGTCATGCCTGGAGTCCCGCCCACCCGCTTCGTCTATCTCGGCCCGGAGAGCACCTTCGCTGAGCAGGCGCTGCTCACCATCCCGGCAGCCGGGCGAGGAATCCGCACGCCGACCCGCAGCGTCCCCGAGGCGCTGGAGGCCGTGCGTGCCGGCGAGGCCGACGCCGCGCTCGTGCCGTGGGAGAACTCGATCGGCGGCGCGGTCGGCGTGACCCTGGACGAACTGGTCGACGGCGACCCGCTGGTGATCACCCGCGAGGTCGTCATCCCGGTGGAGTTCGTGCTCGCCGCCCGGTCCGCCACCTCGTTGGCCGAGGTGCGGTCGATCGCCGCGCATCCGCAGGCGTCCACCCAGTGCCGCGCCTGGCTGCGGGCGTACGCGCCGGACGCGACCGTGGTCGACGTGCTCTCGAACGGTGCCGCGGCGGCCGGGGTGGCCGCGGGTGACTTCGACGCCGCGATCTGCGCGCCGATCGCCATCCAGCGTTTCGGCCTGCACCAGCTCGCCGACAAGATCGCCGACCACCCGGACGCCGCGACGCGCTTCGTGCTGCTGTCGCGGCCGGGCACGCCGCCGGAGCCGACCGGCAACGACCTCACCTCGCTGGCCGTCTGGATCTCCCACGACCGGGTCGGGGCGCTGCTGGCGGTCCTCACCGAGCTGGCCGTACGCGGGGTGAACCTGACCCGGATCGAGTCCCGCCCGACCGGCGAGCGGCTCGGCCGCTACGTCTTCTTCCTCGACTGCACCGGCCACGTCGCCGAGGCCAGGGTCGGCGAGGCGCTGCAGGGCCTGCGTCGGATCTGCGCCGGAGTGCGCTTCCTCGGCTCGTATCCCCGGGCGGGCCTGCCCGGCGCGGCGCCGGAGCGACCGGTGCCGCCTCCGGCGGGACTGTCCGACCCGGACTACACCGACGCCGCCGCCTGGCTGGGCCGGCTGCGTCGGGGCGAGCTGTCCTGACCATGCCGGTCGAGATGAGCCGGGAACGCTTCGAGGAGCTGGTGGCCGACGCCCTCGACGAGGTCCCGCAGGAGCTGCTCAACCTGATGCGCAACGTCGTCATCCTGGTGGAGGACGAGTCGCCGCCCGGCGACCCGGAGCTGCTCGGCCTGTACGAGGGACACGCGCTCACCGATCGAGGCTGGGACTACGCCGGTGTGCTGCCCGACCGGATCACCATCTACCGGCACCCGATCCTGCGCATCTGCGACACGGACGACGACGTCGTCGAGGAGGTGGCGGTCACCGTGGTACACGAGATCGCGCACCACTTCGGCATCGACGACCACCGGCTGCACGACCTGGGCTGGGGTTGATGGCCCGGAACCGCCCGTGGTTTCCCGGATCTTCACCCTGACCTTTGCCGATGAGTCACCAACACGACGTTGTTTCTTGTGCAGGTCAACTACGCTCGGTGCGTTTCTCCGCCCCCGTTCTATGGAGGATGACGACATGCAGAGCGCACTCTTCGCTGCCGAAAACCTGGAGAAGGAGTCCGCGACTCCTGGTCTGACGCTGCAGAACTCGAAGATGCTGAAGATCGAGCTGAACGGCGAGGTCATGGCGCGCACCGGCGCGATGGTTGCCTACCAGGGCCAGGTGCAGTTCCAGGCGCTCGGCTCCGGAGGCGCGGCCAAGTGGCTCAAGAGCAAGATCACCGGTGAGGGCGTGCCGCTGATGAAGCTGTCCGGCCGCGGTGACGTGTTCCTGGCCGACCGGGCCGCGGACGTGCACCTGATCGACCTGGGTCCCGGCGACGCCCTCAGCGTCAACGGCACCAACGTGCTGGCCTTCGAGTCGACGCTGAACTACGACATCAAGATGGTCCAGGGCATGGGCATGTTCTCGGCGGCCGGCCTGTTCAACTGCGTCTTCTCGGGCCAGGGCCGGATCGCCATCACCACCAAGGGCACCCCGGTCGTGCTGACCGTGGACGCGCCCACCTACGCCGACCCCCAGGCGGCGATCTGCTGGTCGGCCAACCTGCAGACCGGCTACCACCGCGCCGAGCAGCTGGGCATCGGCACGCTGCTGGGCCGCAGCACCGGCGAGGCCTTCACGATGAGCTTCCAGGGCCAGGGCTTCGTCGTGGTGCAGCCGTCCGAGGAGCCCCCGGCGGGCATCGCGGGCGCCGGCGCCGGCCAGCAGCAGCAGGGCGGCCTGCTGGGCGGCCTGCTCGGCCAGTGAGCCGGCGGACGGTGACTTAGCGGCAGGCCCCTCCTTCGGGAGGGGCCTGTTTTTTCAGCTCTGCATGGCATGATTCGCCCATGTCCGAGGAACTCGATGTGGTGGAGTTCGGCCCGGCCCCGGCACCGGTGACCCGCCGTCGCCCCGACTGGCGTGCGATGACGACAGACTCCCGGTTGACCACAGGCCTCGTCGTGCTCGGCGGCGCGGCGGCGGTCGCGTCGCTGGTGGGCGAGTGGCAGGTCATCGACACCACCCGCTCCGGTGACGAGTATTTCGCCAGCATCCCGCGCGTGACCAGCTCGGTCTGGTCGACGATCGGCGGTACGCCGTACCTGGGCGGGCTGATGCTGCTCGGTGCGGCGACCGCGGTGGCGCTGTTCGGCCCGCCCGCGGCGCGGGCGATCGCGCGGATGGTCGCGCTCGGCACCTCGGCCGTGCTGGTCATGTTGCTCGCGGCCCTGGCGAGCGTGCTCGGCTCGACCAGTGAACTGCCGCGCGTCTTCGGCGGGTTCATGAACGAGGAACTGCTGTCGCGCTTCAGTTCCAGCCCCGGGCGCGGCATGTGGGCGGCGCTCGCGGCCGTGGCGCTGCTGGGGCTCGCCATGCTGTCCGCGCACCGGCGTGAACCCGAGCCGCCGGCCGGCCGGCATGCCGCGGTCGAGGACGAGGACGAGGAACCCGACGACCACGAGTCGGGCGACATCGAATTGACGGTCACCACCGCCGCGCCGTTCTTACGGCAATACTGACGCGAAGCTCCGAACGCGGGCCGGTACGCTTTTCGACGTGATTGATCTGCGTCTGCTCCGCGAGGACCCTGAGACCGTACGAGCCAGCCAGCGCCTGCGCGGCGACTCCGTCGACTCCGTCGACGACCTGCTGCGCGCCGACGAGGCCCGGCGGTCCGCGGTGGCCTCCTTCGAGGCCCTGCGGGGCGAGCAGAAGCAGCTCGGCAAGCTGATGCCGAAGGCGACCGGCGACGAGAAGACAGCGCTGCTGGCCCGGACCAAGGACCTCGCCGCCGAGGTGAAGGCGGCCGAGGCCGCGGTCAACGAGGCCGAGCAGGCACTGCGGACCGCGCAGTTCGCGATCGCGAACGTGGTGCAGGACGGTGCGCCCGGCGGCGGCGAGGACGACTACGTCGTGCTGCGCGAGGTCGGCGACCGTCCGGTCTTCGACAACCCGCGCGACCACCTGGCGCTGGGCGAGCTGCTGGGCGCGATCGACACCGAGCGCGGCGCGAAGGTCTCGGGCGCCCGCTTCTACTACATGACCGGGGTGGGCGCGCTGCTCCAGCTCGGTTTGCTCCAGATGGGCCTGTGGCAGTCGGTGGAGGCCGGGTTCACGCCGATGATCCCGCCGGTGCTGGTCAAGCCGGAGTCGATGGAGGGCACCGGTTTCCTCGGCTCGCACGCCGCCGAGGTCTACCATCTGCCCGCCGACGACCTGTACCTGGTCGGCACGAGCGAGGTGCCGCTGGCGGCGTACCACAAGGACGAGATCCTGAACCTGGCCGCCGGGCCGCAGCGTTATGCCGGCTGGTCGAGCTGCTTCCGCCGGGAGGCGGGCTCGTACGGCAAGGACACCCGCGGCATCATCCGGGTGCACCAGTTCGACAAGGTCGAGATGTTCTCGTACTGCGACCCGGCGGAGGCCGCCGAGGAGCACCTGCGCCTGCTGGCGTGGGAGGAGGAGATGCTCGGCAAGCTGGAGCTGGCCTACCGGGTGATCGACGTGGCCGCGGGCGACCTCGGTTCGTCGGCGGCGCGCAAGTTCGACTGCGAGGCCTGGCTGCCCACCCAGAACCGGTACATGGAGGTCACCTCGACCTCCAACTGCACCACGTTCCAGGCCCGCCGCCTGAACACCCGCTTCCGCGACGCCGACGGCCGCACCCAGACCGCCGCGACACTCAACGGCACGCTGGCCACCACACGCATGCTCGTGGCGCTCCTGGAGCAGCACCAGCAGCCGGACGGCTCGGTGCGGGTGCCCAAGGCACTCCAGCCGTTCGTGGGCGGCCGCGACGTACTGGAGCCCGCCAAGGCAGGGTCCTGAACGGCGTGCCCGACCACGGGGGTTCGGGGCACGTCGAGGTGCCGGCACGCGACGCGACCGGCCGGGCCGAGCTGCGCAGCGACGGGCTGCGGCCGCGCGGGCTGCCGAAGCTGGTCGCCACCGATCTGGACGGCACCGTCGTCCGGTCGGACGAGACCGTCAGCGGGTTCACCCACGCCGTCTTCGACCGGGTGCGCGCGGCCGGTGTCCCCATCGTGGGCGCCACCGGCCGCGGTCCCCGGTTGGAGGAACTGAGCCGGATCGACCTGCCGCACGCGGACCTGCTGGTGCTCGGCGGCGGCGGGCGGGTGCTCGACCTGCGCGACCCGTCCGCACCGCGGGTGCTGCGCGACGCGCGGCTGCCCGGGCCGGTCGTCGCCGGGCTGGTCGAAGCGCTGGAGAACCGGCTCGGGCCGGTGAAGCTGCTGGTCGAGGTGCTGGACGCGCAGCGGGCTCCGCTGTGGGGCGACGACGTGGACGACTGGCCGTATCCGGACGACCTGAAGTTCCGGCCGCGCGAGGAGTCGCTCTGCTACGACGTCATCAAGGCGTTCGTGAAGACCGACGACACGGACTCCGACACGCTGCTGCGGACCGCTCGCAGTCTGGTGGCACCCGAGGTCGCCGCGTTCACGCACTCGGGCCTGGGCTGGGTGGAGGTGACGCCGCCCGGCGTCGACAAGGCGACCGGGCTGGCCGTGGTCGCCGCCGAGCTGGGCATCGATCCCGCCGACGTGCTGGTCTTCGGGGACATGCCGAACGACATCCCGATGTTCGAGTGGGCCGGCCACCGGGTCGCGGTGGCCAACGCCCACCCCGAGATCCTGGCTCTCGCCGACGAGGTCACCCTCTCCAACGACCGCGACGGCGTAGCCGTCTACCTAGACGAACTCCTCAAACGCGAAGCCTGACCGGCCTCGGTCCGCCGACCCAGCCACACCCAGCCACACCCAGCCGCATTCTTAAAGAGTCGCGCCTTCGCCAATCGCAGAAGGCGCGAGTCTTCAAGAATTGCGCGAGACGGCCGGGGCCCGAGGTGGGCCGGGTGGGCGTGGGGGCGGTGGGGTTAGAGGTATTGGCCGGTGCTGGTGGATTTGGTGGGGTCGGGGTGGGTGCCGGGCGGCAGGGCGGGCATGTTGCGCATGTGCTCCAGCTGCATGCGGGCGGCCATCTGCTGGGCCACCAGGGCCGCCTGAATGCCGTGGAAGAGGCCCTCCAGCCAGCCGACCAGCTGCGCCTGTGCGATGCGCAGCTCGGACTCCGACGGCGTCGCACCCTCGGTGAAGTCGACCGAGATCCGCTCCAGCTCGTCGCGCAGCTCGGGGGAGAGGCCGTCCTCCAACTCGACGATCGAGCGACGGTGGATCTCCACCAGGCGCTGGCGGCCGGCCTCGTCGAGGGGTGCGGCGCGCACCTCCTCCAGCAACTGTTTGATCATGCTGCCGATACGCATGACCTTGGCTGGTTGCTCGATGAGGTGGCTCGGATCCTCCTCGCGCCCGGTGGCGCCGTCAGGGTTGACCTCGACCGTGCCGATGGGCTGTCCGTCCGGACCGACGACCACGACACTCTTCTCCTCGGGATGCTGCTGGCTCACCACGACCTCCTCAGCGTCGAACCCACCCATCCTAGATCCCGAGACACAGGCCTATGTTGATCATTGACGGGAGACCCGCGACACGGTAGAACGCCACAGTGGGTCAAGAGAACGCGCGCCCACAGGTTTGGCGTCACCCCCACGGCCGTGCCACCGGTACGCGCGTCCGGCCGAATGTCACTCTGGAGGACACATTGGACGGCCTTGACCGTCGCAGGCTGCTCGGTCTGCTGACCGGCGTCGGCGTTGCGGGCGTGACCGGCGGCCTCGCGGGCTGCTCGACCGCTGGCACGCCCAGCGAGCGCAGCGGCGTCAGCATCGGTCTCCTCGTCCCCGCCACCGGAGCGAACAAGGAGGTCGGCGCCGACCTGGAGTTGGGCTTCAAGCTCTACGTCGACCTGCACGACGGCAAGCTCGGCGGCCGTGCGGTCCGCATCGAGGTGGAGGACGAGGGCGAGACCACCAAGTCCGGCGCCGCGGCCCTGGAGAACCTGTACAAGGCCCAGGTGCTCGCCGTGGTCGGCGTCGCCAACCCGGATCTGCTGCCCATCGTCCGCGACCGGGTCGAGGAGGCGAAGGTGCCGCTGCTGGCCGCGCACGCCGCGCCGGCCGAGATGCCCAGTGCCCCGTACATCTGGCGCACCTCCTACCTCACCGACGAGCCGGCTCTCGCCGTCGCCCACTACCTGCGCCGGCGCCTCGGCAACGGCAGCGGCAAGGTCAGCCTCATCACCGTGCCCGGCACGGCCGGTGCGGAGCTGATGCTCGGTTTCACCAAGGTCTACGGCAGCGGCGCGCAGGACGTCATCACGGTGAAGTCCGGCATCAAGCCGACCACCGCCGACTACGCGTCGTACGCGGGACAGATCGCGGACAGGAACCCCAAGGCGATCTTCTGCAACCTGCCCAGCTCGCACATCGTCAAGTTCATGGCCGCGCTCAAGCAGGCCGGGCTCACGCCGGGCAGCGACGTCGAGCTCTACGCTCCCGGCGCGATCGCCGAGGGCGGTGCCCTCGACGAGCTCAGCGACGGCGCCCGCGGGCTCTTCACCGCGATGCACTACTCGGCCGACCTCAACAACATGGCCAACCACACGTTCTCGTCGTTGTTCCAGGCCAAGTTCCAGCGCTCCCCCACGGCGTTCGCGGTCGCCGCGTTCGACGCCGCGGCGGTGCTCGACCAGGCGCTGACGCTGGCCGGCGACGGCACGCTCAGCCCGCAGAAGGTCAACACGCTGCTGTCGAACGTGGGCCAGGTGATCAGCCCCCGCGGCAACTGGCAGTTCAACCAGCAGCGCTCCCCGCAGCAGAAGTGGTATCTGCGCAAGGTCGAGAAGGACGGCCCCATCCTGTCGAACGTGCTGATCAGCGACCTCGCTACCCTCGGGTAGTGCAGTTGGACGACGTTGACCAGCGAATAATCTCCGCGCTCCTGAGCGACGCGCGCACCACCTACGCCGAGATCGGCATGGTGGTGTCGCTGTCGGCACCGGCTGTCAAGCGACGGGTGGACCGGCTGCGCTCCGGTGGGGTGATCAAGGGATTCACCGCCGTGGTCGACCCGGCGGCGGTGGGTGGCGGCACGGAGGCCTTCGTCGAGCTGTTCTGCACCGGGCGCACCACGCCCGCGCAGATCACGCAGGCCACCCGCCGCCACCCCGAGGTGGTCGGGGCGTACACCGTCTCCGGCGAGGCCGACGCCCTGGTGCACCTGCGCGCGGCCGACATCTCCCACCTGGAACAGGCGCTGGAGCGGCTGCGGGCGGAGCCCTTCATCACCAGCACCCGGAGCATGATCGTCCTGTCCCGTCTGGTCGACTGACCGCGTCCGGGTACGCCGGACGGCGCGGCTCTCGACGCCGACGGGAGCCGCGAGCATGATCCGTACGTCGAAGACGGGCATGAGACGAAGCGTGCTCTGCCTGCTCACCACGTTGTCCCTGGCCGGCTGCACGGCAGGCGGCGGCGCGATCGCGGACCGTCCCGTTCCCGGGCCCGAGCCGCAACTGCGCCTGGTGTCGTACGACTCCTGCGACGGCCTGCTGGAGTCGGTGCGCGAAGCGGCCAAACGCGTGGTGACCTCCTGGGGCCTGCCCGGCAGCAGCTGGGGGATGCGCTTGCAGCGCGCGCAACCGGCCACCGCAGACGGCGCGCGGGAGGGCGCGGGCCCGGACACCTCCGCCAAGTCGTACTCCGGCACCAACACGCACGAGGTGGGGGTCGACGAGCCGGACATCGTCAAGACCGACGGACGGCGCATCGTGACCGTGCTCGGCGACACGCTGCGGGTCATCGACGCGACGACCCGCCGGGCGGCCGGCTCGCTGCACCTCGGCAACGGTATGCACCAGCTCTTCCTGCAGGGCGACCGAGCGCTGGTGCTCACGTCCATGCAGGCGATGATGTACGGCGGCGTCTCGGACGCCCGCATGCCGATGCGCGGCGGGCCGTCCTCGACCCGGCTCCGGCTGGTCGACCTGGCCGGCGAGCCCCGGTTCACCGGCCAGTACGAGATCGGGGCCGAGCTGACCGACGCCCGGCTCGCCGACGGCACCGCCCGCGTGGTGGTCACCTCCCACCCGATGATCGACTTCACGTGGTTGGAGAAGGGCACCGACGCGGATCGCATCGCCGCCAACAAGAAGGTCATCGACAGTACGCCGCTGGAGCGGTGGCTGCCCGCGTACACCGCCGACGGCGCCGGCGGGCGGCTCGACTGCGGGCAGGTCAGCAGGCCCGCCGAGTTCAGCGGGACCTCGCTGGTGACGGTGCTCAGCTTCGACCTGAACCGCGCGGCGCTGGGCGACGGCCTGCCCACGGCGGTGCTCGCCGACGCCCGCACGGTGTACGGCACCGGCGGCCGGCTGTACCTCGCCCACGACGAGGGTTGGCGGGGTGAGAAGGCGAGGGACCGCACCGAGCTGTACATGTTCGACGTCTCCGGACCGCGCCCGGTCTTCGCCGCGTCCGGCAGCGTGCCGGGATGGCTGCTCAACCAGTACTCGCTGAGCGAGCACGACGGCGTGCTGCGCGTGGCCACCACCACCGGGCAGCAGTGGAGGCGGGAGCAGACCAGCGAGTCCACGGTGTACACACTGCGCCGCAACGGCGGGCAGCTCCAGCCGCTGGGCAAGCTCGGCGGCCTGGGCAAGGGGGAGCGGATCTACGCCGTGCGCTTCCTCGGCCCCACCGGATACGTCGTCACGTTCCGGCAGACCGATCCGCTCTACACGATCGACCTGCGCGACCCGGCCCGCCCGGTGCTCGCCGGCGAGCTGAAGATCCCGGGATACAGCAGCTATCTGCACCCGGTCGCCGACGGCCGGCTCATCGGGGTGGGCCAGGACGCGACCGGCCAGGGCCGGGTGACCGGGCTGCAGGTGTCGCTGTTCGACGTCGGCGGCGCGGACCCGAAGCGGCTCGACCAGGAGAAGATCCCGCACGGCTGGAGCGAGGCCGAGTACGACCCGCACGCGTTCCTGTACTGGCCCGCGACGGGGCTGCTGGTGGTTCCGTACGCCGCGTACGACAAGCAGGAGCGGACCGGCGCCCTGCTGTTCCGGGTGGGCTCCGGTTCGCTGGAGAAGGCCGGCGAGGTGAACCCCGGCGGCTATCCCCGCCGCAGCCTCGTCATCGACGACACGCTCTGGGTCGTGTCGGACACCGTGGCCGTGGCCACCACCCTGTCCGGCACCGCCGAACTCGCCCGGGTCGTCCTCTGACCCGGGCGCCTCGAACCACGAAGATCCTGGGCGGACCGCGGGTCACCCCCGCGGTCCGCCCAGGATCTTCAGGTGAGGCTGGTCAGAGGTACTGGCCGATGCGGGCTTCGGGGATGTTGCCCGCGGGCTTGTCGCCCTCGCCGAAGAAGCGCTTGCCGCCGAACTCGCCGTGCAGGCGGTCGTCCAGCTCGTCGGCCAGCCCGGTCATCACCTGGATCGCCAGGGCCAGGTGGCTGGCCTGGAAGTCGCGGCCGAACACCGGGATCGAGGCCCACACCGTGCCGGCGGTGCAGTAGAGGCGGCCGATCGGCATCCGATTGGTCAGTTCGGACAGCTTCACGAACAGCTTCTCGGTCGGCTCGATGTCGGTCAGCACCGGCGAGAACACGTCGATCAGCGGCGGGTTCTCGCGGACGCGTACGAACACCATGGCCGAACCGGCCCGGATGCCGATGTCACCGTCGCCGTCCACCTGCAGCTCGTCCGGGTCGGACTTGAGCATCGCGGACACCACGATGCGCACCCGGTCGGCCAGCTCCAGCCCACTGGCGTCGAGCGAGTCGATCGAGGGCAGGAACGCGTCCACCGTCGACTCGTGCCGCGCCGTGCCCAGCGGCTCGATCGGGACGGGCTCCTCCTGGCGGTCGTGCGCCTCGTAGACCAGGAACGCGGGATGGGGTGCGCCGTAAACATCGCGCAGCGTCCGCGTGATCACGTTCGCCAGTCCCTCGGACGGGCCCGTCATGCCGAAGTTCTCCCGCGACCCGGCCATCACGCCCGGCGGCGACCAGCCCAGCGCGACCATCGCCGCGATCGCGGACCGCTCCAGCCGAAACCCTTCCGGCAGGTTCGCGTTGCTGACCGCCCGCGCCTGCAGCGAGCCGTCCTCCAGGCACTCCACGCTCACGCCGTACACGGCGGAGCCGGTGCCCGACGCGGTCGGGTCCAGCGCCAGTTCCAGTTCACTGCCGACCGGCAGCGTCGGCAGGGCCGCGGCCAGGGCTCTGGCGAACTCCCGCCAGGCCTCGGCGACCTTCGCATGCAGGTCCGCGGTGGTGGGTTCGTCGAGCAGCCCGGCCTCCGCCAGGCCAGGATTCGACAGTTCCGACATGGGTGCGCCTCCTCGTCGAACCTGGCTCAATCCCGGCAAGCCGTCGGACGAACCTGGGTCCTCTGTCACGGAGACACTACCGACCGGAAGCGCATTCGCGTAGTCGGCCATTCGACCGTCCACACCCTTGCGTCGCCTGTCCGCGTCCGCCATGTACCGGCCGCGGCCTCAGTCCGGATCGGGTGCGGCGAGGCGGTGGGCCAGGCCGGTCAGGCGGGCGGCCAGCTCCTGCGGGTCGCCGCCGCGCCCGACGGCCAGCCCCAGCAGGTATGCGCCGACCGGGGCACCGGGCCGCACCGTGTTGTGCGCCACCTCCCGGGCCAGGTCCAGCACCATCGTCACGTCCACGTCCGCGCGGGGCACGCCCAGCTCGGCGCACGCCGCGTCGGTGAAGTCATGCAGGTCCACGCCCATGTACCGCCTCCGCTTCGCTCAGTTCTTCCGGGGTGTCGCAGTCATACCACGGCGCCGGGCCCACGCCGGACCACGGCACCTCGGCCACGTCCGCGTGTGCCAGCAGCGCCCGCATCGGGGCGCCGTGCGGCTGCGCGGGCAGCGCGGCGCGCAGCGCCCCGAGCCGCCACGCCGCGCAGAGGTGCTGCCGTCGGCCGTCCGCGTCGGTGAACATCACCACGTCCGCGTCCACGGCGAGCAGCGCCGCCACCGCGTCCCGGGTCAGGAAAGGCAGATCCGCGGCGACGACCAGCACCCGGTCGACGCCGCCCAGCTCCGGCAGCCCTGTCGCACCGGCGGCGACGGCCGCGACCGGGCCGCCCCCGGGCGGTTCCTCGCGGGTCAGCACGGCTCCGGCCGGCAGCTCGGCGGCCAGCTCCGGCGGCCCGACGACCACCAGCGCACGCGCGTCGGCGACTGCCGCGAGCACCCGTCGCAGCATCGGCACCCCACCGACGGGCAGCAGCGGTTTGGCGACCCCACCCATTCGGCGGGCAGCGCCCCCGGCCAGCACCATCGCCGCGTACGAGATCATCTGTTCGCTCCCCGCCCTGTGGACGAACCGGCGTGTCATCCACAGGCTAGCGATCATCGCTGTCCCCGTCGCGCCGTGGCGGGGAGGCTGCCGCACATGACGACCGACTCCCCGACCTACACCCTCACCGAACGCGCGGACCTGCTCGGCTACGTGCCCTACCTGCTCGGCTTCCACCCGGCGGACAGCGTCGTCGTGCTGGGGGTGACGGACCGGCAGATCGGTGTCGCCGTCCGCGCCGACCTCGGGCAGCCCCGCGCCGAGACGGTCCACCGGCTCGCCCGGCTGCTCGCCGCCGCGGGCCGGGCGCGGGCCGCGATCACCTCGGTGCTGCTCGTCGGATACGGCCCCGACCCTGCGGCTGCCGACGTGACCCGCGACGTGGCGAACGCCCTCGACGCCCGCGGCTACCACGTGCGCGAGGTGCTGCTGCACGCCGGCGACCGCTACCACTGCCTGCAGTGCGACGACTGCACGCCGCCCGGCGGAGCCCCGTTCGACCTGAGCACGACCGCCGCGGCCGCCATCGCCACCTACGAGGGGCTGGTCGCCCAGCCCGACCGGGCCGCGGTGGAGCAACTGGTCCGGCCCGTCGGCGGGCTGGCCGCGATCGCGATGACGCAGGCCGTGGACCGCGCCGAGGAGCGGCTCGACGCGCTGCTCTGCGACGGCATCGCCGAGGCCCGCCGCGACGGCAGACCCGACACCAGACCCGGCGTGCGGCGCGGGAACGTGACCGGAGGCGGCACCGGGACCGGATCAAACGAGGACGCTGCCGACGACCGGCTGGTGCGGGCCGGGACGGCCGCGGTCGAGGACGCATTGCGCGTCGCCGAATCCGGTGGGCGGCTCGATGACGATGAGGCCGCCTGGCTCACCGTGCTCCTGCTCGACCTGCGCTGCCGGGACCATGCGTGGCAGCTGACCGATACCGAGCCCTGGCAGCTCGACCTCTGGCTGGACCTCACCCGGCGCGGTGAGCCCGCGCTGCTGGCCCCGGTCGCCAGCCTGCTGGCCTGGTGCGCTTGGCGGTCGGGCAACGGTGTGCTGGCCGGGGCGGCGTTGCGTCGGGCGCTGCTGGCCGACCCGGCGTACACCCTGGCCCACCTGCTCACCGAGGCGCTCGACCAGGCGATACCGCCTGGCAGTGTCGGGCCCTGGCCCGCGCGGTAGGCCACCGACTGGACGCCATGGCCTGGGATACAGCCGGTTCCGGGAAAACGCGCTCAGTCGCGCGATCGGGGCGCATCCAGGGGGCGGACGGCACGCCCGCGCGGCGCGCACCGGGCGACGGCTCAGAATGGGACACGTGGACCTGGCCTACCTGCGCGCGCATCCGCACCTGCTGCCGACCTTCCTGCACCATCAGCGGATCCGGGAGACGCCGGTCGACGGCGGCTCGATCTGCCACACGAGCAGGCTGACCTTCGACGACGGCGAGTCGATCTTCACCAAGTCGTGGCCCGAGGCGGGCGGGCGGGCACCGGAGGGCTTCTTCACCGCCGAGGCGAACGGCCTGCGCTGGCTCGCCGAGACCGGCACGGTCGCGGTGCCCGAGGTGCTGGTCGACACCCCGGACCTGCTCGGTATGGCATGGATCGAGCACGGGCGGCCGTCGGCTGCCGCGGCCGACGAGTTCGGCAGGGCGCTGGCCGGGCTGCACCGCGTCGGGGCGCCCGCGTTCGGCGCGCCCTGGCCCGGGTTCCACGGCTCCGCGCCGATGGACAACACCCCGCACCCCGGCCCGTGGCACGAGTGGTACGGCGAGCGCAGGCTGGCCGCGTACCTGCGGCTCTCGGTGGACCGGGGCGCGCTGGAGCCGGCCGACACGGCCCGCGTCGAACGGGTCCTGGCCGGTCTCGACCGCATCGGCGGCGACGAGCCACCGGCCCGCATCCACGGCGACCTGTGGACCGGCAACCTGCTCTGGGGCGCGGACGGCCGGTGCCGGGTGGTCGACCCCGCGGCACACGGCGGCCATCGCGAGACCGACCTGGCCTACCTGCGGTTGTGGGGCGGCGCGCCGTTCGCGGACCGGATCCTCGCCGCGTACGCCGAAGCCTGGCCGCCCGCCGACGGCTGGACCGAGCGCGTCCCGCTGCACCAGCTCTCCATGTACCTGCTGCACACCGCCCTGTTCGGCGCGGCCTTCGCACCCGGCGTCCGCGAGACCGCGACGGCCTGCCTCTCCCTGACCGCCTGAACCGACCCCGACCAGCCGCAGTTTCGGGGAAACTGCGGCTTCGAAGGACTGTGAAGGCGCGATTTCCCCGAAACTGCACCCCCGCGCCGCGCGCGACGGATCGTCGCTGCTCGGGTGGGGACTGGCGTTAAGAAGGGCACCTTCCTCTACGCATAGCGTTAAGAAGGTGCCCTTCCTTTGGGCTTACAGGCGGGGGTCGGTGGGTTCGGATTCGCTGGCGAGGATGGCGAAGACGAGTTCGTGCACGCGCCACAGCGGGCCGTCGCGGCCGACCGTGTCCAGGGCGGCGAGGCCGAGACCGTGCTCGCGCAGGGCCAGGGCGCGCTTGCGGCCGAGCTTGCGCTGGCGGAGCTTGGCCAGCTGCGCGGGCTCGGTGTACGACGGGCCGTAGATGATGCGCAGGTACTCGCGGCCGCGGCACTTCACGCCGGGCTGGACGAGTCCCTTCGCGCCGCGGACGGACAGGCCCGCGTACGGCTTGACCACCATGCCCTCGCCGCCGGACTCCGTCAGCGCGAGCCACCAGTCCGTCGCCTGCGCCACCGCCGACGCGAAGGCGACGTCGGCGGTGGCCGGGTCGGCCGCCGACCGGGCAGGCAGGTCCAGCACCAGTCGTCGGGTCGGGGTGAAGGTCACCGGGTCGGCCGCGACCAGCCGGTCCGCGATGGACAGGTGCCAGCCGTGGTCGGCGTCGGCGTACGCCTTGCCCTCGGCGGCCAGCACCGCGAACGGGGCCAGCGTGATGCCCGCGATCCCGGCGGTGGGGGCGACGTACCGGCGGTAGGCGTCGGTGAAGGCCTGCACGTCGCGCAGCGACCCGGTGAGCCGCTCCCGCTGGGCGGCCGTGTCGAGCCCGCGTGCCGCGGCGGCCGACAGCACGTCCAGCGCCGCGGGCAGCACGGCCCGGCCGGACGCGCCGACGGCGGCGTACTGGTGGATCAGCGTCTGCGCCTTGGCGGACCAGGGCAGCAGCTCGCAGTCGAGCAGCAGCCAGTCGGTGTCCAGCTCAGCCCACAGCCCGGCCGCGGCCGCCGCGTCGCGCACCTTGGCCAGCAGCTGCTCGGTACGCTCCGGATCGAAGAACGCCCGCCCGGTACGCGTGTAGATCACGCCGGTGCTGCCGTCGTCGACGAAACGCTTGGCGGCCACCGCGGCGTCCTTGCAAACCAGGACCACCGCGCGGGAGCCCATGTGCTTCTCCTCGCAGATCACCCGGTCCACGCCCGCGTGCCGCAGGTCGGCCAGCGCCTCCGCGGGGTGCTCCAGGTATCCGTCCACGGCCGACGTCGACGAAGGTGCCATGGTCGGCGGAAGCCAGAGCAGCCAGCGCGGGTCGACCGCGAACCGGCTCATCACCTCCAGCGCCGCCGCGCTGTGCTCGGCGGGCACGGTGACGGTGCCGTGCAGGGTCTGCACGTGGCGGCGGCCGGTGACCTCGGACAGCCGCAGCGCGCCCGCGGCGCGGTCGGGCGGCGCGACGGGCTGCAGCGGCCGGGCGGGCGCGTAGTACTCCTGCCCCGCGTCGACCTCGACCAGCTCCCGTTCGGGGTAGCGCAGCGCGGTGAGCTTGCCGCCGAACACGCAGCCGGTGTCGAGGCAGATGGTGTTGTTGATCCACTCGGGCGTGACGGTGGGCGTGTGCCCGTAGACGACCATGGCCCGGCCGCGGTACTCCTGCGCCCACGGGTAGCGCACGGGCAGGCCGAACTCGTCGGTCTCGCCGGTGGTGTCGCCGTACATGGCGAAGGAGCGCACCCGGCCGGACGCGCGGCCGTGGTAGGCCTCCTTGAGGCCCGCGTGTGCGACCACCAGCCGGCCGCCGTCGAGCACGTAGTGGCTGATCAGGCCGTCGAGGAACGAGGCCAGCCCGTCGACCGGGTCGGTCTCCAACTGGGCGACGGTCTCGGCCAGGCCGTGGGTGAGCTGGACCTTGCGCCCGCGCAGGTGGCGCAGCAGCTTGTTCTCGTGGTTGCCGGACACGCACAGCGCCCGGCCTCCGGCGATCATGTTCATGACCAGCCGCAGCACGCCTGGGGAGTCCGGGCCGCGGTCCACCAGGTCGCCGACGAACACGGCGGTACGCCCCGCGGGGTGGCTCGCGTCCACGGCCCGGCCGGTGTCGTCGCGGGTCAGTTCCCAGCCGAGCGCGGCGAGCAGCTGCTCCAGCTCGGCCCGGCAGCCGTGCACGTCGCCGACGAGGTCGAAGGGCCCGGTCAGTTCGGTGCGGTCGTTGAACAGCTTCTCGTAACGCAGCTCGACGTCGCCGGGGTCCTTGACCACGTACACCTTGCGGAAGCCCTCACGGGCCAGCTTGTTCAGCGAGTGCCGCAGGTCGCGGTGCTGACGGCGCAGCACCTCCCGGCCGAACGTCCGGTCCGGGCGAGCCTGCGTGCGCTCCCAGCAGACCGCCTCCGGGGTGTCGATGACGACGGCGACGGGCAGCACGTCGTGCGCCTTGGCCGCCTCGACCAGCGCGGCGCGGGCGTGCGACTGCACGTTGGTCGCGTCGACGACGGTGAGCCGGCCCGCCGCGAGGCGCTTGCCCGCGACCAGATGCAGCACCTCGAAGGCGTCCTTGGTGGCGGCCTGGTCGTTCTCGTCGTCGGCGAGCAGCCCACGGAACGCGTCGCTGGACAGCACCTGGGTGGGCAGGAAGTGCTCCCGGGCGAAGGTCGACTTGCCCGACCCGGAGATGCCGACGAGCACGACCAGGGACAGCTCGGGCAGCGCGACGGTGGTGGTCATGCCGGCACCTCCTCGGTGGTGGTCTTGGTGAACAGGGCGAGCTGGGTCGGGGTGCCGACCTCCGGGTCTTCGTCGCCGACGCCGCGCAGCGTGTACGTGTAGCCGTAGTCGGCGGCGACCTGGTCGCACCAGGCCGCGAACTCGGCCCGGGTCCACTCGAAACGGTGGTCGTCGTGGCGGTGGCCGCCCTCGGGCAGCGTCTCGTAGCGCACGTTGTACTCGACGTTCGGCGTGGTCACGATGACCGCGCCCGGCTTGGCGTCGCCGAACACCGCGGCGCACAGTGCGGGCAGCCGGGGCAGGTCGAGGTGCTCGATGACCTCCATCAGCACCGCGGCGTCGTACCCGCGCAGCCGCTCGTCGACATAGGTCAGCGCGGACTGGATCAGCTTGATCCGGGCGCGCTGGCGGTCGGGCAGCCGCTTGAGCCGCAGCCGCCGCTCGGCGATCTCCAGCACCTTCGGCGACACGTCCGCACCGACGATCTCGGTGTAGCGCTTCTCCCGGATCAGGTCGCCCAGCAGTGCGCCGCCGCCGCAGCCCAGGTCGAGCACCCGGGTCGCCCCGGTCTCGGCCAGCGCGGCCAGCACTGCGGCGCGTCGGCGTACGTTCAACGGCTTGGCCTTCTCCACCACCGGGCCCTCGGCCACGGAGTCGTCGGCGGGCGCCTCCTCCAGCGGCGCGAGCGCCGCATCCGCCTTGGCGGCCAGGGCGCGGCTGTGCGCCAGGTAGCGCCGGATGATCAACGGGCGCTCCGGGTGCCCGGCGAGCCAGCCCTCCCCGGCGCGCAGCAGCTTCTCGATCTCGTCGGGCGCGACCCAGTAGTGCTTCGCATCGTCGAGCACCGGCAGCAGCACGTAGAGGTGGTTGAGGGCGTCGGCCAGGCGCAGCTCGCCGTCGAGGGTGAGGTCGACGTACCGGCTGTCGCCCCACTCGGGGAACGCGGGGTCCAGCGGCAGCACGTCGCCGCGCACCGTCCAGCCCAGCGGCGCGAACAGGCGCTCGGCCAGCTTCAGGCCGCCCTTGGCGCGCAGCGACGGCACCCGGATCGACAACGGGATCGCGGTCGCGGCCAGTTCGGGCCGGTCCTTGGAGACCCCGCGCGCGGCGGTGCGGAAGACCCGGTTCAGCGCGGCCGCCAGCAGGCTGGACGCGGCGTACGGGCGGTCGTTGACGTACTGGTTGAGCTGCTGGCCGTCGGCTCGGGTGTCGGCCAGCCGCTGCGGATCGACCTCCAGCAGCAGCGCGGCGGTGCACCGCTGCTCGCTCGCCTCCGGGTAGAGCACGGTCGCCGTGCCGTGGCTCAGTTCGAAGCTGTGCACGCGGTCCGGGTGCTTGACCAGGAGGAAGCCGAGATCGGTGGCGGGGGAATGGGTGGTCGAGAGGGTCAGCAACACGGCCGCGATCCTGCCAGGTGACCAGGGGACGCGCATTCTGATAACAACGCGATAGGTTCGTGGGGTGACCTCTGCCAACCCAGGCCTGATCGACCGGTACGGACGCCGTGCCGTGGATCTGCGGGTCTCGCTGACCGATCGCTGCAATCTGCGCTGTTCGTACTGTATGCCCCCGGAAGGGCTGCCCTGGCTGCCCAAGCAGGAGATCCTCACCGACGACGAGGTGCTGCGGCTGATCACCATCGCGGTGACCCGGCTCGGCGTCGAGGAGGTGCGCTTCACCGGCGGCGAGCCGCTGCTGCGCCCCGGCATCGTGGGCATCGTGGCGGGCAGCGCCGCGCTCACGCCCCGGCCGAAGCTCTCCGTCACCACGAACGGCATCGGGCTGGCCCGGCTCGCCGCGCCGCTGCGCGACGCCGGGCTGGACCGGGTCAACGTCTCGCTGGACACCATCGACCCGGACCGCTTCGCCGCGATCGCGCTGCGCCGCCGCTTCGACGACGTGATCGACGGGCTGTCCGCCGCGGCCGCGGCCGGGCTGACCCCGGTCAAGCTCAACACGGTGCTGCTGCGCGGGATCAACGACGACGAGGCACCGGCGCTGCTGCGCTTCGCCCTCGCGCACGGCTACGAGCTGCGCTTCATCGAGCAGATGCCGCTCGATGCCCAGCACGGCTGGAGCCGCGAACAGATGATCACCGCGGCGGAGATCCTGGCGTCGCTGGAGGCCGAGTTCGACCTCAGCCCCGACCCGGCCGAGCGGGCCGGCGCCCCGGCCGAGACCTGGCTGGTGAACGGCGGCCCGGCGAAGGTCGGCGTGATCGGCTCGGTGACCCGGCCGTTCTGCGGCGACTGCGACCGGACCCGGCTCACCGCCGACGGCCAGGTGCGCAACTGCCTGTTCGCCACCGGTGAGACCGATCTGCGCGGGCTGCTGCGCGGCGGGGCGGATGATGAGGCCATCGCCGTGCGCTGGCGTGAGGCCATGTGGGGCAAGCTGCCCGGCCACGGCATCGACGACCCGTCGTTCCTGCAGCCGGTGCGCCCCATGTCGGCCATCGGGGGCTGAGATGGCGCACCGGGGCGACCGCGGACCGAACTGACCGACATGCGAGAGGCCGACGACGTGATCACAGTGCGCTATTTCGCCGGAGCGCGGGCCGCCGCAGGGGTGACCGAGGAGCGGCTGCCCGCCGGGCAGGACCTCAACCAGCTGGTCAAGGAGCTCGGCGCCGCACACGGGGACGGGCTGGGCCGGGTGCTGCTTTCAGCCAGCTTTCTGGTTGACGGGCTAGCCTGGCACGACCGCCGTGCGCCGCTTCCGTCCGGCGCGACCGTGGACGTGCTCCCGCCCTTCGCCGGCGGCTGAAAGGAAAACCCCGTGGTGCTGCAAGCGCTGATGTTCTTCAGCCTGGTGCTGATCGTCGTCGGCCCGATCCACTGGTACCTGTACAAGCGCCTGGTCAAGGACACGACCACGACGAAGCGCGGCCGCCGGATCGGCGCCGTCGCGATCATCGCGCTGGCGGCGGCCTTGCTGGCGGCGTTCATCGTGCCGCGGGTGATCGGCGCGAAGGCGTCCTGGGTCATCCCGCTGGTCGGCTACATGTGGCTGGCCGTCCTGTTCTACCTGCTGGTCACGCTGCTGGTGCTGGAGATCCCCCGCGTGATCGCCAACCGCACGTGGGCCCGCGCGAGCGCTCCGTCCGCTGCCGAGACCACCATGGCCGAGCCCGGCCTGGTCGGCGCAGCGATCACCGCGGGATCCGCCGACGCCGCGGACCAGCCTGCCAAGGTCACCGGACTTGCCGGGCAGACGGGCGAAAGCGAGACCGCGAAAGCCGCGAGTGCCGGGCAAGTCGGTGGATCAACTGGCACCGTGCCGGGCGGCGGGCCCGCGGACCCGAGCCGGCGGCTGCTCATCGCGCGCAGCGCGGCGATCTTCGCCGGGCTGACCGCCACCGGCATCACCGCGTACGGCGTGAAGACGGCGCTCGGCGACCCGGTGCTCAAGCGGGTGCAGATCCCCCTCGCGAAGCTGCCCCGCAGCATGGACGGCTACAAGATCGCCCTGGTCAGCGACATCCACCTGGGCCCGCTGACCGGCGTCGAGCACAGCCGCCGCATCGTGCGCTCGATCAACGGCATGAACGCCGATCTGATCGCCGTCGCCGGTGACATGGTCGACGGCAGCGTCGCCGAGCTGGGCGACGAGGCGGCGCCGCTGGCCGAGCTGCGCTCCCGCGACGGCGCCTACTTCGTCACCGGCAACCACGAGTACTTCTCGGGTGCCGAGGAGTGGCTCGTCGAGGTCGAGCGCCTGGGCATGCGGCCGCTGCAGAACGAGCGGCTGGAGATCCGCGGGCTGACCCTGGCCGGCGTCAACGACGTCAGCGGCGGCGACCTGGGCGCGGGCGGGCCGGACTTCGGCAAGGCGCTGGGCGACCGCGACCCGGCCAAGCCCGTGGTGCTGCTGGCACACCAGCCGATCCAGGCGTTCGAGGCCGCGAAGCACGGCGTGGACCTGCAGCTGTCCGGGCACACCCACGGCGGGCAGATGGTGCCGTTCAACCTGATCGCGGGCCTGCAGCAGCCGGTCATCTCCGGCCTCGGCGAGGTCGACGGCACCCAGGTGTACGTCACCAACGGGGCCGGGTTCTGGGGCCCGCCGGTGCGCGTCGGCGCGCCGCCGGATATCACATTGGTAGAACTGCGCGCGATGTAGGTAACAACTCTCACTGACGCGCGTGGCGGGTGCCGTCGGACGGGCCGGGCATGTCAGGATGCTGCGTGCCCCCCGTCTGGACTGCTGATCTGCATATCCACTCGCGGTACTCGCGTGCGTGCAGCAAGGACCTCGACCTGCCCACGTTGGCATGGTGGGCACGGCGCAAGGGCGTGGCGCTGCTGGGCACCGGCGACGTCACCCACCCCGCCTGGTACGAGCACCTGCGCGAGCAACTGCGGGAGGCCGAGCCGGGCCTGTTCCGGCTGTCGCCGGAGGCCGAGCGCGACGTCTCGCAGCGGCTGCCCGCCCGCCTGGCGGCGGGGGAGCCGGCCCGCTTCATGCTCAGCTCCGAGATCTCCACGATCTACAAGCGCGGCGATCGCACCCGCAAGGTGCACCACCTCATCTACCTGCCCGACCTCGACGCCGCGTCGCGCTTCCGCGACCGGCTGGGCCGGGTCGGCAACCTGGCCAGCGACGGCCGCCCGATCCTGGGCCTGGACTCCCGCGACCTGCTGGAGATCACGCTCGAGGCCAGCCCCGACGCCTACCTGGTGCCCGCGCACATCTGGACGCCGTGGTTCTCCGCGCTGGGCAGCAAGTCGGGCTTCGACGCGATCGCCGACTGCTACGCCGACCTCGCCGGGCACATCACCGCGGTGGAGACCGGCCTGTCCAGCGATCCGGCGATGAACCACCGGGTGTCCAGCCTCGACCGGTACACCCTGGTCTCGAACTCGGACGCGCACTCGCCGCAGGCCCTGGCCCGGGAGGCGACCCGGTTCGACTGCCCGCTGGACTACTTCGCGCTCAAGGCCGCGCTGGCGGGTGCGCCCGGCCTGGCCGGGACGATCGAGTTCTTCCCCGAGGAGGGCAAGTACCACGGGGACGGGCACCGCGACTGCGGCATCAACTGGACCCCGGCCGAGTCCCGGGCGACCGGCGGCGTCTGCCCGGTGTGCGAGCGGCCGCTGACCATCGGCGTGCTGGCCCGGGTCGAGGCGCTGGCCGACCGGCCGGAGGGCACGCCCGCGCCGAACGCCCGCCCGGTCACCCACCTGGTGCAGCTGCCCGAGATCGTCGGCGAGCTGGAGGGTGTCGGCCCGAAGACCCGTACCGTCGAAGGACGGGTGAACGGCCTGGTCGCGGCGCTGGGCTCGGAGCTGTCCATCCTCATGGAGGCCCCGATCGACGAGGTCACCGCGGCGGGCGGCGAGCTGCTCGGTGAGGCGCTGCGCCGGCTGCGCGCCGGGCAGGTGCACCGGGTGCCGGGCTACGACGGCGAGTACGGCGTGATCCGGCTGTTCGAGCCCGGTGAGCTGCGCCCGCAGGACACCGCCGACACCCTGTTCGACCTGCCCGCGGCCCCGGTGACCCCCGCGCCGCGCAAGGCCCGTGCGCCGAAGCAGGCCGCTAGCAAGCCTGCGGTACGCCGTACCAAGCCGGTCTCCGCGCCGCCGCTGCCGCCGGAGCCCTCGCCGCACGAGCCGTTCGAGCCGATGCTGGCCGGGATGGAGGAGGTCGGCACCGGGCTGCTGGACCGCCTCGACGCGATGCAGCGCGTCGCCGCGTCCGCCCCGGGCGGCCCGCTGCTGATCGTCGCCGGGCCGGGCACGGGCAAGACCCGCACGCTGACCCACCGGCTGGCATACCTGTGCGCGGAGATGAACGTCTACCCCGAGGACTGCCTGGCCATCACGTTCACCCGGCGGGCCGCCGAGGAGCTGCGGCACCGGCTGCGCGGCCTGCTCGGCCCGGTCGCCGAAGACGTCACCGTCTCCACGTTCCACGCGCTGGCCCTGTCGCTGCTGCGCGAGCAGGAGCCCGACCTGGTCGTCGCAGACGAGCCCGGCGGCGAGGGCGTACTGCTCGACGAGCTGATCCCGCGCCTGGTGGCGCTGCTGAAGGCGCAGCCGTCGCTGCAGGACAAGCTGCGCTCACGCTGGCCCTGGGTGTTCGTCGACGAGTACCAGGACGTCGACCCCGACCAGTACGCGCTGCTGCGCCTGCTGGTGCCCAGCGACGGCAACCTGTGCGCGATCGGCGACCCGGACCAGGCCATCTACTCGTTCCGCGGCGCGGACGTGTCCTTCTTCCTGCAGTTCTCCCGTGACTTCGTGGACGCGCGAGTGGTCCGGCTGACCCGCAACTACCGCTCGTCCGCGCCCATCCTGGCGGCAGCAGTGCAGGCGATCGCGCCCAGCTCGCTGGTGCCGGGCCGCCGCCTCGACCCGGCGAAGGTCGACCCGGAGGCGGCGCTGATCGGGCAGTATTCCGCGAGCAGCCCCGCCGACGAGGCCGCGTTCATCGCCCGCAAGGTCGACGAGCTGGTCGGCGGCGTGTCCCACCGGACCAGGGCCGACGTGCGCGGGGTGACCGGCACGACGGTGTCGTTCAACGACATCGCGGTGCTGTACCGCACCGACGCGCAGGCCGCCGCGATCGTGGACGCGCTGTCGCGGGCGGGCGTGCCGGTGCAGAAGCGCTCGCACGACCGGCTGCGCAGCCGCGCCGGAGTGAACACGCTGCTGGCCGAGCTGCGCCTGGCCACCGGGCTGACCGGCTCGGTCGCGGCGCGGTTGAAGCTCACCGCGAAGGTGCTCATCGAACGGCCCGCGCTCGGCGGCGGCTCGCCCGAACCGGACGAGGTGTGGGCGGCGGTGGACCTGCTCACCCCGCTGGCCCTGCGCTGCGGGCAGGACCTGCAGCGTTTTCTCGGCGAGGTGGCCACCGGCGCCGAAGTGGACGCGCTGGACCCGCGCGCGGAGGCGGTCACCCTGCTCACCCTGCACGCCGCGAAAGGCCTGGAGTTCCCGGTGGTGTTCCTGGCCGGGTGCGAGGACGGGCTGCTGCCGCTGCGGCTCCCCGGCTCCGCGCCGACCGAGGCGGAGGTCGCCGAGGAGCGCCGGCTGTTCTTCGTCGGGCTGACCCGGGCGCAGCGGCGGCTCTACCTGAGCCACGCGGCGCGGCGGGTCCGCTACGGCAGCGAGCGTGACTGCCGGCCGACGCCGTTCCTCCAGGCGGTCGACGGGGGCCTGCTGGAGCAGCTCGGCGACCTGACCCCGAGACGGCCTCGTGACCAGCAACTTCGTCTGATCTGACGGACCGTGACACCCGAACGAACGAGTTCGGTGACGTGACAGTGACACCGGCGGCCCCGGCGGCGCTCAGTAGGACGGAAGTGTCCGCAGCGTCACAAGGAGCCCCCTTGTCAGTGAAGCTGATCACCGTTGACCCCGTCACGCTGGTGCGGTTGGGGTACAGCGCCGCCTGCGCGACCCACGCCGACATCGACCTGGTCGGTCAGGCCGCCACGGGTGAGGAGACCCGCGACCTGATCGGCGACCTGCAACCGGACGTCGTCACCATCGATGCGGCCGTCCCCGGCCAGGGCGGGTTGCAGCTGGCCGCCGAACTGCGGGCCGCGCGGCCGCAGCTGGGGCTGGTCCTCACCGGCCCCGCCGAGGACGGACTGCTGCTCCAGGCGCTGCAGGCCGGGCTGTCGGCATACCTGCCGCGCTCCGCGCCGGTCGAGCTGCTGATGTCGGCGGTGCGGCATGCCGCGGTGGCGCCGGCCTCGTTCACCGCGCCCAACCTCGCCGAGGCGATGGCCCGCCGCCGGACCCGGTCAACCGCGCTCAGCCCGCGCGAGGAGCAGATCCTGCAGCAGCTGAACACCGGTGGCAGCCTGGCCGCGATCGCGGTGCGCATGCGGCTGACCGAGTCGACGGTGCGCACCTACGTGGCCCGCCTCTACGACAAGCTGGGTGTGCACAACCGGACCCAGGCCCTGCAGGCCGCGGCCCGGTTGTACCTCATCTGACCCTGACCGGGCCGGCTCAGAAGGCGTCCATGATGCCGATGACACCGGGCCCGAGGATGACCACGAACAGGGCGGGGAACAGGCAGAAGATCAGCGGGAAGAGCACCTTCACCGGCAGCTTGCGGGCTTTCTCCTCGGCGAGCTGGCGGCGCTTGACCCGCATCTGCCGCGCCTGCTCGCGCAGCACGCCCGCGATCGGGATGCCGAGCTCACCGGCCTGGACCAGCGCCATCGTGATGGTCTTGAGCTCCCGCACGGAGGTGCGGGCCGCGAGCGCCCGCAGCGCGTCGGCCCGGCGTTGGCCCATCTGCATCTCCTGCAGCACCCGGGCGAACTCCCGGGACAATGCGCCGGGCATGGACGCGGCCACCTGTGCCAGCGCGGCGTCGAACCCGAGTCCGGCCTCGACCGACAGCGTCAGCAGGTCCAGCCCGTCGGGGAGCCGTCGGCGGATCTCCTGCTGGCGGCGGATCCCGAGGTCGTAGACCACCAGGAAAGGAAGCCAGAAGCCGAACGCGGCTCCGGCGAGCACCCAGCACACGACCGACAATGTGCCGAAGCTCAGCGCGAACGCGGCCAGCCCACCCAGGAATGCGAAGACGAGCAGGCCGAGGCCCTGCATCTCGACGATCCGCTCCGGCGGCCAGGCCACCGGGTTCCCGGCGTAGTCGAGCCAGTGCTGCAGCCGGGCACCGGCACCCTTGGGTGTCAGCAGCTTCCCCAGAGCCGACATCTGCTGCGCCGCCGGCCGGAACCGGTCACCGAGCTTCTCCTCGGCGGCCGCGGCGCTGCCCGGCGCGTAGACGGTGTCGATCGTCTCCAGCGCCTTGGCGACCCCGGCCCGACCGATGCTGGCCGACGCCAAGGTGATCACCGCCAGTGCGATCGCGGCGAAGATCGCCCCGATACCGACGTTGAGGACCAGCTGTGCGCTCACGGTCACACCTCGATCTTGATCATGCGGGACAGCCAGAATCCGCCGGTCAGCAGCAGCAGAACCCCGACCGACAGCATCACGATGCCGCGCATGTCGGTGTAGAGCGGCCGGACGTACTCGCCCCGGGAGAAGAACATGAACGCGCCGACGCCGATCGGCAGCGCGAGCAGCACCCAGGCGCTGAGCCGGCCCTCGGCCGACAGGGAACTCACCTCGCGGTGCAGCGTCTCCCGCTCCCGCATCATCTCCACCGTGGTGGACAGCACCTCGGCCAGGTTGCCGCCGATGTCGCGCTGCACCCGGACGGCGACCACCGCCCAGGCCAGGTCCTTGCTGCGCATACGCGTGGCCACCCGGTCGAGCGCGTCCTCGATGTCGACCCCGAGGCGCGCCTCGCCCAGCGCCCGGCCGAACTCCGACGCGATCGGGTCTGACAGCTCGCGGGCCATCGCGTCGATGGCCTGGGTCAGCGAGAAGCCGGACCGCAGCGAGCCGACCACCAGCTGGAGCGCCTCGGGCAGCATCTCCCGGAAGGCGGTGACCCGCTTCGCGGCACGGTTGCGGTGGTAGAGCGAGGTGACCAGCCAACCCACCAGCGGGCCGAGCACCAGCCCGGCCAGCGGCGCCAGTACCAATCCGATCCACAGCCCGGCCACCAGGCCGGCGAGCGCGCGCACCAGCAGCCACTCGTGCGGCCGCAGGCGCATGCCCGCCCGGTCGAGCTGCGTCGCGAACCGGCCCTCGACGTTCGCAGACTTCATCACCTGCTCCGACAGGGCCAGCGCGGCTGCGGTGACCTGGCTGGACCCATCGGCGGAAGCGGAGGCACGCCGCGGGGCGACGACGAACTGGTTCACCTGGGACAGGCGCTGGCGCCGGTCCGACGCGGCGAACATCGGCCCGACCACCAGCAGGGCCGCGCCCAGCAGGCCGGCGAAGACGAGACCCGCGATCACCAGCAGCCAGGTCAGGCCCGGCGCGCCGCCGGACTTGCCTTCCAGGGGTCCGGCCGCGCGCGTGTCCACGGCCAGGGCCACCGGCATCTCGGTGCTCACCCCGCCGGCCGTGACCGTGAGCCGCACCTGCTGCCCGGACAACTCGGCCGGCACGGTCACCTGGACCAGCAGCTGCGCCGAGAACGAGCCGGACGCCTCGGCGAAGGCCGCGCTGAGCGCGGTAGCGTCGGCCGCGGTGAACGCCTTGCCGCCGGTGGCGGTGGACAGCCCGGCCAGGATGCCCGCCGTGGTATCCGGGGTGGCGAACGCGATGGTGTCGACGGCGACCGCGCCGGCCGACTGCCGGGCCGCCGCCAGTGTGGCCGCCGAGGCCGTGTCGGCGCCGTCCGAGAGCGCGACGATGCGCCGCTGCCCCCACTCGCCCTTGCTCAGCTGGCCCGCAGCCAGGCGTACGCCGTCGTAGAGGGCCGTCTCGCCCTTGGCCGCCAGGGCGTCGATCGCGCGGCCCGCGGCCGCGCGGTCCTTCGTCGGCGGGAGCACCACGGTCGCCGGTGCGCCCGCGGTGACCAGGCCGATCTCGACGTCGCCGGGGAGCAGGTCCAGGTAACGCCGCGCGGCGGCCCGGGCAGCCTGGATCGGAGCGCCCGCCATGGAGCCGGACGTGTCCAGCACCAGTGTCACGCCGCGCCGCGCCGCGGCGTTCGCCGCCGACGCGACCTGCTTCGAGGTCGTCTCGAGGCTGCGGTCGCCGGCCTTGACGGCGACCGTGTCCAGCGCGGTCCCGGCCGGCAGGTCCTGTGCCGACAGGTAGAACTCCAGCAGCCCGGCCTGCTGGCGCTGGCCGGAGATGCTCAGCGCGGGATCTGCCGCCGCGGCGGGCGCGGCGGCCAGCCCGACGACCATCGCGAAGACGGCTGCGGGCAGTGCCGCGAGCCCGAGACGGCGCTTCACTGGCCCCTCCCGAAGAGTTCGGGCGCGATGGTGATGTTGTGGTCGGCGAGCTGGTCCACGAACCTCGGCCGCAGCCCGGTGCTGATCAGCGCGCCCTGGTGGCGGCCGTACTGGTCCTGGCCGGCGCGGTGGTCGAAGGTGAACAGGTCCTGCATGGTGATGACGTCACCCTCCATGCCGGTGACCTCGGTGATGTGGGTGATGCGGCGGGTGCCGTCGCGGAGCCGGGCAAGCTGCACGACCACGTCGACGGCGCTGGCGATCTGTTCGCGGATCGCCCGCACCGGCAGGTCCATGCCCGCCATCAGCACCATGGTCTCCAGCCGGGCCAGCGAATCGCGGGGCGCGTTCGCGTGCACGGTGGTCAGCGAGCCGTCGTGGCCGGTGTTCATCGCCTGCAGCATGTCGAGCGCGGCGCCGTCGCGGACTTCGCCGACGACGATGCGGTCGGGCCGCATGCGCAGCGCGTTGCGGACCAGGTCGCGGATGGTGACCTCGCCCCGGCCCTCGATGTTCGGCGGCCGGTACTCCATCCGCAGCACGTGCTCCTGGGCCAGGCGCAGCTCGGCGGAGTCCTCGATGGTGATGATGCGCTCGTCGGCCGGCAGGAACGATGAGATCACGTTGAGCAGGGTGGTCTTGCCGGTGCCGGTGCCGCCCGAGATCAGGATGTCGAGCCGGCCCTGCACGCAGGCGCGCAGCAGGTCGGCGACGCGCTGGCTCATGGTGCCGAAGCTGACCAGGTCCTCGACGGTGTACGGGTCGGCGGCGAACTTGCGTACCGTCAGCGCGGCGCCGTCCAGCGCGATCGGGGGCACCACGGCGTTGACCCGGCTGCCGTCGGGCAGTCGCGCGTCGACCATGGGCGAGGATTCGTCGACGCGCCGGCCGACCCGGGACACGATCTTGTCGATCACCCGCCGCAGGTGCGCTTCGTCCATGAACGCCGCGTCCACCGGGTGGATGTGGCCGAACCGCTCGACGTAGATGCGGTCCCAGGCGTTCACCATGATCTCGGTGATCTCCGGGTCGCGCAGCATCGGCTCGATCGGCCCGTGCCCCAGGATCTCGTCGAGGATCTGCCGGTATGCCGTCGCGCGGTCGCCGGCGGTGAGGTTGGCCTCCTCCTTCGACAGCACCTCGGGCAGGGCGTCGCGGACCCGCCGCTCCAGCTCCGCGTCGTCGGAGACGGTGTCGTAGAGCTGCGGCCCGAGCAGGTCCAGCAACGCCTGGTGGGCGCGCTTGCGTACGGCCGCCAGCGGGTCGTACGCCCGCCGCGTGTTGCGGCGGCCGAACTGCATGGCGCTGACCGGCATGGCCGACACGGGCGCGGCGTGCGCGGCCGAGGCGCCGGAGGCCTCGTTCACGCTTGCGAGCCGCTCGCTGAGCACGCCGCCGCTGACGGCCGGGGTGGTGCGCTGTCCGAGACGATCCTGCAGGGACATCAGGTCAGCCCTTCTTCCGTGCGAACATCCCGCGCTTGGCGGGTGCGGCGGTGCCGAGGAATCGCTTGACGGCCAGCTCGCGGATGGCCGCGCTGACCGGATGCTGCGGCTGGGCGGCGGCCAGCGGCACGCCCCGGTTGGCCGACAGGGGCACGTCACGGCTGCTGGGAATGAACCCGGCGATCGGCACCCGGATCACCTTCTCGACCTCGGTCATGGTGATGCCGACCTTGGAGTCGGCCCGGTTCAGCACGACGGTGCGGGCCTCGCGGCGGTAGTCGAGCAGCTCGAACATGTCGAGGGTGACCCGCAGGTTCTTCAGCGAGGGCAGCTCCGGCGTGGCGACCAGCACGTAGTGGTGCGTGGCGTCGAGCGCGGCCAGCATCTGCTCGGTGAACGCGCTGGCCGTGTCGATGACCACGAAGTCGTACATCTCGCGGGCCAGGTGGATGATCTCCGTGATGAGGTCGCGGGTGACCTCCTCGGCGATCGCCGGCTGCACCGGCGCCAGCAGCACGTCCAACGCCGTGCCGCCGCCGTGCTCGTAACGGGTGAGCAGGGTGCGCAGCCCGGTCTCGTCGATCCGGTCGGCGACCGGGATCGCGTCGGCGATGGTCCGCTGCGGCGACAGCTGCATCATGATGGCCACGTCGCCGAAGGCGAGGTCCAGGTCGATCAGGCATACCCGGCGGGATCCCGTGGCCTTGGTGCCCTGCGCCAGGGTGATCGCCAGGTTGGTGGCGACGGTGCTCTTGCCGCACCCGCCCTTCGCCGCGAACACCGTGATCACCTGACTTTCGGCCGGTTCGCCTGGCGTCGCCGGACCGGCGTGCGGCACGGGCTGGCTCGGCTGGGCGGGCGGCGCGGCCTGGCTCGGCTGGGCGGGCACCGCGGCGCGGCCGGTGGGCCGGCTGACCAGCTGCCCGGACAGCTTCCGCGACCGGGCGGCCGCGGCCAGCACCGCTGCGTGATCCGACGAGTCGACCACTTCTCGCACACCTGCTTTCAAGGCATCGGCCATCGTGCTGACGTCTACCGAGGTCCGCAGCAGGACCACCCCGAGCTCGGGACGGCGCAGCCGGCACAGGTCGGCGAAGGCGAGCGCCTCCGCCAGCGGCGCGTTCGGCCCGAACAGCACCAGCTGTTCGGCGCCGTCCGCGTTGATCAGCTCCACCAGGTCCGCCGCGGTCGGCGCCACCATCGCCTCGCCCAGCAGGAGTGTGAGCTGCTGGGCGAGGCTGCGCTCGCGCTCGTAGATGATCGTCATCAGTGCCCTCAGCGCAGGATGTTGCGGTTGTCCACGGCCGTGCCGGGCGCCGTGCGGGTCTCCGAGGAGTCGGTCAGCAGCGCCAGGTAGAGCTCCGCGATGCGGACCGAGTGGATCAGCTTCTCGGCCTGCTCCTGGGTCACCGCGACGGTGACCAGCAGGGTGACCTTGCCGGTCTCCGACACGCCGTCGTTGGTCTGCGCGGAGGTGACGCCGTCCTGCCCGTACGCGCCGACCGCCAGCACCTCGACCCGGGGCAGCAGCAGCTTGGTGCCCTTGTTCTTCTCGCCGGTGGCCTTCTTGTAGGCCTCGTCGAGCAGTGCGTACGTGCTGAAGACGGCGATCTGCGAGCCCGGCCGGACGAAACCGCCGACCTCCTCCTCGACCGCCAGCTTGAGGCTGACGGCCATCATCTTCTCCGGCACGGCGATGCCGCCGGACAGTTTGGTCGGCGCGCCGAACATGCCCTTGAGCAGCAGCTGCCGGGGCTGGATGTCGTGCGTCAGCACCAGCTCGTCGAGCTCGGCGTTGAGGGTGGTCAGGCTGTCGGGCGGCAGCGCGCCGGCCGGCATCACGACCTCCTCCAGCAGCTCGCGGGTCTTGATGGACGCGCCGCTGGTGCCCGCGGCGATGCGCTCCTTGGCGACCAGCACCGTCACCGCGGTCTGGCCCTCCGCCACCGAGCTGCGGGTCTTGCTGACGTAGAGGAGCACCGCGCCTGTGCCGATGACGGCCAGGACGATGGCGAGCACCACACCGAGAATGCGCCGGGTCATAGAGAGGTCCTTCGAGTTCAGCCGATGGTCTTGATGACGGTCGCCCCGTAGCTCGGTGTCGAACCGAACTCGCCGGTCCACGGCACGAGAGCGTTGGTGAAGTAACCGAAGATGCACTGGTCGCCGGGATTGCACATCGTGTCGGGGTCGCGGCCGGTAAGCGTGGAGGTGGCATCGTGCATGCCGCCCGGCATGTTCGCCCAGCCGGTCAGGATGAACGCGGCGAAGCCGTTGAGCTGGTACGTGCCGCCACTGCCGGTGCCGATGGGGCTCGGGTCGTAGATCGGCACGGCGAGCGGCGTGCGGTTCGTGCGCGCGTCCCGCATGACCGTCTCGCAGGCGTGCGGCACGTCTGCGCCGGGATCGACCTCGTAGGTGCCCGCGGCGGTGAGCCGGGTGACGCAGGACGAGCGGCTGGGCGTGTCGGTCCAGCCGAACCCGCCGGGCAGGTCGCCGCCGGACGGCGTCCTGGTGCACGGCGCAACCGGGCCACCACCGCCGGGGCCTCCACCGTGGCCGGGGCCGCCTCCGCCGGGGCCTCCACCGCGGCCGGGCTCCTTCGTCTTCAGCACCCTCTCGAAGGAGTTGTTCGGCACCGCGGGCGGCGGGGGAGCGTAGCCACCGCTGGTCGCGGCGGTCCACTCGGTCAGGCAGAAGGTCAGGGCCAGGCCAGTGGCCGGGCTACCCCACCCGACCCGGGCGCAGGCGCCGACGGTCGAGCCGGAGTACCCGCCGGCGAGGGTCTGCGCGAAGGCCGCCGGCAGGATGGAGCTGCCGTCCGCCAGCTCGGTCCTCGTGCGCACCTCGACGTACCTGGCGTTGGCCGGGGGCGAGCCGATGCAGTCGGACAGGTTGCCTGAACCCGCCCCGGTGCACGAGGGCAGCCGGGCGTCGTTGCCGCAGACGAACCGGACCGCACTCGCGTTGTCCTTGGCGTTGCCGTCGGCGTACAGCGGCGCCGTTCCGGCGGCGGCCCGGCACTGCGCGTCGCGGGCCGGAATGCCCCCCATCGCGCAGTCGAGCCCCACGGCCATGGCGGCCGCGTCCGCGCCGGACTGCAGTTCCTCGCGCTCGATGTAGAGCCGTCCGACGTCGACCACCAGGGCGCTCATGCCCAGCAGCACGCCGCCGGCGAGCAGGATGGCCACGATGGTGGCCGCCGCGCCGCGGTCACGCCGCGCACGGGCGATGGTCAGGAGCGGCATGGCATGACTCCCGTCGCCGAAAGGGTGAAGTCGCCCGGGCCCGTGCCGCCGATGAGTCCGGCGATCGCCGCGAACGGGGTGACGAACTCGAAGTCGTGCTCCACCCGGACCGTGGCATCCGTGCCGGGTAGCGCGTTGAGGCACGGCTGGTGGCCGCCGGACACGGTCACGGACACCGGCGTGCTGCCGAGCACCGTGGCCACGCGCGAGGTCGCGCCGCTGTGGGTGTTCAGGATCGTCGCGGCCCGCGCGCCTTCCCGAGCTGCCTCAGTGAGCTTGATCTGGGTGTTCAGCATCCGTCCGAAGTCGATGATGCCGAAGACGAGCAGCAGCAGGATCGGCAGGATGAGGGCCATCTCCACCGCCGCCGCGCCGCGGTCGCGCTTTGCCATCGGTTCCCTCGCACCTTCTACGAGATGGAGCCGGGCCCGGCCGGTGCCGGGCCCGGCTCTGCGACCACTACAGCTCGTCGAGGACGGTCTGGAAGGCGGCATCGATCTCGGTACCCAGGAGGCCGACGGTGACGACGATGACCGCGGCGATCAGGGCGACGATGAGGCCGTACTCGACGGCGGTGGCGCCACGGTCACGGTTCGCCCAGGCGGCCTGGGCCTTGGTGATGAGCTTGAGCATGTGCGGAAGCACCCCCAGCAACGGCCGAACCGCAACTTGGCGGCCGGTCCACGACGGATGCCGGCCGTGTGGCCGACGAGTGGGAGCCTGCCCAGTGAGCTACGGGCCGTCACTCCGTTGTCACGGCATGGCCACGAAACGATCGAGACGGCCGCTACTGGCGATCAGTTGAACACTCAACGTGATCGTGGAATGGGGCATCCTCCGAACGGCGTCATACCCCGGTGACAGGGGTCGGATGATCGGCCGAGGCGATAGGGCTTCGAATGGCAGCGAATCGGGCGGCTGCGCCGCTGACCCGGCGACCGCACCGCACACCGCTTCTTTCCGCTGGTCAGCACAGTCGGGTTGCCGACACTGCGGGCCTTGGCTCATTCGTCCAGGTGAATGCGGTGACTGTTCAGGCTGCCGCGGGCCGCAGCAGTCCGATCGCCATGACGGCCAACAGGGCAGCGCCGAGCAGCGAAGGTCCCATCGGGAGCGAGCCGCGCCAGCTGATCCGGCGCGCCACCAGCAGCACCACCGCGACGACGCCGTTCAAAAGCAGCGCCAGCAGCCCGCCGAGCAGCACCGGCCCCCAGCCGTACCAGCCGAGCAGCAGACCCAGCACGCCGGCGACCTTGGCATCGCCGAGCCCGATCTGGCCCCCGGTCAGCAGCGCCATCAGGCCGAACCCGGCCAGCAGGGCGGCACCGCCGCCGAGGGCGCGACCGTACGCCGCCCAGCCTCCGCCGGTCGCGGCCGCGAGCGCCAGTAGTGCGGCAACGGCCAAAGCCAGCCGCCACACGATGGGGTCGGGCAGCCGCTGCACCGCGAGGTCGATGGCGGCCAGCAGGACGCCAACCACGCTCAGCAGGAGCGCGGCGACCAGTACCCAGCCCTGCCCGGCGAGGCTGGTCGCGGTCAGCCCGGCCGCGAGCGCCCCCACCGGCACGGTCCACCACGGGCTCGGCCCCTGGCGTACGCCGCAGTCGGCGCACCGCGCCGCGAACCGCCACCAGCCGGCCGGCCCGGCGGCGAACGGCTGCCCGCACCGCGTGCAGCCGGCCAGCGCGGGCTCTCCCCAGGCCACCGACAGCCGGTATGCCACCCGCGGCGTCAGCGCGCCGAAGAATGCACCCGCGGCTAGTGACAACATCGGGACGGAGGAATCGAGGGGCATGGCGGGCACGGTACCTTGGCACGCACCCCGATCTCGTCCCCGCGGAGCCCTGCTTTGCACACCCCTGACCGATACCCGTCCGAGCCCTTGGCACAGCCGACCGAGCTGCTGCCGATCGTGCAGCCACCACCCCGGCCGCGCATGGGCGGCCGAGGCCCCGCGATCATCGGCATCGCGCTGCTGGCGGCGTCGCTGTTGATCTTCCTAGGCGTGCTCGTCGCGCTCAAGATCGTGCCGAACCCGTTCGGCGCCGACGCCCCGCCGATCCCCGTCGCCACCGCGACCCCCTCCGGGCCGCCGCGCACCGCGCGGTTCGCCCAGCCGGGTGACTGCGTGGCCAATCAGGGCACGGAGAAGGACCCCGAGCTGGTGCTGACCGAATGCTCGCCCGGCGCGCTGGAGGTGCTGGCCCGGTTCGACGCGACCAGCGACACGGGCGAGTGCGCCGCGGTCAAGGACTACCGCTACCACTACTTCTTCGACAGCGAGCTGGAGGGTTTGGATTTCGTCCTTTGCATGGGCGAACGTCCTTGATAATGACGGTATGAGACCAGTACGAGGGGTCGCTCGCGCCCTGCTCGGTGGGCTGTTCATCGCCGCCGGGGCGCAGGCGCTGCTGAAACCAGACCGGTACGCCGTCAAGGCGGAGCCCCTCGCGGAGCAGGTCGTGCCGCTGCTGGAGGCCGTGGATCCGCGACTGCCCACCGAGACCAAGACCCTGGTCCGGGTCAACGCCGGGGTCCAGGTCGTCGCGGGAGCCCTGCTGGCCACCGGCACCGCGCCCCGGCCCGCGGCAGCTCTGCTGGCCGGCACCCTCATCCCCGCCACGCTGGTCGGCCACCCGTTCTGGCGCATCGAGAACCCCGAAGTGCGCAACAACGAGATGGTGCATTTCGCCAAGAACCTCGGCCTGCTGGCCGGCCTGCTGCTGGCCGCGGCCGACACCGCCGGCTCGCCCAGCCTCGGCTGGCGGGGCCGCAAGGCCGTACACGACGCGCAGAAGTCCGCCCAGAAGTCGCTGCGCAAGGTGCAGGAGAAGGCGTCGACGCAGTTACATCTCGGGTGATGCGGGTAGGCGGCAGGAGAGCCGCCCGGACATCGGCGTTTCTTCGCTCCGGTCTGTGCCGTTGCGACTTACAGAGAGTGCGTTTCCGCAGCCAGAGGGAATGGTGTGACGCCAATCACCTGAACTTCGCAGGCTGCGTTAACCAGCTAGAAATGTCGCAAAGTCGTGTGGGATCGGACACGGTCGGGTAACACGGGAGGTACTGGAGTGGTGCGCCGTTCTAGGCTGCTCAGCAGACACGAACGGCCCGGCCGCGGATCATCGCTACGCGACGATGCCGAGACCCGACCCCTTGAAGGAGG
The DNA here is from genome assembly GCF_007483665.1 of Catellatospora sichuanensis. Taxonomy (GTDB): domain Bacteria; phylum Actinomycetota; class Actinomycetes; order Mycobacteriales; family Micromonosporaceae; genus Catellatospora; species Catellatospora sichuanensis. The sequence continues at coordinate 354,815 of NZ_VIQO01000013.1, forward strand.
TGGCGACGCCATGCCGGCACGCGGCGTGCGCAGTCTGCCCCGCCTCACCAAGAGCCCCCGATTCATCCGTGACTGGAGATCCCCGCAGTGGGATCGTCGCACGCTCGTCCGGGTCGGCATCGTCGCCGCCATCTGCTACGCCGCCTGGGTGACGGAGCAGAACTTCGGACGGTGGTACGACTTCTTCGACATGAAGATCTATCACGGCGCGGTGGTCTGGTGGAGCGGCGGCGGCGAGCTGTACGAGTTCATCGCTCCTGACACGACGCTCGGGTTCACCTACCCGCCGTTCGCGGCGCTGCTGATGCTGCCCATGGCGGCGCTGACGCCTGGCGCCGCGGGACTGTTCAACATGGTCTTCGGCCTGGTCGCGCTGGGTTTCGTGCTCGCCGCGCTGCTCATCCCGGTCGCCGACCGGTGCGGCTGGCCGCGCTGGATGACCGTCGCCGTCGCGTTGCCGCTGTTCGCCGCCATCGAGCCGGTGCGCGAGACGCTCGGCTTCGGACAGGTGAACCTGCTGCTGTTCGCGCTGATCATGGCCGACCTGGTGGCGCTGCGCCGCGGCTGGCGCTGGGCCGGCATCGGCATCGGCATCGCCACCGCGATCAAGCTGACGCCCGCGCTGTTCATCGTGTACTTCCTGGTCAGCAAGCAGTGGCGGGCCGCGCTCCGGGCCACGGCCGCGGGCCTGGTCGCCACCGCCGCCGCGTACGTGATCGTCCCGCACGAGTCCGCCCTGTACTGGGGGAGCGTGATCTTCCAGACGGAGCGGGTCGGCGTCGCGGACATGACGCCCAACCAGTCCCTGGCCGGGCTGCTGTCGCGGCTGTACGACACCGCGACCGCGCCCAGCGTGCTCTGGATCGCGTTCGCGCTGGTGCTGCTCGCGGTCGGCCTGACCCGCGCCGCGGCGGCGCACTCCGAGGGCGACGAGCTGATCGCGTTCACCCTGGTCGGCCTGACCGCGAACGTGGTCAGCCCGATCTCCTGGACGCACCACCTGGTCTGGGTCGTGCCGGCCGTCATCGCGCTCGCCGACCAGGCGCTGCGCCGCCGGGCGGCCGGTCGCGGGCTGGCGGCACGCGGACGGGCCACCCCGGGCCTGCGCGAGCCGATCTGGTTCCCGGCGCTGGTCGGCGCGCGGCACGCGGGTGCGGCGATCGCGCTCTACCTGCTGTTCCTGATCTCGCCGATCTGGCCGTACGAGCACCAGCTCCCGGCGGTGTCGCACTACGCGGACGGCCTGTTCGGCATGCTGGCCGAGAACTCGCTCGCCATCGCGCTCATCGTGCTGGTCGCGGCCCTGCCGTCGCGGCCCGGTGCCGAGCCCGCGTTCGGCGGCACCGCCGCCCTGCGCGTGCCCGCCGCCCGCCCGGCCACGGCCCGCCGCGACGAGCCGGCGCCCGCCCCCGCCGGCGCGCCG
>NZ_VIQO01000014.1 GCF_007483665.1 Catellatospora sichuanensis
CGGCTTCCACCACGTCCACGCCACCCCCGTCATCTGCCTACCCGCAGACTTCGGACCGGCACGACACGGCCACGCCCCACCCGGAATGTCTGAAACACATAGACAAATACAGGAAGTCTGAGACGCTGGCGCACGTCCAACGGAGACGCCTCGGCCTTTGCCCAAGTTGCGTCAGGCTTCGTCGAGGCAGAGGCAGAAGGGGTGCCCGGCCGGATCCAGCAGCACCCGCACGTTTTCCTGTGGTGAGGTCGCGGCGAGCGTGGCTCCCAGGGCCAGTGCATCGGCGACGGCGGTGTCGAGGTCGCCGACCTGGAAGTCGAAGTGCATCATCGGGCGCTGCGCCCCGTCGACCGGCGGCCAGACCGGCGCCCGGTAGTCGATGGCCTGCTGGAACACCAGGTAGACCGATGACTGCGGCGGGGCGACGATCGCCGTTCCCGGCTCCTCGTGGACGACGGGCCAGCCGAGCAGTTCAGCGTAGAAGCGGGCCAGCGCGGCGGGATCGGGTGCCTCGATCGCGGTGCCCCACCACATCCCGGCAGTTCGAGAACGCATCCTCGTATCCTGTCGCGGCGGTCCGGCGCACGTCCAACAGACAGGCCGCGGGCATATGCTCGAAGACGTGTCCGAGGATGGCGAGCGGCCCGCCCGGGTCGACGACGTGCACGAGCTGGCCCTGGCCATGCCGCATGTGACCGTCGAGTACGGGTCTGGCGAGAACCCCGTCTACCAGGTGGGCGGCAAGTCGTTCGTGTTCTTCCGCAATCCCCGGCCCGACGCGTTCGACCCCGACACCGGCGAGCGCTATCCCGACGTCATCGTCTTCTGGGTCGGCTCCGACGCCGACAAGCAGGCGATGGTCCAGGACGAGTCGTCGCCGTATTTCACCACGGCCCATTTCAATGGCCACCCGTCGGTGCTGCTGCGGGCGAGCCGGGTCGGCGAGATCACCCGCGGGGAGCTGGCCGAGCTGGTGCAGGACGCGTGGCTGTCCCGCGCGTCGGCCCGCCGCGCGGCGACGTGGCTGGCCGAGCACCCGCCGGTCTGAGCCCCTGGCGGTGTCGCCCGTGGCCGCTATATTCCCGCGTCATGCATGCCGACGAGTTGGACCGACGTTTCCACAGCCATGACGACTGGATTCCGGCTTCGGTGGTGTCACTGCTCATCGAGCACGGACACCTCGACGAGGTGCGGCGGCTTGCGGGGCGCGGTGAATGGTGGTGCGCCAGGGCCCTCGCGCAGTCGTTGGTCGACCAGGATCGGGTGGACGCAGCGGTCGACCTGCTTCGGCCGTTTATCGACACCGGCTGGTGGGAGGCGGTGCGGACCGTCGCGGCCATACTCGACGAGCGCGGGCGCACGGCGGAGGCGGTCGCGCTGGTCCGCCCGTACGCCGAGGCGGGAGACCGGTTCGCTCGCAACAAGCTGGCGGCGCTGCTTGCTCGGCAGGGACGCGTCGACGAGGTGTTCGCGTTGCTCGGCCCGCACGTCGCGGACTGGTATCCGGCCCGCGCGCTGGTCGACCTGACCGCCGGCCTGGGTCGCGACGCCGAGGTGATCGAGCTGCTGCGCCCGCACGTCGGTAAGCCCGAACGCGGTCGTGGCTGGGGCCACGAGATGGAACATGTCGAGCTGATGGCCACCGTGCTGGAGCGCCAGGGACTCGTGGACGAGGCCGTGAAGCTGTTGGAGTCGTACTACCACCGCGATGACGTCATCTACGTCAATCACGTCGAACAGCTTGCCGACCTGCTCGCCCGCCACGGCCGGTCGGCCCGGCTGCGCGAACTCGCTGCTGCGCCGGGTGGCGAGAACGCGGCATATCGTCTGGCCGAGGTCCTGGAGCAGCAGGGACGGCTCGACGACGCCACCGCGCAATTGAGGCCGCTCGCCGCGGGCGACCCGAATGCGGCCTCGTACCTCGCGGATCTGCTGGCTCGACACGACCGGACCGGCGAGGCCGTGGCCGTACTGCGCACGGCCGCGAACTCGATCCCGACCGCCGCCGACTGGCTCTTGCGCCAGATGTCGACGCTGCTGGTGGACCAGGGCCGGGCGGAGGAGGCACTTGCTCTCATAGACGAGTTCGCAGGGCCCGGGTTGATGGACTCGGAGTACTTCTTGAATCGCGTCTACGTGCTCGAACGCTGCGGACAGGTGGACGAGGCGATAGCGGAACTCCGTGCTCACCCCGACTCCGAAGCCTGGTACTTGGCTGGGACCACGACGCGTCTGCTGGCCGGGGCGGGACGCATCGACGAAGCGATCGAGCTGCTGTCCCCTTCGGCGGGCGAGCCCAGCGCGAATACGGCGCTGCTAGCGGAGTTGCTGGTGAAGCAGGGTCGGGCCGAGGACGCCATCGCCCTGCTGCACCGCTGATCGGCCGGTCAGCGGGCCTGGACCATGCGTACGGCGAGGTCGGCGTAGAGCGCGCCGATGTCCTCGGGGGCGCGGCGGCCGGAGGTGCGGTACCACCGGGCCACGTCGACGGTCAGGGAGAGCAGGGCCAGGCCCGTGCCGGGGATGTCGGGCACGTCGAAGACGCCCTGCCGCACGCCGTGTTCCAGGGTGGCCCGCACCAGCAGGTCCATCTCGTGGCGCAGCGCGGTGATCTCGGTCAGGTGTTCCGGGGCGAGGGCGTTGAGCTCGTACGAGATGACGCGGGCCGGGGTGTGGAACAGGGCGTGCCAGGCGGCGAAGTCGCCGATGACGTCGCGCAGCTGCTGCACGGGGTCGTCGCTGCGGGCGGCCGCGGCGCGCAGGGCGACCAGCGAGTGCCGGTGCCCGACCAGGCAGATGCGGTGCAGCAGCTCCTCTTTGGAGCGGTAGTGCACGTACACGCCGGCGGGGCTCATGCCGACCCGCGTGGCGATGTCCCGGGTCGTGGTGGCGTGGTAGCCGCGCTCGGCGAAGGCCTGCACGGCGGCGATGAGCAGCCGCCGGGCGGGGGCCGGGCTGACGTCGTGCCAGGCCCGCTCCAGCATCGCGACCTCGTCGAGGTCGGCGGCGGCGGTGTTCATCGGGGTCCTCCACGGCTCTGGGTGAAGCGTTGACAGCACCCTTCCATACCGGCATCCTAAGCAAGCGCTTACTTAGTTCGCCAGCCTTCACCGTGGAAGGGACAAGTCATGGCCTTCGCCTCCCTGGCCGACGTGCGTGCCGCCGTCGGCACCGTCGTCAATACCAGCGAGTGGTTGGAGATCGATCAGAAGCGGGTCGACATGTTCGCCGAGGCCACCGGCGACCTGCAGTGGATCCATACCGACCCGGCCCGCGCCGCGTCCGGACCGTTCGGCACCACCATCGCGCACGGATACCTGACGCTGTCGCTCATCCCTTTCCTGGCCGGCGACGCGCTGCGGGTGCCGGGCGTGAAGATGGGCGTCAACTACGGCACCAACAAGGTGCGCTTCCCCTCCCCGGTGCCGGTCGGTTCGCGGGTGCGCGCGACGGTGAAGCTGCTGTCGGTCGACGACGTCACCGGCGGCGTGCAGCTGACCTCGCAGGTCACCATCGAACGCGAGGGCGGCGACAAGCCGGTCTGCGTCGCCGAGACCGTCTCCCGGATGTACCTCTGATGGCCGCCGTGATGCGGGCCTGGCAGGTTGCCGCCAACGGCGAGCCGGGCGACGTGATGAGCCTGGTCGAGACCGCGGTCCCGACCCCAGGCCCGAGCCAGCTGCTGGTACGGGTGCGCGCGTCTGCGCTGAACTTCCCGGACGTGCTGCTGGTGCGGGGGCAGTACCAGGTGCGCCCGCCGCTGCCGTTCACCCCCGGAGTGGAGCTGTGCGGAGAGGTCGTCGCCGCCGGTGCCGACGTCACGAGCTTCGCCGAGGGCGACCGGGTGATCGGCACGACCGCGCTGCCCTCCGGTGCCCTCGCCGAGTATGCGCTGGTCGAGGCCGCTGACGCGTTCCCCGCCCCGGCCGCGCTGGACGACGTGCAGGCGTCGGCGATGCATATCGCGTACCAGACGGGCTGGTTCTCGCTGCACCGCCGGGCGCGGCTGCAGCCGGGCGAGACGCTGCTGATCCACGCGGGCGCGGGCGGCGTGGGCAGCGCCGCGATCCAGCTCGGCAAGGCCGCCGGCGCGACCGTGATCGCGGTCGTCGGCGGGGCCGCGAAGGCCGACGTCGCCGCCAAACTCGGCGCCGACCTGGTGATCGACCGCCGCGAGCAGGACTTCATCGCCGCGGTGAAGGCGGCCACGGGCGGTCGCGGCGCAGACGTGATCTTCGACCCGGTGGGCGGCGACGCGTACACGGGTTCCGCCAAGTGCGTCGCGTTCGAGGGCCGCATCCTGGTCGTCGGCTTCGCGGGCGGCACCGTGCCGACGCCGGGGCTCAACCACGCCCTGGTGAAGAACTACTCGATCGTCGGCGTGCACTGGGGCCTGTACCGGCAGCTCGACCCGGCGCTGGTCGTGCAGGCGCACGAGAAGCTGTGCGGCCTGGCCGCCGACGGGGTGGTCCAGCCGCTGATCGGCGGCGTGCTCAGCCTCGACGAGGCCGTCGGCGGCCTGACCCGCCTCGGTGCGGGCGAGACCGTCGGCCGCCTGGTGGTGCGGCCATGAGCGAGCGCAGCGAGCGAATCAGCGGCATCGTCAATCATGACGGAGCCGAGCGCAGCGAGGTGAGGGCGTGACCGATCCCAAGGGACTCGACCTGTCCGCGCTGCGGTCCTTCCTGGACCGGGTGCGTCCCGGGCTGGTCAGCGGCGACCTGACCGGGGAGCTGATCCCCGGCGGCAAGTCCAACCTGACCTACCGGGTCGCCGACGACGCGCAGCGCTGGGTGGTGCGCCGCCCCCCGCTCGGGCACGTGCTGTCCACCGCCCACGACATGTCCCGGGAGTACCGGGTGATCTCGGCGCTGGGCGGGACGCGGGTGCCGGTGCCGGGCACCGTGGCGCTGTGTGAGGACCCCGAGGTGATCGGGGCGCCGTTCTACGTGATGGAACACGTGGACGGGACGGTGTGGCGTACCGCCGGACAGACCGCGACCCTGGGCGCCGAGCGCGTCGGCTCGCTCTCGCTGGCGTTGATGGACGTGCTCGCGGACCTGCATGCGGTCGACCCGTCGGCGGTGGGGCTCGGTGACTTCGGCAAGCCGGAAGGTTATCTGGCCCGGCAGTTGCGCCGCTGGAGCACCCAGCTGCAGCACTCGCACAACCGCGAGCTGCCCGGCCTGGCCGAGCTGCACGACGACCTCGTGGCGCGGATGCCCGCGCAGTCCGCGCAGGTGTCGATCCTGCACGGCGACTACCGCCTCGACAACTGCATCGTCGGGCCCGGCGACCAGATCGTCGCGGTGCTCGACTGGGAGATGGCCACCATCGGCGACCCGCTCGCCGACCTGGGCCTGTTCCTGTGCTACTGGCGCATGTGGACCGAGCCGGTCATGGACGGCCTGTTCGGCGAGGCCCCGCCGCCAGGGGTGTTCCCGACGTCGGCGCAGATGGCCGCGCGGTATGCCGCCCGGCGCGGCGCGGACCTCTCGGAGCTGCCCTGGTACGTCGCGTTCGCGCACTACAAGCTCGTCGGGATCCTCGAGGGCATCCACTACCGGTACCTCGCCGGGCAGACGGTCGGCGAAGGCTTCGACCGCGTGGGCGCGATGGTCCCGCATCTGATCAAGCTCGGTCAACGGACGCTGCAGGAGGCGTAGCACCATGGACTTCTCGTACGACGAGCGCACCGAGCAGCTGCGCGCGGAACTGCTCGACTTCATGGAGCAGCACGTGTATCCGGCCGAGGCGATCGCCGAGCACCAGCTCGGCGAGATCCCGCCGTGGACCACGCCGCCGGTGATGGAGGAGCTGAAGACCGAGGCCCGCAAGCGCGGCCTGTGGAACCTGTTCCTGCCCCACCACCCGCTCGGCGCGGGGCTGTCCAACCTGCAGTACGCGCCGCTGGCGGAGATCACCGGGCGCAGCCCGCACCTGGCCCCGGAGTCGATCAACTGCAACGCCCCGGACACCGGCAACATGGAGGTGCTGACCATGTTCGGCACCGCCGAACAGCAGGAGCGCTGGCTCAAGCCGCTGCTCGCCGGGGAGATCCGGTCGGCGTTCTGCATGACCGAACCCGAGGTCGCCTCCTCCGACGCCACCAACATCACCACCCGCATCGAGCGCGACGGCGACGAGTACGTGATCAACGGGCGCAAGTGGTGGTCGTCGGGTGCGATGAACCCGCGCTGCGAGATCTTCATCGTGATGGGCAAGACCGACCCGTCCGCCGACCGGCACCGCCAGCAGAGCCAGATCCTGGTGCCCCGGGACACGCCGGGCATCGAGATCAAGCGGGGCATGCACGTGTTCGGCTACGACGACGGCTGGCACGGCGGCCACGCCGAGATCACCTTCACCGACGTGCGGGTGCCCGCGTCGAACCTGATCGCGGGCGAGGGCGAAGGTTTCGCCATCGCGCAGGCCCGGCTCGGACCGGGGCGCATCCACCACTGCATGCGCCTGATCGGCATGGCCGAGCGGGCCCTCGAACTGATGTGCCGGCGGGCGACCGAGCGGGTCGCGTTCGGTAAGCCCCTCGCGGCGCAGGGCGTGGTCGGCGAGTGGATCGCCGAGGCGCGCGTGCGCATCGAGCAGGCCCGGCTGCTGGTGCTCAAGACCGCGTGGCTGATGGACACGGTCGGCAACAAGGGCGCGCACACCGAGATCCAGGCGATCAAGATCGTCGTGCCGGAGATGGCCGGTTGGGTGATCGACAAGGCGATCCAGGTGCACGGCGGCGGCGGCGTCAGCCAGGACTTCCCGCTGGCGCACATGTGGGCCGGCGCGCGTACGCTGCGACTGGCCGACGGCCCCGACGAGGTCCACAAGGCCTCGCTGGCCAAGCGCGAGCTGCGTAAGTACAGCGGGGAGCGGAGCTGACCATGAAGAGCGCGTACGTCGACCTCGGCGGACCCGTGCACCACGTCGACTTCGGCGGCCGGCCCGACACGCCGCCGGTCGTGCTGGTGCACGGGCTGGGCGGTTCGCACCTGAACTGGACACGGATCGCGCCGCTGCTGACGCCGTACGCCAGGGTCACGGCGCTCGATCTGGCCGGGTTCGGCCGCACGGGCGCGGCGGCCGGACCGACCACGGTCACCGCCAATGCCGAGCTGCTGCGGCGTTACCTGACCGAGGTCGTGGGCGAGCCCGCGGTGCTGGTCGGCAACTCTATGGGCGGCATGGTGTCCACGCTGACCGCGGCCGCCGCCCCGGACGCGGTGCGTGGGCTGGCGCTGATCGACCCGAGCGTGCCGATCGCCCCGAAAGTCGAGATCGATCCGCAGATCCGCCGGTTGTTCCTGGTCAACCTCGTCCCGGGCCTTGCGGGCTGGGCCATGCGGCGCCGGCTGGCCACCGTGCCGGCCCGGCGGCGCATCGAGGAGACCTTGGCGATGACCTGCGCCGACTCGTCGCGGGTGCCGGAGCAGGTCATCGTCGACGCGGTCGCCCTGGACGAGGAGATGACCGCGGCCAACCCGCGCCGCGCCGCCGCCTACCTCGGCGCGAGCCGGTCGCTGCTGCGGCTGCTGGCCCGCCCCGACGGCTACTGGCGCGCGATGGAGTCGCTGCGCATGCCGGTGCTGCTCACCCACGGCGTACACGACCGGCATGTCCCGATCGGCTCCGCCCGCGCGGTCGCCGCCCGCCTGCCCCACTGGACGTATGTCGAGCTCGACTCCGGCCACGTCCCGCAGCTGGAGCACCCGAAGGAGCTCGCCGAGCACCTGCTCGCCTGGCTCCACGAACACGGCCTCATTCCCGCCGAACCCGCGGGGTGAGCCCGTTCGGCGATCACGTGACAGAGGCGGCGGCCTGCTCGGCGGTGGGCAGGCTGCCGGTGACCGACAGGAGTTGGAGCTTCTCGTAGCTCTCGCTGCCCGGGGTGGCCGTGTAGACCAGCAGCGACTGGGACTGGTCCGGGTCGAGCAGGGTCTGGCAGTGCAGCTCGATCGGGCCGAGCTGCGGATGCCGGATCCGCTTCGCGACGCAGTACGGGCCGGGGACGGGATGGCCGCGCCAGAGGTCGGCGAACTCCGGGCTGCTGTGCAGCAGCGCGTCGGCGATGGCGGCCGCGCGCCCCCGCCCTCCGTCGCGGGTGTAGGCGCGATGCAGGTCCGCGGTGAGCTGGCGGCTGTGCACCGGATGGTCGTCCGTGTCGTACAGCGCCCGAGTCGCCGGGTCGGTGAACCACCGGAAGTGCAGGCTGCGGGCGAGCCCGGTGTACGCGGTCTCGTCGCCCAGCAGCGCCACGGCGAGCCGGGTCTGCTTCAGCGTCTCGCCGAGGTCGCTGACGACCTGTGCGGCGGCTTCGCCGAGGCCGTCGAAGATACGCATCATGCCGGGGTTGATGTGGTCGGCCCGCAGGACCCGCCGCGGCACGGCGTGGCCGCCGAGGCGGAACAGGTGGTCGCGTTCCTGCAGCGACAGCCGCAGGCCCCGGGCGATCGCGGCGAGCATCTGCTCGGACGGGTGCGGGCCGCGCTGCTGCTCGATGCGGCTGTAGTAGTCGGTCGACATGCCGCTGAGCGCCGCGACCTCCTCGCGGCGCAGACCCCCGGTGCGTCTGCGCTGCCCACGGGGCAGTCCGACATCCTCCGGTTGCAGCGCCTCACGCCGGGTCCGGAGGAATTCGGCGAGTCGATCACGTTGCATCACGCTGCTCCGTTCCTCTGATCTTGCCAACAAAGCCCTGGCCGGGGGTGTTTCCGTCGGCAACGAGGGTCACAGGCCAGGAATGATCGTGGCGCGGTCCGCCCCGCTCAGCCACGGACAGGTTGTGCCTGGTTACGACCGTCGGAGGCGGCCACAGTCGAACCATGAACAACCCAGCACCCACCTCGATCGGCCACTGGATCGGCGGCCGGACCGTCACCGGCTCCGGCGAGACCATCCCCGTGACGAACCCGGCGACCGGCGAGGTCGTCGCCGAGGTGCCCGCCGGCACCTCCGCGCACGTCGACCAGGCCGTCACCGCGGCGCGGGCCGCCTTCCCCGGCTGGGCCGCCACCGACCCGGCCGAGCGGGCCGCCGTCGTGCAGCGCATCGCCGAGGGCCTGCAGGCCCGTGCCGAGGAGATCGCCGTCACGATCACCGCCGAGATGGGCTCGCCCATCACCATGTCCCGTACCGCCCAGATCGGCTTCCCGGTAGCCGTGGCGAACTCGTTCGCCGCTCTGGCCACGGACTTCGCCTGGACCGAGCAGATCGGCAACTCGCTGATCGTCCGCGAGCCGATCGGCGTCGTCGGCGCGATCACGCCGTGGAACTTCCCGCTGCAGCAGATCGTCTCGAAGCTCGCGCCCGCCCTGATCGCAGGCGACACGATGGTCTTCAAGCCGTCGGAGGTCGCGCCGCTGACCGCACGCATCCTCGCCGAGGTCACCGCCGACGCGGGCCTGCCTGCGGGAGTCTTCAACGTCGTGTACGGCACCGGCGACGTCGTCGGCGAGGCGATCTCCGCCCACCCCGACATCGACATGATCTCGTTCACCGGCTCCACCCGGGCCGGGCGGCGGATCTCCTCGGTCGCCGCGCAGACCGTCAAGCGGGTCGCGCTCGAACTCGGCGGCAAGGGCGCCACCGTGCTCCTCGACGACGCCGACCTCGCCAAGGCCGTCGACAAGGGTGTGATGATGGCCTTCGCCAACAGCGGCCAGGTCTGCGGCGCGTGGCCGCGGATGCTGGTCCCGGCGGCCCGCCACGACGAGATCGTCGAGCTGGCGGTCGCGGCCGCGGCGCAGTACACCGTGGGCGTGCCGACCGACGAGACCACCCGGCTCGGGCCGCTGGCCTCCGAGGAGCACCGGCGCAAGGTCGACGGGTACATCGAGCGCGGCATCGCCGACGGCGCGAAGCTCGTGTTCGGCGGCCCGGGACGGCCCGAGGGCCTCGACGGCGCCTACGCCCGGCCGACGATCCTCGCCGGGGTCCACCCGGATTCCGCCGTCGCCCAGGAGGAGATCTTCGGACCGGTGCTCACGATCATCCCGTACGCCGACGAGGACCACGCCGTCGCCATCGCCAACAGCACGATGTACGGCCTGACCAGCGGTGTCTTCGGCGAGCCGGAGCACGCCCTGGCCGTCGCCCGGCGGCTGCGCGCCGGACAGGTCGACGTCAACGGCGCGGAGTGGAACGCACTGGCCCCGTTCGGCGGCTACCGGCAATCCGGCAACGGCCGCGAATTCGGCCGGTTCGGGCTCGAGGAGTACCTGGAGACCAAGTCCATCCAGCGCTGAGCCGACTCCGTCCGGCGGGCACTACCATCGCGAAATGGCAGGGCCCGCCGGGCATTCCTGCACGACCCGGAGGGCGCACCGATGAGTCTCGACTGGTCAGCCTGCCGCAACGCGCGTGACCTCGGCGGACTGCCGACCACCGACGGCGGGCGCATCCGCCCCGGCGCACTGTGGCGGACCGGCCACCACGACCGGCTGCCGGTGGCGGCCGTCCAAGCCGCCCGCGACGGCGCGGTGAGCCGCGTCGTCGACCTGCGGTGGTCCTGGGAGGTCGAGGGGCGGCCGAGCCCGTTCGCCGCCGACCCCGTCTACCGGCACGTGCCGATGCTCAACGACGTGCTCGACTACGTCCCGCCGCCGGACACGTACGCGCCCATGCTCGACCACAACCGCGAGCGCATCGGCACGGCGGTGCGCGCCGTGGCCGAGGCCCCGCCGGGACCGGTCGTCGTGCACTGCCATGCCGGCCGGGACCGCACCGGCGTGCTGGTGGCGCTGCTGCTGCGGCTCGCCGGGGTCGACAACGGACTGATCGCCGACGACTACGCGCGCACCGAAGGCTGCTCGTCGCAGCCGATGCTGCACACCCTGGCGCACCTCGAAGAGCGGTACGGCGGCGTGGAGCCGTACCTGCTCCAGACCGGCACCGAACTCGTCATGCAGCAGGCGGTGCGCAGCCGACTGCGCGAGTAGGCGGGCCAAATCCGTTGCGCAGTCGCCGGGCGATGGCGTCCGTACTCCGTCAGGCCTCCTCCCAGTCGAGTCTGCCGTGGAGCACGGTCCGCCGGGACTTCATGAACGGGTTGCCGTACCGCATGGCCTGGTAGCTGCGCGACAGCAGCGCGCCCAGGTCAGGCCAGGTTCTGGGGCCGTCGCGACCGTCGTCGGTGGAGGAGATGACGACGTTGCCGTGGGTGTCGCTTTCGGCGTGGTCCACGGCCAGGCACGAGCCCCGCCTGCCGGAGGCGACGGGCAGCCACTGCCGGTTCCAGCTGCGCCACATGGGCCGGTCCGCGTCCTCGGCGATGCGCCGCCGGGACATGGCGACCATGTCGGCCGTGCCGAGGAAGGCGAAACCCGGGGCCAGGCAGAACGGCGGCCTGGCCCGCCCGGCCCCGTTGTGCCAGCGCAGCAGCTCCTCCACGTCCTTGAGCAGGTCCACGCCGAGCTGCGCTCGGACCGCCGCCAGCTCCGCCGCTGTCGCGGGCGGGGGCAGGTCGCGCAGGGTCAGCGGCGCGTACTCGGCCAGCCAGCCGTCGATCGCCGCGAGGGTGGAGGAGAACGACATATGAGGCATTGAAGCACCCTGGCGCCTGTCTGCCCGTCCCCCGTACGCCCGAGGTGCCGCACCGTCCATTTCGGTCGGACGCGGCAGGTGCCGGCGTCACAGGAAGGCACTAGCATCGACTTCTGTGACCGAGACTGCACCGAAGACCTCGACCCGCCCCGGCAGCGTCCTTTTCGGACTCCTGGCCGTCATACCGGCGCTCTTGCTGCTGCTCAGCGGCTACGTCGTGCCGACCGTGCGGACCCTGCTGGCGAGCTTCACCGACGTCGACATGCTCGGCCGCGATGCGGAGCAGGTCGGGCTGGAGAATTTCGCGGACTCGTTCTCCGACTTCGCCGGGTCGCTGGTCTGGCCGCTGGTCTTCGCGGTGCTGGTGACGCTCACGGCGATCGGCGGCGGGGGCATACTCGCGTATCTCGCCGCCCGGGCCGGCCGACCCGGCCGGTGGACGGCCCGCATCGCCTTCGCGCTGCCGATGGCCGCCCTGGCCACCGCGGGCGCGGCCGCGTCCTGGGTGCTCACGTTCGACCTGTCCGACGGCGCGAACCCGCTGCTGGCGCAGTACCTCACCTACTTCGGGGCGGCCGTCGGGCTCGGCGCGACCGCGTTCCTGCTGGTGTTCCGGCGCTCCACCCGGCCGCGCGATGCCTGGGCGGGCACGCTGCTGGTCAGCGGCGTCATCGCCGCGTCGGCGCTGGCGATCGGCCTGCAGTCGTTCGGTTTCCCCTACGTGCTGGGCAGGACCCCCGACGGCCCGCGGTACGCGACCCCGGCGGTGCTGATCTTCGATCAGGCGTTCCGCACCTTCCAACTGGGCGCGGCCTCGGCCGTCGCGGTCCTGCTGGGGCTGCTGCTGGCGGTCCTCGGCATCGGCGTCGCGGTCTGGCTGATCCTGTCCCGTGCCCGGATCGTGCCCGCGGACCAGCCCGCGTCGGCGGAGCAGGGCACGGCCCCGGCGAGCACCGCCGGATGGCGGGTCGCCGCCTCCGTCGTCGCCGGCGGTCTGCTGCTGCTCGGCCTGGCCGGGCTCACCCCGTGGCTGCTGAACTCGGTCGGCTTCGACACCGCGGCCGTGCGTGGGAGCCTGTTCACCCACCTGGCCTCCACCTGGCTGCCGCCGCTGATCTCCACGATCGTCGGGGTGCTGGCCGCGGCCCTGGCCGGATACGGCATCGGCGCGCTGCGGCCGCTCGGCCGCCGAAGTGAGCTGCTACTGCTGCCGTTCGCGCCGTGGCTGTTCGTGGGACTGGCCGGACTCGCGCCCGACGCCTGGATGCACCGCACCGAGGACGGCAGCGCGTTCCTGTTCCTGATCCCGCCCGCGTCGCTGACGATCCCGGTGCTGTTCGGGTCGGCGCTGCTGTTCAGGGGCGTCCGCTGGACGTCGGCGCTGCCGGTCGTCGGTCTCGCCGCGCTGATCACGTGGGTCGTGCAGGCACAGGACACGCTGTGGCCGATCATCGCCGGCTACGAGATCGACAGCGCCCCGATGCAGGTCGTCGTGCTCCAGGCGATCCAGCTGTTCGGTGTCCAGGACGCGGTGCCGATCGGCTGGCTGTATCCGCTGCCGGTCCTGCTCGTCGTCGCGGCCGCCGTCGGCGCAGTGCAGGTGCTGGTGCTGGACCGGCTCGCGCTGCGGACCGGCCGGGACACCGACACCGATCCGGCCGCCGCGCCGCCCGTGTCGGCCGACGCGGGTCACTGACGCCATCGGGCCGGTGCCGCCCAGGACCCGCGTCGCTGCGCGGCCTGGGCCTCACCGGCCCGTTCTTCGAAGCTCCCGGCAACCGGGTCGCGGTGATCCGCGACGGCTACCGACGCCCGGTCACACTTCCCGGGCTGGAGGCGCCCCAGGGTGAGTTCGTCCCCGCCGGGCCCTTGGCCTGGCAGGTGGACGCGAAGCGGTCATGGTGGTAGTCGAGCTGCTCGCTGCGCGCGCTCTCCGGAACCCGCTGCCATGAACCGTCGCTCACGGTCCACCAGCTGCCGTCGGTCTTGGCAAAGGTGTTGATCGTCGAGGACATCGGCGTGACCAGGCCCTGCTGCCATCGCGCAACCATCGCCTCGTGCGTCATTTCCGTCATTGCACTCAGATCGGGACGTACAGGCGAAAGGTTGTCTGCAAACACTGCGGCATTCCTTACGACGAGACGGGGGTGTACTGGAACTATGCGCTGTGCGGCCGCAAATGAGCAAGCTTTCCACAGACCTGATGTGATTTCGGCGCATCGCGCGTGCCAGGCACAGCCGTGTTCATTCACACCCTACGCAGTAAGGCACCCACAATTCGATCGTGGGCAACTGCTCAGCGAGCAGGCGATTCGGGCTGCGCGCCCGCACCCACGCCGCGTCGTGGCCATGGACCGGAATCGGCGGCGCCGTCGCCGTGGGCCTACCGGTCGGTCGGACGCCGCAGCCCGAGAAGAATCAGCAGCACCCCGACGACCGCGGTGACCGGGCCGATGAACGCCCAGAGCTGCTGTCCGTTCATGCCGCCGGACTGGCCGAGCAGGTCCAGGCCCTGCAATGTCCACACGATCCCCGACAGCACCAGCAGCACTCCGATTACCAGCCACACCCAGCGCATGAATCACTCCAACTCGTAGACGGTGACCCGGCGCTCATCGTCGCACGAGAGCGCTCGATCAAGCGATGTGCGGCGCCCGCAGGCGGCACCCGGCGCCACCCCCGGCCCCACGAGAACGCGGATACCATCGCCGGATGCCCGCCCTGGTACGCGATCTGGTCCCCGCCTTCCTCGACTTCTGGCGGCAGGCCGCGGACGCTCCCCCGGCCCGGCAGCTCATCCTGTGGCGGGAGTACGCCGCCCGTCATCCCGAGGTCGTCGGGGACGTCACCCGTGACGGCGGCGAACCGGATCCCGGACCCGCGCTCGTGCGCTACCCCGAGCTGATCGGCCGGATCACGGCCAACGCGCCGCTCGCCGCCGGCTGGATCGAGCAGGCCGCCCGGCTGGTGGCACCGGTGCTGCAGGCCGAGGACCGGACCGTGCGCTGCGTCAGCATGGTCGGCCTGGCCAAATCGAACGGCTGGGTCAGCAAAGTCGACGGCAGGCACACCCTGTTCCTGGCGGTCGAGCAGGTGCCGCACGCCACCGCGGCAAGGATCCTCGCCGCACACGAGATGGCGCACGCGATCCAGCTGCCGATGCCCGCCACACCGTGGCCGCAGGACGGCCCCCTCGGGCACGGCATCTTCGCCGAGGGCTTCGCCACCCTGCTCACCACCGAACTGCTGCCGGAGTACGGACCCGCCGAGCACCTGTGGTTCGGCCCTGGACACGAGGATTGGCTGGCTGAATGCGAGCAGGTGCTGTCCGCCGCGCAAGCGGAGATCCTGGCGTGTCTGGACTCGACGGACCCCGACACGCAGCGGCGCTACCTGACCCTCAACGCCGGGCACCACCTGCCCGACCGGATCGGCTACCTGGTCGGAGTCCGCGCGCTGGAGCAGCTGCGCCGGGCTTACACCTGGCCGGAGCTCGCGCGCTGGGACACCGATCGCGCGATGGCCGAGCTGCGCCGCGTGCTCGCCGGGTGAGCGGCGTGCCGCGGTTCAGCCGACATGCTGAACCTGCGGCAACGACTGCTGCAGCTCGGCGCGGATCGCCGGGGTGAGCACCTCACCGGCCTGCTTGCACAGCTTGGCCATCTCGTAGCCGGCCACGCCCACGTCGGCCCCGGCGGCGGTCAGCGAGGCCAGGATCGAGCCGTCGCGAATCGGCATCACCAGCAGGAAGCCGCGGCCCATCTCGACCACGGTCTGGCGCACCGAGTCCCCGTCGAACAGGGTCGCCGCGCTCTTGGTCACGCTGACCAGGCTGGACGTCACCGCCGCGAACTGGTCGGCGCTGTCGCGCGGCAGCCGGTCCGAGGCCGCCACCAGCAGGCCGTCCGACGAGACGACCACGGTGTGCACGACACCGGCCACGCGCTCGGCGAATCCGTTGATGAGCCAGTTGAAGTCACGCGCCGCTGCGCTGATCGCCATTTCCGTCCCACTCTCCTGTCACTTGCCGGCCGGCTGTGTCAGCTGCCGCTCCGCCTCGGTCCGCCCCTCGGCGTCGTCCTGTTCCGGCTCGCTCGCGGCCGGCGGCTCGGGCGAGGTCGCCTGCGGCTCGGTCGCCGCGACCGCTTCCGGTCCGTCCTCCGCCTCGGCCCGCCGCACGCCCTCGTAGAGCCTGGTGAGCGTGTCGCCGAGCGCGTCCGGGTCGGCCTCGTAGCGAGTGGCCGCCACCTGGTTCGCCTGCGGCACCGCCCGGCGGGTGCGAGCGGGCAGCCCGGCCTTGGTCAACGCCGGTGGCTCCGGGACGGGCTCGGCCGCCGCCGCGGTGGCCGGCTGCTCGTCGGCGTCGCGGGTCCACCAGATGCTGGGCGACCGGCGGTCGGGGGTCAACACGTCCTCGGACCGGGTCGGCACCCGGCGGCGCAGCGTCGACAGAGCCGACGTGTCGGCGTCGGGGTCGCCGCCGGGCGGCGCGGCGTCAGGCTCGTCGGCGGGCTCCGGCGCGATCAGCGCCTCGGGCAGGCGCACCCGCACGGTGACGCCGCGGATGCCGGAAGCCAGGTGCACGGTGATGCCGTGCCGACGGGCCAGGTGCCCGACCACGACCAGGCCCATCCGCTCGGCCGCGGAGGTGTCGATACTGACCGGCTCCGACACCTGGCTGTTGGCCTCGGCGAGCAGCTGCGCGGACATTCCTATGCCGTCGTCGGCGACGACCAGCTCGGCCGAGCCGTCGGCGAGGGCGTGCCCGCGCACCTGCACCACGGTGTCGGGCGGGGAGAAGGCGGTGCCGTTCTCCAGCAGTTCGGCAAGCAGGTTGACCACGTCGGCGACCGCGTGGCCGACCACGAAGACCCCGTCGGGGGTGTCGTGGTGCACCCGCTGGTAGTGCTCCACCTCGGCGGTGGCCGCCAGCACGATGGTGTTGAGGTCCTTGGGCCGGTTCCAGTGCCGGGCGGTGTCGCCACCGGCCAGCACGAGCAGGTTCTCGTCGTTGCGGCGCAGGCGGGCGGCGAGGTGGTCGAGCCGGAACAGGTTGCCCAGCTTGTCCGGGTCGACCTCGGCCGACTCCATCGTGTCGAGCAGCTGCAGTTGCCGTTCCACCAGGGTCTGGCTGCGCCGGGACAGCTTGATGAAGATCTCGTTGACGTTGCGCCGCATGCTGGCCTGCTCGGCCGCCAGGCGCACTGCGCTCAGGTGCACGGCGGTGAACGCCTCGGCGACCTCGGCCACCTCGTCCTGTGAGCCGACCACGATCGGTTCGACGTGCACCGGCAGTGCGGCGGTCGGTGACAGCCGCAGCTGCTCGATGACGCCCGGCAGCGCGATCTCGGCGACGATCAGCGCCTGGGCGCGCAGCGAGCGCAGCGTCGAAGCCATGTTCCGGCCGATCACGATGGACATCAGCAGCGCCGCCAGCAGCAGCACGATGGTGACCAGCGAGCCGAACAGTGTGGTGAGCCAGCGGCTGCCGCTCGCCGCGGCGACCGCTTCGGACGCGCCGGCCAGCAGGTCCTGCTCCACCGTGCGCAGCTGTTCGAGTTCGGTGGTGCTGG
This sequence comes from Catellatospora sichuanensis, assembly GCF_007483665.1. Classification (GTDB taxonomy): domain Bacteria; phylum Actinomycetota; class Actinomycetes; order Mycobacteriales; family Micromonosporaceae; genus Catellatospora; species Catellatospora sichuanensis. The sequence goes on from NZ_VIQO01000014.1 coordinate 17,124, forward strand.
CCGACCACCACTGCTGCGGGTCCACGCCCGATCCGGGTTCCGCGGCGACGATCGTCTCGGCGAGCCGGTTGGCGTTGCGTACGGCCTGACCCGCGACGACGTCTTCGAAGCGGGAGACCTGCGCCGGGTCGGCGTCGGCGCGGAAGCCGGCCAGCGCGGCCTGCCGCTGGGCGCGGGCCTGCGCCAGGCGTGCGCCCGGCGCGGACTCGAAGGCGGCGCCGTAGCAGAGCATGTAGAGGCGGCCGCGGATCTGCGCGGTGAGTTCCTTGGCCCGTGCCAGGTTGCTGAAGCCGCGCACCTGCCGGCCGAGCGCGGCGTCCCCGACGACGTCGACCGGGGACGGCAGCAGCGCATGCAGGGCGGCGATGACACCGGAGTACGCGTCGAAGGCGGCCTGGGCGCGCAGCCAGCCGCCGCCGATCCCGGCGCGCACCGGCGCCACCTGGTCGAGCCGGTCCCGGGCGGCCCGGTAGGGACCGGCCAACGCGGGGTCGGCGGCCAGCTCCCCGGCGGCCGTACGCCAGCGGGCCGCGGCGCGGTCGACCGCGGTGCGCTCGGGGGCCAGAGCGGCGACGTCACGGACCGGCGAGCCCGCCGTCGACAGCGAGACCAGCATGCCGACGGAGCGGTCGCGTTCGTTCTGCAGCTCGTGGACCAGTGCGGCGATCTCGTCGCCGAGAGCGACCTGGTGGGAGAACGCGTCGAGGTCCGCGGCGGTGCGCACGGAATCGGAGATCTGCACCCCGGCGACGACCAGGAAGCCCAGCAGCGGCACCGTGAGCACCGCCGCGAGCTTGGTGGGCACCCGCCACAGCCGTGTGCGCAGCGGCGAAGAGCGGCGATGTGCCCCGGTCGCCCGCCCGTTGCGACGCCCTTGATCCGTCACCGGACGACCTCCGTACACTTTGTTCAGTCCACATCAGAGTGATCTGGATATTGCTCCACACATCTAACCGTCGGCCCTCGCGCCGCAGCAAGTACATCCGGGATGAACTTATTTAACGGAACACATACGACGCCAGGGCTTGAAACTCTCAGTCGCGCACGAAAGGATACCCCGGTCCACGATCATCGGCACTGGTTAGTTATTCCACAACGGAGCGTGCGTCCCATGAATCGGCTGCGCCTGGCGTGCTGCCTGGCCTCGGTCGTCCTGTCGGCCGCCGGATGCACGACCACGACGGACACCCCGCAGCCGGCCGCGGTCGGCGTGCTCGCCCCGCTGAGCGGCCCCGACGCCGGGTGGGGCGTCGACGCGGTGAACGGCGCACGGCTGGCCGTCGACGTCGTCAACGACGACCATCCCGATCTGCCGCTGCCGCTGGCCGCGGGGACGGGCCTGCCGGGGCGGGGTGGCGCACGGCTGGGCCTGGCCACCCGCGACACCGCGGGCGGGACCGAGGCCGCCTCCGCCGCGCTGACCGCGCTCGCCGAGCAGGAGCACGTGGCCGGGCTGGTGCTGGCGGAGTCCACGGAGATCGCCGAGGCCGCGGCCAGCCAGGCGCAGCGGCTGCGGGTGCCGCTGCTCGACGCGCGCAGCACCGACGACTACCTCACCGAGCTGGGCATCGACTGGTACTTCCGGACCGGGCCGAGCGACAGCCGGCTCGCCGAGGCGGCGTTCGCGCTGCTGGCCCGCCGCGGCGCCGACCCGGGCGGGATCACCCTGGTCACCGAGACCGGGCGGGGCGGCTCCACCGCGGCCGTGACGAACCTGCGGGAGCTGGCCCGCCGGGCGGCGGTGCCGATCGGCACGTCGTTGACGGTGAGCGCGGCCGCGCCCGACACGGCGCAGCTACGCGACCGGCTCGCCGAGACGGCCGGACAAACGGTGGTGGCGTGGGCGCAGACCGCGGCCGGAGCCCGGGCCGTCGCCGACGCCGTCGGGCAGACCGCCGAGCGGCCGACGCTGTTCGGCCTGGGCCAGGGCTTCCGGCTGCTCGAACGACCGGACAGCGGAGCCGCGCTGCTGCGGGCGGTGCCGTGGTCGGCCGAGCTGGCCCGGCGCGACCCGACCGCCCGGCTCGTCGCGCAGTTGTACGAGCAGCGCTACGGCAAACCCATGAGCGCCGTCGCCGCCGACGCCTTCACCGCGACGATGGCGCTGGCCGCGGCGGTGGACGCGGCCGGCTCGGCCGATGCCGCCGCGATCCGCACCGCGCTGCGCCGGACCTCCCTGTCCGCGGTACAGATGATCATGCCGTGGGACGGGGTGCGCTTCGGCGACGACGGCCAGAACCAGTTCGCCGCCGCCGTGGTCGAGCAGTGGCAGGACCACGCCTACCGGCTGGTCTACCCGGTCGAGCTCGCGTCGGCGGCGGCCCGCTGGAGCAGCCCGGAGCCCCGGCCGTGACCGGGGGGCCGCTGCTGCTGCGGGCGGCGCTGCTCGCCGATGGACGCCGTGTCGACGTACGGGTGCAGGACGGGCTGATCGCCCGGGTCGATCCGGCGGGCACCGGGGACGCCTCCGGCACCCTGGCCGTCGACCTCGCCGGGCACCTGCTGCTGCCCGCCCCGGCGGAGATCCACGCGCACCTGGACAAGGCGCTGAGCGCCGACGCCGTGCCCAACCCGGCCGGGGACCTGTTCGGCGCGGTCACCGCCTGGCTGGCATACCGGCCGTCGCTGACCCGCGAGCAGCTCGAGACCTCTGCCCGCGCGGCCCTGGACGCCTACCTCGGCCACGGCGCGACGGCCGTGCGCACCCATGCCGACCTCGGCGAGGGGATCGGCCTGCGCGCGCTGCAGGCCGTGCTCGCGGTGCGCGACGACGCCGCCGGCTGCACCGTGCAGGTCACCGCGTTCGCGGCCACGCCGCTGACCGGCGCCGCAGGAGCCGTGAACCGGGCCCTGCTGGCCGACGCGCTGGCGGCGGGCGCCGACGCGGTCGGGGCGTGCCCGGGGCTCGACCCGGATCCGGCGGGCTGCATCGAGATCTGCCTGGCTCTCGCGGCGCGCCACGGTGTCCCGCTCGACCTGCACGTGGACGAGTGGCTGCACCCCGATCCGTGCTCACTGGAGCTGCTGGCCGACGCGGTGACGGCGACCGGCTTCCCGCACGGCGTGCTGGCCGGGCACTGCGTCAGCCTCGGCATGATGGACCCCGACCAGGCCGGGCGCATCGCCGACAAGGTGGCCCGGGCCGGGATCGCGGTCGCGTGCCTGCCACAGACCAACTTGTTCCTGCAGGGACGCGACCACGAACGGGCCGTGCCGCGCGGGCTGACCGCGCTGCGCACGCTGCGCGCTGCGGGCGTCACCGTCGCCGCAGGCGGCGACAACCTGCAGGACCCGTTCCAGATCCTCGGCCGCGGCGACCCCCTGGAGACGGCCGCACTGCTGGTGCTCGCCGGCCACGACACCCCCGAGACCGCCTACGACGCCGTCAGCGCCCAGGCCCGCGAAGCCGCCGGCCTGCCCCCGGTCACCGTCGCGCCCGGCTCGCCCGCCGAGCTGCTGGCCGTACGCGCGGGTTCGCTGCGCGAGGCGCTCGCCACCGCCACCGCCCACCGGCTGGTGATCCACGACGGGCGGATCGTCGCCCGCACCACGGTCACCCGGCACGACCCGGACGACCACCCTGCACAGATAGGACACACCGCGTGACCGACGACGGCAGACCCGCCCTGACGATGGAGGCGGTCGGCGTGCGATATCCCGGCGGCACCGTCGCCCTCGACGGGGTGACCCTGTCCCTGGCCGCCGGTGAGTTCACCGCCGTGGTCGGACCCTCCGGCTGCGGCAAGAGCACCCTGCTGCGGCTGGCCGCCGGGCTGCTCGAACCGACCGCCGGCACGGTCACCCGCGCCGGCGAGCAGCTCGGCTTCGTGTTCCAGGACCCGACCCTGCTGCCCTGGCGCAGCGTACGGCGCAACGTCGAGCTGGCAGGCGAACTGACCCGGGTGCCCGCGCGCGAGCGCCGGGAGCGGGCCGAGGACGCGCTGCGGCGGGTGGGGTTGTCCCACGTCGCCGACGCGCTGCCCGGCACCCTGTCCGGCGGCATGCGGATGCGGGTGTCACTCGCTCGCACCCTCACCGGCCGACCCGACCTGATGCTGTTCGACGAGCCGTTCGGCTCCGTCGACGAGATCACCCGCGGCCGGCTCGGCGACGACCTGCAGGAGCTGTTCGCCGCGGACGGCTTCGCGGGACTGCTGGTCACCCACTCGGTCGCCGAGGCGGTCTACCTGTCGCAGCGGGTGCTCGTGATGGCCGACCGCCCGGGGCGGCTGGTCGGCGAGGTGGCGGTGCCGCTGCCGTACCCCCGCCCGCCCGAGGTGCGCTTCTCCCCCGCCTTCACCGAGCTGACCTCGCAGGTGACCGCTCTGCTGCAGGGCGACCCGGCCGCCGATCGAATCGAGGTCGCCGCATGACGAGTGTCCTGACCCGCCAGACGCGGCGGTTGGCGCCGCCCGCACTGGTGGCCGCGCTGGTGCTGGCCGCGTGGTACTTCGGCAGCTACGTGCTGATCGACGCCGACCGGCGCTTCCTGCTGCCCGCGCCGCACGAGGTCGTCAAGGTCGGCTTCGGCGACCCGGTCAACCTCGCCGAACTGCTGGCCGCGCTGCGGCTGTCCGCCGAGGTCGCGGTGACCGGGCTGGTCTGTGCCGCGGTGCTCGGCCTGGCGCTGGCGATCCTGATGAGCCAGGCGCGCTGGGTGGAGCGCTCGCTGTACCCGTACGCGGTGGCGCTGCAGACCGTGCCGATCCTGGCCCTGGTGCCGCTGTTCGGGTTCTGGTTCGGTTTCGGCTTCTCCAGCCGGGTGCTGACGTGCGTGCTCATCGCGCTGTTCCCGATCGTGGCCAACTCGCTGTTCGGCCTGCGCTCGGTCGACCCCGCGCTGCACGACCTGTTCACCCTGCACCGCGCCGGGCGGCTGACCCGGCTGGTCAAGCTGCAGCTGCCCGCCGCGCTGCCCGCGATCCTCATCGGGTTGCGCATCTCCGCCGGGGCGGCGGTCATCGGCGCGATCGTCGGCGACTTCTTCTTCCAGCAGGGCGATCCCGGCCTCGGCCAGCTCATCTACGTGTACCCGCGCCGCCTGCAGTCCGAGATGCTCTTCGCCGCGGTGTTCCTGGCCTCGGCGTTCGGCGTGGCGGTGTTCTGGCTGTTCGGCGTCCTAGCCCGCCGGGCCACCGCCTGGCACTCCTCGCAGCACCACCGGCCCGACACCGGCGGTGCGGCCCGTTGACCGCCCCACCCCACCCCCACCTCTCAAAAAGGAGATCCATGAAGACCCTTCCCGCATCTCGACGGCCATCGCGCCGGGCCGGCGCGGCGACCGCGCTGGTCGCGATGCTGCTGGCCGGGGGCTGCCAGTCCGGCGGCGACACCCCCACGGTCCCGGCGCCCAGCGCGGGCAGCGGCTCCATCGACCTGGCCGCGGTGTGCCCGGCGACGGTGGTGGTGCAGGCGGCGTGGACGCCCGAGGCCGAGCACGGCGCGCTCTACCACCTGCTGGGTCCCACGCCGACGATCGACGCCGGGGCCAAGAAGGTCACCGGGCCGCTGATGTCCGGCGGGCAGAGCACCGGCGTGAACATCGAGATCCGCGCGGGCGGTCCGGCGATCGGTTTCCAGAACGCCGGCGCGCAGATGTACGCCGACCCGTCGATCATGCTGGGCCAGGTCGCCACCGACGACGCGATCGGCCTGTCGGCCAAGCAGCCGGTCGTCGCGGTCGTCGCGCCGTTCGACATCGCGCCCTACATGATCATGTGGGACCCGGCGACGAACCCGGGCTTCAACTCGATCGTCGACATCGGCAAGACGAACACCCCCGTGCTGTTCTTCAACGGCGCGACCTACATGGACTACCTGACCGGGTCCGGCATCCTGCGCCGCGGCCAGGTCGACGGCGCGTACGACGGCAGCCCCACCCGCTTCCTGTCCGAGAAGGGCAAGATCGCCCAGCAGGGCTTCGCCACCAACGAGCCGTTCGTGTACGAGAAGGCACTGCCGCAGTGGAAGAAGCCGGTCAAGTTCCAGCTCATCCACGACACCGGCTACCCGATCTACCCCGAGGCCGTCGTGGTGCGCGCGGACAAGAAGGCCGAGCACGCCGCCTGCCTCAAGCGCCTGGTCCCGATCATCCAGCGCTCGCAGGTCGAGTACGTGAAGAACTTCGCGACGACCAACGAGCTGATCATCAAGCTGAACGACGCGTACAAGGGCTTCGCCTACAGCAAGGACCAGGCGGCCTTCAGCGTCGAGCAGCAGCTCAAGCTGAAGATCGTCGGCAACGGCGGCAACGCCACCCTGGGCGACTTCGACGTCGACCGGGTCAAGCAGGTCATCGGCATCGTCGGCCCGATCTACGCCGGCCAGCGCAAGGAGATCAAGGCGGGCCTGACCGCCCAGGACCTGGTGACCAACGAGTTCATCGACCCGGCGATCGGGCTGAGCTGACCTCGTGAGCACCGTGGAACCACCTCCGCTGGCGCACGTCGCCGAGCGGGCGAGCCGCCGGGCCCCCGGCCCGGCGGCTCTCGCCGCATTCCTCGACGCACTCGCCGCCGCCCTGCCGGACGACCGCGTCACCACCGGAGAGTCGGCGCGCCTGGCCGCATCCCGCGACGGGGCCTACCTGTCGCCGCTGCTGTCAGCCGTACTGCCCGAGCGGCTCGCCGACGTCGTGGTGCGGCCGGACGGCACCGGGCAACTGCAGGCCGCTGTACGCCTGGCACACGCGCACGGGGTGCCCGTGGTGCCCCGGGGCCGCGGCACCGGCAACTACGGCCAGGCCGTGCCGCTGGCCGGCGGTGTGGTCATCGACCTCAGCGACGCCGACCGCATCCTCGAGGTGGGCAACGGCTGGATACACGCGCAGGCCGGGGCCACCTTCGTCGCGCTGGAGGCCGCGGCCCGGCGCACCGGCCAGGAGATCGCGATGATGCCGACCACCGTCGGCAGCACCATCGGCGGCTTCCTCGGCGGCGGCGCGGGCGGGCTCGGCTCGATCGAGCACGGCTGGCTCTGGGACGGCTTCGTGCAGGCCCTGGAGGTGGTGGGCTGCCCGCCACAGGACGAACCCCGCCGCGTGTACGGCGCACAGTGCCTGCCGTACCTGCACGCCTACGGCGTCACCGGGATCATCGCCACGGCCACCGTGAAACTCGCCCCGGCCAGGGACTGGACCGCGGTACTCGCCTCGTTCCCCGGCCACGCGGGCGCGGATGCGACCCGGGCCGGGCTGGCCCTGCTCCGCCTCGATCCGGCACCACGGCTGGTATCAGTGGACGAGCCTGCGCTGGTCGCCACCTACCCCGCCGACCCGGCGCTGCCCGAGGGCAGGCACAGCCTGCGGGCCGTGGTGGACACCGGAGTCGTGAACGCCGTCGCCGAGATCGTCGCCGCGCACGGCGGCCGCGTCGACAAGGTCGACGCCGGTGCGGTCGGTTACGTGTCGACGCTGTCGTTCAACCACGTCACGCTGCGGGCCAAGAAGGCCCGGCCGGAGCTGTGCCATCTGCAGGTCGGCGGCGCGCCGCTGGTCACCGACCCGGACGCGGTCCGCGCGGCCCTGCCGGGCTCGATGCTGCACCTTGACGGCATGCGCCCCTACCTCGACCCGGCCGACCCGGTGCGCGGACGGGGCTTCGGCGGCCTGCTGCTGGCCCCGTTCCACGACGCGGCGACGCTGTACGCCGGGGTCGAGCGGCTGCGCGCGCTCGGTGTGCACGTCGTCGACCCGCACACCTGGCTGCTGGACGGCCCGGCCCTGCCCGGCATCCGCGCCGCGGCGGCCGCCAACGACCCGCAGGGGCTGCTCAACCCCGGCAAGCTTCCGGAAGAACCGGACGCCTGAGCCCGGACCGGAGCACCTCGCATGATCATGACGGAGCGGACTCCCGATGCCGGAAGGTGGTGCGGTAGTGCTGCGGGCTGGTGCCGACGATGCGCTTGAACCTGTCGCGGAACGCGGTGGGCGAGCCGAAGCCGACCTGAGCCCCGATCCGGTCGACGGGTTGGCTGGTGGCTTCGAGCAGGTGCTGGGCGCGGCGGATGCGGGCCCGCAGCAGCCACTGCAGCGGGGTGGTTCCGGTCTGCTCGCGGAAGCGCCGGTTGAGCGACCGGGTGCTCATCCCGGCTCGGGCGGCGATGTCGTCGAGGCTGAGGTCGGCGGCGCAGTTGTCCTCCATCCAGGTGAGGACCGGTTCGAACCGGGAGCCGCGCGGCGTGGGCGGCTGATCGTGAACGACGAACTGGGCCTGGCCGCCTTCGCGTTCCAGCGGCATGACCGACAGCCGCGCCGCGTCGGCGGCCACCGCGGAGCCGTGGTCGCGGCGGATCAGGTGCAGGCACAGGTCCAGGCCGGCGGCCGCGCCGGCTGAGGTCAGCAACTGCCCGTTGTCGACGTAGAGCACGTCCGGGTCGACGTCGATCTCCGGGTGGCGTCGGGCCAGCAGCCCGGCGGCGATCCAGTGGGTGGTGGCGCGCTGCCCGTCGAGCAGCCCGGTCGCGGCGAGAATGAACGCGCCCGAGCAGATCGAGGCGATGCGGGTGCCACGGGCGGCTGCCGCACGCAGGGCGTCGAGAACCTCTTCGGGTACGCGTTCGAGGTCGGCGCTGCCCGGCAGGACGATCGTGTCCGCAGTGGTGAGGGCGTCCAGGCCCCACGGCGGCTGCAGGGTGAACGCGCCCGCGTCGACGGTGGGTGTCGCGCCGCAGACCCGGACACGGTACGGGACGCGGCCGTCGGGCAGGCGGGTGCGGGAGAACACCTCGATGGGTGTGGCCAGGTCGAACGGGATGACCTGGTCGAGGGCGAGCACCGCCACGATGTGCATGGCCAGAACTATAGAAGGCACCGGGTTTCAGCCAGCGCCGTGCAGTGGAGCTTCATGGCAGCGCAGCGTCCGAAACCGGTTGGCGAGAACCCGTTGCATGATGGCAATCCAGCCACTTCTGCCGGCCCTGCCCGCTGGTTAGCGTCGAGGAACCACCAAGGAGGTCTGGTTCCCCGATGCTCGCTCAGTTCGTGTTGTTCGACGGATTCGATTCGCTCGACGTCATCGCCCCCTACGAGGTCCTCGCTGCCGCCGGGGCGGTCACCGACCGCGCCATCGACGTCGAACTCGTCAGTGCCGAAGGCCCGCGTACGGTGCCCAGTGGGCTGGGCCTGCTGACGCTGCAGGCCACCACCCGGCTCGACCCGCAACGCGCGGACCTGATCGTCGTACCGGGCGCGGCCGGGCTTCTGCCCGGCGACGGTGAGCCCGCCGACGACAGCATCCCGGTGATCCTCGGCCGCACCCTCGAGACCGGCCTGCCCACTCTGCTCGCTCAGGCGCTCGACCGTGACGGCGTCACGGTGGCCACCGTGTGCGGCGGGTCGATGATCCTCGCGATGGCCGGACTGCTGGAGAACCGGCCCGCCACGACCCACCACCTGGGTATGGACCTGCTCGGCGCGACCGGCGCCGTGCCCGTCGACGCCCGTGTCGTCGACGACGGCGACCTGGTCACCGCCGCCGGCGTGACCTCCGGCCTGGACCTGGGACTGTATCTGCTCGACCGGGAACTCGGCCCGGAGACGGCGCTGGCCGTGGAACGGCTGTTCGCCTACGAGCGGCGCGGCACCGTCTGGCGCAGGCCCGCCACCGTGCAGGCGGCGGCGTGAACGTGCAGCATCCGCCGGTCGAAGGCACGTGGGAGCTCTCCATCCTGACGCCACTCGGCCGCCAGCACACCGTCCTCACCCTCACCCTGCGCGACGATCAGCTGACCGGCACGATGCGCGACGTCCGCCACGGCGAGCAGGTCGAACTCACCGGACTCGAGCAGCACGGCGCTCGGCTCACGTGGGCCCAGTCGATCACCCGGCCGATGCGGCTGAACCTCACCTTCGACGTCACCGTCGACGGGGCGGCGATGACCGGACAGGCGAAAGCCGGCATGCTGCCGGCTTCGCGGGTCACCGGGCACCGCACCACCCCGGCGGGCCACTAGGGCAGCGTCACCACCTGTGCGGCGTACGAGAGCCCGGCGCCGAAGCCGATGAGCAGCGCCGTTCCCCCTCGGGGGGCCTGGCCGTCGCGCCGCATCCGCTCCATCGCCAGCGGGATCGACGCGGCCGAGGTGTTGCCCGCCTCGGCGATGTCCCGGGCCACCGGCACGTCGGCGGGGAGCTTCAACGCTCTGGTCATCGTGTCGATGATCCGCATGTTCGCCTGGTGCGGAATAAAGGCGTCGAGTTCGTCGACGGTGATGCCGGCGGCCTGCAGCGCGCGCTGCGCCACGGGTGCCATCTCGTAGGAGGCCCACCGGAACACCTGCTGACCGGACATCTGCCAGAAGGGTCGGGGCCCGCTGGGGTCGTCGGCGAACGACTTCCAGTCGCGGGTCTGGCTGATCACGCGGGACAGTCCGCCGTCCGCGCCCCACACGACCGGGCCGATGCCCGGCTGCTGTGCCGGGCCGATCACCACGGCGCCCGCGCCGTCCCCGGGGATGAACGCCGTCGCCCGGTCGTGCTGGTCGATGAGATCGGTCAGCCGCTCCGCGCCGATGACCAGCACGTAGCGGGCGCTGCCGCCATGGATCATGTCCTTGCCGAGCGCCACCCCGTGACAGAATCCGGCGCACCCGGCCGAGATGTCGAAAGCCGCAGCGTTGACCGCGCCGAGCTGGTGGGCGATCTGGGGGGCGAGCGCAGGCGTCTGCTCGAGGTGCGACACCGTCGCCAGGATCACGCAGCCGACGTCAGCCGCAGCGATTCCGGCCTCGGCCAGCGCCGCGGACGCCGCCTGGACGGACATGGCCGCCAGCGTCTCATCGGGTCCGGCCCAGCGGCGCTCGATGATCCCGGACCTCGTCCTGATCCACTCGTCGGTCGAGTCGATCCAGGTGCAGAGTTCCTCGTTCGTGATGACGCGGCGCGGGCGGTACACCCCGAGGCCGAGGATCCGAGCATGTGGCGCGTGGTCCGGGCCCGCGATCTCGCGGCCGGCCGGCACCGGCGTCCGCCCGCTCTGAACGGTGGACGGCGGCGTCTGTGCTGGCATCGTCTGCGACTCCTGGCTCGTGATGGGGTTCCCCCGATGACGCGGAGGGTGATTATCGCCGTGGCCGGCGGGTGGTACGGGGTGTGGTGACGACAGTGTTATCCAGGCGTGACCTAGGAGACACCGACAATACGTTACCGAAAGTATCGTTATCTACCGCGGACATGGCAAGACCCGAACGCCGCCGGACAGCCCGCGCTGCGGCGATCCCGACCAAGGCCGGGCGCACCTATGGGTTTGTCGTCGCCACGCCCGGCTTTCGGCGCGGTCTCCTCGACCAGCGCGGACACCCTGGCGATCCGGTCACCGAACCCGTTCGGATCGTCGGCGGCGAGCCCGGGCCGCCACCACGGCCCGGCCGGATCGAGGATCCGTGCCGCGTGGTTCGTGCCCAGCAGGGTGTCGAGATGTACCAGCGAGTCCAGCACGTAGCCCTGGCCGTAGGCCAGTCCCGTCGGCAGGTGGCGCTCCAGGAACGCGACGAGGATCGCGGCGTCGCGCGGTTCGGCGAACCGGGTCAGCGCGAACGCGTAGCCCTCGCCCGCGTATGCGAGCTCGCTCGCCAGCAACAGTTCCCTGAGTGCCTCCCGGAACCGGGTGCGCCGGTCGAGGCCGATGAGCCACGCGGCGGCAATGCGTGGACGCCAGTCCACCAGCCGCAGCATCGCGGCGAGTTCGTCGTCGCCGATCCGGCGGGCGTCCGCCCAGAGCCCTCGCATCAGTTCCGCACCCTGCTCGGCAGGCAGGTTGTCCACGAAGCTCCCGCCGCCGCGCAGCTTGAGATACCGGCGATCGGCGTCACGAGGACCCATGACGTAGCGCCGGAACGGTGCGTGCGCCGCCGCCGCCGCGGCGCTCGCCTCCCTCGTCACCGGTGAGCGCGCCGACGCCCGGTCGGCGCCGATCGGGAGGTCGCCGGCGTGCCCGGGATCGGTCGGGGTCACCCGCGGCCGGTGCCGGGCAGCGCCACGGCACGCGTTCGCACCGCGGCACGGGAACGGCGGATCCGTCTCACAGCGCGCCGCTGGAGCTCGAGCCGCCGGTGTTCGAGCCGTACGGACCGTGCGGGGGGCGGGGTTCACGGTCGCCGAAGTACACGTCGCGGGTGGGATCGAGGTGACTGCGATGCCTGCTGCGCCTCGCGCCGACGATCACCATCGCCACGATCAGGAGCACCAGCACGCCCACTGCGATCATCAGCCATTCCATGGCGCGAACGGTAGATGATCAGCGCCAGCCCGCCAAGATCGGCGATCGTCAGGAAAGAAACGGCATCATCCCGATGCCGGCCTCGCCTGCCGGACCAGGCACGATCCCGGTGACGCGGGCCGCCCGCGCCGGTTCCGCACCGGTCGCGGGCAGCAGCCGTCGACCTCGGGCCCCCCAGCCTGGACGGCCGTCACGGCCCATCCCCGGCCAAGGCCTTCGGCGTGCCCGACGACGTCAGGGCGCGGGCGTGGGCAGGGTCGCGGGCGGCTCGCACACGCCGACCTCGGTCATCCCGTGGATGGAGGAGATCGGCACCAGCGTGCGCGCCTTCGCGGTGATCCGGTTGGCCGGCTGACCCGGATCGGGCAGCACGGTGACGTAGCCGTCGGGCTCCAGGGAGACCAGGCCGCAGATGATCCCGTGGTCGTAGGTGAGCTGGACCAGGTTCGCCGGAGCGGCGGCCGCGGGAGCCAGCCACCCGCCGAGCACGGCGAGCCCGACGAGGCCGAGGCCTGCGACGGCGAACCGCCGTGCGGTCGCCACGGCCCCGGCGGCGGGCCCGGCCGGCGGCGCGGCGGCCGCGGTGACGGCCAGCAGGACCGCGCGCACCAGCAGCGCGAACCCGGCGAGCAGCAGCGCCCCGGCGAGCACCTGCGCGATCCAGTGCAGGTCGGCAAGGTCTCCCGGCCCTCTGATGATGAGCGCGGCGGCGAGCAGTGCAGTCACCGCGGTCAGTCCGTTGCGCCAGACGGCGGCCTGCGCACGCACGGCGTCGGGGGACGGCACGGGGTCGGTGTCGCCTTCGGGAGCGGGTCGGTCTTCGGTCATGCCGGTTACCTCGGTTCGGTTCGGAGGGCGCGCCCTGGGCAAGGGCGCAGCGATGATCGTAGATCAATGGGCACGCTCCCATCCAGAGTGTCCAATCCTGAACGGACCCGTTTACACAGATGGAATTCGTTCTTCCGTCACCCGCGGGTACCCACGTGTTGCCGATGATCATTTCCACTGTCGCCATGACTCACCACCACGGTCACGACGACGCCGGGCACCACCGCCACGGCGCCGACCACACCCACCCCGAGCTGGGCCGGCGCGCCGTGCTCGCGGGCGCCGGCGGGCTGCTGATGCTGGCCGCCGCGCCCGGCTCCGCGTACGCGAACACCACCCCGATCGCCGCCGGTTCACCCGCCCGGATCACCCCGAAGTCCGGTGCCGCGCGCGCCTCGCAGCTGACCCAGGGCACCCTGCTGGTCCACGCGGACCTGCACAACCACACGCTGATGTCGGACGGCGACGGCAACCCGGACCTGGCCTTCCAGTCCATGCGCGACGCCGGCCTGGACGTGGCGGCGCTGACCGACCACGCCACGCTGTTCAGCATCAGCGGCCTGTCGAAGTCCGAGTGGGACCGCACCGGAGTGCTGGCCGGGGCGGCCGACGACCCGGGCAACTACACCGCGATCCGCGGCTTCGAGTGGTCGCACCCGACCCTGGGCCACGTCAACGTGTGGGGCACCGCGAACTTCACCGACCTGCTGGCCTCGGGCAGCATGAGCAAGCTCTACAACTGGATCAACGGCGTGGACGGGGTGGGCAGCTTCAACCACCCGGGCCGCGAGGTCCAGCGCTTCAACAACTTCAGCCTCTCCTCGGCCGCCGTGGACAACATGGTCGCGCTGGAGATGTTCAACCGCGGCGACGACTACCTGTTCGACGGCTGGGCCGACCACGGCAGCTCGCCGCTGACCGCGTGCCTCAACGCGGGCTGGCGCACCGGTCTCACCGGTGTGTCCGACGAGCACGGCACGAACTGGGGCTTTCCTGAGGGCAAGGGCCGCACCGGCCTGTGGGTCGCGGCGAACACCCGGGCCGGCGTGTTCGAGGCGATGCGGGCCCGGCGCTTCTTCGCCACCCGCGTCTCGGGCCTGCGCCTGGACGCGACCGCGAACGGCGTACAGATGGGCGGGGTGCTGCCGATCGCGAGCGGCGACGTGGCCTTCTCCGTCGACCTGGACCGCGGCCCGGACTGGGCGGGCAAGCCGCTGTGCATCCAGGTACTGCGTCCCGGCACGACCGCGCCGACGGTCGTCGACGTGATCGACATCGAGGCGGGCGGCGTCTACACCTTCACCGTGCCGATCGACGTCGCCGACGGCAACTGGGTGGTGCTCCGCGTCTCCGACCCGGCCCAGGCCAACCCGAGCCCCGGCCCGGCCGGGCACCCCTGCAACGACTGGGGTGTGGCCTACTCCAGCCCGTGGTGGCTGCAGCCGTAGCCGGCCCGCGCCTGCACGCCGGGTCAGATGATGCCGGCGTGCAGGTACACCTCGGCGAACTCGCCGGATGCGTACAGTGCGACGTCCACGTCGACGAGCACCTCCCCGGACAGGGGCTGGTGGTGGATCGAGCGGTACCGCCGGTCGCGATCCTGAGGCCAGCCGAAGCCCGCGGTCGTCTTCGCGTCGAACGGCAGGCCGGCCGACTCTCTGCGCTCACCGGTCAGGAACATGCCGTTGAGCACGAGGAACTGGTTCATGCAATGCCGGTCGCCGGTGAAGTGCAGGTAGAACGAGTCCGCCTCCCACTGGGCATACCGGTAGTAGCGCACGCTGCCCGCGGCGCAGTCGGGCAGCCCCAGGTGGTAGCGGTGTAGCGTGCCCGGGAGGTCCTGGCTCTGGCTGCCGGGATAGGCGCGCCGGTCCTGCGGCGTGTGGTCGCGCGACAGCGCGTACCAGAGCACCAGCAGGACGATCACGAACAACGCCAGGACGGAGGACGACCAACGGCGTCGTCCGCTCGGCCGCCTGTGGCGTGCACGGTCGCCGCCGGCCTGCGCCGCCTGCTCAGCGGACTCCACGTCGAGCACGTCCATCGGCCCCCCCAAACCCGATCTTGCTGGGCTGACCTTATCGTGCGGCCACCGCCGCAGCCGCGACTTGACTCGTGCCATGCCGGAGGCGACCACCCGCCGCGCGCCGGCCCCGTCCGGAGGGCAGCAGCGCCGACGGGCACGTGCCACACTGGGCCACCATCTCGCGATCATGGAGTGCGCGTGTCCACGACCGACCCCTACCACAATCCCGGCGCCGTCCCGAGCGGCGGCTTCCTGCCCCCGGACGACGCCTTCCCCCAGGAGCTGCCCACCGGGCCCGAGGTCCTGGTCAACATCCCCGGCGAGGGCCTGACCGGGTGGGCGCGCAAGACGGTGGGGGTGCTCCGGCGCGGCTGGCAGCAGCAGCTCGCCCTGTTCGCGATCACACACGCCGTGCCGAGCTTCTTCCTGTACACACTCGCGGTCGTCGGTCTGCTCGCCCTGTGGCGCAGCGATGCCGCGCAGGCCGCGCTCATCGACGACGGGGTGGCCGAGGCGATGGGCACGCTGGTCGTGCTGGTGGTCGCCGGCATGCTGTTGGTGGCGCTGCCGTTCCGGCTGCTGGGGTACGCCGCGGCGACCTGGTCGGCGGTGCGTCGGGCGGCCGGGCTGCCCGCGCCGATCGGGCGCGCCCTGCGGTACGGCCTGCGCCGCCTGCCCGCCCTGCTCGCCTGGAGCCTGGTCGCCTACCTGCTGGCCGCCGCGGTCGTCGTCGGAGTGTTCCTCTGCTTCGCCGGCGCCTTCTCCTTCGCCGGATTCGGGCCCACCGTGATCGCGCTCGGCTACCTGATGATGATCGTGGGAATGGTCGGCCCGGCCGTCCTGTTCGAACGCCGCAAGCCCCTGCAGCGCGCATTCGACACGGTCAACAACGCCTTCTGGGCGAACGCCGTACGGCTCGCGGTGCCCGGGGTGGTCCTGTTCCTGGCCTACCGCTACAACCAGGTGATCGACGGCGCGGGTGCGATGATCGGGTTCGGCGGCACACTCGACGCGCAGGTCGGTTTCGCCGTCGCCGCGGTGACGGCGTCGGCCGCCTTCGAAGTGCCGGTCGCGCTGCTGCTGTTCCCCACCGTACTGGTGACCTACCTCGAACAACGCGCGGTCGCAGCCCCGAACCTGCGCACCCCGCACCTGCTGGCCGAGCTGGACTGACGGGCCGGCCTACCAGGCGGTGCGGACGCACCACGACGACGCGCCGGCATCAGCGCTGCAGGCGATGCCGAGACAGCACGACGGCGAGCCAGGCCGCGCGCACCTGGCGGAACGCCTCGACCTGAGCGGACCCGCCCGGATACGCGCCCGCGGCGCGCAGCCTGCCCGCGGCCAGTTGCAGGTCGCGCACCGCGGCGAGGTAGGAGCGGCCCGCCCGCGAGTGCGAGACCGCCGGCTGCCGGGCTCGCAGCCAGGTCACGCGCACGTACGTCCTGCCCTCGGTCCTCATCACGAGCCTGATCGACACGCCCTCACGCTCCCGCACGATCATGTAACGAGTGAACGTGTCAAAACCGCACATTTGCCGCAGGAACCCGACTCTCCCGGTCATGGGATCAGCCGCCGATCGACGCAGCCATCCGACGCCGCAACGCGGGCACGGCGGCGACCGCCCGCAGCACGCCCCGGAACGCGGCCCGGCCCATTCGCGAGGCCGATCCCGCCTGGCGGGTATTGCGGGCCGACTCGCGCACCGCGGCGAAACCGTAGTCGAGCATCTGCCGTTCGTAGTCCGCCAGCGCCGGGACCAACTGCTGCTCGCCCCGGCTGACCGCGGTGAGCTGCCTGCGCAACAGGTCGGCGTCGCGCAGCGCGGTGTTCGCGCCGACCCCGGCCATCGGCGTCATGCTGTGGATCGCGTCGCCGAGCAGGGTCACCACGCCGGTCGGCCACGGGCCGACGGGCACCGCGCTGCGCATGCGCACCACGTTGACGGTCGACGGGTCGCTGCCCTCGATCAGCTGCCGCAGGGCCGGGGACCAGCCGCGGGTGCGTTCGAGCACCAGCGCGGTGAGCTGCTGCCCGGCCAGGGCGTCGACGTCGGCGGGGAAACGGGCGGTGGCGTCGGCGTACGCCCAGAAGGTGTAGTCGGCGGTGTTGTCGAGCAGGAAGCCCGCGGGCATCGCCGGGTCGGCGGCCACGGCGCGCCGATCGTGCTTCCACACCGCGGTGAACAGGAAGCCCTCACCCGCCGGGATGACGATGTTGGTGTCGTCGGTGAGCGCGGCGGGCAGCGATGCGGCAAGAGGACCGTCCAGCCGGTGCTTGCCCGCGATCCCGGTCACGCCGGTGTCGACCCGACCGGCGGCGTGCGGCAGCAACTGGGCACGGACCCGCGAGTTCGCGCCGTCCGCCCCGATGAGAACGTCAGCGGCCGCAGTGGTCCCGTCGGCGAAGCATGCCATGACGCGACCGTCCGGCAGCAGCTCGTAGCGCTCGAAGTCCTGACCCAGGCGTACCACGTCGTCCATGCCCGAAAGGAGCACCTCGCGCAGGCTTAGTCGGCTGACGCCGTAGTGCCGCGCGGCCGGCTCGGCGGAGTCGGCGATCTCTTCGCCGCGCAGTCGCAGCAGATCTGCCAGCTGTTCCGTGGCGAAGCCCAGACCGCCGCCGGCGTCCGACACAGTGCCGAGGAACGCCTGCCAGGCGGCCGGATCCAGGCAGTCGTGCAGTGCCCGGCTGCCGTGCGGGTTGATGTGGATGCGGTATCCCTGCAGCCAGTCGGTGCGGGCGGTGGTGCGCTCGTGGACGGTGACGTCGACGCCGGCCCGGCGCAGCCCGTGCGCGAGGCACAGGCCGCCGATACCACCACCGATGATCATGACGGAGAGCTGTCGCGGAGAGGTCATGGGGTCAGTATCATCTGGCCGCCTACTTTTATCAACTATACGTTTGATTAACTCAATGCTGCAGGTGACAGAGTTCTCCGTGGGATAGGATGCGCCGCATGAGCCAGCCGCGCCGCTCGCCCCGCGCCGACGAGCGCAAACGCGACCCCGAGCGCACCCGGGAGCGCATCCTCGACGCCGCGCTGATCGAGTTCGGCGAGCACGGCTACGCCGGGGCGCGGATCAGCGCCATCGCCGCCCGCGCCGGAGTCAACCAGCAGCTGATCTCCTACTACTTCGACGGCAAGGAAGGGCTGTTCCGGGCGCTGACCGCGCGCTGGCAGGCGATGAGCGGCGGGTACACCCGGCCCGAGGCCTCGATCGGCGACGTGGTGGCCGGGTTCCTGCACGTCGGAGCGGAGCACAGGGCGTGGACACGGCTGCTGGCCTGGCAGGGGCTGACCGGTGGCGGCGAGGGCGACCCGGCGGACGACACCTACTTCACCGCGATGGTCGACGACGTCCGCCGCAGGCAGGCCGCCGGTGAGCTCGCCGCCGACCTCGATCCGGCGTATGTGCTGCTCACCTTGTTCGCCGCCGCGATGGCGCCGACCCTGCTGCCGCAGATCGCGCGGCGCATCACCGGCCGTGCCCCGGACTCCCCCGAGTTCCTCGACGAATACGCCGCCCAACTGCGCCGCCTGGTCGAGCACCTGGCCCGCTGACGCCCTGCGGGCACACGGACGACGGCCCCGGGCGCGGGTGCACCAGGGGCCGTCGTCGACGAGCGCGGCCTTCGGCCGCCCATGCTGCTAGGCGGACTCGGTCTCCAGGTCGGCGAGGCGGCGGGCCTCGCGGTCGCGCCAGGCGGCCGCCATCGAGGTGCGGCCGTTGCTGCGCAGCAGCGAACCCTCGTAGACCCGGGCCCCGGCGACCAGCACCGCCACGGTGGTCGCGGCGAGCAGCACCAGTGACAGCACCGGCTCCCAGCCCGCCGCATCACCCTGGAACAGCCGCGCCGGCATCGCGGTCGGGGCCGAGAACGGGACGTACGACAGCACCTTCAGCACGGCCGGGTCCCCGCTGAACATCGTCACGGCGAAGAACGGCAGCAGGACCAATATCTGCACCGGCATCGAGGCGCCGCTGAGGTCCTCCTGCCGGTTGACCAGCGCGCCCACCGCGGCCCACATCGCCGCCAGCATGACGAACCCGATGAGGAAGAACGGCAGGAACCAGCCGATCGCGGGCGCGAGCAGCGTCAGCAGCCCGCTGTCGCCGCCGGCGATCCGCATCCCGGCCAGCGCGACCACGGCGATCAGTGCGATCTGCCCGAACGCGAGCACGGTGCCGGCCAGCACCTTGCCCGCCAGCAGCACCCGCACCGGCACCGAGGCGACCAGGATCTCGACCACCCGGGTCTGCTTCTCCTCGGTGACGCTCTGCGCGATCTGCAGGCCGAACATGAGCGACACAGAGAAGAAGATCAGCCCGAAGAACATCGGCACCATGACCGCCAGCGTCTCGTCGACGGCGCTCGGGTCGAGCAGTTCGACAGCGGGCCGGGTGCTCAACGCGTTCACCAGGTCGTTGGGGGCGTCGGTCAGGGCGATGACGGTGCCGTCGCTCAGCAGGGCCGCGTCCACGTCGCCGTCGCGCACCTGGGCCCGCGCCGCGGCCTCGTCTGCGACGGTGCGCACGTCGAGACCCGCGGCGCCGAGCGCGGCCGGGGCCGTTCCGACCACCGCGACCGTGGATGCCCCGCCGCTCAGCAGCGCCGGAGCCACCGTCGCGGCGACCGCGAACAGCAGGAAGAACACGGTGCTGAACAGGAACGCCTTGTCGCGCAGCTTGACCCGGATCTCGCGGGCGGCCACGATGCGCACGGCTTCAAAGGTGTTCACTGGGCGACCTCTCGGAAGATCTCTGCGAGGGACGGGGTGACGGGGCCGAACGCGCGCACCGGGCCGCGGGCCAACGCCGCCTGGAGCACCTGCTGGTCGTCGGCGGACGGGTCGAGGTCGAAGACCGCGTGCGCCCCGTCGAGGTCGATCAGGTGCACGCCGGGGTGGTCGCGCAGCCAGCCGGCGTCACCGTCGACGGTGAGCCGGTAGCGGGGCAGCGCGTGCTCGGCGCGTAGCTGACCGCGGGCCCCCGCGGCCCGGATCTGCCCGGCCGCGATGACGACGAGGTCGTCGCAGAGCCGCTCCACGACGTCGAGCTGGTGGCTGGAGAACAGCACCGGCACGCCCCGATTCGTCCGGTCGCGCAGCACCTCGACGACGGTGTCCACGGCGAGCGGGTCGAGGCCGGAGAACGGCTCGTCGAGCACGAGGATGTCCGGGTCGTGGATCAGCGCTGCGGCGATCTGGGCGCGCTGCTGGTTGCCCAGCGACAGCTTCTCCAGCGGGTCACCGGCCCGCTCGCCCAGGCGGAGCCACTCGATCAGCTCCTCGGCGTTGCGGCGCACCGCGTCGTGGCCCAGGCCGTGCAGGCGGCCGAGATAGACCAGCTGGTCGCGTACGGTCATCTTCGGGTAGAGGCCGCGCTCCTCGGGCATGTAGCCGATCCGCCGGCGGATCTCGCGGGTCATCCGGGAGCCGGCCCAGGTCACCTCGCCGCTGTCGGGAGCGAGCACGCCCATGATGATGCGCATGGAGGTGGTCTTGCCGGCGCCGTTCGCGCCGACGAACCCGGTCATCCGCCCGGCGGTGACTTCGAAGGAGACGCCGTCGAGCACCTGCCGGTCCCCGAACCTGCGGCTCACCGCGTCGAGGCGAAGCACTTTCGTCATGCCCACAGACGCTAGGTGCGCGGCGACGCGCTGCCGTCCACCGGTGGATCGATCTTGTCTCCGTCGCACGGATGATGCGGTCAGCCGCCGGGGGTGACCACGCCGTGCTCGTACGCGAACACCACCGCCTGGGTGCGGTCACGCAGCCGCAGCTTGGCGAGCACCCGGCTGACGTGCGTCTTCACGGTCGCCTCGCCCAGGAACAGCCGGGTGGCGATCTCCGCGTTGGTCGCGCCGCCGGCCAGCAGCACCAGCACCTCGTACTCGCGCGGGGTCAGCTCCTTCAGCTCCTGCGCCGACGCCGCGGGCAGCGCGGCGGCGGGACGGGCGAATTTCGCGATGACCCGCCCCGTGATCTCCGGGGCGAGCAGCGCGTCGCCGCGCGCCAGCACCCGCACCGCCTCGATCAGCGCCTCCGGCGAACCGTTCTTCAGCAGGAAACCGCTGGCCCCGGCCTGCAGGGCGGCGAACAGGTAGTCGTCGCGGTCGAACGTGGTCAGGATCAGCACCGCCGGTCCGTCGCCCGCCGCGGTGATGCGGCGGGTCGCCTCCAGCCCGTCCACGCCGGGCATCTCGACGTCCATCAGCACCACGTCGGGCGCGGTCGACGCGGCCAGCGCAACGGCCTGCTCGCCGTCCGCCGCCTCGCCGACCACCTCGAGGTCGTCCTCCGTCTCGAGAATGACCCGGAAGCCGCTGCGCACCATCCGGTGATCGTCGGCCACCAGGATCCGGATCACGCCCGGCTCGCCCGCGCCCGCTGCCTCGTGATCGTCGGCCGCCCCGGTGTCCGGCCGCGCGCCGTGCCCGCTCATGCCGCCACCTCCGCCGCCTCGACCGGGCAGGTCGGCTGCGCGGCCAGCGGGAACCGGGCGCGTACCCGGAAGCCGCCCTGCGGGCGCGGGCCGGTCTCCAGGGTGCCGTCGTGGGCGGCGACCCGCTCACGCATGCCGATCAGTCCCAGGCCGGTGACCGGCCCGTCAACACGTCCGCCGCGCCCGTCGTCGGTCGACTCCACCTCCAGCTCCTGGGCCAGGTAGCGGATCCGCACGTCGATGGTGGCCGCGCCCGCGTGCTTGAGCGTGTTCGTCACCGACTCCTGCACGATCCGGTACGCCGCCTGCGACAGCGAGTCCGGCAGCGGCACCGGGGCGCCGAACACCCCGAAGCGCACGGTCAGCCCGGCGTCCCTGGCCCCGGCCAGCAGCGCCTCCACCCGGTCGATGCCCACGGTGGCCGGACCCTCGTCGGTGCCCGTGCCCCGGCGCAGCAGGCTGAGCATGCGGCGCAGCTCGTCCACCGCGGTGCGGGCGCTCTGCTCGATCGCCTCCAGCGCCGTACGTGCCCGCGCCGGGTCCTTGTCCATCACCCGGCGGCTCGCCGCCGCCTGCACACCCATCACCGACACGTGGTGGGCGACCACGTCGTGCAGCTCGCGGGCGATGCGCAGCCGCTCGACCATCACCGCCCGCTCCCCCGCCTCGTCCCGGGCCCGGCGCAGCTGTTCGGCCTGCACCTCAAGCTGATGATGGCGCCGTGCGGCCACCCAGGCCGTCTCGCCGAAGAAGTACGCGAACCCGAAAATGAGCGCGTTCACCAGCACCGCGTTGACGATCGCGGCGAGCAGCGGCGGCACCGGTCCGGTCGCCCCGTCGAACGCGTCCGGCGGCACCGCGTCGATCGACAGCCAGATCGACACCAGCAGCCAGCCGAACATCGCCGTGATGATGCCCAGGCGCACCTGCCGCGAGCGCCGGTGGTCGCCGGCCCACGCCCCGGCCGTGTAGAGCGCGCAGAACAGCGTGCCGGTCGCCAGCTGCATCTCCGGCGCGGCCCGGACCTGGGCGACGATGAACGCCGACGACACCACCACCGCGACGGTCAGCGGGAACCGGCGGCGCACCGCCAGCGGCACAGTGATCGCCAGCGACCAGGCCACCTGCTCCGGCCAGCTCGGCGGCGGCCCCAGATGGAACGCCCCCACGCTGGCGGTCAACGTCAGGTTGAGCAGCGCCACGGCCGTCACCACCAGCGCAATTAACACGTCGGCGCGCCGCTGCTCGACGGTCGGGTCGGGGCGTCGCCAGCCGTCGGAGCTCCCCAGGGTGGTCATCCCGCGACACTGACACACCGGCCCCGCCGGGCGCCAACTCGCGCGCTCACGAACCCGGGCATGGTGTTGAATGCTTGGATCCCCTCGACCCATGGAGTGGCCATGCCTCGCACCGTCGTCCCGCCCGTGCGGTTCCGCAGCCCGAGTGCGGGACCGGGAGTCGGCGGGGACGGACTGCCCGAGCGGCTGGTCAAGTACGTGCCCGCGGAGACGCTGGCGTTCTTCGTGCCGCTGGCCGCCGTGGTCGGGCCCGAGCGGCGGGCGCTGCTGATCACGCTGATCGCGGTCGGCCTGGCCGGGACCGTCGGCTACCTGTGGCTGGCCGGGCAGAAGCTCCCGGCTGACGAGCAGCCGCTGCCGCACTTCTACGTGCTGGCGGCCGTCGCCTATCTGTGCTGGGCGGTCGGCGTCAGCGCGCACGCCGCCGCACTGATCGGGCTGGACCAGGTGGCGGCCGGAGTGGTGCTGACGATCGCGGTGTTCCTGGTGCCGCTGGCCGACGAACTGCTGGTGCGGCTACGCCGACCGGCCGGCTGAGGCGCGGTAGATGCCGGGCCGGGCCCGTTCGACGGTGAGCTGGGTGTCGCCGTACATGACGTACAGCAGGCCGAGCGGGTTGCGGAAGTCGCGCAGCAGGTCCCGGCGGGCCCACACCACCGCCTCGCCGAGCGGACGGCGCGTCTCCAGCAGGCGGCCGTAGAACGCGGCGGCGAACCCGCCCGCGACGCCGTCGGGCACGTCGGTCTCGGTGCCGATGAACGCCCGGTGGCCATGGTTGAGGAACCAGCGCGGAAACGAGTACGCCGTCAGCGGGTTGGTCCGCGAGGAGGCGCACGCGTTGAGGATGATCACGGCCCGGTGCCCGGCGGTGCTGCGGTCGGCGAAGAACCGGTCGTAGTAGCCCTCCCGCAGCTCGCCGAAGGTCACCCGGCGGGTCTTGCCGTTGCGCGTCGACAGCACCAGCGCGTAGTCGTCGTCGAACTCGGCGCTGGTGTCGCAGTGGCAGGCGAAATGCTGCACCTGCACCGGTGTGCCGTCGCCCGCGCCGCCGTCCAGCGGTGCACCGTCGTAGAGGGCCCGCAGCAGCGATGCGCGGACCACCTCCTCGTCCTGCGCCACCGGCCACGGACCTTCCACCTGCACGTGCCCGCCGAGGGAGGCCAGGAAACGCTCCTCCTCACGGGCGCTGCCCAGCTCGCGGTGCCGCAAGAACTGCACCGGCAGTGCGGGCTCGTTGCGCAGCACGGAGTCGGCGGTGGCGCGGGCGGGCACGACCCGGCGCACGACGGTGGCGAACCCGAGGAACCGCGACGCGGCCCGGACCAGGTCGTCGTACGTGCGCAGTGGCGGCAGCGAGCCGAAGTCGAACAGCGGCAGCAGCTCCAGGGGCAGGGTCTCGTCCCGGCAGTGCAGCTCGACCATCGGGATGGGCCGCTGCGGGTCGTCCCACTCGGCGGCCTGCCACCGCGGCCACGCCGCCCGGAACGCCGACTCCAGGCGCAGGAAGCGCGCGATGTCGTCCTGGATCAGCATGCCGGTCAGTTCCCGTCCGGCGTTGAGCAGGATGCGCAGCGCCGTCGCGACCTGCTCGCTGGTCGCGTTGAGCCGGGCGACCAATGGCACGACCCGGCGCAGGTACTCGCCGGCTTTGCGGCGCATCGCCTCCAGTGCCCGCCGGTCGGGCAGCGGCAGGTACACGGTCTCGCCGGTGGCGGGGAACTCGAAGCACACCTCGACGCCGGGGCCGGAACGCGGTGCACGGATGGAGACGGTGGCGATGACCTCGCTCAACCGCCCTCCCGGCCGCCCGGCCGCAGCTCCGCCGCCAGCTCGATGCTCTGCAGCGTGCGGCGGCCCTGGGTCACCCGGATCCACATCCAGGGCGGCTCCGTGAGTTCCTCGCCGATGGGGTCGAAGCTGAACTCGATCGCCGCGGCGCGGTCGTGCCAGGCCGGCAGTGCGAGTGCCGGCCGGCGCAGCGAGGTGCGGTCACTGTCGACCTCGACCTCGAACCGCACCCGAGGCTCGGTGACACCGCCGGACACGACGAGCGGTTCGCTGACGCCTCCGGCCGGGAACGGCGCGATGGTGACCACCATGCGATAGGCGCGGGCGGGGTCGTACGCGAACCGGCGGGACCCGGACACCGGCACCGGGCCGTCCTGGTCGAAGACCTCCACGCCGATCCAGCCGTCGTAGTCGACCAGCGGCGGGCCCTGGAGGGCCTCCTGCACGGCATCGGCCACGTTGGCGCCCAGCCGGGCCTCGACGGCGGAGGGCTCGTAGATCTCCTCCACGATGCGCAGGTAGAGCTCGTTCGGGTTGGGCAGGTCGGCGATGCGGCGCAGCGGACCGCGGGTGCCGCCGCCGTCGATCTGGAAGGTCCCGTAGTTCAGCAGCCGACCCAGCGGCGACTGCAGGTAGTGCATGTCGGTCACCCGCAACAGCGGGACCATCGACACCCGACGGGTGATCACGCCGCGGACCAGCATGAGCCGCCTGTTCGTCAGCACGAACCGGGTCAGCAGCCAGTCCGCGACGCGATGCGCCGCCACCAGCAGAAACACGGCCACGAGCACGGCGACCACCGCAGCGGTGTACTCCGGCTTGATCCGCTGCACGGCGATCGTCACGCACAGGCCCGCATAGATCGCGACGACCAGCAACGACTTGATCGGGCTGACCACGTGGCGACGCCACTCGCCGCGGTATCTCTCGGTCGGGAACAGGTAGTTCACCACGACCCTGGTGGGCTCGTCGCCCAACGGAAGCACCAGCAGCGGCAGGGGCGACAGCCGCAGTCCCTCGAGCTCGTCCTCGGTCAGCGGGTCGAACTCGAGGTCGTCGCCGGGCCCGGATTCACGGCTCATGCCGCACCGGCCGATATCGGGTGAGCCCTGGATGCTGGCATGGCGTCATGGTACGGGCGCGATCGCCGCCCGTGGTCACCGTGTCCTGTTCGGACATTCCCCGCCACGACCGCAGGCGCTCGGCCGCGTCGACCGTGCACCCCGGTCGACGCGGCCGAGCGTGTGCGGACTAAGCCGCCACAGGTGGCGTGACCACCTGCGCTTGCGTCGCCCGGTGTCGCCGGATCAGGAGGTTCGCGTACACGAGCAGGAATACGGCGACGTGTATGGACACCGCCGTAACGAGGACGAAGAGGTATGCGGGCAGGAACTCGCCGCCGAAGAACACCTCCATCCCGTACGGATCGAAGCGCGTGACCGCGGACCAGTAGGAGACCAGCGCGGCGGTCGCCACAATGCCCCAGGACAATGGCGCACGGCGAACCCTGCCTGCCAGCGCGCACAGCACGCCGGCGCTCAGCGCCCACCGGAACCCGTCGCCCACGTGGGACCGGTTGAGCGAAAACCCTTCCAGCAGGGGCCAGGCCGTGAACACGGCGAACATGAGGCCGAAGGTCCAGAGCGGCACGAACGCCGGGCGTATCAGCTGCGTCACCCCCGTGGTGACACCTGCGCAGATGATCCCTAGCACGACGGCTGCCACGATGCTGCCCGCGCCGACCCATGCCTGCCAGGTGATGGTGTCGTCACTGCGGAAGGTCGTCCAGCCCAGCGCGAGCTGCAGGTAGAGCATGGGAAGTCCCGCGATGAGCACCAGCGACAGCACCGCATGCGCGAAGTTGCGCCCCGGCCGGACCACGACCGCAGGCTCGCGGTGCGGCCGTGAGGCGGCGAGGCTGGCCGCATACCGCAGCCGCCGGGCGTTGCCGGGCGTAGCGTGCAGCTCTGCCCGCCACTCGGCGAGCATCTCGTCGCGCAGATCCTCCGGCCAGCGGCGGGCCGCAGCGGTGAGGAACGTGCTGCAAATGCGCTTGATCATGCGGTGGCCTCCTTGGCAACCGTGTGAGCCGGCGCCGTCCTCGTCTGTTCGTGCAGCTCGGCGAGACGTTGGCGGGCGATCGGCAGCGCCGCCGGGGTGAGCCGGTAGTACGCGCGGGCGGGGCGTCCGGCCACGGACGGGTCGATCTCCTCCCAGCGCTTCTCCAGCCAGCCGGCCTCGGTCAACCGAGCCAGGATCGGATACAGCGTCCCGCTGGGCAGTTCGGACGATTGCATCAGCGCCATTCCATAGTGGTCGCCGGTGGGATCGGCGACGAGTGCCGCGAGAACTCGTGCCACCGGCACCGTCATACGCAGTTCGGTGTTCATAGTAGGAACTCTACATAGGGTCCGGGCTCCATGGGGCACGGTCAGGCGGCACGGTCGGGTGTCTTGACACGACACCGGCGGTTCAAGATACTTCTCGTGTGAAGCATCTCCGTTGAGACGGAGCCGCCGTCACCTGTCCGAATAGCTCGCAGAGCCGACGCCAAGGCCGCACACGATGCGGTTCAATGGCGTCGGCTTTTGTTGTTTTCGCTGGTCAACAGCCAGATTTCACACGGACAGATACAGCGTATTAAGAGCGATGAAACAGAACTGAAATCACGCTCCCCGACGCTTGCCGTGCCTGGCATTCAGGCGGACGCCCACGGGCCGGCACAACCGGACGAAGCCTCCGCTGCGCGCTGCCGGCATCCGCATAGGACCGACTTCCGCACCGCCACGGGCCGGCACGCGCCACGCCGAGGACGCCGACGTCTCCCGCCCCGCGGTGCTTCTCCCCCTTGACCTGTGCTCCGCCGATTCAGGGAGATACCCCAAGATGCTCAGATTCCACCGACGCCGCCTCGCGGCCTGCAGCGTCGCCCTGGCCGCCGCGCTGGCGATCAGCGCCTGCGGCAGCAAGACCGGCGAAAGCGACTCCACCGGCGGCGTCACCGCCGACACCTCGGGCGACACCGTCAAGGTGGGCCTGCTCAACTCGCTGTCGGGCACCATGGCCATCAGCGAGGTCACCGTCCGCGACGCCATCATGCTGGCCGTCGAGGAGATCAACGCCGCGGGGGGCGTGCTCGGCAAGAAGCTCGCACCGGTCGGTGAGGACGGCGCCTCGGACTGGCCGACGTTCGCCGAGAAGGCGGAGAAGCTGATCAAAGTGGACCGGGTCGCGGCCGTCTTCGGCTGCTGGACCTCGGCCAGCCGCAAGGCCGTGAAGCCGGTCTTCGAGGAGAACAAGGCGCTGCTGTTCTACCCGGTGCAGTACGAGGGCCTGGAGCAGTCGCCGTACATCTTCTACACCGGCGCGACCACCAACCAGCAGATCGTGCCCGGCCTGGACTACCTCAAGGCGCAGGGCAAGAAGTCGGTCTACCTGGTCGGCAGCGACTACGTCTTCCCGCGCACCGCCAATAAGATCATCAAGGCGTACGCCGAGGCCAACGGCCTCAAGGTGCTCGGTGAGGACTACGCGCCGCTGGGCAGCACGGAGTTCGGCACGATCGTCAACAAGGTCAAGGCGTCCAAGGCCGAGGCCGTGTTCAACACCCTCAACGGCGACAGCAACGTGGCCTTCTTCAAGGAGTACAAGTCCGCGGGCCTGACCGCCGCGTCGATGCCGGTCGTCTCGGTCTCGATCGCCGAGGAGGAGGTCAAGAGCATCGGCACGCAGTACCTCGCGGGCCAGCTCACGGCGTGGAACTACTACCAGACGACCACGGGCGCGGCCAACGACAAGTTCGTCAAGGCGTACAAGGCCAAGTTCGGCGCGGACAAGCCGACCAGCGACCCGATGGAGGCCGCGTACGTGTCGGTCTACCTGTGGAAGGCCATGGTCGAGAAGGCCGGCTCGTTCGACGTGGAGAAGGTGAAGGGCGCCTCGAACGGCGTCACCTTCGAGGCCCCCGAGGGCCTGGTCACCATCGACGGCGCGACGCAGCACATCCACAAGACCGCGCGCATCGGCAAGATCGGCGACGACGGCCTGATCACCGAGGTGTGGAACTCCGGCGGACCGGTCAAGCCGGACCCGTACCTCAAGGGCTACCCCGGGGCGAGCGGCCTTTCCTGACCCACCCGCGGCGGTGGAGCGGTCCTGGTGGCCGCTCCACCGCCCCGTCCCAGCTCTAGGCGGCAACGCATGACAGTGATCCTCGGGCAGCTGTTCACCGGCGTCAGCATCGGCGCGGTGCTGCTGCTCATCGCGCTCGGCCTGGCCCTGACCTTCGGCCAGATGAACGTCATCAACATGGCGCACGGCGAGTTCATCATGGCCGGCGCCTACACCACGTACGTGCTGCAGCAGACCATCACCGACGCGGGTCTGTCGCTGCTCGTCGCCCTGCCCGTCGCCTTCGCCGTCGCGGGCGCGATGGGCGTGCTGCTGGAATGGGCGCTGATCCGCCGCCTGTACACCCGGCCGCTGGACACCCTGCTGGTCACCTGGGGCGTCTCGCTGATGCTCCAGCAGCTGGCCCGCGACATCTTCGGCGCGCCCAACGTGCAGACCAAGGCCCCCGACATCCTCACCGAGAGCACCTCACTCGGCGCGGACCTGAGCATCGCCAACAGCCGCCTGTTCATCCTCGGCCTGGTCCTGCTCGCCGTCGCCGCGCTGACCGCCGCGCTCAAGTTCACCCCGCTGGGCCGCCGCATCCGGGCCGTGGTGCAGAACCGCGACCTGGCCGCGGTCTCCGGCATCCCGACCGCGCGCGTCGACCGGCTCACCTTCTTCATCGGCTCGGGCCTGGCCGGGGTCGCCGGGGTCGCACTCACCCTGCTCGGCCCCATCGGCCCGACCATGGGCACCAACATCATCATCGACGCCTTCCTCGTCGTCGTGGTCGGCGGCATCGGGCAGCTCAAGGGGAGCGTGATCGTGGCCTTCGTGCTCGGCATGCTGCAGGCGATGGTCGAATACCTGACCACGCTCAGCGTCGCCAAGGTGATCGTGTTCATCGCCATCGTGGCGTTCCTCCAGTGGCGGCCCCAGGGCCTGTTCACACTGCGCACCCGGAGCCTGGCATGAGCGAGCACAGCGAGCGAATCATGTGGCTCCAGGTTCATGGCGCCGACGAGCGCAGCGAGGAGAAGTCATGAACCCGCTGACGAACCTCAGCCCGCGCGTACGGGCCTGGCTGGGCTTCGGGCTCGGCGCGGTGGTGCTGTTCGCCGCCGCCCCGGCGCTGCTGACCGACTTCCGGCTCAGCCTGCTGGCCAAATACCTCTGCTTCGCCATCGTCGCCGTCGGCATCGGCCTGGCCTGGGGCCGCGGCGGCCTGCTCACCCTCGGCCAGGGCGTGTTCTTCGGCCTGGGCGGCTACGCGATGGCCATGCACCTCAAGCTCGCCGACGCGGGCGAGGGCAACATGCCCGACTTCATGGAGCTGTACGGGCAGCTCGACGAGCTCCCGGCCTGGTGGGCCCCGTTCGCGAACCCGGTGTTCGCGCTGGCCGCCACGGTGCTGCTGCCGATGCTGGTCGCTTTCGGGCTCGGCTCGCTGGTGTTCCGGCGGCGGGTGCGCGGTGCGTACTTCGCCATCCTCAGCCAGGCGCTGGCCGCCGCCATGGTGATCCTGCTGATCGGGCAGCAGGGCACGACCGGCGGCACCAACGGCCTGACCGACATCGAGGGCTTCTTCGGCTACGACCTCGACGACCCGGTCAACCAGCGGATGGTCTACTTCATCATCGCCGGAGTGCTGCTGGCCCTGCTCGCGCTGACCCGGCAACTGATGCACTCCCGCTACGGCGAGCTGCTCGTCGCGGTGCGCGACTCCGAGGAGCGGGTGCGTTTCCTCGGCTACAACCCCGCCAACGTCAAGCTCGTCGCGTACGTCGTCGCCGCCGGCATGGCGGGCCTGGCCGGGGCGCTGTTCGTGCCCGCGGTCGGCATCATCTCCCCCGCGCTGATCGGCATCGTGCCCTCGATCGAGTTCGTGATCGGCGTCGCGGTCGGCGGGCGGGCGGCGCTGCTCGGCCCGGTGCTCGGCGCGGTCGCCGTGGCGTGGGCGAAGACGGCACTGTCCGAGCGCTTCCCCGGCACCTGGACCTACCTGCAGGGCGCGATGTTCGTGCTGGTGGTGGCTTTCCTCCCGGGCGGCCTCGCCTCGCTGTGGGGCCTGCTCAAGCGCCGGCGCGAGGCGACGCCGCCCGCGCCGGAAGTCGGTGAACGGGTTCTCGTGAAGGAGGTGGCGGCGTGATCAACCGAGCCAGCACAGCGGCGGCACGAACCGTCGACGGAGGGGTGGCAGCATGAGCGAGACGGCAGGCGGCCTGAGCATTCGCGGGCTGCGGGTGGTGTTCGACGGGTTCGTCGCGGTCGACGGCGTCGACCTGGACGTGGCGCCGGGCGACCTCCGGTTCCTCATCGGACCGAACGGCGCCGGCAAGACCACGCTGGTGGACGCGGTGACCGGCCTGGTCAAGGCGACCGGCTCGGCCCGTTTCGGCGGGCAGGAGCTGCTCGGCCGGGACGTGCACCGCATCGCCCGGCTGGGCGTGGGCCGCACGTTCCAGACCGCGGCGCTGTTCGAGGAGCTGACGGTGCTGCAGAACCTCGACATCGCGGCGGGCGCGGGCCGCAGCCCGTGGACGATGCTGCGCCGCCGGGGCGCGGTGCCCGACGACGTGGCGTACGCGCTGGAGACGATCGGGCTGACCGAGCGGCGGGACGTGCTCGCGGGCACCCTCGCGCACGGGCAGAAGCAGTGGCTGGAGATCGGCATGCTGCTGGTGCAGAACGCCCGGCTGCTGCTGCTCGACGAACCCGTCGCCGGGATGAGCCACGAGGAGCGCGAGGCCACCGGCGAGCTGCTGGGCAAGGTCGCCGGCGAGCGCACCGTCGTGGTCATCGAACACGACATGGACTTCCTGCGCCGCTTCGCCCACACCGTCACCGTGCTGCACGCGGGCAGGGTACTCAGCGAGGGCACGGTGGCACAGGTGCAGTCCGACCCGAAGGTGCAGGAGGTCTACCTCGGCCACGCCGCCGGCCACGACGAGCCGGTGGCCCAGGGAGCGGAGACGTGATGCTGCGGATCGAAGGCGTGCACGCCGGGTACGGGCGCAGCACCGTGCTGCACGGCGTCGACGTGACCGTCGACGACGGCAAGGTGACGGCCGTGCTCGGGCACAACGGCGCGGGCAAGAGCACCCTGCTGCGGGCCGCGATCGGCCTGCTGCGCCCGAAGCAGGGCATGGTGCTGTTCGGCGGCGAGGACGTCACCAAGCTCGCCCCGCACGTGCGGGTGGCGCGCGGCATGGCGTACGTGCCCCAGGGCCAGCAGTGCTTCCCGCACCTGACCACGGCCGAGAACCTGCAGCTGGTCGCCGACGGCCGCAGCGGCGGCAGGCAGGCCATGGCGTCCGCACTGGACCTGTTCCCGGCCCTGCACGGCCTGCTGCGCCGCCGGGCCGGGCTGCTGTCCGGCGGGCAGCGTCAGCAGCTCGCCATCGCCCGCGCGCTGATCACCCGGCCCAAGCTGCTGCTGCTCGACGAGCCGACCGAGGGCATCCAGCCCAACGTCGTCGCCGAGATCGAGCAGGCGGTGCTGTCCCTGGCCGGCGTGGACGGACTGTCGGTGCTGCTGGTAGAGCAGCATCTGGGGTTCGCACTGCGCGCGGCGCATCGCTACCACGTGCTCGAATCGGGCAGAGTGACGTCATCCGGCGCGGGCGGCACCGGCGCCGAACCCGCCGTACGCGCTGCCCTCACCGTGTAGAAGGACGGTTCATGTTCCTCACCCAGCATGAGCAGGAACGACTGCTCATCCACGTGGCGGCCGACGTCGCCGAGCGGCGCCGTGCCCGCGGCCTGCTGCTCAACCACCCCGAGTCGGTCGCGATCATCACCCGTTTCCTGCTGGAGGGCGCCCGCGACGGGCGCACGGTCGTCGACCTGATGGACGCGGGGGCCCAGGTGCTCACCCGCGCGGACGTGCTCGACGGCGTCCCCGAGATGCTGAAGGAGGTGCAGGTGGAGGCCACGTTCCCGGACGGCACCAAGCTGGTGACCGTGCACCACCCGATCCGATGATCCCGGGCGAGATCCTCTTCGGAGAGGGTCCGGTCGAGATCAACGTGGGCCGGCCGATCACCACGCTGACCGTGGTCAACACTGCGGACCGGCCGGTGCAGGTCGGTTCGCACTACCACTTCGCCGAGGCCAACCCAGGGCTGGACTTCGACCGGTCCGCGGCGTGGGGCCAGCGCCTGGCCGTGCCCGCGGGTACGGCCGTGCGTTTCGAACCCGGCGTGACCCGCGAGGTCGAGCTGGTCCCCCTGGGCGGCGCGCGCGTCGTCCCGGGTCTGCGCGGCGAGTGCGGAGGCGAGCTGTGACCGGCGACCTCCGGCGTCGCCCACCCCGGCCATCATCGACACTGGCCTATCTGGATGAAAAATGAGCCACAAAAGTCATCTGGATAGGCCAGTGTCCATGCGCCGCGCCGCCGCCGCGCCGACCCGCCCTGCCGCCCGCCAGCCGAGGGAGAACCTGTGACGATCCTGGTCAGCCGCGAACGCTACGCGGCGCTCTACGGCCCCACCACCGGCGACCGCATCCGGCTCGCGGACACCAACCTGCTCATCGAGGTGGAAGAGGACCGCTGCGCGGGCGGCGACGAAGCCGTCTTCGGCGGCGGCAAGGTGATCCGCGAGTCGATGGGCCAGTCGCGGGCCACCCGCGCGCAAGGCGCGGTGGACACCGTCATCACCGGCGCGGTGATCCTGGACCACTGGGGCATCGTCAAGGCCGACATCGGCATCCGCGACGGGCGGATCGTCGCGATCGGACGCGCAGGCAACCCGGACACCATGCCCGGCGTACACCCGGATCTGGTCATCGGCCCTGCGACCGAGGTGGTCGCGGGCAACGGGAAGATCGTCACCGCCGGCGCGGTCGACACGCACGTGCATTTCATCTGTCCGCAACTGGTGCACGAGGCCCTCGCGGGCGGCGTCACCACGCTGGTCGGCGGCGGCACCGGCCCGGCCGAGGGCACCAAGGCGACCACCGTCACCGCCAACGCCTGGCACCTGGCCCGCATGCACGAGGCCCTGGACACCTTCCCGGTGAACGTGCTGCTGTTGGGCAAGGGCAACACGGTCTCCGAGGAGGCCATGTGGGAGCAGCTGCGGGCCGGGGCCGGCGGGTTCAAGCTGCACGAGGACTGGGGCACCACGCCCGCGGCGATCGACGCCTGCCTGCGGGTCGCGGACGCGTCCGGGGTGCAGGTGTCGATCCACACCGACACCCTGAACGAGGCCGGGTTCGTGCAGGACACCCTGGCCGCGATCAACGGCCGGGCGATCCACTCGTACCACACCGAGGGAGCCGGGGGCGGGCACGCGCCCGACATCATCACGGTGGCGAGCCTGCCGAACATCCTGCCGTCGTCGACGAACCCGACCCGGCCGTACACCCGCAACACCCTGGCCGAGCACCTGGACATGCTGATGGTGTGCCACCACCTGAACGCCGCGGTGCCGGAGGATCTGGCGTTCGCGGAGAGCCGGATCCGGCCGTCCACGATGGCCGCCGAGGATCTGCTGCACGACCTCGGCGCGATCTCGATCATCGGGTCGGACTCGCAGGCGATGGGGCGCATCGGCGAGGTCGTGCTGCGCACCTGGCAGACCGCGCACGTGATGAAGGACCGGGTCGGCTCGCTGCCCGGCGACTCGTCGGCCGACAACAACCGGGCCAAGCGGTACGTCGCGAAGTACACCATCTGCGCGGCCATGGCCAACGGCCTGGAGGAGCAGATCGGCTCGGTCGAGCCCGGCAAGCTCGCCGACCTGGTGCTGTGGGACCCGGCGTTCTTCGGGGTGCGGCCGCACCTGGTGATGAAGGGCGGCATGATCGCGTACGCGCAGATGGGCGACGCGAACGCGTCCATCCCCACCCCGCAGCCCATCCTGCCCCGCCCCATGTTCGGCGCGTACGGCGTCGTCGCGGCCAAGACCTCCCTCGCCTTCGTCGCCCCGGCGGCCCTCGAAGCGGGCCTGGAACTGGACATCAAGCGGGCAATGGTGCCCGTCGCGGACGTGCGCTCGCGCGGCAAGGCCGACCTGCCGCACAACAGCGCCATGCCGCACATCGAGGTCGACGCCGACACGTTCACCGTCCGCATCGACGGCGAGGTGGTCGACCCCGATCCGCCCACGGTCCTGCCCATGGCCCAGCGGTACTTCCTGTTCTGATGCACCGCACCGCATACCTGCTGCTGGCCGACGGGCGCTTCCCGTCCGGCGGCCACGCCCACTCCAGCGGCCTCGAAGCGGCCGTCGCGGCCGGCCGGGTCACCGACCTGGCCGGTCTGGAGGCGTTCCTGCACGGCCGGCTCTCCTACGCCGCCCCCGTCACCGCCGCCTTCACCGCCGCCACCCACCTCACCGCTGCGCGGATGGGAAGGGCACCTTCCTCTACAGAATCCGATGTGAAGGTGCCCTTCCTTTCTCTTGACCGGGAGTTGGAGGCGCGGACGGTGTCACCGGCGCTGCGGCTGGCGTCGCGGCGGCAGGGCAGGGCGCTGCTGCGGGCGGGGCGCAACACGTGGCCGAGCGAGCTGTACGGGCAGCTGCCGAAGCACCCGGACGGGCCGCACCAGCCGCTGGCGCTGGGCGTGACGGCGGCCGCGGCCGGACTGTCCACCGAGGAGTCCGCACAGATCGCCGCGTACGGGGTGCTCACCGGCCCGGCCAGTGCCGCGGTGCGGCTGCTCGGGCTGGACCCGTACCAGGTGCAGCACCTGCTGGCCCGGATGGCCGGCGCCTGCGACGAGATCGCGGCAGCCGCCGCGGCGGTCGCCCACAAGTCCCCTCAGGAGCTGCCGGCCCACGCGGCGCCGCTGGCCGACATCTCCGCCGAACTGCACGCCACCTGGGAGGTGCGTCTCTTTGCGAGCTGACCACGCCTACGACCACGACGAATCGGTGCCCCACACCCATCCCGAGCCGGGTGTCGACCCGCACCCGCCGCTGCCGCAGCTGGACCGGGCGGTGCGCATCGGCATCGGCGGGCCGGTCGGCTCCGGCAAGACGGCGCTGGTCGCCGCCCTGTGCCGGGCGCTGGCCGGCGAGCTGCGGCTGGCGGTGGTGACCAACGACATCTACACCACCGAGGACGCCGACTTCCTCAAACGGGCCGGGGTGCTCGACCCGTCCCGCATCCGCGCGGTGGAGACCGGCTGTTGCCCGCACACCGCCATCCGCGACGACATCTCCGCCAACCTCGACGCCGTCGAGGAGCTGGAGGACGCACTCGGCCCGCTGGACCTGGTGCTCGTCGAGAGCGGCGGCGACAACCTCACCGCCACGTTCAGCAAGGGCCTGGTCGACCAGCAGATCTTCGTGGTCGACGTGGCGGGCGGCGACAAGGTGCCGCGCAAGGGCGGCCCCGGGGTGACCACCGCGGACCTGCTCGTCATCAACAAGACCGACCTCGCCCCGCTGGTCGGCGCGGACCTGGCCGTGATGGACCGCGACGCCCGCGCCCGCCGCGGCACGCTGCCCACCATCTTCCAGTCCATCGCCGAAGACCCCCAAGCGAGCAAGGTCGCCGACTGGGTACGCCACGTCGTCGCACACAGCCACCGCCACGTCCACGCGGGGGCGCACTGATGCGGGCGCTGGCCAGGATCGTCGCCGAGGCCGACGGCCGCGGCGGCACCCGGCTGGCGCGCCTGCGCGGTGAGCCGCCGCTGCAACTGCGGCACACCCCCGACGGCTCGGCGACGGCGACGGTGCACCTGATCGGCAGCGCCGCCGGACCACTGGGTGGGGACGACCTGCGCATCGAGATCGAGGTCGGCGAGGGCGCGTCGCTGTGCGTACGTTCCGTCGCCGCCTCGATCGCGCTGCCCGGCCGCGACGGCACGCCGTCCCGCACGACAGTCGTCGCGACCGTCGCCGCGGGCGGCGAGCTGCGCTGGCTCCCGGAGCAGCTCGTCGCGGCGGCGGGCTGCCGCCACCAGGCGACGTCCACGGTGGAGCTGGCCGGCGGGGCCCGGCTGCTGTGGCGGGAGGAGCTGATCTGCGGCCGACACGACGAGCGGCCGGGCGACGCCGTGGTCAGCACCTCCGTCGACTACGGCGGCGCTCCCCTGCTGCGCCAGTCGCTGACGATCGGCCCGGGCACACCCGGCTGGGACGGCCCGGCCGTGCTGGGCGGCGCACGGGCCACCGGATCACTGCTGCTGGTCGACCCTGCCGCCGCGCCCGCACCGCCGTCCGTGCTGGGCGCGACGGCCGTACGAATGCCGCTGACCGGCCCGGCGACCCTGGTCAGCGCCACCGCACCGGACGCGCATGTACTACGCGGATACCTCGACGCCTGAGCGCAGTGGAGAGCGCTCTCCATCCGGTGGATGACGCGCTCCCCATCGGGGGTGTTCACTGGCGGATGTGCACGATTGGGAGGCCGACTACACCGACTTCGTCACCGTCTACTCCGGACGGTTGCGCCGGACGGCGTACGCCCGCTGCGGCGATTGGGACACCGCCGACCGGCTCACCCGGCAGGTCCTGCTGAGCGTCTACCGGCGCGGGAACGCCCCCGGTCAGGAACCCCCCGAGGTCTACGCCGAGCAGGCTCTGCTGCATCTGCTGCGCCGCGCGGTCGCCCCGGCCGACACCGACACCGGCCCCGACGTGCTCGCCCCGCCGACGCCGTTCACCTCCGGTGAACTGATCGCAGCCGGCCGGGCACGGCGACGGGCGCTGCGGGCCGTCACGGCGGCGATGACCGTGGTCGGGCTGCTCGCCGCCGGTGTCGCGCTCTACCTGCTGCGCCCGGTGCCGGGCGGGACGCCGCTGCCCGAGGCCGAGGACTGCATGGCCGGGCTCCCGTCGCCGCCGTCGAGCACCGCGTCCCCGTCCGATCAACCGGTGGGCGTGGTCGTCGACGGGATGGACCGGCTGACCGCGCTGACCGGCGACCTGCCGCTGCGCGGCGCGACGGTGATGCCCGAGCAGGTCCGCCGCGAGCGGCTCGGCTGCGACGTCGCCGCGTACTTCCGCACCAAGGTGTACCCGGCCGGCCTGGAGCGGGTCGATCTGGGACTGGCCGACCACGGCGATGCCCGGCCGCTGGCCGCGCTGCTCGACCCGGAGGTCGGCCCGGCCGCGCTGACCGTGAGCGTCCGGATCACCACGGCCAGCGGGCAGGGCACCGTGACCATCTCGGTGGCGCCCACCACGGCACAGCCCGACCAGCAGCACTGCGCCCGGCTCGCCATCTGCCGGCTGTCCAGCATCACCGAGGAAGGCTGGGTCGTCGAGCAGTACGGCGTGCACGAGACGCCCGACGCGAGCAAGGCCGGACACCACCTGGGCAAGGACGCGGACTGGTGGTCGGTGGCGGTCTACACGGGCCACAGCATGGTCCTGGTGACGATCACCAACACGCCCGACGTCCGCGCGGCGCTGCCCGCGAGCGCCGAGTACACGCCGCTCGGCGAGCAGGTGACCACGCTCGCCACCGACCCCCGGTTCGCGGTGTTCGACCCGTCCGCCTCCGGTACACCGCCCGCCACGGTAGCGGGGCCGCTGGCCGCCTGATGGGTCGTCAGACTTCCGTGTGCGGCTCAGCTCAGCGGAAGGACCCGCGCGATCCGGATCGACCTGCTGCTGCCGCCCGCGGCCGGGTAGGCGGCGCTGCCGTCCGAGTATGCCTTGAAGGCCTGGTAGTCGTGGTCCCGCGCGTTGACGGTGAACTTGGCACCCACGGTCTTGCCCGTGCCGGAGTCGTACACCTGCGCGGCCATCGACGAGCCTGACGCCCAGGCGAGCAGCATCCGGCCGGTGCCGTAGCTCACCAGGTGCGGGTGGCTCGACCTGGCCCCCGTCTTGACGGTGAGGTCTGCCTTGCCTGTGGTGAAGCGCTCCAGCCGCACCGTGCCGCCCTGGCTCCACGCGGTCCAGTAGCCGCGGGTCGCGGCGAGCACGAGGTCACCGCCGAACAGGCTGCCGTCACAGGTGCCCGCGGCCACGGTCCGGTACGGATCCGGCTGCGCGATGCGGCACGCGTTGTCGGTGGCGCACACCATCGCGTAGTGGCTGGTCCGTGGATCCCACACGATGCGGGTCGTCCAGCTGTGACTGCATCCGACTTCGAAGGCGTCGCGGTGGCCGGGCACCGGCTTGCCGTTCGCGTCGACGACCTGCATGCGGTCGCCCTCGTGGATGTCGACGCAGTCGCCGTTGCGCACGGTGATGGCGACGCCGAAGTACGCCGCGTAGTTCTTCCCGTCGGTGGCCAGGCGCCCGTGGTGCTGGTACCACCAGACGAACCGGGCGCCGTCGTCGTAGCCTGTCCGGCTGCCGCTGAGGTTGGTCACCTGCCGCTCCCAGACCTGTCGGCCCAAGTCGTCGAAGCGGATCATGTGCATGGTGTTGCACGGGCTGGACGACCCGCCGCACAGCTTGCCGCTGCCGCACTTGCCCGGGCGGGTGAGCAGCACGACGCCGCCGGTGCGGTCGGCATGCACGTCCTGCAGGTCAATGCCCGCAAAACTGGTGGGTGTCCCGACGAGCTTGTCGTCGCAGTCGAGCCGGCCGAGGTAGACCCGCTTGTCGGTGCCCAGCCACGCCAGCCAGGAGCCGCCGGCGGGGCGCTCCGCGATCGCCATCGGCAGCGGTTCGGTGTCGCCCTCACGCCCGTATCCGGTGGCGGCGGTGCTCAGCTTCACCTCACTGATCTTCACCACCGGAGCGGGGCCTGCGGGTCGGGCGCAGGTACCGACCGGCTGCGCCGACGGCGACGCGGCGGCGCTCGGGGTCGCCGACGCGGACGGCCCCGGGGCTGCCGAGACTTGTTCCTCCGCCGGGGACGGTGCGTCCGAGCCGAACCAGGAGCCGAAACCACCCGCCGGAGCGGCGAGCAGGGCCGCGGCGAGCACCGCGCAGGCGGACAGTCCCGCCGCGGCGAGCAGCACGCGCCGCCGCGTGGACATGCGGCCGCGGTGCCGCCCGGTGGGAGATTGCGGAGTGACGCCCATGCTCATTCGTGTCCTCGTATGCAGTTGTCGCCGTCGATCCAGCGACGGACGTCCGGAGCGACTCTACCGATGCGCTCCGCGCGCGGGTTCGCGGCAGATCCGTATTTCTTTCGCCAACGCAACGGCACAAACGGGAGGTTTTTACTAATCTGCCGTACATGAACCGGTTTGCACCGAATGGAGGGCGGCTCACCGCCGCCGTCGCCACCGCCGCGCTCGCCGTCCCGCTGTGGGCCGCCGTGGCGCCCGATCCGGCGGTCGCGCACCCTCTCGGCGCTGCCGCGACCACCTCGTGGCGGGTCACTCCCTGCCCGAAGGCCGCCGGACCGCGGGTGTCCGCGCCGACGCGCCCGTCTCCGCCGGCCGCCGACCCCGTCCACCGCGCCGTCGGCGGCGACCTGCTGGCCACCTCCGGGCTGGCGGTCCCACCGGCCGCGACGCCGCCGCCGGGCGTGAGCGCCACCTCGTGGCTGGTCGCCGACCTCGACACCGGCGCCGTGCTCGGCGCCTGCGGCGCGCATGAGTACGCCACCCCGGCCAGCGTGCAGAAGCTGCTCCTCGCCGCGACCATGATCTCGAAACTCGACCCGAAACGGGTCGTCACCATCACCCGCGAGGACGTCGACATCGAGCCGGGCAGCTCATCGGTCGGCCTGGTCGAGGGCGGTCGCTACTCCGTCGAGACGCTGTGGTTGGGCCTGCTGCTCGCCTCCGGAAACGACGCCGCCAACACGCTGGCGCGGCTGGGCGGCGGCACCGCGGAGGCCGGGGTACGGGAGATGAACGCGCTGGCCGCGCGGCTCGGCGCATACCAGACGCACGCCGTCACACCGTCCGGACTCGACGCGCCCGGCCAGTTCACCAGTGCATACGACCTGGCTCTGATCATGAGGGCGTGTGTCGCCGAGCCGCTGTTCCAGAAGTACGCCCTCACCAGATACACCCAGATGCCCGACCAGGGCAAGCACCACAAGGGCTTCCAGATCCAGAACCAGAATCTGCTGATCGACAACTATCCGGGAGTGCTGGGCGGCAAGACCGGCTACACCGACCTGGCCCGGCACACCTATGTCGGCGCCGCCGAACGCCACGGCCGGCGGCTGGTCGTCAGTGTGCTCGGTGCCGAATACGTGCCACTGCGCGGCTGGGAGCAGGGTGCGGCGCTACTCGACTGGGGCTTCGCCCAGCCGGCGGACGCCTCCGTGGGCCGGCTGGTGGACTCGGGTGCCACGGCGGCGAACCCGTCGGCGGCGGCCCAGGCGGCCGACACGCCGGGCACGGGCACCAACGCGCTCGCCGACGGCGGCACGGGCACACCGCCCCTGCTCGCCTTCGGCGCGGCGGTGGCAGCGGCAGGTCTCGTGCTGTCCGCCGCGGCCCGGCGACGGCGCGGCAGCCGCGTACGCCGACACTGACGGCCGGGCCGCCGTCAGCGGTCCATCGAGGACCCGGCGGACGAAGGCGTCCCGGTGCGCGGGCTGTACCCCCGGGCACCGGGACGGGTCAGGAAAGCCGGTCAGGGCGTCGATCATCAGGTGGCGGAGTGGTGTGGCACAACGTGCGCGACACGGGACCGGATCGGCAGCAGGGCGCGGAAGAGCTGCGCGTACCGCGATCGTCCACATCGTTGTCGATGTGGACGCGGACGCCGTGCCTTCGCCCGACGTCGTCGCGGAACGGTGCCGCACCTGCCCGAGCCGTGGAAACGCTCCCGCCCACTGCAGCCCCATATTAAGGCAGGTCTATCAGCATGGCAATGACCCGCGCACGAGCCCCGGCCGGTGCGGGTCAGGCGGCCGCCGGTTGGCGGGACAGCGCGTCGGTCAGCGCCCCCAGCAGCGCGGCGAGCTGATCGCGTTCGGCCTCGGGCATGGCCAGCTCGCCGACGCTCCCCCGCACCTGCGCCGCGATGTGGTCGTGCAGCTGACGGCCGCGCTGGCTGAGGTAGGCGCGGATGCGGCGGCGGTCCAGCGGATCGACCCGGCGGTACACCAGGCTGTGCTCGACGAGCTGGTCGACGACCTTGGTCAGGGTGCCGGGCGGCAGGAACGCGCCGTCGGCCACCTCGGTCATCGGGCGTCCGCCCTCGGCGGCCAGCAGGGTCAGCACGCGCCACGCCTCAGGTGAGCACTGCTCGGCGCGCAAAATCGCCGACAGCCGTCGCTGCAGCAGGCGTTCCGCGTGGGTCAGCAGCTGCAGCAGATCGGGAGCCGGACCGTTTGGCGCTGGGGCGGGCAATGTCCCTCCTCGGCCGGTGGACGTGACTCATGCTACAGAAGGGCAACAGGTTCGGGAACCGGCTGGAGATCATGCCCGGGCCACGGGAGCATGTGCCCCATGCCCGTACCGCCGCAGCGGTTGCCAGGCCTGGTCGTCCCCGGACTGCCCGGCCGGCGCACGGGCACCCTCGGCGAGACCGTCCATGTGGCACTCGTGTTCCCGATGCAGGGCCCGGCCGGCATCTTCGGCCCGACCTGCGAGCTGTGCGCGCAGCTCGCCGTCGAGGAGGTCAACCGCAACGGCGGGGTGCTGGGCCGGGAGCTGAGCCTGGTGCCGGTGGACGGCGGGGCGGCCCCGGAGCGGGTCGCGGCCGAGGTCGAGGCGCTGGTGTCGCTGGGCGCGGTGCACGGGGTGACCGGCTGGCACATCTCGTCGGTGCGGCAGGCGCTGGCACCGCGCATCGCGCACCGCGTCCCGTACGTCTACACCGCCCTGTACGAGGGCGGCGAGCGCACCGAAGGCGTGTACCTCACCAGCGAGACGCCCGACGAGCAGCTGCTGCCGGCGATGCGGCTGCTGGCCGGGGAGCACCGGGTGAAGCGCTGGTTCATCGTCGGCAACGACTACGTGTGGCCGCGGCGGACCGCGGCGGCGGCACACCGATACGCGGTGGAGTCGGGCACGCAGGTGTGCGGGCAGGCGTTCCTGCCGCTGGGCGGGCACGGCTTCGCCGACGTGCTGCGCCGCATCGAGCGCAGCGGGGCCGACGCGGTGCTGATGCTGCTGGTCGGCAACGACGCGGTGCGCTTCAACCGGGCCTTCGCCGCGTCCGGCCTGGATCAGCGCTGCCTGCGGCTGAGCACGCTGATGGACGAGAACATGCTGATGGCCAGCGGCGCGCACGCCACCCGCGGCCTGTTCAGCACCGCCGGTTTCTTCGCGACGCTGGTGACCCCGGAGAACCTGGACTTCCACGGCCAGTACGCGCGCCGCTTCGGCGTCGAGGCGCCGCAGCCGGGCAGCCTCGGCGAGTCCTGCTACGAGGGCGTGCTGCTGCTCGCCGCGCTGATCAACCGGGCGCGTTCGCTGGACGTGCGGGCGATCGGGTCGGGCGCCGACGCGGTCACCTACGAAGGGCCGCGCGGGGCGATCGCGATGCGCCGACGGCACGCCCGCCAGCGCATCTACCTCGCCGAAGCCGACCGGCTCGACTTCAACGTGCTCACCCAGCTGTGACGGGCGCGCTCGCGATCAGGTGGAACAGCCGCGCGGTCAGCGGGAACGGCATGCGGTCCGACAACGCGATCTCCAGACGCTCCAGCTCGGCGAAGAACGACGCGTCGTACTTGCGCTCGTCGTCGGGGATGTAGTCGCACACCGAGCGGATGCCGTAGTGGCCGAGCACGCCCGCGCCCAGTCGGCGCAGCGCCGTGCACACCTCGTCGGCGGTACGCGGGTAGACCGGGGTGTTGAACGTGTGGGTGAACCGCTCGGCGGCGTCGAGGGACTCGTGCGCGGCGGTGAGGTCCATGTCGCGGATGGCCGCGCGCAGCGGCTCGGAGTGGGCGTTGCCCGCGATGATGCTGAGCAGGCCGCCTTCGGCCAGCGGTGCCATGACCGTGGACAGTGTCGACTCCACGTCGGCCACGTACGGCAGCAGGTTGTGGCACAGCACCAGGTCGTAGGCGCCGCGCTCGACGACGTCGC
The DNA here is from genome assembly GCF_007483665.1 of Catellatospora sichuanensis. Taxonomy (GTDB): domain Bacteria; phylum Actinomycetota; class Actinomycetes; order Mycobacteriales; family Micromonosporaceae; genus Catellatospora; species Catellatospora sichuanensis. The sequence continues at coordinate 60,713 of NZ_VIQO01000014.1, forward strand.
CGAGTTTGGCGACGTCGGACTCGATCACGGTGACCCGCTGCGCCACGCCGGTGGACTCGGCCAGCGAGCGCGCGGAGACCAGCATCTGCGGCGAGTAGTCCACGAGGGTGATCTGGTGCCCGGCGACCGCGTAGCGGACCGCCTCCACACCGTTGCCACCGGCCACGTCGAGGATGCGCAGACGGCGTCCGTCGAGGTGGCGGCCGATGTTGTGCTCGGCCAGGGTGTAGCGCAACCTGCCCCAGGGCGCGTCCTGCCACTGCCGCCAGGCGGACACCTTGTCGTCGAACACGTCACGGGTCACGTTGCTCATGGGTTCGACCGTAACGGTTGAACAGCTACCGGGCACCCCGGAACACGCGTTTACTCCGTACGACGTCAGGAGCGGTTCTCCGGCCGCGGCCGGGCCCGATGGCCGTTCCCGTGGGGCCCGTCGGCGAACCCGCAGGCACAGCCGTACCGGCACCGTCCGGTCACGACGGTGCGAGACTGGAGGCCGCGCCTCGCAAAAGGAGATGACCCATGACGACGCAGCCACAGGCCCCGAGCACGGCCCGAATGATCGACTACTGGCTCGGGGGAACCCGCCATCACCCGATCGACGTCGCCGCCGCGCACGCCTTCGAGGGCGCGTACGGACCGTGCGCGGCGATCTTCCGCTCGCTGCGGGCGTTCTCCGGCCGTGCGACGCGGCAGCTGGCCGCCGAGGGGGTGGACCAGTTCCTCGTCTTCGGCGCGGGCATCCCCGCCCAGGGAAACGTGCACGAGACCGCGCCGGACGCGAGGGTCCTCTACACCGACGTCGACCCGGAGATCGTCGCAGCCGGACGTGAACTGCTGGACGGGCGCCCGAACGTGGACTACGTGCTGGGTGACGCCGCCGATCCGCGCGGCATCGACGCCGCCGCGCTCGATCGTGCGCTGCCCGACCACGCCACCCGGCCGGTCGGGCTGATCTTCCTGGGCCTGGCGGCGTTCCTGGACGACGCGACCCTGACCCGCGCCCTGGACGAGATGTACGACCTGGTCCCGGCGGGCAGTCGGCTGGCGTTCGACTTCGACGCGATGGAGCTGACCGCCTATCCCGAGGCGCTGGCGATGATGGGCCCCGGCTTCCACATGCGCGAGCCGGCCGACTTCGGCAAGCTGCTGGGCCGCTGGCAGGTCACCGCCGACGGCATCGTCCCGGTCGCCCAGTGGCGGCCGGACGGCACCCCCGAGCAGGTCCCCGACGCCTTCTGGGGCGGTATCGCGATCAAGTGACCCGCCGGTCGCGTCCTTGATCGCTCGACTTGCCAGGCACCTGTGCGTATCTTGCGCTCGCATTCGCCCGCCTGCCTGGCAAGTCGAGCGATCATGACGCCCGGCCGGGCCGGGCGTCGCGGGAGCGCTTGACAGCGGTCGATGGGCGCATGATCCTGAGTGCCGGGTGCGGCGGCGCGCTCCCCTGACCGATCGTCTGCCGATCAGGAGCGTCCCATGCCGTACACCCGCCGCCATGTCCTGCGCCTGGGCACCGCGACCCTGGTCGTCGCCGCCGTACCGGCCGTCTCGCTGCCCGCCCTGGCCGCCGCCGTCGTCACCGCCGACCTGGTGATCTACGGCGCCACCTCGGGCGGCATCGCCGCCGCGGTCACCGCCCGGCGGCTGGGCCGCAGCGCGCTGATCGTCGAGCCCGGTTCGCACGTCGGCGGCCTGTCCACCGGCGGCCTGGGCATGACCGACAGCGGCGTCAAGACGGCCATCGGCGGCCTGGCGGGCGAGTTCTACCGGCGGGTGTACGCGAAGTACAACGGCACCGCCGTCACGCCGACCTCGCCGGCCCGGTTCACGTTCGAGCCGCACGTCGCGTCCGTGATCTTCGACGAGCTGCTGGCCGAGGCGGGCGTGCCGGTCTACCTGAACACCCGGATGACCGGGGTGGCCATGGCCGGCAACCGGATCAGCGAGCTGGCCTGCGACAGCGGGCAGGTGTTCCGGGCGCCGATGTTCGTCGACGCGACGTACGAGGGCGACCTGATGGCGCGGGCCGGGGTCGGCTGGACGGCGGGCCGGGAGGCCAACAGCGTCCACGGCGAGACGATCAACGGGGTCCAGCTGCGCAGCGGACACCAGTTCAACCGGTTCGTCGACCCGTACGTGACTCCCGGTAGCGCGGCCAGCGGGCTGCTGCCGGGCATCTCGGCGACCCCGGTCGCGCCCGCGGGCAGCGGTGACGGGCGGATCCAGGCGTACAACTTCCGGATGTGCCTGACCCAGGCCGCGAACCGGATCCCGTTCGCCAGACCCGCAGGCTACGACGTGATCCGCTACGAGCCCCTGGCGCGGTACGTCCAGGCCGGATACACCGGCCCGTTCTTCACCACGCACCAGGTCGGCGGCGGCAAGACCGACTCCAACAACGACGGGGCCTACTCGACCGACTTCATCGGCCAGAATCACGGGTACCCGACCGCGTCCTACGCGGCCCGCGCGAGCATGGTCGAAGAACACCGCGTCTACCAGCAGGGCCTGATGTGGTTCCTGGCCAACGACCCGCGGCTGCCCGCCTCGGTCCGCAGCGCCACCGCGTCGTGGGGGCTGGCCGCGGACGAGTTCACCGGCAACGGCGGCTGGCCCACCCAGCTGTACGTCCGGGAGGCGCGACGCATGGTGTCGGCGTACGTGATGACCGAGGCGGACTGCCGCGGCGGCCGGGTCGCGGCCGACTCGGTCGGGCTGGCCAGCTACACCATGGACTCGCACAACTGCCAGCGGGTCGTCGTCGCGGGCGCGCTGAAGAACGAGGGCGACGTGCAGATCGGCGTGCCGCAGCCGTTCCCGATCAGCTACCGGGCGATCACCCCGTACGAGTCGCAGTGCGCGAACCTGCTGGTGCCGGTGTGCCTGTCGGCGAGCCACATCGCGTACGGCTCGATCCGGATGGAACCCGTGTTCATGATCCTCGCCCAGTCGGCGGCGACCGCGGCGCACCTGGCGATCACCACCGGGTCCGCGGTGCAGCAGGTGCCGGTCGCCGCCCTGCAGGCCCGGCTGCGCGCCGACGGCCAGCTGCTGACCTGGCCGCCGGCCGCGCCCGGCGAGATCATCGTGGACAGCTCCACCTCGGCCGGGGTCACCCGGGCAGGCGTCTGGCTCAAGTCCACCTCGATCGCCGGGTACCACGGGTCGGACTACGAGCACGACGACAACACCGGCAAGGGCGTCAACCGGCTGCGGTTCACCCCGAACATCCCGGCCACCGGCTCCTACCAGGTGTTCCTGCGCTGGACGTCGCACGCCAACCGGGCGAGCAACGTGCCGGTCGACGTCTGCGCGGGCGGCACGGTCACCACCCGGACCGTCGACCAGCGCACCGGCGGCGGGCAGTGGGTTTCGCTGGGCGCGTTCACCCTGCCCGCCGGGTCCTCCCCCACCGCGGCCAGCGTGCTGATCCGCACCGAAGCCACCGACGGGTATGTGGTCGCCGACGCCGCCCGCTTCGTCCTGGCGTGACAGGATCGGCGGTGTGACGACTGCTCGCTTGGGCGATGTGGGTCGCAGGTGATGAGCAGCGTCGTCGTTCGGCTGGCGCAGGTGCTGGCCGGACGGCCGGCGCGGGAACGGCGCCAGCTGGCTCCGTTCCCGCGAGCTGCGGCTACGCCTGGGCGGCGACGGCGCGCAGCTGGCCGAGGGTGGTACGGAAACCCTTGCCGGAGGTGGCCGGGTCCTCGGCGAGCAGGCCGCTGACCGCCATCGCCTGTGAACGCGTCGTCGCGGTGGCCGCATCGTCGGAGCCGGTCACGTCGAAGACGCCGAAGTCGCCGGTGAGCGTGCTGAACACACCCACCGCGGTGGCGTCCTTGGCCAGGTAGAGGACGACCGTCTGGCCGGGCTCCAGCTTCGACATGTGCGCCATGTCGACGGTCTGGCCGTTCAGGCCGGTGAGGGTGATCCGGTCACCGGCCTTGGCGGAGGCCCCGTTCGCGACGCGCAGCACCTCGTCGACCCGGAACCCGTTCGCCTCGACCTGGCCACGGGCGACCAGGTCGGCGGCGGCGGTCAGCTCCTTGACCGTGGTGTACCCGCGCAGCTTGCCCTTGACCGGCGGCGCGGCGGGCTCGCTCGGCGTGACAGCCGCGCTGGTGGCCGGCGCCGCCGCCGGGGTGGCCGGGTCGGCGCTGCAGGCAGCCAGCCCGGCCACGGCGAGCAGGGCCGCTGCCCCCGCGAGGGCGCGGGTGCGGCGGGGGTGGTCGATCCTTGCCATGGAACGCTCCTAGCGTCTCGGCACCGGTCCGGGCGGTTCTCCCCCGGGCCACGGCGCTGCTTACGCCATCTATCTGTGCGCCCACGCCACCGAGTTCCCGAATTTCCCGACCGATTTCTCAGCCGCGTTCGTGGGCGAGAGCGCGCAACTCCGCCACCGTCGTGGTGAACCGACGGTCGCCGACGGTCGCGTCCTCGTCCCGCAGGCCCGTGACCGAGAACGTGGACGACCGCGCCGTGGCGGTGTCGCCCGCGACGTCGAAGATGCCGAAGTCGCCGCTGAGCGTGGTGTAGACGGGAACGGCCGCCGCCGGGTCGTCGACGCTCAGGTAGAGGACCGTGTGCTGACCGGCTTCCAGCCGGGACATCAACGACACCTCGGGCAGCCGCAGGGTGATGACGGTGGTCACGGGCAGCTGGGGCAGCCGGTGGAGCACCTCGACGACGCCGAACATGGCCGTGCGGTCGGCCCCGGCGCCGTCGACGCGCAGCACGTCGCCGCGCACCACCAGGTCGGCGGTGTCGGTGAGCTGGCGGACGGTGCCGTACGCCCGGATCTTCGCGGACACTCCCCCACCGGTGGGTTCCGCAACCGGCGTGGAGGCGGCCGGAGTGGGAATCGCGACCACGGGATCGCCGTCGCCGCCGGTCGCGACCACCGCCGCGACCGTGCCCGCGACCGCGACCAGCGCGGCCGTCGCCAGTGCGGGCCGCAGCAGGCTCCACGGCGGCATCCGCCAGGCCGGCGCGGCGGTACGCTCCGGCTCGGCGATCGCGGACAGCAGGCGTTCACGGTGCAACTCGTGCCGGCCCAGGGGCAGCTCGCGGTGGCCGGGGTCGGGCAGCAGCTCGGCGAGCTCCACCCACTCGGACGGATCCAGCGGCGGGTGCTTCATCGATGGCCCTCCTCTGCCAGACGAACGGCGTTGTCCTTCATCTGTCCGGCAGGACCGGCCGGGTTCCGTGCCGCCCGCGGTGTCTCGTCGACGATCTTGCGCAGCTTGGTCCGGGCGCGCGAGAGGCGCGACCGCACGGTGCCGACCGGGATGCCCAGCGCCAGCGCGGCCGACTCGTAGTCCAGGCCCTCCCACAGGCACAGCGTGATCACCTCGCGCTCGGGTCGGCGCAGGGACGCGAGCGCGTCGATCGCGGCGGTGATCCGGCCGCTGTCGTCGAGCCGCCCGGCCACCGCGTCCGCGTGGTCGGGCGCGGTGAAATCGGCCGCGTGCAGCGCCGACGCCGCGGCACGGTAGCGGCGGTTGCTGCGGGTGTGGTTGCGCGCCTCGTTGGTGGCGATGCCCAGCAGCCACGGCCGCAGCGACCCGCCGTCGTCGCCGATCCGCTCACGCGAGCGCCAGGCCTGCAGGTACGTGGCGGCCATGACGTCCTCGGCGGTGGACCAGTCGGCGGTGAGCCGGAACGCGTGGTTGTAGACCGACCGCGCGTACTGGTCGAACAGCTCGGCGAACGCGCTCGCATCACCCGCCCTGATCCGGGCGCGCAGACTCGACTCCATGACCACTTCTCTGTCCGGCGAGCCGCACGAGTTCCTGTGATCCAGGCCACCCCGGAGGCGTCGCTTGGTGCCCGCCGACCTTAGCCACCTGCGATCCCGTGCTGCCACCTGCGCAGCGAGAACGGGCGCTACCCGGCGCCCGCCAGGTCCCGGCCGTCGACGGCGATCTCACCGCGCCGCACGGCCCGCTCGTGACGGGCCGGGATGACCGTGCCGTAGTAGATCATGACCAGTCCGACCAGGGTGAACGCCACCGCGACCACCACTCGCCACGGGTCCGGCAGGTGCAGCGCCAGGAACCACAGCTTCGCGGGCCCGCCGTCGAGGATCACGTAGAGCGGCACCAGACCCTGCGGGAACAACGGAATCCAGCAGAAGATCCAGAGGAAGGTCACCAGCGCCTGCCGGCCCGGCGGCAGCTTGGCGCCCGGAACGCCGACGGCGAGCCCCGCCTGCCGCGTGCCGGGTGTGACCGTGCCGCCGCCGCGGATGCGGCCGAGCAGTTCGGGTCCGGCCGCCGCGAGCCGCCGATGGGCCAGCCGCCCGAACCACCCGGCCAGCACGGCGCCCGTACCCAGGCCGGTGGCGACCGCCAGCCACGACACCACCGGCAGGTCGAGCCGGTCCCCCAGGTAGGCCACCCCGGCGGCCGGCAGAGCAGTGAGCGACACCAGCAGCATCATCAGGATGACCTGCCCGAAGATGTTGCCGGCCTCCAGCGGGTTGCCGCTGCGCCGGTGCGGTTCGGTGACCGGCACCAGCAGATACACCGAGACCAGTGCGATCAGGCCGGCGCCGCCGCCGAGCAGCGCGGCCAGGATCGACAGGGCCCACGGCCAGGTCCAACCCGCCCCGCCGAACATCGTGCCAGCAACGGTGCAGGCGACGGCCACGGGTGCGACCCTGATCAGCCAGGCCGTCTGCCGGCCGCGCACCTCCGCCCGCTCGGTGCCTGGATTGACCAGGTTCAGCCAGAGCGCGGTGCCGTCGAGCCCGAACACGTTCGCCGACGTCGCCGCGGCCATGACCACCACCAGCGCGCCTGCCCAGGGCAGCATGCCCCGCCAGCCGATGAGCAGCGGGACGAGCGGGTAGAGCAACCCGAAGAAGATTGCAAAGTACAGCAGGTGGGTCCGCATCAGATCGCGCGACCACGTACGCAGCTCCTTCGCCACCACCGCCCCCACCGGCCCCGACCCGGCCAGCCGGTCCAGCACCGGGCCCGACGTCGCGGAGCCGTGCGGCAAACGGTGCAGCGGCTTCGATGTCGTACGCCTGACCAGCAGCCGCGACCAGGCCAGCAGCGCCAGTGCGATCACCGCGCACAGGCCCAGCAGCGCGGCTGCCGCCGGCGGCCAGTCCCCGCGCCCCGCCGCGGCCACCGCCGCCATACCCCAGCTCGACGGAAGCCACCGCACCACCGCGGACAGCCGCGCGGGCAGCCCGTACTGCAGCAGGTCCAGCTCGATCGCCGCCCAGACCAGCACCCACGACTGGTTGAGCAGCACGTTCATCGACGCGTTGACCAGCGCCGCAAGGATCGCCCCGGGCCGCGAGCGCACCACTACGCCCAGTACGCCGATCATCAGCCGGGACAGTGCCACCACCATGACCAGCTGGAGCGGGATCGCCACCAGGGCGACCGTGAACCCGGCGACGCCGAAGTCCGCGGCGTACACGGCCAGCGCCCCGAAGGCCACCAGGCTGATCAGCGGCGCGACGCCGACGAACGCCGTACCGAGTAGGCCGACGGCCAGCCGCGCCGGGCGCACCGGCAGCAGCGCGAAGTGCTCGGGGCGTACGCTCTCGTCGCCGCCGCCGGTGTAGACGGGGCCGAGCAGCCACCCGAACAGCCAGGCCGCGAACACCGCCGCGAGCAGGTCCGCGGCCACGGGCGGCGCGGCGCCGTCCAGCCCGGCCAGCACGATCGTGCCGATGGCCAGGGACAGCCCGGCCAGCCCGCCGAGCACCATGCCGGCCGCGCGGGAGCCGCCGATAGAGTGCCGCAGCACCCGCAGCTTCATCTCGATCAGGACGCCAACCACGACGGTCCTCTCCGCTCGCCGACCTCGGCTCCGACCAGCTCCACGAAGCGGTCCTCCAGGGTGCCACCCGCCCTGACCTCGTCCAGCGGCCCGGCGGCGGCGACCCGGCCCCGGTCGATGACCGCGACGTGGTCGCACAGCTGTTCCACCAGCGCCATGACATGGCTCGACAGCACCACCGAGCCGCCACCCGAGACGAAGGCGCGCAGCATCGCGCGGATGGTCAGCGCCGAAACGGGATCGACGGCCTCGAACGGCTCGTCGAGCACCAGCAGGCGGGGACCGTGCAGCAGCGCGGTGGCCAGACCGATCTTCTTGCGCATGCCGGTCGAGTAGTCGATGACCAGAGTGCGTTCGGCCTCGTCGAGTTCGAGGATCTCCAGCAGTTCCTGGGCCCGCCGCGCGGCGGTCGGCCGGTCGAGTCCCCGCATACGCCCCAGATAGGTCAGCAGTTCGCGGCCGGTCAGCCGCTCCGGCAGCGCCAGCCCGTCGGGCAGCACGCCGACCCGGGCGCGGGCGACGACGGGGTCGGCCCAGACGTCGACGCCGAAGATCCGTGCATGCCCGCTGTCGGGTCGCAGCAGCCCCACGGCCATGGACAGCGACGTGGTCTTGCCTGCCCCGTTGGGACCCACCAGCCCGTAGAACGATCCCGGTGGGACGGACAGGCTCACCTGGTCGACCGCCGCCTTCGGGCCGAACCTCTTGCTGAGCCCGGCCAGTTCGAGCGCCGGGACAGGTCCCGCGCCGACCTCTGCGGCCTCGCCCGGTGGATCGGTGTCGTGCACGCCTGCTCTCCTCCATGTCGGGACGTCGCCCGTCCACCACCGGCTGTAGTGCACATGACCTGCGCCGGAAACGGCGCATGGCGCGAGTGCCGATGCGGACGACGGTCGTTCACAGACACAGACCCATCGACCCGGCAAAACCGTGGTCCCTCAACTTCTCCGAATTCGAGCGATCCGGCGCACGGCCGGCCGCCGACCAGGGCTACCTGCCAGACCAGCGCGGTGGCGCTTCTGCGCGTACGAGCCCGCGCCTTCGCGGACGTCTTGATCACGAGCGCACCTGGATCCCCGTCGGATCGACACCTGATCGACGTTCGTCTAACTCCGATAAGTTTCGGGAAGATGACGCGCAACCCTTGTGAGCGTTCGCCTGACGCCCTAACCTCAGATCCACGGCGAGTCCGGGATCGTCGACAACCGATCCCGGGCCGGGTTGGGACACCGCAGCCACCCAGCGCCTCAGCACCGGCGCAACGCCCGTTCACCTGCCCGCAGGCTCCGCATCCTGCCGGGAACCCTCCATCTCGCACGACCCTGCTCTCTAGCCGAAAATGTGAGCGCTCACAAGGAGCCGAACAGCAGAAAGCACCACAACACCACGCACCTACCAACAGGACCGGCGCCGACGGCTCCGGACCCGACCACGCCTGTGTCCGCATCCGGCAGCCGCCCGGCCGCGCCGCGACACGGCACCGCTCCCCCGGAAGGACCACCATGACCACCAGACGCGAGCTGCTGACCGGCCTGCTGTCCACGGCCGCGGCCACCGCGACCGGCGGACTGGCCATCGCCGCCACCGGCTCCCCCGCCCACGCCGCAGGACCGCTGACCGGCTACGTGATGGGCTACTTCACCGAATCGCCCAACCGGCTGGCCAACAACTACGGCCTGCACCTGGCCGTCAGCACCGACGGTCTGAACTGGACCCCGCTCAACCAGAACAACCCCGTGGTCACGCCCACCGCCGGCACCGGTGGCCTGCGCGACCCGTTCATCCTGCGCAAGCGCGACGACACGTTCGTGGTGCTCGCCACCGACCTCGCCGGCACCGACTTCACCCAGCCCAACCAGTACATCCACGTCTGGGACTCCGTCGACCTGCGCACGTTCACCGGCTACCGGCGGGTCCGGATGCACACCATGAACACCCATACCTGGGCGCCGGAGGCGTTCTGGGACAACGCCCGCGGTCAGTACGGCATCATCTACTCCGCTCACAACGGCACCCGCGACGTGTTCATGGTCAACTACACGGCCGACTTCGTGAACGTCGGCGCCGCGCAGGTGTTCTTCGACCCCGGCTTCAACGTCCTCGACGCCACCATGCACGTGGGCAGCGGCACGAACTACCTGTACTACAAGAACCTCGCCGACGGCCGGCTCTACGGCGCCCGTTCGGCCAGCCTCAACCCCAACAGCTTCAGCACGTACACCAGCGGAATGGTCAACGGCGGCATCGAGGCGCCGATCGTGGTCAAGGCCAACGGCCGCAACGAGTGGTGGCTGTGGGGCGACTCCTTCAGCCCCGTCAACGGCGAGTTCTACGTCTGGCGCAGCGGCGACGTCAACGCCAACGCCTGGACGGCGCTGGACAAGGCCGTCTACACGCAGCCGCTCAACGCCAAGCACGCCACCATCGCGGCGATCACCGCCACCGAGCACGCCAACCTGCTCTCCCGCTGGGGCGCGCCGGCCTGGAACCGGATCAAGTCCTACAACTTCCCGGACCGGCTGATCCGCCACGCGAGCAGGGTCGGGCGCATCGACCCGTACCCGTTCGACCCGTACGCCGACTCGCAGTGGCGGCTGCGGCCGGGCCTGGCCGACGCGGCCGGGGTGTCGTTCGAGTCGGTCAACCTCCCCGGCAACTACCTGCGCCACAGCGGCTACGTGATCGGGCTGGCGGCCAACGACGGCACCGCGCTGTTCGCCGGCGACGCCACCTTCCACCGCACCGCGGGCCTGGCCAACAGCGGCTGGACCTCCTGGCGCTCGCATAACTTCCCCGACCGCTACCTGCGCCACAGCAACTATCTGCTGCGCATCGACGTGCTCGGCACCGGCTCGCCCGCCGCCGACCGGGCCGACGCCACCTTCCAGATCGGCTACTGAGAGGACCTGGACATGACTCCACTCCCTGCCGGATCCACACCACGGTCGCACACCAGACGGCGCTGGTGGCGGCTCGCCGCCATGACGGCGCTGTGCGCGCTGGCCGCCGCCGGCCTGCACGCGCCCGCCGCCTCGGCCGCCCCCGCCGTGAACTACACCAACCCGCTGGTCAACCAACGTGCCGACGCGCAGATCCACAAACACACCGACGGCTACTACTACTTCACCGCCACGGTGCCCGAGTACGACCGCATCATCCTGCGCCGGGCCACCACCCTGCAGGGCCTGTCCAGCGCCTCGGAGACGGTGATCTGGCGCAAGCACACCAGCGGCATCATGGGCGCGCACATCTGGGCCCCGGAGATCCACTTCATCGACGGCAAGTGGTACATCTACTTCGCCGCCGGCGCTACCAACGACGTCTGGGCCATCCGGATGTACGTCCTGGAGGGCACCGGCGCGAACCCGCTGACCGCGAGCTGGGCGGAAAAGGGCCAGATCACCACCCCGTGGCAGACGTTCTCACTCGACGCGTCCACCTTCGTCGCCGGCGGCGTGCGCTACCTGATCTGGGCGCAGGCCGAGCCCGGCATCGCCACGAACACCAACCTCTACATCGCGCGCCTGGCCAATCCGTGGACCATCACCGGTGCGACCACCCGCCTCACGGTGCCCACGCTGGCCTGGGAGACCCGTGGTTACAAGGTGGCCGAGGGCCCGACCGTCATCCAGCGCAACGGCAAGCTCTTCATGACCTACTCGGCCAGCGCCACGGACGCCAACTACTGCCTGGGCATGCTCACCGCGACGGCGGGCAGCAACCTGCTCAGCGCGTCGTCCTGGACGAAGTCGCCGAACCCGGTCTTCGCCAGCAACTCCGCCACCGGGCAGTGGGGGCCGGGCCACAACTCGTTCACCGTGTCCGAGGACGGGGCCAGTGACATCCTCGTCTACCACGACCGCAACTACCGGGACATCAGCGGTGATCCGCTCAACGACCCGAACCGGCGGACCCGCCTGCAGAAGCTGTACTGGAACGCCGACGGCACCCCGAACTTCGGCATCCCCGTGCCCGACGGCGCCACCCCGGTGCGGCTGAAGTCCTACAACTTCCCGGACCGCTTCGTCCGGCACTGGGAGTACCGGGCCCGCCTCGACACCAACGTCACCAACCTCGCCGACTCCCAGTTCCGGATCGTCACCGGCCTCAACGGCGGCGGCAGCGTCTCGCTGGAGTCGACCAACTTCCCCGGCTACTACCTGCGCCAGCGCAGCAACGGCGAGGCATGGGTGGACCGCAACGACGGCTCGGCGGCGTTCCGCGCCGACGCGAGCTTCTTCAAGCGGGCGGGCCTGGCGAGTTCGTCGGCGGTGTCGTTCGAGTCGCAGAGCTACCCCGGACGCTACCTGCGGCACAGCAACTACCTGCTGTACGTCCAGACGGTCACCGGCACCGCCGGCCCCGCCGACGCCACCTTCGTCCTCGAGTGAAACCCGTCCCCCAAGGAGTCACCATGTTGCTGACCTGGCCTCGTGCCGTTTCCCGGCGAGCTCTGACGATCGCCGTCGCCATCCTGCTGGGCATGTCCCTGGCCGTCGTCGTCCACCCTGGACGCGCCGACGCCGCGCCCGGCCCGTCGTTCACCAACCCGGCCGTCGACGTGCCCAACAGCGGTGACCCGACGCTGACGTACTACAACGGTTTCTACTACTACGTCGCCACCACCTGGTCATCCGACGTGGTGATGCGCCGGTCCCGCACCATCTCCGCGCTGCGCGGCGCGCCCGAGCAGGTCGTCGTGCGCACCGGCGGGACGACGATGTGGGCGCCGCATCTCGAAATGATCAACAATCGGTGGTACCTGTACTACTCCGTCGAGCAGAGCGGCGGCGCGCGGCGCACCCACGTCGCCGAGAGCGCCGGGACCGACCCGCTCGGGCCGTACACGATCCGGGGCATCCTCAACCTGATGCCCAACAACGGCTGGGCCATCGACGCCGCGGTGCTCAAGCTCAACGGCGCGAACTACATGATGTTCTCGGCGTTCGCGCCGAGCGACAACCTGCAGTCGCTGTACATCGCACCGCTGACCAACCCGTGGACGGCCGGGGCGTTCGGCACCCGCATCTCCGCGCCGACGCTGTCCTGGGAGACCCAGAACGGGGCCGTGAACGAGGGCGCGTTCGCGTTGCAGCGCAACGGGCGCACCTTCGTCACGTACTCGGCCAGCCACTGCAACGGGCCCAACTACAAGCTCGGCATGCTCGAGTACCGCGGTGGGAACCCGCTGGCCATGGCGTCCTGGTCGAAGTTCGCCAACCCGATCTTCCAGCGCAACGACGCCGCGGGCGTGTACGGGCCCGGCCACCACTCGTTCTTCACCTCGCCCGACGGCACCGAGACGTGGATCGCGTACCACGCGAACTCGTCGGCCTCGCAGGGCTGCGGCACCACCCGCAGCACCCGCGTGCAGAAGATCTCCTGGAACGCCGACGGCACCCCGAATTTGGGCGTGCCAGCCGCCCTGTCCACCATCCACGTCGGCCCGTCCGGGGAGTCCAACGCCACCCCGGTCGAGATCCGCAACCGGCACAGCAACCTCTGCCTCGACGACTACAACTTCGCGACCAACCCCGGCGCAGAGGTGCGGCAGTGGACCTGCGGCACGCAGGCGAACCAGGACTGGTACCTGACCCCGCTCGACAACGGCTACTACCAGATCAGCAATCGGCACAGTGGCCTCTGCCTCGACGACTACAACTTCGCGACCAACCCCGGCGCAGAGGTGCGGCAGTGGTCCTGCAACGGACTGGCCGTGCAGCAATGGCAGGTCAACTCCGTCGCCGGAGGCTACTCGACCCTCGTCAACCGGCACAGCGGCCTCTGCCTGGACGACTACAACCTGGCGACCAACCCCGGCGCGGAAGTGCGCCAGTGGACCTGCCTGAACAACAACGCCCAGCACTGGCGGATCGCCTGACAAATGCGGTGGTGGGTGCCGGCGCGATGCTGCGCCGGCATCCGCCGTGCCGTGGCGCTCACGGTGTGCTGCGGGCGATCTGCATGAGGAACTCGGCGTTGCTGCCGGTCTTGCGCAGCCGGTCGACGAGCTGCTCGCCGGTCTGCTGGGTGTCCATGGTGTGCAGGGCGCGGCGCAGGCGGCGCACCAGCTCCAGCTCCTGCGCGCCGACCAGCAGCTCCTCCCGGCGGGTGCTGGACGAGTCGACGTCCACGGCCGGGAAGATGCGCCGGTCGGCCAGCCCGCGCTGCAGCCGCAACTCGGCGTTGCCGGTGCTCTTGAACTCCTCGAAGATGACGGTGTCGCCCAGCGAGCCGGTCTCCACCAGCGCGGTGGCGATGATGGTCAGCGAGCCACCGCCCTCGATGGTGCGGGCCGCGCCGAGGAAGCGCTTCGGCGCGTGCAGCGCGCCCGCCTCGATGCCGCCCGACATGACGCGGCCGTTGGACGGCGCGGCCAGGTTGTAGGCCCGGCCGAGCCGGGTGATGGAGTCCAGCAGCACGACGACGTCGCGGCCCTGCTCGACGAGGCGCTTGGCGCGTTCGATGGCGAGTTCGGCGACCGCGATGTGATCGGCCGGCGGCCGGTCGAAGGTCGACGAGACCACCTCGCCGCGTACGGTGCGCCGCATGTCGGTGACCTCCTCCGGGCGCTCGTCGATGAGGATGGCCATGACGTGCACGTCGGGATGGTTGACCGCCAGCGCGTGGGCGATCGCCTGCAGCACCATGGTCTTGCCGGCCTTGGGCGGTGACACGACCAGGGCCCGCTGGCCCTTGCCGATCGGGGTGAGCAGGTCGATCACGCGGGTCGTCAGCACGTGGGGTTCGGTCTCCAGGCGCATCCGCACCTGCGGGTAGATCGGGGTCAGCGCGTAGAAGTCGGGCCGTTCGCGCAGGTGCCCGGCGGGTTCGCCGTTGACGGTGTCGACGACGGTCACGGTGGGCCGCTGGGCGCGGCGGTCGGCGCGGTCGCCCGCTGCGGTCCGCCGGTGCGCCGTCGGCTGCGCCACGGCGCCGGTGACGACGTCGCCGCGGCGCAGGCCGAGGCGCTGGACCAGGCCCGGCGGCAGGTGCGGGTCGCCCGGGTCGGGCAGGTAACCGTCGAGCCGGACGAAGAAGTGCTTGTCACGGACGTCGACGACACCGCTGACGGGCGTCGCCGGAGTGGCCTCGGCGGTGTCCGGCGCGGCAGTGTCGTGCTCGTCGCGACCAGGCGTGTTCGTGCGGGGACGCGCCGGGACGCGGCGTCGGCGGGTGGATGTCGCGGGTCCCGTCGCACCGGTTCCGGCGGCGGGGCTCCCGGCGGCTGCGGCGGTCGGCCGCAGGTCGAGGTCGGTCATGGGTACTCCTCGGAGATGGTGCGCCAGGGCACGGGCGTGCTGGGGCGCGATGGGCACCGAGCGCCTGATCACGAAAGCCGAGTGCGCATCGGGAAACGTCGCGATGGCTCAGCCGCTGAGGCAGCGGTGCGGTGGGAAACCGATCCCGGCGGAACGCGGATGCGTGGCCGATGATCGGGAAAAAGGACACCCTCGGGGCGGGAACTCCACGCCTGCATCGAGAGATGCTTGATCAAAGGTACCCCACCGGGCCGGTCCCGGCAACCGGCACGCCGAGCCGCACCCGTGGGCGCGTCACAAGGAGAGCGACCCCGGGCCGCTCCCCTTGTGCCCCCGTTACGCCGTTGTGCAGGCACTCGCCCCCGAACGCCTGCCGCCCTGCGCCGGCCGTGGCCCGTGCAGTCCTGATCGTCTCGACCCACCATGCGAGCAGCGCAAGCCTGTTCGGCCGTGCTTCACAAATTGAGTCTTGGACCTCGACAGCATAGGCTGTCCACTATGGATCCTGTCAACCACAGATAACAGCCCTGTGATTGGCGTCAGCTGCAGATGACTTAGGGGCGTCATGGGCGAGAACAGCGGCCCAGGAACGGTCGCCGAGCGCTTGACCAGGCTCTTCGACACCGTCACCAACCCACACACGGCGAAGCGTTACACCGACCGCGAAGTAGCCGCGGCGGTCGGCTGCTCCCATACGCTGATCTTCGATCTGCGCAAGGGGAACACCCCGCCGGAGAAGACCCAGGCGGGCATCCTCATGCGGCTGGCCAGGCATTTCGGGATGGACGACAACCACCTCATGCCGGCCGGCTCCGGCACGGTCGACCCGGCGGTCTGGTCCTTCGCCATGCGCGTGAAGACCATCTCGCCGGAGGGCCTGGCGATGCTGAACGGTGTCCTGGATCACATCGCCGAACTGGAGGCGCGGGCGGCCACCCGGCCGAGCGCAGACCGATGACGCATCGATTTAGACTGTCGCCCTATGCCACCCAGCCGCGAGGTCTTCACCGAGTGCAGCCGTGCGCTTGAAGGGCTGGCCATCCCCGACCCCTGGGACGTGGTGACGCTGGTCGAGTGGCTCGGCCAGCAGCGCGGTCGCCCGATCATCCTGATCCCGTGGCCGACGGCGGGCGGTGTCACGGGCTGCTGGGTGGCGGCGGCGCATCAGGACTACATCGTCTACGAGCGCACCGCCACCCCGCTGCACCGGTCGGTGATCGTCTGCCACGAGGTCGCGCACATCTGGCTGGGTCACCGCGGACACCCCACGACCGCCCTGGCGGACGAGTCCGTGCTGCCGCACGGCTACAGCGCCGACGAGGAAGTCCGCGCCGAGACCCTGGCCGAGCTCATCCTCGAGAAGGCCGCCCTGCCCGCCCCCAAGGTGCCCGAAGACGTGCTGCGGGTGATGAAGACACTGGATCAAGGAGTGACCGTTGATTCCCTGGCTGACCAGCGGGGCGTTTCTGCTCGCCGCCGTCGTCGTTGGCTCGGTCCTCGCGCGTAGGCCGCAGGCGCGCACCCCCGCCGGCAAGGCACTGCTCACGTGGAACCTGTTCGGCGCCGTGGCGCAGGTGGTGACCATCCATCCCGTGTACCAGGCCGTCAGCTCGCTGACCGGCCACCACAACACCGCCATCGTGATCAGTCATGGCCTCGGGCTGGTCGCCGCGTTCTTCGCCGAGATCATGATGCTGTGCTGGACCCGCGGCGCCGACGGGGCACGCGCGGCGGCCCGCTACCGCGCCGCCTTCGCGGGCGGAGCCATCGCCGTGCTCGTGGCGCTGTTCGCGCTCACTCCCGAGGTCGCCGACACCCCGTCGAGCTGGCGGCTGGACAACATCGACCGGCCCACCGTGGCCCTCTACTCGGTGGTGTACGCCCTGGCGTACTCCTGGGTCCTGCTGGACCTCTGCCGGCTGAGCATCCGCTACTCCCGCATGGTCGTCACCACGCAGACCAGGATCGGCCTGCAGCTGTTCACCGTCGGCACCGCGTTCGGCCTGGCCTACCAGCTGATGGCCGCGGTCGACGGGCTGGTCGGCGTCACCGGGCACCGCCTCCCCGCGCACACGCCGCTGAGCCTGGCACTGGTCTGCATCGGCGTGGTGTTCCTCTGCCTCGGCGCGGTCGTCCCGCTGGTCACCACCGCCGTGATCGAGTTCGGGCGCCGCTGCCGGCAGGCCTGGCTCTGCCATCGGATGGAACCCCTCTACCGCGATCTGGCCACCGAGTACCCGCAGGTCCTGAAAGGCCCCGTGTGGTACGGCACCGCAGGCTGGCTGGTCAACTGGTACGGCAACGGCCGCCGATTGATGCAGCGCACCATCGAGATCCACGACGGGCTGTCCGAGCTGCGGCCCTGGATGGACGACCTCGCGTACCGGGTCGGTGCGGCCGAGGCCATGAAAGAGGGCTTCGACGCCGAGGCGGTGGCCCTCGTCGCGCAGTCCGCCCAGGTGGCCGACGCGCTGCGAACCAAACGCGGCGGCGCGCCGGGCCACCGGATCCACGTGGAGATGGTCGAGGTCGCCAAGGACCACGAAGCGGTGTGGCTGGCGCGGCTGGCCCAGACCTACCGCACCCGCCTGGTCGAGCATGCGCTCGACACGTTGACGTCCCGGCAGGACCCGGCCGGCCGGCCGGCAGTGCGGAACCCGTCGTGACATCGCCGACGGCCCGCGACACCGGCCGCCCGAGCCCGGACCTCGCCGCCGAACACCTCGCCGTCTACCGGCACCTGGCGCTGCGCGAGTTCGGTGCCGACCTGCGCATCGGCCTGAACCTGGCCTTCTACCGCACGTTCGCGGTGCCGGCCATCGCCCGGCTGCTGGTCGACACCGGCGAGATGACCGAGCGGACGCAGCAGCGCGCCGACGACACCGGGCTGATGATGTACGAGCTGATCGCCCACGGCCCGCACCACCCGCGCGGCCGCCAGGTGATCGCGTCGCTGAACCGCATCCACCGCGTCTACGACATCACCCCGGACGAGTACCGGTACGTGCTCGGCACGTTCGTCTTCATCCCGACCCGGTGGATCGACCGGTACGGCCCGCGTCGGCTGAACCTCCGTGAACGCGAAGCGACCTGGCACTTCTGGTGCGAGGTCGGCCGGCTCATGAACGTGCGCGACGTGCCGGACACCTGGCACGGGTTCGAGCAGTGGTTCAACGCCTTCGAACGGGCGAACTTCGGCCACGACGCCGCCGCCACCCGGCTCATCGACGCCACCCGCGACCTGCTGGCGACCCGTTTCCCCAAGTCGCTGCACCGGTGGGCCGGCGCGGCGAGCGACGCGCTGCTCGACGAGCAGGTGCGCCGAGCCCTCGGCGTGCCCGCGCCCGGCCGCACCATCCGGATCGCCGTACGCGGTCTGTTGCGCGTCAACGCCCTGGTGCGGCGGTTCAAGGCCGTGCCGCCGGACGTCTTCACCCCTGGCCAGGCCACCCGCCACTACCCCGCCGGGTACGAGATCGAGGAGCTGGGGCCCGACCCGGTGCGGCCCGCGCCACGGCGCTGACACGCCGCCGTAGGGCGACCTGAAGCGAACCGTAAGCGCGACCGGGCAATGTTCAGGGTGCAACCGGCGAGCACGACCGACACCCAGGAGAATCCGATGCGCAAGCTCATCAACTCGACCTACATCACGCTCGACGGCGTCATCGACAACCCCATGTGGACCATGCCGTACTTCGACGACGAGGCCGCCGCCTTCGCCGGCTTCCAGACCAGCACCGCCGACGCGCTGCTGATGGGCCGCGCCACCTACGACGGCATGTCCGCGGCCTGGCCGACCCGGGACGAGAGCGACCCGAACACCGGCGCGGCCTACTTCAACAACGTCAAGAAGTACGTCGCCTCGACCACGCTGACCGATCCCGCGTGGAAGAACAGCGAGGTGCTGCAGGGCGACCTGGTCGAGGAGGTCGCCAAGCTCAAGGCACAGGACGGCGGGGACATCCTGCAGTACGGGTACGGCTCGGTGACCGCGCAGCTCATCCGGGCGGGCCTGGTGGACGAGGTCCGGTTCTGGATCCATCCGGTGCTGGAGGGCGGCGACAGCCTGAGCACCCCGCTCAAGGACGTCAAGGCGTCGTTCGAGCTGGTCGACACCAAGGTCATGAAAAGTGGCGTGATCATCGCCTCGTACCGGCCGAAGGCCGAGTGATCTCCGATCAGAGCTGAGCCCGGGCCTGTCCCGGGCTCAGCGCCGTGCCCTCGGCGACCAGCGCCTCGAAGCGCTCCGGCCCGAGCAAGGCGAGCAGGCGCCCGGCCACCCGATCGGTGTCGTCGCGCTCGACCGGGGAGGCGGGCGCCTCGGCTGCCGTGCGCGCCGCGGCCGCCGCGCCCAGCAGCCGGGCCGCGACCTCGGGCGAGCCTGCGGCCGACGCCATGCCCTCCAGGGCGAAGACCGCGTCGCGCGGTGACGCGATCGCCTCGGCGGCGTCATACGCCTCGATGTGTAGGGCCAGCGCGGCGGCGCGGTCGCCGCCCTGCTCGGCGACGTGGCCCAGCTCGACCAGGATCATCGGCAGGTAGAACGTGGGCTGCTCACGGCGGCCCTGCTCGGCGATGCGCCCCAGGTGCGCGGCGGCCACGTCCAGCCGGCCCGCACGGCGTGCGGCCATGCCGAGGCTGGTCTCGGCGAACACGACCGCGCTCGGCATACCCTGCTCGACGGCCAGCCGGTAGGCGCGTTCCGCGAGTTCCCGGCCCAGTGCATGGTCGCCGGTCTGCACCGCGAGCCAGGCCAGCCAGGACAGCTTGCTGCACACCTCCGGCCACAGCGACAGCTCCTCGGCCCAGCGCAGCCCTTCCCGGTGCAGGGCGACGGCGCGTGCGTGCTCGCCTCTCATCTCGGCCAGGCCGCCGACCCAGTCGTTGGCCTGCAGCCGCCCCCACCGGTCGCCGAGCTCGGCGAACAGGGCGGCGCTGCGCGACGCGGCGGTCTCCAGCGCGGGCAGGTCCCCGGCGGCGTGCGCGAGTTTGGCCCGCGAGCTGAGCACGGCCGCCTCGGTCCACCGGTCGTCGGCGGCCATGGACAGCAGCTCCGACGCCAGCGCCACGTCGCTGCGGTCGAGCACAGCGTTCGCGGTGAACCAGGTGGCCCGGCCGTCCGCGTCGCCGGCCAGCGCGGCCCGGACCTCGTCCGGCACGATCGCCTCGCCCTGCAGCAGCGCGAACCCGATCCGCCACGCCGCGGCACGGGACTGCTGCACCGCGTCGCCGGGCGACGTCAGCGCCTGCCGTGCCTCGGTGAGGCGGCCGCGCAGAAACCAGTACCAGGTCAGAGCATTGGCCAAGCGCAGCCCACCGCCGTGGGCGAGGGCCGCGCGCAGGTTGGCGGTCTCCGCGTCGAGTCGGCCGAGCCACTGCTGCTGGCCGACCCCACGCAGCTGCGGGTCGGCATGTTCGGCCAGGTCCGTGTAGTACGCCGCGTGCCGGGCGCGGACCTCGTCGGCATCGGCGAGGCGTTCGAGGCAGAACGCGGCGACCGACTCGAGCAGCCGATAGCGTGGGCCGGGGCCGGTCTCGTCCAGTACCACCAGCGACCGGTCCACCAGCCGGGCCAGGGTGTCGAGATCGGTCCGGCAGACCTGCTCGGCGGCCTCGGGCGTGCAGCCGTCGCGGAACACCGCGAGCCCGGCGAGCACCGCCCGGTCGGCCTCGTCCAGCAGGTCCCAGCTCCACCCGATGACCGCGGTCAGCGTGCGCTGCCGCGGCGGCATGTCCCGCTGCTGCGAGGTGAGCAGCTGGAACCGGTCGTCGAGCCGGTCCACGACACCCTGTACGCCGAGCGCGCGGACCCGGGTCGCGGCCAGTTCCAGCGCCAGGGGCAGGCCGTCGAGGCGACGGCACAGCTGGGCCACCGCGGGAGCCGTGCTCGCGTCGAGCCGGAAACTGCGCTGCTGCGCCGCCGCGCGTACGGCGAACAGCCTGGCCGCCGCCGAACGCCGGACCGCATCGAGGTCGCCGTCGGCCGGCACCGCCAGCGGCGGCACCTCCCACAGCAGCTCACCGGTCAAGCCGAGCGGTTCCCGGCTGGTGGCCAGCACACGGAGCTCCGGTGCGTCCCGCAGCAGGCGGGCGACCAGCGCGGCGGCCGGTTCTATCACGTGCTCGCAGTTGTCGAGCACGAGCAGCAGCCGCCGCCCGGCGACCGCGGCGGTCAGCCGGTCGACCGCGGACACGCTGGCACCCGCGGCCTCGCGCAGGTCCATCGTGGCCAGCACCTGGTCGGCGACGTGCGCCGCGCCGGCCGGCAGCGGGGCGAGCTCGACGAGGTGTACGCCGTCGGGGAAGGCCTGGGCGCGGGCGGCCTCGGTGGCCAGCCGGGTCTTGCCGACACCGCCCGGCCCGATCAGCGTGACGAGCCGTTGCGCCGGGATCAGCCTGCGCAGCTCGGTCAGCGCCTCCGCGCGGCCGACCAGCTCGTCGAGCTGGGCGGGCAGGCTGTTGCGGACGATCGCGGCCCGCGGCGGGGCGGCGAGGCCGGCATCGTGTTCCAGGATGCGGCGGTGCAGCGCGACCAGCTCCGGCCCCGGGTCGAGCCCGAGCTCCTCGGCGAGCCGGTCGCGCAGGTCCGCGTAGCTGTCCAGGGCCTCGGACTGGCGGCCCGTGGCGTACAGGGCGCGCAGTTGCAGCGCTCGCAGACCCTCTCGCAGTGGATGCCGGGTGACCAGCTCGGCGAGGTCGGCGGCGACCAGATCGTGCTCGCCGCGGGCCAGCCGGGCCTCGGCTAGGCGTTCCTGCACGGCGAGGCGCTGTTCGGCCAGCCGGGTGCGCTCCGCGCGGGCGAACTCCTCGTCGGCGACGTCGGCGTACGCGTCGCCGCGCCACAGCGCCAGGGCCGCGGCCAGCCGGTCCGCGTCGGTGGAGTCGGCCAGTTCGGCGAACCGGTCGGCGTCGACGGCGCCGGTGCGCAGCAGGTAGCCGGGCGGCCGGGACTCGATCAGGTCACGGCCCCCCGGTTCGGCGTCGTTGAGGGCCTTGCGCAGCTGCGACACCCGCACCTGCAGCGCCGCACCCGGGTCGGCGGGCGCGTCCTCGCCCCACATGTCGTCGATCAGGCGGTCCGCCGAGACGACCTGGTTGCGGTTGGCCAGCAGGTCGGCCAGCAGCTGCCTGACCTTGACCCCGGGCACCACCACCGGCTCGCCGGCGTCGGTCGTGACGGCGAGCGGCCCGAGCACGCCGAACAGCACGGCGATCATCCTAACCGCGGTAAGGCGGGCGGAAGCGGACCGTAAGGGCCGGGGCGCATCGTGCGGGCATGGACATCTATCACGAGGAAGACGGCACGGGTGAGGGCCGCCCGCTGGTGCTGATCCACGGCGCGCTCTCCGGCATCGGCACGTCGTTCGGCACGATCCTGCCGTTGCTGGCCAGGACCCGGCGGGTGATCGCCGTCGAGTTGCAGGCGCACGGCCGCACCCCGGACCTCGACCGCCCGCTGACCGTGGAGGCGTTCGCCGGCGATGTGGTCGAGCTGCTCGACCGCCTGGGCGTGGCACGGGCGGACGTGTTCGGCTGGAGCATGGGCGCGGCGGTCGCGCTGCGGCTCGGCACCGACCACGCCGGCCGGGTGGGGCGGCTGGTGCTGGCGTCGGTGAGCTTCGACGACGCGGGCCTGCATCCGGGCCTGCTCGACGGCATCGCCGACCTGCGACCCGAGCACCTGCACGGCTCGGAGTTCCACGAGGAATACCTGCGCACCGCCCCGGACCCGGCGGGATGGGCCAACCTGGTCACCAAGATGAAGGTGCTGGACGCGAACCTGCCGCAGTGGACGCCCGCGCAGATCCGCGCGCTGGACGCGCCGACGATGCTGGTGCTGGCCGACTCGGACATCGTCCGGCCCGAGCATGCCGTCCGGATGTTCCGGCTGCTCGGTGGCGGCGTGGTGGGCGATCTGGCCGGTCTGCCGAGGTGCCGTCTGACGGTGCTGCCGGGCACCTCGCACACCACGGTCCCGCAGCGGGCCGGCTGGCTGGCGCCGATGATCGACGAGTTCCTGGACGAGGCTTGACATGGGTGGGGAGCCCTGCCGCGTGGGCAGGGCTCCCTCGGAGGTGGTCAGGCGGGCATCTTGTAGGTGAGCAGGTCCACCGGATTGATCCTCGGCGGCGGGTCGAACAGGTCCGCTCGGGCCGCCAAACCCTGGCGCACCTTTCCGGCCAGGTGGAACTGCCGGTCGTCCTCATTGTCGAACGCGTCGAAGATGCGGAACGAGGTCGGGCCGACCTGGAAGGCGTACCACACGATCGTGCCGGGTTCGGCGTCCACCAGCGCCTTGGCCTGCTTCAGGAACTCCGCGACCTCGCCCTCCCGGCCAGGCTTGGCCTCGATCTCCACGAGAAAACCCAACGTGAGCACGCCGTGCTCCTCTCCTGAGGCACCGCGGCCGTTCAGCCCTTGAGGAAGGCCAGCAGGTCGGCGTTGAACTCGTCCTGGTGCGTGGCGGTCAGGCCGTGCGGCGCTCCCTTGTAGACGTGCAGCGTGTTGTCCCTGATCAGCTTCGAGGACTTCATGGCCGAGGCGACGATGGGCACGATCTGGTCGTCGTCGCCGTGGATGATCAGGGTCGGCACGTCGATCTTCTTGCAGTCCTCGGTCTGGTCGGTCTCCGAGAACGCCTTGATGCAGTCGTACGCCCCCTTGAAGCCCACCGTCATGCCCATCAGCCAGAACGCGTCACGCAGACCCTGGCTGACCTTCGAGCCGGCGCGGTTCGCACCGTAGAACGGGGCGCTGAGGTCCTGCCAGAACTGCGAGCGGTCGCGTTCGACGCTTTCGCGCAGGCTGTCGAAGACGCTGCGGGGCAGGCCCTCGGGGTTGGCGTCGGTCTGCAGCATCAGCGGCGGGATGGCGCCGACGAGGACCGCCTTGGCGACGCGGTCGGTGCCGTGCCGAGCCATGTAGCGGGTGATCTCGCCGCCGCCGGTGGAGTGGCCGACCAGGACGATGTCGCGCAGGTCGAGCTTCTCGATTACCTGGGCGAGGTCGTCGGCGTACGTGTTCAGGTCGTTGCCCTCCCACGGCTGGCTGGACCGGCCGTGGCCGCGCCGGTCGTGCGCGACCGCCCGGAAGCCGTTGGAGACGACGTACCACATCTGGTCGTCCCAGGCGTCGGCCGTGAGCGGCCAGCCGTGGCTGAAGACCACGGGCTGCCCGGAACCCCAGTCCTTGTAGAAGATCTGGGTTCCGTCATCGGTGGTGACCATGCCGGTGCTCATGTGGCGACTCCCTGCGGAAAGGCTGCGAATGAGTGCGTCGCGGCACACCGTCGGGCCGACCCTCCGAAGCTAGCATCACGGCTTTATCGGACTTATCGGTTTAAGGAATGAAACACGATACCTGCGGTGCTGCCGGTTCTCGAGGTTTTCGCACACTTTCAAGCCTCTTGGTGCGGCCGAGAAGTCGTCCGTTCGGCTAGTCAATAATTCCTAAATACGGGCATATGTCTTGTATGCCTGCCGGCCGGCTCGGTAAACCCTTGAAAGTCTAGCGGATTAGTGGGATATTCGCTTCGTGGTCGTTCCGGATCACGTCCCCACCGGGCACCCACCGGAGGTCGTGGCATCGGAGCCCGACGTAGCACGTGCCGGCCGACCATGCCCCACAACAGAACTGCACCCCCAAACATTGATGATTACCGATCTCGCCGGACTCCCGGCGTTATTCGGTGTGCGCATTCGCGCCGGAGGAGGACAGGTTCCGCATGAAGAACCGGATCAGAGCAGCCGCCGCACTCGCCGCCACCGCCGTCCTGGCGCTGTCGGCCTGCGGCGGTGGCGACAACGGCGGCACCACGGGATCGAACACCACGCTGAACATCGTCGGATTCGCCGTGCCGGAGGCGGCGAACAAGGCGATCGCGGCCGAGTGGAACAAGACCGACGCCGGCAAGGGCGTCAAGTTCCAGACCTCGTACGGCGCGTCCGGCGATCAGAGCCGCGCGGTCGTGGCCGGCCTGAAGGCCGACTACGTGCACTTCTCGGTCTCCAGCGACGTGACCCGGCTCGTCGACGCGAATCTGGTGGCCAAGGACTGGAACGCGGGCCCGAACAAGGGCATCGTGTCCTCCTCGATCGTGGTGCTCGCGGTTCGCCAGGGCAACCCGAAGAACATCCAGGGCTGGGACGACCTGATCAAGCCGGGCGTCCAGATCGTCACCCCGAACCCGGCCTCCTCGGGCGCCGCCCGCTGGAACGCCCTCGCCGCGTGGGGCCACATCACCGCCAACGGCGGCACCGACGCGCAGGCCACCGAGTTCCTGACGAAGCTGTTCGCGAACGTCGTCGCCCTGCCGGGCAGCGGCCGCGACGCCACCACCAGCTTCCTGGGCGGCACCGGTGACGTCCTGCTGGCCTACGAGAACGAGGCCATCCTGGCCACCCAGGCGGGCGAGAAGTTCGACTGGGTCGTGCCCTCGACCACCATCCTGATCGAGAACCCGGGCGCGATCCTCACCAACGCCGACCCCAAGGCCAAGGACTGGCTGAACTTCGTGCTCAGCAAGGACGGCCAGCGCCAGTTCGCGCTCAAGGGCTTCCGCCCGATCGTCGAGGGTGTGGACACGAAGGGCATCGAAGGCGCCAAGGACCCGGCCAACCCGTTCCCGGCGCCGCAGAAGCTGCTCACCGTGTCGAAGGACTTCGAGAGCTGGTCGGCGCTGTCGAAGAAGTTCTTCGACGAGAAGGAAGGCATCATCGTCAAGGTCATCGCAGCCTCGGGCAAGGCTAAGTGACCTCGACGACGCTCACCCCGGACCGGCCGGCGACCTCTCGCCGGCCGGTCCGGGTCGGCCGCCCGCTGACCCGGGTCTCCGGACTCGGCCTCGGCGTGGCGATGATGTGGTTCAGCCTGCTCGTGCTCATCCCGCTCGCCGCCGTGGTGGTCACCGCGTCGGCGGGCGGGTGGAGCACGTTCTGGCAGGCGGTGACCAACGAGCAGACCGCCGCGGCGATCGAGCTCACCGTTGGCACCGCGTTCGCCGTGACGCTGGTGAACATCGTCATGGGAACCATGATCGCGTGGGTGCTGGTCCGGGACCGCTTCTTCGGCAAGCGTGCCCTGGAAGTCCTGATCGACATCCCGTTCGCGCTGCCGACCATCGTCGCCGGGCTGGTCCTGCTGTCGCTGTATGGCAGGAACAGCCCGCTGGGCGTCGACATCGCCAACACCCGCCCCGCGGTGTTCCTCGCGTTCCTCTTCGTCACCCTGCCGTTCGTGGTCCGCACGGTGCAGCCGGTGCTGGCGGAACTGGAGCGCGACGTGGAGGAGGCGGCGATGTCACTGGGCGCCAGCCGGTTCACCGTGTTCCGCCGGATCATCCTGCCCAGCCTGACGCCCGCGATCGCCGCGGGCGCCGCGCTGTCGTTCGCCCGCGGGGTCAGCGAGTACGGCTCGCTGGTCCTGCTGTCGGGCAACCTGCCGATGAAGACCGAGGTCACCTCGGTGCGCATCCTCAGCAGCATCGAAAACGACAACCTGGACAGCGCGGCGGCGGTCGCCACGATCCTGCTGGCCATCTCGTTCGCCGTCATCGTGCTGCTCGACGTCATCCAGCGGAGGATGGTGCGCCGTGGCTAGCCACCCCAGCACCCGTACGCGTCGCGGCCCGGTCACCTACCTGGTCCGCCTGCTCGTGATCGCCTACCTGTTCCTGCTCGTGGCGTGGCCGGTGTACCTGGTCGGCAAGAACACGTTCGCCGACGGCATGGACAACATCAACGGCATCCTCGAAGACCCCGACATCGTGCACGCGATAACCCTGACCGTGCAGGTCGCGATCATCGCGGTGATCATCAACACGCTGTTCGGGGTCGGCATCTCACTGCTGCTCGTCCGCTACGACTTCCCCGGCAAGCGCCTGCTCAGCGCCCTGCTGGACATGCCGCTGTCGGTGTCGCCGATCGTCGTCGGCCTGGCCCTGGTGCTGGTGTACGGCGGGCGCACCGGCTGGTTCGGACCCGGCCTGGAGAGCATGGGCTTCCAGGTCATCTTCGCCACCCCCGGCATCGTGCTGGCCACGGTGTTCGTCGCGCTGCCGCTGGTGATCCGCGAAGTCGTGCCCGTGCTCGAGGAGGTCGGCGAGGAGCAGGAGCAGGCCGCCCGCAGCCTCGGCGCGAACGCCTGGCAGACGTTCCGGCGGATCACCCTGCCGTCGATCAAGTGGGGCGTCGTCTACGGCGTCGTACTGAGCCTGGCCCGGTCACTGGGCGAGTTCGGCGCGGTCAAGGTCGTCTCCGGCAACGTGCTCGGCCAGACCCGCACCGCCACCCTGGTGGTCGAGGAGAAGTACCTCAACTTCGACAAGGGCGGCGCGTACGCCACCGCGTTCCTGCTCGCCCTGGTGGCGGTGGCCTGCATCATCATCGTCTCAGTCATTCGGCCGAAGGAAGACCGTTGAGTATCGAGATCGTCAACGTTTCCAAGCGCTTCGGGGACTTCGTCGCGCTCGACAGCGTCTCCGTGAGCATCCCTTCCGGGCAGCTCACCGCCCTGCTCGGCCCGTCCGGCGGCGGCAAGTCGACGCTGCTGCGCATCATCGCCGGCCTGGAGACCGCCGACAGCGGGCGTATCGAGATCGAAGGCGTGGACGCGACGAAGCTGTCGCCGCAGAAACGCAACGTCGGATTCGTGTTCCAGCACTATGCGGCCTTCAAGCACCTGTCGGTGGCGCGCAACGTCGCGTTCGGACTGGAGATCCGCAAGCGGCCCAAGGACGAGATCCGCGAGCGCGTGCACGAGCTGCTCAATCTCGTGCACCTGTCCCAGTTCGCCGATCGGCTGCCCTCGCAGCTGTCCGGCGGCCAGCGCCAGCGCATGGCACTGGCGCGCGCGCTCGCCGTGCAGCCCACCGTGCTGCTGCTCGACGAGCCGTTCGGCGCGCTCGACGCCAAGGTCCGCAAGGAGCTTCGGGACTGGCTGCGCCGGCTGCACGACGAGGTCCACGTGACGACGGTCTTCGTCACGCACGACCAGGAGGAGGCGCTGGAGGTCGCCGACGAGATCGTGGTCATCAACGAGGGCCGCGTGGAGCAGATCGGGTCGCCCGACGAGCTCTACGACTCCCCCGCCAACGACTTCGTCATGCGCTTCCTGGGCCCGGTCACCGAGCTGGGCGACCGCCTGGTGCGCCCGCACGACCTGCAGCTGCTGACCGGCGGCGGCGAGCCGGACGCGGTTCCGGGCCGCATCACGCGGATCACCCGGGTCGGCTTCGAGATCAGGGTCGTGGTCGCCGTGGGCGAGCAGCTCGTGACGGTGACCCTCACCCGCAACGAGTTCCTGTCCCTGGGTCTGCAGGTCGGTTCCGAGGTGCAGGTGCGAATCGCGCCCGAGGTCGGGGCCGTGGTCGGGCAGCCGAGGCTGCTCGGCGCGGTCTGACGCCGCAGCACGGAGGCCTCCGGGCGGTGTGGCACGGTCCTAGCGTGCCACCACTCGCCTGCGGAGGCCCCCGTGCGCGGTGATCGGCCGCGCCACGGTCATGAGCGGTGCCCGGTGGCGCTGTCTGCCGCGGTCTCGCGATCGGACCGCGGCCCGGCCGCCTGGCCGTCGGCGAGCAGGTCGAGCAGTGTGGTGCTGTCCAGCAGGTCGCTGGTGAACGCGTGGACCGACCGCCAGAGGCCGGGCAGCGCGGTGGCTGCGCCGCCGTACGTGATGGTGTGCGGTGGGCGGCCGCGAACACTGGCCAGCGCACCGCTGACCGCCCGCATGACGTCGCCGACGCTGATCTGCTCGATCCGCCGGGCCAGGCTGAAGCCGCCGTCCGTGCCGGGGCGGCTGCTCAGCAACTCGGCGCGCCGCAGATCGGCCAGGATCGACGGCAGGTAGCTGACGGGAATGCCCTGCATGACGGCCAGATCGCTCGTCTTCACCGGACCGCCGCCCGCCGCGGCGATGGCCAGCATGGCCTGCACCGCATAGTCGTGTCGCGCTGAGATGTGCACGGCCCCATGGATTCCTGCTCGTGACGGCACGGCCGGCAGCAGGCGCGCGCAGCGTGCGGTGTCCGCATATTCCTATAACTTCGATAGATAATATAGGCGTTGCACGGCCGGGGCAATGGCGGTCACGATCCGATCTCGACCCCGGCCGACAGGTCAGTCGGCGCCCTTCGGCTTCGGCCGGGCCCGCAGGTGCGCGCGTTCGCCCTGGGTGCCGAACAGGCTGAGGAACTCCACCGGCTCGGGGCCGGCCGCGCCGAACCAGTGCGGCACGCGCGTGTCGAACTCGGCCGCCTCACCGGGCACCAGCACCAGGTCCTGCTCGCCCAGCACCACCCGCAGCCGACCGTTGAGGACGTACAGCCATTCGTAGCCCTCGTGGGTCTTCGGCTCCGGGTTCCGGCGGCGGCTGTCGGCGGCGATCACCAGCTTGTACGCCTGGATCCCGCCCGCCCGGCGGGTCAGCGGCAGCATGGTCATCCCATGGCGGGTGACCGGGCGCAGGTGGATGCGCGGGTCGCCGGTCGGCGGGGCGTCGACGAGCTCGTCCAGCGTGACGCCGTGCGCCCTGGCCAGCGGAAGCAGCAATTCGAGGGTCGGCCGCCGGGAGCCGGACTCCAGCCGGGACAGGGTGCTCACCGAGATCCCGGTGGCCGTCGACAGGTCGGCGAGGGTGGTCTCCCGCTGCTGGCGCAGTGCGCGCAGCCGGGGACCGACCGCGCCGAGGGCTTGATCAAGGTCGTCGTCCATGGCACCACTTTGCCAGATCAGCAACAGGATTTGCGAATACAGCCGAGGGTCTCGCATGGTTGTCCCCTGGCCACGGCCCATCCGTGACCATGGCCGAGGCAACCGCGGAAGGGACCGTCATGACCGAGGAGTTCAGCAAGGCGTACTGGGAAGGCCACTACCACGGCCACGGCGCGGGCCACCGGACGCCCAACCCACACCTGGTCGCAGAGGCCGCTGAGCTGACCCCCGGCACTGCGCTGGACGCCGGTTGCGGCGAGGGAGCCGAGGCGATCTGGCTCGCCGCCCAGGGCTGGCAGGTCACCGCGGTGGACATCGCCGACGGCGCGCTGCGCAACGCGCGCGCACACGCGCAGGCCGCCGGCGACCCGGTCGCCGCCCGGATCGACTGGCTCCAGGCGGACCTGTCCGACTGGGCTCCGCCCGTGGAACGGTTCGACCTGGTCTGCTCCCTCTACGTGCACCCGACGACGTCCCGCGAGTCGCTGGCGGACCGGCTGGCGGCCGCGGTCGCGCCGGGCGGCACGCTGCTGATCGTCGGCCACCACCCGTCGGACCCGCGGCCCGTCTCCCACGCCGCGGCACGCGACGTGCATTTCACCGCCGCCGACGTGGCAGCCGGACTCGACCCCGACCGGTGGGAGATCCTCGTCGCCGAGGACAGGCACCGCCCGATCACCGGAGACGACGGCCACCACAGCCACCACGGCCAGGACGGTCACGACGGCCACGACAGCCACAGGCACAGCCTCCACGACACCGTGGTGCGCGCCCGCAAGCTCCCCCACAACGCTTGACGCGTGTCGGCACCGGTCGGCTGACCGTGCGACGCATGTCCGGGGCCGGTCGGTCGAGTTCGGCCGCCAGCTCGTCCGGATGCCGGGCCGCCGGACCGAGCGTGCGCACACCGCTGCCCGCCCCCGGCGAGCTCGCCCGCGGCGGGCCGCAACGTGGTGTGGGCGCGGCGCATCAGGTCCCGGTCGTCGACCGCGTGCCCTTTCGCAGGTCGGGGTGGGATTGAACGGGCGGCGCGCGGGTAGGCAGAGGGGGTAGCGGCAAAGGAGCAGAATCGATGACCGACATCGTCCATTTCACCATCGCGACCGTGGCAGAGCAGAGCGCCGACTTCCGGCGCGTGCTGTGGACCGGCGGGCATACCCAGCTCGTCATCATGACGATCCCGCCGGGCGGCGAGATCGGCGACGAGGTCCACCCCGACACCGACCAGATCCTGACCTTCGTCAGCGGGACCGGCGAGGCCGACGTCGCCGGGCAGACACGACCGGTGGCGCAGGGCGACCTGGTGGTCGTGCCCGCCGGCACCCGGCACAATTTCCGCAACACCGGGGCGAACCCGCTGGTGCTGTACACCGTCTACGGCCCGCCCGACCACGCCGACGGCGCCGTGCACACCACCAAGGAGCAGGCGGAGGCCGCCGAGGAGGCGGGCCGCGACCAGCCGCCCGGTGCGTGACTCCCCTACGTTGACCGCGGTGAATACGCTATGGCCATGGCAGATGGCTTGATCGGGATCTTCTTCACCGCGGCAGGGCTGTTCATCTTCTACTGGATCGTCCGCAACGCGGTGGCGCACGGCATGTGGGACGCCTGGGAGCGGCGCGCCAAGCACGAGCGCAAGGCCGTACACCAGGCCGCGGTCCGCGCGTCCGGGGACGTGCCCGACCCGGCCGTCCCGCAGGCGGTCGAGTGAGCCGCGGGCGGCAGCTGTCAGCGCACGATGGCCTTGGTTCGATCAAACGGCGGCGGCCACCGGGCGCCGGGTCGGCAGCGCCGCGACGGCGAGGGAGAGTAGCCCGAACCCGAGGCCGCCCAGGAACAGCACACTGAGCGCGGGCAGGCCAAGCCACTCCCACAGCGGGTGCCAGGAGTAGTGGTACTCCCCCAGGTGGTGCCACAGCATCTGCGGCGCGGCAAGCACGATCGGCGCCCACCACAGGAACATCGCGAACCCGAACAGCGACTTGGCGAACCCGGCGCCGCGGGACGCGGTGCGGCGGCTCGCCCAGGCGAACAGCCACCAGCCGGCCAGCGCGCCGAACAGCCCGGCGACGGCCGCGGCGGGGTACACGGCCACCGGGGTGGGCCGGGTCAGGATGATGCCGAAGCCGTTGCTGCCGCGACTGCCCGCAGCGAACCCGCTCACGGACACGACCTGGTCGCCGCGGCCCGCGTGGAGCACGGTCTCGCGGGGGGCGGTGTCGGGATCGCATCCTGCTTCGCAGGGGTCCAGGAATGTCACCTTGGGGTATCCGACGGTCCAGCCGCCCGCTCGCAGGCGCTCGACGACACCGTCGAGGACCTGCTTCTGCTCGGCGGGGCCGACGTCCCGGCCCAGCGACCCGCCGACCCCGGCCAAGCCGTACTCCCCGCCGTCGCCCAGCAGCAGCGCGTCCACGCTCTTCCAGGTGACCGGCTCGCCGTACATGACGAAAACCGACTGCGGCTCCGGGTCGAGGTGCGCGCCGATGTCGGTGCCGGGCATCAGCTCGTCTAGTACCTCGACGGCCTCGGCATTGGTCAGCGGACGCATCGTCCACCACGCGGCCCAGCTCGCGAGGCTCGCCGCGTACAGGCCGCAGCCGAGGGCGGCCAGCAGCGCGAAGGCGACGACGGAGCGGCTGGCGGGCCGCCCGAGCCGCGCGCGCAGGGTGGGACGGTCCGCGACGGACGGTTCGCTCATCGCGGCACCATAGCCGATCGGCGACGATGACGTGTGCCGCTGCCCGCACCGCTGCGTCCGGCCGGCACGGCGGCAGCCGCGCCGGCGTGCCCGCTCAGGGCGGCGGCATCGTGGAAAGCAGCTCCGTGGCGGCGGCCAGCAGTTGGTTGGCGCGGACGGCGAGCGTCGTGGCGAGGCCGTGCGCGGTGCCGCCGGTGGTCTCGGCCAGCGCCCGCAGGGCGGTCAGGTCATGGTCGAGCCGGGCGAGCGCACCGACCAGGTCGGCCACGCCCGCACCCTGCAGGTGCGCCGCGATGTCGTCCAGGGCCATGCCGCTGGACTCCAGCCGCTGCACGGTCGCGATCTGCTCGACCGTCGCCGGGTCGTACAGCCGGAAGCCGCCGGTGGTACGCGAGGCAGGGGTGATCAGACCGAGGTTGGTGTAGAAGTCGACGGTGCGGTTGCTCACGCCCGCGGCAGCGGCGAGCTCGCCTATCCGCATCAGCGCCATGAGCAGCCTCGTTCCAGCAACCGTACAGTTTCACGTGTTAGTGTCAGCCTTGTGGCTGATCATACCGCCGGCCGCCGTGTACGGCACCGGTCGCGACCGCACGCGACGACGCCGCGGCTGAGGCGGGGAGCACCGGCGCCGCCGTGCTGATCCTCATCGGATCGTCACCGTCCACCGCCGCGTGCCCGGGGGCCCAGCGGTCCGCGCACGGTATGCCGCCGGCCGCCGCCTCCGCAAGCCACCGCCGCAGCTGACGCCCGGCGGCGTTCCACAGGAGAGGAAACACATGGTCTTCAAGAAGCTGCTCGCCGGACTCGGGCTGGGCGGCGTCGAGGTCGACACCGTACTGTCGCCCCACCCCGCGGTCCCGGGCGGTCCGCTGAGCGGCCAGGTGAACCTGCGCGCCAAGTCCGATACCGAGATCACCGCGATTTCGCTGCTGCTCACCGCGACCGGCCCGGCTGGCGAGCTGGAACTGGCCCGCTACCAGGTGGCGCAGCACCTGCGGCTGCCGTCGGGTGCCGGCCAGGCTGTGCCGTTCACGGTGACGGTCCCGGCCCATGCCCCGTTCACCGGGCTGTACGGCCAGGCGCTGCCGGGTGTCGGCGTCGGCGTGCGCACCGAGGTTTCGGTAGCTTCCGGCAGCGCCAAGGGCGACTTCGACCCCGCCCGCATCGACGCCTCGCCGGCGCAGCAGCAGATCATGGACGCGCTGGGCACGATCGGGTGCCGGTTCGTACGCAACGAGCTGCGTCCCGGCGGCATGGCCGGTCTGCCCGTGCCCGCCGCGCAGGCGATCACCTGCTACGCGCCGCTTCCCGAGGGCGGGCAGCACGGCCCGCACATCCCCCTGCTGACCTTCACCGTCGCCGCGGTCGGCGACGGCCTCGTGGTGCTGGCCGAGCTCACCGGCCGGTTCGGCGCGCCCGACCGGCACGACCTGTCGGCGGCCGACCTCCAGCGGCTCGCCGCTACCGAGGGCGGCTGGATCGCCGAGGTCGACCGCTGGCTCACCACCGCCCTGGACAAGCTCGCCTCGCCCGCTGCGGCGCCGGGGGCGTTCCTGCAGTCGCCCGCACCCGCACAGCCCGGCTTCGGCCACGCGCCGGGCGGCTACGGCCAGCCCGGGTACGGGCAGCAGGGCCGTCCCGGATATGCGTACGGCGGCCATGGCGGGCACCACGGCGGCTACAAGTACGGCGGCTACCGGGGCAAGCCCAGCATGGCCGGCGCGATGGCGGCCGGGGTCGGCGGTGCGGCGCTCGGCTTCCTCGGCGGCATGGTCATCGGCGACATGATCGGCGACGCGATGGCTCCCGACCTGGGCGACGCCGCGTCCGCGGCCGGAATGCCGGACACGGGTGCGGCCGACGCCGGTTTCGACGACTTCGGCGGTGGGGATTTCGGAGGCGACTTCGGAGACTTCTGACCGCCGAACCGGGTGGTGCGGGCCTGTCCTAGCCGTAGGCCCGCACCACCCACCCTCTGTGCACACCGCCCGTAGACGAAGGAGACCTGCGTGAAGTCCTCTAACCCGGTGCTCGGGCGGATCACCGCCGCCGCGCAGCAACCGACCTACAGCGTGCCCGGCGGCCAGACCTACGAGCAGCCGGCCGGGTACGGATACCCGGAGACCGTCCAGGCCTCCCGCGACGTCATGACGATCGACGACGTCGTGGTCAAGACCGTGTCCCTGATCGGCGTGGCGGTGGCCGCGGCCGCCGCGACCTGGATCCTCGTGCCGACGCAGGCGCTGGTGCCGACCTGGATCGCCGCGATGCTCGTCGGGCTCGTGCTGGGCCTGGTCATCTCGTTCGCCCAGATCACCAACCCGGTCATCCTGTTCACCTACGCGGTCGTCGAGGGCGTGTTCCTCGGCGCGGTGTCCAAGGCGTTCGAGACCCGCTGGAACGGCATCGTGCTCCAGGCGGTCATCGCGACCCTGGGCGTCTTCTTCATCATGGCCGCGCTGTACCGGGCCCGGATCATCCGGGCCACGCCGAAATTCATGAAGGTCGTGATCGGAGCCGCTGCCGGGCTGGCCGTGGTCATGCTGGTCAACTTCGGCATCAGCCTGTTCACCGGATCGGCCGGTCCGCTGCGCAACGGCGGCACCATCGCGATCATCTTCTCGCTGATCTGCATCGTCGTCGCGGCGCTGATGTTCGTGGTCAGCTTCCAGCAGATCGAGGACGGCGTCGCCGCCGGCCTGCCCCGCAAGTACGGCTGGCTCGGCGCGTTCGGCATCCTCGTCGAGCTCGTCTGGCTCTACCTGGAGATCCTGCGCCTCATCTCG
Organism: Catellatospora sichuanensis; assembly: GCF_007483665.1. GTDB lineage: Bacteria > Actinomycetota > Actinomycetes > Mycobacteriales > Micromonosporaceae > Catellatospora > Catellatospora sichuanensis. The sequence goes on from NZ_VIQO01000014.1 coordinate 95,976, forward strand.
TACTTCCAGGAAGACTGACACCGGCCAGGCGGCCCGGGCGTCCTCCCCTGCCCGGGCCGCCGCACGGCGGGACCACATGGAATGCCCGCATTGACCGGGTATGACGTCCTCTCGGCCTCGATACTGATCGTTGGACCAGGTCGGCCCCGGCCGTGCCTGCGACGATCACGGAACGGGGAGATCCATGCGAGCCACGTTGATCTACGGTGCCGGTGACGTACGGGTGGAGGACGTGCCCGACCCGGTGCTGCGCGAGCCCACCGACGCCCTCGTCCGCGTGCTGCGCTCCTGCATCTGCGGCAGCGACCTGTGGCCTTACGGCTCCCGTCCCGCCAGCGAGCAGGGCGACCGGATCGGCCACGAGTTCCTCGGTGTCGTCGAGGACGTCGGCGCGGACGTGTCCGGCCTGAAGAAGGGCGACGTCGTCGTCGCGCCGTTCGTCTGGGCGGACAACACCTGCGACTTCTGCCGCGAGGGCCTGCACACCTCCTGCCGCCACGGCGGCTTCTGGGGCGCGAACGGCGTCGACGGCGGCCAGGGCGAGGCGGTGCGCGTACCCCAGGCCCAGGGCACGCTGGTCAAACTGCCCGTCGGCGAGGATTCGGCGCTGCTGCCCTCGCTGCTGTCGCTGTCCGACGTGTTCCCGACCGGCCACCACTGCGCGGTGACCGCCGGAGTGGGCGCGGGGACGACGGTGACCGTGATCGGCGACGGCGCGGTCGGACTGTGCGCGGTGCTGGCCGCCAAACGGCTGGGTGCGGAACAGATCATCCTCATGGGCCGCCACCAGGTGCGCACCGACCTGGGGCGCGACTTCGGCGCCACCGACGTGGTGGCCGAGCGCGGCGACGAGGGCGTGGCGAAGGTGCTGGAGCTGACCGGCGGCGACGGCACCCACGCCGTGCTCGAGTGCGTGGGCCTGCGGCCCGCCATCGAGACGGCGTTCGCCGTGGCCCGGGCCGGCGGCAGGGTCAGCCGGGTGGGCGCGCCGCAGTACCCGGAGGTGCCGCTCGGCTTCGGCGAGTTCCTGCGAAACATCACGCTCACCGGCGGCATCGCCCCCGCCCGCGCCTACATCGAGGAGCTGCTGCCCGACGTGCTCGCCGGTGAGATCGAGCCCGGCCGGGTGTTCGACACCACGATCGGCCTCGACGAGGTGCCCGGCGGCTACCGGGCGATGGCCGACCGCAAGGCGCTCAAGGTGCTCATCCGGCCATGACGGTCAGGGCAGCAGGCGCGGGTCGGCGGCGAGTTCGGCCAGCCGGGCCGGCGTGAAGGCCGCCGCGTCCAGTCCGGGACGGCCGCTGCCGTCCAGCGCCGTCCACGGCTGCGCACTCGCCGACGGCGGCACAGTCGACCAGGTCATGGGACTCCACCTGATGGTGAGATAGCCGCCCGCGAGGAAGCGGGTGGCGGCGACGGCCCGGGTGGCGGCGGTGTCGACGCGCACCGCCACCCCGCCGATCGACACCACTGCGCAGGTCCCGGGCCCGGAGTCGCCGTACTCGGCGAGCCGGGCGGTCACCGTGGCGGCGCAGAGGTCACCGTCCGGCACGACGTGCCCGTCGCCCGCGAACGCCGCCGACAGCATTCCCTCGCCCGCGCCGTCGGAGACGATGAGCCGGGTCTGCGAGATGTAGCGGGGTGTCGCCGCGGTGTCCGCGGCCAGCCGCCAGGTGGAGGTCGCGTCGGCCGGCCGGCCGGTGTATCCCGCCGGCACCGCCTCGGCCAGCAGTTGGGCGATGCGCCCGCCGTGCGCCTGGGCGGCGTCGGGCCCTGGCATCGGCACCACCGCCGCCTCGGACGCGGCGGCCGTCACCGAAGGAGGCTGCGCGACGGGGAGCTGTCCGGTGGTCCGGGGCAGGGCCGCAGTCACGGCCACCGCGGCCACGGCCGCGCAGGCCAGACCGCCGACCGCGGCGGTGAGCCGGGTACGGCGCTGCGCCGCGTGCCGGGCGACGGCCAGCACCTGCGCGCTGTCGCGCAGCGGGGGCCCGGGCTGGTCGAGGATCCGCTCGCAGAGGTCCTTCACATCGTTCATCGTTTCCCCCACGGATGGCCGTCGGTGCCGACAGTGCTGTCGCCGAGCAGTTCGCGCAGCTGAGCCAGGCCGCGGGCGGTCTGGCTCTTGACCGTGCCGGTGGAGCACTCCATCGCTTCGGCGACCTGCTCGACCGACATGTCCGCCCAGAAGCGCAGCACCAGCACCGCCCGGCGGCGCCGGGGCAGCCGGACCAGCGCGGCGTGCAGCGCGGAGCCGTCGTCGGCGTACACGTCGCGCACCGTGCCGTCCAGCGCGGCGCTGCCGGGTTCGGTGGCGTACTCGCGCCGCCATGGCCGCCGCCGCTCGTCCAGGAACGCGCGCAGCAGCACCCGGCGTGCGTACTGGTCGAGGGCGTCGTGCCGGTCGATGCGGTGCCAGGCCCGGTAGAGCTTCGTGAACACGGTCTGGGTCAGGTCCTCGGCCAGGTGCCAGTCCCGGCACAGCAGGTACGCCGTGTTGCGCAGGTGGTCGCCGCGTTCGGTGTAGAACGCGACGAAGTCGGCCTCATGGGCGCGGCGGTCCCGCCATCCCAGCAACCCCACCGCGTGCCACCTCACGTTCCCGGCCGCGCCGTTTCTGGCCGCCCCCACGGGCGGTGCGCGCGGGTAAGACACGGAGGCTCGGCCCCGTCAGGTTGCCCGACGCGTTATGACGACCGCCACAGCCACCGAAGCGCGGCGGCCAGGCAACCCGCCCGGGCGAGCGCTACGTGTCTTGCCCGGCGCGGAACCCGCCGCGCGTTCGGAGAGGACCCTAGACGATGCGTACAAGCAGGTGGAGCGCGGTGTTGACGCTGGCGCTACTGGCGGGCGGCTGCTCGGACGGCGGCGCTTCGCCGGGCGTCGCCACCGCGGGCACGCCCGGCGCGAGCGCCCCGGCCGCCGCACCCAGCGGCCCGTCCGACGATCCCGTGCAGCGTGAGCTGGAGTTCGTCGCGTGCATGCGCGCCGCGGGCGTGGCCGACATGCCCGACCCGGTGCCCGGCGACCGTTCGGGCCGCAGCGCGCTGCTGCACGCGATGGACGACCTCGGTCTGGGACTCAAGGACTCGTTCCAGACCGCGCTGGACGGCTGCACGAGGTTCCTGCCGCCGGGGTCCGAGCCGAGTCCCCGCACGCCCGACGACGTGACGAAGCTGCGGGCGTACGCCCAGTGCATGCGCGACAACGGCGTCGCCGACGTGCCCGATCCCGACCCGGTGACGGGCCAGCTCAACCACTGGCTCCGGCAGGACGACAAGGCGGCCATGGCGGCTCTCGAGAAGTGCCGCAACCTGCTGCCTGCCGCCCCCACGGCGGGTCCGACGCCGTGAGGAGCCACCGACGCCTGGGACGGCGGATCGTGCTCGGTGCGCTGGCCGCCGGGACGGTCGGCGTGGTGACCGGGTGTGACGGCGAGACCGACCCGGTCGCAAGCGCGCCACCGCCGCAGACGGTCGCGGTGACCCGCGGAGATCTGGTCGACTTCACCGACGTCGAGGGTGAGTTCGGCTTCGGCGAGACCGTGCCGCTGCGTTACCTGCGCCCGGCGGCGGCCGAGGGCGACGGGCCGCCCGACGGCGCGGGCGGCGACGGGCTCGGCCTGGTCACCTGGCTCGCGCCGGTCGGCTCGACGGTGGTGCGCGGGCGGCCGTTGCTGCGCGTCGACGACCAGCCGGTGGTGCTGCTGTACGGGGCGCTGCCCGCGTACCGCAAGCTGATCACGGGATGCCGGGGCGGCGATGTGCGGCAGCTCGAGACCAACCTGCGGGCGCTGCACATGGGCGACCTCACCGTCGACACGGCCTACACCCCGGCGACCGCGGCGGCGGTGAAACGCTGGCAGCGGTCGCTGGGCCTGGCCGACACCGGCACGGTGGAACCGCAGCAGGTGGTGTACGCACCCGGGCCGGTGCGGATCGCCGCGCACGCACTGCGGGTGGGCGACCGGGCCGACGGCGAGGTGCTCAGCCACACCGGCGCGACCCGCTCGGTCACCCTGCGGCTGACGGAACAGCGGCGACAGCTCGCCGTGCCCGGCACCGCCGTGGCCGTGCGATCGGCCGCCGGCGCGGAGGTCGCCGGCACGGTCGACCGGGTGGGCCTGCCCGCCGAGTCCGCCGGTGGGGAACCGGAGATCGAGGTCTACGTACGCGTCGCCGACCAGTCCGCGGTGGACGGCGCTGCGGGGCGGGTGACCGTGCGATTCACCGCACAGCGGCGGTCCGGTGTGCTCACCGTGCCGGTGACCGCGCTGGTCGCGCTCGCCGAGGGCGGCTACGGCGTGCAGGTCGCCGAGGGCGGCGCGACGCGGTACGTCGCCGTGCGGACGGGCCTGTTCGCGGGCGGGCGTGTCGAGATCACCGCGGGCGCACTCGCCGAGGGCGTCCAGGTCGTGCTGCCGCGATGACCGCCGTCCTCCAGCTCGACAGCGTGACCAGGGCGTTCCCGGGTGGTGTCACCGCCGTCCATCAGGTCGACCTGACCGTGCACCGCGGCGAGTTCGTCGCCGTCGTCGGCCCGTCCGGCTCGGGCAAGTCCACGCTGCTGCACCTGGTCGGTCTGCTCGACCGGCCGACCGCGGGCACCGTGCGGGTGGCCGGGTTCGACACCGGCGCGCTGCCCGACCGCTCGGTGTCGGCGCTGCGCGCCCGCGCCATCGGCTTCGTGTTCCAGCAGTTCCACCTCGCCCCGGGGGTACGCGCGCTGGACGCCGTCGCCGACGGTCTGCTCTACACCGGAGTCGCCCGCGCCGACCGCCGCACCCGCGCGGCCGAGACGCTGCGCCGGGTGGGCCTCGCCGAGCGGCTCACGCACCGCCCGCACGAGCTGTCCGGCGGCGAGCGCCAGCGCGTCGCCATCGCCCGTGCCCTGGTCAAACGGCCGGACGTGCTGCTGGCCGACGAGCCGACGGGCAACCTCGACTCGGTGTCCGCGGCGGGGGTGCTCGACCTGCTGCGGCAGTCGCACGCGGTGGGCACCACGGTCGTGGTGATCACCCACGACCACGGCATCGCGGAGAGCCTGCCGCGCCGGGTGGAGCTGCGCGACGGCCGGATCATCCGTGACACCGCCGACCGGAAGGCGTACGCCCCATGACCCTGTCTCCGCCCCGGCCGGCCCGGCTGCGCGGCACGGATCTGCTGCTCATCGGCGTCAGCGGATTGCGCACCCGGCCGCTGCGGGTGGTGCTGTCCGCGCTGGGCGTCGCCATCGGCATCGCCGCGATGCTCGCCGTGCTCGGCATCTCCGCCTCGTCTCGCGCCGACCTCGACCGCACTCTGGCCGCGCTCGGCACGAACCTGCTCACGGTCTCCCCCGGCGAGGGTGTGCTCTCCGGCGAACCTGCGGCGCTGCCCGCCGAAGCGGTGCCGATGATCCGCCGGATCGGCCCGGTCACCTCGGCCAACTCCGTCGGGCTGCTGCAGCAGGCGCGGCTGTACCGCAACGACCGCATCCCCGCGCAGCAGACCGGCGCGATCGCCGTGCTGGCCGCCGACCTGGGCCTGCTCGACACGGTCGGTGGCCGCGTGGCCAGGGGTGCCTGGCTCAACCCCGCCACGGCGGACTTCCCGGTGACGGTGCTCGGCGCGACCGCCGCCGAGCGCCTCGGCGTCACCGACGCCGGTGCCCAGGTGTGGCTCGGCGGCCAGTGGTTCACCGTCGCCGGCGTCCTCGACCCGGTGCCGCTGGCCCGCGAGCTCGACTCGGCGGCGCTGGTCGGCGGGCCGGTGGCGGCGTCCCGGCTCGGCTACGACCGGCATCCGACCACCGTGTACTGCCGGGCCGCGCCGGATCAGGTGCTCGCGGTCCGGGCCGTGCTGGCGGCCACCGCGAACCCCGCCGACCCGCTGTCGGCCCGGGTGTCGCGCCCGTCGGACGCCCTCGCCGCGCAGCGGGCCACCGATCGCGCCTTCACCGCGCTGCTGCTCGGGCTGGGCGCGGTGGCGCTGCTGGTCGGGGGTGTCGGCGTGGCCAACACAATGATCATCTCGGTGCTGGAGCGGCGCGGCGAGATCGGGCTGCGGCGGGCGCTCGGCGCGACCCGGCGGGCCGTGGCCGCGCAGTTCCTCATCGAGTCGCTGCTGCTGTCGGGCCTCGGCGGCGTCGCGGGAGCGCTGCTCGGCGCGGCCGTCACCGCGGCGTACGCGACCATGCAGGGCTGGCTGGTCGCCGTGCCGGTGCCGGCGCTCGCCGCCGGGCTGGGCGTCACCGTCCTGGTGGGCGTGACCGCCGGCCTCTACCCCGCGCTGCGCGCCGCCCGCCTGTCCCCCACCACCGCCCTCGCCACCCAGTAGCCCTGCGCCTGCGCTATCGCCGAGTCGACCGTCTTGTTCCTGAGGCTTCGTGGTATTTGCCAGAATTAGGCTGGCTATAACAGCAATTTCCCCGAAATTGCAGCCATGGCCACTCGGGTGACCGGTGAAGATCGGCGGCGCAGTATGCGGAAGTGCCGGGCCGGGGGCTGTCCGGCCGTTAGCCTTACAACCGGTACAAAACGTGCAGCGTAGTGGCGGGGCTGGTGACGCAGTGAACCAACCGCAGGACGGGTCCACCGAGCTCGACCGGACGGTTACCAGGCGAGCCGTCTACCCGGTGTTCCAACCGGTCATCGCGCTGCGCAGCGGCCGGGTCGCCGGGTACGAGGCGCTGGCCCGCGGCCCGGCCGGATCCGAGCTGCGCAACCCCGCAGAGCTGTTCGCGCAGGCGCAGCGCGCGGGGCGCCTCACCGAGCTGGACTGGGTCGCCCGCGCGGCCGCGTTCCGGGCGGCCATGGCCGCGGGCCTGCCGTGGGACGTGCCACTGTTCGTCAACGTCGAACCGTCCACCATGGGCAGCGCCTGCCCGGCGGGGCTGACCGACACGATCGAGACGGCCGGCCGCGAGCTGCAGGTCGTCATGGAGATCACCGAACGGTCACTCAGCGACGACCCGGCCGCGCTGCTCACCTCGGTGGCCCGGGTGCGCGGCCAGTCCACCCGCATCGCCCTGGACGACGTCGGCGTGAACCCTGCGAGCCTGTCCCTGCTGGCCCTGCTCAGCCCCGAAATCATCAAACTGGACCGGCACGTGGTGCAGGGCCGCCCGACCCACGAGACCGCGCAGGTGGTCAACGCGGTGCTGGCGGAGTCCGAACGCACCGGAGCGATCATCCTCGCCGAGGGCATCGAGACCGAACGCCACCTCGCGGCGGCGATCTCGATGGGTGCGACCCTCGGGCAGGGCTGGCTGCTGGGACGGCCCGGCCCGCTGCCGTCGCAGTTCGAACGCCCCGACACCGACCTGCCGTACAGCACGGCCCCGAGCACGGGGGCGCGCACGCCGTTCGAGGTCGCCCGGCGGCAGCGCCGCGCCACCCGCGCCACCAAGCGGCAGCTGATCCCGCTCAGCAAACACCTGGAGAGCATGAGCGAGCACGCGCCGGAGGCCACGGTGCTGCTCGGCGCGTTCCAGGACGCGAAGCACTTCACCGAACTCACCCGGCACCGGTACCTGTCCATTGCGGGCAAGGGGGCGCTGACCGCCGTGTTCGGCCACGGGATACCGCCGCAGCCGGCAGCCGGCATCCGCGGCGGCCCGCTGGCCGACGACGATCCGCTGACCGGGGAGTGGTCCGTGATCGTGCTGGGCAGCTACTTCTCGGGCGGCCTGTTCGCCAGGCAGTTGCCGACGGCGTGCGAGCGCGAGGCAGACCGCGAGTTCGATGTGATCATCAGCTACGACCGGTCGCTGGTCGCCGAGGCCGCCCGCACCCTGCTGAGCCGGCTGGCCCCGGTCTCCTGACCATCCGGTCCGGGGTCTGCCTGGTGGCTGGGCCGCCAGCCGGTGTCGGCGGAGGTCAGAGCAGGGACGACAGGCGGGTGAGGATCACGGCGGCCGGCTCGGCGGTGGCGTGGCGAAAGCCGGTGCCGGCCCACAGGTGTACGCGTTCGGCGTCGCCGGCCGCGGCGGCCGCTCGGCGCAGACCGGCCGTGAGGTGGTGCACGGCGGGATAGCCGTACGGGGCGAGCTCGCCGTATCGCTCGGTGAACTCGTTGCGCAGCGCCCGCGCGGGGCGTCCGGTGAAGGCATGGGTGACGACGGTGCCGGGCCGGTCCGGGTCGGCCAGCGCCGCCCGGTGTACCGCGGAGGTGCCCGCCTCGTCGCAACGCAGCAGGACGGTCCCGACCGCGACGGCATCCGCGCCCGCGCGGAGGGCCGCCGCGACGTCCGCCGCTGTGGCCAGTCCCCCGGCGGCGATCGTCGGCAGGTCCACCGCGTACCTGATCGCGGCGACGAGGTCGGTGAGCGCCGTGTCGGCGACCGGCCGGGTCGGGGTGAGCGTGCCGGAGTGGCCGCCCGCGGCCGAGGCCTGCACGGCGAGCGCGTCGACGCCCGCCGCCGCGGCGGCCTTCGCCTCGTCGACGCCGGTGACCGTCTGCACCAGCATCGCGCCGGTGGCCCGCAGCGCGGCCAGGTCGTCTCGGCCCGGGATGCCGAACGTGAAGCTGATCAGGGGCACTGGCGCGGCGCGCAGGACGTCGAGCTTGTCGTGCCAGTGATCGTCGTCCTCGACGGGTGTCCCGGGCAGCGTGACACCGTGCCGCTCGGCGTCGCTCGCGAGCAGGTCGGCGTAGCGCCGGTACGCCGCAGGGTCGATCGGCAGGGGGTTGGGCGCGAAGAGGTTCACGCCGAACGGGACGTTCGCCGCGGCGACGGTCGCGATCTCGTCGGCCAGCGCCTGCGGCGTCTTGTACCCGGCGGCGAGGAAGCCGAGACCACCGGCGCGAGCGGCCTCGGTGACCAGGGCCGGTGTACCGGCGCCACCGGCCATCGGCGCGGCGATCAGCGGCAGGTCGACGCCGAGCGTACGGGTGAATGCGTTGCTCATCGGTGCTCTCACTCCCACGTGGACGACGGCCGGGCACGTCGGCGTGATCGGTCGTACCGGGTCAGCGTGGCGGCTGGCCGGGGTCGTTCGGGTGCGGCGTCAGCGGCGTGACATCCTCGGTCCGCCAAGGGCGCAGCGGCATCGACGCGAGGACGGTCTCCAGCTGGTCCGCGTCGTCTGCGCGGAACAGACCCCAGGTTCGCCACTCGCCCGGGGCCAGCGGCGGGCGCCACAGCCGCAGCAGGTTGCCCTGCTCGACCAGCTCGGCCGCCCGCACCGCCTCGCGCCGGCGCATGTCGGCGACCTCTTGCTCGGTCGTGCCCGCCGGGACCGTGGTCCGCATGTCGACCAGGTATTCCACCGCCGCGCTCCTCTCGCCGCCCGGCCGGTCGCGGGCGGACGGCCCGCATGACCATCGGACTTGCCGGGCACCTGTGCCTATCAACGTTCAAGATACGCACAGGTGCCCGGCAAGTCGGGCGATCTTGGCGGGCGCTCGTGGCCCGCGTGTGCCGGATGCGTGAGCTTGCGGGTGGCGGGGTCAGGGTTTGCGGGCGCGTAGGCCGAGGATGCGGCGGCCGGCCGCGAGCAGGTGCCGGCGCAGCACGTCGGCGTCGTGGTGCTGCATCACCGGCGACGAGGCCGTGGTCGCGATGCCGGCCAGCGCGAGCGTCGCGTTGATCTCGGCCTCGGCGGAGTCGTCGAGCGCCATCAGCTCGCCGGGGCGGCGGAACAGCTCCACCACGTCCGGGTGGCTCTGCAGCGCGCTGGTGACGCCGGGGTCCGTGCCGATCATGGCGATGAGCCCGCGGTGCTTGACGGTCAGGTCGACCAGGCCCGACAGCATCGCGTCGGCGCGGGCGGACGGGGTGCGCTGCGTCTCGGCGGCCGCGATGATGGCGTGCATCTGGTCGATGGCCGGCTGGATCACCGCGGTCAGGATGTCGTCGCGGGTCTTGAAGTGGTGGTAGACCGCGGCCTTGGTGACCCCGAGGGTGTCCGCGATCATCTGCAGCGAGGTGCCGGCGAAGCTGTGCATGGCGAACAACCGGCAGGCCTCGTCGAGCAGGCGCTGCCGGGTGCGCTCCGGGCCGCGCGAGTCGGCGTGTGTCGCAGCTCTCACGGCACCCTCCTTACCAGATCATCGACGGCTGGGGAAGTCACCCGTCCTGAGCAAATCTAGCTGATCAGCAGCCATCCGCCTAGCCGGTCGGCAAGCTGGAAACCAGCCGATCGGCAAGCTGAAAACTTGCCGATCGACAGGTTCACTCCTTGCCGATCGGCTTGCTCACTCCTTGCCGAACGGCTAGGGTCGGCCCTGGTGCGGCGACCCTCGAACACGCTCGTGAACAGCGTGTTTCGCCGCGATGACAGCCACCCATCCCTCGTTTGGAGTACTCGACGTGGCGACATTCCTGTACCGGATCGGCCGGTTCTCATACCGCCGACGCTGGCTCGTCCTCGGCATCTGGGTGCTGCTGCTCGCGCTCGCCGGGGCCGGCGCGGCGACGATGTCCGGCAAGATGTCCAACGAATTCAGCATCCCGGGCACCGAGGCCCAGCGGGCCATCGACCAGCTCACCGAGCGCTTCCCCGAGGCCCACGCCGGCGGGGCGGGCGCCCGGGTGGTGTTCGTCGTGCCCGAGGGCAAGACGGTCGGCGATCCGGGCGTGCAGGCGGCGATCGGCCGGGTGGTGGGCGCGTTGAACGGCGCGCCGCAGGTCGCGCGGGTGGTCGACCCGTACACCGCGAAGTCCATCTCCCTCGACGGCCGCTACGCCTTCGCCCAGGTCACATACGGCGTGCAGGGCATGGAGCTGACCGACGCCGACCGTGCCGCGCTGCAGGACGCCGCCGCTCTCGGCCGCGACGCGGGCCTGACCGTCGAGATCGGCGGCGACGCGCTGCGGGCCAACCCGAAGACCGGCGTCGTCGAGGTCATCGGCATCGCCGTCGCCGCACTGGTCCTCATCATCACCCTGGGCTCGCTGGTCTCCGCCGGGCTGCCGCTGCTCACCGCTGTCGTCGGGATCGCCATCGGCCTGGCCGGCGTCGCCATCGCGGCCCGATGGGCAGACATCAACTCCAACAGCATGATCCTGGCGCTGATGCTCGGCCTCGCCGTCGGCATCGACTACGCCCTGTTCATCGTCTCCCGGTTCCGGCACGAGCTGCTGGTACGCAAGGACGGCGCCGAGGCGGCCGGGCGCGCCGTCGGCACCGCGGGCTCCGCCGTCGTATTCGCCGGGCTCACCGTGATCATCGCGCTGGCCGCGCTGGCGATCGTCGGCGTGCCGCTGCTGGCCGGCCTGGGCCTGTCCGCCGCGGCCACGGTCGCCGTCGCCGTCCTGGTCGCGATCACGCTGCTGCCCGCGCTGCTCGGCTTCACCGGCGACCGGCTGGTCAAGGGCCGCCTGTTCGGCCACACCACGCCCGACCCGGAGTCCGACTCGGGCCCGGTCCCGATGGGCGAGCGCTGGGCGCGCTTCGTGGTGCGGTTCCGGTGGCCCGTGCTGATCGTGGCCGTCGCCGCGCTCGGCGTGCTCGCGATCCCGGCCGCGGACCTACGCCTCGGCCTGCCCGACGACGGCATGCAGGCGACCGACACCACCCAGCGCAAGGCGTACGACATCGTCACCAACGGATTCGGGCCCGGCCTGAACGGTCCGCTGGTGGTCGTGGCCGAGCTGCCCGCGGGCGCGGACCCGCAGGCCGCCGTCGGCCAGCTGGTGACCCGGCTGTCCGGGATGGACAACGTGCTCTACGCGGCGCCGAACGAGATGAGCGGCGACGGGCGCACCGCGCTGCTGGCCGTCATCCCGAAGACCGGCCCGAACGACGTCGCCACCGCCGACCTCGTGCACACCATCCGGGAGCAGAAGGCGGCCATCACGGCCGGGACCGGGGCGACCATCGCCGTCACCGGCGTCACCGCGTTGGCCATCGACGTGTCCACCCGCCTCGACGAAGCGCTGCTGCCCTACCTGGCGGTCGTGGTCGGGCTGGCGTTCCTGCTGCTGCTGCTCGTGTTCCGATCGGTGCTGGTGCCGCTGAAGGCGACGCTGGGCTTCCTGCTCAGCCTCGCGGCGACGTTCGGCGCGGTGGTGGCCGTATTCCAGTGGGGCTGGCTCGGTGACGTGTTCGGGGTGCACGAGACCGGGCCGATCATGAGCATGCTGCCGGTGCTGCTGATCGGCATCCTGTTCGGCCTGGCCATGGACTACCAGGTGTTCCTGGTGACCCGGATGCGCGAGGACTTCGTGCACGGCGCGACGGCTCGCGATGCGGTCGTCACCGGCTTCCGGCACGGGGCACGGGTGGTCACCGCCGCGGCCATCATCATGATCAGCGTGTTCGGCGGGTTCGTGTTCTCTGGTGAGACGCTCATCCAGTCGATCGGCTTCGCGCTGGCGTTCGGTGTGCTGGTGGACGCGTTCGTGGTCCGCATGACCATCGTGCCGGCCCTGATGTCGCTGCTCGGCCGGGCCGCGTGGTGGCTGCCGCGCTGGCTGAACCGCATCCTGCCCAACGTGGACGTGGAGGGCGAGAAGCTGCACCAGGCGCAGGAGCCGGTCCGCGAGCCGGTGGCCGCCGGCGTCTGACCGACGGCAGGCGATGGGGTGCAGGCGCTCGCCTGCACCCCATCGTCGTCCGTACGCCGGAGGCCGCCGTACGCCGTCTCGGCCCCCGGGAGTGCGCCGCCGCCCGGCCGGTCAGCCTCGCCGGACCGCGATCAGCACCGCGTCGTGAATGGTCACCGGTTGCCCATCGGGGTCGGTGACCTCGCGGCCGGGCGTCTCGGCCCTGATCTCCCAGTCACGCTCGTCCAGCGTGGCCCCGACCTGCTCCGCGGTGAACATCAGCTCCGGCAGCCGGGGACGGCCGATCGTGGTCTCCAGGTCCGAGGGGTGGTGCCCGACGATGAGCAGCGTCCCGCCGGGACGCACGGCCGCGGCCAGCCGCCGATGCAGCGCCTCCAGCGCGGGTCGGGGCAGGTGCATGAACTGCGCCGAGACCAGGTCGTACCGGGCGGGCGCGGGGTCCCAGGACAGCACGTCGACCTGCTGCCAGGTGATGCGCTCGGCAAGCTGCCCGCCCCGCTCGGCAGCGTGCACGGCCGCGCGGCCCAGCGCCACCTTGGACACGTCGACCCCGGTGACCCGCCAGCCCTGGGCCGCCAGCCAGACGGCGTCGGCGCCCTCGCCGCTGCCGACATCCAGCGCGTCACCCGGCGCGAGCCCGGCGACGGTGGTGACCAGATGCGGGTTCGGGTTGCCGCTCCACACCCGGTCGGTCGAGCCGTATCGCTCGTCCCAGAACTCCGCAGTGAACATGATCTCGGTTGCGTGCTGGTTATCGGTTGCGTGCTGCGTGTGCGCGTCGGTCATGGCGACCACCTCCACCGCCACCCTGCCGCCGCCACCCGACCGCGCGCAAACAACCTTGCCGTTCCGGCAAACCAGGAGCCCGGGGCTGGTGGCGGCTCGTCAGCCACCACCCGCCCCGGGCTGCGGGCACCACCGCGTCGATCATGAACTTGTGCCGGGTGACACACCGTCGAGCCGTGCCATAGGTTCATGATCGACGCGGTGGGGCGTGGGTTAGAAGTCGTCGGGGGTGCGGATGCGGTCGCGGATCCAGGTGCCGGCGGGCTTGAGGCGGCTGGTACCGGTGAACTGGCCGGTGGCGCAGGTGCCGGTGGTGAAGACGGCGCCGGAGCGGAAGTCGTCGGAGTAGTTCCAGTTGACCCAGCTGACCTTCTTGGCGGCCATCAGGTCCAAATAGCGCTGGGCGTTGGTGAAGTCGTTCGGGCCGTCGCCGGTGGCCTGCTGGGTGCCGAACTCGGTGACGAACATCGGCAGGGTGTCCACGGCCTGGGCGAAGGTGTTGTAGTACACGCTGCCGTGCGAGGCGGCGTAGAAGTGGAAGACGTACATCAGGTTGCCGGCGGTGACCGGGTTGGCGGTGATGGTCGCGACGCCGTTGCCGTCGCCGGACACCGACAGCGAGGACCAGTCGGGCGTGCCGACGAGCACCACGGCCTCGGGGTCGCGCTGACGGATCACGGGGATGACCTGGTCGGCGTAGCTCTTGATGGTGGACCAGCTCACCTCGCTGGGCTCGTTGGCGATCTCGTACAGCACGTTGACCTTGTTCGCGTGCCGCTGGGCGACCTCGGCGAAGAAGGTCTTCGCGCGGGCCAGGTTGTAGTTCGGGTCACCGGGGTCGAGCATGTGCCAGTCCACGATGGCGTACATGCCGCGGGCGGTGGCCAGCTCGATGTAGTTGTGCACCAGGTCGGTGAAGCGGCGCGGGTCGGTCTCGTAGCCGTCCTCCTGGATGTACATGGAGATGCGCAGCACGTCCGCCTTCCACTCGTTCGCCAGCACGTCCAGCGAACCGGCGGTCGCGCAGTTGGCATACCACTGGATGCCGTGCGTGCTCATGCCGCGCAGCTGGATGGCCTTGCCGTTCTTGTTGCACAGCTGCCGCCCGCAGACCCGCAGCTGGCCGTTGGCGGCCACCGGAGTGCCCGGGTTCGGGTTCGGGCTGGCGCTGGGGCTCGGCGACGGCGGCTTGGAGGGTGAGGCCGACGGTGACGGCGGCTGCGACGCGGACGGCGACGGTGGCCGCGGCGTGGAGGCCGACGGGCTGGGTTGGGTGCCGCCGGCGCACGGCTGGCCGTTGAGCAGGCAGCCGGTGGGGCTGCCGGAGCCGGTGCCGATGAATCCGAAGACGACCGAGGCGCCGGGGGCGATGGTGCCGTTCCAGGACAGGTTGGCGAAGACGACCTGCTGGCCGCTGCCCGAGCGGGCGGCGTCCCAGTGCGAGCTGATGGTGGTGCCGGCCGGCAGGGCGAACGACACCTGCCAGGAGTTCATCGTGCTGCTGCCGCCGTTGGTGATGGTGTAGCGGCCCTCGAACCCGGAGCCCCATTCGGACACCTTCGTGAAGGCGGCGGTCGGGGTGGTCGCCGCGCTGGCGGAGCCGACCGCGACGGCCAGCGACACCGCGGCCAGCACGGACACCGCACCGGCGACCAGGACGTTTCTCAGCTTTCGTGACATGCGCGCCTCCACGGGGCGTTGTCGGCGGACGTGGTCGGTGGCATCGGGCCTACCCGGCACATCTGTTAGGAAGATTAACTTACTATCTATCACCCTAAGTTCGTCGATGGGAAGCCGTCAAGGCGGAGCGACTTAAAGATCGCCTAAATCAACCTTCACCAGCTACGCGAGCGGATCTACGCCACCCGAGGGGACTCCACATCGGACGCCGGGCGCACCGGCGCTCGGTATCGGTCGCGTCGACGGGTGTTGACAGCGGTGCCTGGAGACTCGATCCTCGACCATTAGTTAGTCAGTCTTCCTAACAGTGCTGCGGTCCTCGGGGAGGCCGTCGCGCCGCCGTTTGCCCGACGCGGCGCCGATTCGACAGCGGAGGAGCCCCACGTGTTCACCACCGATAACTTCCGACGCAACACCGGCGCGCGGCCGCGCGCATCCCGGCTGCTGCTGACCGTACTGGCGGCTGGGCTGCTGGCCACGGCCGCCTGCACGCCGGGCGAGCAGGCCGCGCCCCTGGCCAGCCCCGGCGTCGAGGCGTCGGGCGCGGTCGAGCTCTGGCACTTCTTCACCGACCGCGAGGCGAACGCGATCGCCGAGATCGTCAAGGACTTCGAGGCCGCGCACCCCAAGGTCAAGGTCACCGTGAAGGGCGGCCAGGACGACACCAAGATGCTGCAGGCCATCGGCGCGGGCCAGGGACCCGACGTCGGCCTGAGCTACTCCACCGACATCGTCGGCAAGTTCTGCTCCTCGGGCGCCTGGACCGACCTGACGCCGTACCTGCAGCGCGACGGGATCGACCTGAAGCGATACCCCGAGGTGATCCGGTCCTACACGGAGTTCCGGGGCAAGCGGTGCGCGATGCCGTTCCTCGCCGACGTGTACGGCCTGTACTACAACAAGGCGATCTTCGCCGAGGCCGGCGTCGCCGGCCCGCCGAAGACCCTGGCCGAGCTGACCGAGCTGGCCAAGAAGCTGACGGTACGCAAACCCGACGGCACCATCGAACGGGCCGGCTTCCTGCCGTCCTTCGGCTTCTACGAGAACTCCCCCTCGCACCTGGCCCCGATGGTCGGCGCGAACTGGCTCAACGCCGACGGCACCTCGGCCATCGGCAGCGACCCGAAGTGGCAGGAGCTGGTCCGCTGGCAGAAGGACCTCGTCGACTGGTACGGCTACGACAAGCTCGAGAAGTTCCGGGCCGGCCTGGGCGACGAGTGGTCCGCCGACAACGCCTTCCACAAGGGCAAGGTCGCCATGAACGTGGACGGCGAATGGCGCATGGCGTTCCTGCGCGACCAGGCCAAGGACGTGTCGTTCGGCGTCGCGCCGCTGCCGGTGGCCGACCCGGCCCGCTACGGCGGCGGCTACGTCACCGGCAACGTCATCGGGGTGTCGCGCACCGCGAAGAACAACGAGGCGGCCTGGGCCCTGGTGCGCTTCCTGACCACCGAGACCAAGGCCATCGTGAAGCTGAGCAACGGCATCCGCAACGTGCCCAGCACCACCGACGCGCTGACCAGCAAGGACCTGGTGGTGGACCCGGAGTTCCAGGTGTTCCTGGACATCTTCGCCCACCCCGCCACGGTCACCACGCCGCCGAGCGCGATCGGGGCCGCGTACCAGGAGGAGCTGTCCGGGTTCCTGCAGTCCTATCAGGCCGGGACCACGACCGACCTGGCGGGCGGGTTGACGAAGGTCGACCAGCAGATCAACAACCTCGTCAAGCTGGCGGGCTGATGTCGCTGCCGCTCACCGGGGGTGCGGGCACGTCCCGCACCCCCTCCCCCAGGCTCACCCGGCTGCGGCGGCGGCTGACGCCCTATGTCTTCGTCGCGCCGACCCTGGCCGGGCTCGCCCTGTTCCTGGTCTACCCGCTGGTGTCGGCGGTGTACTTCTCCTTCACCCGGTTCAATCTGATCCAGGCACCGGAGTGGGTCGGGCTGGACAACTGGCGCTTCCTGTTCGAGGACGACAACGTCGTCCGGGCGGCCAAGAACACGCTGTGGCTGGTCGTGGTGATGGTCCCCGCGCGCATGCTCGGGGCGCTGCTCACCGCGTTGCTGCTCAACCAGGTCAAACGCGCCCGCGGGGTGTACCGCACGCTGTTCTACCTACCTGCGCTCGCACCGCCGGTCGCCGCGACGCTCGCGTTCGTGCTGCTGCTCAAGCCCGGCACCGGCCCGGTGAACACGGCGCTGTCGGCGCTCGGCGTCGCCGACCCGCCGCTGTGGTTCAACGACCCCGCCTGGGCCAAACCGTCGCTGGTCGTGCTGGCGATGTGGGGCATCGGCGACCTGATGATGATCTTCATCGCGGCGTTGCTGGACGTGCCCGTCGAGCTGCACGAGGCCGCCGCGCTCGACGGCGCGGGAAGCTGGCAGCGCTTCCGGTACGTGACGCTGCCGAGCATCTCGCCCGTGCTGGCGTTCGCGGCGATCACCGGGATCATCGGCACGCTGCAGTACTTCACCCAGGCCGCGGTCGCCGCCAGCGTCGCCTCCGGGCAGGTCACCGGCGGAGGCGGCATCTCCGACACGTTCGGCTACCCCGAGGGCTCGACGTTCACCTATCCGCTCTGGCTGTACGTGGTCGGCTTCCGGTACCACGTGCTCGGGTACGCCAACGTGCTGGCCGTGGTGCTGTTCGTGGTCTCGATGACCGCGACCGTGCTGCTGCTGCGCCGGTTCAAGGAGTTCACGAGATGACGCGACGGAACGTGCTGCTCTTCGTCGCCCGGCACGCCGTGGCGATCGCGCTGTCGGTGATGTTCCTGGCCCCGGTGGTGTTCCTCGGGCTGACCTCGTTCATGACCAGTGACCAGACGCTGACCTCGCAGCTGTGGCCGACGTCGTGGCACCCGGAGAACTACGCCGAGGCGTTCGCCAAGGCCCCGCTGCTGCGCTACCTGCTCAACACGCTGCTGTATGCGGCGCTCGCCACCGGCTTCATGCTGCTGGCCAGCGTGCCCGCCGCGTACGGGCTGGCCAAACTGCGCTGGCGCGGCCGGTCGGTCACCATGGTCGCGATCGTATGCATGATGATGCTGCCACCGCAGGTCACCACCGTGCCGCTGTACCTGTTCTGGGCCGACGCCGGGCTAACCGGATCGCTGTGGCCGCTGATCCTGCCCATGCTGGCCGGTGACGCGTTCTCGATCTTCCTGCTGCGCCAGTTCCTCGTCACCATCCCCGACGAGTACCTGGACGCGGCCCGGGTGGACGGCGCGGGCGAGTGGCGCACCCTGCTGAAGGTCGTGCTGCCGATGGCCCGCCCCGGCATCGCCGCCGCCGCCATGTTCCAGTTCTTCTACGCCTGGAACGACTACTACGGCCCGCTGCTCTACACCAGCGAGAACGAGCAGAACTGGACCGTCTCCCTGGGCCTGGCCGGCTTCCGCAGCATGCATCACGTGGAATGGCACCTGGTCAGCGCCGCCACCATGCTCACCATGATCCCGGTCGTGGTCCTGTTCTTCTTCGCCCAGAAGGCCTTCGTCCAGGGCGTGACGCTCACCGGCGTCAAAGGCTGACCGTCGCCACCGCCGTCGCCCATGGCGGGTGGCGGGCGTGGGCGTGCCCCGATCACGGCGGCACGCCCGCGAGCGTCCCGGAGACGAACGGCCGGTCGGAGACCAGCACGTAGAAGTCGGTCAGCCGAGCCGTGCAGCAGGCGTCGGCGCGGTTCCACACCATTCGCCCCGTCCCGACGGCGTGCCCGTGAAGACAGCGGTCCCCGCACCGGTTCGGCGCGGGGACCGCGTAGTCGCACACGGCGTCCCGTGATCGAAACGGGAACGGGGCGGAAGGTCGGTGAGCCGCCCGCTCTGCCGGGCCGGGGCCTCCCCCGGCTCTTTGAGCTAACACCGTGCGCCCGTGACTCTGCCGCAGCGGCCACGGCCGCGCAACGCCATTTACGCCGGCCCGGCCGACAGCAGTTCGGCCCTGGCCCGCTGGCTGCCGGTCATCGCCTGTCCGGAGAACACCCCCAGGTCCCGCAGCAGCCCGGCGAGCAGCGGCGAGCCCACCTCCACCCCGTGCACGAGGTCGGGTGCCGGCGCGGGCAGCTCCAGGAAGTCCTGCCGGTACGCCGTGGTCCAGCCCTGGCGCTCGGGGTCGACGCCGTACGCGCGGCAGGTCTCGCGGACCAGGTCGGCCGGACAGTCGTCGTCGCCGAGCACGACGTCCCACGGCAGTGGCAGCTCCGCCCACACGCGGATGTCGATGTGCTGGTCGCCGCCGGTGATGGTGTGCCAGTACGCCACATCCGAGGCGACGAGCGCGGGGACCTTGCCGGGGCAGGCCGCCTCGACGACGTCGTCGTAGCCGAGCGTCGCGGTGAGGTTGAGCCAGCCGGCGCGGGCCTGGTTGAACGCGCGTGACGCGGCGTTCCACGACGACGAGTCGTCGCCGCGGCGCACCACCATGTGCATCGGGTCGCGGTTCTCGTCGTACGCCGCGCGCAGCGTGCGCGCGCAGGCCACGAGCTGCTCGTAGTAGACCGCGAGCAGGCGGCCGCACTGCTCGTCGTCGAGCCGGTCGAGCACCGACCGGCGGGTGATCACGAAGGCGAGCACGTCCGGCCGGCAGGTCGGGGCCGCCAGTGCTGCCTTGAGCAGCTGCTCGGCGAGGGTGTCCATGGGCCGCTTCTGCGACTTGTTCGTGAAATGCGTCCGCATGCCGAGCCGGGCCACGTAGTACGCGACGAACGCTGCGGTGCGCGGGCAGGCGGTGAAGTCGTCCTCGGCGATCAGGTAGGCCAGGCGGGTCTTGCCGAAGGCGATGGCGGCCTCACGGTCGCGTTCGACGGCCAGCACCGTGGTGCGCTGCTGCAGGTGCAGCACCGCCCGCACGGCCCGACGGTACGCCCGTACCGGCACCCCCGGCAGCCGGGTGCGCCTGGTCGCGGCGTCCATCCGCGCGCGCTTGTCGGCGTGCCCGCCGGTGTCGCCGCGCCGGCCCGCGGGTGTGCGCCGACGGGTGAACTTCCACGAGCCGAAGGTGTGGGTCACGGTGCCGATCGGGCGCGTCATGCGCGCTGGGCGGGGCTCCTCGACCGGCAGCCCCAGCAGCGGCAGCGCGACGTCGAGCCAGCGCCGCAGGGCCGCCGGATCGGCGGGGTCGGCCGGGGCGGGCTCGGGACGGCCCGCTGCCGCGGTGACCACTGCCAGCGCGTTCGCGGCGGCCGCGTAGGCGCGGGCCAGGCCGGGGTGGTGACGCCAGGTGGTGCGCATCGACGAGCCGGTCGCGCCGACCGCGTCACGGCCACGGGCAGCCCGTGCCACCCCGTGCAGTTCGCGTACCAGGTCCGCGCCGAGCCAGTCGTAAGCCCGCATGTCGACCAGGTCGCAGGCGACCTGCTGCGGGGTTCGCCGCTCGCGCAGCCCCGCGTAAAGCCCTGCCAGAATCCGCTCACCCGTGCGGTCAGCCGCCACGCCACCCTCTTTCACTGAGCACATGCGCTCGACCAGCGCGTACGCCAATATGGGCGGTGTTCGTGCCGCTCGTCCACCGATATTCGGCCTCCGGCGGATCGGACCGCGCGGGTGTACCGGCCGCAGGGCACGGCGGCCGGGCCGCCGGACGTGAGGGCCGGCGTGCGGATCGCGACCGACTCCTCCGGCACAATGGTCTGGTGGGAATCGCCAGGAACCGACGGACCGTCGGCCGGATGCATCAGGAGCCGGCCATCGACGGCGGCGGCGCGCCCGTGCCGCAGCCCGACCAGCCCGATCTCGACTCGGCGTTCGACGATCGTCCGGCCGAGGGCGAGCATTGGGGCCCCTTCGCCCGCCGCCTGCAGGCGACCCGCCACCCGCGAGCGCTTCCGGCACTGCTGGAGGCACATGACGCCCTCCGCCGCGAGCCGCGGTTCTGCTGCGTCGGCGCCGTGCGAGCCGCGATCTACGAGGTCGCGACGGCGCGCGAGAACGCCGCCAGCGGACAGGTCGCCGACCTCGTAAGCCGGTGGTGGGATTCGCCCGACGCGTGGGAGGAGATGGTCGCGGTCACCGCCCGCGCGGGCACGCCGGAGGAGACAGAACGGCCCGCGCTGCTGGAGAAGGTGCGCTCGGCCCGGCCGGCGGTGGCCACCGCTGCCATCGAAGGCCTGTGCGGCATGTCCGACGCCGCCGAGATCGAGGCGCTACGTGACGTCGTCAGCCGCCCCGACCCGACACTCCGATGGGCGCACGACGCCGCGTCCCGCCGACTCGCCGAAATCGGCACCCCCGAAGCCCAAGCCGCCCTGACCCACCGCTACATCGACCCCACCGAACACCTCTGGCACAAAACCCAACCCTGACCACCTCCACCCCAGCGACGATCTTGCGCAGGCTGTGGGTACAACACGCACTATCCGGGCGTATGCCCAACAGTTCGCGCAAGATCGTCGTGATCTTCGCTTGTGGCGGCGGAGCGCCGATCGGCGGCGCAGGCGCTTCGGGTCAGACCGCGCGGGTGTAGCGGTGGCAGGGGACGGCGATGGGGCCGCCGGAGGTGCGGGCTGGGTAGTCGAATGCGCCCTCGTCGGTCCAGCCGTGGCGCTCGTAGAAACGGCGGGCGCGGGTGTTGCCGCTGGCCACGGCGAGCCAGGCGCGATCGTGTCCGTTGGCGCCCACGTGGCGCAGACCTTCGGCGAGCAGCGCACCCGCCATTCCCGTGCCGCGCTGCTCGGCGGCGACGTAGACCTGCTCGACCTCGTCGGCGAGAACCATCACGAAGCCCGCGACCGCACCGTCCACCTCGGCCACCGTCGTGTCGTCGACGCGCTGCGCGGCGCGCAGGTCGAACGATTCCGGCGTACGGATCGCGACCAGTTCCTCGGGCACGTGGCCCAGGTGGCCGTCACGCCAGCCGTCCCGCCAGATGGCGCCGACGGCGGACGCGTCGCCGCCTGTGGCGGGCCGGATCAGGACGGCGTCGTCTCGATCGATCATGTGCCCACCCTAACCGGGTCGGCTGCGGGCGGCCCGCTGTGGCAGATTGCCTGGCATGGATGCCGCCAGTAAGCCGACCCGCATCGGCGTGACCGGGCACCTCAACCTCACCGCCGACACCGCGTCCCTCGTCGCCACGGCGGTGCGCGAGCTGCTGGCCGCGTACCGTCCGGATGAGCTGGTCGGGGTGTCCTGCCTGGCCGCGGGCGCGGACACGATCTTCGCGGAGGCGGTCGTGGCACACGGCGCGAGGCTGGAGATCGTGCTTCCTGCCGCCGACTACCGCGACCGGCAGGTCGCCCCGGACCATGCCGAGGCGTTCGACCGGCTGTCCGGGCGCGCCGCGTCCGTGCGGGTGATGCCGCACGCGCGGGCGGGCCGGGCCGCCTACGAGGACGCCAACGCCGCCATGCTGGCCGGCTGCGACCTGCTCGTCGCGGTGTGGGACGGCCACCCCGCGGTCGACGGGGGCGGCACCGCGGCCGTGGTCGCCCAGGCGCACGCGCGGGCCATGCCGGTCGTGGTGGTCTGGCCCGTAGGCGCGCGGCGCGCCTGACCCGCAAGATCGGCCAACTTGCCAGGCAGGTGTGCGTATCTTGGACCGCCGTTCGCACACCTGCCTGGCAAGTCGAGCGATCATGCCGACGGTCGGCCGGGGACCGGCAGCACGGGACGGGGCGGCGCACGATCGGGCGATCTTCCGAGGTGTTCCCGCCGGGTTCGCCGTGTGTCGGTGCTTTCGGCGGAGCCGGAGCGGGTGCCGCAGGACATACTGTGAGGACCCGGCGCGGTCGTGATGGGACGGTCCGGCCCGCAGAAGGCGGAGGTGGCGGCGTTGTACGCGGTGATCGATGTGGAGACGACCGGGTTGCGCACGAGCTGGCACGACCGGATCTGCGAGATCGCGATCGTGCACGTCGACGCGACGGGCCGGATCACCGGCGACTGGTCAAGCCTGGTCAACCCGGAACGCGACCTCGGCCCGCAGCACGTGCACGGCATCACCGCCGCCGAGGCCCGCCGCGCGCCGGTCTTCGCCGACCTCGCCGGGCAGGTCGGCGCCATGCTGCGGGAACGGGTGATCGTGGCGCACAACCTCGCCTTCGACGCCGCGTTCCTGGTCGCCGAATACTCCCGGCTCGGGCTGCGGGCCCCGGTCGGGCGTGAGTACGGGCTGTGCACCATGAACCTCGCCGCGCAGCTGCTGCCGTCGGCCGGACGCAGCCTGCGCGACTGCTGCCTGGCCGCGGGCATCCCGCAGCAGCGGGCGCACAGCGCGCTCGACGACGCCCGCGCGGCCGCCGGGCTGCTGGCGCGTTACCTGCACCGGGTCGGCTCGCCGCCGCCGTGGCAGCAGCTGGTGCTCGACGCCGCCACGCTGACCTGGCCCCCGCTGCCCTCCGACGAGGTGCTGCCGGTCGTGCGCCGCCACCCGCACGAGACGGAGGAGCACTTCCTCACCAGGCTCATCGAACGGCTGCCCCGGGTGGCGACCCCGCCGCAGGCCGACAGCTACCTGTCGCTGCTCGACAACGCCCTGCTCGACCGGCACGTGTCAGCGGTGGAAGCGGACGCGCTGGTCGAGGCCGCCTACGCGCTGGGGCTCAGCCGGGACGAGGTGCTGGACCTGCACCGCCTCTATCTGCAGGCGCTCGCCGTGGAGGCGGCCGACGACGGCCAGGTGACCGAGACCGAGCGCGCCGACCTGCACACCGTCGCCGCGCTGCTCGGGCTGGGCCGCGCCGACGTGGATCGGGCCCTCGACCCCGACCCGGACGACCGGCACCGCCGCACCACGCGGCCGCTGCCCGCGCCGGCTTTCCAGCTGCTGCCCGGCGACACCGTGGTGTTCACCGGGCAGACCGCGGAGCCGCGGGAGCTGTGGGAGGAGCGGGCGCGCATCGCCGGGCTGACCGTGGGCCGCGCCGTCACCCGGACCACCCGGCTGCTGGTGGCCGCCGACCCCGACACGATGTCCGGCAAGGCCCGCCAGGCCCGCCGGCACCGCATCCCGATCGTGCACCCCGGCGCGTTCCTGAGCATGCTCGTGGCCCTGCGGATCGCCGAATGAGCCGAATGTGTTGATCACCACGCCCGTGCCGCCGTAATTGCGTTGAGCTCGGGTGGGGCGGCCTTGCATGCTGGGGACCAGATCAAACCGGCTGCAAGGGGCCCTGCCATGCGTCTGTTCCGTGACCTGTGGGCCACGTCGCCCCGCCGAACCTTGGCGGTGCTGGTCCTCATCGTCGCCGGTGCCGCCGCTGCCGCGCTGGCCGCCGCCCTGGCGGGCACCGTGCTGGTGGACCGGTCCACGCTGGCCTTCACCGCGCTGGCCACGGCGCTGGCGGTGGTGGTGCTCAGCGACCTCGCGCTCAGCCTGATCATGGCCCGGCTCACCGCCGACTGGGCGGCCGACGTACGCCGCCGGTTGTGCCGGGTCGCCTTCGGGCAGAGCCTGCCCACGCTGGAGGGCACCCCGGTCGGCGAGTTGCTCGACCGCATCGACGGCGACGTGTACCAGGTGGGCTCGCAGCTGCGCGGCAGTGGAGTGCGGCTGGCCCAGTCCGGTGCGGTGGCCGTGCTGTCCGCGGTGACGGCGTTCGTGGTGTGGTGGCCCGCGGGCCTGGCCATGCTGATGCTGTCCCTGGTGCTCGGGTTCGGGCTGCGCCGCCCGACCACCGCCATCGGCCCGGCCCGGATGCACGAAGAGGAGGCCTGGTCGGACCTGGCCGCCGTGCAGGAGGAGTCGGTGCACGGCCAGGACGACGTGCGCACCAGCCTGGGCCGCCCGTACGTGCTGCGCCTCTACGCCCAGCGCTCCAGCGAGGTGCTCAAACGCGGCCGTCGCGTGTGGGCGCTGTCCACGCGGGTCAGCACCATCGCCTCCGGGGTGACCCGGGCGGGCATCGCCGTGCTCGTGCTCGGCGGCGTGTGGGCGCTGTCCGCGGGCCATCTCGGCGCGGCCCGGCTCACCGGCGCGTGGCTGCTGGCGCTGGCCTTCGGCGGCACCGTCGAGCAGGTCAGCCGGATGCTGCCGGAGCTGCAGCACGCGCTGGGCGCGTGGGCGCGGGTGCAGCTGCTGCGCGACACCCCGCAGGAGCCGACCGGCGGGGCGGCGCCCACCACCGGCAACATCGAGGTGCGCGGGCTGACCTTCCACTACTCCACCGACCGGCGCCGGCCGGCGCTGCGCGAGCTGGACCTGACCTTCGCGCCCGGACGGTCGTACGCCCTGGTCGGCCGGACCGGCTCGGGCAAGTCGACGCTGGCCAAGGTGCTGACCCGGGCCGTGGACGTGCCCCGCGGAACGGTGTTCCTGGGCGGGATCGACCTGCTCGACCTGGAGGTCGAGGCCCTGCGGCGCTGGGTCGCGATCGTGCCGCAGCGCACCGAGATCCTGGCCGGCACGCTCGCGGAGAACATCGCGCTGTTCGACCCGGAGCTGCTCGACGCCGCCGGAAAGGCGATGAACGAGCTGGGCCTGACCTCGTGGGTCGACACACTGCCCGACGGCCTGCAGACGAAGCTGGGCGAGGGCGGCCAGAAGCTGTCGGCGGGCCAGGAGCAGCTGGTCGCGTTCGCGCGCATCCTGGTCCGCGACCCCCAGGTGGTCATCCTCGACGAGGCCACCGCGCGGATGGACCCGGTCACCGAGTCGCGGGTGCAGCACGCCGCGCAGCGCCTGCTGCACGGCCGGATCGGCGTGGTCATCGCGCATCGGCTGTCGTCGGTGCGCGACTGCGACGAGGTCGTGGTGCTGGCCGACGGCCGGGTCGTGGAGGCCGGTCCGCTGTCGGAGTCGCAGCGCTTCGCGCAACTGCTGGCCACCAGCCACAGCAGCGCGGCCGACGGCGAGCTGGTGCTGGCGACCGCGTACGGCCTGGAGTCGGCCGGCGAGAGCGCCGCGGGCGACGGAACGCAGGCCCCGGCGAGGCAGGACGGCCCGGCAGCGGGCACCGGCGCAGGCGCGGGCGCGGACCTGGTCGCGCCGCCGAAGGCCGACCCGCCGCCGCTGCCCGCCCCGCAGCGGGTGCGCACGCTGCGTGAGATCTTCCGGCTGACCGTCAACGATTTCCGCTTCGGCCAGGTCTCGGTCGCACTGTTCACCGTCATGGTGCTGTTCGGCCTGGACGGCACCGTGCTGCCGTGGCTGTGGGCCGACGTGGTCGACGGCTCCGGCAGCCCGTGGTGGCCGGCGCTGGGCATCGTCGCCGGGCTGGCCGTGACCACGCCGGCCGGCTACTTCGCGGGCCTGTGGTACCCGGAGTGGTGGGTCCGGCAGATGCTGCGGATCAACCTGCGCCTGGTGCACGGGCAGACCGGGCCGCGCCGGGTCAGCGCGCACACCCCGGCCGAGGTCGTCGCGCAGGGCGGCGACAACGAGCGGGTGGTGATGCTCGCCGACAACCTGGTCGACCAGTCCATCAGCATCGTGATGATCGTGGCGATGACGCTGGTGTCCGGCTCGATCGTGCCCGCGCTGTTCTTCACCGGCACGATGGTGGTCTCGGCGCTGGCCGCGACGGTCTTCGCGCCGGTGCTGAAGCGCTCGGCCGCGCACACCGTGGCCGCGCGGGCCGCGTTCGCCACGTTCCTGGTGTCATCGCTGTCGTCGGCCCGCACGGTCAAGCTGGCCGGCGCGACCCGGCCGGTGCTGGGCCAGCTGGCCCGGCTCGACGCCGCCCGCAGCGAACGCCAGCGCCAGGAGATCGCCATGCAGGTGTGGGCGCGTTCGACGCCGTCGCTGCTGGCGGGCCTGCTGCCGATCGCGGTGTGGGCGCTGTTCATGGCCGGCGAGCTGGGCGCGGGCGCGACCCTGGTCGCGGTGTCGACGCTGGGTTCGGCCCGGTGGTTCGCCTGGACCACGGCGTCGCTGGTGTCGCAGCTGCCGTCGGCGCGGGTGTGGACCAGGCGCACCGTGGCGATGGCCGGGGTGGGCGCGTACTCGGCGGCCGTGCCGGGTGTGGACCTGTCGGCGGGCACCGCCCCGGGTCCGGTGGCCGCTCCGCGCAACCCGCTGCACCGGCTGGAACTGTCCGGGTTCGGCGCGGTGCACGAGGACGGCACGGTCGGCGTACGCGGCGTCGACCTGACCGTGGAGCGCGGCGACCTGGTGCTCGTGCTCGGCCCGGTCGGCTCGGGCAAGTCGTCGCTGCTGCGGGCCCTGGCCGGCATCGTGCACCACGACGGCGCGCTGCTGTGGAACGGTGACCGGGTCGCCGAGCCGGAGGTGTTCCTGCGCCCCAACCAGGTGGGCTACGTGGCCCAGTTGCCGCGGGTGCTGTCCGGCACGGTCGGTGACAACATCCGGCTCGGCCACGACGTCGACGCCGCGCAGGCGGTGGCCACGGCACAGCTGGAGCATGACCTGGCGGCGGCGGGCAGCGGCATGGAGCTGCTCATCGGGCACAAGGGCACCCGGCTGTCCGGCGGCCAGCTGCAGCGGCTGGCGCTGGCCCGGGCGCTGGCGCCGGGCACCGAGCTGCTGATCGCCGACGACGTGTCGTCCGCCCTGGACGTGACCACGGAGCTGGCGCTGTGGCAGGCGCTGCGGGCGCACGGGCTGACCGTGGTCGGCTCGACGTCCAAGCGGGCCGCGCTGGTGCAGGCCGACCGGGTCGTCGTGCTGATCAACGGCGAGGCGGTCGCGCAGGGCGCGTGGAGCGAGCTGGAGGCGGACTGGGGCCACCTGGCCGGCTGATCCGAGCAGGTGCGAGGCCCCGGTCGGGTACGGCCGGGGCCTCGCGCATGTCCGGCACGTGCCAACTTGAACGCAATCTCAGTTAAGCGTATTTACAGTTAGGACTGTTTATTTTATGTTTTCGTGAACGAGTGTCGATGTCTCCTCTCACGACACCGGCACTCGTCCCACCCGGTCCGTCCATCCCGCACAGAAGCGAGGAGGAGACATGAGAAAACGGATCGTTCTACCCGTCCTGTCCATCTTCACGATCCTGGTGTCCGGCATGATCGCCGCCCCGGCGAGCGCGCACGGGTACATCTCGTCCCCGCCCAGCCGCCAGGCCAACTGCGCCCAAGGCCGGGTCACCGGCTGCGGCGACATCGTCTGGGAGCCGCAGAGCGTCGAGGCGCCCAAGGGCTCGATGCAGTGCAACGGCGGCGGCAGCCGATTCGCGGTCCTCAACGACAACAGCAAGAACTGGCCCGCGGCCTCGGTCGGCAACAACGTCACGTTCAACTGGGTGCTCACCGCCCGCCACCGCACCAGCACCTGGGAGTACTTCGTCGGGAGCACCCGCATCGCGGTGATCAACGACAACGGTGCCCAGCCCGGTGCGACGGTCTCGCACAACGTCAGTCTGGGCGGACGCACCGGCCGGATCCTCGTGCTGGCCCGGTGGAACATCTACGACACCGCGATGGCGTTCTACTCCTGCGTCGACCTGCAGGTAGGCGGCGGTGGCGGCGGGGGCAACCCGACGCCTCCGCCGTCGTCGCCCTCGCCCAACCCGCCGCAGTCCCCGCCGCCGACCAACCCCGGCGGTGGCACCTGGGCCGCAGGCACCGCGTACGGGGTCGGCGCCACGGTGACCTACGGCGGGCTCAGCTACCGCTGCCTGCAGGCGCACACCGCGCTTGCCGGCTGGGAGCCGCCCAACGTGCCTGCCCTGTGGCAGCGCATCTGATCACCATCTGACCCGGTCCGCGGCTCACCCGAGCCGCGGACCGGCCAGCCGAGCCGCCGGACCGCGGCCCCTGCCCGGTGCCCGCCCCCGAGGAGCCACCGCACATGAAGCGCTTCGTCCTGCTCGCCGTCGTCCTGGTGACCCTGGCCGCCTGTGACGCGCCGCCCGGTGTCACCACCGGCCCCTCGGCCGCGCCGTCGTTCGCGCCGCCGTCCGGGTCGCCGCCACCGGCGCTCGACGAGTCGGGCGGGTACAACGACACCGACGTGATGTTCCTGCAGATGATGGCCGCGCAGTACGGACCCGCGGGCGAGCTGCTGAAACTCGCCGCCGCCCGCAGCGCGAACACGAAGGTGCGCGACCTGGCCTCGGCGATGGACGTGACGCAGGCCGACGAGCTGACCGCGGTGCAGGGCTGGCTGCGCACCTGGACCAAGCCCCTGACGCCCGCCGCCGACCCGAACCTGCACGCCGGACACGGCGGGCTGCCCGCGACCGGGCCGGACGAGGTCAAGGCGCTGCGCGACGCCCCCGCCGCGGAGTTCGACAAGGTCTTCCTCAACCTGCTGATCGGCCACCAGCACCAGGCCGTGGAGTATGCCCGGATGGAGTTGACCTCCGGGGTCAACCCGAAGGTGCTGGAGTTCGCGACCCGCGTCGACCAGTCCCGCACCGCCCAGGTCACCATGATGCTCGGCATGGTGTCCGGCTGAGTCCTGCCCGAGGATCATGACCGCCGGCCGCGGTCACCTGCGTCGGCGGTCGCGCGGGGCGGCGCGGCGCTCGCGGCCGCGCACGGTCGGGCCGGAGTCCGGCGCCATCCCGCACAGCACCGCCGGCCCCGCCACAGCCAGCCAGAGGATCACCAGGAAGGCCGCCGAGCCGGTCACGGGTTCGTCGGCCGGCACGGGGTTCGCCACGCCGGTGCGGTCGCTCAGCACGGCCAGCTGGTCGCCCTGCTTCGTGCCGGCATCGCGAGGCAGTGTCAACTCTCCGGGGATCGCCGTGCCGTCTGGCCGGGCCAGCCGGATCCGGTGCTTGTACTCTCTGCCATCGATGCCGTCGCGCACGGCCGTGACCCTGGCCTGCACCGGCTCGCCGAACAGCTCAACCATGGCTAAGGGGGCGATGTATATCGCCAGGAGGCCGACCAAGCCGACCCCCATCGCCACGATGGCGGCGGCGAGGCTCCAGACCGTACGCACATTCCCCCGTTCGTGCACCCAGAACGTGGCCAGCGCGACGACCACAACAGCGACGACTCCCAGCGAGAGCCAGTCCGGGCCCAGCAGCGTCGAGCCGAAGACGGCGCCGACCGCCACTGCCAAGGTGAGCCCCGCCAACAGCGGCCACGCGCGGCGAAGCATCGCCATCAGTGGGGTCATGGCGGTCACCGTAACAACCATGGACCAGCCCGCCGCCGGTCGTTCGTGGCCGGCCGTCCCAGGCCCCTTGCCGCGGTGTGGTTCGTGCGATGATCGGGCGCCGCAGCCGCCAGCGGTCACGGCCGCTCCCGGAGGTGCGGGCTGGACCTCGCCGCACTGACTGATCAGGGCAGCACCCGGCGGGCCGCCTCCGCCGACCATTCGACCAGCATCAGCATCGCGTCGTCGCGGGGCGGCCCGTCCCGGAACGAGGCGACCCGGTGCGCCAGGCCGCGCAGCGTCTCCGGAGCCGGCAGCTTCGCCTGCGCCGCCTGCTCGGTGAGGTCGACGAGCCGCTCCACGCCGAACATCTCCCCCCACCGGTCGCCCGCCTCGATGACGCCGTCGGTGTACAGCAGCAGCCGGTCCCCCGGTTCCAGCATCTCCTCGGCGACCTCGATCGTGCTGTCGTCCAGCCCCAGCGGCAGCCGCCGGCCGCCGGTCAGCTCCCGGACCGCCCGGCCGCGTCGCAGCAGCAATGGGGCCGGGTGCCCGGCGCTGATGTAGCGCAGCCGTCCGGTGCCGGTGTGCAGCTCGCACAGCAGCCCGGTGACGTAGGCGGTGTCCTCGAACTGGTCGCGCAGCGCATCCTCGGTGGCCTGCGCGATCGCGTACAGGCCGCGGTCGTCGCGCCGGGCGGCGCGGATGGCGGCCAGCGCGGTCACCGTCATGACCGCCGCGTGCAGGCCCCGGCCCATCCCGTCGAGCACGCAGAACCACGCCGTCTCGCCGTCGAGGGCGTAGTCGAACGCGTCGCCCCCGATGTCGTAGTGCGGTTCCAGCAGCGCGCTGAGCACCAGCCGGTCGGAGGTGAACGTCAGCGGCGGCAGCGTCGACAGCAGCAGCTCGCCCGCCACTGTCATGGGCCGGGTCCGCCGGACCTGCTGCAGCGAGTCGCCGTACGGCATCTTCACCGCCAGCAGGTGCCCGACCAGGCCGACGTAGCTCTCGCACCAGTCCTGCAACGCCTCTATGTCGCAGTCGTCGCGGCGCAGCACGATCTCCACCACACCGAGGCGTTCGGTGCCGTCCACCAGCGGAACCCACAGCCGGCTCCCGAGTCCGCCGCCGACCCGCTGGGTGTCCACGGTGGTGAAGGCACGTCCGGCGACGGTGCCCTCCACGCCGAGCCGGGCCGCCGACTGCTTGCCGTGCTCGGCCAGCGGGTGCAGGTGACGCTGCTCCTCGTCGACCAGATAGCAGGTGGTCTCCATGCCCAGCGGGCGCAGCGCCGCGCTGACACACTCGGCGACCTGGTCGTCCTGCGCCTGCTGGGTCAGATGCAGCAGGTCCAGCAAGGCCGCATGCCACGGGTCGTACGTCACCTGGGTCATCCGCGCACCTCGCCGTCCCGTCACGTGCACGGCTGGACGACGTAGCAGTTGTTCGCCCCCGTGCAATAACTGACGTCCCCATGCCGCTGCCTGCTCAAACACTCGAATGCGGTCGGGTCGCCCGGCCGGAGCCGAGCGCGGGCAGTATCGCCGCGGCCACGGCCAGCACGAGGCAGACGCCGACGGTCGCGGCCAGCGTGCCCCAGGGGATCACCATGGGCACCGCGACGCCGAGTTGCACGCTCAACCCGCGGGCGAGCGCCGCCAGCGCGGCGACGGCCACGGCCAGCCCCAGCGCCGCCCCGGTGGCCACCACCACCGCGGTCTCCGCGGCCAGCACGCCCAGCACCTGTCCGCGGGTCGCCCCGGACAGTTTCAGCACCCGCAGGTCCGCGGCCCGGCCCGTGGTCGACATGAGCATCGTGTTCACCACAGCCAGCAGCCCGAACCCGGCCGACACCCCGATCAGCACCGCGGTGAACACCCATACCAGCCGGTCGTCCTCCTCCTGGCCGCCGGCCGCGTAGGCGGCGGCGCTCAGCGAGCGCGCACCCAGGCCCGCCAGGGCGGTCGCCGGACCGGGCTGTCCGGAGTAGACGACGGTGGTCAGCGCCGACGGGTCCATCGCCCGCACCACCGCTCGGTCGAGCAGGATCCCGGCCGGCAGCGGCCCAGCGGTGAGCACCGCGACCACTTCCAGCATGATCAGGTTTCCGTCCGGGCCGAACACCGGATGCGTGCTGCCCATGGCCCACCCCGCCGAGACGGCGAATCCCTCTGCCACGGCCACGGGGACCACCGCGGGCTTCTCCGCCGGAGACCGGTGCAGGGCGGTCAGGCTGCCGTCGCCGACGGTCAGCACGGTGTGCTCCGCGGGGGTGATACCGGCGGCGGGCAGCGGCTCGGTGCCGTCGTACAGGGTGGTGGGCAGTGTGGACAGGCCGCCCGCGGCGGTGACCGCGGGGTCGGACAGGCCCGGCGTGCCGTCGGGTACGACCACGGCGGTGGCGTTCGCGGCGGTGACCCGGTTCAGCCCGTAGTAGGCGGTGGTGGTCTGCACCATCCCGCCGATGAGGACCGTGAACGCCACGCAGAGCAGCACGGGCGCGGCAGCCGAAGCGGAACGCCGGGCCGCGGTGCCGACGTGCTGGCGCACCAGCAGCACGGTCGCGCCCCGGCCGCCCGCGAACGGCGCGGTCAGCAGGCGCACCGCCGGCGGCAGCAGCACCGGGGCCAGCAGGCTGCCGGCGGTGACCAGCGCCATCGCGGCGTACAGCGCGTAGGTGCCCAGGTCGGCGCCGGACGCCCGGGTCGCGGCGACACCCGCGGCGACCGCGGCGGCCAGCGCCACCCCGCCGGCGATCATCCGGGCCAGGGTCACCGGCCGGTCGTCGAGGGCCGCCGTACGCAGTGCCGCCAGCGGGCCCACCCGGGCCGCGCGCCGGGCCGCCGCCCAGGCTCCCACCAGCGCGACCAGCACCCCGGCGGCCATCGCGGCAACCGGGACCACCGGCTGGTACAGCACGGTGAACGATGCGGGCTCGAACCCGGTGCGTACCAGCCAACGCGCCATGGGTCCGGCGGCCAGCAGTCCCGCCGGGACCCCGACCGCGCCTCCGAGCAGCCCCAGCAGCAGCACCTCGCCGAGGACCCAGCGCCGCACCTGCCTCGGCACCGCCCCGAGCAGGCGCAGCAGGCCGAGCTCCCGCTCCCGCTGCCGGGTCGCGAAGGCGAAGGTCGACGCGACAATGAAAACCGACACGAACACGCCCAGCGCGGACAGGGCGGACAGCACCTGCATGCCGATCCAGCGGGTGCGGGCGTCGCCGACCGGTTCCAGCGCCCCGCGCGCGTCCCCGGCCAGCGCCACGCCGTCGGTACCGACGGCGGCGGCCGACGCCGCGGCCACCCCGGCGACGTCGGCGTCCGCGGCGGTCAGCAGGCCGATCACGGGCACGCCGCCACCGCGGGCACCCGCCACCTCGTCGGTCACCCACATCCCGGCGCCGTCGACGGTCCCGGTCACCGTGAAATGCTCCGGACCAGCCGCCGTCAGCAGGTCGACCCGCGCCCCCACCGGAACGTCGAGGGCCGCACCGAGCACGACCTCGTCGGACCCGGCCGGGGCTCGGCCCGTGGCGAGCCGGTGGCCGCCGAGCGCCGCCGCGGACCAGTTGTAGGCGTCGCGCTCCCCCGCGACGGGCCTGCCGTCGCGTACCAGCTGGACGTAGAAGCGCTGCACGAGCACCGCTTCCGACACCCCGGGCACCGCCGACAGCCGTACTGCCAGCGCTTGCGCCTGCTCCTTCGGCCACGGCCGGGGTTCGGTGAACGCCTCCGGTGTTTTAGGCGGAACCGGACGGATCAGCACAGGGCTCGCCGCGAACCGGTCGGGTGTCACCGGGCGCGCCGAGGCGAGCAGCAGGCCGCACACCGTGAGCACGGCCACCGCGACGGCGAGGGTCACCAGCGTGCCGAGCAGGCTGCGCCGGCGCTCGCGCAGCGAGGCGAGCGCGATCATGCGGCCACCGCCCCGGCGGCCAGCCGCGCCGCGATCCGCGCCGGGTCCGCGCCGGTGATCTCGTCGACCAGCCGCCCGTCCGCCAGCACCAGCACCCGGTCGGCCGTCGCGGCCGCCACCGGGTCGTGGCTCACCATGACCACGGTCTGCCCGTGCCCGTCCACGAGCCGCCGCAGCGCGGCCAGCACCACGGCCGACGACGTGCTGTCCAGCGCCCCGGTGGGTTCGTCGGCGAACAGCACCGCGGGCCGGGTGATCAGGGCACGGGCGATGGCGACCCGCTGCTGCTCGCCGCCGGACAGCTGCGCCGGATAGTGCCCGGCCCGCTCGGCCAGCCCGACCTCGGCCAGCGCCTGCTCGACCGCCGCGGGCTTGGGCGCGCGCCGGGCCAAACGCAACGGCAGCGCCGTGTTCTGCGCCGCGGTCAGCGCCCCGACCAGGTTGTACGCCTGGAACACGAACCCGATCCGGTCCCGGCGCAGCAGCGTACGGGCGTGCTCGGACAGCCCGGCCAGGTCGGTGCCGTCGATGGTGATCTGCCCGCTGTCGACGGTGTCGAGCCCGGCCGCGCACTGCAGCAGGGTGGACTTGCCCGAGCCGGACGCACCCATCACCGCGGTGAAGGTTCCCGCGGTGAACTCGGCGCTCACCCCGTCGAGGGCGGTGACCGTGTTCACGCCGGTCCCGTACGTCTTGCGGACCGCGTGCAGGCGGACCGTCGCCGTTGATGTCATGGGACCACCCCACCCGAGCGCGGGGCGCGACGCACGGGTGCGGTGACGAGGATCCGTACTAGCTCCAGCACTACTGTGCCGGCCATCGGTGCAGGTTAGGGTCGTGCGGTGACCGCTCGCACCGCCCTGTCCGCCGCCGCCGTGCCGCCCTGGCGGCTGGTGCGTTCGGGCTGGCCGTGGCGGTCGCTGGCCTATCTGGCCGCGGGACTGGTCCCGGCGGCGCTGCCGCTGGCGCTGCTGGTCGGCATCGAGCTGCTGCGCCCGGAGCGCACCGCGCTCATCGGCCTGCTGGTGGCCGCGCTGCTGATCGTGGTGGCCGCCGGGCCGCTGATCGCCGGGTTCGACCGGCGGCGGTTGCGGCTGGTCGACACCCGCCCGCTGCCGCCGCGCGCGCCGCTGCGCCTGCGCGAGCCCGGCACCTGGCGTGAGATCGGGTACGCCGTGCTCAGCGCGTGCGTGGCCTGGTGGCTCGACCTGGCCGTGGTGCTGCTGTCGCTGCTCCCGCCGCTGATGCTGATGTCGGCGCCGCTGCAGCCCACCGGCCCCGGCGCCGAACTGCCCGCCGCACCGTGGTTCACCACACTGCTGTGCGCGGCCGGATTCATCATGTTGCCGCTCGCGGCGTACCCGATCACCGCCTGGGCCGGGGCACGGGCCGCGATCGCCCGCGCGGTGCTGGCTCCGAGCGATACCGACCTGGTCGAAGTCATGCGCTCACGGGAGCGGCTGGCGGCGGGCTTCGACTCCGAACGCCGCCGCATCGAGCGGGACCTGCACGACGGCGCGCA
The DNA here is from genome assembly GCF_007483665.1 of Catellatospora sichuanensis. GTDB lineage: Bacteria > Actinomycetota > Actinomycetes > Mycobacteriales > Micromonosporaceae > Catellatospora > Catellatospora sichuanensis. The sequence goes on from NZ_VIQO01000014.1 coordinate 131,322, forward strand.
GCAGCGGCTCGTCGCGCTGAGCGTCACACTCGGCCTGGCCCGGCTGCAAATCGCCGACGACCACGCGGTCGCGCCGCTGCTCGACGACGCCAAGCGGCAGACCGCGGCGGCGCTGGCCGAGCTGCGCGAGCTGATCCGCGGCGTGCACCCGCAGGTGCTCAGCGACCGCGGGCTGGCCGCCGCGATCCGCGACATCGCCGGGCGCTCCCCCGTGCCCGTCGAGCTCGACCTGCGCCTGGACGGGCGGCTGCCCGCGCCGGTCGAGGTCACCGCGTACTTCGCGGTCAACGAGGCGCTGGCCAACCTGGCCCGGCACAGCAGCGCGGCCGGCGGCCGGGTCGCGGCGTGGACGCAGGACCGGCGGCTGGTGCTGGAGGTCCACGACGACGGCGCGGGCGGTGCCGACCCGGCCCGCGGCACCGGGCTGACCGGTCTGGCCGACCGGGCCGCGGCGGTCGGCGGGCGGCTGCTGCTGGCCAGCCCGCCCGGTGGGCCGACCCTGCTGCGGGTGGAGCTGCCGTGCGAGCGCTGAGGGTGGTGCTGGCCGAGGACTCGGTACTGCTGCGCGAAGGGCTGACCAGCCTGCTGCGCCACTTCGGGCACGAGGTGGCCGCCGCGGTCGGCGACGCCGCCGCGCTGCGCGAGCAGGTGCCGCTGCTGCGGCCCGACATCGTCGTCACCGACGTGCGGATGCCGCCCGGTTTCAGCGACGAGGGCCTGCGGGCCGCCCTGGCGTTGCGGGCCGAGCTGCCGGACCTGCCGATCCTGGTGCTCAGCCAGTACGTCGAGCAGACCTATGCCGCGGAGCTGATCGACGCGGGGCGGTTCGCGGGAACGGGATACCTGCTCAAGGACCGGGTCGGCGAGGTCTCCGAGTTCGTGGACGGCCTGGTCCGGGTCGCCGACGGGCACACCGTCATCGACCCCGAGGTGGTCCGCCAGCTGCTGGACCGCCGCCGCGACCCGCTGCACCGGCTCACCCCGCGCGAGCGCGAGGTGCTCGGCCTGGTCGCGGAGGGCCGCTCCAATGCGGCGATCGCCCGCCGCCTGGTCGTGACCGAGGCGGCGGTGGCCAAGCACATCGCGGGCATCCTCGCCAAGCTCGACCTGCCGCCCGACGCCGACGACCATCGCCGCGTCCTGGCTGTGCTCGCCTACCTGCGCGGCTGACGGAAGGCGAGTCCCGCTCCACCGGCACTGCCCGCTATCGAATAGCCGTCACACGTGCACCGGGCAGTCATTCATTTCACGACACCGCGGCCGAGCACCGCGTAGTCCGATCGGGTTACGCCGAACGGAGCGATCGACGGCCGTCACACAACGCGGTCACGCTCACACGTGTAGTCACTTAGTCGGCGCGTACCGGATAGTCAAGCGTTGATGACGTTGATATTCATCGCTTTGACTCTAGGCACACCCAGCAGCCCGCCTCCGGCAAACCGCCGGACACCGCAGGCTGCCCGAAAGGATGTGCCAGATGTTGCACCTGCACAGGCGGAAGGCTACCCACCGGTGGGGCGTACGCGTCCTGACGGCGGCCGCCCTGGCGGCGTCGGCTCTGCTCTCCCAGCCGACACCGCCGGCGTCGGCCGCCGCTCCGGGCGTCGAGCCGTCCGCCGTCACCCGCACCCTGCCGCCCGGCGGCTCCGCGACGATCGCCAAGGTCGTGCACACCCCCGCGGTGCCGCCGAACCCCGATATCGTGCTGCTCGCCGACACCACCGGCAGCATGGGCGGGGCCATCGCCAACGTGAAGACCAACGCCTCCGACATCCTGACCGCCGTCAGCGGCGCGCAGCCCAGCGCGCAGTTCGCGGCGGCCAACTACCGCGACGCCGGCGACGCCGTGCCGTTCGCCGTCGATCAGGCGCTCACCGCCGACCAGGCCCTGGTGCAGGCGGGTGTGAACGCGTGGGCGGCGGGCGGCGGCGGCGACTTCCCCGAGGACGGCCTCAACGCCCTCTACCAGCTCGCCACCGGCGCGGTCACGTTCCGCCCCGACGGCACCCGCATCGTCGTCATCTTCGGCGACGCGCCCTCGCACGAGCCGAGCAACGGCCACACCCGCGCCCAGGTGATCGCCGCGCTCCAGGCGGCGGACATCCGTGTGGTCGCGGTCAACGTCGGCGCGGGCGGCCTGAACCAGAACGGCCAGATCCAGGCCGTCACCGATGCGACAGGTGGAGTGTTCCTCGACAATGTGCCGTCGAACCAGGTCGCCGACGCGATCCTGGCGGGCATCCAGGCCATCGAGGTGACGGTCACCCCGAGCGTGGACTGCGACGACGCCCTGTCGCTGTCACTGTCCCCCGCGTCGCGGACCGTGACCAGCGGTGACGACGCGGCGTTCAGCGAGACCGTCGAGGTGGACGGTGAGGCCGCGGGCGGAGCACTCCAGTGCGAGGTCGACTTCCTCGTCGACGGCACCAGCCGCGGGTACGTGCAGACCCTGACCGTGCACGTGCCCGGCCTGAGCGCGTACGACGTGCAGGTGAACGAAGGTGCCGGCACCGCCGACTTCACCGTCACCCTGTCGGTGCCCGCCCCGTTCCCGGTGAGCGTGAGCTACGCGACCGCGACCGGCACCGCCGGGGCGGCCGACTTCACCGCCAAGAGCGGCCTGCTCACGTTCTCCCCGAACGAGACCTTGAAAACGGTCACCGTGCCGATCACCGACGACACCGCCGATGAGCTCAACGAGACCTTCAAGCTGAGCCTCAGCTCGCCGAGCGGCGCGGCCCTGACCGACCCGTCCGGCGAGGCGACCATCGTCGACAACGACCGCGACGGCGTCTTCACCTGCACGGCGACCGCCCTGAACCTGGCCGGCCAGCGCTCGGCCCGGGCCAACCCGGCCAACTCGCCGTGCGTCGACAGCACCGCGACCGGCCCCGACAACACGCTCAACGCCGGCCTCGTCACCGTGCAGACGACGGGCCTGTCCGCGAGCACCGACCTGACCCCGAACAGCCAGAGCAGCACACCGGCGGTGGGTGACAAGGCCGTCTCCACCGCGGCCGCGGGCTCCACGAAGATCACCGTCGCGGGCCTGGTCACCATCGAGATCGGATACATCGACTCGACCGCCTCGGCGACCTGCGTCGCCGGTCCGGGCGGGCTGGTGCCGCAGTTCGCGGGCTCGTCCACCATCTCCAGCCTGAAAGTCAACGGCGCGACGGTGACGGTCGGCAGCGGCCCCCTCACCATCCCGCTGGTGGTCGGCAGCCTGAAGCTCAACAGCACCACCACCACCGCGACCGGCGTCACCCAGCAGGCCCTGATCCTCGACACCCTGCTCACCGACCTCATCATCGGCGAAACCAAGGCCGGCATCACCGGCACCCCCACCCACCCCACCGGCACCCCCTGCCGCGCCTAGGAAAGGAAGGGCACCTTCACATCGCTATGCGTAGATGAAGGTGCCCTTCCAAACCACTCACCACCTGCGACCTGCCAGGACGCTCGGCCGCGACAACGGTCCGGGCGTCCTGGCCGCCGGGCGGAACCCAGCGGGCGCCTCGGCGGTCGAAGGTAACGTGAGAACCGTGCGCGTAGTGCCGCTGCTGACCGTCCTGCTGCTCGCCGCGTGCGCGCAGCCCCTCGACACCGGCGCGGACGGCCCGCCCGACGACGGCGCCGTCCTGGCCGGGCGGACCTTCCTGTCCACCGCCGTCACCCGCGACGGCAAACCCTACGACCTGTTCAAGGGCACCCGGATCCGGCTCACCCTGGACCAGAACGGTCACGTCGGGGCCACCGCCGGGTGCAACAGCATGGGCGGCGATGCCGATCTTTCCGGCGGCCGCCTGCGGATGACCGGCGACGTGAGCATGACCGACATGGGCTGCGACCCGAAACTGCACGAGCAGGACGAGCTGGTCTCCGGCTTCCTCCAGGCCGGACCGCGCTGGGAGCTGGCCGGGGACGTGCTGACCCTGCGTACCGACACCATGGAGGTCACCTTGCAGGACCAGGAGTCCGCAGACCCGGACCGACCGCTGACCGGCACCCGCTGGCAGGTCGACACCGTGCTCGACGGGCAGAGCGCCAGCTCCGTCCCCGGCGGCGCGACCGCCTACCTCGAGTTCGCCGACGGCAAGGTGCAGGGCCACACCGGCTGCAACAGCCTGGGTGGCACGGCCGTGCTCGCCGAGCAGACCATCGCCTTCTCCGACGTCTTCACCACCAAGATGGCCTGCGCCGACGACGTCAACCGGCTGGAGCGGTCCGTGCTGGAGACGCTGAAGGGCGACGTGACCTGGCAGGTCACCGCCGACCGGCTGACGCTCACCGGCCCCGGCGGTCACGGCCTGCAACTACGCGCCCAGAAGTGAAGCGGGCCAGCGGAACCCGCTGACCAGACGGTCGAGGCCGCCGCGCACGCCGACGTGGTCACGGCGGACAGGTGGTGCCCGGTCGGCGCGGCGAGCAGCCGCCCGGCCGGGCACCCGACACGTCCGTCAGGAGACGACCCAGTTCTGGTTGGACTGGACCGGGTTGCCGCAGGTCCAGATGATCATCTGGGTGCCGTTGGCGGTGCCCCAGCCGTCGGCGTCCAGGCACTTGCCCGACTGCGGGTTCACGATGGTGCCGTTGGCGTTGACCGTCCAGCGCTGGGCGCCGTTGCCCAGGCACGTCCACAGCCGCACGATCGTGCCGTCGGCGACAGCACCACCGGCTACGTCCAGGCACTTGCCGGAGTTCGGGTTGACCAGCGAGCCGTTGGACTCCAACCGCCACTTCTGCGCCGGGTTGTTCAGGCAGTCCCACAACTGCACCTTGGTGCCGTCGGCGGTACGGCCCCCGGACACGTCCAGGCAGCGGTTGGACCCGACTCCCCGGACCGTACGCTCCGGCGTCGTGCTCCCGGATCCGTTGACCCAGCGGGAGTTGCCGATCTCGGCCAGGAAGCGGCTGCGGATCGTCGCGTCGGCCTGGATCCGCGAGTCGCCCCAGTAGCCGTTCGCGCAACCTGGCTGGCCCGCGGGAGCGCCGTTGCACTGCCAGTTGGGCTGGGCGTCCCAGTTGGTGTTGATGTATGCCACGGCCCGGATGACATCGGTGTTCGCGGCGATGTAGCCGAAGAAGTCGGCGTACCAGGTGTTCCAGATGGCGTCGCCGGTGGTCGCCTGCGGGCTCTTGGCGAAGATGCAGCTGCGGGTCTTGGCACCGGTGGTGAAGCCCTGCGGCGACGCCTCGGCGATCATGACCGGCTTGCCGTGCCCCCGGGCGAAGGCCAGCACCCGGTCCTGCAGCGCCCGCGGCGAGGTCGACGCCGCCTTGCAGGCCCACTGCACCTGCTGGTACGTCGCCCCGTAGAACGCCGACAGCCCGACCCAGTCGACGTACGCGTCGCCCGGGTACCACGCGTCGAAGTGGTTGGCGGCGGTGACGATGTAGTGGTACTCGGGGTTGTTCGGGCTCTCGTCGATCGGCCAGGCGGCCGACTGCCACACCGTGGCGACCTTCGTCGCGCCGAGCGCGTCGATGCGGCCCTTGATGTAGCGGAACGCCTCCTTGTAGAAGTCGGCGTTGTAGCAGTTCCACGGGCCGTCGTACTCGTAGCCGATGCGCAGGAACACCTCGCGGCCGGTGTTCTTGAGCCAGTTCACCATCTCGTCGACCTTGGCCCGGTACGAGGTGATCAGGTTGGGGCTGCCGGCGGTGACGTCGGGGTCGTTGCGGCCCATGATCGCGCGCAGCGGCTGGTTGCCGCAGCCCGCGGAGGCGTCCGACAGGTACAGCCCGACGGCGAGCGCGGCGCCGGGGTACTGGTTGAGCGTGGCCGGGAAGTCGTAGACACCCGAGCCGTAGTCGACCGGCCCGTAGAAGCCGCCGAGCGGGCCGGGCGTGCCGCCGAGCACGAGGTTGGTGTACAGGGTGACGCCGCCGGGCCGGGGCGCGGACGGGGTCGGGTCGAGCACGTCGCGTTTGTAGTCGGCCAGGGTGCTGGAGTCCTGGCCCATGAACAGCCGGACCTTGCCGTCGGCCGGCAGGTTGCGGCCGCTGACGGCGGCGTGCGCCGGCGGTGCGATGAGCATGGTGAGGGCGGCGGCCGCCACGGCGAGGGCAGCCGCGAACCGCCCACGCCCATAGAGGGAACGGGTCATCACTACTCCGAAATGGTCGGTGGAGCTGTGCGGGTGCCCGACGCTAGCCCCGCCCCCGATCGGAGGTCCCGAGTTTTCGTAAATGTTTCGAAGGCCTAACGGCCCACGACGGGACCGGGGACCCGGCGAACAAGTCGCCGGGTCCCCGGTGCAACGCCACCGCAGGTCAGGCTGGAGTGAGCAGGTTGCGGGCGCGGACCGCCTTCAGCGACAGGGTGCGGTAGCCGACCTCGTCGAACAGCACCGTGATCCGGTCGTTCTCCTCCCGCATGACCACACCCGGACCCCACTCGGCATGCGTCACCCGAGACTGCACCGGGAAGCCGGTGTCCACGTCGGACTGCGCGTCGGCGGTGCCCGCGGTACAGGTGTCGCAACTGCCGCAGGTGTCGACCAGGTCCTCGCCGAAGTAGCCGAGCAGGAACTGGCGGCGGCAGTCGTCGGTCTCGGCGTATCCCCGCATCATCTCGACCCGGGTCAGCTCGATGGTGCGCATCTGCGCGGCCTCGACCGCGGCCGCCGCGACGGCGTCGGCCAGCTCGCCGCCGGTCCACCGCACGCCCTTGCCGGTGGTGAGCACGGCCCCGGCCTCCTGCAGCAGGTTGACCGAGCGGGTGACCCGCGAGCGGGTCACGTCCAGCTCCTCCACCAGGTCGTCGATGCGCACCGGGCCGTCGGCCGCGATGACGCCCGCGCCGACGCGGGTGAGCAGCTCCTCGTCGACGGTGCCGGAGGAGAAGAAGCGCGGCAGGCGCAGGTCCTCGGGCCGGAAGTAGAGCACGGCGGTGGCCTGGTCGCCGTCGCGGCCCGCCCGGCCGATCTGCTGGTAGTAGGAGTCCAGGGACTCGGCAGGCGCCGCGTGCACCACGAAGCGTACGTTCGGCTTGTCGATGCCCATGCCGAAGGCGGACGTCGCGACGACCACGACCCGGTCGGAGGCGAGGAACGCGTCGTGCACCGACGAGCGCTCCGAAGAGCTCAGACCCGCGTGGTACGCGTACGCCTCCTCGCCCGCCTCGCGCAGCGCCTGGGCGTACTCCTCGGTCTCGCCGCGCGTCTGCACGTAGAGCAGGCCGGGCGGGTCGAGCGCGATGATGCGTTCGATGATCTCGCGGCGCTTCTCGCGCTCGGTGATCTCGCGGGACACCTCCAGCCGGATGTTGGGCCGGTCGAAACCCTTGACCAGGTGCACCGCGTCCCGCATGCGCAGCCGCTCGACGATGTCGGCGCGCACCGGCGGCGACGCGGTGGCGGTCAGCGCCAGCACGGTCGGGTGGCCCAGCCGCTCGATGACCTCGCCGAGGCGCAGGTAGTCGGGCCGGAAGTCATGTCCCCACGAGGAGACGCAGTGCGCCTCGTCCACCACGAACAGCGACGGCTTGGCCTCCAGCAGCTCGGCCACGACCTCGTCCTTGGCCAGCTGCTCGGGCGCGAGGAACAGGAACTCGGCGTCACCGGCCCGCAGTGCCTCGAACGCGGCGTCGTTGTCGCGGGCGCTGCGCGCGGAGTTGACCACGTGCGCGTCCGGCGCACCGCGGTCGACGAGGTTCTTCACCTGGTCGCGCTGCAGCGCGATGAGCGGCGACACCACGATCGTCGGACCGCCGACGACCAGCGCCGGGACCTGGTAGATGGCGGATTTGCCCGAACCGGTGGGCGACACCACGATCGTGTCCCGGCCCGCGGTCACGTGGACCATCGCCTCCTCCTGTGCCGGGCGCAGCGCCGTCCAGCCGTACACCTGTGCCGCGACCTCGCGCAGCCGCTGCAGATCTCCCACCTCGTGCTCCTCCCCAGACTCGAACCCGCATCCTCCCACCCGCCGCGCGGCCGCCGTGCCACCGGGGCGAGGCGGTCACGGCCGCTGGTCGTGCCGGCGCGCGGAAGGGTCCAAAAGGTAACGGGGCCGTGCAGTGCATGTAACTTCCATGAAACTGATTACCGTCGATGCCGCTGTTTACAGGCAGTTCGACGATGGCCTATGGTGTCCGGTGGAAGCGCTCCCAGTCCTGGCACCCACCCGATCTCTCCTCCCCTGCCCAAGGAGTGACATGCACGCCACGACGAGCAGAAAGCATCGACTCGCGACGATCGCCTCAGCCATCGCGCTGACCGTCGCCGCCACCGCCGTGAGCCTTCTCGCGGCACAGCCCGCTCAGGCCGCGACGATCTGTGAGCAGTACGGCACCGTGGTCGCCGGCAACTACGTGATCCAGAACAACCGGTGGGGCACCAGCGCCACCCAGTGCATCAACACCACCGGCAACGGGTTCAGCATCACCCAGCAGGACGGCGTCGGCAGCACCTCAGGTGCGCCGGTGTCCTACCCGTCCATCTTCCTGGGCTGCCACTACTCCAACTGCAGCCCGAGTTCCCCGCTGCCCAAGCAGCTCAGCACGATCGGCACCGCCAACAGCAGCATCAGCTACTCGTACCCCGGCAGCGGCACCTACAACGCCTCGTACGACATCTGGCTGAACGCGGACACCAACGTCTCCGGTGTCCAGGACACCGAGATCATGATCTGGTTCAACCGGCAGGGCAGCATCCAGCCCATCGGTTCGCAGACCGGCACCGCGAACATCGCCGGCCGCAGCTGGGCCGTCTGGACCGGCAGCAACGGCGCCAACAACGTGGTGTCCTACCTGTTCACCGGCTCGGTCATCAACTCGCTGAGCTTCGACGTGATGGACTTCGTCCGCGACACGTTCACCCGCGGCTCGCAGTACGGCACCAACAGCTGGTATCTGACCAGCGTCCAGGCCGGATTCGAGCCGTGGATCGGCGGCGTGGGCCTGACCGTCAACTCGTTCTCGGCGACGGTCACCAACGGCGGCGGCGGCACCCAGCCGCCCGGCACCCCTGGGACGCCGAACGCGTCGAACGTCAGCTCCAGCAGCGCGTCCCTGAGCTGGTCGGCGTCGTCGGGCACGGTCAGCAGTTACCTGATCGAACGCGCCACCGGCGCCGGCAGCACCAGCTTCAGCCAGGTCGGCACGTCGTCCTCGACCTCGTTCACCGACTCGGGCCTGGCCGCCAACACCACGTACCGGTACCGCGTCCGCGCGAGCAACTCCGCGGGCACGTCCGGCTACTCCGGCATCACCAACGTCACCACCACCGGTGGCGGCACGCAGGTTCCAGGCACGCCCGGCACGCCGAACGCGTCGAACGTCAGCTCCAGCGGCGCGTCGCTGAGCTGGTCGGCGTCGTCCGGCACGGTCAGCAGTTACCTGATCGAACGCGCCACCGGCGCCGGCAGCACCAGCTTCAGCCAGGTCGGCACGTCGTCCTCGACCTCGTTCACCGACTCGGGCCTGGCCGCCAACACCACGTACCGGTACCGCGTCCGCGCGAGCAACTCCGCGGGCACGTCCGGCTACTCCGGCATCACCAACGTCACCACCACCGGTGGCGGCGGGGGCGGCTCCGGCTGCACGACGACGGCCTCGGTGCAGAGCCAGTGGAACAACGGCTACGTCATGCAGGTGACGGTCACCAACACCGGCTCCACCTCCATCAACGGCTGGGCGTCCACGGCGACCCTGCCGTCGGGCCACGCGCACACCGGCTCCTGGCCGCAGGCCGCCGTGGTCAGCGGGCAGAACGTGACCGAGACCAACCAGAACTGGAACGGCACGCTCGCGCCGGGCCAGACCGCGTCGTGGGGCTTCCAGGCCAGCCGTCCCAACGGCAACACCTCGCTGCCGACCACGTTCTCCTGCACCGCCTCGTAAACCTGCGTACCACCCGATCACGTGCGGCGGAGTCCCGGACTCCGCCGCACGTCATCCTGCGAACGGCGCCGGCGGCACCCCGCGTTCCCGCTCCCGCCCGATCAGCGGCCGGCTGCCAGGCAAGCCCGCAGCCCGGCGGCCCGCGCGCTACGGCGCAGCCGAGCTTCTCCCGGTGTAGGGTCAGGCTGATCATCTTCTTGGGAGGTTCCCGGTGCGTACCGCTCACCTCGCCTGGGAGCGCCACGGCGGCGAGCCGGGTCTGCTGCTCCTGCACGGCTTCTCCGACTCGGGTGCCTGCTGGGACCCGGTGCTGCCCGCGCTCACCGCACACACCGGCGCGATCACGCTGGACGCCCGCGGACACGGCTCGTCGGGCCTGCCCGACGAGCCCACCGGCACCGCCGCCAACGCCGCCGACGCCGCGCTGGTGCTCGACGCGCTCGGGCTGCCGCCGGTCGTCGTGATCGGGCATTCGATGGGCGCGCTGGCCGCGGCCGCGCTGGCCGCCGCCCGGCCCGACCTGGTCCGGGCACTGGTGCTGGAGGACCCGCCCGGCCCGCACCACACCCTCGCCTCCGACGGCATGCCGTCCTGGTTGGCCGAGCTCCAGGCGATGGACCTCGACGCGCGGATCGCCAAGGGCCGTGCCGACAATCCCGGCTGGCCCGACGCCGAGTACCGGCCGTGGGCGGTCAGCAAGGGCGAATTCGACCCGCGCTGTTACGACCTGCCGTACGAGCCGGGCCCGTCGCTGCTGCAGTCGCTGGCCGGGGTCGCGTGTCCCACCCTGCTGATCTACGGCGAGGTCGCCCGTGGGGGTCTGCTGGCGGAGGCGGACGCCGACGACTGCGCCGACACCGCCGCCGGGCCGTTCACCGCGCTGCGCGTCACCGGCGCCGGCCACTGCGTACGCCGCGACTACCCGGCCGCGTTCACCGCCGCGATCGGCGACTTCCTGTCCTGGTCATGACGGTGCCACGGCGGCGTCGAGGTCCAGTTCGCCGTTGACGGCGGCGATCGCCTCCCGGTGGCCGAGCCGGCCGCCGGGAGGCGCACAGCTGCTCGTAGCGCCCGTCACCCAGCGCCGCGCATCCGGGCGTGCCGCTCCGCCCGGTGCCGGCGCAGCATCGGCCACAGGTGGATGCCGCCGGCGTCTACTCGGTGACCTGCTCATGGACGGCCTGCGCGACCGCCCGCGCGGTGTCCTCGGTGACCAGGTCGAAATTGATGAACGCGGCCGCCCGGGAGCCGCCCGCGGCGGCGTGGATGACCTGCGCGGCCAGATCGGTGATGTTGCCCGCCACCCACACTCCGGGTGCTTCGGTCAGGCCGGTCGGATCCGCGGCGACGTACGCGCCGAACGGGTGTTCGGTGAGGGCCACACCCAGCGACTCCAGCACCCCGGACCGGGGCACCATGCGCGCGGACACCACCAGCGCCGCGCACGGCACGACCGTGCTGTTGGCCAGCCGCGCTCCGGTCAGCCGGTCGCCGGTCACCTCCAGCCCGGCGATCTCACCGGACACCAGCCGCACCCCGCGGGCGGCCAGCTGCGCCAGCTCCGTCCCGGTCGGCTCGGGGCCGGTGTGGCGCAGCAGGGTCACGTCCGCGGTCCACTGCCGGTAGAGCAGCGCCTGCTGGGCCGCGTGCGCGCCGGTCGCCAGCACGGCGACGGCCTGGTCGCGCACCTCCCAGCCGTGGCAGTACGGGCACTGCAGCACGTCGCGGCCCCACCGCTCGCGCAGGCCGGGGATCGGGGGCAGCTCGTCGACGACACCGGTGGCCACCAGTAGCCGCCGGGCCCGGACCACCCGGCCGTCGTCCAAGGTCACGGCGAAGCCGCCGTCCTCGCGTACCGCCGAGATCGCCTGGCCGGCCACGATCTCGCCGCCGTAGCCGCGCACCTCCTCGCGACCGATCTTCAGCAGCTCACCCGGCGGCATGCCGTCTCGGGACAGAAACGCGTGCATGTGCGCGGCCGGCGCGTTGCGCGGCTCGCCGCCGTCGACCACCAGCACCGAGCGCCGCGCCCGCGCCAGGGTCAGCGCCCCGTTCAACCCGGCGGCCCCGCCGCCGATCACCACCACGTCGTACGCCTCAAAGGTCATCTCGACCACCTCCGTGACCACCCTGCGCCCGGCGCCCCGGAGTCGGCAAACTCTGTTGCCGAACCAGCAAACAACTCTCGACCCTATACCGGGTGACGGGCCTGGAACGCCAGCCGGGCGTCGGCGTCGCGGGCCAGCCGCTCCAGCAGGTCGTCCAGGCGCAGGAACGCCTCCCAGGGCTGCTCGCCGCTCGCCGCGCACAACCGGACGGTGACCTCGTCCTCCAGGCCGGGCACCCGCTTGCCCTTCCACACCTTGTCAGCGAGGACGACCAGCAGGTCCTCGGTGCCGAGTGGGCCGTATGCCACGGACCCGTGATCGCGGGCGAACCGGGCCAGGCGGGGCCCGACCCCATGCGCCAGCAGCAGCTCGTAGCCCGCGGACTCGTGGGCCGAACCGGGTCCGGACAGTTCGGACGGGTGCGCGACCTTGCCGATGTCGTGCGTGGCCGCTCCGAACAGCACCTCGTCGGCCGCGACGGCCAGCCCGGGGTACGCCTCGACGACACCTGCGACCAGCCGCGCGGCGAAGTCGTGCACCGCGCGCAGGTGCGCGCCGAGCCGTGGTGGCGCGTCGAGGCCGGTCAGCAGCGCAGCGACGTCTTCGGGCAACGCGCGCAGGTGTGGCTCGGCGGGTTCGGTCAGTGCACGGTGGAGCGCGGTCGTACGCACCGGCCGAGGCTAGCGCGTCGGGTCCGCCGAGGCCGGGCCCGGCTGCCGACCGGACGCGCCGCAGGTCGCGACATTTCGACTGCTGAGACGCCGTCACGCGTCGGCGACGTGCGCCGATAATGTCACCGCATGGATCTCTGGGTGGCGATCGCCGGGTTCGGCGTGGGTGTCGTCGTCGGGCTCACCGGCATGGGCGGCGGCGCACTGATGACGCCGCTGCTGGTGCTCGTGTTCGGAGTGGCCCCGCTGAGCGCGGTATCCAGCGACCTGGTCGCCGGCGCGATCATGAAGCCGTTCGGCGGAGCGGTCCACATGCGGCGCGGCACCGTGGACAAGCGCCTGGTGCTGTGGCTGTGCTCGGGCAGCATCCCAGCCGCGTTCGCCGGGGTGTTCATCGCCAAGGCCGTCGACGGCGAGGGCATGTCGCAGGTCATCCAGTCGCTGCTGGGCGTGGCGCTGCTGCTGGCCGCCTCGGGCCTGGTGCTCAAGGCCTGGTTCGGCCTGCGCGACCAGGCGCGTGCCGCGGCCGACCCGTCGCTGCGGGAGGTCGCCGAAGGCGCCCTTGCGCGCGTTCGCGTACGCATAATTCCGACCGTGCTGGTCGGAGCAGTGGGTGGGCTGGTCGTCGGCGTGACCTCGGTCGGCTCGGGCTCGCACATCGTCATCGCGCTCATGGCGCTCTATCCGGCGCTGCGACCGCAACAGCTGGTCGGCACGGACCTGGTGCAGGCGGTGCCGCTGGTCGGCGCGGCCGCCCTGGCCCACCTGCTGTTCGGGGACTTCCAGCTGGCACTCACCGTCGCCCTGGTCGTCGGGGCGGTGCCGGGAGTGCTGCTGGGCGCGGCGGTGTCCTCGCGGGCACCGGGCGGGCTGATCCGCGTCGCGCTCACCGTCGTGCTGACCGCGAGCGGCCTGAAGCTGCTCGGCGCGAGCACCGTCGCCGTCGGTTACACCACCGCCGCGCTGGTCGCGGTCATCCCCGCGGTCTGGGTGCTGGCACGCCGTCATTTCGGTCTGCCGCCGCGGCAGGTCCCGGCCGCCCGCACGCCTGCCGAACCCGCACGGGCCGAACAGGCGCCCGCCGGCTGACCACGCGACACGGTCAGAGCTGCGCCCAGGCCGTGCGGGCCGCGGCCGCGGCGTTCGGGTCGTGGGCGAACAGGCCCAACGCGCGCACCTTGTCGGGATTGCTCAGCAGCTGGATGCCGACGAGCCGCCCGTGGTCGGTCTCCCAGCTCATCAGCGACCACCGCGCGCCCAGCCGCACCAGCGCGGCCGGGCCGCCGTTGACCTGGAGGAACCACCACTCGACGTCGGTGGCCCGGGCGCTGACCCCGGCCAGGAACCGCGACACCCGGGACGCGCCGACGACCGGGTTGACCGCGGCACGGACCTTGCCGCCGCCGTCGCTCCACAGCGTGACCTCCTCGGCCAGCATCGCCTGCAGGGCGGCCCGCTCCCCGGTGGCCGCCGCCACCAGGAAGCGCTCGACGAGTTCCCGGTGCCCTGCACCGTCCACGGCGAATCGCTCGCGGTCCTCGCCGATCCGGTCGGCGGCTCGCCGGTGCAGCTGGCGGGCGTTGGTCTCGGTCAACCCGAGCGTGTCCGCGATCTCCGAGTACGGCAGTTCGAACGTCTCCCGCAGCAGGTAGACACCCCGTTCCGGCGGTGTGAGCCGCTCCATCAGCCGCAGGGCCGCCAGCGACAGCGTGTCGCGCTGCTGGGCGGTCTCGGCCGGATCGCCGACCTGCACGCCGACCGGAAGCGGTTCGGGCAGCCAGGTGCCCGGGTAGGTCTCCCGGCGGTGGCGGGCGGAACGCAGCTGGTCGAGGGCGAGCCGGGTGGTCACCGTGACCAGCCAGCGCCGCGGCTCCCCGATCGCCGCGCGGTCCGCCCCGTGCCAGCGCAGCCAGGCGTCCTGCAGCACGTCCTCGGCGTCCCACCAGCTGCCGAGCATCCGGTAGGCGACGCCGAGCAGCACCGGACGGTGCTGCTCGAAGATCGCCGCGTCCGCCGGACGCAGTTCTGTATGTGCCGTCATCACACCGCCGGGTGCATCCGGGTGGTCACGCCGATGCGATTCCACAGGTTGATGGTGCCGATGGCCAGGATCAGGTCGGCGACCTCCTTGTCCGTGAAGGCCGCGCGGGCGGTGTCCCACACCTCGTCGGAGACGCCTCGGTCGCCGAGCTTGGTCACCGCGTCGGTGAGCGCCAGCGCGGCGCGCTCGCGGGCGTCGAAGCCCGGGAACTCCCACCACGTGCTCACGCCCAGCACCCGTCGCACGTCGTCGCCGTTCTTGAGCAGGTCCGTGCCGTGCAGATCGACGCAGTACGCGCAGCCGTTCAGCATCGACGCGCGCAGCTTCACCAGCTCCAGCAGCCGGCCGTCGAGGCTCTTGTGCAGGTACTTCTCCAGCCCCAGCACCGCCCGGTAGCCCTCGGGCGCGATTTCGCCCAGGTTCATCCGCTGAT
This sequence comes from Catellatospora sichuanensis, assembly GCF_007483665.1. Classification (GTDB taxonomy): domain Bacteria; phylum Actinomycetota; class Actinomycetes; order Mycobacteriales; family Micromonosporaceae; genus Catellatospora; species Catellatospora sichuanensis. Next base: position 146,422 of record NZ_VIQO01000014.1, read on the forward strand.
TCATCGGTTTGCCCTTCCGTGTTCCATTGTCGCGGCAACCTTCTGCCGCCGCCTCAGGAACGACGGGACAACCCGGTCCCGATGTGACAAACCAGGGCGGTATTGCGACGCAGCACACGTCTGCGGGAACGGTCGCCTCAGGCGAGTGCCGGCTCGGCCAGCATCTGCCGACAGGCGTCACGGGCGGTTTCGCACGCGTCAGCGCTGATCTCGCAGTGCCGGTAGCGGTCGGCCTGGGTGCGGCTCTCCTGCGCGCACACGTCGCAGACGGTCGCGCACGCCTCGATCACGGCCCGCGCCAGCTCGGGGTGGTTTCCGCGGAACCGGTCGAGGATCTCGGCCGCGGTGGCACACATGTCGGCGCAATCGAGGTTCGTCCGGATGCAGGTCACCAGTTCGGCGACCGCCGGATCGCCCAGGCAGGCGTCGGCACAGGCGTTGCAGGCCTCGGCGCACAGGTTGCACGCTCGTACGCAGGCCGCCCGCACGTCATGGCGCAGGTCTTCCTCGTCGCGGTACATCGGCGTCATCGGCTGCATGTCTCGCCCCCGATCAGAAAGATCAATCCTACGCGTGACGGGTCAGGCGTCCCACTGGCGACGATATCGCCGGGCTCCTGCCCGCCATAGCCGGTTCGCGGATTGTCCCGGACGCGGAAAGGGCGCCCGTGCCTGCGGCACGGACGCCCTCGACCGGCAGATGTCACTCCACCCGGACAAGCCCGTCCGGGCGGTCGTCCGACTTCGCCACCGGCTCGGCCGCGCCCTTGGCGCCGAGATCCGCGCCCTCGGCGGCCGCCGACTCCATGGCGAGCCGGTCCGCGCCGCTCAGCGTGCTCAGCGGCTTCTCCTTGATGAACAGCACCACGATGAACGCCAGCGCCGCGATCGGCGCGCCGACCAGGAACAGGTCCGCGGTGGCCAGGCCGTAGATCTCGGCCACGATCGCCTTGACCTCCGGCGGCAGCGAGGCCAGGTCGGGCACCTGGCTGGAGCTGCTGCCGGCGGGAGCCGGGCCGAACCGCTCCTCGCGCAGGTCGGTGATCCGGGCCGTCATCACCGCGCCCAGCGCGCTGACCCCGACCGCGCTGCCCATGCTGCGGAAGAAGGTCAGCACCGAGGTGGTGACACCCAGGTCGTGCGCGGGCACGTCGTTCTGCGCGGCCAGCACCAGGTTCTGCATGAGCAGGCCGACGCCGATGCCGAGCACGGCCATGTACACCGATACCAGCGGCACGCTGGTGGTGTGGTCGATGGTGCCCAGCAGCAGCATGCCCGCCGTCATCACCACGGCACCGACGACCAGGTAGATCTTCCACTTGCCGAACTTGGTGATGAGCCCGCCCGCGATCGTGGACGAGAACAGCAGACCGAAGATCATCGGCAGGCTCATCAGACCGGCCACCGTCGGCGACTTGCCCAGCGAGATCTGGAAGTACTGCGACAGGAACACCGCACCGCCCATCAGCGCCAGACCGACCAGCACGCTGGCGATGGTGGTGAGGGTCACGGTGCGGCTGCGGAAGATGCCGAGCGGGATGATCGGCTCCTTGGCCCGCGACTCGACGAACACGGCCAGCGCCAGCAGCACCAGGCCGCCGGTCACCAGCAGCGCCGTCCAGCTGGAGGCCCACGCGAACTTGCTGCCGGCCAGCGTCGACCAGATCAGCAGCGTCGAGACGCCCGCGGTGATCAGGAACGCGCCCAGGTAGTCGATCTTCACCTTGCCGGGCGGGGTCGCCGGCAGGTGCAGGGTGCGCTGCAGAAGCCAGATGGCGATCAGGGTGAAGGGAACTCCGATGAAGAACGTCCAGCGCCAGCCCAGCCACGAGGTGTCCACCAGCACGCCGCCGATCAGCGGGCCGGCGATGGTGCCGATGCCGAACACGGCGCCGAAGATGCCCGAATAGCGGCCCATCTCGCGGGGCGGGATCATCGCCGCCATCACGATCATGGCCAGCGCGGTCATGCCGCCCGCGCCGACACCCTGCACGACCCGGCTGACGAGCAGGATCTCGACGTTCGGGGTGAAACCCGCGATGAGCGAGCCGACCACGAACAGGCTGAGCGACAGCTGGATGAGCAGCTTCTTGCTGTACAGGTCGGCTGCCTTGCCCCACAGCGGCACGGTGGCGGTCATCGCCAGCAGCTCGGTGGTGACGATCCAGGTGTAGACGGACTGGCTGCCGTCGAGAGCGGCGATGATGCGCGGCAGCGCGTTGGCCACGACCGTCCCCGCCAGGATGGACACGAACATGCCCAGCATCAGCCCGGACAGCGCCTGCATCACCTCACGGCGCGTCATCGGCACCGTCTCGGGCTCCGGCCCGGCGTTCTGCGCCGGAATCTCGGTCGTGGTCATTCTCTTCCTCACGTGGTGCGTCACCGGGTGAGGGTCACCCGGGGCATGGGGCGCCGTCACGGGGCCGCGGCGGCGAAATCAGGGGTCAGTCGGGATCGGGCAGCCCGGCGGCCAGGGCCGAGAAAGCCTCGTCGACGAGCGCGCCCAGCGACAGCGCGCCGCGCGCGGTCATCCAGCGGGTCGCGGCGCAGCGGAAGGCCGCGCTGGTCGTGGCGACCACGAGCGCCGGGTAGCCGTGTGCGGCCGGGTCGGCGTCGAGGTGCGCGGCGATCTGCTCGGTCGTGCCGCGTTCGGCCTCGGCGTTGCTGAGCACCAGTCTCGGCAGCAACTGCGGGCTGCGATGGATGACCTCCATGCGCAGGAACCAGTGGTCGCGGTCGGCCTCCATGGCGGCGACCACCAGCAGCACGGCGCGGCGCACCGCCTCCAGCACCGGCATCGTGGGCAGCAGCACCGCCAGCCGGGCCCGCATCGCATCGACCTCCACCAGGTGGTCGCCGAGCACGGCGTCCTCCTTGGAGGCGAAGTAGTTGAAGAAGGTCCGCGAGGACACGCCCGCCTCGGCGCTGATGTCGTCCACGGTGACCTGGTCGAAGCCGCGCGACGCGCACAGCCGCAGCGCCGCGCCGGTCAGCGCGGCGCGGGTCTGCTGCTTGCGGAGATCGCGCCGACCCAGCGGTGCGTCCTGGTCAACCGGAGTCACGCGCCGATCAAACCTTAAACTTGCAGTGGCTGCAAGTTTATTTACGCCCGTGTCACCCGGCCGGAAACCGGGCACAGCGGTTGCCACGGGACGGACCTGCCGCTAACGTCATCCGCTGTGACTGCCGGGTCGGCCCAGTGCCGTGATCAGATGAGGCATCCGGCTGAGCCGTGATCGCCCGGCGGGCCCGTGGCCCGCCCTCCTTCGTCGTCGCCCGCACAAGCGGAGCCTGCCGAGGAAGGAGGTGATCGCATGTCCCGCTTCGAAGAACTCAACGCCGGTGACGTCCTGGTGGGCCAGGTCGTCCAGCTCGTGCCCTTCGGCGCCTTCGTCAGCATCGCCGAGGACGCCCACGGCCTGCTGCACGGCGAGACCGGGCCGCAGGTCGGTTCGAGCGTCACGGTACGGATCCTCGAGATCGATCGTGACCGCAAGCGCGCCAGCCTGACGCTGGCGTGATCGTGGCGGGGGAGGCGGCCGAAAAGCCGTCTCCCCCGCTCCTGCGCCGTCACCGGGCGAGCAGGGCGACAAGATCGCTGCCCGTCACCACCCCGACCGCCACCCCGCGGGCGTCGACCACGGCCACCGCGTCCACGCAGGCCGTGCGCATCAGGCGCGCCGCGTCCACCACCGCCGCCCCGGTGGCGACCACCGCCGGCGTGCGGTCCAGCACCGACGAGACCCGCCGGTACGACAGCGCAGTCGGCTCGGCGGCCCACGCCGCCACGACCGACCGGTCCGCCAGCACGCCCACGCACCGGCCGCCCTCGTCCGTGACGACCAGATGCCGCAGCCCTTCACGCACCATCACCGCGAGCGCGTCGCCCAGCGTCGTCGACGTGGCGACGCCGTGCGGCGGCGTGCTCATCACCTCGCTGATCTGCCGCCACGCCAGCCCCGCCGCCCGGTCCGGCCGGCCCTGCGCGATCCGCCTGTCCATGACCCGCTCCTGACCCGCCCTGTTCCGGCCCGCCCGAGCCTCGTCCCCCGGAGGCCCGGGCGGCAGGGCGTCCCGCGTCTCTAGGGTCGTTCAGCCTGTTCGCCGTCCGCGGCGGACCCGGACTCGGTGGCCGATGTGTGGCGCACCATCAGCACCGGGCAGGCCGCGTGGTGCAGCAACTGCTGGCTGACCGAACCCAGCAGCAAGCCGGTGAACCCGCCGCGGCCGCGTGCGCCGACCACCATCAGCTGGGCCTGCTCGCTCAGCCGCACCAGCTCCCGCCCGGCGCGTCCGGTCACCAGCTGCGTACGGACCCGGACGTTCGGGTGGAGCTTGCGCTCGGCGTCGAGGGCCGCGTCGAGGTCCTGCTGCTCGGCCGAACGCGCGGCGTCGGCATCGTAGAGCGCGGGCACCGAGTAGGACAGCGTCGTGGCGGCGTCGTGCCAGACCCGCACCGCCAGCAGCTCGGTGTCACGCTGCCGGGCCTCCGTGAACGCCTGCCGTACGGCCGGCGCCGATCCCGGTGAGCCGTCCACCCCTAGCACGACCGGGCCGGGACGGCCCTCACCACGTACCACCAGCACCGGGGTGGTGCAGTGCGCCGTCACCTCGACCGCGACCGAGCCCAGCAGCAGGCCGGTGAACCCGCCCAGGCCCCGGTCGCCGAGCACCAGCAGCTGCGCGGACCGAGCGGCCGCCAGCAGCACGCCCGCGGGGCCGCCCGTGACCAGGTCGGCCGCCACCTCGACGCGGCCGTTGGCCGCCTTCGCCGCCGCGGTCGCCTCGGCCAGGATGTGCTCGGCGTCGTGGCGCAGCCCGCCCTCGGGCACGGCCTCCGACGCGCCGACGCCGACATGCATGAGCGGCCAGATGAAGGCGTGCACGATCCGCAGCCCGCAGCCGCGCCAGGTCGCCTCGCGGGTGGCCTCGCGTACCGCCGCCAGCGCCGACGCGGAACCGTCGACGCCGACCGTGACCATCGCCTGCTCGCTCATCCCGTGTCCCCCACCCCATTATCGATCACGCGACCGCCCCGGCGTGACGTGCACTGATCGGAAATCCGGTGAAGGTGGCGCGATCCGGACCGATGCGGCGCAGATTGGAGAAGAAGCACGCGGGAGGCGGCATGACGCTCGACGAGAGCACGTTCGCGCAGACGGAGTACGCCCCTGACGTGGTGGCGTTCAACGCGGCCATGGGGGCACTGGTCCGCGAGATGGGCTGGCCACCGGAGAGCGCGCAGGCGTACCGCGTGCAGGCCCGCGAGCGGCTCGCCGCGCTGGCGCCCGACGGGGTCCTCCCCCGCTCCCCGCGCGCCCGCGAGATCACCATTCCGCTGCCGGACGGCTCCATGTCGGCGCGGGTGTTCGACGCCACCTCGCCGACCGGCCTTTACCTGCACGTACACGGCGGAGGCTGGGCCGTCGGGGCGGCCGACGAGCAGGACGCCTACCTCGAGGATCTGGCGCGCGGCACGGGCCAGACCGTGGTCAGCCTCGACTATCCGCTCGCGCCCGAACGGCGCTTCCCGGGCCTGCTCGACGACTGCGAGGCCGCCGCCCGGCACCTGCTCGACCATGCACCGCAGGAGTTCGGCGTCACGGTGGCGACCCTGGGTGGCGAGTCGTCCGGAGCGAACCTGGCGCTGGCGGTGGCGCTGCGGCTGCGCGAACACCCGGCCGCCGTGGCCCTGCGGGCGCTGAACCTGTGCTACGGCGTGTACGACCTGACCCTCACGCCGAGCGCCCGCAACTGGGACGACGCGCGCGGCGGTGTCCTCACCACGGCCCGCATGCGCTGGTACGCCGAGCAGTACGTGCCCGACCTGGCCCACCGCGCCGACCCCGCGGCCTCCCCGCTCTACGCCCAGCTCGCCGGGCTGCCGCCGACGCTGCTCACCGTCGGCACCGAGGATCCGCTGCTGGACGACAGCCTGTTCCTGTACGCCCGGCTGCTCGCCGCACATTCTCCCGTGCAGGTCCAGGTGGTGCCAGGTGCGGGCCACAGCTTCAACATGCATCCGCTGTCGGTCACGGGGCCTGCCAACGCAGCCGTGTACCGCTTCCTCACGGCGGCGCTCACCACCTGATCGCGACCACCGCTCAGGCCGCTGTCGTGAACCCGTCGGCGGATCTTCTCGCTGGTCGGCCGTTGCGGCAGCGGGAACCGGTCGGACAGCTCTCGCCGTCGGCACATCGTGGTGGGATGATCGGCGCGCCGCTCGCACGGCCCGTCCGCGGATCGCCCCTCAGCTCAACCGGATCGGTGCCGTGCGACCCTCGCAACCGTACGTCCACGTCGGCCGTTGTCGCTCCGATCTGGATGATCGCGGCCGCAGGGGCCCCGCGCCGCGGGAGCGCCGGCGCGAACGGTATCGGTGAGGGAGGAACGCTGTGACGCAGGCAGAAGCCGGCGCATTCAAGATTCTCAAGGGCCTGGGCATCGCGATCGTGATCGTGGTTTCCCTGGTGCTGATCGCGGTGTACTGGCAGCCCGTGCTGGACACCATCGTGGACATCTGGAACTACCTGATCGACCGCATCCCGTCGGATGGCGGCCAGCGCACCGCGGTGCTGGTCTACATGATCGCGGCGGTGGTGATGGGCGTGCTGTTCTCGCAGGCCGGCCACTTCACCGCGTACGGCATCGCGATGGGCCTGGTGCCGCTGCTGTGGGTGCTGTTCTGGGAGGGCTTCCCGCCGCTCGGCCTGCACCCCGTGTGGACGTCCAACATGGGCGTCGCCCACCTGAGCCCGAGCCAGGTCGCGCTGTGGGCGGTCGTCGCCGCGGTGCTCACCACGCTGGTCTTCGTGCCGCTGGAGATGCGTGAGAAGTGGCAGCGCCGCCGGCGCTCCCGCCGGGGCTGAGAAAAGCCGTGGCGGGTGGCGCCGGCATCGTCGGCGCCACCCGCCTGGCCCGGTCCGGCCCCCGAGGCTACGCGAGAGCCGGCTCGGTCTTCGGGCACCTCACACGTAGGTCACCGTGTCGATGTAGAGGTACACGTCGTCACGGACCATGAGGCGAGGTGCGGTCATGGTCTCCTCCACGACACCGGAGTCGCCGCCGCAGATGATCACGGCCTTGTCCGTCGCGATGTCGGAGATGATGCCCGCCTGCCACTTCCGCTCGCGGTACACCCAGACCCTGTCTCCGGGCTGGTACGAGTCGGTGGCCGCGATCTCGGCGGAAGCGCGCCGGGCGGGGTTGATCCTGGGAGCTGGCATACGTGCCTCACTGCGGCGAACGTGGTGCTCGCGGATGGGGGGTGGAGCCGGCCGGCCGGGTTGAGTCCGTGCCGTCCGCCCGGTGCCGTGTCGCCACACCATCCGGGCCACAGATGCAAGTGCCACAATGCAAACGCCAAGTCGTTGCGTCTCCCATCATGCAGACGATCCTGTGCAGGCGCAAGCGCCGGATGCACGTGCAGATGACTTTTGGCATTCCTTCCCCGTACAGAGCGTCACCTGCCTGGCGTAACGCGGGCGACATCTCGGTGAGATATGGCGGTCACGGGGCTGGCCGACGTCCCAGTCGGTGGGAAAAGATCGACAAATGACCCTGGTGCGACCCGTCCGGCCCGACGACCTGCCCGCGCTGCTCGCACTGATCGCCGACCACGCCGCGTACGAGCGCGCCGCGCCCGTGCCGCCCGGCCTCGGCGACCGGCTCGCACCAGCCCTGTTCGCCGACCCGCCGCGGCTGCGCTGCCTGGTCGCCGACGACACCGGGATCCTCGTCGGATACGCCACCTGGACCCGCGACTTCGCCACCTGGACCGGCCGTCACTACACCCACCTGGACTGCCTCTACCTGGCCGAAGACCACCGCGGCCGCGGCGTGGGCAGGCAGTTGCTCGACGCGGTGGTCGCCGCGGCCGACGGCGACGAGCTCCAGTGGCAGACCCCAGCCTGGAACACCGACGCCCAGCGCTTCTACCAGCGCCTCGGCGCCCGCGCCGCGGAGAAGGTCCGCTTCACACTGCCGTCAGGCGGCGTCCGCATCGCGAACAGGCACGCGGACATCCGGCCGCGCAGCACCTGACGGCGCCCCACTCAACTCCCCGAACCGGGCCAGCGCCAGCGCGCCGCCGACCGCAAGCAGGAAGCCGCCGACCGCGACCGGCACCCAGCCGGCTCGCGCCTCGTCGCCCAGCACCACGACCCCCACCACGGCGGGCAGCACGGTCTCCCCGATCACCATCGCCGCCGTGGCCGTGGTGACCGAGCCGCCCGACAGCGCCATCGTCCACAGCACCAGCGCGATGAGGCTGGAAGCGGCCACCAGGTAGGTCGCCGGTTCGCGCATCATCCGCGCCGGATCGAGTTCCGGCAGGGTGCGCGCGGCGAGCGCCAGCACCCCGAAGCACAAGCCCGCACACAGCCCGAGGGTCACGGTGCGCCACCGCCCCGGCAGGCGTCCCGCGCCCGCGCCGAGCACGGCGAGCCCGACCAGGCTGGCGGCGAGGGCGGTGTAGAAGTCGGTGTGCGCGCGGTTCGCGCCCTCGGGTCCGGCCGAGACGCCCAGCAGCGCCAGCCCCAGGCAGACGGCGACCACCGCGAACTTCTCGCCGCGACCCAGCCGCTCCTTCATCACGACGGCCGCCGCGATCGCGGTCACCGCCAGCGCGGACGCGATCGCGGCCTGCACCAGGAACAGCGGCAGATGTCGCAACGCGACCAGTTCGAAGCCGAAGCCGAGCAGATCCAGGCCCAGGCCGGCGAGGAACGGCACGGTCAGCCAGGCACGCACCATGGACCGCGGGTCCAGCTCGCTGACCGGCCCCGCCCCACGCATGCCGACGGCCTGCAGGACCGACGACAACCCGAAGCACACGGCCGCCGCCAACGCCCCGCACAGGCTCACGATCAGCACCGCTTCATCGTTTCACCGGGTCCCCGACCCGATCGGGCGTTCCGCTGGTCTGACTGCTCGCCCCCGGATGCTATAGGATCTTTGACAGCGTCCAGGAAACCGTTTACTGTCCCTTCGTTCTGCGACTTCCCGGCCGCCCCCGGCCGCCGTTCCGCTCGGCGAGGAGTGCCATGACCACCGTCCCCACCCCGGCCCAGCTCGCCTGGCAGGAGGCCGGCTTCGGTCTCTTCCTGCACTTCGGGCTCAACACGTTCCACGGCAAGGAGTGGAGCGACGGCACCCTGGACCCGGCCACGTTCGACCCCGCCGACCTCGACGCGGCCCAGTGGGTCGACGTCGCACAGCGCGCGGGCGCGCGGTATCTGGTCCTCACCGCCAAGCACCATGACGGCTTCTGCCTGTGGCCGACCGACACCACGGACTACTCGGTCGCGTCGTCGCCGTGGCGCGGCGGCCGCGGAGACGTGGTCGGCGAGCTGGCCGAGGCCTGCCGCGCCGCAGCCATGCCGCTGGGCCTCTACCTGTCCCCCTGGGACCGCAACGCCGCCCGCTACCCCGACCCGGCCGCGTACGACGCGTTCTACCTGCGTCAGCTCACCGAGCTGTGCACCCGTTACGGGCCGCTGTTCGAGCTGTGGTTCGACGGCGCGGGCTCGGAAGGCCGCACCTACGACTGGGACGCGATCATGAAGGTGGTCGACACGCACCAGCCCCAGGCCATGGTCTTCAACATGGGACGGCCCACCATCCGGTGGGTGGGCAACGAGGACGGCCTGGCCGCCGACCCGTGCGTCTACACCGTCGACCGGTTGGGCAGGTCGATGTTCACCACCGACCAGGACAGCCTCGACGGAGCCCGCTACCTGCCGCCCGAGTGCGACGTGCCGATCCGGGCGCACTGGTTCTGGCAGCCCGACGACCTCCCCACGCTCAAGAGCACCGAACACCTGCTGGCCATCTGGTACCGCTCCGTCGGGCTGGGCGCGGGACTGCTGCTCAACCTGCCGCCGGACCGGCGCGGCCGGCTCGACGAGACCGACACCGCCCGGCTGCTGGAAGTCACCGCCGAGCTGCGACACCGGTTCGCGACGCCGCTGCCCGCCCGGCTCACCCACGAGCCGGGCCAGGTCGTCGCCGAGTTCGACACCGAGGTCGAGATCGACCACGTCGAGCTGCGCGAGGAGCTCACGACCGGGCAGTGGGCGGGCGGGCACGAGATCCGCTGCGGCGGGGCGGTGGTCGCGGCCGGGCACACCGTGGGCGTACGCCGCTGGCACGCCTTCCCCACGATCCGCACCCGCCGGCTCACCGTCGCCCTGGACCACCCACAGGCGCGGCTGACCGCCGTCACCGGCTTCCGCACCGGCCACGAGTCGTCGCCCGCGCCCCAGGAGCAGCCCGCGCTGGATGTGTCGAAAGTAGACTGATCGCGCCACCCACCTCCGGCGTCCCCCGCCGCGTCCATCTCCAGGACGCGTCGGCGGCGAAAGGGGGAGGCATGGGCGACGGGCAGGACACCACGGCCCCGGCGGGGGCGGCTGTGCAGCGGCGGCCGGAGCTGGACGCGATACGCACGCTGGTGGTCGTCGGGTTGGTCTTCTTCCACTCCGCGCTGGTGTTCGACGCCCGCGACGACTACTACGTCAAGAACGCCGACACCACCGAGGTCACCACGATCCTGTCCGGGCTGGCCGTGGTGTGGGCCATGCCCGCGCTGTTCCTCATCGCCGGGTTCGGCGCGCGCCACTCGCTGCGTCGGCGCGGACCGGGCAGGTTCGCGGCGGAACGGCTGCGGCGGCTGGGAGTGCCGCTGCTGTTCGCGCTCGTCGCGCTGCTGCCGGTGCCGCAGTGGCTGCGGCTGAAGGCCGCCGACCCGGGCTACCACGAGTCCTACTGGCGGTTCCTGCCGCGCTTCTTCGACGTGCGGTTCGAGCCGGGCGAGTTCCCGTTCGTGCTGCAGGGCGAGCACTTCGAGACCGGGCACCTGTGGTTCGTGGTGCTGCTGCTGGCCTGGGCGCTGCTGCTGGCCGGCGCGGCCCGGGTGCTGCCCGCCGACCGGATGCGGCGGCTACGCGACCGGCTGGCCGCCTCCATCGGCCATCGCGGCATGGTGCTGCTGCTGCCCGCGCTGCCGCTGGCGCTGATCAGTGCCCTGGACGGCATGGAGGAAGGGCTCGCCGGCTGGAGCCGCTGGGCCTACCTGCTGTTCTTCGCATACGGCTTCGTCCTCGCCACCGACGAGCGGTTCCGCGACGCGATGCGCCGCGACGCGGTGCTCGCGGCCGTCGCCGGAGTCGTGCTGATGGCGGTCGGCATGCCGCTGTTCTTCATGATCAGCCAGGGCGGCGGCGACCCGTTCACCGACCTGACCCGCCCGGCCCTGACCATGCGGGCGCTCTACGGCATGACCGGCTGGTGCTGGGTGGTCGCCATCCTCGGCCTGCTCGACCGGCGACAGGTCGCCCGGCGGGAACGGCGCCCGGCAGCAGGAGCGGTCGCCGCGCCGACGCACGCTGAGGCGGGCGACGGGCAGCCGGATCTCACCCGGCGCAGCTACCTGTACCTGGCGCTCGGCGCGCTGCCGGTGTATGTGCTGCACCAGCCGATCGTGGTCGCGGTCGCCTACGGCGTCGTGTCCTGGCAGGCCCCGATCGCGGTCAAGTACGCAGCCCTGGTCGCGATCGCGATCGTGCTGACCGTCGCCGCCTACGACCTGCTGGTGCGGCGGACGCGGATCACCCGATTCCTGTTCGGCATGCGCGAACCAGCCGCGGTGCGTCCGAACACGACAGATCGCCCTGGCGAGTGAGGAGTACCGTGCACGACATGTCACCGACGATCAAGGTCGAGGAGCTGCGCAAAGCCTACGGCGAGCTGCGCGCCGTCGACGGCGTCTCCTTCGACGTGCAGACCGGGGAGTTCTTCGGCATCCTCGGGCCCAACGGCGCGGGCAAGACCACCACCCTGGAGATGATGGAAGGGCTGCGCAAGCCCGACTCGGGCAGCGTCACCCTGTTCGGCGAGAGCCCCTGGCCGCGCAACCCGCGCCTGCTCCCCCGCATCGGCGTGCAGCTGCAGGCCAGCGCATTCTTCGAGCGGCTCACCGCGCGTGAGCAGATCCGCACCTTCGCCTCGCTCTACGGCGTCAGCGCCCGCAAGGCCGACGAATGGCTGGCCGTGGTCGGCCTGGAGGACATGGCGGGCAAGCGCAACGAGGACCTGTCCGGCGGCCAGCAGCAGCGCCTGTCCATCGCCTGCGCCCTCGCGCACGGGCCGGACCTGGTGTTCCTCGACGAGCCGACGTCGGGCCTGGACCCGCAGGCCCGCCGCAACCTGTGGGACGTGCTGCGCGACATCAGCGCGCAGGGCCGCACCGTGGTGCTGACCACGCACTACCTCGACGAGGCCGAGTCGCTGTGCGACCGGGTCGCCATCATGGACCACGGGCGCATCCTCGAGTCCGGGCCGCCCGCGACGCTGGTGCGCGACCTCGACGCGCCCACCCGGATCTCGGTGGAGACCGGCACGATCACCGCCGAGGCGGCGCGCGGGCTCGCCGACGGGCTGGAGGTGAGCGACGACGGGGTCTCGCTGACCATCGCGACGCGTACCCCCGCGCCCGTGCTCTCGGCGCTGGCCGAGCGGGACGCGCTGCGCGGCCTGTCCGTGCGCGGCGCGACCCTGGAAGACGTCTTCCTGCACCTCACCGGACGGGAGTACCGCGCGTGACCAGCTTCGTCAGCCTCTCCTCGGCGATGGCCCGCGGCTTCTTCCGCGACCGCACCGCCCTGTTCTTCACGATCCTGTTCCCGCTGATGTTCCTGGTGCTGTTCGGCGGCCTGTTCAAGGACGCGGGCGCGTCCAAGACCGACATCCTGCAGATCGGCGCGGTGCCGGTCGTCGACCAGCTGCCCGCCGAGGCCGCCGCCGGGCTCGACCAGGTGCTCGCGGTGACCCGCACGTCCGACCGCGCCGCCGCGCTGGAGGAGGTGCGCAAGGGTGACAAGGCCGCCGCGATCGAGCAGGTCGGCGGCGAGCTGATCGTGCACTACTCCGCCGCGGACGCGGTCAAGTCGGCCACCGTACGCGGCATCGTGGAGTCCCTCGTCCAGCAGGCGAACCTCGCCGCCGCGGGTGTCACGACGCCCGCGGTCACCATGCGCACCCAGCCCGTCGAGGACCAGTCGCTCAAGGCGATCCAGTACATGACGCCGGGCCTGCTGGGCTGGGCGATCGCCACCGGCGCGACGTTCGGCGCGGCGCTGACCCTGGTCACCTGGCGGCAGAAGAAGATCCTGCGCCGCCTGCGGCTGTCCCCCGTGCCGATCGCCTCGATCATCGGCGCGCGGGTGGCGGTGAGCATCGCGATCGCGGGCGCGCAGTGCGCCATGTTCATCGGCGTGGCCCTGCTGCCCTACTTCGGCCTGCAGCTGTCCGACCAGTGGTGGGCCTTCATCCCCGTCATGATCGCCGGCACCCTGGCCTTCCTGTCCATCGGCCTGGTCGCCGGTGCCGCGTCCAAGACCCCCGAGGCCGCCAGCGCCATCGCCAACCTCATCACCCTGCCCATGGCGTTCCTGTCCGGCGCATTCTTCCCCCTCGACGGCGCCCCGGAGTGGCTGCAGAATCTCTCCGAGTTCTTCCCCCTCAAGCATCTCGTCTCCTCGATGCAGGACGTCATGGTCCGCGGCGAGAGCTTTGCCGTCACCCTGCCGGACATCGGCATCCTGCTCGGATTCACCCTCGTCCTCGCGGCGGTCGCCGCCTTCCTCTTCCGCTGGGACGACGCCTGACCAAGAGCAAAGGAAGGGCACCTTCTCATCGCAATACGTAGCAGAAGGTGCCCTTCTTAACTCACCGCGGGTGGCCGGGCCTATCGATGCCGGGCCTGTTCCGCCGGTGGCAGACCATGCTGACCGCCCCCCATCGGGTACAGGACCGGGTGACGAGCGGCCGGACCGTGCCGGCTCGGTGAATTCGGGCAGAGGCCGGCCGCCGTTCAGGGAACGTCCCCGCGTGCTTCACCCACCGACGCCACCGTGTAGCAGTCCTGTCCGCGCAGGTCCGAACACGTGATGCGACCCCGAACCGGGGACGATCCGGCATACGGGCCAGCGGACACGGCGCGCTGCACGCCTCGGTGTGCAGCCGTCGCGCTCGTCGTCCCAGGAGGTCCGGTGGGTACGTTTCTCGTGGTGGGAGCTGCTGCCGCGGTGGTGTTGCCGGTGATCGTCCTGGTCATCGGCGCCCGGCACATGCCCGAGGGAAAGAGCTTGGCTCCGGATCACCCCGACCACCTGGATCACCTTCCGCAGCCGGACGTCGCCTGGTGTGCGGCCTGCGGCGGGTGACGCGCCCCGGCTGCGGGAACCGGCAGCCCGCGAGCCGAGCGGACGCCTGAACCGGAACGAGGTTCAGGTCAGGCCGCGACGTTCAGGTATGCCAGCACCGCCAGCACCCGCCGGTTGTCGTCATCGGACGGCGCGAGGTCGAGCTTGCCGAAGATGCTGGCCGTGTGCTTGCCGACCGCGCTCTCCGACAGGAACAGCCGCTGCCCGATCGCCGCGTTCGAGCGCCCTTCCGCCATCAGCTCCAGCACCTCCCGCTCCCGCGGCGTGAGCCTGGCCAGCGGCACGTTGCGCGCCGGCTGCTGCAGCAGCTTCGCGATGACCTCCGGATCCATCGCGGTGCCGCCCCCGGCGACCCGGCGCACCGCGTCGAGGAACTGGTCGGCGTTGAACACCCGGTCCTTGAGCAGGTACCCGATTCCGCCGGTGCCGTCGGCCAGCAGTTCGCGGGCGTACAGCTGCTCGACGTGCTGGGACAGCACCAGCACCGGCAGCCCCGGCACCTGGCGCCGGGCCGTCAGCGCCGCCTGCAGGCCCTCGTCGGTGTTCGTGGGCGGCAGCCGCACGTCGACGACGGCCACGTCCGGCCGGTGCGCCAGCAGGGCGTCGAGCAGGTCGGGGCCGGTCTCCACGGCGGCCACGACAGTGCAGTCGTGCGCCTCCAGCAGGCGGACCAGCCCTTCCCTCAGGAGGTAGAGGTCCTCGGCGAGGACAACGCGCACGGTATCTCCAGGGTGAGCACGGTGGGGCCGCCCAGCGGACTGTGCAGGGCGACGGTTCCGTCGAATGTAGCGAGTCGCCGACGGAGCCCGTGCAGCCCACCGCCGTGCGCCGGTTCGGCCCCGCCGCGGCCGTCGTCGGTGACGGTGACCCGCAGCAGGCCACCGGTGTGCCGGATGTCCACGCCGACACGGCTGGCCTGCGCGTGCCGTGCGGCGTTGGTCAGCGCCTCGGCGACGGCGAAGTACGCGGCCGTGGCGACCGGCGCGGGCGGCTGCCCGGCCAGCTCGGCGCGCACCTCGACCGGCAGTGCGGAGTCCAGTGCCAGCGCGCGCACCGCGTCGGCGAGACCGCGTTCGGCGAGCACCGGCGGGTGGATGCCGCGAACCAGGTCACGCAGCTCGGCCAGGGCTGCAGCCGAGGTTTCCCGGGCCTGTGCCAGCAGCACGCGGGCGGCGGCCGGGTCGCGGTCCATCAGCTGCTCGACGGTGCCCAGGCTCAGCCCGACCGCGACCAGCCGGGCCTGCGCGCCGTCGTGCAGGTCGCGCTCGATGCGGCGCAGTTCGGCGCTCTGCGCGTCGACGGCCTCGGCCCTGGTCTGGGCCAGGTGCTCGACCCGCTGGGTGAGCCGGGCGGAGCGGCTCGGCGCGAGCAGCAGCCGCGCCGAGCCGGTGATCAGCCGCAGCACGGGGCCGGCCAGCAGCACGCCGAGCAGGCCGAGGGCGAGTCCGATCGGGATGGACAGCCAGCCGGGCACCCCGTTGAGGGCGGGCATGCCCAGGGTCATCAGCTGCCAGACGTACCAGGGGCTGATCCACACATCGGTGATCAGGCCGAACGGCACGGCCCACAGCGGCCAGAACAGCGCCTGCCAGAACAACCCGAAGTAGCCCGCGCCGATCAGCACGCCGGGGACCACGGCGACCATTGCCACCAGCGGCGCGGTCGCCATCCAGGCCAGGTCGCGCCAGGTGGCCGGGTCGCCCAGGATCCACGGGAAGAAGCCTGCGCGGTGGGCTCCGTCGCGGGTGGCGTAGAGGGTGCGGCCGACCCGGTAGCGGCCGTCGGGGCCGGGCTCCGGTACGGCCTCCCGCTGCCGGTACGGCTCGGGCATCGGCTCGCCGCCGCCCCATTTCACGCACAGCCGCCGGTATTGGTTGAGCATCGGCCGGATCGCGTACGCCAGCCAGGCGATGCCGAACCCGCCGCTGAGCAAGGTCAGCAGCACCGTCAGCAGGAACACGGCGAACCCGGTCAGCGAAAGCCCGAGCAGCAGCGCCGCCTTCCACGTGTCATGGCCGCCCTTACGCAGCCAGGCCCCGATCCCGGAGGACTGCCACCAGGTGAGGCCCGGGTGCCCGAGCCAGGTCCGCACCCAGCGGCCGTGGGCACGTAGCAGCGCGGGTCCGGCGAGCACCCCGGTGACGACCGCGGCCACGCCTGCCGCGAGCACGGCCCAACCGGGCATGGTCAGGACCGGCCAGGCCACCAGGTCGATCAGCCCGGCGTCGTCCAGCGCCCGGCGTCCCGGGCCGGTCACACCCAGGGCCAGCAGCACACCCGCCACGACGAGGGCCGGCGAGAGCAGCGCGATGAGGCCGCCGATCGGGGCGAGCAGCACCAGCCACATCCAGTCCCGGGCCGTCGCGGGGTCGTCGCTCAGCCACTGCATGCGCAGGAAGAAGGCGGGGTAGTGCGGGGTCTTGAACAGCTGGCCGTCGTGCTCGTACCAGCCGTCGGGGCGGCGCAGCGGCGCGGGCACGGGACCTTCGCGGTACGGCGGTTCGATCACCACGCCGCTCCAGGTGTGGGCCAGCCACCGCGACAGCGCGGTCAGCCGGCGCACCAGCTGCAGCACGTGCGGGTAGGTGACGACCGCGCCGATCGCCATCATCAGCGGCAGCGAGGCGACGAATCCGAAGACCGCGAGCAGCGCGAGGGCGACGCAGCGCAGCGGGGCGAGGGCGTACGACCGGAACATGCGACACATCGTCGCCGATCGGCCGTGGTCATGGCACTGCGCGTGAGCCCCGGAACGGGGTGGGGTTTGCTACACCCCCGGGTCGGCGCGCAGCCGCATACCGGCGTTCGCACCGTGCCCCTACTGTCTGTCGGCATGACAGTCATCGAAGTCAACGGGCTCACCAAGCGGTACGGCGACCGCACGGTCGTCGACGGCGTCTCCTTCACCGTCGCCGAGGGCGAGATCTTCGGCATCCTCGGCGAGAACGGCGCCGGCAAGACCACCACGGTCGAGTGCATCTCCGGTCTGCGCACCCCCGACTCCGGCACCATCAGCGTGCTCGGCATGGACGCCCACACCGACCGGGAGCAGCTGCGCCGCCTCATCGGGGTGCAGCTGCAGGAGAGCCAGTTGCAGGACCGGCTGCGCGTCGGCGAGGCCATGCAGCTGTATGCCTCCTTCTATCCCGACCCCGCCGACTGGCGTGAGCTGGTCGCCGCGGTCGGCTTGAACGAGCAGGTCAGGATGCCGTACGCGAAGCTGTCCGGCGGGCAGAAGCAGCGCCTGTCGATCGCGCTCGCCCTGATCGGCAACCCGCGCGTGGCGATCCTGGATGAGCTCACCACCGGCCTGGACCCGCGGGCGCGGCGCGAGACGTGGAAACTGATCCGCCAGATCCGTGACCGCGGGGTGACCGTCCTGCTGGTCACGCACTTCATGGACGAGGCCGAGCGGCTGTGCGACCGGCTCGCCGTGCTCGACGGCGGCCGCATCGTCGCGCTGGACACCCCTGCGGCGCTGATCGCGGGTGTCGGCGACGTCGACGGCTACCGCGCAAACCTCGAGGACGCGTTCCTCGCCCTGACCGGCTCCGACCGCGACAACTGAAAAGGAGCAACCATGTCCGCCCTGACCCGACTGGCCGGCAGCGAGGCCCGGCTGTTCCTGCGTGAGCCGGTGGGCGCGTTCTTCGCGCTGGCCTTCCCGGCCGTGCTCGTGATCGTGCTCGGCAACGCCATCCCCGCGTTCAGCGAGCCCTCGCCCGACTTCGGCGGCGAGCGCCCCATCAACCTGTACCTGCCCGTGGTGCTGGCCCTGGCCATCGGCACGGTGACCATGACCAGCCTGCTCGGCGTGCTCGCCCAGTACCGCGAGCGGGGCGTGCTCAAGCGACTGGCGACCACGCCGGTCAAGCCGTCGGCATTGATCGGCGCGCAACTGGCCGTGAACGCGGGCGCGCTGCTCACGGGCGCGGCGCTGATGCTGGTGATGGCGGCCATCGCCTTCGGCAGCAGCGGCCCGGAGAACTGGCCGGCGCTGCTCGTCGCGTTCCTGCTCGGCGGTGCCGCGATGACCGGGGTGGCCCTGTTCATCGCCGCGGTCGCCCCGAACGCCCGCGCCTCGGCGGGCATCGGCACCCTGGTGTACTTCCCGATGCTGTTCTTCGCCGGGGTGTGGACGCCGGGCGACATGATGCCGGACGGTGCGCAGCGCGTCGCCGACTTCACCCCGCTGGGCGCCGCGTCCCAGGCGATGCAGGCCGCATGGTCCGGTGACTGGCCGCAGCCCCTTCACCTGGCCGTCACCGCGGCATACACCCTGGTCACCTGCACTCTCGCCATCCGGCTCTTTCGCTGGCAGTGACCTCGATCCACCGGGCCGCAACGCTCCCCGCACCGGGTCGCGTTGCGGCCCTTCGGCGTACGGGCCGGAGGTCGCCGCGGCCGCCAGGGCGCGCCCCGGCGGCCGAGTCCGCGCGTGAACCGGGCTAGCGACCACGAGCCGGGCGTCCACCGGCGCTCGGTGGCATCGCCGCGTCGAGCCCCCGGCCGCACCCGCGGCCGAGGGCTCTCCACACGACGAGCAGCGTTCCACGATGCAGGTCAGAGTGTGCCGGGGGGCGTGGTGTCGCGGGTCTCCTCGATGACCCGATGCTCGGTGGGCGCGGTGGTCACCACGCTGCGCCGGCGGCTGCTCCAGATGGTGAGGGTCAGGACCATCCCGAGGACGCCGACGACCATCAGGATCCAGCCGACCACGTCCAGGTCCAGCCCGCTGATGCTCACATCCAGGGCGAACGTCAGGATCGCGCCCAACGCGATCAGGAATAGGCTCGCGCCGATACCCATGTCCAGCCTCCCTTTTGGCGACTATCGCCTCGGCAGCGGCTATACCCGGTCGTGCGCGCCACCAACCTCACGGTTTCCGGGATCGCGGTGATGGTTCAGCACCGCGTGCGGATCGGTGCGCACCCCGGCCGGATCGGCGTGCACCATGGCCGCCGTCAGCTTCGGCACCGCGTGCAGCAGCCGGTGCTCGCCGTCGACCGCGATCGCGTGCGCCCGGGCCACGGTCAGGTCGGCGTCGACGGACACCGCGCACTCCGCCCGCAGCCGGTGCCCGATCCAGCGCAGCCGCACCTCGCCCACGTCCTCCACACCCGGCGTCGCCCGCAGCGTCTGCTCGACCGCGTCGACCAGTTTCGGGTCCACCGCGTCCATCAGCCGCCGGTACACCTCCCGTGCGGCGTCCTTGAGCACCAGCAGGATCGCCACCGTGATGAGCAGGCCCACCACCGGGTCCGCCCACCACCAGCCCAGCGCCGCGCCACCTGCGCCGAGCAGCACCGCCAGCGAGGTGAAGCCGTCGGTGCGCGCGTGCAGCCCGTCCGCGACCAGCGCCGCCGAGCCGATGCGCCGCCCGACGACGATGCGGTAGCGGGCCACCAGCTCATTGCCCGCGAACCCGATCAGTGCCGCTGCGGCCACGTAGGGCAGGTGACGCACTTCCTGCGGGTTGAGCAGGCGGCGGAACGCCTCGTACCCGGCCAGCGCTGCCGACGCCGCGATGGTCAGCACGATGAAGATGCCGGCGAGATCCTCGGCCCGGCCGAAGCCGTACGTGTACGAGCGGGTCGGGCGGCGGCGGCCGAGTAGGAACGCCACGCCCAGCGGCACCGCGGTCAGCGCGTCGGCGACGTTGTGCAGGGTGTCGCCGAGCAGGGCGACCGAGTGGGAGAAGTACACGACGACGCCCTGCATGACCGCGGTGATGCCGAGCACGACCAGGGAGATCCACAGTGCGCGCAGGCCCTCGCGGGACGACTCCAGGGCGGAGTCCACCTTGTCGGCGGTGTCGTGCGAGTGCGGGCTGAACAGGTGGCCGACCTGATGTCTCAGCCGGGAGAACAGACCCGCGTCCGCATGGTCGTGCGCGTGGTCATGGTCGTGCTCGTGGTCATGGTCATGGTCATGGTCGTGCTCGTGGTCATGGCCGCCCGCATGGTCGTGTCCGTGCGGGCCGCGGTCGTGGGCGTCGTGGCCGTGCCCGTCGCGGTCTGGCGCGTCGTGGCCGTGCCCGTCGCGGTCTGACGCGTCGTGGTCTGGCGCGTCGTGGTCGTGCACATCGGCGTCACGGTGCACGTCAGCGTGGTCATGGTCGGTTTCGTGTTGGTGGTCTGGCTCGTCAGCACCGCGCGGGCCGTGGTCGTGCGGGTGGCGCTCGACCGCGCCGGTGTCGTGGCCGTGCGCATGGTGCGGGTGGTCGTGCTCGGCGTGGCCGCGGCGGCCGTGGCGGTGATCGTCACTCATGGCGTGCCTCCCGCGCCCACTAAAGCAGAAGTCGATCGTGCGCGCTCCTCAGCACGCCGTCAGACCGCACCCGCGCTCCCCGCTCAGGACTCGCCCTCGATCCGGTCGGCGAGCCGGTCGACCGCGGCCATCACCTCGTCGCCTTCGAACAGCACCGCGTCGTTGTGATCCGCGCCCTCGACCGGCGTGATCTCGACCGCACCGGCCGCCGCCTTCGCCACCGCGAGGCTCTGCTCCGCGGGCACGATCGAGTCCTCGGTGCCGTACACCACCGCGGTCGGCACCGTGATCCCCGCGATCTGCTCGGCCACCGGGAACCGGTCGCGCAGCATGAGGCGCACCGGCAGGAACGGGTAGTGCTCCGCGGCGGTCGCGGCCAGGTCCGTGAACGGCGAGCGCAGCAGCAGCCCGGCGGGTGGGTGCTCGACGGCCAGGCCGGTGACGACGGCGCAGCCCAGGCTCTCTCCGAAGTAGATGATCCGATCCGGGCGCACCTTCGCCTCGTCCACGAGGTGGCGATACGCGGCCCGGACGTCCAGCGCGAGCCCGGCCTCGCTCGGACTGCCCGGGTTGCCGCCGTACCCCCGGTAGTCGAGTAGCAGCACGGTGAACCCGCGGGCCGAAAGCGCCCGCGCGACCGGGGCCCGGCCGCCACGGTTGCCCGCATTGCCACCCGCGACCAGCACCGTCATGTCGCGGCTCGGGCCGGTCGGCGGCACCAGCCAGGCGGTCAGCGCCAGTCCGTCTGCGGTCCGCAGGGTGACGTCGCGCGCCCCCGCGATCGTCTGGGCGGCCGGGCCGGGGTGCGCGGTGTCGGGCAGAAAGATCAGCCGACGCTGCAGCAGCCACAACGCGGTCACCAGCACCGCGATGACCAGCAGCACGATCAGCGCCGGGCGCACCAGCGACGAGGCCTTCAGCACCGTTCCATTCTCACCCGGCGGCCACTGCCGCGTGACGGCCGCCCCGTGCCGACCGGGCCTGCCACGCCATGCCCCTTATCGCAGCAGGCGGCGCATTCCGCGTTAAGAAGGTGCCCTTCCTCTACGAATAGCGATGGGAAGGTGCCCTTCCTTTCAGCAGTCGGTGGTTAGGCGTAGGCCTAGGGTGAGGAGGAGGGTGCCGGCGAGGGCGTCGATGATGCGGCGGATGCGGGCGGGACCTGCGGTGTCGCCGGTCCACCAGCGGCGGGCCAGGCCGATGCCGCCGATCAGCAGGGCGAACCAGATCATCGCCTCGATGTCGTGGACCAGGGCCAGGAGGAGGCCCATGGGGAGTGCGGCGACGTCGTCGGGCAGGAACTGGGGCAGCATGGCCACGTAGAAGAGGCCGACCTTGGGGTTGAGCAGGTTGGTCAGGCACCCTGCGCCGAACGCCCGCCAGGTCGAGCCGGTCAGCGGCGACGACGTCGTGGCGGTGCGGCCGGGAGCGGGGACCGTGTCCTGGGCGGTGGGCCCGGCGCGGCGGGAGCGCCAGGCGTCACGCAGCATCAGCGTGCCGATGACGACCAGGTAGAGCCCGCCGACCGCGCGCATCACCGCGTATGCGGTGGTGCTGGCCAGCAGCAGGGCGGAGACGCCGGCGGCCGCGGCCGCGCCCCAGACCAGCGCGCCGGTGCAGATGCCCGCGGCGGTGGCGTAGGCGTGTCGGCGTCCCCGGGCCACCGCGACGCGCAGCACCAGCGCGGTGTCCACGCCCGGGATGATCGTGAGCACTCCGGCGACGAGCGCGAACGAGACAACAGCCGAGGTGACGGTCACGCGCCGCAGTCTCTCACGCGGCGCGGTCTGGCACGTGCCGCGGTCTCACCCCGCCGGATGCCCTCCCCTGGTGCCGTGCGGCTGCCCGTCGCGCAGGGCCGGGTAGTCCGGCAGGTCCAGCGCATTGGTGCGGTCGTCGGCCGCCTTCAGCAGCAGGTTCATGAAGTACGGGCGGTTGAGCAGGGCGTTGCGGGCGCGCGCCGTCCAGGCCCTGCGTGGTGCGAGGAACTTGCCGGTGTTCTCGCCGCCCTGCTGCCCGCGCCGGGCGTAGTCGCCGAGCAGCGCCTCGTAGCGTCCGAACGCGACGGTGTGGTCGCCGCCCGCGGCGGCCAGCTCGCCCGCCAGCACGTACGCGCCGACGATCGCGGTCCCGGCGCCCATGCCGCCGATCGTCGCCCCGCACGCGGCGTCGCCGAGCAGCGCGATCCGACCGTGCGACCACGGGGTGACGTCGACCCGGCAGATCGCGTCGAAGTAAAGGTCGGACGCCTGCGGCAGGGTGGCGAGCAGCCGCGACGCCTGCCAGCCCACGCCGTCGAGGGCGGCCGTGATGATCGCGCGCTGCCGATCGAGGTCGCGGCGCGGGTGGTCGATCGACGGCGAGGCGAACACGGCGAAGGCGTACGCCCGGTCGGGGTCGCGGTGGTCCCCGCCGACGCTGATCATGCGGCCGGGTTCGTTGTAGAGCAGGCTGCCGCGGCCCAGCCCGGAGAAGCCGGGCACCTCCCAGCTCGCCACGTGGTAGCCCTGGTGCGACACGTACCGCCCGTGCGGGCCGTAGGCCAGCCGACGCACCGTGGAGCGCACCCCGTCGGCTCCGATCACCAGGTCGAACGTGCGCGCCGGGCCATGGGCGAACGTCGCGTCGACGCCGTCCGGTGTCTGGGTCAGCGTGGTCACCGTGTCGCCGAAGACGTACTCGGCGTGCGGGCGGCTGTGCTCGTAGAGGACACGGGCCAGGTCGCCCCGTAACACTTCCACCTCTCCCCCGGCGAAGTCGCCCGGCAGTTCCATCAGCCGCCGGCCGTCCGCGTCGACGAAGCGCATCGGGCTGCCGCCGGTCTGCACCTCGCGCAGCGCATCGAGCACGCCCATGCGCTCCAGCACGGTCAGGTGCCCGCCGCGGAAGTCGACGGCGCTGCCGCCACGGCGTGGAGCCGCCGCGATCTCCACGACCGTCGGCCGGTAGCCCGCCCGGCCCAGCCAGTACGCCAGAGCCGGACCGGCGATGCCGGCTCCCGAGATGAGCACGCTGCGCATGACGCCCCCCTAATTGTGTCCACCGGACACTGTTTCAACTGTGTATGCTAGACACAGTTTTCGGAGGAGGGCAAGCCGGTGTCGATGGAGTTCCTCTGGGGCGCACGCGCCCAGCCCACCCGCGGGCCCAAGCCCTCGCTGACACTGCTCCAGATCACCGACGCGGCGATCACGGTCGCCGACGCCGAAGGCCTGGCCGCGGTCTCCATGCAGCGCGTCTCGGCCGAGCTCGGCTTCACCAAGATGTCGCTCTACCGGTATCTCCCCGGCAAGGGCGAGCTGGTCGCGCTCATGGTCGAGCGAGCGATCGGCGGGCCGCCCCCGCCGAACCCCGGTGACTGGCGCGCGGCGCTGCGCGAATGGGCGCACGGGCTGCTGACGCCATACCTGCGGCACCCCTGGGCGCTGGAGGCGACCGTGGGACCGCGTCCGCTGGGCCCGCACGAGCTGGGTTGGATGGAGTGCGCGCTGACCGCGCTGGCGGACACCGGGCTGTCCGGCGGCGAACGCCTCGACGCCATCGCGGTGCTGGCCGGGCACGTCCGCATGATGGCTCAGCAGGCGGCCGCGATGCACGATCCCGACGCGCAGTTCAGCGCCGGCGTCGTCGCCGTGCTGGCCGAGCACGGCGACCGCTTTCCGCTGCTGGCCGAGACGATGGCCGCGGTCGCCGCCGAGGGCGGCCAGGACCAGGCCTTCGAGTTCGGCTTGGACCGCATCCTCGACGGACTGCAGACCCTGATCGCGTCGAGGCGCAAGGCGCTGCGCTGACGCGTCCGCGCGCGAACCGCTGCCGTCAGGGCGGGTGCGGATCGAGCGGCGTACGCCGGGTCAGGCGAGCGACAGCGCCTCGATCATGCGGTCGCCTTGGGCTTCGAACTGCTCGTCGCCCACCCGGTAGGCCCGGGTTGCCGTGCCGATCGCCTCATCCGCCCAGCGTCGAGCAGCTTCACGAGCGGGTGCCGAGAACCACCGGTACGCTGAAATCAGGCTGCTCCGCCGGCCAGACGGCCGCTACCGTCAGGCGATGCGCGTGACCGGAACCGAGCTGACGACCGTGACCGGCCTGTCCTACCGGCAGGCCCGATCGGGCGGCGGCACCGAGTCGGCGCGGCTGCCCGTGCAGCGGCTGGCCGTGGAACGGGCGCCCGAAGGCTGCGACGCCGTCCTGGTCGCGGGTGACCTGCAGGGCGTCGCCCCGTCGCCGTACGGCGGCGCGGCCGTGCTGCTCGGTGTCGCGCTCGCCGACCACCTGGCCGGATGGGCACAGCAGGGACTCATGCCGCCACCGGAGCGGCTCGCCGTGGTGCTCGCCGGCGACCTCTACTCCGCTCCCACGGCCGACGTTCGCGGCGCGTCCGGTGACGTCGCCGACGTCTGGCTCGCCTTCGCCGCCGCCGGATGCCGGTTCGTCACCGGCGTACTGGGCAACCACGACGCGCTCCGGCCGTCCGATCTGGCCGGGCTCGACCCGGCCCCGGCCCTGCTCGACGGCGACGCGGTCGCATGCGGCGGGGTGCGCTTCGCCGGAGTGGGCGGCATCGTCGGCGATCCCGCCCGGCCGGGCCGCCGCGCCGAGGCCGACCAGCTCACCCGCCTCGACCGCGCCCTGGCCACCGCACCCGACCTGCTCGTCCTGCACGAGGGCCCCACCGGCCGACGGCCTGACCAGCGCGGCAACGCCGCACTCGGCGAGCGGATCCGCCGCGCCGCGCCGCCACTGACCGTCTGCGGCCACGTGCACTGGCCGGAGCCGCTGTCGACATTGGGCGACGGGCACGTGGTCAACGTGGACTCCCGCGCCGTCCTGCTGACCCCCGACCGGTGACGCGGCGACGCCGACGAGGCCACGGCGACGTCAGCGGACCGGGTCCGTCGTCCAACCGCCCTGGTCGGCAGGCTGGGCGATGGTGGACAGGTCGGTGGCGCCGAGCACCTGGATGCGGCGGTAGAGGCCGACCAGCCCGTCGCCGCCCACCAGCTGCGTCGTGGCCGCGTCGCTCGTGGTGACGGCTACATGTGGGCCGGGGTTGTCGTACACGGCGAGGCCGGTCGCTCCGGTCGGGAACTCCTGCTTGACGGCGTGGCGGCCGTCCACGGTCGCGTTGCTGTGGTCGCCGGTCCAGCCATACCCGGGGATGATCGCGTCGACCCGCACGGCGAGCGCGTCTTTCGGCGCCACGTTCTCGCCGCCGCAGTAAGGCCCTGCCGTGAACACCAGGCCGCTGCTCCACCCGGTCTTCGATCGCTCGGTCACCGACGCCACGGCCAGGCGCAGGCTCCGCGGGACGCCGCCGACCACCAGCGGGAAGCGCAGCGCCTCGACGCCGTAGCGCAGGTCTGCGGCGATGTCGGCCAGGGCGCGCAGGTTCGCGGCGGGATCCTCGCCCTCCCGGTCGACCAGGTCCTTGCCGACCGCCTCGGCCCACGCGCCGGGTGCGTACTCCCAGCGCATACGCCCGTCGACCGCCTTCACGGGCTTGCCGTGCACCGCCGGAACGGCCGGTGCCGCGGCGGCGGTAGGCGTGGACGCCATGCCGCGCATCGGCCGGACCAGGTTCGCGGTGGCCAGGCACTCGCGGTGTGGCGTGACGCCGCGGGGGAAGAAGGTCACCGCCACCTGCGCGCCGATGCTGCGCTCCGGCAGGCCGGCCTCGATGGTGTATCCGCCCTGGTCGCCCGCCTGGACCACGGTGGTCCGGGGCACCATGCCCGCCGGCAGCCGGCCGAAGCGGGCGAAGCGCACCAGCGGGTCGAAGGAGTCCGGGGCCTGCGCGGGCGGCGTCGCGGTGAACGCGATCGGGGCGACCGGCGCATCGGCCGCGGCGAGGTCGCCACCGGGCTGTGCGGCGGCCGCGGCGCCGGGCAACGCCGCCTCCGGGCCGGAGACGGCGCCGCCAACCCGCACCGCGCCCACCGTCACCCCGGCCACGACGAGCGCGGCGACGCCCGCGATCCCCCACCGGGCCGCGCTGCGGCGGCGCGACACGGGGGCAGCTGGTGCGGCGACGCCGCCCGGGGCGGGCAGGGCGTCCTGCTTCGGCAGGGCCTCCGGGCCTGGGGATGCGGTCGGCTCGGGCAGCTGGCTCATGGCGGTCTCCGTGGTCGAAGAGGGGCGGCGAGGCCGTTTGAGCACTCGCTCAAGAGGCAGGATAGTGCTCTTTGAGCGTTCGCTCAAGTCCATCTTGACCTGCGACGACAATGCGACAACCGCTGTCGGGATCGGAACCGTTACACCGGCGCGCACACGGGTAACGTCGTTGCCATGCCACTTCGCATCGAGGAATACGCGGTCATCGGCGACACCCAGACCGCGGCGCTAGTCGGCAACGACGGGTCGATCGACTGGCTCTGCCTGCCCAGGTTCGACTCCGGTGCGATCTTCGCGGCGCTGCTGGGCGACCCCGACCACGGCCGCTGGCAGATCGCCCCGGCGACCCCGGTGCGCGCGGTGCGGCGGCGCTACCGCGGCGACACGCTGGTGCTGGAGACGGAGTTCGACACCGACGAGGGCACCGTGCGGCTCGTCGACTTCATGCCGCCGCGCGGCGAGGCGGCCGACGTGGTGCGCATCGTCGAGGGCGTGCACGGCCGGGTGCCGATGCGCATGGACCTGCGACTGCGTTTCGACTACGGGCACGTGGTGCCGTGGGTGCGCCGCGTCGACACCGACACGGTCGCCATCGCCGGGCCGGACGCGGTATGGCTGCGCACCCCGGTCGCGCTGCACGGGGAGAACCTGGCCACGGTCGCCGACTTCAGCGTCGGCGCGGGCTTCCACGTGCCGTTCGTGCTGACCTGGCGCGAGTCGCACCTGCCCACCCCGCACCCGGTGGACCCGATCGTGGCCCTGGAGGGCACGGTCTCGTACTGGGAGGAGTGGATCGCCGGCTGCACCTACGAGGGGCCCTGGCGAGAGGCCGTGGTCCGCTCACTGCTCACCCTCAAGGCCCTGACCTACGGCCCGACCGGCGGCATCGTCGCCGCGGCGACCACCTCGCTGCCCGAGGAGCTCGGCGGGGTCCGCAACTGGGACTATCGCTACTGCTGGCTGCGCGACGCCACCATCACCCTGCAGTCGCTGATGTACGCCGGGTTCGTCGACGAGGCCCGGGCCTGGCGGGCCTGGCTGCTGCGGGCCATCGCGGGCGACCCGTCCCAGCTGCAGATCATGTACGGCGTGGCGGGCGAGCGCCTGCTCACCGAGCGCATCGCGGAGTGGCTGCCCGGCTACTGCGGAAAGCCCGTGCGCATCGGCAACGCCGCCTCCGAGCAGTTCCAGCTCGACGTGTACGGCGAGGTCATGGACGCGCTGCACCAGGCCCGCAAGGCCGGGCTGGAGTACGACCAGCACACCTGGGACCTGCAGCGGGCCCTGATGAGCTTCGTGTCCGAGAACTGGACCCGGCCCGACGACGGCATCTGGGAGGTGCGCGGCGGGGCGCAGCAGTTCACGCACTCCAAACTCATGGCATGGGTCGCCGCCGACCGCGCGGTCAAGGACGCGGAGCAGTTCGGCCAGTCCGGGCCGGTGGACCAATGGCGCGAACTGCGCGAGCAGATCCGGGCCGACATCCTCGACAAGGGCTACGACCCGCGCCGCGAGACGTTCACCCAGTTCTACGGGTCTGCGGAGCTGGACGCGTCGCTGCTGATGATGCCGCTGGTCGGCTTCCTGCCCGCCACCGACGAGCGGGTGCGCGGCACGGTCGCCGCGATCGAGCGCGAGCTGATGAAGGACGGCTTCGTGCAGCGCTACACCCAGCACCCCGGGTCCACGGTGGACGGCCTGCCGCCCGGTGAGGGCGCGTTCCTGGCCTGCACGTTCTGGCTGGCGCAGAACTACGCCCTGATGGGACGCGTCGACGAGGCCCGCGAGCTTTTCGAACGGCTGCTCGCCCTGCGCAACGACGTGGGACTGCTGGCGGAGGAGTACGACACCCACGCGCGCCGGCAGGTCGGCAACTTCCCGCAGGCGTTCAGCCACGTGCCGCTGATCGATACCGCGCGCCACCTCGCCATCGAGATGGGGCCGACGGAGAACCGGCCCCGCGAGTGACCCGGGTGTCCCTCATCCGGCCGTGACCGGATGAGGGACCCGGGGGGTCAGGACGCCTGGACCGGCTGGAAGTAGTGCTTGGCGCCGTAGAAGGCGACCTTCTTGCCGATGACCGCGCCGTGGTGGTCGGCGGTGCGGAAGTGGATGCCGGCCCACACCCGGGCGTCGATGATCTCCTTGCGGGCCTGGGAGAACCGGGTGAAGCTGCGGGTGGTGCCGGTGACGGCGTTGAAGCCGGAGAAGGCGACCTGGTCGGTGTCGAAGAAGTCGGTCAGCGCGTAGCTCCAGGCGGAGACGTTGCAGGAGTGCCCGGACGAGTGCTCGTACCAGGGCGGGGTGTCCAGCAGCGGGGTCCAGGTCGGGTCCGGCTCGGTGGCCGGGTTGCCGTCGTTCGCCGCCTCGTGGATCGCGGTGACCGGCCGCCAGGACTTCCAGTGCGCCTTGTCGTTGTGGCAGGCGATCACGGCGTCCGCGGTGGACAGGCCGACCTGCGCGAACAGCCGGGCGCTGTCGGCCGCGGACAGCCCGTGGCCGGTGGCCAGCGCGCGCAGCATCGCCTCCTGCGGCACCGCGGCCCACCAGCGGGCCGCATCGGTCTGGTCGGCGGTGCGGGTGGTGCTGGTACGCGAGCCGACCGACTTGACCTCGTTGAACTCCTCCGCGTACGCCGCGCTGGTCAGCGGGTTCGGGCCAGCCGAGCGCAGCGCCGCCACGTCGGGCACGAGGAACGGCTTCACATCGCCAGCCCAGGGTGCCGGGTCGATCGCGAACGCGGGCGGCGTGGGTCGCCACTGCCCCGGCTCGGTGCCGATCACCACGTCCGCCGGGCCACCGCGGCCGTCCCCGGTGCGTGCCTCGATCATCGCGGTCGCGGCCTGCTCGCCGTCGGTGATGCCGCCCAGCTTCGCGGGACCGTCGGGCACCGCCGCCAGCGCGGTGTCGTATTTGGCCTGCAGCGCCGCGGTCTGGGCCGGGAACAGGTGCTTCAGCATCCGGAAGGCGGCGGTGGCCGCGGCGGCGTCCACCGAGTCGCCCGGTTGCGCGCCGACCTGCACCAGGTACGGCCGGTGGGTGCGGGCGATGCCGTTGACCGCGTCGTATACGGCACCGTGCACCATGGCCCGGTTGATCAGGGCGACGTGCGGCACGAACGGGC
Organism: Catellatospora sichuanensis; assembly: GCF_007483665.1. GTDB lineage: Bacteria > Actinomycetota > Actinomycetes > Mycobacteriales > Micromonosporaceae > Catellatospora > Catellatospora sichuanensis. The sequence goes on from NZ_VIQO01000014.1 coordinate 176,154, forward strand.
CGGCGTTGCGGATCGTGTCCTCGGTGTGCTGGTTCCACACCACGACGGCGTTGGCCGCGGACACCGCGACCGCGGGCGCGCCGACGGGGACGAGGGCCGCACCTGCCGCGGCGAGGACGGTGAGGACAGCGCCGGAACGGCGGGCTCGGAGCCGCATGGACACTCCTGGGGGCAGGTGCCCGCCCCGGATGGGCCGGCAGCAACGTGTCCATTGTGCAGCCTTATGACCGCAAAACGAACCGGCCGCACCGATGGTTCACCGGAAAGATGCAGGTCAGCCGCTTGCCGCCGCCCGCATCGCACGGACCGCCGTGCGCAGTGCCTGCGCCAGGGAGATGGCTTCGAGGGCCGACATCACCGGCGCGGTCAGCTCGAACGCGTACGAGTCCGGGTGGAACGACAGCGCCCCGGTCGTCGGCGTGATCCGCGCGAACGGCCGCCCGGCCGCGGCGAACTCGAACCGGCGGTCCGACCAGATGCTGGTCTTCAACACCTCGACCGTGCGCCCGCCGGCCAGGGTGACGACCGCGCCGTCGATCGGGCGCCAGAACCCCAGCCGCAGCTCGATGACGCGGGCCCCGGATGGGGCGGTCACCTCGTACGTCCGCGCCATCATGCCCCGTGAAATGCCCTCGGCGACGAGGTTGCCCGCCGGGTCGAGGATGCCGAAGCGCTGCCGCACCGTCCAGAAGTGGTACTGCACGTGGGCGACGGTCTGCCCGTCGGCGAGCATGACCGGGGACGTCCCGGTCGGCATCGCCTTGTCCGGCAGGTAGAGGGTGCCCGTGAAGGGGTCGGTCAGGCCCATGGCGCAGACCCTAGGGGATGTGGGCAAGGTTGCCCGAGGGCTCCCTGGCGGGGGAGCCCTCGGGCGGGCCGGTCACGCTGGAGGGGTGCCCCAGGAGAGCACGCCGCCCGCGTACCCGGGGATGGCGGGCGCGTCCGTGAACGCGGTGTTGGTGCCGCGGCTGTAGTCGCCGACCTCGTTGAACGGGCTCCAGTCGGTCTTGTGCAGCCGCAGCTGGATCTCCCCGGTCGACGCGCCCGCGGCGAGCGTGCCGCCGGTGAAGGCGACCTCGACGTAGGTGTCCGCACCGGCCACCGGGCTGGGCAGGCTCACCACGGTGGTACGCACACTGGCGCAGCCGACCTGGGCCCAGTCGCAGTACGCCGTCACGCCCGCCGACCCGTCGCGGGTCAGGTAGTAGCGGGCGGTGACCGTGGTCAGGCCGATCGCGGCGGTGCCGCTGTTGACCACCTGCAGGCCGAACCGGATCGAGTTGTCCGTCGGCGACCCGTCGTTGTTCTTGTAGCGGACGGTCAGCCCGCCGCCGGTCGGCGGGGCGGACGTGGTGGCGGTGATCGGCGGTGACCACACCGACGCGTCGCCGGCGGCGTTGCGGGCCTGCACCGTATACGTGTACGACGTGCTCGGGCTCAGCCCGGTGTCCGTGTACGACGTCCCGGTCACCACGGCGACCTGGACGCTGCCACGCCGCACAACATAGCTCACCGCGGTCGGCACCGGGTCCCAGGTGATGGTGATCGAGTTGCTGCCGGTCGCGGTGACCCGCAGGTTCGCCGGTGTCGCGGGCGGCACGACGTCGCCGCCCTGGGTCGTCGCGGTCACCGCCGCGGACGCGGCCGAGACGTAGCCGCCCGCGTCCCGGGCCCGCACCGTGTACTGGTACGAAGTCGACGGGGTCAGGCCGGTGTCGGTGTAGGACGTGCCGGTCGGCGTGCCGACCTTGGCCGTGCCGCGGTAGACGTCGTAGCCCACGACGCCGACGTTGTCGGTGGACGCGTCCCAGGCCAGCGAGACCGACGTCGGCGACGTCGCAGTGACCCGGAGGTTGCCGGGCACGGTCGGCGGGGTGACGTCCACCGGCGGCGTGCCGCCGGTCAGGTCGGCCGCGTTGCGGTCGAGGTGGGTGGCCACCCAGACCAGCGGGGCGTTCCAGTTGATCGTGTTCTCCTTGGAGCCCCACGCGTCGGGCGCGGTGTTCTTCGGCGCGTACGACTTGGCCGCCGGGCGGCCGGTGGGCGTGGCCGGATCGTTGATCAGCTCGTTGTTCGGCCCGCCGGCCAGCCAGCCCTTCGGGTACGCGAGCCCCGGATACCTGCCCCACGCCCAGCGGTCGTGCAGGTCGGTCTCGGCGTACTCGCCGTAGCCGGTGACGTACGACAGGCGCATCGCGTTGTTGCCCATCAGGTAGTCCATGGCCCGGTTCGTCGCCTTGAGGTAGGCCAGGCTGCCCGAGTCGTCGTAGGCCACGCCGAGCACCAGCATCCGGTTGGCGATGAACGAGTTCGAGCCCCACGGGTACGCCGACGCGCCGCCGATCAGCGACGGATAGCCCTCGCCGCGCAACGTGGCGACGATCTGGTCGGCGAAGCCGCGCACGTTCGCGCGCATCGTGGCCAGGTCCGCGGCGGGCAGGTCGCTGGCGACGCTGACCAGCGACAGGGTCCCGGTCGCGGCGACCTCGGCCCAGTCGAACTGCCCCATCTCCCGGTAGTGCGGCGACCCGGTGACCGCGGTGCGGTAGCCCGACAGGGCGGCGTCGGTGCGCTTGAGCGCGGTCAGGTACAGCTCCGCCGCGGCCGCGTACCGGTCGTCGCTGTTCTTCGTGTCGCCGTAGTCGCCGCCGCCCTCGGCGTCGGAGGTGGTGTTGTAGTCCACGTTCGGCTGCGCCTCGGCCCTGGTCCACGCGTCCTTGGCGATGCCCCACAGCGTCGCCGCGCGCGCCGCGTCGTACGGCGCCAGCACCCGCGCGAGCTGCGCGTTGGTTCGCGCCACGGCGTACGTCGCGTTCGTCGACGGCCCCATCGCCGAGCGGGCCAGCCCGTTCTCCTGATCGACCGAGGTCACCGGGAACGCGCTCCAGGCGTGGTTGTGCACCTTGTGCGAGGCCAGGCCGGTCGACGGCAGCAGGCCCGCCATCCAGCGCGAGCCGAACTCGACCTCGTCCAGGATGTCCGGGCGGCCGTTGGCCCGTTCCGGGATCGACAACGACCCGTCGCCGTACGCGGCGGGCTCCCGCTCCAGCAGGTTGAGCAGCGTCCACGCCGACACGGCGTGGTTGACCGCGTAGATGCCGAAGTCCCCGGCGTCGGCCCAGGAGTGCCGCACGTTCAGCCGCTGGCTGCCGCACCAGCTGTTGTAGCAGGGCACCGACTCGTCGCCGGGGTGCAGTGCGGCGTGCGCGTGCCCGGCGTTCTGCAGGAACTGGCCCTCGACGGCCGCGCCCATGCGGTGGAAGTAGAAGTACTGCATCGCCTCGCGGCCCAGGGCCGGGTAGAGCGAGGACGCCGAGACGGTGAACGGCACGCTGGTGCCGACGCCGTCGACCCAGAGCACGTAGTCGCCGGGCGTGCTCAGCGCGCTGAAGTCGGCCTGCTGCACGGTGTCGCCGGAGGCGCGGTCGCTGCCGTACACGGTGGTGGTGCCGGAGGCGACGACGGCGCCGCCGCTCACCTGGCGCACCTGCCAGGCGCGGGCCCCGCCCGTGGTGACGACGGTGGCGATCTTGTCGGCGCCGGTGAGGTAGCCGATCTGGTTGACCCGGACCGGGCTGGTGTCGACGTCGGCCGCCGCGGGCGCGGCGGGGAGCGGGAGCAGGAGGGCGGCGGCCGCGGTGGCGAGCACCAGGCGAATCCGCCGGTAGGTGGGACGTCTCATCGATGACTCCAGTGATCGGCTGGATGGTCGGCGGTCCCGCGCCCGCGGAACGCGCCGGGGAGGACGGCGCGTTCCGCGGGCCGGGCGGCCCGGCCGGGCCACGGATCAGGGCGCGAAGCTCTGACGGGCCGCTTCGGACAGGCGGCGGGACCGGCCGGCGGCGGGGAGGGGCCCACCGCCGGCCGGGGTGGTCACGGCACGGCGATGGCGCAGCTGGTCACGGTGACCGAGCCGGTGCCGCTCGCCACGAACCCGAAGGTCGTGCTCGCCGCCGGGGCGAGAGAGCCGTTGTGGGGGGCGTTGGTGACCGTGTTGCCGGTCCGGGTGCCGTTCCACAGGTTGCTGATGGTCAGCGTCGCCGGGATGTTCAGCACGACCGACCACGCCGCCGACGTCATGGTGCTGGTGTTGGTGACGGTCACCTCGCCCTGCATGCCGCCCTGCCAGGAGCCGATCACCCGCATGGTCGCCGTGCAGCCGCTGCCGCCGCCCCCGCCGCCGCCGGACGTGGTGCCGGTGACCGCGGCCGACGCCGCCGAGACGTTGCCCGCGGCGTCACGTGCCCGCACCGTGTACTGGTACGCCGTCGACGCGGACAGCCCCGTGTCCGTGTAGGTCAGTCCGGAGACCGTCGCCACCTTGGTGCCGGCGCGGTAGACCTCGTACGCGGTGACGCCGACGTTGTCGGTGGCCGCGCCCCAGGACAGCGACACCGAGCTGCTGGTGACGCCGGTGACGCTCGGGTTGCCGGGCGCGGACGGGGCGATGGTGTCGCCGCCGGTGCCCCCGCCGCCGTACACGTCGGCGAGGTTGTAGCCGGTGGTGCTGGTCGCGCCGCCGAGCCGGACCTGGTGGTCGAGGCTGACGAACTTGCCCTGGTGCTGCCACAGCGCCGGCTTGAGCAGGTTGTACTTGGCGGTGTCCCAGGTGGCCCAGTCGTCGAGCAGCAGGCCGCCGGTGTCCCCGGAGTTCGGGTTGAGCACCCAGAACGTCTGGTGCAGGCGGTACTGCACGATCAGGTCACGCAGCGCGGTCATCCACTTGTCCTGCCGGGCGTCCTGGCCGAGCCGGCCGCCCCACTCACCGATCAGCAGCGGCGCGATGCCGTCCTCGTGGATGTAGAACCAGTTCGGCCGCCATACGTCGTTGGTCAGCGAGGTCTTGTCGAACGTGCCCTGGAACCACGGCTGCTCGTAGACCAGCGGGCCGTAGTCGTGCGGCGAGTACATCAGCTGGTCCTGGTTGGCGCCCAGGTTGACCGGGTATTGGCGCACCCCGCGCAGGTTGCCGCCCCACCAGTTGTAGAAGTAGTTGGGCGACAGGTCGGGATCGGTGTTCGGGGAACTCCAGGTCTCGCCCGCCCGCGGGTAGACCTCGATGCCCTCGCACAGGATCAGCACGTTCGGGTTGATCGCCAGGATGCGCTTGCCCGCGGTCTCGCAGGCGTACTTGAAGTTGTCCTGGTCGGTGCTGTTGTCCCACTTGGCCCGCGGGGGCTGGTTGGGGGTGCCGTGCGGCTCGTTCTTGATGTCCATCGCGACGATGGTGTCGTTGTTCTTGTACCGGTTGGTCACCCACTCCCAGCCCTGGTAGAACTGCTCGACCGTGATCGTGCCCTTCCACCACACGGGGTGGATGTGGCCGGAGTTGTCGGCCTCGGCGCTGTGCACGTCGAGCATGACCTTGATGCCGTACTGCTCGCACAGCTGCAGCCAGTAGTCCCAGATCTGCAGGTTGTTCTTGCCGGCCAGCTCGGGGTTGGCGTAGGTGTTCACGTTCGGCGCGGCGACCGTCTGGCCGTTCTTCCACTCCAGCAGCAGCTGGGTGGAGATCGGCACGCGGACCAGGTTGATGCCGCGGTCGGCCATGCCCTTGGTGATGGTGGTGATGTTGCCCGACCACAGGCCGTGGAAGACCCGCTCGGAGGCGTTGAAGCCGAACCAGTTCACGCCGGTCAGCCAGACCTCGTTGCCGGCCTCGTCGACCACTTTGTTGCCCTGGACGTGCAGCCAGTCCTTCTCCGGCACCGCGGCGGCGGCGGTGGTCGGGGCGAGCACGGCCGCGCCGGCCGCCAGCGTGGTGGCCAGCGTGGCCAGCGCGAGAGGGATGCGCAGTCGCCTGCGGATCCCCGCCTTCCTGGTGAGTGCCATGGAGAACCTTCCGGAAGCGGTGGTGCGGTCGGCGATCGGTGGCCGCCGCAGGTCGGGAGCGCTCCCAGCCACGGGCCGGGCAGGCCCTCGCCCCCGGCGGGCACCGGGGGTGACACGGGTGGCCCGCCCAAGCGGGTTCACCCGGCTCCCGACCCTGCCGACGATCATCCAGAGTGGATCAGACATCGACGACAGTGGACGGGAGCGCTCCCATTTGTGTTGGAGCGTAAGGCTCCCGTAACCCGGACGCAACAGTCTGCGTCAATCCCGTGTCCCCGACCGGCCCGACGGCCCTTGCATCGGAGAGCGCTCTCACTTCATCATCTGGCCCATGCGCAGTATCACCAAGCCCGTGCTGTCCGACGCCGACATCGCCCGCCTGATCCGGCAGGGCCTGGGCGACACCGCCGTCGTCGCCGGGCAGGAGGAGTTCACGGACGGCTTCTTCAACGCCGCCCACGCCGTGCGCCTGGCCGACGGCCGTGAAGTGGTGCTGAAGGTGGCGCCCGACAAGGGCCTGACGATGCTGACCTACGAGGTCGACCTGATGCACACCGAGATCGAGTTCTTCGAGCGGGCCGCGCGGGCGGGCGTGCCGCTGCCGCGGATGTGGCACGCCGACCCGGAAGGCGGGGTCATGGTCATGGACCGCCTGCGTGGAGTCTCCTTCGAGCAGGCCAAGCAGACGATGGCAGCCGAGCATGTGCTGGCGGTGCGCCATGAACTGGGGCGCATCGCCGCCGCCGTCACCGCCGTCACCGGCGAGCGCTTCGGCTACCCTCGCCGCGACGGGCGCACCCGCTCGTCGTCCTGGCGGGAGTCGTTCCTGCACTTCGTCGACGACATCCTGGCCGACGCCACGGCGACCGACCGGCCCCTGGCCCGGCCCGCCGACGAGATCCGCGAGCTGGTCGTGCGGCACGCGCCGCTGCTCGACGTGGTGACGGCGCCCGCGCTGGTCCACTTCGACCTGTGGGACGGCAACGTGTTCGTGCTGCCCGACGGGGACGGCTGGCGGGTCGAGGCCATCATCGACGGCGAGCGCGCGTTCTACGGCGACCCGATCGCCGAGCTGGTCTCGCTGGCCACGTGGGTCCCCGAGGAGCAGGCCGCGGCCGTGCTCGACGGCTTCCTCGGGCGGCCGCTGACCGCCGACGAGCAGACCCGCCTCACCCTGTACCGGGTCTACCTGTGGCTGATCCTGGTGGCGGAGACGGCCGTGCGCGGCTACCCCGAGAAGGAGAACGGGGAACTCCTGGCCTCGGCCGGCGGACAGCTCGCCGCCGATCTCGACCGGCTCGCCGCGGCATGAAAGTTACAGGCGGGACCGGTGATGCCCTTGTGATCGACTCGCCATGGAGCGGGCCGGTAAAGGTGTTTGATAGGTGACATGAGCACTCCCGCGATCCTGACCGTGGACGACGACCCGAACGTCTCCCGCGCGGTGGCGCGTGACCTGCGCCGCCACTACGGCGAGAACTACCGGGTGGTACGGGCGAGTTCGGGCGCCGAGGCCCTGGACGCGCTGCGTGAGCTGAAGCTGCGCGGGCAGCAGGTCGCCGTGCTGCTGGCCGACTACCGGATGCCGCAGATGAACGGCATCCAGTTCCTGGAATCGGCGATGGACCTCTACCCGCGGGCCCGGCGGGTGCTGCTGACCGCGTACGCCGACACCGACGCGGCGATCAACGCGATCAACCTGGTCGACCTGGACCATTACCTGCTCAAGCCGTGGAACCCGCCGGAGGAGCACCTCTACCCCGTCGTGGACGACCTGCTCCAGTCCTGGCTGGCGACCCCGGATGCGGCCACCGCCGAGCTGCGCGTGGTCGGGCACCGCTGGTCCGCCCACTCCTACAAGGTCCGCGACTTCCTGGCCCGCAACCTCGTCCCGTTCCGCTGGTATGTCGCCGACGACCCGGAGGGCGCGCGCCTGCTGGCCGCGGCCGGGCTGACCGCCGACGACGTGCCGCTGGTGGTGACCGCCGAGGGCAAGACACTGGTCCAGCCCAACGAGGCCGAGCTGGCCGGCAACATCGGCCTGACCACCACCCCGGCCTCGGACTTCTACGACGTGATCGTCGTCGGGGCGGGACCGGCCGGGCTCGGCTCGGCCGTGTACGCCGCCTCAGAGGGCCTGCGCACCGTGCTCGTCGAGCGGCGCGCCACCGGCGGGCAGGCCGGGCAGAGCAGCCGCATCGAGAACTACCTCGGCTTTCCCGACGGCGTGTCCGGCGCGCAGTTGACCGAGCGGGCCCGCCGACAGGCTCTCAAGTTCGGCGCGGAGCTGCTGTCGGCCCGCGAGGTCACCGCGCTGGAGACCTGCGGCTCGGCCCGGGTGGTGCACTTCGCCGACGGCAGCCGCATCGCCGCGCACAGCGTGGTGCTGGCCACCGGCGTGTCGTACCGGATGCTCGACGTGCCCGGCTGCGCGGACCTTACCGGCCGCGGCGTGTTCTACGGCTCAGCGGCCACCGAGGCGCCCGGCTGCAAGGACGAGGAGGTCTACATCGTCGGCGGGGCCAACTCGGCCGGCCAGGCCGCCGTCTACTTCTCCCGCTACGCCCGCCACGTGCACATGCTCATCCGCGGCGACGACCTGCGCCGGTCCATGTCGCGCTACCTGATCGACCAGATCGAGGCGATCGACAACATCACCGTGCATCCGCACACCCAGGTCTGTGCAGGCGGGGGCAGCGAGCATCTGGAGCACATCACCCTGCTCGACACCAATACCGGGGTGGAGCGCACCGTCGACGCGTCCTGGCTGTTCATCTTCATCGGCGCGGAGCCGGGCACCGGCTGGCTGGACGGCGTGGTCGCCCGCGACGAGCACGGGTTCGTGCTGACGGGGCCAGATCTGCTCAGCGGCGGCAAGCGCCCGGCCGGGTGGCCGCTGTCCCGCGACCCCTACCACCTGGAATCGAGCGTGCCGGGCGTGTTCGCCGCCGGCGACGTGCGGTCCGACTCGGTCAAGCGCGTCGCCTCCGCCGTCGGTGAGGGCGCCATGGCCATCTCACTCGTACACCGATACCTGGAGGGGCAGTGACCATCGAACTCACCCCCGAGCTGCTGCGCGAGCTGTTCCTGTTCGAAGCGCTCGACGACGGCCAGCTCACCTGGCTGGCCGAACACGGCCGCATCGAATGCATCCCCGCCGGTCCCGTCTTCGCCGAGGGCGACGAGGCCAGCTGCTTCTACGTGCTGCTGTCGGGCACCATCGCGCTCAGCCGCCAGGTGCACGGCGACAGCATCGAGGTCAGCCGCACCGACCAGCGCGGCGTGTACGCGGGCGCCACCCAGGCCTACCTCGGCGACCGGGTGCCCCAGCGCTACGTGCACTCCATGCTGGCGGTCTCCGACACCGAGTTCTTCGTGCTGCCCGCCGCCGACTTCGGCATCGTGATGCGCGACTGGTTCCCGATGGCGATGCACCTACTGGAGGGCTTGTTCTTCGGCATGCGCAGCATGCAGACCCTGGTCGGCGAGCGCGAACGCCTGCTGGCCCTGGGCTCGCTGTCGGCCGGGCTCACCCATGAGCTGAACAACCCCGCCGCGGCCGCCGTACGCGCCACCGCGGTGCTGCGCCAGCGCGTCGCCGGGATGCGGCACAAGCTGTCGCTGATCGCCGACGGCCGGCTCGACGGCACCCGGCTGCGCCAGCTCGTCGACCTGCAGGAGGAGGCGGTCAAGCGGATCGACGGCGCTGCCCAGCTCACCCCGGTGCAGACCTCCGACGCCGAGGACGCTTTGGCCGACTGGCTCGAGGACCGCGACATCACGGGCGCATGGGACATCGCCCCGACGCTGGTCGCGGGCGGCGTCGACCAGGAGTGGCTGGAGCAGGTGTCCAGCACGGTCGGCGCGGAGAACTTCGAGTCCGCGGTGCGCTGGCTGACCTACACCCTGGAGACCGAGCTGCTGATGGGCGAGATCGAGGACTCGGTCTCCCGCATCTCCGGCCTGGTCGCCGCGGCCAAGCAGTACTCGCAGCTGGACCGGGCGCCGTACCAGGAGGTCGACGTCAACGACCTGGTGAAGGCGACGCTGGCGATGTTCTCCGGCAAGGTCTCCAAAGACCTCACCGTGGTCAAGGAACTGGACCGGACCCTGCCGAAGATCCCGGCGTACGCCGCCGAGCTGAACCAGGTCTGGACCAACCTCATCGACAACGCGCTGGGCGCGATGAAGGGCTCCGGCACGCTGACCATCCGCACCGGACGCGAGAACGACTGCGTGTTCGTCGAGGTCGGCGACACCGGCGGCGGCATCGACCCGGCGATCCGGCCGCGCATCTTCGAGCCGTTCTTCACCACCAAGCCGGTCGGCGAGGGCACCGGCCTGGGCCTGGACATCTCGTACCGCATCGTGGTCAACAAGCACCACGGCGACATCCGGGTCACCTCGGAGCCCGGCGACACCCGGTTCCGGGTGCTGCTGCCCGTCGAGGCGCCGGTCGAGTAGACGTCAGCGATCGAGGTCGCGCAGGATGCCCTCCAGGATGGCCGGGGTCTCCTGCGGCGGTGCCGCGTCGACGCACAGCTGCTCCATGACGGCGACGTACTGCTCGACGTCCTCGCGTTTGTCGAGGTAGAGCGCGCTGGTCAGCTGCTGCAGGTAGACCACGTCGGGCAGGTCGTGGTCGGGAAAGCGCAGCAGCGAGAACGCGCCGCTGCTGAAGGCATGGCCGCCCTTGTCGAACGTCATCACCTGCAGCGTGACCTTCGGCTGCTTGGTCGACTTCAGCAGCGCCGCGATCTGGCTGCGCATCACCGCGCGACCGCCGACCGGCCGGCGCAGCGCCGCCTCGTCGACCACGGCCCACAGGTGCGGCGGATGCTGCCGGTGCAGGATCTGCTGACGGGTCATCCGCAGCTCGACGCGGCGGCTCACCTCGGGCTCCGGCTTGCCGCCGTGGCCCAGCATGATGACGGCCCGCGCGTAATCGGCCGTCTGCAGCAGGCCGGGCACGAACTGGACCTCGTAGGTCCGGATGACCTGCGCCGCGGACTCCAGGCCGAGATAGGACTGGAACCAGGCCGGGTAGACGTCACCGTACTGGTGCCACCAGCCCGGCTCGTTGGCCTGCCGGGCCAGGGCGGCCATCGCTTCCCGCTCGGCCTCGTCGGTCACCCCGTAGTGGGTCAGCAGGTCGGCGACGTCACGCTCCTTGAAGCCGACCCGGCCCAGTTCCATCCGGCTGATCTTCGATTCCGAGGCGCGGATCTGCCAGCCCGCGTCCTCCCGGCTGATCCCGCGGGACTCCCGCAACCGCCGCAGCTGCGCTCCGAGGAGCATTCGCAGCACGGTAGGACCGCCGCCCGACCCACTCTCCGGGTCTGCCGCCATTCGTGCGCCCTCCGCCTGCCCCGCCCGCGTGATCTCCTGCGCATACTGTCGCAAAGCGCGGGCCGACTGTCGAGAATCAACGGTCAAGAAAGTAGATCGTCGAAGTCCCCGTCATACACACCCAGCAGAAACGCGTTCATCTCCGCTCTCGTGTAGAGCAGCACCGGCCCCTGCGGGTCCCGCGAATGGCGTACGGCGAAGCCCGACCCCCCGGGCAGCCGGCCGATCTCGACACAGTTCCCGTCAGCTCCACTGCGTACGCTCTTGCGCCACGCGATCGCGGCGAGCTCGGGTGCACCGCCGTGGATGTGCGTCATCGCGATCCTCCGCCCCCAGAGAGAAAAACGCCGCGTGCAGATGACACGATCATCTGCACGTGCATCAGCGCTTGCTTTTGCACAGGATAGCTGTGCATCATGGGGTCGGCTAAGCGAACACAGTCAATGGAAGCGCTACCGTCGGCCATCCCTTCGGCGGCGCTACCCCCTCCACCTGGGCAGACGGCACGGACCCCCTCCCGGACCGGCAGGCTCAGCCTTCTCGGGATGCGGCTACCTCCCGGGCGCGTCGCGTTACGCGGTGTGACCGAAGGCAGCCTGTCCACGGACGTGGGGAGTCGCCGGCACGCGCGGCACGAGCCACGTCGGAATGTTCCGCCCCACAGGAGGACACCCGATCCATGGCACCGAAAACACACCCCGACTCGCGAGCCGTGGCCGACGTCGTACCCACCGACGCGTACGCGCCCCACGACCGGGTCTGGGTGTACCGCGACGGCCAGTGGCGCGCCGGCATCGTCTACGAGGCCAGCAGCCACGCCGCCACCGTCATCTGCTGCTCGCGCACGGCGCGCGGCACGGAAGTCGAGATCAGAACCGCGCGTTACGTGGCCCGGCGTGACCGCATCGATCTGTCGATCGACGCGCTGAGCTACGTCTGACCCTCCTCAGGTCACCGCCGGGCGGCGGAACCGACAACGGTGCGAGTTGTCCGTTCCGCCGCCCGGCGGCGGGTCCTGCAGCTCAGCCCGCCCGGCGGCGGGGTCGTCCTCGACGACCGGCAATACGGTCTGCGGCTCAGCGTTTGCGGGCCATGCCCGCCCAGTAGAAGGCGCCGTTCGGGTCCTCGAGTTCGCTGTCGGGGTGCCAGGCCATCACCGGCACGACGCCCGGCTCGACCAGGTCCCAACCCTCGAAGAAACGCGCCACGTCCACCTTGGTGCGCGGGATGACCGTCATGCCGCCGCGCTCGGCAGAGGAGCGGATGACCTCCATCGCCTGCTCGTCGAACTCGCGACCCGGGTGGGTGATGGCGAGGTGGCTGCCCGAGGGCAGCGCGTCCATCAGCTCGCGGGTGTGGCCCCACGGGTCCTCGGTGTCCTTGAGCAGCATCAGCACCGCGACCATCATCAGCGCCACGGGCTTGCTCAGGTCCAGCGTCTGCAGCAGTGCCGGGTCGGACAGGATCTCCTGCGGCTTGCGCAGGTCGGCGTGGATGTACTCGCTGCGGCCCTGCTCCGAGCTGACCAGCAGCGCCCGCGCGTGGGCCAGCACGATCGGGTCGTTGTCCACGTAGACCACCCGGGTCTCCGGCGCGATGGCCTGCGCGTCCTCGTGCAGGTTGGGCCGGGTCGGGATGCCGGTGCCGATGTCGAGGAACTGCCGGATGCCCGCGTCGGCGACGAGGTACTTCACCGCGCGGCCGAGGAACTTCCGGTTCTCCTTGGCCATCGTCTTGATGGTGGGGATCGCCTGGATGAAGGCGTCACCCATGGCCCGGTCCGCGGCGAAGTTGTCCTTGCCGCCCAGCCACCAGTCGTACATCCGCGCCGAGTGCGGCGTGCTCGTGTCGACGCCCGGCGGCGCGACCTCCTCGCCACCCGCAACCGGACCGCCGTCCTGCGACACTGACGCCTCCATTGACCGTCGTGGTGATGCAGCGGAAGCATAGACCGGCACGGTCGTGCCGGGCCACACCCAGCGCCACGGAAGTGCTACTGACAGATCATCAGAGTGCTCCACCCAGGACGGCCGGCTGCGCCGCGGCAGCCCGCGGGCGGGTGATCAGAGCGGGCACCTCCGCGGTGAGCGTGGCCGCGGGCCCGTCACGGTGGTCGAGAACGGACTGCAGGATCTCCCCCGCGCGCACCGCGGTCGCCGACAGCAGCGAGGACGTGATGCCGTGCGAGTGCTCGGTGCCGCCCTGCAGGTAGACGCCGCAGGCCAGATCGGACCCGGTGGCCAGCCGGTAGTCGCGCCCGGCCGTCAGCCGTCCGTCGCCGTCCCGGCGCACGTGCCCGGCGAGATCGCCGAGCAGGCCCGACGGATCGGCCTGGCGGTAGCCGGTGGCACAGACCAGGATGTCCGCGTCCAGTGCGGTCCGCTCGCCGGTGAGCAGCGAGGACACCTCGACCTGGACCCGGTCGCCGCAGTCGCGCACCGCGGTCATCCGGCTTGCGTTGAAGATGCGCAGCCGCTCCTGGCCGAGCACCTTCTCCTGGTAGACGCGCCGGTAGAGGTCGTTGATGAGGTCGAGGTCGACCACCGAGTAGTTGGTGCTCCGGTGGTAGTCGAGCAGCATCTGCTTGGTCTGCTGCGGAGCGGCGAAGAAGTCGTCGACCGCGGCCGGGTCGAAGATGCGGTTGGCGAACGGGCTGTCGTCGGCCGGGCTGTAGCCGTACCGGGAGAAGACCGCGCAGATCTCGGCCGCCGGGAAGCGTTCGTGCAGGAAAGCGGTCGCCTCGGCCGCGCTCTGGCCCGCGCCGACCACCACGAAGCGCCGAGCGCCCGACCACTGTCCGACCTGGTGCAGCAGGTCCTGGCTGTGCCAGACCCGCGGCGACGGCGCGACGCCGTCGGGCAGCTGCGGGGACAGACCGGTCGCGAACACCACGTTGCGCGCCCGCAGCGCCGTCGCGGTACGCGGACCCTGTGCCACCACCATCAGGTGGTCGGCCCGGCCGCGCTCGTACACCGGGTGCACGTCGACGACCTCGTGCCCGTACCGGACCATCCCGCTGACCTGCTCCGCCGCCCACTCGAGGTAGTCGTGGAACTCGACCCGCAGCGGGTACAGGCTCTTGTGGTTGATGAAGTCGATCAGCCGCCCGCGGCTGTGCAGGTAGCACAGGAAGCTGAACCGGCTCGCCGGGTCGCGCAGGGTGACCAGGTCCTTCATGAACGAGACCTGCATCGTCGCGTCGTCGAGCAGCATGCCCCGGTGCCAGCCGAACGCGGCCTGCCGTTCGAGGAACACCGCGCTGACCGGTGCCGGACTCTCCGCGGCGGCGATGGCCAGGGCCAGGTTGGACGGACCGAATCCCACGCCCACGATGTCATGGACGACGTCCCCGCCAAACGATTGTTCTGTCATTGCGGTCCCGTTCCTAAGCATCGCCGGCGCGCCTCCTCGCCAGCACTTAGGTTAGGCTAACCTACACCATTGGGCTTGCCAATACGGGGCGGCCATCAAGGCAGGTCGTGAATGGATTTCCGATCCACGTCCGTAAATTAGGCAAGGCATACCCTCAGCTGTCAAGGCGTGCCGGCATTCCCTCACGCTCGGCCGCATCGGAGGCCGCATCGACGGACCGGCCACCGAACGCCGACAGCGCGGCGGCCCCGGCGTAGACGACCGTGAGCAGGAATCCGGGCAGCAGCCAGTACGGCTCGGCATCGGTCATGCCGAGTCGGGCCCCACCGCACAGCAGCAGGACACCGGCCGCCGCGCCCGCCAACGAGACGGCCCACGGCCTGGGCAACCGCAGCGCCCAGGCCAGCAGCAGGCCGACCAGCGGGCCGACCAGGACACCCGACAGCGCCATCATGAGCAGGGCGGCCGCGGCCGCCAGCGGCGAGTCCGCATCGTCACCGGACAGCATCGCGCCGGTGGACTCCACCGCCACGACCAGGAGCACGGTCATGGCGAGGCCGATCAGCAGGCCACGCGCCGCATAGGCCAGGGCGCGGTCGGCGGTGGCGGCGGTGCTGATCTCTTCCGGTGTCATGGCGCCCAGTTTGATCAACGGGGGGCGGCGGCGGCGCCCTCGTCACCGAACCTGCACACAACGCCCCCGGTTCAGCCGTACAGGTGCTCCGGGACCAGGCCGAGCAGGCGGTCGGCCTGGGAAAGGTCGAACGGGACGGCGCGGCCCGGCAGCGCCGCGCGCCGCGGCACCCCCGGATGGAAACGGTCGAGCAGTTCCTCGGTCGGCAGCGCGGCCAGCGTCTCCGGGGCTGCCACGAAGATCTCCCGGGCGCCGCTCAGCGGCCGGGTCAGCGCCAGCCAGTTCGCCGTCGCCGCGTCACGGTCCTCCAGGTATGCCCACAACGACCGGGCGCCCTCCCCCGGATCGGCCCGATAGCGCTCGGCGAACGTCGGCAGGCGCTCGGTCAAGCCGCCGAGCAGCGGGAACCGCAGCGTCACCACCGTCATCCCGTAGCGGCGCGCGATCATCCGGCCGATCTGCTCGTCGACCTGCTTGCTCAGTGCGTACGGGTCCGCGGCCAGCAGCGGATGCGCCTCGTCGACGGGCAGGTAGAGCGGCGGGGTCGGCAGCGGCGACCAGGCGAACCCCAGTGCGGACTGGCTGCCGGCCAGCACCGCCCGGGCCACCCCCACCTGCGCCGCCTCCTCCAGCACCACGAACGTGCTGCGGGTGTTGCCGCAGAACACGTCCTCGGGCGTGCCGAGCGTCGGCGACGGGATGGCGGCGCAGTGCACCACCGCGTCCACGCCGGACAGCGCCTTGCGGACCACCGTCACGTCTCCCGTGTCGCCCACGACGACGCGAACGGCCGGCAGATCACCGGGGTCGTGCAGGTCCAGCGCCGTGGCGGCGACCCCCTCCCGCGCGAGCAGGTCGAGCGTGGCCCGGCCGAGCCGGCCCGCCGCCCCGGTCACCAGCACCCGGTTCACCGGCGGTCGGTCATGTCGTCGTGGCGCATGGTCATCCCTCGGTTCTACTCTGCCCACCCGCTCCTCCCACCCCTACCCCGCCGCAGGGCCACCGATCGGGCGTGCATCCGAACCGCCGGGTCTGCGGGCGTGCGGGTGTTTTCCACCCGGTCGGGGCTTTCCGTGACGCCCGTGTGCGGTTCTCCATCGAGGGCTTCCGCTCGGTGGGCGCATGCTCGGGACGCGTCGCACCTGCGGATCGGGCGGCCGTTCGACCGTGCGTGGCATGCTTGGCAGTCTCATCCTGGAGCGAGGAGTTCGACGGTGTCCGCTGGCGAGGCCGTACAGGCCGCTCCCGCGCGACGGTCCCTGCGACCGCTGCTGTTCGGCCTGACCCTGACCACCGTCCTGGCGCTGCTGTTCGGCGTCCCGTGGTGGACGCTGCTGCTGAGCGGCGCGCACTGGCCCGCGCCGGTGGTCGCCGCCGGCACCGTGCTGTTCGGTGCGGCGGTGCTGGCGTTCCCGGTGCTGATGTTCCAGGGACACGCCCGCGGCCGCGACTGGGCGTCCCGCATCGCCGACACCACCCTCGGCGTGATCTGGGTGCTGTTCGTGTGGGCGCTGCTCGGCAACGTGCTGCGGGCCGCGCTGGCCATCGGCGGCGTCGCGGACCCGCTGCGCTCCCGCATCACCGCGGCCGCGGTCGCGGTGGTCGCCCTGGTGCTGGTCGTCTGGGGGTACGCCGAAGCCATGCGCGTGCCGCGCGTGCGCCGCGTCGAGGTCGTCCTGCCCAGGTTGGGCAAGGGTCTCGACGGCCTGAAGGTGGTGCTGCTGACCGACACGCACTACGGCCCGATCGAGCGCTCCCGCTGGTCAGCCGGGGTTACCAGGGCGGTCAACGCACTGGACCCCGACATCGTCTGCCACACCGGCGACATCGCCGACGGCACCGTGGCCCAGCGGACCGCGCAGGCTGCGCCGCTCGGCGACATCCGCGCCAAACTGGCCCGCACCTACGTGACCGGCAACCACGAGTACTACGGCGAGGCCGAGGGCTGGCTCGCGCACATGCAGCACCTGGGCTGGGAGTGCCTGCACAACCGCCACCTGGTCGTGGAGCGCGGCGGCGACCGCCTGGTGGTGGCCGGGGTCGACGACATCACCGCGGAGCACTCCCGCACCGGACACTCCATGGACCACGCGGCCGCGCTCGCCGGAACCGACCCGGACCTGCCGGTGCTGCTGCTCGCACACCAGCCCAAGCAGATCCGCGCGGCCGTCGCACACGGAGTGGACCTGCAGATCTCCGGGCACACCCACGGCGGCCAGATCTGGCCGTTCCATTACCTGGTGCGCCTGGACCAGCCCGCGGTGCAGGGCCTGTCCCGCCACGGCGAGCGCACCCAGCTCTACACCAGCCGCGGCACCGGCTTCTGGGGCCCGCCCCTGCGCGTCTTCGCCCCCAGCGAGATCACCGAACTCACCCTCCGCGCGGCCTGACCCGCCGCGCCGGTCAAGATCGCCCGACTTGCCTGGCACCTGTGCGTATCTTGAGCGTTGATACGCACAGGTGCCAGGCAAATCCGATGATCATGAGCGTCGGGCGGGGCGGTCGGAGCGCGCGGTCAGGCTTCGCCGTCGGCTTCGCGGCGGGCCTTGGCGCGGCGTTTGCCCTCGTGCATGGCCTGGACGCGGGCGATGGGGATGGTGTGGCCCTCGGCGATCAGGTCCGCGGGCAGGGCCTGCGGGGCGGGCATGAGGTCGGCCCACGGGTCGGTCTTTGCGACCAGGTCGGGCACGGTGCGCATGGTGAAGTCGGCGGGCGTGACGTTCTCCAGGTCCGGCCAGGCCACGGGGAAGGACACCGGCAGGCCGGGCCGGATGCGCGGGCTGTAGACGGCGACCACGGTCGCGCCACCGGAGCGGGTCGCGTCGAGGAAGACCTTGCCGTGCCGGTCCTCGCGGATGAACGCCGTGGTGGCGAGCTTCGGGTCGAGCCGTTCGGCCCGTGCGGCCACGGCCCGGGTCGCCGCGGCGACCTGCTCCGGGTCGGCCTCGCCGTCGAGCGGCACGAACACGTGCACGCCCTTGCTGCCGCTGGTCTTGACCGCGCCGTCCAGCCCGCAGTCGGCGAGCGCCTGGCGCACCAGCAGCGCGCCCTGCACCGCCTTGCCGAAGGTGTTCTCCCCCTCGGGCGGGTCGAGGTCGAGGATCAGGTGCGTCGGGGACAGCGGTGACTCCACCAGGCCCAGCGCCGCGTGATACTCCACGGCCCGCTGGTTGGCGAACCAGATGAGCGTGCGCCGGTCGTTGCCCAGGGCGTACGTCACCTCGCGGTGCGAGGCCTCGGCCCAGACCGCGGCCCGCGGCACCCAGTCGGGTGTGTACTTGGGCAGGTTCTTCTGCATGAACGCGGGCTGCCCGGGGCGGATCCGGATCACCGACAGGGCCCGGTTCCGCAGTGCGGGGATGATCCGCTCGTGCACCGCGTCCAGGTAGTCCACCAGGTCGCGTTTGGTCGCCCCGGACTCGTCGAACAGGGGCTGGTCGAGGTTGGTCAGCGCCACCCCGTCGCGGGTCTCACCGTCTTTCGGCATGTGATCACCATTACCCGACGGTGACGGCACGTCAACGTGAAGACGGAAAACGGGGCGGACGGATGTCCACCCCGTTCTCCGTCAGCGGGTCACTTCGCGGGGGCGCGCTCGACCTCGGTCGCCGGGTCGCCGTCGACGGCCGTGGCCAGCTGCGGCACCAGGCCCTCGAGCAGGTACGGCAGGCTGAGCGGGGTGATGAACGAGGTGGCGCCGCCGAGCAGCTCGCCGTTCTCCAGGAACACCTCGCGGGCCTGGGTCTTCACGTCGAGCTTGGCGTACAGCGGGTCGGCGTGGATCTTCGCCTTGTCGGCGTCGTGCTTGTCGACCAGCCAGACCATCACGTCGGTGTCGAGCAGGTCGGTGCGCTCACGGCTGATGCTCTTGCCGAACTCCTTGCCGGTGATCGCGTCGAGGCCCTCGGGCATCTTGAAGCCCAGGTCCTGCATCAGGCGGCCGCGCGGGTCCTGCGCGCCGTACACGTAGTAGCCCTCCCACTGCGTCGCGACGAGCGCGGTGGCGCCGGCGAACTTCGGGTTGGCTGCCTTGGCCGCGGCGAACTTGGCCTCGACGTCGGCGACGACCTTCTCGGCCTGCTCCTTGCGCCCGACGGCGGTGCCGACGATGCGGGTGGCCTGCTGCCAGGAGACGCCGTAGTCGATGACGTCCTTGGGCTGGGCCACGGTCGGCGCGATCTTCGAAAGGGTGGCGTAGTCCTCGGCCGTGAGGTTGGAGTAGAGGCCCAGGATCAGGTCGGGGCGCAGCGCGGCGACCTTCTCGAACTTGATGCCGTCGGTGTTGGTGAGCACCTCGGGCTTCGCGGCGGTGCCGAGCTCGTCGGTCGCCCAGGGCCAGACCGCGCCGGGGTGGCCGCCGAACCACTCGGTGGTGGCGACGGGTACGACACCCAGTGCCAGCAGGGCGTCCTGCTCGACGAGGCCGACCACGACGACCCGCTTGGGCTCGGCCTTGATCTCGGCGGTGCCGTACTTGTGCTCGATCGAGACGGGGAAGGCCGCCGAGGTCGCGCCCTGGCTGCCGGAGGTGCCGGACGGCTCCTGGTCGGTGCCGCACGCGGCGAGGCCGAGGCCGAGGAGCACCGCGGTGGCGGTGGCCGTCAGCGTACGGACGGGAGAGAGAAGCCGCACGGTTGGTCCTTTCTGTGCTGGTGGGACCGCCCCCTGGCGGGTCCCGCCGAGGAGCATAGGTTAGCCTCCCCTAATCTCAAACTCGGGGTTGATCTCAAGGAGCGGTGATGACCCAGACGACCGGCGTGCCGCCCGCGCCGCGCGCGGGCCACGCCTGGCGGCGCGGCGGGCTGGTGCTCGGCGTACTGGCGCTGGCCGGCGTGTTCGCGCTGAGCATCGCGGTCGGCAGCCGCACCATCCCCCTCGACACGGTGTGGCAGGTGCTCTGGCACGACGACGGTTCCGCGCAGTCGGACATCGTGCACCAGCTGCGTATCCCCCGTACGCTGCTCGGCCTCGGGGTCGGGGCGGCGCTCGGGCTGGCCGGTGCGCTGATGCAGGCACTCACCCGCAACCCGCTGGCCGAACCCGGCCTGCTCGGCGTGAACCTGGGCGCCTCCTCGGGCGTCGTCGTCGCGATCGCGTTCCTCGGCCTGACCTCGCCCAGCGCGTACGTGTGGTTCGCCTTCGGCGGGGCGGCGCTGACCGCGACGGCCGTGTTCGCCCTCGGCGGGTCGGGGCGCTTCCCCACTCCGGAACGCCAGGTGCTGGCCGGGGTGTCCATCACCGCCGTGCTCGGCGCGCTGGTCTGGGCGGTGCTGGTCACCAACCGCGGCACATTCGACCGCTACCGGCACTGGGACGTCGGTTCGCTGGCCGACCGCGACGGCGACACGCTCGTCCGCGTCGCGCCGTTCCTGATCGTCGGGGTGCTGCTGGCGCTGACACTGGGCGGCCGCCTCAACGCGCTGAGCATGGGGGACGAGGCCGCCACCGCGCTGGGCGCGCACCCGGGCCGGGTCCGCCTGGTCGGCGTGGCCGCGATCACGCTGCTGTGCGGAGCGGCCACCGCCGCCTGCGGCCCGATCTGGTTCCTCGGCCTGGCCGTGCCGTACATCGCGCGGCTGATCACCGGACCCGATCACCGCTGGATCCTCGCCTACGCCGTGGTGCTCGGCCCGATCCTGCTGCTCGGCGCGGACGTGCTCGGCCGGGTGGTGACCGCCCCGTCGGAGCTGCAGGTCGGCATCGTCACCGCGTTCCTCGGCGCGCCGGTGTTCGTCGCGCTGTGCCGCCGCCGGAAGCTGGGTGCCCCGTGAACATGATCACCGAACCTGACCCCGCCCCCGGGCAGCGCCCGGCAGCGACGGCCACGGCGCAGCGGACGGTCGCCGACACCGACGCCGTCCCCACGCCACGTCCTGCCACCACGGCCGACGCGTCCAACCGCCCCCGCCGCCGGGCACGGCAGTTCGTGCTGCGCAGCCCCGGTGGCGCGCTGTCTCTGCGGGTACGCGCCCGCGCCCTGCTGGTCGGCGTCGTGCTGCTCCTGGCGGCCGCCGCGATCGCCGTGGTCAACCTGTCCAGCGGGGACTTCCCGATCCCCGTCGCCGACGTGCTGCGCAGCCTGATCGGGCAGGGCGACCCCGGCACCGACTTCATCGTGCACGAGCTGCGGCTGCCCCGTGCGCTGGTCGCGCTGCTGGTCGGCGCGGCGCTGGGGGCGAGCGGCGCGGTGTTCCAGGGCCTGACCCGCAACCCGCTGGGCAGCCCCGACTTCGTCGGCATGACGGTCGGCGCGGCCACCGGCGCGCTCGTGGTGATCCTGCTGCTCGACGGCAGCGGCCTGCAGGTCGCGGCCGGCGCGATCGCCGGCTGCGTGCTCACCTCGATCGCCATCTACCTGCTCGCGTTCCGGGGCGGCACCCAGGCGTTCCGCCTGATCCTGATGGGTGTCGGGGTGTCCGCGCTGCTGGAGGCGTTCAACTCCTACCTCATCGTGAAGGGCCGCCTCGACGAGGCGCTCGCCGCGCAGGTCTGGCTCATCGGCAGTCTCGGCGGCCGCGGCTGGACCGAGGTGACCATCGTCGCGGTCACCCTCGCCGTGCTGCTGCCCGTGGTCCTCCACTACG
This sequence comes from Catellatospora sichuanensis, assembly GCF_007483665.1. Classification (GTDB taxonomy): domain Bacteria; phylum Actinomycetota; class Actinomycetes; order Mycobacteriales; family Micromonosporaceae; genus Catellatospora; species Catellatospora sichuanensis. The sequence goes on from NZ_VIQO01000014.1 coordinate 197,925, forward strand.
GACGGCACCTCGACATGCTGGCGCTGGGCGACGACACCGCGACCCTGCACGGCATCCGTGTCGAGCGCAGCCGGGCCGTGCTCGCCCTGGCCAGCGTGGGGCTGGCCGCGGGCGCGACCGCCGCGGCGGGCCCGATCGCGTTCGTGGCGCTGGCCGCGCCGCAGCTGGCCGCGCGGCTGACCCGCTCCCCCGGACCGGGCATCCTGCCCGCGGCGGGCATGGGCGCGGTGCTGCTGGCCGGCAGCGACTGGGCGGCGCAGCGGGTGCTGCCCGACAACGACATCCCCGCCGGCGTGGTCACCGCCGCGATCGGCGGCCTCTACCTGACCTGGCTGCTGGCCCGCGAATGGCGGCGCGGCCGATGAGCGCGAAGGAGCACGCGATGCAGGCACGGCTGCGGGCGCAGGACCTGACCCTGGCGTACGACCGCCGCGTGGTGGCCCGCGACCTCGGTGTCGAGATCGGCGACGGGTCGTTCACGGTCATCGTCGGGCCCAACGCCTGCGGCAAGTCCACGCTGCTCAAGGCACTGGCGCGAGTGCTGAAGCCGCAGGCGGGCACGGTCTTCCTCGACGGGGCGGCGATCGCCTCGCTGCCCTCCAGGCAGGTCGCCAAGCAGCTGGGCATGCTGCCGCAGTCGCCGGTGGTCCCGGCCGGGATCGTGGTCGAGGACCTGGTCGCCCGGGGCCGGTTCGCCCACCAGCGCCTGCTGCGCCAGTGGTCCGCCGACGACGAGGCCGCGGTCCGCGACGCGATGGCCGTGACCGAGGTGTCCGACCTGGCCGACCGGTATGTCGACGAGCTGTCCGGCGGGCAGCGCCAGCGGGTGTGGCTCGCCGTCGCGCTGGCCCAGCAGACGCCGATCCTGCTGCTCGACGAGCCGACCACGTTCCTGGACCTGGCGCACCAGTTCGAGGTCCTCGACCTGTGCGCCGAGCTGCACGAGCAGGGCCGCACCGTGGTCGCCGTGCTGCACGACCTCAACCAGGCCTGCCGCTACGCCACCGACCTGGTCGTCATGCGCGGCGGCGAGATCGTCGCCCAGGGCGCGCCCGAGGCGGTCATGACGGCCGAGCTGGTCGAGCATGTGTTCGGCGTGGCCAGCCAGGTGATGACCGACCCGCAGACGGGCACCCCGATGGTCGTACCAGCGGATCGTCAGCGCCGCCGCACCGCTCGGACCGCGACTTCCGTCGGGTAGCCGCGACAGCACATGTGACTGTGTTGGTGTGCTCGTTTCGGGACGCGTGAGCGTCCCGAAACGAGCACACCAACGCGCCACATTCCCGCTGGGCGGGCTTGAGGCGGGCGGTCAGGCCAGGGCCGGCGACGTGATCCGGGTCAGCGAGCGCGCGATCTCACCGGCGCGGACGGCCGTGTTGGAGAGCAGGGTCGAGCTGATGCCGTGGGTGTGCTCGGTCGGGCCCTGCACGTAGATGCCGCAGCGCACGTCGCCGGTGGTGGCGACCCGGTAGTCGCGCTCGACCTGGAGCTGCCCGTCGTCGCGGCGCGCGCAGTGCTCGCCCAGCTCGCCGAGCAGCTGCAGCGGGTCGCTGCTGCGGTAGCCGGTCGCGCACACCACCGCGTCGGCCTCCAGCACGGTGCGCTCGCCGGTGGGCAGGAACTCCACGATCACCCGCACCCGGTCGGCCTCCTCGACCAGCTCCACCACCCGGGAAGCGTGCATGATGCGCAGCCGCTCCCGGCCGAGCACCTTCTCCTGGTACATCCGCCGGTATAGACCCTGGATGACGTCCAGGTCGACGACGGAGTAGTTGGTGGACCCGTGGTAGGCCATCAGCATCCGCTTGACGTGCTCGGGCGCGTCGAAGAAGTGGTCCACGGCCTCGGGATCGAAGATGCGGTTGGCGAACGGGCTGTCGTCGGCGGGGGTGTAGCCGTACTTGGCGAACACCGCACACACCTCGGCCTGCGGGAACGTCTGGTGCAGATGGTCGGCGACCTCGGCGCCGGACTGGCCCGCGCCGATGACCAGCACCCGGCGCGGGTCACGCAGGTCGGGCAGGCGGCGCAGCAGGTCACGGCTGTGCCAGACGCGCGGGCCGGGGCGCATGCCGTCGGGCATCCGCGGCTCCAGACCGGTGGCGACGACCAGGTTGCGGGCCTGGCGGGTGACCAGGTCACCGCCCTGCCGGGCGACGACCTCGCAGCCGGTGATCACGCCGCCGTCGCGCAGCGGCCGCACCGCGACCACCTCCGAGCCGTACTCGACCTGGTCGGTGAATCCTGCGGCGGCCCATTCCAGGTAGTCATGGAACTCCACGCGCGACGGGTACATCGTCTTGTGGTTGATGAAGTCGATCAGGCGGTCCTTGGCCTTGAGGTAGCTCAGGAAGCTGTACTCGCTGGCCGGGTCGCGCATGGTGGCCAAATCCTTGAGGAACGAGACCTGCATCGTGGTGCCCTCGATGAGCATGCCGCGATGCCAGCCGAACCGCTGCTGCTTCTCCAGGAACACCGCGTCCACCGGACGGTCCAGCTCGCGTAACGCGATGGCCAGGGCCAGATTGGAGGGGCCGAAGCCGATCCCTGCGAGATCGTGGAGATGTGCGTCCGACGTGGACATATGACCCCTTCCGTGTACGGCCCCCGAAGATTACATTAGGGTTACCTTAGCAAGGTAAGCCTTGCCTTTCGTTCCGGTCCAGAGGAGGGCACCCATGCGGGTCGCGATGTTCGGTTACCAGACCTGGGGGCACCGCACGCTCCAGGCGCTGCTGGAAGCACCAGACCTCGAGGTGGTCCTCGTCGTCACGCATCCGAAGAGCGACCACGCGTACGAGCGCATCTGGAGCGACTCCGTCGCCGACCTCGCCACCGAGCACGGTGTGCCCGTCCTGATCCGCGAGCGTCCCGACGACGAGGAGCTGATGGCGGCGCTCAAGGAAGCCGACCTGGACGTCATCGTGGCCACCAACTGGCGCACCTGGATCCCGCCGCAGGTCTTCAACCTGCCCCGGCACGGCACCCTCAACATCCACGACTCGCTGCTGCCGAAGTACGCCGGCTTCTCGCCCCTGATCTGGGCCCTGCTCAACGACGAGCCCGAGGTCGGCGTGACCGCGCACATGATGGACGACACCCTCGACGCGGGCGACATCGTGCTGCAGCGCTCGGTGCCGGTCGGCGCGCGCGACACCACCGCCGACCTGTTCCACAAGACGCTCGCCCTGTTCGGGCCGATCACGGTCGACGGCCTGCGCCTGATCGCGTCGGGCCGCACCGACTGGACCCCGCAGGACCGCTCCCAGGCCAGCTTCTTCCACAAACGCGCCGACGAGGACCTGCGCATCGACTGGACGTGGACCGCGCAGGAGCTGGACCGCCTGGTCCGCGCCCAGTGCGACCCGTACCCGAACGCCTACACCCACTACCGCGGACAGCGCATCCGTGTGATCAAGGCCTCGGTCTCGCAGGCCGTGTACGGCGGCACCCCCGGCCGGATCTTCTACCGCGAGGGCGACGGCGTCGCCATCGTCGCCGGAGCCGAGGCCCGGCGCGGAAAGAGCAAGGGCCTGGTCATCGAGCGGGTACGCCTCGACGACGGCACCGAGCTGGCGGCCACCGACCTGTTCCGCACCATGGGCGGCTACCTGGGACACTCTCCCGCATGACGGAACTGACCGAGCTGCTGGCCGATCTGGTCCGCGTCCCCAGCGTCGGCGGCTCGCCGCACGAGGCCGGTATCCAGGCGGTGCTCGCCGACTGGATGCGCGCCGAGGGCCTGGAGGTCGACCTGTGGGAGCTGGCACTGCCGGAGCTGACCGCCCAGCCGGCCTTCCCCGGCATGGAGGTCCCCCGGGAGCGGGCGTACGGCCTGGTCGGGCGGCTGCCCGGCACCGGCGGCGGCCGGTCGCTGATGTTCAACGGGCACGTCGACGTGGTGCCGCCCGGTGACCTGGCCGCCTGGACGGACGACCCGTTCAGCGGCCGGGTCGACGGCGACCGCCTCTACGGCCGGGGCGCCTGCGACATGAAGGGCGGCCTGGTCGCCGCGCTGTTCGCGATGCGCGAGCTGAAGCACGACCGTCCCCGCGGCGACGTCCTGATCGCGTGCGTGGCCGGCGAGGAGGACGGCGGCCTCGGCACGTACGGGCTGCTGGACCGGGGTTGGCGGGCGGACGCGTGTGTCATCCCCGAACCGACCGGGCTGGCCGTGGTGCCCGCCAACGCGGGCGCGCTGACGTTCCGGCTGCGTGTGCCGGGCCTGTCCGCGCACGCGTCCCGGCGCACCGCGGGCGTCAGCGCGATCGAGAAGTTCCTGCCGGTGTTCAGCGCGCTCCGCGAGCTGGAGGCGGCCCGCAACCGCGACGTCGACCCGCTGATGCGGCGCTGGGACGTGCCGTACGCCCTGGAGATCGGCACCGTGCACGCCGGCGACTGGTCGTCGTCGGTGCCCGGCGAGCTGATCGCCGAGGGCCGCTACGGCGTCGCCCTCGGCGAGTCCCCGAAGCAGGCCAAGGCGGACCTGGAGGCCGCCGTCGCGGCGGCTTGTGCCGAAGACGGCTGGCTCGCCGCGCACCCGGTCACCGTCGAGTGGTGGGGCGGGCAGTTCCTGCCCGGCCGCAACCCCGACCCGGCGTTCACCGCGGCGCTGGTCGGGGCCACCGGGGTCACGCCGGAGCAGTGGGGCGCGCCATACGGCAGCGACCTGCGGCTGCTCGCCGGAGCCGGCATCCCTACGGTCCAGTACGGTCCCGGCGCGATCGAGCTGGCCCACGCCCCCGACGAGTACGTGCCGATCTCGGAGGTGGTCACCGCCAGTGCGACGCTGGCCCGGCTCGCGGCGGCGCACTGCCACTGACCTGATCCATACCGCTCCCCCACGGACGGCGCCCGACCACCGCCCGGGACACCGGCGCGCCGACCGGCCGTCCCCCGATCGCCGCCACCCCGACGACCAGACCCCCAGGAGGGGACATGCCACAGCTGACCGGCGGCCGTGTGCTGCGCGAAGCCCTGCGCGGCCAGGCGGGCCGCATCACCGGCAGCGCGCTGCTCAGCACCGGCCACCAGGCAGGTGAGGCCATGGTGCCCGTGGTGATCGGCATGGTGGTGGACCGCGCCGTCGGCACCGGCTCCAGTTCCGAGCTGCTGCTGTGGCTCGCCGTGCTGGGGGCGGTGTTCCTCACGCTGTCGTTCAGCTTCCGCTTCGGCGCGCGGCTGGGCGAACGCGCCGCCGAGCAGGCGGGACACCTACTGCGGGTACGCCTGACCGATCGGGTCCTCGACCGGCGCGGTGGGGCCGACACCGGGCGGCTGCCGGGTGCCCTGGCCAGCGTCGCCACCAGCGACGCCGCGCGGGTCGGCATGATCGCGCTCGTGCTGCCCCTCGGCGTGGCCGGGATCCTGGGCCTGGTCGTCGGCGCGGTGGCACTGCTGCGGGTGTCGCTGCCGCTCGGTCTGCTGGTGTTGTTCGGCACCCCGCTCATGATGGGGCTGGCACACGTGCTGGGCCGTCCGCTGCAGCGGCGCAGCGAGGTCGAGCAGGACCGGATCGCGCACACGGCCGGGCTCGCCGCGGACATGGTCGGCGGCCTGCGTGTGCTCAAGGGCATCGGCGCGGAACGCGCGGCGGCCGAGCGCTACCGGCTCAGCAGCCGCGCCGCGCTCACCGCGACGGTGCACGCCGCCCGCGCCAAGAGCTGGCACGACGGCACCCTGCTCGCCGTCAACGGGCTGTTCCTGGCCGTCGTCGCGCTGGTCGGCGGTCGGCTGGCCGCCGACGGCACGATCAGCATCGGCGCGCTGATCGCCGCGGTCGGCATGGCGCAGTACCTGATCGGGCCGCTGTCCATGCTGGTCTGGGTCAACGGGGAGCTGGCCCAGGGTCGCGGCAGCGCCGTCCGCATCGCCGAGGTGCTGGCGTCCGCCCCGGCCGTCGGCGGCGACGCACCGCTGCCCGGCCCGGTCACCGGCCGTCTCGCTGTACGCGGCCTCACCCATGCCGGGCTGCGCGGCCTCGACCTCGACGTCACCGCGGGCCAGCTCGTCGGCCTCGTCACCGCCGACCCCGCCCACGCCGAGGCGCTGGTCGACCTGCTGGGCCGGGAACGCGAACCCGACTCCGGCACCATCACCCTGGACGGCCACGACCTGTCCACCCTGGACCCCGAGGCGGTACGCGGCGCGCTGCTGGTCGCCGCCCACGACGCCGACCTGTTCGAAGGCACCCTGCGCGACAACGTCGTCGCCCCGGCCGGTTCGAACGGCAACGGTCCCGGCCTGCCGCACCAGCGCACCAGCCCGGCCGACACGCACGGCCTGCTCAGCGCCGCGCTGGCCGCGTCCGGCGCGGACGAGGTCGCCGCGACCCTGGACGGCGGCGTCGACGGGGCGCTCGCCGAGCGCGGCCGGTCGCTGTCCGGCGGGCAGCGCCAGCGCGTCGCCCTGGCCCGCGCGCTGGCCGCCGACGCCCCGGTGCTGGTGCTGCACGAACCCACCACCGCCGTCGACGCGGTCACCGAGCTCCACATCGTGCACGGCGTACGCCGCCTGCGCGAAGGCCGCACCACCATCGTCATCACCACCAGCCCCGCGCTGCTGGCCGCCGCCGACACCGTCCACTTCGTCGCCGACGGCGCGCTCACCGCATCCGGCACCCACGAGCAGCTCGTCCGCGAGCACACCGGCTACCGCGCGACGGTGCTGGCATGACCGGCCAGGAGGCAACCCCCATGACCGAGCAGCGCGAACTGCTGCCCACCGCCACGGGCCGGCAGACCGCCGCGGCGCTGCGCGCGCTGCTGCGCCCGCGCCGGTGGCTCGCCGCGGCGGGCCTGCTCGTGCTGACCGCCGCCACTGCCGTCGGGCTGGCCGTCGCGCCGCTGCTCGGGCACGTGGTCGACCTCGTCACCAGCGGCGCACCCGCGTCCTCGATCACCACTCCGGTCGTCGCCCTCGCCGTGGTCGCCGTCCTGTCCGGAGCCGCCACCGCGTACGGCCTCACCCTGATCGCCCGGCTGGGCGAAGGAGCCCTAGCCGAGCTGCGGGAACGTTTCCTCGACCGGGCGCTGCGGCTGCCCCTCGGGCAGGTCGAGCGGGCCGGCTCCGGTGACCTGACCTCCCGCGCCGGCAACGACCTCAACGCGGTCGCCTCCGTGGTCCGCTCCGGCCTGCCCGAGCTGGCCCGGTCGCTGCTGGCGATCGGCCTGACCATCGCCGGGCTGGCCGTGCTCGACTGGCGCTTCATGCTCGCCGCGCTGCTCGCCGCACCCGTGCAGCTCTACACCGTCTGGTGGTACGGCGGCCGGGCCCTGCCCCTCTACGCCCGCCAGCGCATCGCCGTCGGGGCGCAGCAGCAGCAGCTGCTGGAGACCATCGGCGGCGCGCCGACCGTCCGCGCGCTGCGCCGCCGCGAGCAGCACCTGGGCCGGGTCACGGCACGCTCGCAGGACGCCGTCGACCTGACCATGCGCGGGGTCAACCTGGTCACCCGCTTCTACGCCCGGCTCAACCTGGCCGAGTTCATCGGCCTGTCCGCGGTGCTGGCCACCGGGTTCCTGCTGGTGCGCTCGGGCGAGGTCACCATCGGCGCGGCCACGGCCGCGGCGCTGTACTTCCACAACCTGTTCACGCCGGTCAACATCGCGCTCGGGCTGATCGACGACGTGCAGGCGGCGACCGCCGCGCTGGTGCGCATCGTCGGCGTCGCCGACCTGCCCGAACCCGTGGCGCCGCCCGCGCCGCGCACGCCCGCCGACGCGTCCCTGCACGCCGACGCGGTCAGCCACGCGTACACCGCCGACCGTCCCGTGCTGCACGAGGTCACCATCGCCGTACCCGCCGGGCAGCGGGTGGCGCTGGTCGGTGCGAGCGGCGCCGGCAAGAGCACCCTGGCCGGGCTGGTCGCCGGGGTGCACGAGCCGACGTCGGGCAGCATCCGGGTCGGCGGGGTCGGCATCGGCGACCTCGACCCGTCCGGCCGCCGCGCCGTCGCGCTGATCACCCAGGAGGTGTACGTCTTCGCGGGCACGCTGGCCGAGGACCTGCGCCTGGCCCGCCCCGACGCGACCGACGCCGAACTGACCGCCGCGCTGGAGCGGGTCGGGGCCGCCGAGTGGGCCGCCGCGCTGCCGGACGGGCTGTCCACCGTGGTCGGTGAGGGCGGACACCGGCTCACCGCCGCGCAGGCGCAGCAGCTCGCCCTGGCCCGCCTGGTGCTGGCCGATCCCGCGGTCGCGGTGCTGGACGAGGCCACCGCCGAGGCGGGCAGCGCCGGAGCGCGGGTCCTGGAGGCGTCGGTCGCCGCCGCGCTGCACGGACGCACCGGCCTGCTGGTCGCGCACCGGCTCACCCAGGCGGCGCTCGCCGACCGGGTGGTGGTGCTCGACGCGGGCCGCATCGTCGAGAGCGGCTCCCACGACGAGCTGCGGGAGGCCCCCGACGGCCGCTACGCCGAACTCTGGCGCGCCTGGTCCGGCCGCCGCGAGCAGGACGCGTGACCGCCGACGGAATCGTGCGGACCGGCAATCCGCTGGTCGCCTGCTGAAGCGGCCACTACTGTGCCGATGTGGCAATGAGCGCACGCTGGCGGGCGATCCTTCACGATGCGGACGAGCCGGTCGCTCCGCCGGAGAACCCGCTGCGGATCGAATCGTTTCTGCGACCGGTGGAAGGCACGACCGACGAGGTGGTCCTCGACGTGTCCAGCGCCCTGGCCGCGCTACGGGCCTGGCAGCTGGAAAGGGTGCCTGGTCAGGGTGACCTCGAGCGCCCGACCGGCTTCGACCACGACGCGGCGCAAGACCGGCTCGACCGGCTCACCACGCTGTTGAGCGAGGCTTTCGGCCACCCATGCGACCCCGGCCACGCGCAGGATTCCGCGTGCTTCGGCAGCGTGGCCGTTCCCGGCGAGGCCACCCGCACCCACCAGAACCGCACCCGCAAGCATCCGTATCTGCAGGTGTCCGTGAGCAGGTTCGGCCGCCTGGCCACCTACGCGTCACGCTCGCGGCAGCATCCTGCGCCCGCCGTGCACCCCGACGACCGGCAGCGGATCGAGCAGGCGATCGCCGACGCCGGTTACGTCCACGTGCCCGACCACGTGCTGTACTCGCCCTATGACGGGCCTAACACCTGGGCCCTGGAGCCGACGGCGACGTGGTACTCACGCTTCTTCGACTACCTCTGACGGACTGCCCGGTTCGGTCCGGGCGGCGATCGCGGCCTGGATACGGCGCTGCGTACGCAGGGCCTTCTTCGCCGCGACGCTGACCCAGCCGTCGAAGACCGTCTGGCCCTTGTCCTGCGCCATCAGGCGCTCCAACGTCGGCACCACGCTCTCGTCGCCGGTCGAGCCGAGCGCGACGGCCGCCCAGTACCGCAGGTCCGGGTCCTCGTCGTCGGCCGCGGCGAGCAGCCTCGGGATGATGTCGGGCGCGAACTTCGACAGCGCGCTGGCGACGTAGCCGATCCGGGTGAAGCCCCGGTGCTCGAACGCCTCCCACAGGGCCGTGAGCGCCTCCTCGCCACCGATCTCGGCCAGCGCCTCGGCGGCGCGCTCGCGCAGCCACTCGGGCTCGGACCACAGCGCCGGGACCAGCGCGGGCACCGCGGATTCATCGCCGATCCGGCCCAGCGCGCGTACGGCCTGCTCCTGGCCCATCCAGTCGCCGCGTTCCAGCAGCGTCAGCAGGCCGGGCACCGCGGCGGGCAGCCGCAGCGCGGCACAGCCCATCGCCGCCCAGGCCTGGCAGTTGTAGCGGGTGTCGGCCAGCGCGGCGAGCAGCGGCTCCGCCAGTGACGCGTCGACGAAGACGTCGGCCTGGTTCATCGCCCGGCTGTAGAGCGAGCGGTGGTAGTTCGGGTAGTCGCGCGCGAGCGTGCGCAGCGCCGCCAGTGCGGATTCGTCGCCGCCCGCCTTCGCGCGTTCCAGGAGGCGGTACAGGTGCTCCTCGCGCGTGTCGAGGTCGCCGTCCTTCAGAGCGCGCTGATCAGGGTTCACCCGATAACGGTAGTCCCCGGGCCCGCGCCGCTCGCGATCACGTGCGCCCTGTCGGCCGACACCTTTCGCCCCCGCCTGCGAACTGCGACTACTACCGAGCGTATCGGCCGCGTCACTGGATCATCGGCAGCGGCTCCGCGACACTGCAGACACGTGCGAGCGAGGGAGGAGACAGATGACCGGCCGCCGGATCCTGATCTCCGGCGCGAGCATCGCGGGTCCCGCGCTGGCCCACTGGCTGCACGTGTACGGGATGACGTCGGTCGTCGTCGAGCGGCACGACGGTATACGTCCCGGCGGTCAGACCGTCGACCTGCGCGGGGCGGGTCGCACCGTCGCCCGGCGGATGGGCATCGAGGACGCCGTCCGGGCCGCTTCCACCGGCGAGGACGGGGTCGCCTTCGTCGACGCGCGAGACCGCGTCAAGGCGGCCTTCGCCGCGGAGGCGTTCGGCGGGGAGGGCCTCGTCGCCGAGTCGGAGATCCTGCGCGGCGAGCTGGCCCGGCTGCTGCACGGGTGCACCCGCGTGCACACCGAGTACGTCTTCGGCGACCGCATCACCGCCGTGGACGACCGCGACGACGAGGTCCGGGTCTCGTTCGCGCACGGCCCCGACCGGGCCTTCGACCTGGTCGTCGCGGCCGACGGCATCGGCTCCACGACGCGCGGGCTGGTGTTCGGCACCGAGGCGCGGGTGGTGCCGCTCGGCCTCTACATGTCCTACCTGACCATCCCCCGCGCCGCCTCGGACGGCTCGTGGGCGCGCTGGCACAACGGGCCCGGCGGCCGGGTCGTCGCGCTGCGCCCGGACAACCTCGGCACGACCCGGGCCCTGATGTCGTTCCTGTGCCCGCCGCGCGGCTACGAGCGCCTCCCGGTCGGCGAGCAGAAGGAACTGCTGCGCCGCGTGTTCGACGGCGTCGGCTGGGAGGCGCCCCGGGTGCTGCGCGCGCTCGACGCCGCCGACGAGTTCTACCTCGAACTGGTCGGGCAGGTGCACGCGCCGCGCTGGAGCAGGGGACGGGTCGCCCTGGTCGGCGACGCCGGCTATTGCGCCTCGCCGATCAGCGGCATGGGCACCAGCCTGGCGCTCGTGGGGGCGTACGTGCTGGCCGGTGAACTGGCGGCGCACGCCTCGCACCGCGACGCGTTCCGGTCGTACGAGCGCATCATGCGCCCGTACGTGGCCCAGGCCCAGCACCTGCCGCCGTTCGTGCCGCGCGTCGCCCACCCGCGCAGCCGGTTCGGCATCGGAGTGCTCAACGCGCTGCTGGCCACGGCTGCCAATCCCGCCCTGCACCGCATCGCCCGGCGTGTGCTGACGCCACCCGCCGAGAAGATCGACCTGCCGGACTACGCCCGCCTCCGCCCGCGTTGAGTCGGTGCACCGAGGCTCACGCCAGCACGGCGGCGCTGACGGTGTCGACGTACCAGCGCTCGAACCGTTCGGTGGACCAGCCGCGCGTGCGTACCAGCCAGTCGTAGTTGCGCGAGTCCATCGCCAGCCACAGCACGTCGGCCACGCTGTCGACGTCGTGCTCGGGGCGCACCCCGCCGGTCGCGACGAGTTCCGCGGCGAACATGCCCATGCCGCGCCGCCGCTCCTCGACGTTCTTGCGCCAGATCGCGGCGGCGTCGGCGTCGGCGGTGGCCGCCCCAGCCAGCGCGACCATCACCGCGACGTTGCGCTGGTGGACCTCGGTGAGCTGCCGGGCGTAGCGGACGAGTTTGGCCCGCGGGTCGGCCAGCGCCCGGATCTCGGCGACGAAGGCGCGATCGGGCAGCGCCACCGGCTCGTCGTCGCCGGCGGTCGTCACGTCGACCAGATCGGACAGCAGCTGGCGCTTGTTGCCGAACACCGCGTAGACGGTCTGGACCGCGACTCCCGCCGCGGCGGCGACCGCGGTCAGCGGCGTCGCCGCGTATCCGGCCTCGGCGAACAGCCGGCCTGCCGCGTCCAGGATCGCGCGCCGGGTCTGGCGGGCCTGCTCCTGTCGCCGCTCGGACTCGTACCGCCTCTTGACAGCCACCGCCTCACTGTAGTGCTCTATTAGATAGAGTGTCACTCTAACCAAAGGATGTGATCGTATGCCGTTCGGTGTGCTCCAGGAGATGCCCGGCGTGAGCGAGTCCGAGTACCGGCTGGTCGAGCAGCACCTCGGCCCGGACCGGCCGCCGGGCCTGCTGGCCCACGTCGCCGGGCCGACCGAGGACGGCTGGCGGATCATCAACGTCTGGCAGGACGAGGCGGCGTTCCGGCGCTTCCAGTCCGAGCGGCTGGTGCGCGCCGCGGGCCTCGCCGCCCAGTCGGAGGGCTTCGACGCCGGCAAGAGCGCCGCATTCCGGGCGATGACCGTCGACGGCGCAGAGCTGCCGTTCTGATGGCCGACACGGCCGAGCTGCGCGCCCGCAACAGCACGTTCTGGGCGCAGGCCGCACCCGGCTGGATCCGGCACGCCGACCGCCAGGACGAACTCGGCGGGCCGCTGGGCGCGATCGCGATGTCCCGACTGAGCCCACGGCCCGGCGAGCGTGTCCTCGATGTCGGATGCGGCTGCGGCGGCACCTCCGCCGAGCTGGCGACGGCCGTCGGGCCGACCGGCGCGGTGCTCGGCGTGGACCTGGCGGAGTCCATGGTGTCCGCGGCGGCCGCGCGTTTCCCGCAGGACAGCCATCCGGGTCTGCGGTTCGCCGCCGCCGACATCGAGACCGTCGAGGACCTTCCAGGGGCGCCGTTCGACGCGGCGTACTCCCGGATGGCGCTGATGCTGCTCGCCGACCCGGTCGCCGGCTGCGTCAACCTCCGGCGCGCGCTGCGTCCCGGTGGACGGCTGGCCGCGACCGTCTTCCGGGACGGCCGGACCAACCCGTGGCTACCGCTCGCGGTGCTCGGCGCCGCGCCACATGTGGCGGCGCTGCCGCCGCTGCCGGTCGGCGACGAGCCCGGCCCGTTCGCGTTCGCCGACCCGGCCCGCGTGCGCCGGATCCTGACCGCGGCGGGCTTCGACGCTGTCACCGCCGAACCGCACGACGTGGTCATGACCGCACCCGACGACCCCGACACCGTGGCCGAGTGGCTGATCGAGATCGGACCGGCCGGCGCCGCCTACCGGGCGGCACCGGCTCCGCAGCAGACGGCCGCCCGCGCCGCTGCGGCCGGGCTGCTCGACCGGTTCCGCGAGCGCGGGACCGGCTACCGGCTCCCGGCCGGACTCTGGCTCATCACGGCGACGGCACCGTGACACCACCCGGGACCACTCCTCCACGCACGTCGAACTCCTCCAGAACGGTTGACCACATGAGAACCAGCGGCCGAACCACTCCCCTGCTCGCGTCGACGATGCTCCTCCTGGCCCTCGGCCTGACCGCCTGCGGCGACGAGGCGGACACCGCGCCACCGGCGGCGGCCGGCACGTCCGCCGCGGTGCTGCCGCCTGACTCCTGCGACGGGGCCGGCGACCGGGTGAAGAACCATCTGAGCAGCGCCGAGGTCAGCTCGGTCGTCGTGAACGGCCAGTGCACCTCAGTCGTGATCACCACGACCCTGGGCGACGATGCCGCCGCGGCGGCCCTCCGGTTCTGCGAGTCCGCCGCCGAGATCGCCTACACCGGCGACGTCAACGCCGTCACCGTGCTGGCCGCCTCGGGCGCGGAGCTGGCCATCGGCATCTCCGGCGCGAAGTGCATGGCCTCGGCCTGAGATGCCTGGCAGGCGGTGCTCCACCTGTGTGCGGAGCACCGTCTGCCACGTGGCGCGGTCAGGCGCGGTGCGGCTCGTGGATCAGCTCGTACGTCAGCTCGGCGATCTGGCCGTCCTGCACGATCCGGGCGAGCCGCACCTGGGACGACAGCAGCCGTCGTGGCAGTAGCGGTGCTCCCCCGCCGAGGAACACCGGCGTGACGCCCATGATGATCTCGTCGAGCCGGCCCTGGTCGGCGAACCGGCCCACCAGCTCGCCGCCGCCGACGAGCCACACGTTCGCAGCACCGGCGGCCGCGACCATCGCTTCGTGCACCGGGGCGACGTCACCGGACACGAAGTGCAGGTTCGCGCCCGGGATCGCGGGCAGGTCGCGATGGCTGAACACCCAGCAGGGCGTATCGCCGTAGGAGGCCTGCCACCGCTCGGGATGCTCGAGCAACCGGTCGTGGTCGAGCACCCACTCGTACGTCGTCGCGCCCATGCACATCGCGCCGACCCCGGCGAAGAACTCCTTGAACCGGTCCGGGTCGCTGCGGTCGACGACGAACAGCCAGTCCAGCGAGTTCGCCTGGTCGGCGATGAAACCGTCGGCGCTGGTCGCCGTGTAGTACTGCGTCTTCGTCACCTGGCCAGCCTGCCACGGGCGACCGGCATCACCCGGTAGACCGGGCCGTGCGGCGAGCACGGAAGGCCCGGTGGGGAACGGATTCACGCGACCGCCGCGGGCACATGGACAGTGATACATTGCGATGACACCATATGTCGATGCGTCGCATACCCCTCCTCTGCGTGCTCGCCCTGCTCGGCACCACCGCGCTGGCCGCACCCGCCTCGGCCGCACCGGTCGCGCTGCTCAGCGACCCGGTCTACGACTACACCACCGCCATCCGCGAGACGGTGTACGTCGAGACGACCCTCGACAACGACGGCAACGGCACCCCCGACAGAGTCGTCGCGGACATCATCCGGCCCCGCGAGGCCGCCACGGCCGGCGTGAAGGTGCCGGTCATCATGGACGCCTCGCCCTACTACCAGTGCTGCGGGCGCGGCAACGAGTCCGAGAAGAAGGTCTACGCCGCCGACGGCACGGTGACCAAGTTCCCGCTGTACTACGACAACTACTTCGTACCGCGCGGATACGCCTTCATCGCCGCCGACCTGGCCGGCACCAGCCGCTCCACCGGCTGCGAGGACGTCGGCGGCACCGAGGAGGTGCAGGGCGCCAAGGCGGTCGTCGACTGGCTCAACGGCCGCGCCGTCGGGCGCACCGCCAGCGGGACCGTGGTCAACGCGACGACCTGGACCACCGGCAAGGTCGGCATGATCGGCAAGTCATGGGACGGCACCGTCGCCAACGCCGTCGCCGCCACCGGCGTCGAGGGACTGGAGACCATCGTGCCGATCGGCGCGATCTCCAGCTGGTACGACTACAACCGGGTCAACGGCATGGTGAACCCGAAGGTCAGCTCCGTGCCGAGCCTGCACAACACGGTCAACGGCCGCCCGTCCGGCACCTGCACGGCGGTGTCGAGCGCGCTGAGCAGCGGCGCCGTCAGCAACGGCAACTACAACTCGTTCTGGGCCGCCCGCAACTACGTCACCTCCGCGGCGTCGGTGCACGCGAGCGTCTTCGTCGTACACGGCATGAACGATCTCAACGTGCAGGGCGTGCACTTCGGACAGTGGTGGGACGCGCTCGCGGCCAACAACGTGCCGCGCAAGATCTGGCTGTCCCAGGAGGGCCATGTCGACCCGTTCGACTTCCGCCGCGCCAAGTGGGTCGACACCCTGCACCGCTGGTTCGACTTCTGGCTGATGGACATCGACAACGGCATCATGAGCGAGCCGATGGCCGACGTCGAACGGGCCGCCGACGTCTGGCAGACCAGCACTCTGTGGCCGCCGTCGGGCACCGCCACGGCCAACTACGTGCTGCAGGGCACCGGCAACCCGGGCGTGCTGGCATCGTCCGGCGCGGGCTCGGGCAGCCTGTCGCTGACCGACGCGCCGTCGCTGAGCGAGGCCAACGCGGTCAGCTCGCCGACGACCGCCCGCACCGGCCGCAAGGTCTACCAGACCCCGGTGCTGGCCTCGGACCTGCGCATCTCCGGCACGCCGACGATCACGCTGCGGGTCCGGTCGAGCAAGGCGACCACGACGCTGACCGCGAAGCTCGTCACATACGGCACCGCCACCCGGGTCAACTACCGCGCCTCCGGTGAGGGCATCAGTACGCTGACCAGCCAGTCGTGCTGGGGATCGTCGTCGAGCACCGACGACGCCTGCTACAAGGACACCGCGAAGGTCGTGTCCAGCGCGGCTTACCAGGTGCTGTCCCGGGGCTGGATGGACGGCCAGCACCGCGCCTCGCTGACCACCACCACCGCCATGAACACCAGCACCTACTACACGATCACCTGGAAGCTGCGCCCGATCGACCAGATCATCCCCGCCGGCCAGCGGCTCGGCGTGGTCCTGACCCTCTCCGACGCCGAGTTCGTCACCTCGCACTCCACCGGCGCCACGGTCACCGTCGACCTGACCGGCAGCGTCCTGAAACTGCCGATCGCCCCGGCCGCCGGCTTCGCCGCCCAGTCCCTGTCCCCGCAGCCCACTCCCCCCGTCGTCGTAGACGGCACCTCGAGCCCCACCACCGGCACCCGCTTCCAGTAACAGAGGCAAAGGAAGGGCACCTTCTTATCGGATTCCGTAGTAGAAGGTGCCCTTCTTAACTGCCCTGGGTCGCCGACCTCGGCCGGGCCTGCTCAGGTGTGGTGGGCGGGGACGGCTTCCCGGGCGTCGAGCAGCTCGTCCCAGTGCTCCCGCGCCCAGGCGCACGCCGCGTCCATCGGGGCGATCATGCTGCGGCCGAGCGGGGTCAACTCGTAGACGACCTGCCGGTCGGCCGCGCGGCGGGCGACCAGGCCGTCGCGCTCCATCGTGCGCAGCGACTTGGTCAGCACCTTGGCGGTGACGCCACGCAGCGGGACACGCAGCTCCGAGAAGCGGCGCGGGCCGCCCTCCAGGCAGCGGATCACCATGCCGGTCCACTTGTCGCCGAACCGGATCGGCGACAGGTCGGACGGGCAGATCTCATCGAACATGTCCGGTGCCAGGGGTGCGGTCACCTGGGCGATGTTAGCCGGTATCCGAACGGAAACCATCCGCCCGGATAGCGTCCACGGCGTGGTCGGGACACTCCCGGCCGACACCGTCGAGGGGTGGCGCATGAGCAGGATCGTGGTCTTCGGAGCCGGCGGCCGGGCAGGCCGGGCCGTCGCGGCCGAGGCACGGCAGCGGGGACACAAGGTGACCGCGGTGGTACGCGATCCCGGGCGCCACCTCGGCCTCGCCGCCGACGAGGTGCTGGCCGGTGACGTGACCGACGCCGCCCACATCGCGCGGGTCGCGGCCGGGCACGACGCGGCGGTGAACGCCTCCGCCGACCTCGCCGCGGACCCCCGCACGTTCTTCCCGGCCGCAGCCGATGCCCTGCTCGACGGACTGCCCCGGGCCGGGGTCAGCAGGCTCGTCACGGTCGGACTGGCATCGGTGCTGGACACGGCGTCCGGCACACCGCTGATGGACACGCCCGGCTACCCGCAGGAGTACCGGTCCTTCTACCTCGGCCACGCGGCGGGCACAGCCGTACTGCGTGCGGCGACGACCGACCTGGACTGGCTGGTCCTCAGCCCGGCCGGGGACTTCGACCACACCGCCGGACGCACCGGCCTGCACCGCGCCGCCACGGCCGACGCCTCCAGTCGCATCAGCTACCCCGACTTCGCCGTCGCAGTCCTCGACGAGATCGACAACCCCACGCACCACCGCGTCCACCTGGGCGTCGAGGCCGGATGAGCACCGAGGAGGTCACCGACAGCCCGGTCCCCTGGGTGGCCGGGCACATCCGGCGCTTCGTCGAGACCGGCGGCCAATCCCGGCCCGGCATGAACGACCTGCTGCTGACCACCCGCGGACGCAGGACAGGCACCCTGCGCCGCACCGCGCTCGTGTACGCCCGCGACGGCGAGCGCCACCTCGTCGTCGCCTCCAACGCCGGAGCTGACCGCCACCCGGCCTGGTATCTCAACCTGGTCGCCGATCCGGCCGTCACCGTCCAGATCGGGGCACGGACGTTCGCGGCGACGGCCCGCACCGCCGCGGCGGCGGAGCGGCCGCGACTGTGGCAGCTCATGGTCGAGACCATGCCGAACTACCAGGGGTATCAGGAGACGACCGAGCGACAGATCCCGGTGGTCATACTTGAGCCGACCATCTGATACGCCGGTGACGGCCAGCCCTGGCACGACCGTCACCGGCGACGGTTGCGCACGTCCTCAACTGCGCGAGCTGAACAGCTGACCCGGCCACAGTCTGTGCTCCTGCCCAGCAAGCGGACCGGAGTCGAGTCGCACGATCGGCAGGCCGTGGTGGGCGTCGACGCCGGTCACCGTGCCGTGCACATGCGGGTCGAGATCGGTGCGAACCCTGCTGCCGATCACCAAAGCACTACGTACGGGCCCTGAACCTCGCCGTCACCTCCGGCCAGCAGCTCTACGGCGGTTACCTCATCGCGGTCAGCCTCGGTCACCTCGCATTGCACTGCGGCGACGCCAGCCAGGCGGTCAGGTTGACGACCGCCGCGCTGCACGGCTCCGAACCCCACGCGAGCCCCGGTGTCAGTGCCGCATTCCGGCTGGTGCTGGCACGTGCTCACGCGCGCCGCGGCGACAAGCTCGCCTGCTGCGCCGCACTACGGCAGGCGGACGCGGATCTGGAACGGCGCGACCCAGCCGCCGAACCTGCCTGGCTCGGCTACTTCGGCGAGGCGGACGTCGCCGACGAGAAGGCGCATTGCTTCTTCGATCTAGGTTGGTACGAGCCCGCTCGACGCGAAGCCGCGCGGGCCGTCGCCCTGCTAAGTCCCCATCGCGTGCGTCGCCTCGGCATCGACACCGCGCTGCTCGCGTCCGCGCTGGCCCGCGCCGGCCACCTCGAACAGGCCTGCGTACAGGCACGTCAGGCCGTCGACCACGCCGTCCAGACGGCGTCCTTCCGGACCGCGCACCGAATCGCGCTGATGATGGCCGAACTGCACCGGCACCGGGACCTGCCTGCCGTGCACGACCTGGTGGAATATGCGGTGTCGCGCTCGGCGGATATGGCCCCTGCCACCTATGCGTCGGTTCGGCGGCCGTCGAGCACGGCACGGTAGGCGGCCAGTTCCGCCTCCAACGCCGCCGCCAGCGCAGCCGGCGCTGACAGGAAATGGCCGACCTCGGGAAAACTGACCAGTCCAGCCAGCCGGTGGTGCTGGCGTAGACCATGGGCGAGCGCCAGCACGTCGTCGATCGGCGCAATCTCGTCTCGCTCGCCGTGAATGAGCAGCGCGGGCGCCCTGAACAGATGGGCGCGCACGGCCGCCTCAGCGTTCGCCAGGCGGGCAGCGTGCGGTCGTTGGAAGCGTGGCGCGGTCGTCGTCCAGCGCCGCGGGTCGACAATCGCGGACCGGGCCACCGCCAATGTGAATGGGCCGTCCTCGCATACCGCGCGCAGTGCCGTGTAGCCGCCTGCGCTCGCCCCGGAGATGAAGACCCCGCCCGGCGCGGCCCGACCGATGGCGAGCAGATGCCACGCCACATTGCGGCAGTCCTCGACGTCGCGGATCCCCCACTGCCCGTCCAGGGCCTGGCGGAACGACCGACCGTATCCGGTGCTGCCCCGGTAGTCGACGTCCACCACGGCGAAACCTCGACTGGTGAAGTACTGCACCTGCCCGTCGAGACGCCGGTCGCTGTGGTGGGTCGGCCCGGCGTGCGGGCGGAGGATCAGCGGGACGGCCCCTGCCACGTGCCCGGCTGGCGGATAGAACAACGCGGTCACCTCGCCCCCTTCAGAGCGGATCTGCATCACCTCCGGACAGGTGATGGCCGCGATCTCGGCAACCGGCTCGGCACGCCGCAGCACCTCGATCTCGCCGCGACCGTCGACCGCCACCGTGGCCACCTCCGGTGCGCGGGTCGGCGATCCGCCGATAAGTGCCACCCGCTTGCCGACCACGGCCAGGTAGGGCTTCAGCGAGGTGTAGGGCAGCTCGACGGGCCGGAGCCGTCCGCCAGGCTCGACCACGATCAGGCTCCACGACGGGCCTCGCTGAACCGTCATGGCGAACCGGCCACCTGGCAGGAAGACGTAGTCGGTGTAGCCCAGCTCCCAAGGTGCAGCCGCGCACTCGGCCCGGACGGGTGCAACAGCCTCGGTGAGCCCGCCGCGGTGGCGATAGAGATTCCACCAACCGGTCCGGTCGGACATGAAGTACAGGTATCTGTCCGGGCCCCACCGTGGTTGGACAGCCGATTCGTCCGGTCCGCCGGCTAGCCGCCGCGCATCGTGCACACGGCGGCCGTCGTACGCGGCGGTCCAGACCTCGCTGGAGTCCCACGGCATCGCATCGTCCGCCCACTGCGTCCAGGTGAGTCGACCGGCGGTCAAGCCCGGGGAGGCCAGGAATGGAGCCTGCCAAAGGATCTTCTCGCGTGCGGTCTCCGGGCTGATCGCGATCAGCTGATCACCTGCCGCGGCCTCACGGACGCAAAGCAGGCGTCCGTCGCCGAACGTCAGATCTCCATGCTGATGAGGTGAATCCGTGAAGACGATGCCGTCGTCGGCCCGCCTGATCTGCCCGTCGGCCTCACCGACCACCCACGTTCCCCGGTCGGCGGCGACGATCGCACCGCCACCGTACGCGTGCACGCTGTTGCCGACGGACAGCGCGCCGAGCGTCACTGCGTGCGCCGGTCTCCACGTGGCCATGACGCGGTCACCCGTGGCAGGCAGCGACTCCAGCCAGTGCAGGCGGCCACCGTAGGCCGACAGGCCGTCATACGAGGTCGACCGCAAGGCCACCCGCCCAGCGGAAATGCCCGGCTCGTCACTCACCGGACCATCCGATCACATCCAGCCGTCGTCATCGACGTCGCTGTCGGGTTGGCCTGATGAGGACCGCCGCCGCGTCCGCTCCGGATCCCTGGAGATACCCGCTGCTGTCGACGTCAATGGACATGTGGCCTCACCGACGTACCGCCGAACGGGCTGCGGCGATGAGCGCCGGGCGGGCTCGCGAACCATCTCCCAGCGGCCGGCGAGCCCGCCCTCCACGACACGAGCCGGCCCTCGACGGCCGACGCTGAGGTGTCGACCATGTAAAGATCGAGGGGTGACGCGCCCGCCCGACGCCCCGACATTCGCCGCCATCAGCAGCATGGTTGACGACGTCGGCCGGTCGAGCACCCGGTTGAGCCAGGCCGCCGATGCGCTGACCGACGCTGACGTTTTGGCTCCTTCAGGGCTGACGCAGTGGACGCGCGGCCATGTGTTGGCCCACGTCGCCCACAGCGCCGATGCCTACGTTCGCCTGTTGCGTTCGGCCCGCACGGACCACCGTGCGGCCGGCCCGGCGGCGGATGCGGCGGCCCTGACCCGTGCGGTCGAGGAAGGTGCCGCCCTGCCTGCCGCCGAACTCGCCGGACAGGTGCGCTCCAGCCTGGAGCGGTTCGCGCAGGAGGCTCGGTCCATGTCCACACAGGCGTGGGACGGCATGGTCACGGCCATGGCGGGTTGGCGCCACCCTGCCTGGTACACCCTCCGCCGGTGCCTACGCGAACTCGAGACCCATCACGTGGACCTGAACGCCGACTATCGAACAGCAGATTGGCCGACGGCTTACGTCGCCTGGGCGCTCGAGGAGACGCTCGCCGCGCTGAAAGCGCGAAGCTTTCCCCTCGCCTCCGTCCACGCCACCGATCTCGGCCGGGCTTGGGACATGGGTGGCGACGGCACGGCGATCTCCGCCCCGGGACACGTCCTGCTGGGCTGGCTGAGCGGCAGGTCGACCACTCATGGGCTCGTGTCCGACGACCCGCCGACGGCTCTGCCGATCCCACCGGCATGGCCACAACCACCCTTCCCCGGCTGGGGCCGTGACCGCTGAGCCGCAGCACGTCGGGCCGCCGTGCACCGCACCGGCTTCCCGGACTCCAGTCCTGGGCGCTACGCGCGCTCGGCAGCCACGACCAGGAAGTTCGGCAAATGTACGTAGGCATCTATGCCTTCCGGGCCGGCATCGGCAACCGTCGGGTCCAGACCCGGTTCGGCGATCTCCCGCAGCCGACAGCCTAGGCTCGTCAGCTCGTTGAGATAGGCAGACAAGGGCCGGTGGAAGTCGACACCGTGCGGTCCCTCGATCTCATATTCGGCGAGGTACCGCCTGGTGCGGTATTCGCCGTGCTCGCGCCATGACGGCCACAGCTGCTCGAAGCAGGGGTGGTTGACGGTGAACACGAACAGCCCGCCCGGTGAGAGCGCCGCCACGCACGCGCGCATGGCCGGAGCCCAATCAGGGATGGCGGGCAGCACCATGCTGGCCACCACGGCGTCGAACCTCCCGAGATCCGGCAGTTGACACAGGTCCGCCTGCACGTACCGGATCCCGCGAGGCTGCGCTGTCTCCTTCTCCACGGCGAAGTCGAACAATGATCGGCCCGGCTCCACACCGACGACCTGCGCGCCACGCTCGGCCAGCATCCGGCTGAGATAGCCGTTGCCGCACCCGGCGTCCAATACCCGCCGACCGCGCACGTCGCCGAGCATCCGCAGCAGGACGGGATTGACCAGGTGCCGCTTGGCGAAGTCGCCGTCGTGCTCCATCGTCTCCAGCACGGCCCGGGGCATGGCGCCCCATCGCCGGATCGCGGCATCGTTGGTCCACTGTGTCACTTCATGATCCCGTCCGCCTCGACCCATCAGGGACTCTGCTCCGGCACTAACGGCGTACGCGTTCGCGGATGGCGAGCAGGCCCAGCGCCAGCAGCAGCGGTGCGATCAGGCGCAGCACCAGCTCGATCCAGTCGCCGGTCGGAGTGAGCGCCACATCCGAGCCGCGGAGCAGCGTGGATGCGGCGCGCAGGGTGTAGCGCAGGGAGTCGCCATACCCGGTGGGGGTCTGGAAGCCCCAGCGGGCCAGGGCCGCGCTGGCCCCGGCGACGACCAGCCCCAGCGTCGCGAAGGCCCGCCAGGCCCGCTGGCCGTATCCGGACAGCAGCCAGTACAGGCACAGCAGCAGCCACTCCCCGAAGGTGCTGAACGCCGCCCGCCAGTCGCGGGCGCGCAGGTCGGTGCGGAGGCTGCGACGCAGGCCGATGCGGCGCATCTCCATCTCGCCGTAGTAGAAGTCGGACGCGGCCCGCTGGTCCTTGCGGTCCTGCATCATGCTGCGCAGCGAGTGGTAGTCGTTCTGCACGCTGTCGAACGAGGGGGCCTCACGCGCGTCGCCGGGCAGCGCCCACCGGGCGTGGCCGCGTACGCGGTGCTCGTCGGCGAGGGTGACACGATGGGTGACCGAGAGACCGCGCGGTGAGGTTCGCCAGCTGTGCCAGTCGTCGACGGTCAGCTTGTCCAGGTGGTGCGCGCCGGAGAAGGAACATTCGGACAGGTCTACGTAGGACAGCCGGAGTTGGCTCAGGTCGGTGCCGAGCGTCCGTCCGAGCACAGGCCGGTCCTGCATGCGCCAGGCCTCGACGGTCGACGCGGCGGCGGCGATCGCGGAAGGCCCGCCGAGGTCGACTTCGAGCAGGTCGAGCCTGGTCGGCCCGGCGCAGGTGAGGCGTACGCCGCGGTGGAAGCCGGCGCGGTGCAGGTCGGCTCGGGCCACGTCGGCGAGCTGGATGAGGGCCCGGTGCTGGAAGGTGGTGCGGCGCAGGTCGAGGTGGGCGGCCCGCAGGTCGGCGATCTCGACGGACCCGGCGAGCGTGGAGCGGGCCAGCGACACCGTGCCGCCGCAGGTCACGTCGGTGATCGACACGTCGCGCTCGAAGGCCACGTCCCGCATACGCAGCAATTCGCCGACGGTCAGCGCCGCGACGGCGACGTAGCCCTGCATCCCGGCACTGTCGAAGATCGCGGCGCCGCCGACGTCGACGTTCCTGATCCGCAGCGATCCGCGGAAGGTGGTGCCGGCGCACCGCAGGTCGCCGGTGATCGTCAGGTCGGCGAGCTGGACGTCGTCGAGTCGCCGACCGCTGAGGTCGAGGTCGGCGAGCACGTGCCGGCCCCGCTCGTCGGTCGGGCAGTTCTCGATGTGATGCGCCAGGCACCGGTCATCGACGACGGCTTCGTTCGAGCACTGCGCGCAGTTCGCCACGGGCGCGACCCTAGTCCATGCCATCGAATCCGCCGACGGGCCGTCCGTCCATTGCGGATAGCAGCTCTTGCCTACCGAGAGGTCGAGTGTTTTCGACGTCAATTGGCGTTTTATGGATTAATGCCCGATAAGGGGCTGTCCCGGTAGGCTTAAGTTGCGTCGTTTGTTGCGTCGTTTAGGCGTACTGTCGAACCGTGGCCATCGTTCACGAAGCGGCTACGGTCCGTACCGCCACCGTTCGGCGCGAGCCTCGGAAACCACCCGGGCTCGCCTCCGCTCCGCGTCCTGCCGACGCGATCGTGCTGGGCTACCTGGCGGTCGCGGCAACCCTGGTCGCGGCCGGACACGACCGGGTACCGCACTGGTGGGCATACCTGCTCGCGTACACGGCGATGGCGGCCGCGGTGCTCCTGCTGATCGCCGCGCAGGCCCGGCGGCCCGATGTCACGGCGCTGTCCGTGTTGCGGACGGCCTATCCCGTGGTCCTCGCGCCGCTGGCGTACAGCCTGGTGGGACCCACGGTGCTGGTCGTGCACGGCAGGTATCTCGACACCGCCATGAACGCCTTCGAGGCGGCGGTGTGGGGGAGCCACCCGTCGCTGTGGCTGGACGGCCTCGTTCGGCGGCCGCTCACCGAGCTGCTCTACGCCGCCTACATGAGCTACTACCTGTACATCGTGGTGCCACCGGTGCTGCTGATCCTGCGCCGGCGGCTCGACGCTCTGGAGCGGCTGGTCACCACGGTGAGCGCGGCCGTGTACACCTGCTACCTGGGCTTCCTGGTGCTGCCGGTGCGGGGGCCGGTGCACTCGCTGGCCGGACAGCTCGATCCGCCCGTGCTGACCGGCTACGTCCTGGCTCCGGCACAGCAGTTCCTGATGGCGCACGCCGACCCGGCCGGCACCTGCTTCCCGTCGGCGCACGTCGCCGGGGCGTGGGCCGCCGTGCTGGCGATCCGCCGCGTATGGGGACGGGCCGCCTTCCGCCGCCTGCTGCTGCCGACGGTCCTGCTCACCGTGTCGGTGGTGTATACGCGCTACCACTACACGGCCGACGTCGCCGCCGGGCTGGTGGTGGCGCTGGCCGCCGACGCGCTGGTGAGCAGGATGCGCGGACCGGTCAGCGGCGAGTGGGCAGGCGCACCACGCTGACGAAGAAGTCGTCGATCTGCTTGACGACGGAGATGAACCGCTCGAAGTCGACCGGCTTGGCGACGTACGCGTTGGCGTGCAGCTGGTAGCTGCGCAGCACGTCCTCCTCGGCCTGCGACGTGGTCAGCACCACAACCGGGATGCGGCACAGGTCGGGATCGTTCTTGATCTCGCGGAGCACCTCGCGGCCGTCGCGGCGCGGCAGGTTGAGGTCGAGCAGGATCAGGTCAGGGGTGTTGGCCTCGGCGAACGCACCCTCGCGGCGCAGGTAGGCCAGCGCCTCCACACCGTCGCTGACGACGTGCAGGGTGTTGCGCATCTTGTACTCCTCGAACGCCTCCCGCGTCATGAGCACGTCACCCGGGTCGTCCTCGACCAGCAGCACCTCGATGGGGCGGCCGCCCTTGTCGTCGCCAATCATGCGGTCAGCTCCTCGTGCTGGTTCTGCTGGGTCGGCACGGCGGGCAGGGTCGCCGTGCCGGAATTCTCGCTGATCGGCAGCGAGAACGTGATCGCCGCGCCCTCGGCCCGGGAGTCGTCCACCCAGATGCGGCCGTCGTGATATTCCACGATCTTCTTGGCGATGGCCAGTCCCATGCCGGTGCCCGGATACGCGTCCTTGGCGTGCAGCCGCTGAAAGATGATGAAGATCTTCTCGGCGAATTCGGCCTCGATGCCGATGCCGTTGTCGCTGACCGTGATGTCCCATGAGTCGTCCGCGCGCACCGCGCTGACCTCGATGCGTACCGGCACGTCGGTGCGGCGGAACTTGAGGGAGTTGCCGACCAGGTTCGCCAGCAGCGTCTCCAGCAGCGCCTGCTCACCCGCGACCGTCGGCAGGTCGTGCCAGGTGACGGCGTCCGCGCCGTACTTCTCCTCGATGTTGAGCTGCTCGGCGACGTCGCGCATCACGGTGTCGAGGGAGACCTGCTGGAAGCCGCTGGTGTTGCGGCCGATCCGGGAGAAGGCCAGCAGGTCGTTGATGAGGCGCTGCATCCGCTGTGCGCCGTCGACCGCGAACAGGATGTACTGGTCGGCGCGCTCGTCGAGCTGCCCGGCGTAGCGGCGCTGCAGCAACTGGCAGAAGCTGGCCACCTTGCGCAGCGGCTCCTGCAGGTCGTGCGAGGCGACGTAGGCGAACTGCTCCAGGTCGCGGTTCGAGCGGGTGAGCTCGGACGCCTGCAACTGGAGCTGCTGGTTGATCGCCTCGACGGCCTGCCGGGCCTCGCGGACCTCGCTGAGGTCGGCGGCGATCTGGCGGCGCATCGCGTCGACGTCGCGGCCCAGTCGCTCCAACTCTGGCGAACCCGTGGCGACGATCTCCGTGTCGTACGCGCCGTCGGCGACGTGCCGGATCTGCTCGGCGAGGTCCGACACCGGCCGGCTGACCATCCGGTTGATCAGGACGGCCAGGCTGGCACCCATGACCAGCACCACCAGGCCGGCCGCGATGAGCAGCACGACCAGGTTCTCGCTGCCCGACTGGACGCCGGCGACGGCGGCGTTGCGCAGCGTGACGATCTCCTGCTGGAGTGTCGCGATCTGCTCGCGTGCCTGGTCGAACCGCTCCCGCCCACCGACCTGGTTGAGCAGCTGTTGGCCGGCTTCGGGGCCCTGGTCACGGGTGGCCGTGACGGCGGGCTCGGCGACCGTCGCACGCCAGGTGGTGGCCGCGG
The DNA here is from genome assembly GCF_007483665.1 of Catellatospora sichuanensis. Classification (GTDB taxonomy): domain Bacteria; phylum Actinomycetota; class Actinomycetes; order Mycobacteriales; family Micromonosporaceae; genus Catellatospora; species Catellatospora sichuanensis. The sequence continues at coordinate 224,620 of NZ_VIQO01000014.1, forward strand.
CACGGGCTCGTTCCAGCTGCGCCCGGATCTCGGGCTCGTCCGCCAGGAGCGGGATCATCGTCTCGTAGAGCCGCTCCTCGGCCTCCCGGCCGGTGCGATAGGGGCCGAGGTCCGCGGAGTCTCCGGTGAGCGCATACCCGCGCACGCCGGTCTCCTGGTCGACCAGGGCCATGCCCAGCTGCTCGCCCGACAGGCGCAGCACGCCGGTCTTGTTGAGCACCACGTCGAGCTGGTCCAGGTTTGCCGTGGCCAGCAGCGCGGCGCTGACCGCGAGCACGGCCAGCAGCGCGGCAGTGGCGGTGGCCAGCGCCGTCACCCGGGCACGCAGGGACCAGGTCCGCGGGTGGGTGAACTGCACGCGCTTGATCACGAGGTTGGTTCCTTACTCAGCAGGACGATGGCGACGTCGTCGGCAAGCGGCCCGCCGTTGAGCGTCTCGGCCGACTCGACCAGGCTCGCGGGCAGACGTTCCATGGTGTCACCGCGGGCAAGCCGGGTGGCGCACATCCCGACCAGGCCCTCGTCGCCGAGCCGGTCCGGGCTGTCCCCCAGGCGGCCCTCGACCAGGCCGTCGGTGTAGAGCAGCAGCGACCAGTCGGCGGGCAGGTCGGTGTCGGCCCGCTCGCGGGGCGCGTCGCCCACCCCGAGCAGCAGCCCGTACGGCACGTCGAGCGGCACGGCCCGGCCGCCGACCAGCAGCAGCGGCGGCGGGTGCCCGGCCAGCCAGCACGACGCCCGCGAGGCGCCCAGGTCGATGCGTACCAACGCCATCGTCGCGAACGTGCTCGGGTGGCTGCGCTCGCTGCTGAGCACCTGCTCCATCGCGGTCAGCGTCTGCTCGGGGGCGACCCCGGCCAGGGTCAGCGCCCGCCAGGCGACCCGCAACTCGACGCCCAGCGCCGCGCCGTCGACGTCGTGGCCGCTCACGTCGCCGATCATCACGTGCACCGTCTCGGGGCTGGTCTGCACCACGTCGAAGAAGTCCCCGCCGAGCACCCCCTCATACCGGCCCGGCCGGTAGAACGTGTGCACGGCGAGCTTGTCCGTGGTCATCAGCGGCTGGGGCAGCAGGCCGCGTTCCAGCCGGGCCGACTCGGCCTGGCGCAGCTCGACTTCGCGCAGCCGGCGCGCGTTCTCCTCGGCGTACTTGCGCTCGACGGCATACTGCACCGCGCGTTCCAGCAGCGCGCCGTCGACCTGGCCCTTGACCAGATAGTCCTGTGCCCCCTCGGCGACCGCGGTGATGCCGATGTGGGTGTCCTGCTGGCCGGTGAGCACGCACACCGCGGTGCCGGGCGCGTCGGCCAGCACGCGGCGCAGGCCGTCGATGCCCTGCGCGTCGGGCAGACCCAGGTCCAGCAGGATGCAGTCGACCTCGCCCATCAGCGCCCGCGCGTCGCGCAGGGTGCGCGCAACGGTGAGCTGGATCGCCGCGTCCTGCTCCCGCAGCAGCTCCTCGACCAGGAACGCGTCGCCCTCGTCGTCCTCGATCAGCAGCACCCGCAACCGGGTCAGCCGAGCCGGTCCCCGCGGCTGGGTCGGCAGGGATGCAGCGGTGAACATGGATGCCCTCACGTCCGGTGCCCCAGGTCGGCAATGAATACGGTTTCCTCCACCGCACTGCAGATCATGCCTGCGCCGAGCCCTGGAACACAACCCGCCGGGAGCGGGCCCACGGCCGGGCCCGCCGGTGCCTGTGCTTCGTGGGATTCATCGCCTTGCCGGGCGTGGTTCCGCTGGCGATCTTCAGCTTCCTGCTCGCCCTGGGCAACCGGGCGGACAACGCCGCCGCTCCGCTGCTCGCGCTGCGGCTCGCCCCGGCAGGCCAGTCCAGCCGGTGGCTCGCCCTGTCCCGGGTGGTGTTCAAACGCGGGCATGGGACTCGGCGCCCTCATCGCCGGCGTGTTCATCGTGGACACGACCTCGGGCTTCGTGGCGCTGGGTGCGGTGTACGCGGCGGGCATGGCGCTGACCGCCGGCCTCTATTTCAGCACCGGCGCGGTCATCCCCGCCGGCCCGGCACCGGCCGGGCCCGCACGGAGCCGGCCGGCCCCGCCGTGGGGCGACGTCGCGTTCATCCGTGTCGCGGTGGCCAACGCCGTGCTGCTGACGGCCGCACTCGCGGTGGAGACCGGGATGCCGGTGTTCGTGCTGCGCGAGCTGGCCATGCCGTCGTGGACGGTGGGTCTGCTGTTCGCCGTCAACACGGCCATGCTGGCGCTGCTCCAACTCCCGGTGAGCCGGGTGCTGGACCTGTTCCGCCCGGCGGTGGTGCTCGCCCTCGGCGGGTTGTCGTACACCGCACTGCACGGGGCGCTCCTGCTCGCCGGCGGGGCCGACCCGGGGGTCCGGATCGCCCTGCTGGTCGGGGGCATCGCCGTCTACACGCTGGGCGAGTTGGCCGTCTCCCAGGCGGCCCTGGTCATGCTCACCGGCCTGCCGCCGGACCGGCAGAAGGGCTCCTACCTGGCCTTCAACCAGTTCTTCGTGGGAGGCGCCACCGCGCTTTCCCCGTTACTGGCGACGTCGCTGCTCACCGGGATGCCCTCGGCCCTGTGGTGGGCGCTGGCGGGGCTCAGTGTGTTGTCCGCGGCGGTGCTGCTGCGTGGCTGGCGGGCGCGCACGGAGGCGGACGCACTCAGCTGATCGGCCCGTCTTCGGCGACCCGCCGAAAAGTCTTGTGTGACTTGCGCGACAGACGCATTCTCAAAGTGATCGTCGGCGCGCAAACCCTCGGCCGTGCGCTGCGCTGCCCGCCGATCACCCGAACTGGCATGGTTTGCGGGGGCGCGGGCCAACGCACCTGACCTGAGGTGGTGACCCGATGAACTCACGCTACCGCAACCCACTGCTCAACATTGCGTCGATGCTGGTCTGCGGCCTGCTCGCCGGCGTGGTGGTCGCCGCGGCGGTCTTCCCGGCCGTGGCGCTGTCCGGCATGGCCGCGATCGTCGGCGGAGACGCCTTCGGCAAGCTGCCCGACGAACTGATCGTCAAGCGCTCGCCGCAGCTGAGCTACCTCTACGCGTCCGACGGCAAGAGCCTGCTGGCCACCATGTACGACGAGAACCGGCGCGACCTGCCGCTGGCCGACGTCCCGCTGGTCGTGCGCCAGGCCGTGCTCGCCGCCGAGGACCAGAAGTTCTACGAGCACAACGGCGTCGACATCAAGGGCATCGCCCGCGCCTACATCGCCAACAAGAAGGCCGGCGACGTGGAGCAGGGCGCGTCCACGCTGACCATGCAGTTCGTCCGGCTGTCCATCTCGTACTCGGCCGACACCGCGCAGGAGGTCGTCGACGCCACCGAGGACACCACCAAGCGCAAGGTCCGCGAGATGCGCTACGCCATGGCCATCGAACAGCGGATGAGCAAGGACGACATTCTCGAGGGCTACCTCAACACGGTCTACTTCGGCAACCGGGCGTACGGCATCTTCGCCGCGGCGCAGGTGTACTTCGGCAAGGAGCCGGCCAAACTGACCGCCGCCGAGGCCGCCTTCCTGGCCGCGCTGGTCAAATTTCCGGGCGACTTCGACGTGATCAGCCTCAAGGGCCAGTCACTCGCCGTGGACCGGCGCAACTACGTGCTCGCCGAGATGGTGGAGATCGGCGCGCTCACCGCGCAGCAGGGCGCGGTGGCCCAGCTCGAGCCGCTGAAGGTCACCGGCAAGTTCACCCCGAACGGCTGCGTGCAGTCCACCAACATCAAGTGGGGCTTCTTCTGCGACTTCTTCCAGCGCTGGTGGAACCAGCAGCCGGTGTTCGGGGTCACGCCGTACGACCGCGAGCGCTCACTGAAGTCGGGCGGGTTCCGCATCGTCACGTCGCTCGACGTCACCGCGCAGACCGCGATGGACCGCGGCATCGACCGCTCGGTGAACAAGAACCCGGACCTGCCGGGCGGCAAGTGGAAGTACAAGTCCGACGCGGTGCTGCTCGCCGCCGTGGAACCCGGCAGCGGCAAGGTGCGCGGGCTGGCGGCCAACCGCAACTTCCGGATCGACAGCAAGACCAAGCCGCAGAACGGCAAGGCGTCCAATCCGGCGCTGGCCCGCCGTGGCCTGCGGGGCAGCTACCCGAACACCACCAACCCGCTGCTGACCGGCGGCCCCGACATCGGCGGCTACCAGCCCGGCTCCGTCATGAAGATCTTCACGCTGGTGGCCGCCCTGGAGAAGGGCTACCCGCTGTCCACGATCATCAACACCCGCGCGCCGTACGTCTCCCGGACGAGGATCACCGGCTCGCCGAACTGCGGCGGCTACTGGTGCCCGACCAACTCGGGCGGGCGCAACTTCGGCCCGCAGAACATGTGGAACGGCTTCGGCAGCTCCATCAACACGTTCTTCGTGCCGCTGTTCGAGATGACCGGCGGGTCCCGGGTCATCGACACCGCCAAGCGGATGGGCCTGACCTTCTACGACAACCCGCGGGCGACCCTCGACGACTTCTACTACTCCACCCAGGCCGCCGACGGCTGGGGGCCGTTCACCCTCGGCGCCTCCGACCACACCCCGCTGCAGATCGCCAACGCCTTCGCCACGCTGGCCGCCGACGGCGTCTACTGCGAGCCGACCCCCGTCGAGTCGATCACGACCAGCAAGGGCGAGAGGCTCGCCGTCGGCGACAAGCGCTGCAGGCAGAACATCCCCGTGGACGTGGCGCGCGCCGCGATCGACGCGGCCCGCTGCCCGGTCGGCGACCGGTCGCTCTACGGCAAGTGCCAGGGCGCCACCGCCCGCGACTCCCGCGAGATCATCGGCAAGCACATCGCCGGCAAGACCGGCACCACCGACAACTCCAAGTCGGTGACGCTCACCATCACCACCAAGCAGCTGGCCATCTCCGGTTTCCAGACCGACCCCGACTGGGCGCAGGTCAACCACGCCATGTCGCACCGCGTCATCAACCCGGCGGTGCAGTACGCACTGCGCGACGCGATGAAGGGCAAGCAGTCGATCCCGTTCCTGAGGCCCAGCAACAGCCGGTTGATCACCGGATCGCAGGTCGCCATCCCGGCGGTCAGGTGCCGGACCCTGCCCCAGGCGCGGTCGATCCTCAACGGCAAGGGTTTCAAGGCCGAGGTCGCGCCCAAGCAGGTCGACTCGGACTGCCCGAAGGGCACCGCGGCCGGCACCAGCCCGGCGGGCCGGACGATCCGCAACGGCGTCGTGGTGATCGAGATCAGCAATGGCAGCAAGGCCAAGCCGAGCGCCCCGCCCAGACCGCCGCCGAGCCCCGGCAACCCCGGCAACGGGCCGACCTCGCCACCGCCGCCGAACACGGCGGCGGCGTTCGACGGATGACGGCGGCGGGCCGCTCCCCGGTCCCGGTGAGCGGCCCGCCGCGTCTCGACCCCGTCGGCAGCGCAGCCGACATCTCGATCACGTCATCGGTCGGCGCGGTTTCGGACCCCGCCTCAAGCACCCTCCGGGAAGGCCGCGCCGACCGCGGGGGTCGGCGTGAAGGCCGCCGGCATGCCGATGTAGCCGTTGATCGCGCCGATGGAGGGGTAACGCCGGGTGGCCTGCTCGTCGATGACGTAGTCGGGGATGCGGCGCAGGATCTCGTCCAGCATCACCACCGCCTCCACCTTCGCCAGGTGCGCGCCGACGCAGCGGTGCACCCCCGAACCGAACGCGACGTGCCGGTTCGGGGTGCGGTCCAGCCGCATCTCGGCAGGGCGGTCGAAGGCGGCCGGGTCCCGGTTCGCGGCGGCGAAGGCGAGCATCACCCGCTCGCCCGCCGCGATGCGCTGACCGCCGAGCTGCACGTCGCGGGTGGCCGTACGCGACATGAACTGCACCGGGGCCAGCACGCGCAGGAACTCGTCCACGGCGGTCGGCAGCAGTACCGGATCGGCGATCAGCCGGTCCCGCTCGGCGGGGTTGCGGTGCAGCCAGTGCAGCGCGTGCGACACCAGGGCGGTGGTGGTGTCCACTCCCCCGGCGACGACCAGCCCCGCGGTCGAGATGACGTGGTCCAGCGGCAGCAGCTCGCCGTCGTCGCCGGTGGCCGTGGCCAGCACGCTGACCAGGTCGTCGGCGGGCTCGGCACGGCGGGCCACGACCAGCGCACCCAGCACCGCCATCATCTCGCCGACCGCGGCCATCGCCTCCGTCCAGGTCGGGCTGCCCGGCGGCGAGTAGGTCAGCAGGTGGATGGGCCCGGCATAACGCTCCCAGTCCGACAGCGGCATTCCGAGGATGCCGAGGGTGACGATCGCCGGGACGGGGTTGGTCAGCTCGCCGACCAGATCCGCCTGCCCCTTCTCGGTGAAGCGGTCCAGGCAGGCGGCGGTGACCTGGCGGATGAACGGCTCGCGGCGGCGGGACTGCTCCGGCGACAGGGGTCCGTTGAGCAGCCGCCGGTAGACGGTGTGCAGCGGCGGATCCAGTTCCTGCGGGACGTTCAGATACGGGATCGGCGGGTTGCTGGTGCCCCGCATCGGTCCGGTCGGGTCGGTGTGGTCCTGGAAGGAGGAGAACACGCTGTGGTCGCGAAGGGCCTCCACCAGCGGCTCGTAGCCGGACACGACCCAGGTCCCGCCGTAGGCGGCGGTGTGCGCGACCGGGCACGACGCCACGTTGCCGTCGGAGATCTCCTGCCACCGGTCGCGGTAGTCCGCGCCGTGATGGTCGAGCTCGATCGTCGGTCGTGAGGTCAGGTCGCGGACGGCGTCCGGGTGGTGTGCCTCCATGGCATCCTCCTTCTGTCACCGTCCATCATGGACTCTTGTCGAGCGGACGTCATGGCCTCGCCTCGCAGGCGGCGGCACGCTCGAGCAGGAACCTCCCCTCGACCGCGTTGGCGGTGAGCAGGGCGGCCTCCCGGTACGCAGTGGCCGCGTCGGCCCGGCGTCCGAGTCGGCGCAGCAGGTCCGCGCGTGTTGCCGCGGCATAGGGATACGCGGCCAGAACCGGGAAGGCGGCGAGGTCTTCGACGATCGCCAGTGCGGCCTCCGGTCCATCGGTGTACGAGACCGCCACGGCGCGGTTGAGCGCGACGACCGGCGACGGCCACCTCGCGAGTAGCAGGTCGTACAGGCCGAGCAGCTGCGGCCAGTCGGTCGCCGCCCAGGTCGGGGCCTCATCGTGGACGGCGGCGATCGCCGCGAGCACGGTATGGCGGTGCACGGGGACATGCTCCAGCGCGGTACGCAGCAGTGCCGTGCCCTCGTCGACGAGCCCGCGGTCCCACCGGGCACGGTCCTGATCCTCCAGCAGGACAAGGCGCCCGTCGGCGTCGACACGAGCCGGGCGGCGCGCCTCGCTCAGCAGCAACAGCGCGAGCAGCCCTTGGACGTCGGCGCGCCGGGGGAGCAGCATGTCGAGCATGCGGGCCAGCTCGACGGCGCGGGCGGACAGGCCGTCGCGCACGAGCTGCGGCCCATCGGTCGCGGTGTGCCCGCCGACGTAGACGAGGTGGATGACGTCGAGCACGGCGTCGACCCGCTCGGGCAGCTCCTCGGGCCCCGGCACCGTGTACGGGATCCGGGCCTGCTGGATCTTCTTCTTCGCCCGGGTTATGCGGGCCTGCAGGGCCGTCTCCTTGACCAGCAGGGCCCGGGCCACCTCCGCGGAGGCGAGCCCGGCGACCAGCCGGAGGGTGAGGGCGAGCTGCGTCTCGCGGGCGAGGGCGGGATGGCAGCAGGTGAAGATCAGACGCAGCCGGTCATCGGGATACCCGTCGGCCGTGTCCTGCTCCGCCTCCTCCCGGACGACGAGCAACGGCAGCTTGCGGGCGAGCACCCCCGAGCGGCGCTGGATCTCCAGGGCCCGGCGGGTGGCCACGGTGGTGAGCCACCCGCCGGGCCGGGCCGGGATGCCGGTCGACGGCCAGTGGACGAGCGCCTGGGCGTAGGCGTCCTGCACGCAGTCCTCGGCCAGGTCGAGATCGCGCGCCACCCGGGTCGTGGCCGCCAGGACGTAGGCCCACTCCTCGTGGTGCGCGGTGGCGACGGCCTTCTCGACCTCGGCCTGGGACGGAAGCGCGGGCACGGGTCAGGACGGGACGATCGGGCGGACCTCGACGCCGCCGCCGGTGGACGGGAGGAGCCTGGCCATCCTGATCGCCTCGTCGAGGTCGGCGGCCTCGACGACGTAGTAGCCGCCGAGCACCTCCTTCGTCTCGGGGAACATCCCGTCGGTCACCGTCTGCGCCCCGGTGCCGTCGGTGCGGATCGTCGTCGCGGCGACGCTGTCGGCCAGGCGGGCGCCGCCGCGCAAGCTCGGACCGTGGGCCCGGGCGAAGCGGCCGTGCGCCTGGTGGATCTGCTCGACCTCAGCGGCGTCCGCCGCGTTGAGCTGCGCCTCGTTGTTGTAGATGAGGATCAGGTACTGGGTCATGACGATGCCTTTCGAACGGTGGCTGAGGAGGTCCCTCACAACTCCGATGATCCGGGTGATCCCGGATCGACACCCACCCCGAAACTCTCCGGGCAGGGCCCGATCGTGCAACGAACCCTGCCCTTGGAGAACTGGCGTGGTTCCGGTCGAAGTGCCATCATCTCCTCATGTTCGTCGATCGGCGTACGCTGCTGGGAGCCGGTTTGGCCGCGGTGGGCGCAGCCGTCACCGGATGCGGCGGGCCCGAGCCGGGCAGGACACCCGCCTGGGTCGAGCCCGACGTCGCGCCCGAAGCCGCCGACCTGATCCCACCGAGCGCGACCCCGACGAGCTCACCGAGCCCCTCGGTCTCGGCAAAACCCTCGAACCAGGCCGCGTACGCCGCCGACGTCACCAGGGCACTTCGCCGCCATCTGCCGGCGACTTCGCAGACCGTGCAGCACCACGGCTTCCCCGGAGCGGTCGCCCTGGTCCTGGTCGACGGCAGGACCACCGTGCACACCGCCGTCGGCGAGGCCGTGCGCTACGACGCCGGGCCGAAACTGCTCCCCGCCGACCGGCGGGTGCCCATGCGCCCCGACTCCATCTTCGACCTGGCCTCGATCACCAAGGTCTACACCGCGATCCTGCTCCTGCAGCAGGTCGACAAGGGCAGGGTCGCGCTCGACGCACCCGTCGTCGAGTACCTGCCCGGGTTCACCGGCACCGGCAAGAACGCGGTCACCGTCGCCATGCTGCTCACCCACACCGGCGGCCTGCCCGTCGGCGCGAAGGTCGCCGGCCTGCCCGACAGCGCCGCGCGGTGGAAGGCGGTGCTGGCCACTCCCCTGGTCTCCGGGGCGACCCCCGGCAGCACGTTCCGCTACTCCAGCGTCGGCCTCATGGTCGCCGGGAAGATCGTCGAGAAGGTCACCGGCCAACGTCTCGACCAGGCGCTCAAGACCAACCTCAGCGGCCCGCTCGGGCTGCGCGACACCGGCTTCATGCCGAACACCTGGCTGTCGGCCGGTGCGCGCAGCACCCGGCTCGTGGCCACCGACGCCCGCTCGTCCCGCGGCCTGCTGCGCGGCACCGTCCACGACGACGTCGCCAACCAGCTCGGCGGCATCGCCGGACACGCCGGCATCTTCGCCAGCGCCGCCGACGTCGCCGCGATCGGGCAGCTCCTCCTCGACGGCGGCGTCCACCGGGGCAGACGCATCCTCGCCGAAGCCACCGTGCGCAAGATGCTCACCAACGCCAACACCGGCAAGCCGGCCGTCGACCCGGAACGCCCCAACCGGACCTCCGCGCACGGCCTCGGCGTCGTGCTCGACCAGCGCTGGTTCATGGGTCGGCTCGCCGGTGCCCGCAGCTTCGGCCACACCGGTTTCGCCGGACCCTCACTCGTCGTCGACCCCACCCGCAGGCTCGTGCTCGCCCTGCTCACCAACCGCGCCCACCCCAACTGGAGCTGGGCCGATCCCGACCCGGCCCGCGTCGCCGTGGCCGACGCCCTCGCCAAGGCCGTCGGCTGACCGCCGGAGCCCGGCCGGTGGGCCGCGCGGATCAGGTACGCAGGTACGACGCGCCGTTGAGGTCGATGATCGTGCCTGCTGCCCACTCCGCCTGCGGCGAGGCGAGCCAGTGCACGGCGGCGGCGATCTCCTCCGGCTGGGCGACCCGGCGGAACGGGCTCTGCGCCCGGATCTCGTCGGCGCGGTCGGACTTGAGGTGGTCGCTGACCATGTCCGTCTCGACGAATCCGGGCGCGACCGCGGCGACGGCGATGCCGTAGGGGGCGAGCGCCACCGCAAGCGACTGGGTCAGCGAGTTGAGCCCGGCCTTGCTCGCGCCGTAAGCCACCTGGCCTGGTTCGCCGCGGAACGCCCCGCGCGAGGAGACGTTGACGATCCGGCCGCCGCCCTCCCGCATGTGCCGTGCGGCGCACCAGATCACGTTGGCCGCGCCGACCAGATTGGTGTCGAGGGTGACCCGCCACTGCTGCTGCCAGTCCTCGTACGACGTGTCGAAGATCGGGTGCGGGGTGAACACACCGGCGTTGTTGACCAGCACGTCGAGTCCGCCGAGTGCCGACGCCGCACCGTCGACCATGGCGCGGACCGCTTCCGGGTCCGCCAGGTCGGCCTGGACCACCACGTGGCCGTCGCCGGGCAGCGAGTCCCGCAGCTGCTCCGCCGAGCGGACCGACTCTCGACAATGGATCGCCACCCGGTCCCCGCCGCCCGCGAACGCTTCCGCCACGGCCTTTCCGATACCTCGGGAGGCTCCTGTCACCAGCACTGCGCGCCCAGTCATGTCGATCATCCTGCCAGGGCACGCGCTGGTCGACCAACCAGCCGGCGGCCTGGACCCTGCGACGTCCGTCACCGCGGTCCTCGGCGCAGCGAGACTGCGGGCGGCGCGTCGGTGTGCTGGAGTGGACCCGTGGATGCCATGGACATCGCCGCGCGGTTCGATCTCGGTACGGGTGCGAAGTTGTCGGACGGTCCGGTCGCGAAGGGCCGCCAGGGTGCCGTCTGGCGGCTGGAGACGTCCGAAGGCCGCTGGGCGGTCAAGGTGCCCTTCCACCCGACCAGCGAGGACAGGATGCGTTCGGCGACCGCGTTCCATGAGGCCGCCCACGCTGCCGGGGTGCCGACACCGCAGGTGCGCCGGACGGTGGCGGGGACCGTGTTCGCCATCGTGGGGAACACGCAGGTCAGAGTGTATGAGTGGGTGGATCTGAAGGCGCCCGACCCCGGCCTCGATCCAGCGCTGGTGGGTGCGGTGGTCGCCGCCGTCCACCGGGTGCCGTTCACCGAAGACGGGCCGGTGGACCCGTGGTATCGCGAACCCGTCGGCGCCGGCCGCTGGGACGAGCTGGTCCGGCAGCTGTTCGCGGCCGGGGCTCCGTTCGCCGGACGGCTGGCCGACCTGCGCGACGAGCTGGTGGCGCTGGAGTCGTGGCTGGAGCCGCCGCTGGCGCTGCGGACCTGTCACCGCGACCTGTGGGCAGACAACGTCCTGCCCGCCGCGGACGGCGGTGTGTGCGTCATCGACTGGGAGAACAGCGGCCCGGCCGACCCGAGTCAGGAACTCGGGTGCTTGCTGTTCGAGTTCGCCCGCACCGACCCGGGCCGGGTCCGGGCGCTGACCGACGCCTACCGGCAGGCGGGCGGGCCGGGGGCGGTGAGCCGGCGCGGGCACTTCTCGATGTTGATCGCGCAGCTCGGGCACATCACGGAGATCGCCGCCACCGACTGGCTTCAGCCCAGCGCACGCTCCACGCGGCGCGCCGAATCCGCCGCGTGGATCAGCGAGGTCCTCGACGAGCCGCACACCCGCGAACTGCTCGACTCCCTGCTGCGGGACGGCCGCGTCGACTGACGCGGCCGCCCGGCACGACTCAGCCCGCCGCCGCGTCCATGCGTTCGCGCAGGCTGCGCGGGCGCAGGTCGGTCCAGTTCGTCTCGACGTAGGCCAGGCACGCCTCGCGGGTGTCCTCGCCGAACACGGTGTGCCAGCCCGCCGGGACGGCCGCGAACGCGGGCCACAGCGAGTGCTGGTCCTCGTCGTTGACGAGCACGAGGTAGCGGCCGTCGGCGTCTTCGAACGGGTTGGTCATCGCTTCTTCTCCTGAACATCGGTGCCGGCCGGGGCCGGCGGGGTCTCGACGCCGAGCGGGCTCGGCGACGTCTCGGTGCCGGCGGCCGCCGGCGGGAACAGCCCGGACAGGGCCAGGTCGGGTCGTGCCACCGCGGTCGACAACACCAGCAGCAGGTCGGCGGCGATCCGTTGCGCGGTGGCCCGGTCGAAGCGGGCGGTGGCGTACTCCAGCTCCACGTGCACCGGAGTGTCCCCGGCGGGCTCGTAGAAGCTGACGGTCAGGTCGGCCCGTACCGTGCCGGTCGGGATCTGGTCGAAGCGCAGCACGCCGTCGCCCAGGCTCGCCTCCTCGTGGTGCACCACCATCACCCGCGGCCCGTCCAGCCCTGGCGCGACGGCGTCGAGCACGGCCGCGAACGGCACGTCCTGGTGGTCCAGCGCGGCCAGGTCGGTCGCCCGGACCCGGTCGAGCAGCCCGGTGAACGCCGGGTCGCCGGAGGTGTCGGTGCGCATGACGACGGTGTTGTAGAAGCATCCGGCCAGGTCGGTCAGCGCCTCCTCGGTCCGGCCCGCGACGAGGCTGCCGATCGGCAGGTCCGTGCCGCAGCCGTACCCGGTGAGCAGCGTCGCGAACGCGGCCTGCACCACCATGAACATGCTGGTGCCGGTGCGCCGGGCCAGCTCGTCGACGCCGCGGTGCAGGTCGGCGTCGAGCAGGAACTCGACGGTCTCGCCGCGCCGCGACACGACGCCGTCGCGGGCGCGGTCCGCGGGCAGGTCCAGGTCGGGCAGCCCCGCCAGGGTGTCGCGCCAGTAGGCCAGCTGCCGCGCGTGCCGGCTCGCCGGGTCCTGCGGGTCACCGAGCAGCGCGTACGCCCACCGCGTGTAGTCGGCGTAGTCGACCGGCAGCGGCCGCCAGTCCGGGGCCTCGCCGCGCTGCCGCGCCAGGTAGGCGGCGGGCAGGTCGCGCAGCAGCGGGACCACCGACCACTCGTCCACGCCCAGGTGGTGCGTCGTGAGCAGCAGGGCGCGCCGCGGCGTGCCGTGCTCGTCCGCACCGATGACCAGCCGGGCCCGCAGCGGCGGGCGCTCGCTCAGGTCGACGGTCTCCCTGGCCAGCGCCTCCAGGCGCGCGGCCAGTGGCGTGCCGTCGTCGGCGACGGGTTCGAGGACCCGCTCGCCCAGTGCGCAGCGCACCGTGCCGTCGGCCCCGATCACCGTGTGCAGCGGCTGGTGCCGGGCCACCACGTCGCGCAGCGCCGCCTCCAGCGCCACCAGGTCCAGCTCGGAGGCGGGCACCGCGAAGGCGATGTCCCAGCCGGGCTGGCCGACGATGCGGTGCAGGCGCCACGGGTGCAGCTGCACCGGCGCGAGCCGCTCGGCCAGGTCTGCGGCGAAGCCTTCATCGGTGGCGGTGCGGTCGATCGCCGCTTCGCCGACGACGCCCGCACCGGCGGACCCGTGTTCCGTCGCGGAGGCGGTCGCTGCGCGGACGAGCCGCGGCCGGGCGGCTCCGGCCGCCCGGTCGAGGCGTTCGGCCAGTTCGGCGACGGTCGGGGCGTCGAAGACGTCGCGGATGGCGAGGTCCGCGCCGAGCGCGGTGCGTACCCGGCCGATCAGGCGCATCGAGGCCATGGAGTGGCCGCCCAGGTGGAAGAAGTTGTCGTGGACGCCGACCTCGGGCAGGCCGAGGACCTCCGCGAACAGTTCCGCCAGCTGGTGCTGCCGAGCGGTGACCGGCTTGGCGTCACCGGCCAGCGAGCCCCAGTCCGGCGCGGGCAGCGCCCGGCGGTCGACCTTGCCGTTCGGGTTGACCGGCAGCGGCCCGTCGAGCACCACCACCAGCGACGGCACCATGTACTCGGGCAGCACCACGCCGACGTGCGCGCGCAGTACGGCCGGGTCGGCGGGACCGTCGGGCGACACGTACGCGACGAGCCTGGTCGTGTCGCCGGTGCGGTCGGCCACCACGGCCGCCTGCCGCACCGTCTCATGCCCGGCCAGCACCGCCTCGATCTCGCCCGGCTCGATCCGGAAGCCGCGGATCTTCACCTGGTTGTCGGACCGGCCCAGGAAGTCGATGTCGCCGTCGGCCTTCCAGCGGGCCCGGTCGCCGGTGCGGTACATGCGCGCTCCCGGCGCGGCGAACGGGTCGGCGACGAAGCGCTGCGCGGACAGGCCGGGCTTGCCGAGGTAGCCGCGGGCCAGGCCACGGCCGCCGACGTACAGCTCGCCGACGACGCCGACCGGCACCGGCCGCAGCCGCTCGTCGAGGATGTAGGCGAGCGTGTTCGGGTCGGGGCGGCCGATCGGCACCGGCGCGTCCCAGTCGGGTACGGCCCGCCACAGGGTCGAGTTGACCGTGGCCTCGGTGAGGCCGTACGCGGCGAACAGTTTCAGGTGCCCGGCCCAGCGGTTGATCAGGCCGGCGGGCACCGTCTCCGTGCCGACCAGCACGCACAGCCCCTCGGGCAGGTCGGCGTCGGGCGGCAGGATGGAGACCAGCGACGGCGGCAGGATCGCGTGGGTGACCCCGTGGGCGTACAGCAGTTCGCTGAGCGCCGCACCCGGCGTGCGGGCCTCGTCCGGGGTGATGACCAGCGCGGCCCCGGTGCACAGGGCCATCGACACCTCGAACGCGAACACGTCGAAGCCGATCGAGGCGAACTGCAGCACCCGGCTGTCGGCCGTGACGCCCATCGGGTCCACCGCGGTCTCGACCAGGCTGCCGATGCCCTCGTGCGACACTGTCACGCCCTTGGGGCGGCCGGTGGAGCCGGAGGTGTAGATGACGTACGCGGCGTGGTCCAGGCCCTTCGGCGCGGGCAGCACCGGGCGCACCGGGGTCGCGTCGGTGATGTCGTCGAGCACCAGCATCGGCGTGGCCGTCTCGGGCAGCAGGCCCTTGGCCTTGCCGGTGGTCACCACCAGCGCCGCGCCGGAGTCCTCGATCATGTACGCGAGGCGGTCGGCCGGGTGGTTGAGGTCCAGCGGCAGGAACGCGGCGCCAAGCCGGTTGACGGCGAGCACCGTCACGATGGTCTCCAGCGAGCGGGGCACGGCGACGCCGACCACGCTCTCCGGGCGTACGCCCCGGTGGGCCAGGACCCGGGCGAGCCGCCCGGCGCGGGCGGCCAGCTCCACGTAGGACACCTCGCGCTCGCCGTCGATCACGGCGACGGCCTCGGGGGCTCGGGCCACCCGCAGCGCGAACGCCTCGGGCAGGGTCAGCTCGGCCACCGGCCGCGCGGTCGCGTTGAACCCGCGCAGCACCTGGTCCAGCTCACCGTCGACGAACAGGTCCAGGTCCGCCAGGGGCTGGTCGGGCGCGGCGCAGACCGCCCCGGCCAGCCGCGCCAGCCGCCGCCCGAGCAGCTCGACCGTGGCCCGGTCGAACAGCGCGCTGCGGTAGGTGAGCAGGCACTCCAGCTCGCCGTCGGGGCCGTCGAGCAGCTCCACGACCAGGTCGAACCGGGCGGTGGTGGTGTCCAGCGGCTGGTCCGTGCAATCCAGCCCGGCCAGGCCGGACCAGTCGCCGAGGTGGTTGCGGTGCACCACCATGACCTGGAACAGCGGGTTGCGGCCCGGCGAGCGGGCCGGGTTGACCGCCTCCACCACGGCGTCGAACGGCACGTCGGCGTGGGCGAACGCGGCCAGGTCGGTCTCGCGCACCCGGGTCAGCAGGTCGGTGAACGACGGTGCACCGGTCAGGTCGGTGCGCAGCACCAGCGTGTTGACGAAGAACCCGACGAGGTCGTCCAGGCCCTCCTCGCCACGCCCCGCGATGGGGGCGCCCAGCGGCAGGTCGTCGCCCGCGCCGACGCGGTGCAGCAGCGCTGCCGTCAGCGCGTGTGCGGCCATGAACATGCTCGTGCCCGACCGGGCGGCCAGGTCCCGCAGGCCGGTGGCGACGGCCGCGGGCAGGTCCAGGGAGACCGAGCCGCCGCGGGCGTCCGGCACCGCCGGGCGGGCCCGGTCGGTGGGCAGGGTCAGCTCCTCGGGTGCTCCGGCCAGTGTCTTCGTCCAGTACGCGAGCTGGCGCGCGGCGAGGCTGTCCGCGTCGGCCGGGTCGCCGAGCAGGTCACGCTGCCAGAGCGTGTAGTCGGCGTACTGCACCGGCAGCGGTGCCCAGTCAGGCGTGTCGTCGGACAGGCGGGCCTGGTAGGCGGCGGCCAGGTCGCGCAGGAACGGGCCGTCGGACCACTCGTCGGTGGCGATGTGGTGCAGCAGCAGCACCAGCACGTGCTCGTCCGGCCCGGCCTCGATCAGCGTGCCGCGCAGCGGCAGCTCGGCAGCCAGGTCGAACGGGCGCGCCGACGCCTCGTCGACCAGCCGTGCCACGGCCGCCCCGTCGGCTGCGACGAGGTCCAGCACCGGCCGGGCCTGGTCTGCGGGCAGGATGCGCTGGAACGGCTCGCCCTCGACCGCGGTGAACACGGTGCGCAGGGACTCGTGCCGAGCCACCACATCGTGCAGGGCGTCGTGCAGCGCGGCCCGGTCCAGCTCGCCACGAAGCCGCATGACCAGCGGGAAGTTGTAGGCCGCCGACGGCCCCGCCAGCTGCTCCAGCAGCCAGAGCCGCTGCTGCGCGGCCGACAGCGGCAGCGCGCCCTCGCGGGGGCGGGCCACCAGCTCGGCCCGTGTGGTGGACGCGGCCGGGTCGATCCGGGCGGCGAGCTGCGCCACCGTCGGGGCCTCGAACAGGTCCCGGATGGACAGTTGCGCCCCGAGCGCGGTGCGCGCCCGGCTGACCAGGCGGATCGCCAGCAGCGAGTGGCCGCCCAGGTCGAAGAAGCTGTCCTCGACGCCCACCGCGGGCAGGCCCAGCAGCTGCGCGAACAGCTCGCACAGCGTCTGCTCGGCGGGCGTGGCCGGCGGGCGGCTCGCCGCGCCGGTGACCACGGTCGCCTTCGGCAGGGCGCGTACGTCGAGCTTGCCGTTGACGGTCAGCGGCAGCCGCTCCACGGCCGTCAGGGCCGCAGGCACCATGTAGTCGGGCAGGGTCCGCTTGAGGTGCTCGCGCAGCGCGGGCAGCACGACCTCGTCCGCACGGTCCCAGCCGGGACCGCGTACGACATACCCGGCCAGCCGCTTCGCGCCGTCACCGGAGCTGTCCACGATCACCGCGGCGTGCGCGACGGCCGGGTGCGTGCCCAGCGCCGACTCGATCTCGCCCAGCTCGACCCGGTAGCCGCGGATCTTCACCTGGTCGTCGGTGCGGCCGAGGAAGTCGATGTTCCCGTCCGTACGCCGTCGCACCAGGTCGCCGGTGCGGTACATGCGCTCGCCCGGCGCGCCGAACGGGTCGGCGACGAAACGCTCCGCGGTCAGGTCCGGGCGCAGGTGGTAGCCGCGGGCCAGGCCGATGCCGGCGATGTACAGCTCGCCGGGCGAGCCGGGCGGCACCTCGCGCAGCATCGCGTCGAGCACGTGTGCCCGGGTGTTCCAGATCGGCGCGCCGACGGTCGGGCTGTCGCTGTCGAGTGTGCCGCCGCCGAGGGTGTTGATGGTGTACTCGGTCGGCCCGTACAGGTTGTAGCCCAGCGTGCCGGGGGTGTCGCGCAGCGCGGCCCAGACCGCGTCGGAGACCGCCTCACCGCCGAGCAGCACCAGCGGCGGCCGGTGCCGGCCCGGCCCGTCGGCCAGCAGCCCCTCCTCGATCAGGTGCTGTGCGTAGGTCGGGGTCACGTTGACCACGTCGATCCCGTGCCGGTCGCAGTACGCCACCAGCGCGGGCGCGTCGCGGCGCAGCTGCTCGTCGCAGACGTGCACCTCGTGGCCCTCGACGAGCCAGAGCAGCTCCTCCCACGACATGTCGAAGGCGAACGACACGGTGTGCGCCACCTTCAGGCGGCGTCCGCCCGCGGCCCCGATCACCGGGTCGAAGATGGCCTCGCGGTGGTTGAGCTGCATGTTCGTCAGCCCTCGGTACGCCGTCACGACGCCCTTCGGACGGCCGGTCGAACCCGACGTGAAGATCAGGTATGCGGGGTGGTCCAGCCGCCCGGCCACCCCCGGCGCGAACAGCGGCCGCTCCGCGTCGGCCAGGTCGCCACCCGCATAGGCTGCCAGCTCAGCGCTGACCTGCGGGTCGTCCAGCAGCACCAGCCGGTCCAGGCCTTCGGGCAGGCGACCGGCCACCGCTGAGGTGCTCAGCACGCACATCGGCGCGGTGTCCTCGATCATGAAGCCGAGGCGTTCGGCGGGCAGGTCCAGTTCCAGTGGCAGGTACGCCGCACCGGTGCGCAGCACCGCGAACAGCGCCACCACCATGTCCACGGTGCGCGGCAGGGCCAGCCCCACCACGGTCTCCGGGCCCGCGCCACGGGACAGCAGCAGCCGCGCCATCCGGTTGATCCGCGCGTCGAACTCGGCGTAGGTCAGGCTCAGCGCCCCGTCGACCAGCGCGACGGCGTCCGGTGTACGGGAGGCCTGCTCGGCGAGCAGGTCCGCGACGGTCAGTTCGCCGATGTCGTGCCCGGTGCGTGCCCGCTCGGCGGTCTGCGCGGCCCGCTCGGCGGGCAGCAGCAGATCCAACTCCCGCACCGGCGCGTACACGTCGGACACGAGCCGGTCCAGCACCGTCAGCAGCCGGTCCAGCACCGCCTGCGCGGCCGGGCCGTCCACGATGTCGGGGCGGTGGTCCAGCGCCACCCGGATCGCCCGCTGCGGCGTCACCACCAGCGTCAGCGGGTAGTGCGTGGCATCGACACCGTCGACGGCCTCGATGCCGTGCCGGGCGCGCAGGTCGGCGCTGCCGTCCTCGTCCACGAAGTTCTGCAGCACATACAGGGTGTCGAACAGGGTCGCGTGCCCGCTGTCGCGCTGCACCTGGCCCAGGCCGACGTGGTCGTACGGCATCAGCGCCAGGCGCTGGTCCTGCACCCTTCGCAGCAGGTCGCCGACCCGCTCACCGGGCGACGGCGCGATCCGCACGGCGACGGTGTTCAGGAACAGGCCGATGACGTCCTCGACCCCCTCGACCTCGCTGTGCCGTCCGGCGACGGTCATGCCGAACACCGCGTCCGGGCGGCCGGTCAGCGCGCCCAGGGTCAGGCCCCACGCCGTGGTCAGCACGGTGTTCAGGGTGAGGCCCTGCGCACGGGCCACCTGGCGCACCCGGTCGCTGACGCCCTCGGGCAGGCGGGCCTCGACCCGCTGCGGCACGGCCGGGGCCGGAGTGCGGTCCGCCGGGCCGATCAGGGTCGGCTCGGCCAGCCCCGCCAGGGACTCACGCCACACCGTGTCGGCCTCCTGCCCGTCCTGGGCGGCCAGCCAGGCCAGATGGTCGCGGTACGAGCCCGGCGCGGGCAGGCCGGTCGCGTCGCCGTCGCGCTCGTACAGGGTGAACAGCTGCTCGACGAACAGCTCCTCGGACCAGCCGTCCCACAGGATCAGGTGGTGTGTGATGACGAGGCGGTCGCGGCCGCTCGGCATCCGGATCAGCAGCATCCGGCACAGCGGCGGCCGGGCCAGGTCGAACCGGGCCACCCGGTCCGCGGCCATCAACTCGGCGGTACGCGCCGCGGCCTGCTCGGCGGTCAGGTCCGACAGGTCGGCCTCGATCAGCGGCAGATCCAGCCCATCGGCGACGAACTGCGCCGGACGGGACAGCCCTTCGCTGGTGAAGCCCGCCCGCATAGCCGTGTTGCGGGCCAACAGCGCCCGCCCCGCCCGCTCCAGCCGGTCCGCGTCGACCCGATACCCGAGGTCGAACGCATCCTGTCCGGTGTAGACGTCCAGCGCCGCGGTGTCATAGCTGGCGTGGAAGAACAGCCCCTCCTGCAGCGGCGACAACGGCCACACATCCGACACGGGCCCCGGGCTGACCTCCGCCAGTCGCCCCATCTCCTCCGCGGTCAGCTCCAACAGCGGCCCCGGACCGTCTGCGTGTGCGGTTTCGGGGAAACTGCTTGAAAGGGGTCCGTTGTTCGTGCTGTTTCCCTGAAACTGCAGGTCGCCTGCGGCGGTCGCGACGGCGGTGAGGGCGTCGTGCCAGAGGGTGGCGAGGTCGGTGATGTCCGTGTCGGTGAGGGCGTTGGGGGGCCAGGTCCAGGTGGTGGTGAGGGTGGTGCCGTGCGGGCCCTCGGCGGCCACGACGTCCAGTTGGAGCAGGTGGGTTGCGGGCAGGCCGCCGTTGACCGGGGTGATCGCGGCGGATTCCGGGGCTGGTGTCCAGGGCGCGCCGGTCGCCGCCGGGAAGCGGCCGAAGTAGTTCAACAGGACCTGCGGCGTGGCGAGGCGGGCCAGCAGGGGTGCGGTCTGCGCATTGAGGTGGCGCAGCATGCCGTGGCCGATGCCACCGTCGGGCACCGCCCGCAGCCGCTCGCCGACGGCCTCGATCAGCGCGGCGGGCTCGGCGTCAGCGACCGGCAGGCGGACCGGCTGCACGCTGGTGAACCAGCCGACGGTACGGGACAGGTCCAGGTCCGGTTCCAGCTGCTCACGGCCGTGGCGCTCCACGTCCGCCAGCAGCTCCCCGGCCGCCCGGCCGTGCCGCTCCTGCCAGCCGCGCACCGCCGTGGCCAGCGCGGCCAGCAGCCCGTCGGTGATCTCGCCACCGAGCGCAGGCACCGCCGCCAGCAGCGACGCCGTCACGTCGGCGGGCAGCGTCGTGATCCGGCTCGCGGGGGCCGCGGCGTCAGTCACCTGCACGCCCGGCAGCAGGTCCGCGCCGGGGGCGAGGGTCCGTGCCCAGTGTTCCAGTTCGGCGAGGCGCTGGGGCTGCTGGGCCTGGGCCGTGATGGCCTGCCCGAACCGGCGCAGCGAGGTGTCGACCGGCGGCAGTGCCGTGGCGGCAGCGGAGGCGGCGGCATGCCAGGCGGTGGCCAGGTCTTCGAACAGGATGCGCCAGGACACGCCGTCGACGGCGAGGTGGTGCACGGCCAGCAGCAGGCGGCCCGGACGGTTGCCCGCGTCGAACCAGACCGCGCGCAGCATGCTGCCCGTGTCCGGGTCGAGCAGCGCAGTGGCTGTCGCCGCATGCTCGGCGAGCAGATCCGGCAGCGCGTTTTCGTCGACGCCGGCAATGTCCACGCGGACCAGCAGGTCCGTCGCGGTCAGGGGGCCGCTCGGCTCGGTGCGCAGGGTCCACAGCACGGACGCGATGCGCTGCAGGCGCAGCCGCAGGCCGTCGTGGTGGTCGAGCACGGTCTGCAGCGTCGCCGCGATGGACCGCTGGTCCGCCCCGGCCGGGGTGACCAGCAGCATCGGCATGGTGAACCGGTCGATGGCCGCGCCGGTGTCGCGCAGCCAGTGCACGATCGGCAGCAGCGGCACATCGCCGACCCCGTCACCCGGCACCACCGCGACCGGCACCGCCGATGCGACCGGACCAGCGGTCGCGACCGGACCAGCGGTCACGACCGGACCAGCGGTCACGACCGGACCAGCGGTCACGACCGGACCGGTGACCGCCGCGGCGGACATGTCCGTGTGCGGCGACATCATTTTTGACGTGGCCACATCATTTTCGATGTGGTGCGGCGGCGATACGGCTGCCGCGGCGGCGAGGTCGGCCAGCCGGCGCGGGGTGCGGGCGGCGAGCACGTCGCGCGGGCTGACCGCCAGCCCGGCCCGGCGGGCGCGGCTGGAGACCCCGATGGACAGGATGCTGTCCCCGCCGAGGGCGAAGAAGTCGTCGTCCGGCCCGACGGCCGCGGCCCCGAGGACCGCCCCGACGATCTCGCACAGCGCCGCCACCGGTCCGGTCACGGCCTCGCCGGTGATCGTCGGAGTTGCCTGGCACTCGTGCGTATCTTGAGCGTGCTTACGCCCACATGCCTGGCAAGTCGGGTGATCGAGGGACGCCGTGCGGGGGGCGGGCAGGGCGGCGCGGTCGAGTTTGCCGCTGGCGGTGCGCGGGAGCGTGCCCAGGATGACGAAGGCGGCCGGGACCAGGGTCGGGGGCAGCGCGGACGTGGCCGCGTCGCGGAGGGCGGCGGGGTCGAGGGCGCGTCCGGCGGCCGGGACCGCGTAGGCGACGAGTTGGACGCTGCCGGGGCCGTCGGCGCGGGCGATGACGGCGGCCTGGGCGACGTCGGGGCGGCTGGTCAGCCAGGACTCGACGTCGGCGGGATCGATGCGTACCCCCCGGATCTTGATTTCGTGGTCGGTGCGGGCCAGGTAGGTGAGGGTGCCGTCGGAGTGGCGGACGACGAGGTCACCGGTGCGGTACATGCGCTCGCCGGGTGCGCCGGCCGGGTCGGCGACGAAGCGCGACGCGGTCAGCGCGGCGCGGCCGAGATAGCCGCGGGCGAGCTGCACGCCGGAGACGTACAGCTCGCCGGGCACGCCGACGGGCACCGGGCGCAGGCAGTCGTCGAGCACGTGCAGGCCGGTGTCGGCCACGGGGCCGCCGATCGGCACGGCCGAGCCGTGCTCGCCGTCGTTGGGCCACCAGGTGACCTGCACGGCGGTCTCGGTGGGGCCGTAGAAGTTGTCCAGGCGGGTGCCGGTCGCCTGCGCCCAGCGGCGGGCCAGGTCACCGGTCAGCGCCTCGCCGCCGCAGGAGACCCAGCGCAGGTCGGCGGCCCACGAGGGGTCGGCGAGCACGTCGTCGGCGAGCAGGAACGCCTCCACCATGGACGGCACGAAAGTCGCGGCGCTGACCCGGTGGGCCCGCATGAGCGCGGCCAGCTCGGCCGGATCGTGCTGCGCGCCGGGCTCCGGCAGCACGACCGCCGCACCGGCGGTCAGCGGCCAGAACAGCTCCCAGACCGAGGTGTCGAACGTCGCCGGGGCCAGCTGCAGCATCCGGTCGGCGGCGTGCAGCCCGAAGGTGCGCTGCGACCACTCCAGCTGGTTGCCGATCGCCCGGTGCGTGACCAGCACGCCCTTGGGGCGTCCGGTCGAGCCGGAGGTGTAGATGACGTACGCGGGGTGCTCGGGGTCCACGGCCGCGGGCGTGCCCGCCGCCTCCTCGACACCGGCGAGCACGTAGGACAGCCCGGCCCGGCGGGGCAGGCGGGACAGCAGGTCCGGGGTCGTCACCACGGTGGTGACCCCGGCGTCGGCGAGCAGCGCGTCCAGGTTCGGCGCGGCGGGGTCGACCGGCAGGTACGCGGCTCCGGCGTACAGCACGCCGAGCATGGCCGTGACCTGGCGGGCCGAACGCGGCAGCGCAACGGCGACGACGTGCTCCGGCCCGGCGCCACGGGCGGTCAGGCGCGCCGCCAGCGCGGCGGCGCGACCGGCGAGCCGGGCGTAGGTGAGCTGCTCGTCGGCTGCGATGACGGCGACCGCGTGCGGGTTGCGGGCCGCCTGCTCGGCGACGAGCGCGGCCAGGCCCGCACCGCTTTGCGCGGCGGGTTCGCCGCGCAGCGGCTCGGGCGCGCCGCCGAGGTCGACGGCACCGGCGGCCAGGTCCGGCGTGGCCAGTAGGGCGTCGAGCAGCGCGGGCAGCCCGGTGCGCAGCCGGGCCAGGGTCGCGGCGGGTAGGCGCGCCGGGTCGTACTCGATGACCAGCGACAGCTCGCCGCCCGGGGTGGCGAGCAGGCTGACCGGGTAGTGCGTGGCCTCGCGGTAGGACACGCCCGCCACCCGGACCGTGTTGGAGGCGTCGCGCAGGTCGCCGTCGGCGGGCAGGTTCTCGACGGTGACGAGGCTGTCGAACAGCTCGCCGCCGCCCGCGAGGCGGCTGATCGCGGTCAGGCCCAGGTGCTGGTGGTCCAGCAGGGCGGTCTGCGCCCGCGCGAGCCGGGACACGACCTCGCGCAGCGGCTCGTGTGGAGCCCAGCTCACGCGGACCGGCACGGTGTTGATGAACAGGCCGATCATCGACTCGACGCCGGGGGTGTCGCTGTCGCGGCCGGACACGGTGCTGCCGAACAGCACGTCGCGGCGTCCGGTGAGGCGGCCGAGGAGCAGGCCCCAGACGCCGTACAGCAGGGTGCTCGCGGTCGTGCCGTGCGCCCGCGCGGCGGCGGCGAGCCGTACGCCCGTGCCGTCGGCGACGGGTACCGTGACCTGGATCGCCTCGGCGTCCGTGGCCGCCGGGGCGGTGGCCGATCGCGTCTGCGCCGCGGCGAGGTGCTCGGCCGCCGTCAGGGCCTGCGCATCCGAGGCCGGTTCCGGCAGGGCCTGCGCGTGCACGGCGGGTTCCGGCCCGAGCAGGGTCGCGCCGTCCACGCCGGACAGTGCCGCCTGCCACGCGTCTTCCGCGGCCGCCCGGTCGCGGTCGGCGAGGCGGCGCAGGTGCTCGCGGTAGGGCGTCACCGACGGGAGCCGGACGGCGACGTCGCCGGTGGCGTACAGCGCCATCAGCTCGCGCAGCGCGACCGTGGCCGACCAGCCGTCGGTGACGATGTGGTGGTGCGTGAAGACCAGCGTGTGCCGGTCGCCGCCGTGGTCGACCAGCAGGTGGCGGACCAGCGGCGCGACGGCCGCGTCGAAGACGGCCGCCTTCTCGTCGGCGAGGAGCTGCGCGAACAGCTCCGCCGAGGAGCCCGCGTCCATGCGCGACAGATCCACCTGCCGCCACGGGGCGGTCGCGGTCGCGGACACCGCCTGGACGAGGCGACCGTCGGCCAGCTCGTGGAACGACGCGCGCAGCGGCGCGTGCCGGGCGACGATCGTGTCCACGGCGCGGCGGACCGCGTCGGCGTCGACCGGCCCGTGCAGCTCGACGACCTGCTGCACCTGGTAGCTGCCGTCCCCGGCGTACGCGTGGAACAGCAGGCCCTCCTGCAGCGGCGACAGCGGCAGCACGTCGTCGAGCCCCGGCACCAGCGCCGCGAGTCCGTCGACATCGGCCTGGCACAGCTCGACCAGCGGGAAGTCCGACGGGGTGTGCCCGCCCGCGCCCGGCGCGGCGGCGGCGTCGGCCAGCTCGCCGAGCGCGGCGAACCAGCCCTCGGCCAGCTCGCGCACCGCTTCCTCACTCAGCAGGTCCGCCGGGAACGCCCAGGTGACCCCGAGCGCCGGCCCGTCCGGGCCTTCCTGCGCGAACGCGTTGATCTCCAGCGTGTACGGCGCGACCGGCATCGCGGCGTCGTACCCGCCGGCCAGCATGCCGACGCCGGGCAGCGCGGTGAAGTCGCCGGCCTCGTCGACGCCGAAGCGGCCCAGGTAGTTGAAGCTGAGCTGCGGCTGCGGCAGCGCGGCCAGCACCGGGGCGGTCTCCGGGTTGGCGTGGCGCAGCAGTCCGTATCCGATGCCGTGGTCGGGCAGGGCGCGCAGCCGCTCCTTGACGTGCTTGAGCCCCGCACCGAGATCGTCCGGGTCGGGCCCGAGGTCCAGGCGCACCGGGAAGATGCTGGTGAACCAGCCCAGGGTGCGCGACAGGTCCGCGCCGGGCACGATCTCCTCCTGGCGCCCGTGGCCTTCCAGGGCCACCAGCACCGGCGGGGTCGGCATCTGCCGAGCTGTCCGCCACCGGTTGACGGCGGTGGCCAGCGCGGTGAGCAGCACGTCGTTGACGCCCGCGTGCCAGGTCGCGGGCACGGTGGTCAGCAGCGGCGCGGTCGCCGCAGTGGGCAGGTGCAGGGTGAGGTGGCGGACGGAGGCCAGGTCGCCGACCGGGTCGAGGGCGCGGTGCGACAGCGCCGGATCGTCGCCGTCGAGCATGCCGGTCCACAGGTCCAGTTCGGCGAGCCGGTCCGGGTGTTCGGCGGCGGCGGTGAGCTGCTGCGCCCAGGTGCGCAGCGGGGTGCCGACCGGGGCGAGTCGGGGCAGGCGGCCCGCGACGGCGTCGGCGTACGCGGCGGCGAGGTCGGGCAGCAGGATGCGCCAGGTCACGCCGTCGACGATCAGGTGGTGCAGCATGACCACCAGGTGGCCGGGACGGTCCGGCCCGGCGTCGAGCCATACCGCCTGGAACATCACGCCCGCGGTCGGGTCCAGCCGCTGCCCGGCCTCTCGCGCGGCCGCGTCCAGCCGCGCGCGCAGCCTGTCGTCCGACAGCGGGCCCACCGGTTCGGCATGGTCGGCACCCCGGCGGTGGGTGTCGGCGGGCTCGCCAGCGGAGGTGACGGCCTCCGACGCGCCGGTCAGGTCGACGCGGTGCAGGTGAGCGGCTGCGGCGACGGCACCCGGCGCGGCGACGGCGAGCCGTCCGGCGCGGCCGGGGACGGCCCGGTCCAGGCGGGAGCGGAGCACGTCGTGGCGGTCGGTGACGGCCTGCAGGGCCGCGGCCAGGGTCGCGCGGGTCGCGCCGGCGGGCACGCGTACCGCGAGCCACTGGCTGAACGCGTCGATCTCGCCGCCGCAGCCGTCCAGCCAGGACATGATCGGCGTGAGCGGCAGTTCGCCGACACCGGCCATCGGGTCGTCCGCGCGGGCCGGGTCCACGGCGGCCGCGACCAGGGCCAGCCGGGCGACGGTGCGCTGCTCGAAGACCTGCCGCGGGGTGACGGTCAGCCCGGCGCGGCGGGCCGCGATGACCAGCTGGATGGAGACGATGCTGTCGCCGCCGAGGGCGAAGAAGTCGTCGTCGACACCCACCCCGGCCAGTCCGAGCACCTGGTCGTAGAGGTCGCACAGCAGCTGCTCGCGGGCGTCGCGGGCGGCCTGCCCGCCGGTCATCGTCGCGAAGTCGGGCGCGGGCAGCGCGGCCCGGTCCAGCTTGCCGCTGGTCGTCACCGGAAGCCGGTCCAGCACCACCACGGCCGCGGGCACCATGTGCTCGGGCAGGAAGCCCTGGGTGTACGCCCGCACCTCGGCCGGTGCCACGGCCTGCCCGTCGCGGGCCACCACGTACGCCACGAGCCTGGTGTCGCCGGGCCGGTCCTGCCGGACCACGGCCACGGCCTGGCCGACGGACTCGTGCTGCAGCAGCACCGACTCGACCTCGCCCAGTTCGACCCGGTACCCGCGGATCTTCACCTGGTCGTCGGTGCGGCCGGTGAAGTCCAGCCGCCCGTCGGGCAGCCAGCGCACCAGGTCCCCGGTGCGGTAGAGGCGCTCGCCTGGCGCGCCGAACGGGTCGGCGACGAAACGCGCCGCGGTGAGGCCGGGGCGGTTCAGGTAACCGCGGGCCAGGCCGGGCCCGCCGAGATAGAGCTCGCCCAGTTCGCCGACGGCCACGGGGCGCAGTTCGGCGTCGAGCACGTAGCAGCGGGTGCCCGGGTCGGGCACGCCGATCGGCACAGTGCCGAGCGGGTCCATGTCGGGGTCGCAAAGGCCCAGCGTCGAGTTCACGGTCGCCTCGGTCGGGCCGTACGCGTTGAACATCTCGCGGCCGCGGGCGAAGCGCGCCACCAGCGCGGTCGAGATGCGCTCGGTGCCCGCCAGCAGGGTCGCACCCTCCGGCAGGTCGCAGCCCTCGGGCAGGGCGGCCAGCAGCGCCGGGGGCAGGATCATGAAGGTGATGCCGTGGGCGCGGGCGTAGTCGGTCAGCTCCGGTCCGGGCACGCGGCGCTCGGCGGGCACCACGACCAGCCGCGCGCCGGTGAGCAGGCCCAGGCACAGGTCGAAGAAGGCCACGTCGAAGCTCGGCGAGGCGAACTGCAGCACCCTGCTGTCCGGTCCGACGCCGAGCCGCTCGGTTGCCGTGGCCAGCAGTTTCACCACACCGGCATGGGACACGACGACACCCTTGGGCCGCCCGGTCGAGCCTGATGTGTAGATCACGTAAGCCGCCCCGAGCGGGCTCAGCGCGCCGCCTCGGTCGTCATCGGACGGCGCCGTCTCCGGCGCGGCGACCAGCTCGGCCCGGGTGGCCGCATCGTCGAGCAGAAGCACCGGCACGGCCGACGGCGTCGGCCCGGCCGAGGCCGCGGGCCGCGCGGGGTCGGCCTGGCCCGGCAGGGCGGTGGCGAGGTCCGCGATCGTGACCAGGCACACCGGACGCGCATCGTCCAGCATGTAGGCGATGCGGTCGGCCGGGTAGTCCGGGTCGAGCGGCAGGTAGGCCGCGCCGGCCTGGAGCACGGCCACCTGCGCGACGATCATCTCCGCGGATCGGGGCAGGCACAGGCCCACCACCCGCTCCGGACCGGCGCCGCGCGCGATCAGCGCGTGCGCGAGCCGGTTGGCTGCCGCGCCGAGCTGGCCGTAGGTGAGGCTGGTCTGCTCGTACACGAGCGCGATCGCGTCGCGCCGCCGGGCGACCTGGTCGGCGAAGAGCTCCGGCCAGGTCGCCGGCGGTTGCCCGCAAGCGGTGTCGTTCCACGCCACGAGGATGCGGTGCAGCTCCTCGTCCGATACGGGCTGGGACACGGTCTCGGTCACGGGGAGACACCTTTCGGGGGCGGTACGGGTGGCGCGGTGGTAGCGGTGATACGGGGGCTCAGCCGAGCAGCGGGACCATCTGGTCCAGCGCGTACGGGATGCTCAGCACCGTGCCGAAGGACAGCGCGGCGCCGACCGGCGGCGTCTCGTACGGCAGGAACACCGCCCGGTTCTCCTTGGCGACCTTGAGCGTGGTGTAGACCTTGTCGGCCTTCACGGTCTTCTCGGTCGACGCGTCGGCGGTGAGGAAGACCAGTTTGTCGACGTCGATGAGGTCGAGCCGCTCGGAGCCGATCTCGGCGGCGTACTCGCTGCCCGCGGCCTTGACGATGGCCTCCGGCACGGTGAAGCCGAGCTGTGTCATCAGCACGACCTTCGGGTCGCTGGGCGCGAACACGGCGTACTTGCCCGGCTCGTACGGCTCGACCACGGCCACGGTCTTGCCCGCGAACTGCGGGTTCTTGGCCTTGAGGTCGGTCAGCCGCTTGTCGATCGCGGCGATCAGCTCCGCGGCCTTGCCGGGCTGCCCGAGCGCCCGGCCGGCGTGCATGGTCATCTCCTGCCACGGCGCGCTGTAGTCGTCGTAGCCCTTGACCTGCGCCACGGTCGGCGCGATCTGGGTGAGTTTGGTGTACTGCTCCTGGCTCATGCCGGAGTACATGCCGATGATCAGGTCGGGGTTCAGGGCCGCGATCTTCTCGAGGTTGTAGTCGTCGCGCTCACCGACGACCTCGGGGGCCTTGCCGCCCCACAGCGGCTGCGCCCACGGCCACTTGCCGTAGGGGCGCTCACCGAACCAGTCGATGGAGCCGACCGGCACCACGCCGAGGGCGAGCACGGGGTCCTGGTCGCTGAGACCGAGCGTGACGACCCGGGCCGGTGCCTTGTCGATGACGGTGTCGCCGTACTTGTGCGACACGGTGACGGGGAAGGCGGCGCCCTGAGCTGCGGAGCCGCTCGGCGCGGGCGTCGCGGCCGGGTCACCGCCGCAGGCGGTGAGGGCCAGCGTGGCCGCGGCGAGCGCCGCGGACAACCGGCTGGTGACCGACCACATGCGACGTGCGCGCACGGGGCCGGCGTGCTTCGGCAGGGTGGACATGACTTCCCCTCGACTAGGGTGGGCAACTGAGGGGATGGTAAAGTAAGGCTAACCTAATTTCAAGATTCACGGCTTTTGCCCTGGTCAGGCCCCGCCTTCCGGTAAGGCAAGGCTCACCTTAAGATGATGACCATGAGGTCGAGGTGACCCCGGTTCCCCCGCCACCCGCCCGGCTACGGCACGCTGCCGCGTACCTGCCCGCGGCCGCGGTGCTGCTGGCCGTGCTGTGCCTGCTCTCACTGGCTTTCGGCAGCCGCGCCGTCCCCATTGCACAGGTCGCCGACGCACTGTTCGACCGCGCCGGCGCCGATCCCCAGATCGAGGCGATCGTCTGGAACGTGCGGATGCCGCGCACCGCCGCCGGGCTGCTCGTCGGCGCGGCGCTCGGCCTGGCCGGCGCGCTGATGCAGGGCCTGACCCGCAACCCGCTCGCCGACCCCGGCCTGCTCGGGGTCAGCGCCGGGGCGTCGTTCGCCATCGTGCTCGCGGTCGCGGCGTTCGGCGCGAGCACCGCACCCACCAACCTGATCTGGTACGCGTTCGCGGGCGCGCTCGCCGGCGCGGTCAGCGTCCACCTGCTCGGCGGCCTCGGCCGCGGCGGCGCGACCCCGGTCAAGACGGCGCTGGCCGGTATCGCGGTGACGTTCCTGCTCGGCTCCTTCACCAGCGCCCTCGTGCTGCGCAGCCCGCTCGCACTGGACCGGTTCCGGTTCTGGGCGGCCGGATCCCTCACCTCCGCCGACGCCGCCACGCTGTGGCAGGTGACCCCGCTGCTGGCCGCCGCGGCGGTGCTCGCGCTGGCCACCGCGCCCGCGCTGAACAGCCTCGCCCTCGGCGAGGACGTCGCCGTGGCGCTGGGCCGCCGGGTCGGCCTCATCCGGCTGCGGGCCACCCTCGCCATCACCGTGCTGGCGGGCACCGCCGTCGCCGTGGCCGGGCCGATCGTCTTCATCGGCCTGGTCACCCCGCACCTTGCCCGCATGGTCACCGGCCCCGATCACCGGCGCATCCTCGCGCTGACCCTGCTCGGCGCGCCGAGCCTGCTGATCGCCGCCGACGTCCTCGGCCGCGTCGTCGCCCGGCCCGAGGAGATCCAGGCCGGCATCGTCGTGGCGTTCCTCGGCGGGCCGTTCTTCATCGCGCTGGCCCGCCGCCGACGCCTGGCCGAGATGTGACCGCCGTGACTCCCCCGACCCCAGGCGCCGCGGCCGCCGCACCCGAACCGGTCACCCCTGCCGCCGTCAGGGCGGTCACCACCGCCACACCGGAACCGGTCCGCGCGAAGGCGCCGGACACCGCAGGCCCGTTCAAGGTCGGCGCGAGCCGTCCCGCCGAGCGGCCCGCTCGCGCCCTGCGGCCCGCGGTGCTCGGCCTGCCGCTGCGACCGCGCCTGGTCGTCATGTGCGTCATCACCGCGCTCGCCGCGTTCGGGGTGTTCTGTCTCGGGCTGGCCCTCGGCGACTATCCCGTGCCGCTGGCCGACGTGGTTCCGGCGCTGTGGCGCTCCGGCGCACGCGGCACCGTCTTCATCGTCCACGAGGTGCGGCTGCCCCGTGCGCTGACCGGCGTGCTGGTGGGCGCGGCGTTCGCGGCCTCCGGCGCGGTGCTGCAGGCGATCACCCGCAACCCCCTGGCCAGCCCCGACATGGTCGGCATCAACGCCGGAGCCACCACCGCGGTCGTCGCCGGCATCGTGCTCGGCTTCGGCGACACCCTCGGCACGCCCACCCTCGGGCTGGCCGGCGGCCTGCTCGGCGCGCTCGCGGTGTACCTGCTGGCCTGGCGGCGGGGCAGCACCGGGTTCCGGATCGTGCTGGTCGGCATCGGCGTGTCCTGGATGTGCACCAGCGCCACCGACTACCTGCTCACCCGGGCCAAGATGCACCAGGCCCAGGAGGCGGTCGGCTGGCTGGTCGGCAACCTCAACG
Organism: Catellatospora sichuanensis; assembly: GCF_007483665.1. Classification (GTDB taxonomy): domain Bacteria; phylum Actinomycetota; class Actinomycetes; order Mycobacteriales; family Micromonosporaceae; genus Catellatospora; species Catellatospora sichuanensis. Next base: position 255,755 of record NZ_VIQO01000014.1, read on the forward strand.
GACGCGGTTGGGAGGCCGTACGCCCACTGGGTATCGCCGTCGCCGTGCTGCTGCCCGCGGCGCTGCTGCTGGCCGGATGGAACCGCAACCTGCAGCTCGGCGACGACGTCGCCCGCGGCCTCGGCACACCCGTGCAGCTCGCCCGTGGCCTGCTGCTGCTGGTCAGCGTCGCGCTGGTGTCGTTCGCCACCGCCGCGGCCGGGCCCGTGCTGTTCGTCTCGCTGGCCGCGCCACAGATCGCGCAGCGGCTGGCCCGGCTGTCCGCGCCGCCGGTGCTGCTGTCCGCGCTGACCGGCACCCTGCTGGTGTCGGGCAGCGACCTGCTGGCCCGGCACCTGCTCCCCGACGTGGACCTGCCGGTCGGGGTGGTGACCGGGGCCATCGGCGCCGGGTTCCTGCTCCGGCTCCTGATCCGCTCCAACCGCGCCGGCAGTGGAGGCTGACATGACGGCAATCCGGGCCGAGGGCCTGACCCTCGCCTACGACGACCGCACCGTCGTGTCCGACCTGGACCTGCAGATCCCGCCGGGACGCGTCACCGTCGTCGTCGGGGCCAACGCCTGCGGCAAGTCGACGCTGCTGCGCGCACTCGCCCGGCTGATGCGCCCCGTGCACGGCGCGGTGCTGCTCGACGGGCGGGCCATCCACTCGCTGCCGACCCGGCAGGTCGCACGGCAGGTGGGCATCCTGCCGCAGGCGCCGGTGGCCCCCGAGGGCATCAGCGTGCTCGACCTGGTCGGCCGGGGCCGCTCGCCGCACCAGACCTGGTGGCGGCAGTGGTCCACCGCCGACGAGCAGGCCGTGGCCGCAGCGCTGGCCGCCACCGGCATGACCGACCTCGCTCACCGGCCGGTCGACGAGCTGTCCGGCGGACAGCGGCAGCGGGCCTGGATCGCGATGGCCGTGGCCCAGCAGACCCCGGTGCTCCTGCTCGACGAGCCGACGACGTACCTGGACCTGGCCCATCAGGTCGACGTGCTCGACCTCGTCACCGACCTGAACCGGCGCGACGGGCGCACCGTGGTGATGGTGCTGCACGACCTCAACCAGGCCTGCCGGTACGCCGACCATCTCGTGGTGATGCGCGACGGGCGGATCGCGGCCGAGGGCGACCCGGCCGCGGTGGTGACGGCGGAGCTGGTCACCGAGGTGTTCGGGCTGGACTGTCGGGTCGTGCCCGACCCCGTCACCGCCACCCCGATGGTCATCCCGCTGAGCCGCCACCATCCCGCCCGGGCCGTCACGGCGTGACGCGCGGGGGCGGTCCCGCGTACACCTCGTCCCGGCTGTCCGCGAATCCCCTGCTGCCCTTGGACGTCCCAGCCCCGCCTGCGTCCCTGGTGCCGGGGGCTGCAGGGGTGCCCTTCGACCCGGCCGCGCCGTGGCCCGCGATGGCGCGTCCACCGCGGATCGCCGGCCACAGGGCCGCCAGGATCAGCAGGCCGGACAGCGGCAGCAGGTCCAGCGTCACGGGAGGCAGCAAGATGCCGACGAGCAGTACGGCAGGGCTCCACCACGGCAGCCGTCGGGCCCGGGCCGCCAGGATCGCCAGCACGAGCAATCCGACGAAGAACAGCTGCGGCCCCACCTGGTAGACGACCAGGTCCACGCCTGGGATGTCGCCGAAGTCACCGGACAGCGCCTGCATACCGGCCTTGTCGTCGGCGCGCAGCGCGAACCAGATGTCGGCTCCGAACTGGACCATCGAGGCCGCGAGGCCGAACAGGGTCACGCCCACGACACCGGACCGCCACGGCCCCCGGGGCAGCAGCCCGCCCAGGTGCAGGACGCCGGGCACGAACAGGAGCACACCGGCGAGGGCGAGCAGGTGCGCGGCCTGCCAGTCCAAGCCCGGCCCGTACATGCCGTCGGACTTGCCGACGAGACGGACGAGCCCGTAAGCGGCGAGCAGGAGCGGCGCGGCGAACAGCGCGACAGCGGCAGGTTTCTTCACGTATCGATCCTCTGCCGGGACGGCGCGTCCCGCCTCCGGGCCGCCCCCGGACGGTGACCCCGAGGTGCCGCCCAGGGCTTCCCTGAGCCGGGTGTCGCACGGCTGATGCGCGCCGCACCCCGGCACCGGCGTGTACGCGAACGTTCACGACAACCTCATGCCCAGGTCACGACGGGTATCGGCCGGACATCTACGGTCGATTCGTTAGTAGATCTTGACGAAACCGAGGTGCCCCCATGTCCTTACGTCATGTCCTGGCCGGCCTGGCCCTGGTGCCGGTGCTCGCCGTTCCGGCGGTCGCCCATGCGTCGGCGGACGGCGGCCCCGGGGCGCGCCCCCAGAAGACACACTTCGACCTGCAGGCCCACCGCGGCGGCATCGGCATGACCACCGAGGAGTCCCTGGAGGGCTTCGCCAAGGCGCTGCGCCTCGGGGTCAGCACGCTTGAGCTGGACACCCAGATCACCAAGGACGAGAAGGTCGTCGTCACGCACGACCGCAAGGTCAGCGCGCAGAAGTGCGCCGACACCGCGCCCGTGACGCCCGGCGACCCGATGTACCCGTACGTCGGCAAGTACATCAAGGACCTCACACTGGCTCAGGTCAAGACGATGGACTGCGGCTTCCAGCAGCTGCCGGGCTTCCCGCAGCAGGAGCAGATCAAGGGCCAGCGCATGGCCGAGCTGCGTGACGTGCTGAACCTGGTCAAGCGGTACCGCGCGCACCAGGTCACGCTGAACGTCGAGACCAAGGTCGAGGCGGGCGCGCCGGAGCAGACCGCGCCCCGGGAACTGTTCGTCCGCCGGGTGTTCGAGGAGATCCGCCGGTCGGGGATCGAGAAGCAGATCAGCATCCAGTCCTTCGACTGGGGTGCGCTCATGGCAATGCACCGCCTCGCGCCGCGGTGGCCGCTGGTCGCGCTGACCAACTACGACTTCCTGCAGGTCGGCCAGCCGGGCGCGTCACCGTGGCTGGGCGGTGTCGACGCCGACGACTTCGGCGGCGACTTCGTGCTCGCGGCCGCAGCCGTGCCGGGGGTGACCGCGCTGTCGCCCAACTACGGGTTCCCGCAGAACGGCAAGATCGGTGACCCGGGCTTCCGGTTCTACCCCGACCGGGCGATGGTGGAGCGGGCGCACGCCCTGGGCCTCAAGGTGATCCCGTGGACGTGTGACGACATGCCGACCGTGGCGGCCCTGATGGACATGGGCGTCGACGGCATCATCACCGACTATCCGAACCTGGTCCGCGAGCTCATGGCCGAGCGAGGCATGCGGCTGCCCAAGGCGTACAAGGCGCGCTGAGGCAGTCCGCACCGGTGCCCGGCAGGCGTCCTCCCCGCCTGCCGGGCACCAGACCTGAGCTTCACCGCGACACGTCGTCAATCCGGGCGGCGGTGGGACGGCGCCCTTCCTTCAGGCGGCCCAGGGCATGGGCAGCGGAGCCGGGAAGGAGGAGGTCACGTCAACAGGCGTGCCGGCCTGCTGGGAGTGGGCGGCGGCGGTGAGGATGTCGACGATGTGCGCGGCGTGCTCGGCCGAGCAGCGGTGCGGGCGGCCCTCGTTGATCGCCGCGACGAACTCGGCGATGCCGCGGCCCCACGGGATGCCCGGGTAGGGATCGCCGAGCAGCGCGACCGGTTCCGGGGGCAGACCCGCGCGGATCTCGGAGTCGAAGTTCGTCCAGTCGGCGATGTGGATGGAGCCGCGCTCGCCGTGCAGCTCGATGCCGGACTGGCGGGTGCCCGCGCCGACGTAGAAGTTGGCGGTCAGCCGCACCGTCGCGCCGCCGGCCAGCTCCAGGACGACGACGGAGAAGTCGGGGGCCTGCGGGGAGAACATCTCGCCGGACAGGGTGATCCGGTCAGGTTTGAGGACCGTCCCGTACGCCCACACGCGCCGCGCCGGCCCGAGCATCGCGGTCAGCGCCGTCAGCGAGTAGACACCCACGTCGAACAGCGGCCCGGCCCGGTACGGCCCCTGCGGCGCCGGATGCCAGGACTCGATCCGGTCGTGGTTGACCTCGGCGTACACCAGTTTGATCGGCCCGACGGCGTCGTCGCGGACCAGCTTCCACGCGGTCTGGATCGCTTCGCCGAGATACGTGAACGGCGCGCAGCCCAGCCGCCGCCCACACGCCGCCGCCTCGGCGATCAGCGCCCGCGCCTCGTGCGCCGTCGGCGCGAGCGGTTTCTCGCTGAACACGTGCTTGCCCGCCCGCAGGGCCGCCCTCGTGACCGGCACGTGCGCCGACAGGGGTGTCAGATTGACCACCACGTCGACCTTGTCGTCGGCGAGCAGCTCGTCGAGGCTGCCGTAGCTGCGCAGGTCGTGCGCGGCCCCGAACGCCGCGGACCGCGCCGGATCGCTGTCGTAGCCGCCGGCGACCTCGATGCCGGGATAGGTACGCAGGTCGGTGAGGTAGCCGGCGGCGATGTTGCCGGTGCCGACGATCGCGAGTCTGGTCACGGCGCCTCGATCCCCCCATCGGGTCGGCGTACCCGTGCCGACCATCGTTCGTGCAGGTGGGTGACGGCCGGGTAGTCGGCCGCCGCCTTCTCGTCGACCTCGATGCCCCAGCCGGGGGCGTCGTTCGGGTAGAGGTAGCCGCCGCGCGGGTCGAGCGTGCCCGGGAACACCTCGCGCACCGGGTCGGGCCAGAGGTGGCCCTCCTGGATGGAGAACGCGGGGCTGCTCACGTCGAGGGCGACGTTGCAGGCCGCGCCGATCGGCGACACGTCCGCGGGCGCGTGCCAGGCCGTGCCGACGCCGGTCAGCTCGCACAGGGCGACCAGCTTGCGGGCCGGGGTGAGGCCGCCGATCGCGGAGATGTGCAGCCGCAGCAGGTCCACCCCGCCGCCGGTGACCAGCCGGGCCGCGTCGGCGACCGAGGCGACCTGCTCGCCGACCGCGATCGGCATCGGCGCCGCTGCTCGCAGCTCCGGCAGGCGGTCGTACAGCTCCAGCGGGATCGGGTCCTCCAGGAAGAACAGCCGGTACGGCTCCAGCGCGCGGGCCAGGGCCACGGCCTGCTTCACGGTGAGCCGGTGGTGTACGTCGTGCATCAGGTTCGGGGTCTCGCCGAGCACCTCGCGGGCCGCGGCGAACAGCTTCGGGGTGTCGCGCAGATACTGCTGCACGTCCCAGCCGTCCGGATAGGGCGCGTCGGGGTAACCGCCCGCGGTGCCGGGAGCGCCGTAGGTGCCCAGGCCCGGGCCGCCGGCCTGCAGGCGTACGTGCCGGTAGCCGGAGTCGAGGATCGCCTGCGCGTGCTCCAGGGTCTGCTCGATGGTCGCGCCCGCGGCGTGCAGGTAGGTGTCGGCGGCGGCGCGCACCCGGCCGCCGAGCAGCTCGTACACCGGCATCCCGGCGCGCTTGCCGGCGATGTCCCACAGCGCCTGGTCCACTCCCGACAGCGCGCTGTTGAGCACCGGTCCGCCCCGCCAGTACGACGACAGGTGCACCATCCGGGTGATGTCCTCGATGTCGGCCGGGTGCCGCCCGATCAGCATCGGGCCGACGTGCTGGTCGACGGCCGCCACGACGGCGTGGTAGCGCTGCGTGAACGTGGCGCAGCCGTAGCCGTACAGGCCGGGGTCGCTGGTGTCGACACGGACGACGACCAGGGGCAGGCCCTCCGGGGCGGTGACGATCGCGCGTACGCCGGTGATCCGCAGACCGTCCCGCGCCGCCCACGGCGCCTGCGTCTCCTCCATCACGGCCGGCGGGTCCGCCGTCTGCTCCTGCAACATGGCTGTCCTTCAGGTGCGTCAGAGGCCGGGTGACGTGAGCGGACGCCGTCCGGCAGGGATCATCGCGACCCTACCCGCAGCAGGGCTTTCCGCAAGATCGGGTCCACGGGTGGGGACGACCCAGTGCGCCACTGGAGGTAATCACCCGTTCGAGTCGAACGGCAGATCACGATTCGGCCTGGCACGTCGACGTCGTGGCGAAACCGACTTAGTCGATGGAGAATATCGAGCGAAGGGCGCGCCGGGCGGCCAGCCACCCGGCAGCTGACATGGGGAGGATGAAGGGTGAGCCAGACACACGAGCAACGTTTGACCGCGCTCGAAAGCGAGGCGTTCCGGAACAACGGACGGTTCTCCGACCTCGGGGGCCAGGTGGGCCTGCTCCGCGGAGCAGTCGATGAACTCTCCGCCGACCTGCGCGAACACCGCCAGGACACCAAGGAGCAGTTTGCCGCCGTGAACCAGCGCTTCGACGGCGTCGACACCCGGCTCGACGGGATCGACGGTCGCCTCGACGGGATGGACGGGCTGCTGCGGCAGATCCTGGCCGTGGTCACCCCGGCGACTCCCGAGGTGGTCCGGCAGCACGTCGGCGCACCGACCGGCTGACCACCGCCGTACACGGTGAATCGCGTGACCGTGCCCGCAGCCGACTGCTGGCTGCATGCCGACGTCGAGGTCGGCACTTCCCCCATCGCCGGCAAGGGCCTGTTCGCGCGTGCCGCCCTCCCGGCCGGGACCGTCGTGTCCCGGCTGGGCGGGCACCTCGTCAACTGGGCGGAGCTGCAAGAGCTGTTCACGCGGGCGGCCCGGGAGCAGCGCTACGTAGACACCATCAGCGTCGCCGACGACCTGCACCTGGTCCTGCCGCCGCGCCGTCCCAACGGGTACGGCAACCACAGCTGCGACCCGAACCTGTGGTGGGTCGACGCGTACACGCTCGCCGCCCGGCGCGACATCGCGGCCGGTGAGGAACTCACCAACGACTACGGCACGAGCACCGCGGTGGCGGACTTCCGCATGGACTGCGCCTGCGGCGCGGCGCTGTGCCGCGGTGTGGTCACCGGCGACGACTGGATGCTGCCGGACCTGCGTGAACGCTACGGCGACCACTGGATTCCACTGCTGCTCGACCGCATCCGCGCTACCTGACGACGCGTCCTGCCACCACGATGGTCCTGCCACCCGTGCCCGCGGCGGGTACGAAGCGAGGTCGTGAGTGGACTCCGCTCACCACGAATCCCCCGGCCGCCGGCCAAACCGCCCGCGACCGGGGACTGCCGAGCTGCGTGACTATCAGCAGGTGGCGAGCATGCCGTTGAGGGCTGACTTCTCCGCGCTGTCGACGGTGAGGTTGTAGTACCACTTCACCTGGATCCAGGCGCGGGCGTACGTGCACCGGAACGAGGACAGCGACGGCTGCCACTCGGCCGGGTCCTTGTCGCCCTTGGACTGGTTGACGTTGTCGGTGACCGCCCACAGCTCGGGCCCGCTGAGGTCGTTGGCGTAGGTCTGGCGCTTCGCCGTGGTCCACGCCCAAGCGCCGGACGCCCAGGCCTCGGCCAGCGGGACCATGTGGTCGATGTCGATGTCGGACGCGGCGGTCCAGGTCGCGCCGTCGTACGGGCTGTACCAGGACCCCGAGGTGGCGGCGCAGCTGCTGTTGACCACGACGCCTACGCCGTCGCGCTTGAGGACCTGCTCGCGGGTGTTGCAGGCGCCGGTGATCGTGATCCAGTGCGGGAACAGGTCACGGTTGTACGTGGAGCCGTGCGACTCGGCCGTGACGGTCAGTGCCGCGAGGCGGCTCACCGCGGTGCTGTAGGAGGGGATGTTGGGCGGGGTGGCGTGGGCCGGTGTCGCGGTCAGGGTGAGCGACATGGCCAGGGCGGCCGCGGTGGCGGCCAACGCCTTCAGGACACGGGACATTGGAGGGTCTCCCGACTGTCCGCCGCCGCGGCCGGCTGGGGGGTGCCGGCTGGGGTCACGACGACGACAGATGGACCATCTCAAAGGTCAATGTATGGATCCATAGTAGATTCGTACGACGGCATGAACTTGTGAAAGACCGTTCCTGTCGGGATCGACAGCCCGGCCGACGTCCCGGTCCACAGTGGGATGAGGTTGACAAGGGCACCTTCCTCTACGGATAGCGGCAAGAAGGTGCCCTTCCTTTCAGGTGGTGGCGCGGGGGACGAGGTGCAGGACGTCTTCGACGGGGACGGGGGTGGGGCGGTCGCCGGTGAGGCGGGCGACGGCGGTGCGGGCCAGGTGGCGGGCGGCGGCGGCCGGGGCCACGGCGACGGTGGTGAGCGGCGGTGCGCTGTAGGCGGACAGGGGGATGCCGTCGACGCCGATGACCGCGATGCGGGCGGGGACGTCGACGGCGAGTTCGCGCAGGCCGTACAGGATCGCGAGCGCGACCTCGTCGTTGTAGGCACAGATCGCGGTGGCCTGCGGCAAGTCGGCCAGCAGGGCGCGTACCGCGGGGACGACGGCGGACGGGTCGTCGGGGACGGTGAAGGCCGTCGGCGGGGGAAGGTCCCGCTCGGCGCAGGCCTGGCGTACGCCGTCGTGGCGGGGGTCGGCGAAGACGGACAGGCGCGGGTCGGCGGGCAGCGCGTACGCCAGGCAGGTGTGTCCCGCCGCGGCGAGATGCTCGACCTGCATCCGGCCCTGCCTGCGCAGCAGGGCGGCGGTGGCGAGGCCGTCGGACTCGGTGCCGGCCGGAACCACGCGGATGCCCATCCGCCGCAGGGCGGCGTTGTCGGCGTCGGGCAGCGGGAACAGGCTGAGCACGGCGCGCACCGACAGCATGGCGGCCAGCCGCGGCAGCCGGGGCGCGGACGGCACGTCGAAGTGCACGACGAGGGTCAGGCCCTGCGCGGCCAGCGAACGGGTGACCGCGTCGACGAATCGTGAGGTCAGCTCACCGGACGGCACATCGGGCATGGCCAGCAGCACGATGTCGCTCTGCCCGTTGGCCAGCGCCCGCCCGGCCAGCGACGGGGCGTAGCCCAGGCGTGCGGCGGCGGCGAGCACCCGTTCCCGGGTCGGCTGGGCGATGCGCTCGCCCGGGGCGTCGTTGAGCACGTAGCTCACCGTCGCCCGGGACACCCCGGCCTCGCGGGCGACGTCGGCGCTGGTCGGGCGGCGGCTGGTCATCGCCGCCGGGCCCGGACGAGCCGGCGCAGGCCGCTCAGGCGGCGCCCGTTGACGAGGTCGAGCAGCCCTTCCTGGACCGGGCGGCCGACCTTGCCGCGGCTCATCATCGACAGCATCCGCAGCGGCATCTCCTCGAGCATCGCGCCGATGAGCAGCGCCATCGGGCTCTTCGGGTCCTTGACGAAGCCGCGGGCCTGCCGCCGGGCGAAGGCCTGCAGCAGGCGGGTCACCGGGGAGCTGCGCATGTCGTCGAGCGGGGTGTTCAGCGTGAACGCGCCGGGCCTGTCCGGGGTGTTGTCCGGCAGCGGACGGCCGAAGACGACGGCGAAGCGGTCCCGGTCCCACTGCCGCCCGGCGGCGGGCACCGGGTACGCCGGGGCGGCCGGGCCGTCACCGGTCACGTCGACGATGGTGGTGGCGCGGATGTCGCGCGAGGACGCGCCGACCCGGATCTCGTACCGGCCGCCGGTGACGGCCCAGGTCGCGCCGGCGACGTCGTACCAGGCGAAGGCACGCCGGTCGAGGCTGACCGTCACGGTGCGCGACTCGCCCGGCGCCAGGCGCACCTTGGCGAAGCCCTTGAGTTCCTGCTCGGGGCGTGCGCCGGCGGCGGCCGGGTGGTGCACGTACACCTGGACGACCTCGCTGCCGGGCCGCTCGCCGGTGTTGGTGACGGTGACGGTGACCTCGACCGGGCCGGTGCCGGTGGCGGTGACGGTGACGTCCGCATAGGCGAACGACGTGTAGCTCAGCCCGTGCCCGAACGGGAACCGCACGTCGGCGCCCGCGGTGTCGTAGTAGCGGTAGCCGACGAAGACGCTCTCCCGGTATTCGGCCTGCCGCGGGCCGGTGGGCAGCGCGTGCACCGGGTTGTCGGCCCAGCGGTGCGGGAACGTCTCGGCCAGCCGCCCGCCCGGTTCGGACAGGCCGAACAGCACGTCGGCAACGGCGCTGCCGCCGGCCTGCCCGCCGAGGTAGGCCTCGACGATCGCGGGCACGTCGGCGTGCCAGGGCAGCTCGACGGGCGCGCCGTTGTGGAGCACCACCACGGTCCGCGGGTTGGCCGCCGCGACGGCGGCGACGAGGGTGTCGTGGCTCGCGGGCAGGCGCAGGTGGGTGCGGTCGAGGCCCTCGGTCTCGTAGCTCTCGGTGAGGCCGACGTACAGCAGCACCGTGTCGGCGTCCCGCGCCGCGGCGACGGCCTCGGCGAGCAGCGCGGCGTCGGTCTCGTCGGAGTCGCGCCGGTAGCCGGGAGCGTAGGTCACCTCGGCCAGTTCGGACAGCCGGGTGAACGCGTCGTCGAGGCGGTGCGGGTTGATGTGCGCGCTGCCCGCGCCCTGGAACCGCGGCTGCTTGGCGAACGCGCCGACGACCGCGATCCGCCCGCCCGCAGCCAGCGGCAGCAGGGCGCCGTCGTTCTTGAGCAGCACCGTGCCCTCGGCGGCGACCTGCCCGGCCAGCGCGTGGTGCGCGTCGCGGTCGTAGGCGTGGCCGCCCGCACGGGCTTCGGCAGTGCGCCCGATCAGCGTCAGGAAACGCGCGACGGTCCGGTCGAGCACGTCGACGGGCAGCACCCCGTTGTTCACGGCGTCGATGATGAGCTGGTCATGGTGGCCGCCGAAGCCGGGCATCTCCACGTCCAGGCCCGCGGTGAGACCGTCGATGCGCTCGTTGACGGCGCCCCAGTCGGAGACCACGATGCCGTCGAAGCCCCACTCGTCGCGCAGCACCCGGGTCAGCAGCCACTCGTGCTCGCTCGCGTAGACGCCGTTGAGCCGGTTGTAGGCGCACATCACCGTCCACGGCGCGCCGCCCGCGATCGCGGTCTCGAACGCGGCGAGGTACACCTCGCGCAGCGCCCGCTCGTCGACCAGCGCATCGACGCTGAACCGGCGCTGCTCCTGGTTGTTGGCCGCGAAGTGCTTGAGCGAGGCGCCCACGCCCTGGCTCTGCACGCCGCGGATCCAGGCTGCGCCCATCCGCCCGGCCAGCAGCGGGTCCTCGCTGTAGTACTCGAAGTTGCGGCCGCACAGCGGGGTGCGCTTGATGTTGACGCCCGGGCCGAGCAGCACGCTGACGCCCTCAGCCCGCGCCTCGGCGCCCAGCGCCCGGCCGACCTGCTCGATCAGCTCCGGGTCCCAGGTCGAGGCCATGCCGACGGAGGTCGGGAAGCAGGTGGCGGGCACGCTGTCGCCGAGCTGCACCTGCTCGGTGGCGTGCTCCTTGCGCAGCCCGTACGGGCCGTCGGAGACGAGGATCCCTGGCACGCCGAGGCGGGGCACGCCGTGCAAGGACCAGAAGTCGCGGCCGGCGCACAGCGCCGCCTTCTCCGCGAGCGTCATCGACGCCACCAGCTGGTCGGTTCCTGCCGTAGCCGTCATGAGCGCTCCCCACCTCGTCGTCACCGGGCAGCAGTGATGATTACGCGCGTAACCACCACCGTCAAGGCTGCAACGTGTCGGAAGAAGTTGACACGTCGGGATTCAACAACACCATCACCTTCCGGCTGGAGCCTGAGGGCACCGGCACCCGCCTGTTCTTCGAGCAGGCAGGCCTGGACCTCGACTCCCCGCTCGGCCGCAACGCCTACGAGAACATGTCCCGCGGCTGGCCCGGCCTCCTGCGCCGGATCGACTCCGCCCTCGCCGCCTGACACCCACCGATCCGCGCGCTTCCCCGCGCAGCGACGATCTTGCACGGGTGTCCCCCACGACACGCCCGAACCGGGCATCGAAGGGGCCGCTCACGCAAGATCGTCGCAGCGAGGCGGGAGGGGACGGCGGGTCAGGCTTCGCAGTTGGTGGGGGTTTCGGAGTTGGCGCAGATGTCGATGCCGGGGCCGGCGTCGGCGGAGTCGGTGCCGACACCGCCGTTGATCAGGTCGGTGAAGGCGAGGTCACCGGTCACGGTCAGTTTGTCGTTGCCGGTCTTGGCGTCGCCGTAGACGGTGTCGTCGCCCGGACCGGCGTTGATGTCGTCGCGCCAGCCGGTGCCGGCGACCGTTCCGGTCGTGGTGACGGTGTCGTAGTTGCCGTAGATGACGTCGTTGTCGTCGCCGCCGGACAGGTTGTTGCCCGCGACCTCCACACCGAGCGCGCCCACCACGTCGATCGTGAAGTTCCTGGCGTCGCCGTAGATCGTGTCGGCGCCGGGACCGCCGAAGACGCGGTCGGCGGCGAACGCCGCGCCGATGGCGAGCGCGGTGACCGACACGTCGATCGCGTCGCCGTACAGGGTGTCGGCGCCTTCGCCGCCGTACAGGTAGTCGTTCCAGCCGACGCCGCCGACGACCGTCGGGAACTCGGCGGCACCGAAGTCGCCGACGACGATGTCGTCGCCCGGTCCCGCGAAGACGGTGTCGTTGCCGCCGGCCGCGGCCACGTCGAGCGCGGCCGACTCGCCGTAGACGGTGTCGTTGCCCTCACCGGCGCAGACGATGTCGTTGCCACCCAGGCCGCTGATGGTGTCGTCACCGGCGAGCGCGAGGATCACGTCGTCGCCGGGCGTGCCGACGAGGACATCGGCCTCGGCGGTGCCCAGGTGGGTCACCGGCTTCTCGTTGCACAGCGCCACGGCGTGCGCAGGAGCCTGCACGACGGCGAGGCTCAGAGCCGCGACGGCCACGGCGAGGGCGGTGCGTGCGATACGCATGGGCAGTGCCTCCAAGTGTGTACGGACGTACGCCCCCCGGCGCGACTTCGGACACACCCTGAACGGCGGCACGCACACTCCCGGAGGCAATCCGGGATCAAATGCTATGACCGGACAAATGTGGCACCCGGCAACCACGCCGATCATGTTCCTGATCCGCGGTCAGCCCCCCGACGGCCTCCGTGCAGAAATCCATGTGTCCGGTTACCCGTCTCTCCGCTCCCCCGGCATCGACACCCGTCCGAGCTGGCATGATGCCCGTCATGACCGCCCCTGTCACGCCGGATTCCATCCGTCTCGCACCCGTCGACGCCGTCAACTGGCGTGCCGTCACCGCGCTCACCGTCGCCGAGTCGCAGTCGGACTGGGTCGCCGCGCCCGCGTACTACCTGGCGCTGTGCCACTACGGCGAGTCGGGCTGGCGGCCGCTGGCGGTGCTCGACACCGAAGGTGATGTCGTCGGCTTCCTCATGTGGACCGTCGACCCCGCCGACGGCGCGGCCTGGCTGGGCGGGATCATCATCGACGCGGCGCGGCAGGGCCGCGGGTACGGCCGGGCCGCGGTGCGCGCCGCGATCGGGCTGCTGTCCGCCGAGCACGGGCTGAGCAGCTTCGCGCTGTCGTACGAACCGGCCAACACCGCCGCCCGGCGCTGCTACGCGGGCCTCGGTTTCGCCGAGACCGGTGAAACCGAGGACACCGAGGTCGTGGCACGGCTGCAGCTCACCGCCTGAGGGGACCGCGCACCAGCGGCCAGGGTGCTAACGTGCCCGGCCATGGCGCATTCGATGCCCGCTCCGCCCGCCGTCGCCGACGCCGAACTCGACGCGTGGTGCCGGCGCTGGCTCGGCTCCGGCGTCTCCGAGACCCTGTTCACCGCCACCCACCTGTCCGCCGTCGTCGGCGTCCGGCTCAAGGACGACCGCGAGGTGGTGGTGAAGGTGCGCCCGGCCGCGGCTCGGCTGGCCGTGTGCACCGCCGTGCAGCAGGCGCTGTGGCATGCGGGATTCCCCTGCCCGCGCCCGCTGCTGGGCCCGGTCCCGTTCGGCGGGTACGCGGCCCATGCCGAGGTCCTCGTCCCCGGCGGCGAGGTGCTCCCCGTCTGCGGCGACGCGGTCGAGCGGTACGCCGCGCTGCTCGCCGACCTGATCCGGCGGGCGCCCCGGCCGCAGGCCGCGGGCGTGCTCGCACCGCATCCACCGTGGACGGCCTGGGACCACGGGCTCGGCGGCGTCTGGCCGCCGCCCGACGACCGCGACGCCGACCTCAACGCCCAACCGGCACCGTTTGGCTGGACGACGTCGCCCGCCGGGTGCAGCAGCGCCTGCGCGACCTGCCGGCCGGGCCCACGGTCGTCGGGCACGGCGACTGGTGTGCGCAGAACCTGCGCTGGCGCGACGGGCAACCGTGGGCGGTGCACGACTGGGACAGCGTGATCAGTGCGCCCGAGCCGGTGATCGTGGGGCTGGCCGCCGCGGTCTGGCCCGCGGGCGCGGTGCACCGCGCCGCCACGGTGGCCGAATCCGCGGCCTTCGTCGAGGCATACCAGCACGCGGCGGGTCAGCGGTGGAGCGCCGAACAGGTCCAGGGGAGCTGGGCGGCGGGACTGTGGGTCGACGCCTTCGACGCGAAGAAGCTCGCTCTGGACGCCAACCCGTGGCTGTCGCCCGACGACGCCGAGGAGCGACTGCGCCGCGCGGGCGCCTGAGCCGAGCGAAGCGCGCGGGTGGGCGAGGCACGCCGGCGGCAGCGCGGTCGGACTATCCCGGCGCGCGATGCCGGCGGGGCGTCGGCGATGCTGTGGGCGTGGAGTACGTGTCCAGAGTGCCGCGACCGCCGCTGGACGGCCTGATCGACGACCTCTACTACCTGGAGGGTGCGCCGCCGTACGCCCGGCTGACGCTGCCGCCGGCGCCGTCGGCGCTGCTCATTGTCAACCTCGGGGCGCCGTTCCGCATCCGCGCCGGCACCGACATCGAGACGGCCGAGTACGCCGACGGCTGCGTGGTCACCATGCCCACCCGGGCGTGGGAGTTCGGCTACCCACTCCGGACCCGGTCCGTCGGCGTTCACCTTAAGCCGTGGGGGCTGGCGCCGTTCCTGCCGATGCCCGCGGCCGAGCTGTGCGACCGGCCGGTGACCGTAGAGCAGGTTTGGGGCCGGCCCGCCGTTGCTGAGCTTCGAGACCGGCTGGCCACGGCGGACGGACCGCACGAGATGCTGACGCTGCTCGAAGAGGAGCTGATGCGACGGCTGTGCGAGACCGCCGGCCTGGGGCTGGTCCGCCATACGAGCCGTGTCATCGCGGCGAGCAGCGGGGCGGTGGCGATCGGCGACCTGAGCGTGACAGCCGGTGTCAGCAGCACTCATCTGGCACAGCGGTTCAAGGAGCTCATCGGCGTCACGCCGAAGCGGCTGGCCCGCACCCACCGCTTCACCGCCGCCGTGTTCTCGATCAACCCTGCCGGACCGATCGACTGGGGCGACCTCGCCGGTGGCGCAGGCTACTTCGACCAGGCCCACTTTGGCCACGACTTCCGGGCGTTCACCGGGCTCACGCCGACCCGGTACCTCGAAGTCCGGCGGCGGTTCCTGCGCGAACATCCCGGCCACGCGTTCGACGGCTGGCCGCTGCCAGCCGATTGATTTCTTACAAGAACGGCAGCTCACGACACGCTAATTTGGGGTACCCGGTACCCCAAAGCAGAGGAGAGCCCCGTGGGCAAGGTGGTCATGTACAGCTCGGTGTCGGTGGACGGCTTCATCGCGGACGCCAACGACCAGCCCGGACCGCTGTTCGACTGGTTGACCAGCGGTGACGTCCCGCTGGACGAGAGCGGCGTCTTGAAGGTGTCGCAGACGTCCTACGACTACACCCGCCCGTACTGGGACCAGATCGGGGTGACAATCGCCGGCCGCCACGTCTTCGACATGACGGACGGCTGGGACGGGAAGCCTCCGGCTGGGGTCGACCACGTGGTCGTCGTGACGCACCGGCCGGCGCCCGAGGGCTGGGACCCCGAGGCGCCGTTTCACTTCGTCGACGGCGTCGAGGCGGCCGTGGCCAAGGCGCAGGAGCTTGCGGGTGACCGCATGGTCGAGGTCGCCGCCGGCGACGTCGGCGGCCAGGTGCTTGCCGCGGGCCTGATCGATGAGGTACGCATGGACGTCGCACCCGTCGTGTTCGGGTCCGGCAAGCGCTTCTTCGGTTCGGTCCACGCGCAGCACCTGTTGGAGGATCCTGACGTGGTGATTCAGGGCAACCGCGTGCTTCACCTGCGCTATCGGGTGCGCCGTTGACCGATCCCCAAACCACCATCCTGGTCGTGATCAGGGGAAACTCCGGTTCCGGCAAGTCCTCGATCGCACGGGCGGTGCGGCTGGCGTACGGCCGGGGCTGCGCCCTCGTCGAGCAGGACCACCTGCGCCGGATCATCCTGCGCGAGCTGGACGGCCCCGGCGGCCTGGCCCCGGACTTCATCGACCACACCGTGCGCTACCTGCTCGACAACGGCTACCACGTGGTGCTGGAGGGCATCCTCGCCGAGCACAAGTACGGAGCCATGGTGCGCGCACTGCTGGCCTCGCACCGCGGGACCAGCAGCGCGTTCTACCTCGACATCCCGTTCGAGGAGACCGTACGCCGCCACGCCACCCGGCCCCAGTCGGCCGACTTCACCACCGACCAGATGCGCGGCTGGTATCGCGAGCGCGACGTGCTCGGCGTCGACGGCGAACACGTCATCGGGCCGGAGTCGTCGTTCGACGACAGCGTCGCGCTGATCGCGGCCCGGTCCGGCCTGGCCGCGGCCGCACCCGTCGCGGGCGGCGAGCCCGCCGTATCCGCGCCTCCGCCGCAGCGGAGGTAATGATGTTGCGGCCGTCTGCTCCAGGTCAGCAGGATGACCGCCATGCCGATGCTGGAACTGGCCGTGACGTCCGCTGTCGACGAGTTGCTGCCGTTGACGGCCGAGGACGACGAGGACCGACGGTGGGATCTCATCGTCTGGCTGCACCTGCACGGCGGGCGCCATGCGCTGGACGCCGCGGCGCGGCTGGCCCGGCATCCGGAGCCGTCGCACCGCGAGGCGGCCGCGGACATCCTCAGCCAACTGGGCGCCGGACCGGGCCGGGCACCGCTCGACAGCCCGTACCGCGATGAGGCGCTCGATCTGCTGCTGAGCATGGTCGAGCGCGAGCACGATCCACAGGTGCTCAACTCGATCACCGTCGGCTTCGGGCACCTGGGGGACGAGCGATGCCTGGCGCCGCTGTCACGGCTGCACACGCATCCTGACGTGACAGTCCGGGAGGGGGTCGTGTTCGGGCTGCTCCGGCGACCCGAAGCGGCCGCCCTGGACCTGCTGATCACGCTGTCTTCCGACAGCGCGCCCGAGGTCCGCGACTGGGCCACATTCGGGCTGGGCCAACAGACCGAACAGGACTTCCCCCGGTTGCGGGACGCGCTCGCCGCCCGGCTCGCCGACGACGACCCCGACACGCTCGCCGAGGCCGTCAACGGGCTGGCGCTGCGCGGCGACGAACGGGCCATGCCGGCGCTGCTGGCCGCGCTGGAGCTCCCGGCGCGGAGCCACGGCGTCGATCTCACCACCGAGGCGCTGTACGCGATGGCTGCCACGACCGCCGATCCCCGGCTGTACCCGCACCTGCTCGCCGAACGGGACGACTGGCTGCAGGATGCGCCGGACGAGGAGCTGCCGGAGGAGTTGCTGGCGGCCCTGGCCCGCTACGCCACGACCGGGGAGACCGGCTGAGTCAGCGCAGGTAGGGGTCGAGCAGCTTGCGGGCGCCGAGGGCCAGCAGCTCGTCGGCGGCCTGCCGGCCGAGCGTGGGCGCGGCGGTGCGGTCGCCCGCGACGACGGTCGCCAGCAGGCGGTCGCCCTCCGGGGCGTACACCGCGGCGCGCAGGGTGACCGTGTCCCGCTCGATGGTCGCGTGCCCGCTGACGGCGCTGTTGCAGCTCGCGCCGAAGCGGTGCAGCAGCGCCCGCTCGGCCAGGCTCGCGTCCCGGCTGTCCGGCTCGTCCAACGCCATGACCAGCGTGTACGCCTGCCCGGACGTCCGTGTGGTGACCACGACCGTGCCCGCGCCGACGGCCGGTCCCATCAGCTCGGCGTCCAGCAGCTGCGTGATGCGGTGCGCCTGGCCGATGCGGTGCAGCCCGCACGCGGCGACCACGATCGCGTCGACGTCGCCGGAGTCAAGGCGCGCGATACGGCTGTCCACGTTGCCGCGGATCGGCTTGACCCGCAGGTCGGGGCGGGCCCGCTGGAGCTGCGCCTGGCGGCGCACCGCGCTGGTGCCGACGACCGCGTCGCGGGCGAGCTGGTCGAGCCGCAGGCCGTCCCGGCTGATCAGCGCGTCGCGGGGGTCGTCGCGCGGCAGGTACGCCGCGATGCAGATCCCGTCGGGCAGCGCGACGTCGCCGGGGATGTCCTTGAGGCAGTGCACGGCCAGGTCGATGTCGCCGGCCTGCAGCAGCGCGTCGATCTCGCTGGTGAACGCGCCCTTGCCGCCGGCCGTGGCGAGGCTGCCGGTCCAGCGGTCGCCGTGGGTGGACACGGGCACGATCCGCACCGCGAGGCCCGCGTGCGCGGACTCCAGCTCGCGGGCGACGTGGCGGGCCTGCGCCAGGGCCATGGTGCTGCCCCGGGTGCCGAGGCGGACGGTCGTCGTCACCTCAGGAACCCTACGGCCAGCCGACATGAACAGGCCGTGAAGCGATCCAGGCGTGTCGTGCGGAAGGTTTTCTTCAGCGTTAACGGCGGCATTGACGTACTTCTCCGGGCGTGATCTGATCTCGCGAACCGTTCTCACATTCCACTTCGGAGAGGAAGCTCAGTGCTGAGACTTCGTAAGGCGATGGCCGGCACCGCCGCCGTCGCGCTCGGCTGGGCCGCGTTCGCGGTAGCCGCCGCCCCCGCCACGGCCGCCCTGCCCACGGCCGCCGTCGCGGTCGGTGACAGCTTCATCAGCGGCGAAGGCGCGGGTGCGTACACCACCGTCGTCGACGTCAACGGGGTGGCCCAGGGCTTCCCCGGCTGGTCGGGGGCGAACGCCAACGCCTACTTCTGCCACCGCTCGGCCAACGCGTCGCTGAACAAGGCCGCGCTGTCGGGCATCTCCGCCCGATTCAACCTGGCCTGCTCGGGCGGCCAGCCGCACGACATCGCCGCCGCGTCGAACACCCGCACCAGCGGCCGCCAGGTCGCCGCGCAGCTCGACCAGCTGCGGGCCGTGGCGCAGACCCACGACATCGACCTGGTACTGGTCGGCCTCGGCTCCAACAACAGCTCGTTCACCTTCGGCGACGTGGCGACGCTGTGCGCCAACCGGTTCATCGCCGACGCCTGGACCGGCTGGTGGGAGTTCTGGGCCTACCTCAACGGCCCGGTGCCCCAGGAACCGTGCGCCGACGCCGACCTGGCCACCGCGGCCGAGGTCGCCGCGGCCACCACCGAGACCACCAACGCGCTCCGCCAGCTGATCACGACCCTGAACCAGGTCGACGCCGACGGCCAGCACCGCATCGTGTTCCAGGACTACACCAACCCGCTGCCGACCGACGTCTACAGCTCCTTCATCGAGCAGGACGGCCGCCAGGACGACCGGGACAAGTTCCGCGAACTGGGTGCCGAGCGGTACGCGGCCGGCTGCCCGATCCACCGCGCCAGCCTCGCCCCCGGCCACCGCTTCTCGGCCAACCTCGGCAACGTGGTGCGCAACTCCCACGCCAACCTGTCCGCCGAGTTCCCCGGCCAGGACCTGGTCTACCTCAACGTGCAGCGCGCCTTCGACGGCGCCCGGCTCTGCGAGAACGCCAACAGCCCCACCGGCGCGCTGGCCACCCCGGTCCGCATCATGGACGGCCCCTCCGGCACTTTCATCACGAACCTGTCCGGATACGACAAGATCGCCATCCAGCGGTTCGCGAACACCTGCGTGACCTACTTCCAGACCTGCCAGGAGTCCTGGCACCCGAACGCGGCCGGCCACGCCGTCCTCGGCCAGTGCCTCGCGGCGGCCTCCACCACCGCCAACCGCACCATCGCCTGCATCCGCAACCCCAACGGCACCCTCACCTTCCAATGACGAAAGGAAGGGCACCTTCACATCGCCATGCGTTGTAGAAGGTGCCCTTCCCAACGCCAACGAGCTCTGACCTGCTACGCCGGGAACAGCCAGCGCATCGCCGCGAGGCACCGGCCGATGTACCCGCCCCGGCCGGTCTCGACGCCGTAGGCGAGGTCCTCGAAGAGGCTGCACCGGGCGTAGAAGACCGCGCGTTCGCCGAGCACCGCGACCTCGTCGGCGTCCCCGCGGCACCGGCGCAATGCGGCCCGCAGCGCGTCCGGACCGAGATCCCGGTACAGCAGCCCGAAGTCGTACGCGGGATCCACGAGCGCCGCGTCACTCCAGTCGATGACGCCGGTCACCGTCCACCCGACAGGGTCGACGAGCACGTGCTCGATGCCCAGGTCGTTGTGGGAGAACACCAGGACGTGGCCCTGGTCCGGGGACGGTCCGCGCAGGAACGTCTCCACCGCGCGCCGGTGCGCCGCCGGGACGTGCCCCGCGACCGAGCGATACGACTCCTCGGCCTCGCGAAGCCACTCGGCCATCGGCTGGTCGTCGGCCTCCAACAGACCGGCCCACCGGTCGACCGGCCCGGCGTGCAGCGCATCGAGCATCCCGCCGACGGTCGCCGCGATCGACGTGCCGTACGCCGACCACCCCTGCCGGGGCAGCTCCGACAAGGGCACGCCGGGGAGTTTCGCGTAGGCCAGACAGCCCTGCTCCGCTGCCGTGAACACGGGTTCGGGCACCGGCAGCGGGCAGACCTCGGCGACGGTCGCCAGCAGCCGGGCCTCGCGCTCGACCAGCGCGGCGCGCCGCACCGGGTCAGGCTCCCGGCTGAAACGCACGACCAACTCGCCGTCGACCTCGTACGCCACGTTGTCCAGGCCCGCACCGAGCTCGACCACCGCGCCGATCCGGTGACCGGGCAGGTGAGCAGCGACGACGTCGTGGACGTCGGCAGTGGAGTGGCGGCCGGACATCCCTCACCCTACCTGCCGGCGCCGGAGCCGCGCCGTCACCACGGCACGGTGGACAGCGCCGTACGCAGGTCACCGACGGCCGCGAGCGCCTCTGCGGGATCGCCGGTGTCCTCCCACAGGTCGCGCCACTCGGAGTCGTCGCCGGCCACCCGGTCCAGGGCCCGCACCGCGAGCGCCGCGACGTCCTCGGGGACCACCACGGACCCGCCTTCGAGCAGGAAGTCCGGCGCGTACGGCGAGGTCAGCGGCTCCGCGCCGGGCCGCTGGGACACGATGACCGCGGCCGCCGCAACGGCGCGGACCCCCCGCCGGTCGTCGAGGTGTCCGGCGTGGTCCGCCGCAGCGGCCAGCGTCTGCCGGATCATGCCGAGCCGGTCGGCCGGATCGGCGTCGTCCAGGTCGCCGCACCAGTCGGCGGCGCCGTCGTTGTCGAACGGACCCGAGTCCCATGTGCCCACCAGTTCCTCCTCCGCAGGGCGCAGCGGGACCGTACCGGCCGCATGCGACAACTGCCCCGGACCGCGTATCCGGCCGGTTCGGCCACGCGGGCGCGGCCGCGGCCGGGACACTCGACAGATGGCACGTGATCAGGCGACCGAGGTGACGGAGTTCCGCGACGTCCGGGTGTTCGACGGGGTGAACCCGGCGCTGTCCCCGCCGACCACGGTCACCGTCTCCGGCGGCCTCATCACCGGCGTCGGCGGGCAGGCCGAAGCCGGGGCCACCCGGTCCGCCACCGCGGCGGGCGACGACCCGTCCGGCCGGGCCGCCGAACATACCGGCACAGCGGACCGGCGGACCGGCGGAGATCCGGGCACCTCGGTCGTCGACGGCGGCGGGCGGGTGCTGATGCCCGGGCTGATCGACGCGCACTGGCACGCCATGATGGCCGCCGTACCGCTGCCGGTGCTGGCCACCGCCGACCCGGGCTACCTCCAGCTGGTCGCCGGACGGGAGGCGGAACGGACCCTGCTGCGCGGGTTCACCACGGTGCGCGACGCGGGCGGCCCGGTGTTCGCACTCAAACGGGCGATCGACGAGGGGATCGTCACCGGTCCGCGCATCTACCCCAGCGGCGCATTCATCAGCCAGACCGCCGGGCACGGCGACTTCCGGTCGCTGCTGGACGTGCCGCGCGAACCGGGCGCGCCGCTGACCATGGTGGAGCGCACCGGCACCGCGGCCATCGCCGACGGCGTGGACGCGGTGCTGCGGGCGACCCGCGAGCAGCTGATGCGCGGCGCGAGCCAGATCAAGGTGATGGCCGGCGGCGGCGTCGCGTCGCCGTACGACCCGATCGACGTCACCCAGTACACGTTCGCGGAGCTGGCGGCGGCGGTGGAGGCGGCCGGGCACTGGGGCACGTACGTGATGGTGCACGCCTACACCCCGGCGTCGGTGCAGCAGGCGATCCGGGCCGGGGTGCGCTGTGTCGAGCACGGGCACCTGCTCGACGACGAGACCGCCGCGCTGATGGCCGAGCGGGGTGTGTGGTGGTCGATGCAGCCGTTCCTCGACGACGCGGACGCCGTGCCGATCGCGTCACCGGACGGGCGGGCCAAGCAGCTGCTGGTCACCGACGGCACCGAGGCCGCGTACCGGCTGGCCCGCAAGCACGGGGTGCGGCTGGCCTGGGGCACCGACACCCTGTTCGACGAACGGCTGGCCACCCGCCAGGGCGCGCAGCTGGCGAAGCTCGGCCGCTGGTTCTCCCCTGCCGCGGTGCTGCGCATGGCGACCTCGGAGAACGCGGCGCTGCTGGCGATGTCCGGGCCACGCGACCCCTATCCCGCTCCGCTGGGTGTGGTGCGGGCGGGGGCGTACGCGGACCTGCTGCTCGTCGACGGCGACCCGCTGGCCGACCTGGACGTGCTCGCCGATCCCGGCAACCTCCGAGTGATCATGAAGGACGGCGTGGCGGTCCGGAACACCCTGCCCTGACCCACCGGAACCAGGCGCGCTCAGTCCTGATGCAGATGCGAATACGACCTTGCTTCCATTCACGCATCAGAGAGTCCCGCCCGGCATTATTCCTCGCGGATGCGAGCACTAGGCTGGACCCGGCGGCCCTGCGTCGGACGGGCCGGCGGACCCAGGGGAGAAAGCAATGGGCAGCAGAGGGATCCGCGCGGCGCTGGCCGGGCTGGCGCTGGCCGCGGCCGTGTCGGTCACCGCGTGCGGCGGCGGGCAGGCCCCGGCGGGCAGCGGCGGCGTCTCCGGCGAGGTGACCGTGTTCGCGGCTGCCTCGCTCACCGAGGCGTTCACGAAGATCGGTAAGGACTTCGAGGCCGCGCACCCCGGCACGAAGGTGACGTTCAACTTCGCGGGCAGCTCCGCGCTGGCCACCCAGATCACCCAGGGCGCGCCCGCCGACGTGTTCGCCGCCGCCAGCCCCGCCACCGTGAAGACGGTCGTCGACGCCGGCGACGCGGCCGGAACCCCGGTCGTGTTCGTCAGGAACCAGCTGGTCATCGCGGTGCCGAAGGGCAACCCGAAGGGCATCGCCACGCTGGGGAACCTGAGCAGGGACGACCTGAAGGTGGCAGTGTGCGCCGAGCAGGTCCCGTGCGGGGCGGCGGCGAAGAAAGCCCTCGACGCCGCCGGGGTCGAGGTCACCCCGGTCACCCTCGAACAGGACGTCAAGGCTGCGCTGTCCAAGGTGAAGCTCGGCGAGGTCGACGCGGCGCTGGTGTACCGCACGGACGCGAAGGCCGCAGCCGCCGATGTGGACGGCGTCGAGTTCCCCGAGTCCGCGGGCGCGATCAACGACTATCCCGTGGTCGCCCTCAAGGACGCGCCCAACAAGGCGGGCGCCGAGGCGTTCCTGGCCTACCTGCAGTCCTCACCGGCGAAGGCCGTGCTGACCGCGGCCGGGTTCCAGACTCCGTAACCTGAGCCCATGCCCGTCGACGAACTCCAGCAAGCCGGCGCGGCGGGGAGACTGCCGCGCCGGCGCGGCCACCGGCGCCTCCCGGTCTTCCTGATCCTGCCCGCCGGGCTGGGCCTGACGTTCCTGGTGCTGCCGCTGGTCGCGCTGCTGCTGCGCACCCCGTGGCGGGAACTGCCGCAGCACCTGGCCGAGCCCGCGATCCTCGCCGCGCTGCGGCTGTCGCTGCTCACCGCCTCGCTGGCCACGGTCTTCTGCATCCTGCTCGGCGTGCCGCTGGCCTGGCTGCTGGCCCGGGTCGAGTTTCCCGGACGGCGGCTGGCCCGCGCGCTGATCACCGTGCCGCTGGTGCTGCCGCCCGTCGTCGGCGGCGTGGCCCTGCTGCTGCTGTTCGGCCGTCGCGGTCTGATCGGCTCGTGGCTGGACGAGACCTTCGGCTTCACGCTGCCGTTCACCACCGCCGGAGTCGTCGTCGCCGAGGCGTTCGTGGCGATGCCGTTCCTCGTCATCGCGGTGGAGGGCGCGCTGCGCGGCGCGGACACCCGATACGAGGAGGCCGCCGCGACGCTGGGCGCGGGCCGCTGGACCACGTTCCGCCGGGTCACGCTGCCGCTGGTCGCGCCCGGCATCGCGGCGGGCGCGGTGCTCTGCTGGGCGCGGGCGCTGGGCGAGTTCGGCGCGACGATCACCTTCGCCGGCAACTTCCCGGGGCGTACGCAGACCATGCCACTGGCCGTGTACCTGGCGCTGGAGACCGACCTCGAAGCGGCGATCGTACTCAGCCTGATCCTGCTGGTCGTCTCGGTGACCATCCTGGTGAGCCTGCGCGACCGCTGGATCAGCAGCCCCTGACCGGGTCCGGCCGCCGCTGCACGCCGGGCCGGTGGATGGGACGGGACTTGCCCAGCCCGGCCGCATCCTCGCGCAGCGGACGCCGCGCATGCCGCCACATGATCCGCGGGCCGTGTGCCGTACTAGGCTGACCGGTATGCAGATCGCGGCACGGGACCTGGTGTTCGACCTCCAATCGGGCGGCCCGGCGGAAGGGCCGGTGGCGCTGCTGCTGCACGGCTTCCCGCAGCACGCGGGCGAATGGGAGCAGGTCGCCGACCGCCTGCACGACGCCGGCGTGCGCACCTACGCGTTCGACCAGCGCGGCTACTCCCCCGGCGCGCGCCCGACCGCGGTCGCCGACTACGTCATGGGCGAATGCGTCGCCGACGCGCTCGCGGTGCTCGACGCGCTGGGCGTGGACCGGGCGCACGTGGTGGGCCACGACTGGGGCGCCGTGGTGGCCTGGCACCTGGCCGCCGCGCACGCCGACCGGGTGCGCACCCTCACCGCGATCTCCGTGCCGCATCCGGTGGCGTTCGCCAAGACCATCGCCACCGACCCCGACCAGCAGCAGCGCTCGGCCTACATCGGCCTGTTCCAGCAGGAGGGCAAGGCCGAGGACACGCTGCTGGAGCACGACGGCCGACGGCTGCGGGAGATCTTCACCGGCGTCCCCGCCGAACGGGTCGAGCGCTTCGTCACGCCGATGCTGGACCGCGCCCGGCTCACCGGCGGCCTGAACTGGTACCGGGCGCTGACCCTGGGCTCCGGCTTCACCCCGGCCGGCCGGGTCGCGGTGCCGACCACGTTCCTGTGGAGCGACGGCGACTGGGCGATCGGGCCCAAGGCGGCCGAGAGCTGCGCCGCCTACGTCACCGGCGACTACCGCTTCGTCACCCTGCCCGGCGTCAGCCACTGGATCCCCGACGAGGCGCCCGACGACACGGCCCGCGAGATCCTGGCCCGTATCGCCACCGAAGCCTGACCGGAGGCACCCGTGTTCGTGAAGATCTGCGGACTGTCCACTGCCGAGACCGTCGCCACCGCCGTGGACGCCGGCGCGGACGCGGTCGGCTTCGTGCTGACCCGCAGCCCCCGCCAGGTGACCCCGGACACCGCACGCCGACTGGCCACGGCCGTCCCGTCGCACGTGCTGACCGTCGCGGTCGTCGCCGGGGCGGACGTCGCGGCCGTACGGGACCTGGTCCGCGACACCGGCCTGCGGGCGCTGCAGCTGCACGGCGACTACTCCCGGGCCGACTTCGACGCCGTCGCCGACCTCGGCCTGACCCTGGTGCGGGCGACCAGCTACGAAGCTCCGGACCTGCGCACCGGGGCGTACGGCGAGGACTTGCTGCTGGTCGACGCGACCGAACCGGGCTCGGGCGGCGCGTGGGACTACGCGATGCTGCGCGAACGCGGCCTCGGCGACGGCTGGATCCTCGCGGGCGGGCTCAGCGCCGACACGGTCGCCGACGCGATCCGGCAGTCCGGGGCGGGCGGGGTGGACGTGTCCAGCGGCGTCGAGTCCGCCCGTGGCGTCAAGAGCGAGGCCCTGATCAGAGAGTTCATCGCCGCCGCGCGCAAGGCAGGCTGACCGCCCGGGTTGCCCGCCCCGGCCATGATGGTCGAGCCGTCGCGCACCGGCCCGCCGTCGGGCTGCGCGGGACTGCGGTGTACGGCCCGTCGGCGACGGGTACGACGAAAGCGCAGCTCAACGGGGATGGGGTGAGGTCGGGTGGCACTCGGCCCGGAGGAGGAAAGCCGGCTCGCGGAGCTGGCCGAGCGCACCCGCGCGGAGGACCCGCACTTCGCGCTCGGGCTCGGTGCCGGCGAGCCGCGCCCGCCCGCCGAATACCGCAGGCGGCGCCGCTCCGGGCTGCGGATCGCGCTGGGCCTCACCGGGTTCGCGGTGGCCGTGGCCCTGTTCGCGGCGGGTGCCCCGGGCGGCGGGTTCGTCGCCGCGCTGGGCGCGGTGCTGGCGCTGGCCACGATCGGCGACGGCTTCTCGGGCCCGGGCGACTGAGCGCCGGTCAACCGGCCGCGCGGTACGCCCGGCCGGCCGCGGTCGGGCTGTCGCCGTCGCGGTAGAGCGCGGTTCCCTGGTGGCCCTCGGTGGGCCAGGGCAGCGCGAACCACGCGTAGCGCTCCACGTAGGACAGGCCCTCCATCATCCTCGTCGAGCCGGTGACGAACGCGGCCTGCTGCGCGTCGCTCGGGTACACCGCCCCGTTCGCGCCCCACTTGATCAGCGCGTACTCGGTGACCCAGATCGGCATCCGGTAGCGCTGGTACACCGCCTGCAGGTAGTTCTTCAGGTGCCCGACCGCGGCCGAGGAGAAGTCCGCGCCGTACCAGTGCAGGGTGATGAAGTCGACCCGATGGCCGCGCGCCTTCGCCCCGCTGAGGAAGCGGTCCAGCCAGCCGCCCGCCTTGTCCGCGCCCACCGCCACCGCCGGGCTGCCCAGCCGCAGGCCGGTCGCCTGCAGCCGCGGCCACAGGTCGAGGGCGCGCTCGACGGTCATGTTGGACTGGCTGGCGAAGTCAGGCTCGTTGAAGCCCAGCAGCACCTTGCCCGATCTCTTCGCGCGGGCCAGCTCGGCGTCCGTCACCGACTTCTCGCCCCAGATCATCGGCACGAACGCGGCGCTGGTTCCCGCGTCCCTGCTCGGGCCCGACGACCAGTTGTAGTACCAGCTCGCGCGCACGTCGGTCAGCGCCGCCTTGAGGCCGCCGAAGTCCCAGACGGTGGCGCCCTTCTTGGCCGACGTCTTCGCCGGGCCGCCGGGCTGGCTCCTCGGACTCGCCGACACCGACGGACGCGGTGTGGCGGACGCGCTCGCCGACGGCCCCGCCGACGCCGTTTCGGATGCCGCCGGATCCACCGCGCCCTGCGTCACCGCCGCGGGCTCCCCCGGGCCGGCCGCCTGCGCGCCCGGACCGTCACTCCACAGCCGCACGGCCGCGAACGACCCTCCGATCAGGACTGCGACGGTCAGTGCCACCGCCAGCCACAGCTTCCGGCTGTCGCGCCGCACGTGCCTGCCCGGTTGCCGCTGCGAGGTCTCGTCCACGAGCCGAAACCCTAGCCGCCGTGCATGAACGGGGCACGCCAGGGCACCGACCGCTCCCACGGAACGGCCGGTGCGCTGGCACACCGTCGCCAAGGTGTCCTAGGCTGCTGGGTCGATGTCAATCACCGATCATGCGGTGACGCGGGCCGCCCAGTCGATGCGGTGGTCGAACTGCCAGGCCATCTTCTCGGGCTTGGCCAGCAGCTTCATCGCCGTGGGCAGCAGCGCGTCGCGCAGCACCCGGGCGATCGGGCCCGCCGCCTTGTCGCTGTTGGTACGTGCCGCCACGGCGATGATGCGCTCGACCCGTTCCCGGCGCAGCCCTTCGTACGCTGTGAACGCCTGCTCCGCGGGCAGGTCGCGCAGGCAGCGGGCGAGCTGCACCGCGCTCTCCGCGGCCAGGGAGGCGCCCTGGCCCGACGACGGCGACGTGGCGTGCGCGGCGTCGCCGACCAGCACCATCCGGCCCCGGTGCCAGTTCGGCACACGCGGGATGTCCTCCATGCCGCCGACCGCGACGAACTCGGGCTCCTCGGAGGTGCGCAGGATGTCGAGCACCGGCATCCGGTCGTCGGCGAACGCCTCCGTCAGCAGCCGTGTCCACTCCCGCGCACCGGTCTTGTTCGCTTGCGACCACGTCATCGGCTGCGGGTGCGGCAGGTTGGCGAACCAGCCGCAGCGGCCGTCGTCGAACACCTGGTAGCCGAAGAAGGCGCGCTTGCCGAACATCATGTACATCGCGTCGCCGGTGCTCGGCAGGCCCGTGCCGGTCGACCAGCCGCCGAAGCCGAGCAGGCCGGTGTAGCGGGGCAGGGGCGCGGCCGGGTCGATGACCGTACGCACCGTGGAACGGATGCCGTCAGCGCCGATCAGGACGTCCGCCTCCGCGGCGGTGCCGTCCGCGAAATGGGCCCGCACGCCCGACGGCGCGTGCGGCGAGCCCAGGTGCTCGGCGGAGACCAGGCGCTTGCCGTGCGCCACGGCGATGCCGCGGCGTGCGGCCTCGCCGTAGAGGGCCCGGTAGAGGTCGGGCCGCATCACGAAGCGCTGCGGCTCCATACCGCTCGGGCCGCCGAACGAGGCCAGCCGCTTGCCGGTCCAGCTGTGGATGACGATGCTCGACATGGGCAGGCCGATCGCGCGCACCACGTCGTCCGCGCCGATCACCTGCAGCGCGGCCAGGCCGTTGGGCGCGATGCTCAGGCCTCCGCCGACGTTCTCCGCCGTGCTGCCGTACGCCTCGTACAGGCGTGCCTCGATGCCCGCCTGCTGCAGGGCCATCGCGGCCACCGGGCCGGCGATGCCGCCGCCCACGATCAAGGCGGTCTTCACCTTCGTCATGACTGTCTGCTCCCCAGGGGTAGCCGGCCGGTCGCTCGACCGGCTCGGGTTCGGATCGGTGCACACCGAACCGGCAGGGGAGCCCGGCTATCCTTGCGGTTGCCACCTCTCGTGGCCGGGCCCCTGCGGTGCGGTGCGAGGGTTGAGGTCTCCGGTGGCGTGTTGGCGCACGCCGCCGGGGACCGTTCGTCAGGGTTGCTGCGGGTGCAGCCCCCTCTCCATCAGCTCGGCCAGCTCCGGCGGAACGACCCCGGTCTCGCTGAAGACCTGCCAGTCCGCCAGGCCGGGGAACGTGCCGGAGGTCAGCTCGCCGAGCAGGCCGCGCACGAAGCCGACCTCGGCGTCGGCCACGGCCAGCTCGTACTCCTCCTCGACCAGGAACAGCCGCGGGACCTCGCGGGCGGCTTCGGCCAGGGCCGCGCGCCGTGCGGCGAGCTTGTCCTCCAGTGCGGTGAGCCGCCGTGCCAGCAGGTCTGCCGCTTCGGCGGGCGACAACACGGCCATGACCGACAGCGCGGCCGTGAACCGTGACTGCTCCTGCTCGGGTGTGGACAGCAGCTCACGCACCCAGTCGGTCAGCTCGGCGCGGCCCGCCTCGGTGATGCCGTAGACGGTCCGCTCCGGGCGGCCGCCCTGGCGCACGCTCTCGGTGGCCTCGACCAGGCCGTGCTTCTCCAGGTTCTGCACGACCGTGTAGAGCGAGCCCCACTTGATCTTCATGTTCTGGTCCTTGCCGTGCTCGCGCAGGACCGAGGCCATCTGGTACGGGTGCATGGGTCGCTGGACGAGCGCGGACAGCACTGCCAGCGCCATCAGATTGCCCACCTTGCGCCGCTTCGCCACGTCTGCCGCCCGCTCTTCTTACTCCGCTCTTGATTACTCGTTTACGAGTATACGCATCCGAGCACGGGCCGCGCCACCCGTCGCCACCCGCTACCGTGCCGGGTATGCGACTACTGATCCTCGGTGGCACCCGCTTCCTCGGCCGGGCGATCGCCGGCGACGCCGTCCGCCGCGGCTGGCAGGTGACGGCGTTCCACCGCGGCGTTTCCGGCGCTCCGCCGGACGGAGTCGCCTCCGTGCGCGGCGACCGGACGCGGGCGGCCGACCTCGCCCCGCTCACCCACCCGACCTGGGACGCGGTGGTGGACACCTGGGACGGTGCGCCGCAGGTCGCCGCCCTCGCCGCGGCCGCTCTGGCACCGGCCTGCGGCCGGTACGTGCACGTGTCGAGCCGCTCGGTCTACCGCGATCTGTCGACCCGCGGCCTCACGGAGAAGTCGCCACTGGTGCACACCGAGGGACCGTCGCTGGGCACGGTCAAGGCGGCCGCCGAGCAGGCCGTGCGCGACACGTTCGGGGATCGGGCGCTGGTCGCCCGGCCCGGCCTCATCCTCGGCCCGCACGAGCAGCCCGAACGGCTCGTCTGGTGGCTGCGCCGGCTGGCCCGCGGCGGCGACGTGCCGGTCCCCGGACCGCCGGACCTGGGACTGCAGTACATCGACGTGCGGGATCTCGCCCGCTGGCTGCTCGACGCCGCACACGCCGGCCTCGGCGGGACCTACAACGTGGTGAGCCGGCCCGGCCACACCACCATGGGGGCGCTGCTGTCGGCATGCGCCGAGGCGACCGTCTCCGGTGCCCGGCTGCGCTGGGTGCCGACCGCCGCGGTCACCGCGGCAGGTGTGCAGCCCTGGTCCGAGCTGCCGATCTGGGTGCCGGCGGGCAGTGCCGTACGCGGCCTGCACGAGACCGACGCCGAGCGCGCACATGCGGCCGGCCTGCGCTGCCGCCCGGTCGAGCAGACCGTCGCCGACACCTGGGCCTGGCTGGCCTCGACGCCGGGACCACTGCCGGCCGACGGTCTGGGCGCGGAGCGGGAGGCGACGCTGCTGCGCGGCATCGGTCAGGGCTGACCACACCCGAGCCGTCCGAGTATGACCGCTCAGGCGAGCGCGGCGGCCCAGACTGCGGTGTGCCGGTCCAGGTAGGCGGCGGTGTCGCGCCAGTACGGGCCGTCCTCGGTGAAGATCCGCGCCCAGGGCTGCCGGTTCTCGCTGAACCCGGTCTCCAGCAGGTCGTACATGGCCCGCGCCCGGCGGCCGAGCAGCGCCGCCAGCTCCGGACCCCGGTCCGGGTCCAGGCCGTAGCCATCGGTGAAGGCGCGCAGCCGGACGGCCGACTCCGCCGGGTCGCGGCGCGGGCTCATCCCGGCCATGCTCTGCGCCGCATAGGCCAGGTCCCACAGGCGTGAGCTCGGCGCCGCGCCGTCCCAGTCGATCAGGACCCAGCCCCGCTCGGCGTGCACCAGGTTCCATGGCGCTACGTCGTTGTGGCAGACCAGCTCGGCGCGGTCGGGCGGGATCGGCGTCTCCCACCGGGTCCCGACCTCGGGGACGAAGTTCACTGCGGCATCGTGCAGGCTGCGTTGCATCCGGCCGATTTCAGCCAGTTCGGTCAGGGCGTATGTCCCCGTCGCGTCGCCGATCTCGCCGGACACGTACTCCAGCACCTGGCGGCCCTGCTCGTCGCGACCGAGCGGCTGGGGTGCGCCGGTGAACCCGCTCCCGTGCAGGTGCCGCAGGAACGCGTCCACGCCCTCCGTCCAAGGCCCCGCAGGCCGCCGCACGGTGTCGCCCACCCGCACCACACCCGCGGTCACGTTCCCGACCAGCGCCTCTTCACCCTCCACCACCACGTGATCATCGGTCGCACACGCGCCCCCCGCAACCGATTACCCCGCCGGCGTGATCAGCGGCGGCGGGCGAGGCGGGCCAGGATGCGGCCGGGGGTCATCGGGACAACGGAGATCATGAGGCGGCCGGACGGGTCCTTGGCCGGGGTGACCGCGTACACCCGCAGGCCGCGACGCCAGATGACAGGTCGCGGCAGCCGCAGGCCGGCGGCGCGCAGCGGCGCGGAGCCCTCCTGGCCGCGGGCGTGCACGCTCACCCGCACCGAGCGGCGCTGCCCGCTGACGGCGCTGGCGTCGACGACATCGGCGACGGAGAACTCGGCCTGCACCACGGTCGCCGGACGGCTCTCGGTGACCTGGACCGGTGCGGTCAGGTCCTCGGCCTGGAAACGGATCTCGCCCTGCGCGGCCAGGTCCGGCAGCGGGCTGCGGGCCGAGATGGCCAGCACCGTCGCGCCGTCCGCGCGGCGACGCCACACCGCCTGGGTGGCGTCGAGCTTCGCGGCCCAACCGGCCGCGTGCGCGGTGACCTCGAAGATCTCGTCCGGCAGCGACGAGCCGGGGGTACGGAACCCGGGGTACGCGACATACCAGCGCTCGCCCTCGACGACGATCGGGGCGACGCCCCGCTGCACGTCCTGGCGGATGACGGCGAGCAGGTCGTCGACGTCCCCGGCCTGCACGACGGCGACGCGCAGCCGGGTCTCGACCTCCATCTCCGCGCCGGTCTCGGCGGTGAGGTAGCGGTCGGCGAGCTCACGTACGCAGGCATGCACCGCCTCCTGCACGGAACGCTCGACCTTGAGCAGGTCGTCGCGCAGCACGACGGCGACCTCGAGCGCGAACAGCCGGGACAGCACGGCCTCGCGGTCCTTGCCGGGCGGCATCAGCCCGACGGTGAACTCCATCAGGCGACGCATGCAGTACAGCCGGTCGGCGGCGTTGCTCAGGTGGGTGACGTTCTGGGCGTTGAGCCGGCGTACGGCGTAGTAGCAGTCGTAGTCGGCGACGACCGAGATCCGCGCGGCCCGGTGGCAGGCCTCCAGCGTGAACGGGAAGTCGCTGCCGATCGGCATGTCCTCGGGGTAGCGGATGGCGTGCCGCTCGATCAGGTCGCGGGAGAAGAGCTTGATGTTGGCCAGCGACCAGGGCAGCCCCGAACCGGCGAAGCTGATGTCCGCCTCGTTGCGGGCGAAGACCTGCTGGTAGATGAAGCGGCTGTTGACGCCGACGGTCTTGCCGAGCACGACCTCGGAGCCGTGGCGGTCGGCCGCGTCGACCATCCGCTCCAGCGCCTCGGGGCCTAGGTAGTCGTCGGCGCCGACGAAGAAGACGAACCGGCCGGTGGCCAGGCGGAGACCGTGGTTGCAGGGGCTGGCCGGGCCGCCGGAGTTGGGCTGGCGGACCACCTTGACGCTGCCGGGGTAACGGTCGGCGAACCGGGCCAGTTCCGCGGCGCTGCCGTCGGTCGAGCCGTCGTCCACCGCGATGATCTCCAGGCGGTTCAGCCCGAGGGTCTGCCCCACCAGCGAGTCCATGCAGCGCCGCAGGTACGGCATCGTGTTGTACACCGGGACGATGACACTCACGTCGACAGGGGTCACGTATTCGCCTCCAGCGTTCGGCAGGGGTGCCGGGGTCGGCGTGGAGACACCCGGGTGCAGCTTGCTGGCGACTACGGTAACAATAAGCCGGCAGCACGCGTAGATCAGGAGCGGACGCGCGGCGGCAGTCCCGTAGGCTGCGTCCGCCCCGTACCGGTATCACCCAGAGAGGCGGACCATGGGAGTCGAACGTCGCGGCCGTGGTCGTGTGGTCATGATCGTCGACACCGGGGTCCACGGCGACTCGCGGGTGCAGAAACAGGCGATCTCCGCGGCGGAGGCCGGCTGGGACGTGACCCTGATCGGCCGCTCGCCGACCAACGAGCCCCAGCAGTGGCAGCTCGGCGGCGCGGACGTGCGGCTGCTCGTGGTCGGCGGCGGCTCCGGCGCCGGGGGTGCCGGAGGCAGCGGCGCCAAGGCGGCGCTGCGGCGCGTGCGGACGGCCATGCCCGGTGCGGTGAAGCAGGCCCGCCGCCCGGTCGATCTCGCGCTGGTCTGGTACTGGCAGCGCAAGCTCGGCGACAAGTCCTGGCGGCGCCTGGAGCCGGACCTGTGGAGCTTCGAGGTCGCGTTCGGCAAGGCCATCGACGAGCTCGACCCCGACATCGTGCACGCGAACGACTTCCGGATGCTGGGCGTGGGCGCCCGCGCCGTGCAGCGCGGCCGGGCCCGGGGACGCGACGTCAAGCTCGTCTGGGACGCGCACGAGTACCTGCCCGGCGTGATCCCGTATCGCGATCACGCCCGCTGGCTGCCCGCGCACCTGGCCTACGAGCGCGAGTACGCCCCGGTCGCCGACGCGGTGATCACCGTGTCCGACGAGATCGCGGCCCGGTTGCAGCGTGACCACCGGCTGCCGGTCACCCCGGCGGTGGTGCTCAACGCGCCCGAGGTCAGCCACGATCCCGGCCCGGCCGACGCCCCGACGCTGCGCGAGCTGTGCGGCATCGGGCCGGACGTGCCGCTGATGGTCTACAGCGGGGCGGCTTCGCCGCAGCGCGGCCTGGGCCTGGTGGTCGAGGGCCTACCGCAGCTGCCGGGCCTGCACGTCGCGATGATCATCAATCAGCCGGACGGGCCGTACGCGACGACGCTGCAGGAGCGGGCCGCCGCGCTGGGCGTCGCCGACCGGATCCACCTGATGAGCTACGTCCAGCACGACCGGGTCGTGCCGCTGCTGGCCACGGCCGACCTCGGCGTCATGCCGATCCGGCACCACCTCAACCACGAGATGTCGCTGGCCACGAAGTTCTTCGAGTACTCCCACGCCCGGCTGCCGATCGTGGGCAGCGACGTGCGCACGCTCGCCGCGACCGTACGCAGCACCGGCCAGGGCGAGGTGTTCCGCGCCGACGACGTGGCCGACTTCGTGCGGGCGGCGCAGGCCGTGCTCGCCGACCCGGAGCGCTACCGGGCCGTCTACGACAAGCCCGGCCTGCTCGACGGCTGGACCTGGCGGGCCCAGGCCGAAGTGCTCGAGAGCGTCTACTCCGGGCTGCTGCCCGGCCGCTGACCCGACTGATCGTTCGAGGCGTCCTCCCGGCGGGGGGACGCCTCTTTCGTGCTAGCCCGGACCTGCCAGGCCGGTCGGCGCGCAGCGCACTCTCCAGGATCTCGACATGGCACGTGCAAATTTTGCGTGATGCGTTGACAGCATCAGCGTCATGGGTGCAAATTTGTGACTGCCTCGAAACATCGGTGCAATCCATGTGCCGCAACGGCACTGCCGAACCCTGCTCCGCCGCACCGCTCCCCTCCGGGGCCGCTCACCCGCGCCAGGGGGTTCCCCCGTCCGTCCCCGACGAGGAGACCGTCCATGCCCCTCGCGTCATCGTCCCTGCATCCGCCCCTGTTCAGGCTGCTGCGCCTGCTGGCCGTCGCCGTGCTGGCCGCGGCCGGCGGCCTGCTCGCCGTGCCGCAGCGCGCCGACGCGGCGCCGTTCTCGGTGCTGGTCTTCTCCAAGACCGCCGGGTTCCGCCACGACTCGATCCCGACCGGCGTCACCGCCATCCGCAACCTCGGCACCGCCAACGGCTTCACCGTCGACGCCACCGAGGACGCCACCGCGTTCAACGACACCAACCTGGCCAAATACGCCGCGGTGGTGTTCCTGTCCACCACCGGCGACGTGCTCGACGCGACCCAGCAGGCCGCGTTCGAGCGCTACATCCGGGCGGGAGGCGGGTTCGCGGGCGTGCACGCCGCGTCCGACACCGAATACGGCTGGTCCTGGTACGGCAGCCTGGTCGGCGCGTACTTCTCCAGCCACCCGGCCGAGCAGACGGCCACGGTCAAGGTCGAGGACCCGGCGCACCCGTCGACGGCGGGCCTGCCGCCGCTGTGGTCCCGGTTCGACGAGTGGTACTCCTTCCAGACGAATCCTCGGACGAATGCGCACGTGCTGGCGAGCCTCGACGAGCGCAGCTACGCCCCCGGCTCGTCCGCGATGGGCGCCGACCACCCCGTCGCCTGGTGCAAGCCGTACGACGGCGGCCGGTCCTGGTACACCGCGCTCGGGCACACCGCGGCGGCGTACAGCGACACGAACTTCCTCAACCACCTGCTCGGCGGCATCCGCACGGCCGCGGGCCAGGTCGCGGGCGACTGCACCGCGACCAGCACGGCGAGCTTCCAGAAGGTCGCCCTGGACAGCAACACCAGCAACCCGATGGAACTCGACGTGGCCGCCGACGGCCGCGTCTTCTACATCGAGCGCGACGGCCGGGTGCAGATCGTCAAGCCGAGCACCGGCACCACGGTGACCGCGCTGACCCTGCCGGTGTTCACCGGCAACGAGGACGGCCTGCTCGGCATGCGCCTGGACCCGGGCTTCGCGAACAACGGGTTCATCTACCTGTACTACTCCCCCACCACCGGCGCTGCCCGCAACCAGTTGTCACGGTTCACCGTCTCCGGTGACACGATCAACACGTCCACCGAGAAGGTGCTGGTCCAGGTCGCCACGCAGCGCAACACCTGCTGCCACGCGGGCGGCTCGATGACCTTCGACGCGGCGGGCAACCTCTACCTGGCCACCGGCGACAACACCAACCCGTTCGAGTCCAGCGGCTTCGCGCCCCTGGACGAGCGGGCGGGCCGGTCGGACTTCGACTCGCAGAAGAGCTCCGGCAACACCAACGACCTGCGCGGCAAGGTGCTGCGGATCAAGCCGCAGGCCGACGGGACCTTTACGATCCCGGCGGGTAACCTGTTCGCGCCGGGCACGGCGCTCACCCGGCCCGAGATCTACGCGATGGGCTTCCGCAACCCGTTCCGGATCGGCACCGACCCGGCGACCAACACGCTGTACGTCGCCGACTACGGCCCCGACGCGGGCGCCACCGACCCCAACCGGGGCCCCGAGGGCACCGTCGAGTGGAACATCGTCGGGCAGGCGGGCAACTACGGCTGGCCGTACTGCGTCGGCGCGAACTACGCGTACAACGACTACACGTTCCCGTCCGGGCCTTCCGGCGCCAAGTACAACTGCGCCGCGCCGGTGAACAACTCGCCGAACAACACCGGCCTGACCAACCTGCCGGCCGCGCAGCCCGCCACGGTCGACTACGACTACGGTGGCAACCCGCTGTTCCCGGAGATCGGGGGCGGTGGCGCGCCGATGGGCGGGCCGGTCTACCGGTACAACGCCGCGTCGACGTCGGACCGCAAGTGGCCGCAGTACTTCGACGGCAAGGCGATCTTCGGCGAGTGGAACCAGAACAAGCTCTACACGATGCAGGTCACCCCGAACGGCAGGTCGCTGGTCGACATCAACCAGCTGTTCGGCTCGATGAGCTTCCTGCGGCCGATGGACCTGGAGTTCGGGCCGGACGGCGCGATGTACCTGATCGAGTGGGGCACCGGCTTCGGCGGCAACAACGCCGACTCCGGGGTCTACCGGATCGACTACATCGCCGGGGACCAGAACCCGATCGCGGTCGCCTCGGGCAACCCGACCTCGGGCGGCGTGCCGCTGACGGTGCAGTTCTCCAGCGCCGGCTCGCGCGACCCGGCCGGGCAGCCGATCACGTACGCATGGACGTTCGGCGACGGCGGCACCTCGACCGCGGCCAACCCGTCGCACACGTACGCGACCGCGGGCAACTTCAACGCCCAGCTCACCGTGCGCGACCCCGGCGGGCGTACCGCGGTGGCCAACGTGCCGATCACCGTGGGCAACACCGCGCCGACCGTCACGCTGACCGCGCCCGCCGACGGCGGCTTCTTCGCCTGGGGCGACCAGGTGCGCTTCACGATCACGGTGACCGACCCCGAGGACGGCACGATCAACTGCTCGCGGGTCAACGTGCAGTACTACCTGGGTCACGACGCGCATGCGCACCCCCTGCAGGGGTACACCGGGTGCACCGGAGTGATCCAGACCTCCATGGGCACCGGCCACGGTGACGACGCGGACATCTTCGCCGTGATCGAGGCCAGCTACACCGACCTCGGCGGAGGCGGCGCCGCGCCGCAGACCGGCCGGGCGACGATCAAGCTGCAGCCCAAG
The DNA here is from genome assembly GCF_007483665.1 of Catellatospora sichuanensis. Classification (GTDB taxonomy): domain Bacteria; phylum Actinomycetota; class Actinomycetes; order Mycobacteriales; family Micromonosporaceae; genus Catellatospora; species Catellatospora sichuanensis. Next base: position 293,302 of record NZ_VIQO01000014.1, read on the forward strand.
CACAAGCAGGCCGAGTTCTTCAACAGCACCGGCCGCGCACCGGGCGCGATCGGCGGCGGCGACCCGGGCGTGCAGCGGGAGGCGACCGCCGACACCGCGGGCGGCTTCCAGAACATCGGCTTCATCGAGGACGGCGACTACTGGTCGTACACCCCGGTGAACCTGCGCAACATCACCTCCGCGCGCTTCCGGGTGGCCTCGCCCGGCAGCGGCGGCCGGATCGAGGTCCGCACCGGCGCGCCCAACGGCCCGCTGGTCGGCACCGCCACCTTCGGCGGCACCGGCGGCTGGCAGACCTACGCCGACGCCACCGCCACCCTGTCCGCGAGCACCACCACCGGCCCGCTGTTCCTGGTCGCGAAGAACCCGGCCGGCGACACCGGCCAGGGTTCGATCTTCAACGTGAACTGGGTCGACTTCCTCGGCCAGGGTGTGGCCGACGGGTCGCAGCTGCAGGTCACGCCCGGCAGCCTGGCCTTCGGCTCGGCGAACGTCGGCACCACCACGGCGGCGCAGGCCGTCACGGTGACCAACCCTGGCACGGCGGCGGCGAGCATCAGCTCGATCACCGCCAGCGGCCAGTACACGCAGACGAACACCTGCGGCAGCTCGCTGGCCGCCGGGGCGTCCTGCACCCTGAGCGTGCGCTTCGCCCCCACCTCGGCCGGTACGCAGAACGGCACGCTGTCGGTGGCCAACTCGACCACCGCGTCGCCGCTGACGGTCTCGCTCACCGGCACCGGCGTCAGCAGCACCACCAACCTCGCCATCGGCGCGGCGATGTCGGCCAGCACCAGCAACGGCGGCTTCCCCGCCTCGGCCGCCAACGACGACAACACCGGCAGCTACTGGGAGTCCGACAACAACGCCTTCCCGCAGTGGCTGCAGGCCGATCTGGGCAGCGCCAAGCAGGTCAGCTCGGTGACGCTCAAGCTGCCGCCGCCGTCGGCGTGGGGCGCCCGCACCCAGACGCTGTCGATCAGCGGCAGCACCGACGGCACCAACTTCAGCACGCTGAAGGCGTCGGCGGGTTACCTGTTCGACCCGGCCACCGGCAACACCGCCACCGCGACCTTCACCGCGGCGTCGGTGCGCCACCTGCGGGTGACCATCACCGCGAACACCGGCTGGCCCGCCGGTCAGCTCGCCGAGCTGCAGATCTTCGGCGGCGGCAACCCGCCCGCCGCGGCGACCCTGGCCGCGAACCCCACCTCGGTCGCGTTCGGCAACCAGAACGTGGGCACCACCAGCAGCGGCCGCACGGTGACGATCACCAACACGGGCACCGCCGCGGCGAGCATCTCGGCGGTATCCGCGTCGAGCCAGTTCGCCGCGAGCGGCTGCGTCGGCACGCTAGTCGCCGGAGCCAGCTGCACGGTCACGGTCACCTTCAGCCCGACCTCGGCCGGAGCGAAGACCGGCACGCTGACGGTGGCCAGCAACGCCACCAACCCGTCCCTGACCGTCAGCCTGACCGGCACCGGCACCACGGTGCAGACCCCGGCGACGCTTTCGGCCAACCCGACGAGCATCGCGTTCCCGAACACCACCGTCGGAAGCACGATCACCCGTACGACGCAGATCAGCAACACCGGTGGCACCACCGCCTCGATCTCGTCGGTGACTGTCTCCGGCATCGGGTTCAGCCTGTCGGCCAACGGCTGCGGCTCGGCCCTGGCACCGGGGGCGAACTGCATGGTCACCGTCGCCTTCACGCCTGCCACCGCAGGCGCGAAGACCGGCACCCTGACCGTGGCCAGCAGCGCGTCCAACCCGTCGCTGGCGGTCGGGCTGACCGGCACCGGCACCACGGCGACCAGCTCCAATCTGGCGCTGGGCAAGCCGGTCACCGCGGGGCACGTGCAGAACTACGTGCCCGGCAACGCGGTCGACGGTGACGCCGGCTCGTACTGGGAGAGCCCCAACAACGCCTTCCCACAGTCGATCACCGTCGACCTGGGCGGCAGCGCGTCGCTCAGCTCGATCGTGCTGAAGCTGCCGTCAGCCTGGGGCGCGCGTTCCCAGACGCTGTCGGTGCTGGGCAGCGCCAACGGGTCCACGTACACCACGATCACGGGCTCGGCGGCGTACCAGTTCAACCCGTCCGGCAACACCGTGACCATCACCCTGCCCGCGAACACGACCGCCCGCCACGTCCGGCTGACCTTCACCGCGAACACCGGCTGGCCCGCGGCGCAGCTGTCGGACTTCCAGGTGATCGGCGTGCTGAGCTAACCCCTCGACCGTGCCGGTGGCGGCGGGCAGCCCGCCCGTCCCCACCGGCACGGTCGTCCATGCCTGCGGCGGTTTCCATCCACCGCCGGATGGTCCACGATGTGACGATGCGTATCTCCTGGCGTACCGCCGTGGGCGGGCTGGCCGGTCTGGTCGGGGCCGTGACGTGGGCCATCGGGTCGGCGGTGTACCAGCCGATCATGGAGCCGTCCGGCGGGTGGTTCGACGATCCGGGCGGCTGGGCCGCCGAGGTCGGCGGAGCGGTGCAGCAGACCGTCGAGAACAACACCTAAACGCCCCCGCGGCCGGGTGACCTGGCCGATCCCGGTGCCCGGCGCCACCTTACCATCGACGCGGGTGCTCGTGACGGACTCCGCCGCGTCGTGCGGCTCCCGCAGCCTGCTGCGCCTATACGCTCGGCAGATCGACACGGCGAGGAGACGAAGTGATCCGCTGGACGTACGCGTTCATCGACCGGCCCGCTGACGCGTTCACCGAGGCCGCGTCGTTCTGGTCACGGGTGACCGGCACGCATCTGACCGCGCGCCGGGGCGAGCACGCCGAGTTCGCGACGCTGCTGCCGATCGGGGCCGACCCCTGCGTGAAACTGCAGGCGGTGCACGAGGGCGGCGGCGCGCACCTCGATCTGAGTGTCGACGACCCGGGCGCGCTGGCGAGGCGTGCGGTGGAGCTGGGTGCGACGCACCTCGCCGACCTAGGCCACCAGGTGCTGCGCTCGCCGGGCGGGCTGCTGTTCTGCGCGGTGCCGTGGCACGACGAGTTCCGCCGCCCGATGGCGCACACCACGCCCGACGGCGCGCTCAGCCGCCTCGACCAGGTCTGCATCGACGTCGGCCCGGCCGCCTACGACGCCGAGGTCGCCTTCTGGGGTGAGATGACCGGCTGGGACTCCTCGTTCGGCTCGCGGCCGGAGTTCCACGTCGTCGCGCCGCCTGCCGAACTGCCGGTGCGCATCCTGCTCCAGCGGCTCCAGCAGGAGCGGCCGACCTCGGCGCACCTGGACCTGGCCTGCTCGGATGTCGAGGGCGTGCGGGCCTGGCACGTCAAGTGCGGGGCGACCCACGTGGCCGACGGCGCGCGCTGGGTCGTCATGAGCGACCCGGCCGGGGGCGTCTACTGCCTGACCGCGCGCGACCCGAAGACGGGCGGCCTGCCCGGAAAGTGATCACCCGGCTGCGCCGTGGCCCGCCGGTGCGGTATCTTTGGCGATTCGAGCACAAAAAAGAACGGCACGCTGAAAGCGTCCGTTCGGGCTTCAGTATAGACACGAAGGAGCCAGGTTTGTCAAGCGACGCCGCCGACGAGATTCACCGCGAGCAGGAGTACGTCTCCGACCTGTACCGCCGCCTCGACGGCCTGCGCGAGCAGGCGGAACGCCGGCTGTCGCAGGCGCTGCTGCAGACGGGCGGCACTCACCAGGAACGCTCGCAGCGCGAGTCGACGATCGCCCTCTACGCCGATCAGCGGGCATCGCTGGGCGCGGTCGAGAACGGGCTCTGCTTCGGGCGGCTGGACCTGGTCGAGGACGGGGCCCGCTACATCGGGCGCCTCGGCATCTTCGACGAGTCCGCCGATTACGAGCCGCTGCTGGTGGACTGGCGCGCCCCCGCGTCCCGGCCGTTCTACCTGGCCACGGCAGCCTCGCCGCAGGGCGTACGCCGCCGCCGGCACATCCGCACCGCCGAGCGCACCGTCACCTCACTCGACGACGAGGTGCTCGACCTGGCCGACGCCGCCGCGACCGCACCTCACCACGAGGGGCTGACCAGCGAGGCCGCACTGTTCGCGGCGATGGACGCGGGCCGCACCGGCCGTATGCGCGACATCGTCGAGACGATCCAGGCCGAGCAGGACCACATCATCCGCGCCGACCTGGGCGGGATCATGGTGGTGCAGGGCGGCCCCGGCACCGGCAAGACCGCCGTCGCGCTGCACCGCGCGGCCTACCTGCTGTACACGTACCGCAAGGAGCTGTCGACCCGGGCGGTGCTGGTGGTCGGCCCGAACACCACGTTCCTGAAGTACATCTCCCAGGTCCTGCCGTCGCTGGCCGAGACCGGTGTGGTGCTGCGCACCGTGGGCGGGTTGTTCCCCGGCGTCACCGCCACCGGTGTCGAGACCGACGAGACCGCCGAGGTCAAGGGCCGCGCCGTGATGGCCGACGTGCTCGCCGCGGCGGTGCGCGACCGGCAGCGGGTGCCCGACGACACGGTGGAGGTCGAGTTCGACCAGGAGCCGCTCGTACTGGACCGGGCCGCCTGCGAAGCCGCCCGCGAGGTGGCCCGGCGCAGCGGCAAGCCGCACAACCTGGCCCGGCCGCTGTTCGACGTCGAGCTCATCCACGCGCTGTCGAGGCAGCTCGCCGACCGGATCGGCACGGACCCGTACGCCGACGACCCGCTCGGCGGCGAGGACGCCCCCGGCGACCCGCAGCTGCTCGACGAGGCCGACCTCGCCGAGCTGCGGCGGGAGCTGCAGGCCGACCCGAACGTGCAGACGGTGCTGGACTGGCTGTGGCCGGTGCTGACCCCGCAGCGGCTGCTGGCCGACCTGTACGCGAGCGAGGCGCGCATCGCCACGGCCGCGACCATGCTCACCGACGCCGAGCAGGCCCTGCTGCGCCGCAGCCGCGACGCCGGATGGACCCCGGCCGACGCGCCGCTGCTCGATGAGGCCGCCGAGCTGCTGGGCGAGGACGACCGCGACGTCGAGGAGCTGGCCGAGCGCCGGCGGCGGCAGCGGCTGGCCTACGCCGAGGGCGCGCTGGAGATCCTGCACGGCTCCCGCTCCATCGACCTGGAGGACGAGCTCGACCCGGAGATCCTGACGGCCGCCGACGTGCTCGGCGCGCTGGAACTCGGCGAGCGGCAGGAGGACGCGCGGCGGCTGACCGCCGCGGAGCGGGCCGCCGCCGACCGCCGCTGGGCGTTCGGGCACGTCATCGTGGACGAGGCGCAGGAACTGTCGCCGATGGCCTGGCGGCTGCTGATGCGCCGGTGCCCGAGCCGGTCGATGACCATCGTCGGGGACGTAGCGCAGACCGGCGACCCGGCCGGCACCTCCTCCTGGGACGCGGTGCTGCACCCGTACGTGGCGGACCGGTGGCGGCTGTCGCAGCTCACCGTCAACTACCGCACGCCCGCGGAGATCATGGACCTGGCCGGGCAGGTGCTCAAGTCCATCGACCCGGGGCTGGAGCCGCCGCGCTCGGTGCGCCACACCGGCCAGGCCCCGCAGTTGACCGAGGTCGGCCCGGACGAGCTGGCGGCCCGGCTGGCCGAGGAGGTGCGCCGGGAGGTCGCCGCGCTGGGCGACGGCACGCTCGGCGTGCTCGTGCCCGCCGGCCGGATCGACGAGCTGGGCGCGGTGGTCACCGCGGCGCTGCCGCAGGCGCGGGTCGGGCAGCAGACCGAGCTGACCGACCCGATCGTGGTGCTGACCGTGCGCCAGGCCAAGGGGCTGGAGTTCGACGCGGTGGTGATCGCCGACCCGGGTGCCATCGTGGCCGAGTCCCCGCGCGGGCACAGCGACCTGTACGTCGCGCTGACCCGCCCCACCCAGCGCCTGACCGTGCTGCACCACGGCGACCTCGCGATCTGACGAGGAGCGGGTCCGGACCCGCCGTGACCGGTCACGGCGGGTCCGGGTCCGCCGTCCTGCCCCGGTGGCATGCGACGCGAGCCCGGGCCTGCGGTCCTGGCGGCGGTGCCGGGCAACGCGAGCGGGACCCCGCTCAGCGCGCACGAATTAGTGAGACAGGTCGATGTGGACGGTTCCCGGGCCGTAGACTGCGCCGATGGGACCGCGCTGGGTAGCGCTCATCGTCGCCGCCCTGCTGGCGGTGGCAGGCTGCGGCGCGCCCGCAGCACAGACCCCGGAGCCGCGCCCCGCGCCGCAGACCGTCACGGTCCGGCTGGAGCTGGCCATGGACGCGACCGCGCCGCAGCGCACCGCGCTCGAATCCTGGCTGCGGACCAGACCCGAGGTCGTCTCGTTCACGTTCGAGAACCGCGAGCAGGCACTGGCCAGGTTCCGGGCGGCCTACCGCGACTCGGCCGACCTGGTCGGCTCGCTCAACGCCGCCGACCTGCCCGAATCCTTCGCGGTCACGCTCGCCGCGGGCGCCGACGTCGACGGTTTCGTGACGGCGGCACAGCCCCTGGAGGGCCTCGACCACGTCGCCCGCGACTCCGACGAGCCGCCGCCGGGCTGAGCGCCACGACGTCCGCCGGATGGCGGACCCGGCGCGAAAGCCGGCCGCCCGCCGGGTGGCGGATGTACACCGATACCGCGTTCTGCGACGCTGCCCGTACCCGCGGCACAGGTCCGCGGCCATCGTGGAGGTCACCATGGCGGACTCGCCCTCGGTCATAGCGAAGATCGTGGGGGCGCTCGGCATCCTCGCGCAGATCGTCCTGCTGCCCTTCTACCTCTCCAGCGGCCTGGTCGCGCCGCTGTGGGGGCTGATCCTCCTGATGGTGATCTGGACCGGGCTGCTGGTGGTCGCGATCAGGCTGTGGCGCACCCGGCCGTTCCTCGTGCCCCTGGTCCCGGTCGCGGCGCTGGCAGTGTGGTTCGCGGTGCTCAGCGCCGGCGAAGCCTGGCTCGGCTGGACCCCCTGACAGCCCTCGACGCACCGGGTCGGCCCGGCGCCTGACCGGCGCGGCCGACACCGCCGACAAGGTTCCGATCCGTTCCACAACCGACGGTATGGCGACAGACCGGAGCCCATCCGGCGAATGCTTTGCCAACCTGGGGGCGACGTGACGTCGCCGTGCCCGGACGGCGTCGCATCGGAAGGGAGTCGGCCATGAACGCCACCGGCGCCCGCCCGGCGACCATAGCCCCGCTCGCGCGGAACGCCGGGGTGCGCATCCTCGGGCCCATCGAGGCGGCCGGTCTCGACGGCCCGGCCATGCTCTCCGGTGCGCGCCAGCGGGCCCTGCTCGCGGTGCTGGCCGTACACGCCGGCACCGTCGTGCACCAGTCCCGCCTCATCGACGCGCTCTGGGGCTGGGACCCGCCCCGCACCGCGGTCAAGACGCTGCACAGCCACATCGCCCGGGTGCGCCAGGCACTGGACGCCTGCGGCCTGCCCGCAGCCCTGCACACCCGCCACGCCGGCTACCTGCTCGACATCCCCGCGCTCGAGGTCGACGCCCACCTGTTCGAGTCCATCGTGGCCTCGGCCCGCCGCCACCTGGGTGACAGCGTGCCCGAGACCGCGGCCCGTGAACTGCGCGAGGGACTTGCGCTGTGGCGCGGCGACGCGCTGGCCGACGGCGAGCCCACCGGCTGGGCGGCCGCCGAGGCGGCCCGGCTCAACGAGGTGCGGCTGTGCGCCGAGGAGGACCTGTGGGAGGCCGAGCTGCGGCTGGGTCGGCATCGCGCCGCCGTCGGCGAGCTGGAGCGGCTGCTGGTGACGCATCCGCACCGCGAGCGCCTGGTCGGGCTGTCCATGCTGGCGCTGTACCGGTGCGGGCGGCCGGCGGAGGCCCTGGACGCATTCCGGCGCCTGCGCGCCCACCTCACCGACGAGCTCGGCACCGATCCGGGACCCGACCTGCAGCGGCTGCACACCGCGATGCTGCGCGAGGACCCGGCGCTGCACCCGGCCACGCTCCCTGCGCAGGGTCCACCGATGAACTCCGCGCGGCCAGGACAGGCTCCGCCCCCGCCGGGCGAGGCTCCACTGCAATGGTTCACGCCGCCGGGCCGGACCCCGCCCGTGCCGTCCCCGCTGCCGGGCCAGGCCCCGGCACCCGCAGGGGCATCGGGCACCGAGCCGGTGCCTGCCGAGCTGCCCGCGCCCGCGGGTCACTTCATCGGCCGCGACGAGGAGCTGTCCGCGCTGGACCGGCTGCTGGAGCAGCAGGGGCCGCAGCCGCGCATCGCTTTCGTGGCGGGTCCGGGCGGCATGGGCAAGACGGCGCTCGCCGTCCGGTGGGCGCACACCATCGTGCCCCGCTTCCCGGACGGCCAGCTGTACGTCGACCTCGGCGGGCACGACCCGGCCACCGCCCTGCCGCCCACGCAGGCGCTGGCACAGGTGCTGGCCAGCCTGGGCGTGCCGGCCGGACGCATCCCCGCCGAGCTGCCCGCCCGGTCCGCGCTCTACCGCACGCTGCTGAGCGAGCGCCGGATGCTGGTGGTACTCGACAACGCGGCCGGGCCGGACCAGGTGCTGCCGCTCGTGCCGCCGACCGTGGCGAGCCTGCTGCTGGTCACCAGCCGCAGCCGCCCGACCGCGCTGGCCGTGCACCACGCGGTGCACGCGGTCGCGTTGGACGCTCTCGACCGGCACGCCGCGGTCGCGTTGCTGGCGCAGGTGCTAGGCCAGGCCAGGGTGGACCGCGAGCCCGCCGCCGCGGTCGAGCTGACCGAGCTGTGCGCAGGCATGCCGCTGGCGCTGCGCATCGCCGCCGCGAAACTCGCCGCCCGCCCCGGCCGCCTGCTGGCCGAACTGACCGCGGAGCTGGTCCACGACGACCGGCTCGACGAGCTGTCGGTGCCCGGCGACAGCCGCAGCGTGCGCACCGTGTTCGGCTCGGCGTACCGGGCTCTGCCCGTCCCGGCGGCCCGGCTGTTCCGGCTGCTCGGCCTGCACCCGGGTGCCACGTTCACCGGCCACCTGGCCGCCGCGGCCGCTGCCCTGACCCTGCCCGCGGCGCGCCGCGTGCTCGCCGAGCTGGTGTCCGCGCACCTGGTCGCCGAGGTGGCCCCGGACCGCTACCGCTGCCACGACCTGCTGCGCATGTACGCCAAGGAGTGCGCGGCCGCCGACGAGACCGGCCCGGCCCGCGACGAGACCGTCGCCCGCCTCCTCGACTGGCACCTCGCCGTCGCCGACGCCGCGAACCGGCTCGTCGACCCGGGTCGTGACCGGGTCCGGGCCGCGCCCACGTTCCCGCCGGCGCAACTGCCGTTCCCCGACGACGCAGCCGACGCGCTGGCCTTCCTCGACGGCGAGCGGGCCGGCATGCAGGCGGTCGTCCGATATGCCGCCGAGCACGGGCACTACGCCGCAGCGTGGCAGCTCACCTACCTGCTGACAGGGTTCTTCGACTCGCGCGGGCACTGGGCGGAGCGGGTCGAGCTGTGCCGCTGGGGCGTCACCGCCGCGGCCCGCTGCGGGGACCCGGCCGCGGAGGGGCTGATGCGCAGCGGGCTGGGCGTCGCCCTGATCATGACGCGGCGCTTCGACGAGGCGCTGGACGTGCTCCAGTCGGCACTGACGCTGACCCGCCGGTGCGGCGACGCGCGCGGCGAGGGGCACGTGCACAACAACATCGCCGTGGCCAACGCGGGGCTGCGCCGCCACGACGAGGCCGTGGAGGCGTACCAGCACGCCCTGGCCCTGCACACGTCGATCGGCAACGCGCTCGGGGTCGCGATGGGGCTCAACAACATCGGCGACGCGTACGTCCGGATGGGACGGGCCGAGCTGAGCCTGGAGTACCTGAACCGGGCCCTGCCCGCGGCGCAGGAGCTGGGCAATGCCCGGCTGGAGGCGGCGGCGCTGAGCGGCCTGGGCCAGGCCCACGCGGCCCTGGGCGACCTCGACGCCGCGCTGGACCACCTCCGACAGGCCCTGGCCGTACGCCGGCACCGCGGCGACCGCCGCCACGAGGCCGACACCCGCAACACCATCGGCATGACGCACCTGTGCCGCGGCGACCACCGGGCGGCGCTGGACGAGTTCGGCCGAGCGCTGACGCTCAGCCGGGAGATCGCCGACCGGCACCTGGAGGCGGCCGCACTGGCAAACCTCGGCCGCACCCATCTGGAGCGGGACGACCCGGTGGCCGCCGCCGGCTACCTGCGCCTGGCGCAGACCCTGCGCAGCCGCGCACCCGACGACTTCGAATCCGCCTGCATCGCCCGCGACCTCGGCGAACTCGCCCGGCGCGCAGGCGATCAGGCCGAGGCCCGAGAGCTTTGGCAGCTTGCCGTGGACCTGTTCCGCAAAGCCAACGCAGCCGCCGAAGCCGACGCGCTCGCCGCCACTCTCACCCGACCGGGTCTCGCGTAGACGTTGGCCTATCTCATCGAAAAAGTCGTGATCGAAGTCGATGAGATAGGCCGGCGTCTACGTCAAGCGGGGTGCGGGACGCGGGCGTCGCCGCGCAGGCGGGCTAGCGCCCCGCGGCGTCGCGGACGGTGACGGTGGACGTGGCCAGGGTGCGGCCTTCCCCGTCGACGAACTCCACGGCGAACATCTCGTCCCGCTCCCGCGCGGCGTCACCCGCGACGAACACCCTCAGCTGGTTGACACCCTCCGCGGTCAGTGACAGCTCCCCGGAGGGCACCTCGACGTAGTCGCCGGGCGCCGACGCGGTCCCGTCGGCGGTGCGGTACTGCAGCACCAGCCCGGACGTCGGCACGTTGCCCTTGACCACGATCTGAACGGCGCACCATTCCTTCTCCCAGCAGACCGCGTCCAGGCTCTGTGCCAGGCAGTCCGGTCCGCACGGAAGGTTGCCGGCGGCGGACGCGGGCTGCGGCAGCAGCACGATCATCGCGAGGAGAACCAGGGCTGAGGCGCTGAGCCGGCGTGCGATACGAGTCATGGCCCGCACGGTAGGCAGGCCGGGTTGTGGAAAGGTTGTGTGCCTGGCCACCGGCCCTGCGACCGGCGGCCAGGCACGGACCGGGCCTAGTGGAGCAGGCTCCAGCCGCGCAGGTGGCTCTGCTCGCCCTTGACGACGTCCTCGACGACCAGCGTCCACTCGCCCACCTCGGCGACCCCGCCCAGGCGCACCTGGTAGACCTCGGTCAGGTCGGCGGCGCGGTCCTCGGCGTCGGGGGCCTTGAGCAGGTGGGTCCGGCCGGCCGGGGAGACCAGCTCCAGGCGCAGGTCACCGCGGCGCGGGTGGGTGAGGTTGACGGCCACCTCGGCGACCTCGAGGGTGCCCCGCTCCTGGACCTTGGTGATCCACTTGATCGGGCCCGGGTCCAGGATCGGGGGCTGCGGCCACTCCTCCCAGACCAGGTTCCACTTGGGGGTGCACAGCTTCCACGGGTAGCTGTAGGTGCCGACGCCGACGGCCGCCCACGCCATCGCCACGGTCCGGTAGGTGCTGCCGCACCTGCCGTAGAGGTCCGCGGTGGCGGCGAGGGTGTCGGCGCGGGCCTCGGCGAACGTCTCGTCGCTGGTGAAGTAGTTGGTCAGCGCGTGGTACCAGATCTGGGTGGCGCGATCTCGGCCGATGCCGACGACGGACGAGCCGTTGCAGGTGGGGCTGGTGCCGTACGGGGTGGCCCCACTGCCCTCGGCGGCCAGGAAGAAGAAGTGGTTGGCGACACCCGAGGAGAAGTGCGGGTCGAGGTTGCCGATGCCGTTGTACCAGCAGTCCTTGGAGATCCCGTCCAGCGACGGCTGGTACAGGTAGCGCAGCGGGTCGCCGGTGCCCCAGATGTCGATCTCCTCGCCGAGCAGGTAGTCCGGCGTGTCCACGGCGTTGTTCGCGTAGAACTCGGCCATCGTGCCGAGGATGTCGCTGGTGCCCTCGTTGAGGCCGCCCGACTCCCCCGCATAGATCAGGCCGCCGACGGCCTGGGTCACGCCGTGCGACATCTCGTGCGCGACCACGTCCAGCGACACCAGCGGCCGCAGCCCGTTGCTGCCGTCGCCGTAGCGCATCACCTTCTGCGTCGCGCTCCAGCTGGCGTTGGCCCAGTTCACGTCGCGGTGCACCTGCGAGGTGGTGCCGACGCCGTCGTCGAAGATGCCGTGCCGGCCGAGCACGTCGAGGTAGAAGTCCCAGGTGTTGGCCGAGCCGTAGTGCACGTCCACGGCCGCGCTCTGGTTGGTCGCCGGGTTGCCGTCGCCCCAGATGTTGTCGGCGTCGGTGAACGTCACGCACGGGCCTGCGACGGTGTGCTGCATGTCGCAGGTCTTCGAGTTGCCGCGCAGCGGGTCGATCGTCCGGTAGTCGAAGATCGTCTGCGTGGTGCTCAGCGACACCTGGCCACCGTAGATGCTGTGCCCGGTGCCAATGGCCGTGTGCTCCAGCGGGTTGGTACGCAGCACGCGAGGCTCGACGGCGTCGACGACCGCCTCCGTCTCGCCGGTAGCCATCGTCACCGGCAACCGCCAGGCCAGCCGCCCCGTGCCGCCGACCCCGTCGACGATCAGCTGCGGGGTGCCGACCCCGGTCGCCCGCAGGGCGTCCCGGGCCGTGGCCGCGGCCTGGCCGGCAGTGACCCGGGGCTCGGTGCCCACGGCGACCGGCCGGTCCAGCGACACGGAGACCCCGTCGAGGGCTCCGTCCGGTGCCACGTGCACCACGAAGTCCCCGCCCACCACCGGCAGGCCCTGGAACAGCCGGGTGAACCGGACGTGGGCGGAGCCGGTCCGGGTGACCGCGGCCCGGAACACCTCGTAGCGGTCACCCTCGGCGGCCCGTACCGCCGCCGGGTTGAGCCTGATCAGTTCCTGTGCGCGGGCGATCGCCGCGTCCTCGGGTGATCCGGCGGCCTGCGCCGGAGCGGTCAGCGCCACGGCGCTGCCGCACAGCAGCACCGCCGCGAGTGCCATGGAGACCCGTCTCATGACGACCTTCCCTTCCCTGTCAGCCAATGGCCACAGGGGTACGCGGGCGCGGCTGTCACGCGGTTGCGGAAGGGTTGTGCGGCAGGTCCGCACGGGTGCAGGAAGCTGCAGCGATCGGGGGTTACCCGGGGGACCGAGCGGCTGGCATGATCCTCGCCATGACCGAGGGACCCGACTCCGACCAGTACGGCCACGTCCGGCTCACCACCGTGGAGCCCGACGGCCAGTTCATCACCGAGGTGCTGCCCGCGAAGGCGCTGCCGGGCGGGCTGGTGGAACTGCTGGGCAGTCCCGGCCTGGTGACGGGTGCCGCCGCGGGCGACGTGCTGGTCCTGCGGGCGGACGGCTTCCACGTGGTGCGCCGCGGCCCAAACAACACCGTGCAGGTGTACGCCGACCCGCCGCTCGACGAGCACGCGATGGCGTGGCTGGCCAAGGCCTTCGAAACCGTCGGCGGCTACGTCGAGGCCCCGGCGGAGCGGCAGTTCGCCGTCGCCACCGTGCCGACCGCGGCGGGCCGCGAGATCGTCGAAACGATCATGGCGGAGGCCGGCGAGCAGATCCCCGGCATGGAGTGGCAGTTCGGCACGGCCTGACGGAGAGCTGTCAAAGGCTGGTCGCCGGCCGGTGGAGCGCCCGGCGGATCTTCGGATCCCGGCGCCCCCTTCCGGCGCGACCGGTAATAGGTCAGCCGCCGACCTCGGCGAGCTGCTTCAGGGCCGCGGCGGTGCTGTCCGGGTGGGCGTCGAGCAGCGGCAGGCGTACGCCCCGGGTCGGGATGCGGCCCTGCGCGTGCAGCGCGGCCTTGACCACCGTCGGGTTGGGTTCGGCGAACAGCGCCTTGGACAGCGGTGCGAGCCGGTGGCCCAGCGCGCGGGCGCCGATCGCGTCACCGGACTGCCACAGCCGGATCAGTTCGGCGAACTGCGCGGTGGCCAGGTGCGCCGAGGACAGGATCCCGCCGTGCGCCCCGAGCGCGAGCAGCGGCGAGATGAACGTGTCGTCGCCGCCGAGCACGGCGAAGCCTTCCGGGGGGTCGGCCATCAGCGCGACGGTGTCCTCGTTGATCCCGCCGCCGGCGTACTTGACCCCGGCCACGTTCGGGATCACTGCCAGCCGGCGCAGCGCGTCCGCGGTCAGGTACTGCCCGGTGCGGTAGGGGATGTCGTAGACGACCAGCGGCACCGGGCTCGCGGCGGCCAGCCGGGTGAAGTGCGCGATCACGCCTGCCTCGCCGGGCCGCACGAACGGCGGCACCACGGTCAGCGCCGCGACCGCCTCGGGAAACGCGGCCAGCCCGGCGAGTGCTTCGGGGGTGGCCGCGCCGACGATCAGCGGCGCCGATCGCTCCCGGCACACCCGGGTGACAGTCTGCACGACGGACTGCTTCTCGGGTTCGGTGAGCGAGCCGGGCTCGCCGGTGGTGCCGAGCGCGACGAGGCCGGTCGCCCCGTCGTCGAGCATCTGGTGGGCGAGCCGCTCCAGCGCGTCGAGGGCGACCGCGCCGTCGGTGCCGAACGGGGTGATCAGGGGAATGTACAGACCGTGCAATGTCATGCCCTTATGTTGCCGAAGCCGTTCCGGAAGGACCAGTTCCGATTCCTGACGCAACCCGTAAGCTGAGCTGATGCTTGACGTGCGCCGCCTGCGGCTGCTGCGCGACCTGGCCCGGCTGGGCACCATCGCCGCCGTCGCGCAGGCCCACACCTACTCCCCTTCAGCGGTGTCACAGCAGCTCGCCGCCCTACAGCGGGAGGCGGGCGTGCCACTGATCGAGCGCACCGGCCGCGGTGTCACCCTCACCGCCGCGGGCGCCGCGCTGGTGGGGCACACCGAGACCGTGCTCGCCGCGCTGGAGGCCGCGTCGGCGACGCTGGCCGCGGCCCGCACGGGCCTACACGGCACGGTGCGCATCGGTGCGTTCCCGACCGCGGTCCGCACGCTGCTGCCCGCGGCGCTGGTCGCGCTCGCCCGCGACCATCCCGCCCTGGACCTGATGGTCACCGAACTGGACCCGGTCGCCATGCCAGACGCGCTGCGCGACCGCAGCCTCGACGTGGCCCTGCTGCACGACTACGACCTCGCGCCCGTTGCGCCCGATCCGACCGTCGACTCGACGCCGCTGCTCGACGAGACGGTGTTCCTCGCCGTGCCCGAGGCGTTCCCCGTGGACGACGACCCGGTGCGTGCGGCCCGCGACGCCGACTGGATCGTGGGCACGCCGGGCACGCTGTGCCACACCGTGGCGATCCGGATCTGCCAGGCCGCGGGGCACCCGCTACGAGCCCGTCACCACGCCGACGACTTCACGGCCGTACTGGCACTGGTCGCGGCCGGGCAGGGCGTCGCCCTGGTGCCGCAACTCGGCGCGGTCCAGCCGCCGCCGGGGGTGCGGCTGGCGCCGCTGACCTCGCGGCGGCGCACCCGGATCGCCTACCGGCGCGGCTCCGGCGACCATCCGGCCGTGGCCGCGTGCGTGGCCGCCATCCGCACCGCCACCGCCGCATTCCTCGCCAGCCGCGCATGATCCTCAAGCACTGACCCAACTGCGTTGCAGAAGGCGCCCCTGCCCACCACTCACACGACGACGACGGTGTGTGGGCCGCGCATGACCTCGATCGAGTAGTACGTCGGACGCAACCGCGGCGCCCCGTCCTCCTCGATCACCTCGAAGAAGCGCAGCTCGCCGCGACGGTGGACGAGATCGAGATGGTCGAACACGGTCACCACGACGAACTTGCCGTCCGCGTCGAAGGCGACGCCCTCGGGCCGCAGACCGTCGAACAGCTCCTCGCCCACGGTCTCCAGCCGGCCGCTCACCGGGTCGAAGGTGAGCAGGCTCAGCGAGCTCTGCCGGTCGAGCTGCGGATCGCCCCAGGCGAGATGACTCATCCGCAGGTTCGAGGTCACCACGTGGCGGCCGTCGCGGCTGACGGCCAGACCGCCGGGATTGCGGCCCACGACCGCCTCGCCGATCTTCTCCACGGTGCCCGTGTCCGGATCGATGCGCAGGACCGACAGCCGTCCGTCGGCCGGTTCGCCGTCCACCCCTGCGCCGCCGCGGCCCCACAGCACGTCCGTGGTGAGGAAGTGGCGCCCGTCCGGAGTGAAGCGGCCCGTGAAGGGGAACCTCCCGGTCCTGATCGCCGGCCCGAGCGGCTCGATCCACAGCTCCGGCGTACGGTGCGCGGCATACAGGCGCACCTCGTCCCGCCAGGGGAAACAGGCCGCGAACAACTCGCCGCCCGGATGCCATTCCACGTGGGACGGCACCATCGGCTCGCCGTCCTCCCCGCGCGGCTCCAGTACGGCGCCGTCGCCGAACCCGTTCGGCCCGACCGGGACCAGGCGCAGCGACGGGTGGGGCTCGGGGCCGAGGATCGCGAAGACGTCGCCGCACGCGAGCGCGAGCAGTCCGCCGCGCGGGTGCAGCGACACGGCCTGCGGCATGTGCCCGGCCGGGTAGGCGAACAGCAGCTGCGGCTTCGCCGCGTCCCTGATGTCGTACGCCCGGACCGTGCTGCCGGCATCGAGGTCGGTCAGCAGGTGCGCGTCCGGGCCGCGCTGGCCGAGGGTCTCCACGACGTACGCGTGGGCGCCTTCGGCGTCGACCGCGAGCACGCTCGGGGGCGGGGTCACCGAGTTCGACGCGGCGATCGTGCCGATCGTCGGCGGGGTGCCGTCGAACGCCAGGGGCAGCTCGATGACGGTGAGCGTGTCCTCCTGTCCGGCCTCGCGCGGGCCGAGGCTCGCCTGCAGCGGCGCGGACGGCACCGCGTCGGCGTCGCTGACCACCACGATGCGGCGTCCCTGGAACAGCCCCGCCGCGGGCGGTCCCTGCAGCGATCTGGCGCTGGCGAACGTGCTCATGTGCGGCTCCTTCGGCCATGGCGACCGGCAGAGGCTGCTCGGCCATCGGTCCGCAGCGCGCGTATCCGGGCCGGGCAGTCAGCCTGCGCGTTCATGCGCCAGGCTATGCCCGGCCGCGGCGACCCGACCCGGCGTTGCGTGATCTGTGCCGCCCACCGGATCTCTCTCGGCCCATCAGTCACTCGGGGCACACCTGCTTTCGCGGCGGGACCAGCAGCGGCGCACCGCCTAGGGTGGGCAGGTGCGATTGGTGGTCATGGCGGACACGCATGTGCCGAAGCGGGCGCGGGACCTGCCCGCTGCGCTGTGGGACGCGGTGGACGGCGCGGACGTCGTGGTGCACGCCGGCGACTGGGTCGACGTGCCGCTGCTCGACGCGCTGGAACAGCGGGCGAGACAGCTGATCGCCGTGTATGGCAACAACGACGGTCCCGCCCTGCGGGCCCGGCTGCCGGAGACGGCCCACGCCGAACTGGCCGGCCTGCGGATCTCCGTGATCCACGAGACCGGCCCGGCGACCGGCCGCGAACATCGCTGCGCCGCCCTGTTCCCCGACAGTGATGTGTTGTTCTTCGGCCACTCGCACATCCCGTGGGACAGCACCGCCCCGTCCGGGCTGCGCCTGCTCAATCCGGGTTCGCCGACCGACCGCCGCCGCCAGCCCTACGCCACCTACGTCACCGCGGAGGTCGCGGACGGCAGGCTCACCGGCGTCGAGCTGCACCGGCTCGGCCGGTAGGCGGTGGCGACGGCCACCGACGCCGGTATGCCGCCGCCGAGGCCTTCACACGAGTCACGCGCGGGAAGCCCGCATCCCGGCCCGGTCGGGGGTATCACCCTCCAGTGCATTTGCTCTGCACCCATTCGCTTGCTCTGCACCCGCATACGCAACAGGCGCGTGCCCGTTGCGTCGATGGGTGCAGAGCAAGGCTTTGGGTGCAGAGCAAATGCACTTGGTGGGGTTACCTTGAGGCAGCGACACGCAGCGCCCGGTCGTGATCTCCCCTGCCGACGGTGATCCGGCGGACCGGACTCAGCCGGCCGAGTTGGACCAGGACCGGGTGCTCAGGACCAGCCGGTAGCCGTCGGGGTCGGCGATGGTGACACCCCAGCGGTCCCAGTACGGCCCCTGCGGAACCCGGATGCCCCCGGCAGCGGCGAGACGTGCCACAAGCGCGTCGTCGACCGGCCCGGCCAGGTAGAGCACGAGCAGGTCCTCGGCGGTGGGCGCGGGCGGGACGGCGAGGTTGGCCCCCGCGACCAGTTCCAGGTGCCAGGACGCCTCGGGCCAGCCGACCATCAGCAGATCGTGCTCGCCGGGGCCGTCGGCGCGGCCCCGATGCAGGACGTGCAGGCCGAGTCCGCCGACGTAGAAACGTTCCGCGGCGGCGAGGTCGCGGCAGGGTCGGGCCAGGCGCAGCTGCGCCTGCGGGTCGCTGGTCATCGCGGCTCCTGTGCGGTCGGGTGCCGCCAGCCTGCCTGTTCAAGTGCGCTTGAGGTCAAGGTCCGCAGGGGCCGATCCCCGGTCCGGGCGCCGGTGCCGTGGCGCGGGCGGACGCGGGGATCGGCCGGTAGCGGTCAGCGGACCAGGCCGAGGCCCGTGACGGTGCGGTCGTACTCGGTGAAGGTCTGGTTGTTGTACGGCCCGTAGATCCACGTGTGCAGCGAGTTCGCCGCGGTGTCGATCTCGACCAACCGCACCGGACGACGTCTCCACCAAGCACGTGCCAGCACCAGCCACAACAGAACCCGAGGCAACAGAGAGAATCGATCCACGCCTACGTAACGTTCCAGGGCTGGACTACTAAACCTGGCGATCACGCACCTCGAAGCCGCAAAGACCGGATCAAACGCTTATCGTGAACGCCGCAGATCGGTGCCATGATCGCCGGGTCAAGTTCACCAATCCCGCTCGGACTTCAACTCAGTAGGGAATACCACGCTGGTTGGCCAAGAAATACGGGCCTACTGACATTCTGCACTCTGGATCGATATTGAGTACAGCGCAAGATCATTCTGAATGAGCTGAGGCACCTGTCGAGTCCACGAAAACCAAATCAAATCCAAGTGCGACAACCATTTGCCCTTGACCAGCCATGGCTAGAGCGTCAACATTTCGAGCGAAGGCGTGCTCCGAAACAACCTTTCCCGCCGTTAGTTCAAATGTCACAATGTATCTGCCCTGCCCCATTCGCGTTACGGGCTGAGCGCCGACCCTCGTGAGCGCCATTACACTAGGAGCATCCCGGTTCAAGGGCAACATCGAATCCCACACAACTGATGGCGTTTCCAAATCTATCAACGCAAGGTCGCCAGCTTCATCGCCGCCGAGATTTGTGGTCAATATGGCGAACAGCTCCCCTTCACGCCGACCCACCGCCAACAGCTCCACTCCGTACCCACCGACTTCACATGCCGAAACTCGACCGGACTCTGGATGCCATATCGCCATTATTGCCCGCTGCCACGGAAACGACCCTTTCGTGCCGACTACGACGCAGATCCGACCGTTCTCCTCACCTGCCGCGAGCACCCCAACCGAATGCTTCATTCTAGTCGCCCATCGTGGACGCGCTGCCGACAGAGACCGCCGTATGACATCCGCAGTAAGCCAGACCTTAACTTCATTGCCGCCACTGCTACTAGCACTGACGACTGCCGGGCCTAGGTTAAATTGCACCGTTTTAATGTTGTCAATTGACGCTCGGTGACCGCGAACCTTCGCAAGCATTGCCTGGCGCCAAGGATCCCAAAAACACAAATATCCCGAGGCGTCGCCGGTTACCAGAATCTCCGAGTCACCAAAACGTGACGAGGCAATAGCACGCACTGCTGCATTCGTGCGCGGGCTCCAGACCAGCCGCCCAGATTCCGCCTGCCGAATGTCCACCTGTCCGTCAAGGTCCAGGCACGCGACAAGCGCTTCAGAATTTGTCACTAGTGGAACGACATCGCAGATAGCCCGCCGGGTAGACAACCCCAGTTCCCGCGGCCGGAGCACGTCGATGTCGATCTTCCACGTGACAATATCTGACGTCGCAGGCGTGCCAACAACCGCGATCAGAGTGTCATGAATTTTACCTAAGGCAACAGACGCTACTCCGAGCTCCTCAGCCGGATAACGCTGGATCACCGCGCCGCTCTCAAGGTCCAGCAGAGTCAACTCGCCCTTGACGTCGTGCATCAGATTGCCGATATCCCACCTTTTACCGGTCCCAGCCAAGGCGTAGAGTTTAGGCTCCCTAACGAACAACGCTATTGACTGAACTTCTAGATCATCATGAATCGAGAAGTTCCTAATTAGCTTTCGCGTGGTCAAGTTCCACAGCTTTACAGATCCACTCTTGCCACCGGTCACCAAAAATGTCTCGCCTTGATGAACCTCTAGAGCAACACTGTGTAGCGGGATGCCGGATCGTAGAGTAAACCAGCGCTTACCCTGCCTGAGGTTCCACACGGATATTTTGCCAGCCGGTCCCCCGACAGTCACTGCCACTGGCGTCTGGCCAACATATCCACATGCTATACCCATCACCGCCTCGTCATTAAAGAGTACGAAGAGTAATTCGTCGCCTTGAGCTTTTCGCACAGAAAGTCGTCCGACGCTGTCTCCGACCAAAACTAGAGACTCGCCTGTGATGTCAGTCATAGCGACTGACAGCATGAACGCGTCTTCCATACCGGCGATCCTGCGCATTTCACGCTGGCCCAAGTCATATAGCCATAGAAATCCGGGCAACTCATATAAATAGTCTCCCGTTACTGCTGCCACTAAGGAAGCCCCATTGACCTGCGCAACAGCGACGTCGTTTGTTACCATTCCAGCGCCGGTGCGTGGAAAGGCCAGAACTCGGGTCGAAGACTCGAGGTCCCATACCTCCAGGCCTTGGTGAAGTTCGCCCATGCCACCGCAGGACACAACTACCGGCCTGCTGTCCAGTTGTGCACAAGCGGCCACGCCAGAGGCGCGAATGACCGAATGCCGTGATGCGGACAAAGCAGAGCCAACAGCCCATCTAATCTTCCAAGCCAGGCCTTCGTTGAGGTTCCGAAGCAAAGCCACCTGACCGACCTTTGCGGCATCAATTGCTAAGATTCGACGTCGCGACTCCACATTCGTCGTCCGATGATATTGGAGTGACGCAAGATACACAGTTCGTATATCCCTAGCGTGAGCCGATTTTGCGTGATGCAACGTTGTCGACAGTTCCCCCGGATCGGCGGACGAAAGATAGCCGGCGTTCTCTAGCAAGTCATCAAGAACCCCTCCGGCAACGGCATGACGCGCAAGGTAGCTCAACCAATAGGGATGGGCGTGCTCCCAACCTCCGTTCAGTCCGGGCACAACCGTCGCGAGCGCCGTATTGACAACCAACCTTTGATCCGCAGTCTTGTCTCGATCCCGGCGAAGATACTCCGCTAAAGAGGTATGGTATATCCGATAGTATGAATGAGTCTCATCAGGGCAGTATTCGCTCACGTAATACCCGACTTTGTCCATCAGCCAACGAAGGTCCTCGCTTCGATAGCTAGATCCGGACATCGCGTTGGACAAAGCAGGCCAAATAGCTTCCCAAGGTAATCCGCGACCTTCGGCGTAGGCAAGCGGCAAAAGTAGTCGCTCTGCCGTGTCGGCACTGTCCCCTAACCGTGACTGCAAGTCCATACGCATTGCTTCGGACGCGACTCGAGGCAAACTTTCACGCCAAGCATTGTCGTTCGGATCAGCCGATGTCGACTGATTAGCCAACGTGCGCGCAACAATTTGTGCGACAAGGAACGAATTGCCAGCTGCATGGCTAATGGCAGCGCAGATGTCATCTATATAACTAGCTTGTCTGCCTCTGTACGGTGAGCATTCAGAAATGTGCAGAAGACACAGACGCGCATACTCAGTGATATCAGCCCGGCTTGCTACTCGCTCAGCGTCGTCATCCAGATCCACCATAGTGGTGATGTCAGAGAGAGCCGAAGGAACACGTTTTCGCATTCCGATTAGGAGTCGAAGAGGAAGGCCTCTTTGACTCGCTCGAATCAACGGCAGCAGCAGGCTATGAAGCGCTAGATAGTCCTCCCCCGGCTCCCCTGACGTGCCAGTGGCCGACAGCTCATCGAGAGCATCGATCACGACAGTACAGGCGATCGAGCGACTCCAGATCCGCTCGATCAGCTCGTCGGCACTGTCCGCATCGGTGATCTTGCACGCCGCGGATATCGCATGCAGTAGATTTCGCGAGCTCATTCCGCTTGCAAGCACGAAATCGGTTATAGCTCCGATCGCTGGCACGGTGGTTGGCGGAAGATTGGCTATACCCGGAATTTGCGCACGTAGGTCTCGATCACTAAGCGCATATAAACGTGCTAGAACAGCGGACTTCCCGGAGCCGGGATCTCCTGTTACCACTATCGCCGGTCCCTGCAATGGATCACTAAGCCAATTACACAACAGGCTCAATGCGTTGTGGCGACCAGTGAACAACCATACATCTTCCGGGTGAATCCCGCGAGCTCGCGGAATGACATGGCCAGATACGACGTGCTGACGCAGTCCTTCGTACCATGTCGCTCGTTCCGTTGAAATCGCCGTATTCTCGACGTGTCTAGGGTTAGGGAAGAATGACGGTTGGCCCGATGACATACCGACCATATGTACTATGGCAGTCTGCCAGCGTGGACGTTCGGGATCTGCATTGATGACACGGATGATCTCTTCGATCGGTAGCATCCTTGGACCGTATCCAGCGATGGATTGCGCCTTTAGTGCGCGACAGAAGGCCTTGCTGAAGAAGCCGGTCGAGGCTTCTTCAAATGCTCGTGCGGCACACACCGTGACGCTTGCCGCGTTGTGTCTCGACATACGTGCGACGATCTCTGAAGCGCCCGCTCCTGAGTAACATGTATCCAGTATCAGCATGAGATTATTGATATTGCTATCTTTCGTCAACCATTCTGCAAGGTCCGCGCCTGAGGCTGTGGGTTCAGGATCTGCCTGGTCACTTGCATTTAGCAACAACCGGTAGTCGTTCGGATCGATGCAGTCGCCGTGGCCGGCGTAATAGATCACCACCATGTCATCAGGGTGACGCGACGGATCTGATACGAGCTGACGCAATCCCGACCGCAATTGTTCACGGCTCGGGTTTATGCTCACGTCTTGGCCCGAGCGGTCGTCAAGGAGAGGCATCCGGGTGTAGCCAAACTCCGGGGCTGCGAGGGTTCGTTCGATCCGCTGCAGGTCATGTATCAGTTCCGGCCTTTGGTCTGCGTCGTCACGGCCGGGATAGTTGGTGGTAGCAACAGTGATTAGAATCCGAGTAGGTCGACGCCAAACTGCCGGATTGTGTGGCTGCGCGGTGGTTTCCACGAAACTCTCCACTAGGTTCCTGACGCAGGATGGAAAGCAGGACAAGGTTAGCAGACACGACGACCCTCTCCGCGTCAACGGCCGTTGCGGTGATGTGTAGAGATACGTTTACTGGGATACTCAAGCTACTTCTGTATAGCCAGGCTGATGTGGGTGATGATACGTGGCTCGGGTTGTAGCTGTGCATGGAATTTGGCATCAGTACAGCAGTAAGTTCGACATGCGACACGAATGGGCCAACCACCTCTTAGGAGGAATTTATAGCGCGATAGGCGTACGATCGCAAAAACTTCTAGCTGATGCGGAAGTTGAATGTGTATTCTATGGTGATGTTTTCCGGAAGCCAGCTAGCATGTTAGGTCCGGGGCTGGTCACCGATCCCTTTGAAGTGGACCTTCTTATGTCTTGGTGGCGCGCCGCGGCCGCTCATGGTTCGGTTGTTTCTCCAGACGAGCGCACACTGGCTGGTTCAGACATAATCCGAAGGGCGCTGATCGCACTAGCCGGGTCGAGTTTTGTTGGCAAGCGAGCAGATAGCGCTTTAATTTTCGGCCTAGGGCAGGTACGGTCATACTTCACTATGCCCGACTTGCGCGATAAGATTCTTTCTCGTTTTGCTGACGCGATTCAACCAGATACTCAAGTTATCGTTGCCCACTCATTGGGTTCTGTAATTGCGTACGAATCCCTATTTGCACATCCGGAGTGGAGCATCCCGGCCCTGGTAACGCTAGGTTCACCTCTTGCCGTGCCCAACCTGATCCTCAATCGACTTCAGCCGTCGCCTGATGCCGGTCCGCCAATTCGGGGAAAGCGGCCTCCTCAGATCAGGGAGTGGACCAATATCGCAGCCACGAACGATTTCGTGGCACTAAGGAAGAAGTTAGGAGACCACTTTCATGGCAAGATCACTGACTGGGAGATCGATAATGGCGGCTCATTTCATAGCGCTTTGAGGTACTTGAATGCTGAAGTAACCGGTCGGGCGGTTGCGTCTGCACTCGGCTACGTTGTTAGTTGAATTTTATGCTTACGTATGTCATGTGGGCCTTCGACCGAGCCACAAATCGATGCAGATAGCGTTTATGGCCATCGCGTTCAGCGTTCTGCACAGCGGACGTTGTCGAAAGTGAGAAACCACCGATATGAACTCTCGCGGCGACTGTTGTACCGGGATTCACCTACGCGAGTAGGGCAATGCCAGTTCCTATCCTGTGCTGACCGGATGCGTGAGGGTTGCGACCGCCCGATCATCGACGCGCTCTACGCAGGCGCGGCGGGATGCGATCGCCATGTTGAACGCGGGTGTGCTGGCTGAGCAGGTGGTCGGGGCCGCTGCGGGGTTTCGGGACCATGAGGCCGGTGCTGGTATAGGCGGTGTAGGCGTACCCGCCGGTGTGCATCCGGCCGGTGAACCCTTCAGCGAGACCAGACTCGCGCCACGCGCGTGCGTTGTGCTGTTCTGACCCGGTTGTAGCGACACCATGTCTCCCTGACGATCACTCCAATAGCGACAGGACAGACTACGGTTCACCAGCGCTACGGCCCTCAGGCATCGCCAACAGTGTCACACCTGTCGCCGCAGCTCCTTCAGGAACGCGGTACGCCAGGAGGTCATCACCGGCCCCCTCGAGGTGAGTGGCCGCTGCCGGGTACTTCGTGGCGATCGCGACGCCGACATTGGCGTACTGGGCGGCGACTTCGGCGGCGTCGAGCCGGTCGAAGATCGCGCGGACCATCGTAGCCAGCCTCGGCTGCGCCGACTTCGGGACCCGGATGAGCAGGTTGCGCATGTAGTGCGTCCGACACCTCTGCCAGGCCGCGGTGGGCGTCGGCAGCAGCCCGGGATGGGGACCTCTGCGGTAGTGACCACTGTCCGTGACGCGAAGGTTTCCGTGTGAAGGAAGCGCGGTCCCGCTGCGCCAATCGCCCGTAGCGGTGTGGATCTACCGCAGCTGTATGGCGCCGCCGCGCGGTACACCCGGCCGCGTTCGCGGCTGCGATGCCGGGCTCGCCACGCTACGACCAGCGCGCTAGCTTGGGTCCTACCCTGAACGGACTCCGACGCCAGGGCGTCCAATGTGGCGCGCGCGAATGCCCGTAGTACGTTCGCGATACGGCGGCTGTACTGCGGGCACGGGCCAGCAGGATCAGTGCGGGATAGGCCGGCGCGGCCGGGTGCGGTCCAGGCCTTCGCGGTACTCCTCGATGGCCAGGGCGACCTCGGTCCGGGTGCGGGTGTGCTCCAGCCGCGGCAGGTAGTGCACGTGCCTGGCCAGCCCGTCGAGGTCCACGGTGAAGTACATCGCCATGAGCGGGTTGACGAACAGCTCCGTGCCCTCGGTGCGGGCCAGGGTGTGCACGTCGCCGAAGTCGCCGCGCACCGCCGAAGCCACCTGTGTGTTGACGATGCTGGCGGACAGCGGCGCGGTCTGCGCGGCGTGCGCGACGGCGTCACAGTAGGCGGCGGCCTCGGCGCTGCCCGGCGGGATCGAGAACGCGCCCAGGAACGCCCCCTCGCGCTGCAGCGCGGCCAGGTTCTCCAGCACGTGCGCGTGGCAGATGCCGTGGTGGGAGTCGATGCCGAAGCCGAGGCTGACCACCAGTTTCTGCGGCACGGGCAGCCCGGCGACCGCGGCAAGGCTGGTCATGTCCTCCTCGGGCGTGCCCAGTCCGGCCTCGTCGCCGCGCATCAGGATGTCGGTGCCGCCGTCGGCGAGCACGACCGCGTCGATGCCGAGCAGGTCGATGAGCTTGCGGTACGCGGCGCGCAGCGGGCGCACGCCGGTGCGTTCGAAGGCGTACACGACGGGGTCGTGGCCCTGCTCGGCCAGCCAGCGGGCCAGGGTGCGCTCGGGGAAGTAGCGGTCGTTGCCGGCACTGTCGGGGCGGACCTCGGCCAGGCCGGTGCGTACCCAGGACGACCGGCTCAGCGCGCCGAGCTCGCTGACCGCGTAGCTGGCCAGGGTGACCCGGGTGCCCGCGTTGCGCAGGGCGAGCGCCAGGGGAAGTCCGGCGTACACGTCGAAGCCGCCGCCCGCGCCCGCGATCAGGACGTGTTTCGCGTCCCGCAGGCGTAGCGACAGCGGCGGTTCGAAGACGGCGGGCATGTCCGGGACGGTAGTGCGCGGCGCTCAAGCGGGCACCTGCTTATTCGCAAAGCCCCGAGCGAGCACACATCCGTCATCTAACATGAAAACGGATCATAGGGATTAAGGCGGATCAGGTGGACGCGCTCCGGACAGTCGGCTCCAAGGCGTGGGCGATCGTCGGCATCGCCCTGGCCGCCGCCGTCTTCGTGTTCCTGGTCATCCTGCTCAAACCGTTGGTCATCGCCCTGATCGGGGCGCTGATCGTCTCGCTCGCGCTGTCGCCGGCGGTGGAGGCCCTGGCGCGTCGCGGCCTGCGTCGCGGACTGTGCGCCATCCTCGGGGTCCTGTTTCTGCTCGCACTGGGCGCCGGGGTGACCTTCCTGGTGGTGGCGGGCCTGGCCAGCCAGTGGAGCGAGCTCAGCGTGGCGCTGGACAAGGCGGTGCAGCGGCTGCACGAGACGCTCGTCTCGCTGGGCATGCTGGGCTCCAACGCGGAATCGGCGCGGGATTCGCTCAAGAGTCACAGCTCGACGCTGGTGTCCGGGATCATTCCGGCGCTGGGCAACCTGGCCGGCACCACCGCCAGCCTCTTCATCGGCACGTTCGTCTTCCTGTTCACCACGTTCTTCATGCTCAAGGACGGGCCGTCGATGGCCCGGGCCGCCGAGCCCTGGATGCCGCTGGGCAGGCCCTGGATGGACCAGGTCGGCCGGATCATCCGGGGGTACGTGGTCGGGCTGACCCTGCTCGGGGCGTTCAACGCGACGGTGGTCGGGCTGGGCGCGCTGTTCCTCGGCGTGCCTCTGATCGCCACGCTCGTGATCATCACCTTGCTCGGCAACTACGTGCCCTATCTGGGAGCCTGGGTCGCCGGGGCGTACGCCGTGCTCATCGCGCTCGCGTCGGGCGGCGTGCAGACGGCGCTGATCATGATGGTCGTGGTGTTCCTGGCCAACGGCACACTGCAGACCATGCTCCAGCCGTTCGCGTACGGCGCCGCGCTGCGCATGCGCCCGCTGACGATCCTGCTGGCCACGGTCGTCGGCGGCCTGGTCGCCGGGATCCTCGGCGTCATGCTGGCCGCCCCCGCCGCCGCCATCATCCAGCACACGGTCCAGCTCATGCGCTCGCGCCGGGACGGCGGTGGTGCCGACCTCGCGGAGGACGGCGAGGGACCCGACGGTGACGACGGTCCCGGCGATCTCGCACGTCTCGTGGCCGACGCGCCCGATTGAGGCACACCGTGCCCGCGGTTCGCGCGAGATCGCCGGGGCGGGTCAGTAGCCCAGCCCGAATCCGTAGCCGAACAGGGGCGTCTTCTCGTCGCCGGTGTTGACCGGCTCCTGGGCGGCGGTGGCGGGCCAGGACATGGGCAGTTTGCCGGTCGGCGCGTACGCACCGAACAGGACGTCGGCGACGCCCGCGCCCTCGGTGCCGGGCAGCCACGCGGCCAGCAGCGCCTGCACCTGCGGCAGCTGTGCACCGAGGTCCACGGGGCGGCCGGAGACCAGGACCACCACCACGGGCACGCCCGCCTTGCGCAGGGTGGCGAGGGTGTCCAGGTCGACCTTGTCAAGTTTGACCCCGTCCGGGCGGTCGCCCTCGTACTCGGCGTACGGCGTCTCGCCGAGCACGGCGATCGCCACGTCGTAGCCGCGGTTCACCCCGGAGCCGTCGGCGCTGTAGGTCACCGTGCCGCCGGGCTCGACGGCCTCCTTGATGCCCTGCAGGATCGTGGTGCCCTCGGTGATCGGCCCCGAGCCGCCCTGCCAGGTCATCGTCCAGCCGCCGGACTGGTTACCGATGTCATCGGCATTGCGCCCGGCCACGAAGACCTTGCCCGTCTTCGGCTTCAGAGGCAGCACACCGCCGGTGTTCTTCAGCAGCACCTGCGACTGGCGTACGGCCTGGCGGGCCAGTTCCCGGTGCGCCGCGGACCCGACCTTGTCGAACTGCGAGCGGTCGGCCATCGGGTGCTCGAACATGCCGAGCTCGAACTTCTTGGCCAGGATGCGGCGGTTGGCGTCGTCGATCCGGCTCATCGGCACGGTGCCCGCGTTGACCTCGTCCCGCAGCACCCCGATGAACTCGCGCCAGCGCTCCGGCACCATCACCATGTCGATACCCGCGTTGATCGCGGCACTGACCTCGGCCGGGGTGAACGCGTCCCGGATACCGTCGATCTGGTCGATGGCGTTCCAGTCGGAGACCACGAAGCCGGTGAAGCCCAGCTCGCCCTTGAGCACGTCGGTGACGAGGTACCGGTGGCCGTGCAGCTTCTCGCCGTTGAACGAGCTGAAGGAGATCATCACCGAGCCGACGCCGGCTTTGACGGCCGCCTGGAACGGCGGCAGGTGGATCTTGCGCAGCTCCTCCTCGGACACCTGCGCGTCGCCCTGGTCCTTGCCGCCCAGGGTGGCGCCGTCGCCGACGTAGTGCTTGGCGGTGGCCAGCACCGAGTTCGGTCCGCCCAGTTTCTCGCCCTGCAGTCCGGTCACGATCGTGGTCATCGAGGAGGCGATCTCGGGGTCCTCGCCGAAGGACTCGTAGGTGCGGCCCCAGCGGATGTCCCGGGCCACGCACAGGCACGGGGCGAAGTTCCAGTCCAGCCCGGTCGCGGTGACCTCGGTGGCGACGGCCTCGCCGATCCTGCGCACCAGCTGCGGGTCGCGGGTCGCGCCGAGGCCGATGTTGTGCGGGAAGATCGTCGCCCCGTTCACGTTGTTGTGGCCGTGCACGGCGTCCACGCCGTAGATCATCGGGATGCGCAGGCGGGTGGCCACGGCCTCGGTCTGGAAGCCGTCGTACATGTCGGCCCAGCCCTGCGGGGTGTTGTCGACAGGCACCGAACCGCCGCCGGACAGCAGCGACCCGAGGGCGTACGTGGTGACGTCGCCCGCAGTCACCTCGCGGCGCTCGGCCTGCGTCATCTGGCCGATCTTCTCGTCGAGGGTCATCCGGCCGAGCAGGTCGTCGACCCGCTCGGCCACCGGGCGCGACGCGTCGAGATAGGGCGCGTCGGGGTCGTATCCGCCGTCGTCTGTGTCGCGGGTCAGCCAGTACACGGCGGCCGCGGCCGCCAGCAGGAGCACGAGGCCCGCGGCGATCAGGCGGCCGCGGCGGCGGGACGGCGGCGGCAGGGGCGCGGCCGGCGGGGCGGTGACGGTCGTGGTCATGATGCCTTCCTGAGGCGTCGCGGCATGGTGTGGACGTGCTGCCGCGAGTGCCCTCATCGCCACGACGGCGTCCGTCAGCCAACACCTGTCGCATACCGGTGTCAATGGGTTGCTGGAACATAATGCTGCACAGATGAAACAGAACCTGTAACACAACGCGGGAGTCGTCCGGCTTCGGTGCCGTCCTCATAGGAGTACGCCGCGAGCCGCGCCGCGGGAGGCTCCGCGGACGGAGAAATCGCATCGACAGGTTTGCGCGGCGGTCCTAGCGTTCGTCTCATGACCTATCAACATCCACTGGCCTTCCTGCTCGGACTGGAGGGCGTCGCGCTGCTGCGGGCGCACGCCGGCGACGAGGGCTTCGACCGTGTCTTCGTCGAGGCCCGGTTCGCCGAGGTCCGGCGGCTGCTCGACGAGGCCGCCCCGGAACTCGGCGACGGCGTCGAGACCGGACGGACGAACACCGTCGACGGCTACCGCATGTGGTCGCAGACCTACGACGAACCAGGCAACCCGCTGATCGACGTCGAGGAGCCGGTGGTCCGCCGCATCCTCGACGGGCTGCCCGCCGGGGTCGCCCTGGACGCGGCCTGCGGCACCGGACGGCACGCGGCATACCTGGCGGCGCGGGGGCACCAGGTCATCGGCGTGGACAGCTCGACCGACATGCTCGACCTGGCCCGCAAGCGGGTGCCCGACGGCGATTTCCACACCGGTGATCTGCACGCGCTGCCGCTACCGGACGGGTCCGTCGACCTCGTCGTCTGCGCGCTCGCGCTGACGCACGTCCCGGACCTGGCGCCGGTGCTGGCGGAGTTCACCCGGGTGCTGCGACCGGGCGGGAACCTGGTGCTGTCCGACATCCACGTGATGTCGCTCTACCTGGGCGGGGTCGCCCACGCGGCGGGCCCGGACGGACGGCCGGACCTGATGCCCGCCAGCCGCTACCTCGCCGGCGACTACCTCAACCCCGCCGTCGGTCTGGGCCTGCGCCTGGTCCGCTGCGAAGAACCCCGATGGCCCGTCAACCCCTGGGCCGGCGGCCCGCAGGCCAAGCAGTGGTGCCCCGACGCCGCCGCGGCCGTTTACGAGGCCACCCCGGCCGCCGTCATCTGGCACTTCCAGCGCCCCTGACGCGTCGCGACCCCAACACCGGGAACACGGGGCACCCGGTGTAACCGAAGCACCGCACATTTGCACGATCTCGCGCGAGCTGCCGGGGCATACCCGCAGCTCGCGCGAGATCTTCTTCACTCGAGCGCTAGAACGCGCCCGCCTTGACGGAGATGGCCATGCGACGGCCCGCGTACTCGGACACGGTCCAGAGCTCGTCGGTGTTGCTGCGGTAGGTGAAGTCCTCGGTGCCGACGGGCAGCGTGTCGTAGTGCATGACGACGCTGCCGCCGGGGATCCAGGTGCCCAGGTCGCCGTCGTTGCCGTCGCCGTCGCTGGTGGACAGGAAGTACTTGCCGTTGAGGCTCAGCGCGCCCTGCATCGAGGTCACGTCCACGCGGTAGGCCCAGCTCGCGGTCGCGTCGGTGGTCGAGCCGCTGTCGTGGACCAGCTCGCGGTCGGTGTAGTCCACGCCCCAGCGGACCAGCCGGGTCCCCGCGCCGGGGTTGCCGTACTCCCCCACCAGGAAGCTGTCGGGCGTGGTGGTGCGGTCCAGGGAGATGAACGAGAAGCGCAGGGCTGCCGAGCCGACCTGGTCGTACGCCAGCGACTGCGGCAGCACGTACTTGTAGCCGAAGGCCTGGTAGCTGCCGTCGGACTGGCGGCCGCACGCCGTCGACACCGAACTGGACACCTGCCACAGGTGGTTCAGGTCGAAGATGCGCAGGCCGTTGCTGGTGTCCACGACATAGAGGTGGTGGCCGTACCAGGCGATGCCGCCCGCGTGGATGACGACGGGGCGGTAGCTGTGCACCCCGCCGGAGGTGTACGGCTCCACGAGCAGCACGTGCCGGTACACCGGGGCGAGCGGGTCGGTGCGGTTGACGAAGCTGACCCGCACGCCCTTCTGGCCGTCGACGCCGGTGGAGTACCAGGAGACGAGCACGGCCTTGCGGTCCTCGTACACCCCGGCGTCGAGCGCGTCGGAGCTGGTGGTGATGCCCTGCGGGATCCATTCGGCGGTGTTGTCGTCGCCGCTCTCGAAGTGGAATCCGGCGGCGAAGTTGGTGACCAGGCCTGCGCCCTCGCCCGCGGTGATCCGCGTGGCGGCGCGGTTGCCGTCGTCGAGCACGTGCTGGACGCTCACGTTCGGCAGGGCCGCGTCCAGCCCGGCGATCGCCGTGGCATAGGAGCCGGCGCGGCGGCGCAGCTTGAACGCGGTCCGGTCGATCGAGGCGGGGGCGGCGGCGGCTGGGGCGGCGCCGATCAGGGCGCCGGCCGCGCCCAGGGCGGGGATGGCGATCAGTCCGGTCAGGAGGGATCTGCGGTGAATCGACATCGTGCCACCCTAAACGGCCGTTCTGCTCCTCGCACGGCCGGGACGCGGACAACTGCTGATCCGCTGGCGTGCGATGTTAAGAAGGGCACCTTCCTCTACGCATAGCGATGTGAAGGTGCCCTTCCTTTCACTCAGTGGCAGGTGCCGGTGCCGGTGTCGGTGTAGGTTTTGCCGGTTACGGGGACGAACTGCCAGTCGTAGCTGTTCGCGTGCAGGGTGAACTTGAGGACGCCCCAGGTGCCGGTGTTGCGGGCCTGGCTGTTGGGCTGGATGGTGCCGAAGCCGTAGGCGCCGGCGCCGCCCATGCCCGCGACGAACGAGCGCAGGCCGCGGGAGCCGTCCGCCGCGCCGCTGGGGTTCATCGGCGCGAAGCGCTCGTACTGGTGGTTGTGGCCCCACACCACGACGTCGGCGTTGTAGTCGTACAGCGCCTGGTACAGCGGGCGGGTCGAGGTGGACGGGGCGTGGTTGGCGCCCGAGGTGAACAGCGGGTGGTGCCAGTACGCGATCGTGCACGGCTTGCCGCTGGTGGCCAGGTCGTTGCGCAGCCAGGTCTCCTGCGCCGAGCCCGCCGACATGCTGATGTTCGAGTTCAGCGACACGACGTGCCAGTTGCCCAGGTCATAGGAGTAGTAGCCCTGGCCCGACGGGCCGGCGACCGAGCCGAAGTAGTTGTAGTAGCCGGTCGCACCCGAGGTGTTGTAGTCGTGGTTGCCGGGTGCGGGGCGGGTGCGCGCCTTGTGGCGGCCCCAGGTCGGGTTGTAGTAGCTGCTGAACTCCGACGCGGTGCCGTTGGTGTAGACGTTGTCGCCGGTGGTGAAGACCGTGCCGGAGATCCCGTCGAGCAGCGCCGCGGTAGCGGTGTCGCCCGAGCCGGAGTCGGCGATGTCGCCCGCGCCGACCAGCACCGGGTCACCCGACGGCGGTGGGGTGGACGGGCTCGGCGACGGCGTCGTGCCGGTGGTGACCACCAACTGCGGCGAGTCGGCGCCGGTCTCCCGGGTGTCGTAGTAGGCGCCGTCGCTGCTCGACGAACTCGCGCCGATGCTGAACGTGCCGTTGCCGGTGACGTACGAGGTCACGTCGACCTCGTACCACCCGTTCGCGACGACGGAGCCGAGGCTGCCCAGCGTCGCCCCGTCGAGGGCGGGCTTGTTGTTCCACGTCGTGCCGGTCTCCGACCAGGACGTATTCGACATCGCCCGGAAGGCGCCGCCGTTGGCGCTGCCGTCGTTGCCGCTGATGTGGCGCAGCCGCAGCTTCGCGCTGGTCACCGCGCCGCTGACGCCGCTGACCGTGAAGCGCAGGAACATCTGGCGCTGCGGTGAGCTGTCGACGGTGATCTGGGCGGAGGTGCCGTAGTTGGTCGACGCCGTGTCGGCCTGCACGTAGGTGTCGGCCACCGGCGTGAACGTGGTCGTCGCGGCGGCGGCGGTCTGCGCCGACACCGTCAGCACGGTCGCGACCGTGGCGGCGGTGAGCACGAACGCCGTACCTGCCGTCACGGCCAGGCGGCCCTTGCGGATTCCCATGACTCGAGCCCTTCTGGGGGTGTACGGCTGCACGGTCGGCACAGCCGTGCGAGGAATGTAGGGAGGCACGGGAACCGGCGGCACACGTTCGGGTGAACGGCATGGGTGAGTCGGATGAGCGTCCACAGCCGACCGGCCGCTGTGACACCGTCTGTTCATCGCAAGCACGCCCCGTGGTGGCGTGCGCGAGGGCCCTGCGTACCGCGGGCGGCTCAGGATGTGCCCGACGCGGGGTGCCCGCGGCGTGCCTGAACGCGGCGGCCGCCGGGCGGTCCGCGTCGGCCAACCCGTCGTCGCGGACGCCATGCCGCGGGAGGAGCGTCACCGCGTGTACCTGTCCACCGTCACCAGTCCGACCGCCACACCCCCGGCGCAGCGATCCGGACGACGCCGGTTCGCCAAGGTCGGCGCGAACGTGTTCGCACTGGGCACGGTCAGCCTGATCACCGACGTGTCGTCCGAGATGGTCACCGCCGTGCTGCCCCTGTATCTGGTGCTGGGGCTGCAGCTCAGCCCGCTGGCGTACGGAATGATCGACGGGGTCTACACCGGAGCGACCGCCCTGCTGCGGCTCGTCGGCGGGTACGTCGCCGACCGCACCCGTCGCCGCAAGACCGTGGCCGGATTCGGCTACGCGCTGTCCGCGGTGGCGAAACTGGCACTGCTGGCTGCGGGCCGCTCGGTGCCCGCTATCGGGCTGGTCATCGCCGCCGACCGCACCGGCAAGGGCCTGCGGGCCGCGCCCCGCGACGCCATGATCACGCTGTCGACGCCGCCGGAGGCGCTGGGTCGCGCGTTCGGCGTGCACCGCGCCATGGACAGCGTCGGTGCGTTCCTCGGCCCGCTGGTCGCGCTCGGCGTGCTGGCGCTGGCCGCGAACTCGTTCGACGCCGTCTTCGTGGTCAGCTTCTGCGTCGCCGCGCTGGGTGTGATGGTGCTGGTGCTGTTCGTCCGCGACCGCCGCGAAGCGGTGCCCGCCACGGCGAAGGTGTCCGTACGCGAAGCCGCCACGCTGCTGCGCGACGCCCCGGTGCGCCGGCTCGTGCTCGCCGCCTGCCTGCTCGGCCTGGCCACCATCGGCGACGGCTTCGTCTACCTGCTGCTGCAGCGGCGCGAGGAGCTGAGCACCGTCTGGTTCCCGCTGCTGGCCGCCGGGACCAGCCTCGGCTACCTGCTGCTGGCCGCCCCGCTGGGCGTGCTCGCCGACCGGATCGGCCGCCTGCCGGTGATGCTCGGCGGATACGTCGCGCTGACCGCCGCGTACCTGCTGCTGTTCGGGCCGCTGGGCGGCACGGCGCTGCTGGTGGTGACGCTCGGCCTGTACGGGCTGTTCTACGCCGCGACCGATGGGATCCTGATGGCGCTGGCCGGGCCGGTGCTGCCGGACCGGCTGCGCACCACCGGCATCGCGCTGATCCAGACCGGCCAGGCCCTGGCCTACCTGCTCTCCTCGGTCCTGTTCGGGCTCGCCTGGCAGACCTGGGGACCGGCCACCGCGTCCCGCGTCGCCGCGCTCGCCGTGGTCGTCGCCGTCGCCGTCACGGTGCTGCTGCTGGCGCCCCGCGGGCGCGCCTCGGCCGCGTCCGCGGGCTCCGCGCCGCCCGCCGTGCCCGGCCCGGCGGCTCCCGCCGACGCCGCCCACCCCGAGCCCGACGCCCCGACCGACCCGGCCCATGCCGGCGGCGCGCGGCCGGACGGACCGCCCAGGTCACGAACGAGCGCGGACAGCGCAGCGGGAGACCCGGAGGCCGGCCGATGAGCGAACTCACCACCCGCGCCCGGGTAGCCGTCGCGGCCGCCGTCACCGTGCTGCTGGCCGCCGTCGCCGTCGGCTACATCCAGCTGGCCAAGGGCAAGGCCGCCACGGCCGAGACCGCGCCGTCCGCGGAGGTCGCCCTGGACCCGGGGCCACGGCTGCTGGTCGTCGCCGACCGCCGAGCCGCCACCGTGTCCCGTGACGACCCGTCCGGGCCCCGGCTGGTGTCCGGCCTGGAGTGCGTGCGCGTCTACGCCGCCGCCGGCACCGGGGTGTGCATCCACCCCGACACCGCCTGGTCGTACCAGCTGTCGGTACTGGACCGGCAGCTGCGCCCGACGCACACGTTCGCCGTGCCCGGCCTGCCCAACCGCGCCCGGGTGTCGGCCAGCGGCCG
Organism: Catellatospora sichuanensis; assembly: GCF_007483665.1. Lineage (GTDB taxonomy): Bacteria > Actinomycetota > Actinomycetes > Mycobacteriales > Micromonosporaceae > Catellatospora > Catellatospora sichuanensis. The sequence goes on from NZ_VIQO01000014.1 coordinate 328,752, forward strand.
GATGGTCGCCTGGACCACCTTCGTCGGCGGCGACTCCTACAGCTCCGGCGGCTTCTCCACCCGCACCGGCATCCTGGACACCCGCACCGGCACGATGGCCGGCACGCTCGAGGAGTTCAGGGTCACCCGCGAGGGCAGGCCCTACCGCAACGTCGACGTCAACTTCTGGGGCGTCACCTTCACCGCCGACGACAACACGTTCTACGCCACCATGTCCACCGCCGGCAAGCGCTACCTGATCCGCGGCGACTTCGCGGCCCGGACCGTACGCACGCTCACGGACAACGTGGAATGCCCGTCGCTGTCACCCGACGGCAGCCGGATCGCGTTCAAGCAGGCGATCGGCGGCGACCCGCAACGCGGCTGGCGGCTGTCCGTGCTCGACCTGTCCACCATGGCGGTGACGAACCTGGCCGAGCCGGACAGCGTCGACGACCAGGCCGCCTGGCTCGACGAGCGCACCGTCGCATACACCCTGCGCGCCCCCGACGGCACCCCGTCGATCTGGTCGACGCCCGCCGACGGCACGGGCTCCCCGACCAAGCTGCTCGACGGAGCCGAGTCCCCCGCCGCCCTCGGCTGACTCCGCCCACCGCCGATGATCGCTGTCTCGTGTCAAAACCTGAGGGTGAGCCGCAGATCTTGACACGAGACAGCGATCATGGCCGCGGGTGGGCCGCTCAGCGCCACCACGGGCGGCGGCGCTGGTCGGCCAGCGCGTGCGCCGGGGCGACCAGGTCGGCCAGATGCAGTTCCAGATGGCGCAGGTGCTCACCGACCCAGCGGCGGCGCAACCGCTGCGCGGGCATGCCTTCGCCGCCCGCGCCGACGATCTCGTCGTCCGGCGGGCTCGGCGGTGCCAGCGGCGGCGGGACCGGCCCCGACGGCTTGCCGATCTGCTCGGCGAGCGCCGCGTAGAAGGCCGCGAGCGCGTCCGCGTGGCGCAGCAGCGCGTCGCAGCGCGGGTCCGGGGAGGCGTCGCGCGGGGTCAGGTCGTCGAGCGCGTTCGCGGTCTGGCGCAGCCGCACCCCGGAGATGACCAGCCGCCACAGGTCCTGCCGGTCCATCCGCTTCGAACCGGGTTCGGCGAGGTAGCCGCGCAGCGCGTCCTCCAGCCGGAACGCCGACGCGGCCGCGCGGACCTCCAGATCGGGCGGCTGCGCCCGCCGCCCCAGCGCCCACGCCACCGCCTCGGTCAGGTGCACGCCGCCGTCGCGGAACATCTCGGCGACGTCGTCGCGCACCAGGTCACCGGCCCCGCGCGGCCAGACCAGCAGGCCGGCGACCAGGCTGACCAGGCAGCCGATGGCGACGTCCTGCAGCCGCACCAGGCCCAGCGTCCAGCCGGTCGGGGCGAGGATGTTGTAGAGCACCAGGATGACCACGGTGAACGCCGCCTGGCTCGCGATGTCGGGCAGCTTTCCCGGGCCGTACGCCACCACGAACACCGCGACCGCCAGCGCGCCCCAGCTCGCCCAGGGCGACGGCCCCAGCAGCGGCAGCAGCGCCGCGCCGACCGCGACTCCGGCGGCCGTGCCGACGATCGCCTTGACGGCCTGCGTGCCGGTCGACGCTGCGCTGGTCCGCAGCACCGACAGCGCCCCCAGCAGCACCCAGAACCCGCTGCGCACCCCGCTCGACTGCACGATCACCACCGCGGCGGACAGCGCCAGCGCGCCGCGCAGCGCGTTGACGAACCACACCGAGCGCAGGCTCGCGTTGCGCAGCACGATCCCGGCGACCCCGGCCGGCGTCACCAGCCTGCGCAGCGGCGGCCGGTCCGGCCGGGACAGGCCGTACCAGCGGCGCACACTGCTGGCGGCGGTCAGCGGATCGGCCCCGCGGGTGGCGATGAGCACGTCCGTGGCGAACGCGCGCACGCAGTTGGCCGTGGTCTGGCCGTAGAAGGCGACGACCAGCTCCATGCCGTCCGCGTCGGGCCGTCCCGGGCTGGTCAGCCGGGCCACGCTGTCGGCGCGGGCCTGCTCCAGCACCTCCAGGTCCGGATCGAGCCGTGCGCCGCCCAGCACCGCGGCAGCCTCCCGCAGCACCTTCGCCGACGCCTCCAGCGGGGCCCGCACCGTCAGCGGGGCGTCGCGCAGGTCGCCGACCCGGTCGATGCCGTCGCCGACCAGGCCCTTGCACCATTCCAGCTGGTTGACCGCCCCGGCCATGGCCTGGTCGGCGATGACGAGCCCGCTCGGCCGGTACGGTGCCGACACGAACAGCGCCATCATCTTGTGCGTCGCGTCGGTGACGGCGGCCCGCAGCTCCGGCAGCGCCGCCCGGCGCGCCCCCGCCTCCAGCAGGTCGGCCAGCCCGGTGGCCAGTGTGGCAGTGGCCCGGCGCAGCTCCGCACCCGCCGAACGGGGCGCCATCAGCACCACCGCCAGGCCGCCGACCCCGGTCGCGAGCACCCAGCCTGCGACCCGGTCGCCGATGACACCGGCCGGGGCGGCCGCCGACGCCGCCAGCATGTACGGCAGCATCGCCGCCGCCGCACCGGAGGCGTCGTTGGGCCCGATGACGGCGGCGAAGTACGAGGTGAACGCGACCACGGCGGTGGCGATCGCGGCGGCCACGACGGAATGGCTGACCAGGGTGCCGATGATGATCAGCACCGCGCCCACGGCGGTGAGCATGGCGTGCGCCACGGCCCGGTCCCGGCGCGTGCCGCCGAACGACGCCAGCACCAGGCTCGCGAAGCCGCCGAACGCCGTGAACGTGGCCACCTGCGGCGACTTGATCACCAGCAATGCGAACGCGAACAGCGCCGGGACGAGCACGGCGGCCCGCACCGCCCGGATCGCGGCCGCGGGCGACCACAGCGCACGCCACCAGCTCACGCGGCCGCCTCCCCGGCCGCGGCCACCGTCACGGCGTGCGGCCGCGCTCCCGCCCCGCCACCGGGTGCACGCCGCCGGATCCGCTCGCTCATCCCCTCAGCGTCGCGCGGATCAGGCCGCGGCGCGGTCAGTTCCGCACGAGCGGGGCGACCTCCTGCGCGGCGAACGCCATGAAACCCTCCGGGTCGGGGTCGTCGGGCGTGGGCTGCAGCACCACCGTGTCCGCCCCTGCCGCCGCCCAGGCGCGCACCGCCTCGGCGACCGCCTCCGCGCCCCCGGCGACACCATGGCCGTCCATGGTGTCGTAACCCCAGTGCACCCGCTCCGCCTCCAGCCGCGCCGCCGCGTCCGGGCCGGTCGCCGCGTGCAGGTAGACCACGACCTGGTGGTGCCCGGTACGCCCCGCCTTCGCCCGGCCCTCGTCGATCAGCCCCCGCGCCCGGCGCACCTGCGCGACGGTGGTGCCGCCGGTGAGGATGGTGCCGTCGGCGACCTCACCGGTCAGCCGCAGCGTACGGTCGCCGGTCGCGCCGGACAGCAGTTCGGGCCGCTGCGGCGGCGGCCAGTCCAGGGCCACCCCGTCCAGCCGCACGTAGCGGCCCTCGGCGGTGACCCGCTCGCCGGACAGCAGCGCCCGCAGCGCGGTCAGGTGCTCGCGCAGCAGCGCCATCGGCGACTCGACCCGCGCACCGACCTGGCCCATCCAGTCCTGCACACCGTGGCCGACCCCGACCCGGGCCCGGCCGGGGAACAGCCGGTGCAGGGTCGCCAGCTCCATCGCGGTGATCGCGACGTTGCGCAGCGGCACCGGCAGCAGCCCGACCCCGACAGTGAGACGTTCGGTCCAGGCCAGTGCCGCGACGGCGGTGGTGATGCCGCTCTCCAGGAAGCAGTCCTCCCACAGCCACAGTTCGTCCAGCCCGGCCTGCTCGGCGGCCAGGGCCACCGACCGCAGCCGCTCCGGCGGCAACTGCGGCACGAACACCGCACCCACTCTGGTCTCAGGTCGCGAATTCAACTCGGTCACGCTGATCATGATGACGCAGCGCGCGCCGGAAGGGGAACAGGCCCGAGGCCATCACGGCCGTCCGGCATGATGGCCGGATGGTGCAGCGCCGATACCTACCGATGTACGACCAGTTCGACGATCACGCGCCGGGCACTCTCACCTGGCTGCAGGCCTGGTACGCGACCCAGTGCGACGGCGACTGGGAGCACGGGGCGGGTATATCCATCGGCACGCTGGACAATCCCGGGTGGACTGTCCGGATCGACCTGGCGGACACCGAGGCGAGCGGACGCATCCTGGACCACATCGAGATTCACCGCAGTGAGCACGACTGGGTCAACCTGTGGGTCGTCGACGACCGCTTCGAGATCGCCTGCGGGCCGCTGAATCTGGGCGAGGCCCTGCACGAGTTCCGGCTCTGGATCGAGGGGCCGCCGCAGTTGGCGACGTGACACCGACACGGCGGCGGGAAACGCGACCCTCGACCGCATCGATGGCCGATACACAGACGCACGGAGGACCCCGGCATGACCGAGGACGAACTGCTCTTCCTCATCCGAGCCCGCTTGGCGACATCTCGCTCCTGGCGTGGCACCCCGGTCCGGCGCGCCACGCCTGCGGCGATCGCCGAGGCCGAGCAGGTAATGGGCCTACCCGTCCCGCCACTGCTGCGCCGGATCTATCTCGAGGTCGCCAATGGCGGCTTCGGCCCCTGGGACGGTGTCATCGGCGTCGGGCCGGACGCGTGGACCAGCGACGACGTGGACATCGTCGACACGTTCCGGGGATTCAGCGAAGCGCCCCACGACTATCCGCCGGGCCTGGTTCCGGTGTACGACGTGGGTTGCGCGATCTGGTGGCTGATCGACTTCCGCGACCCGTCCGGCCCGATGTGGGGATGGGACACGAGCGGCTGCTGCCTCGACCACGCCCCCACGCCGCAGGGGCTGAACCTGGCCGAGTGGCTCGCCGAGGCGTACGACGGCCGTGAATCACGCAAAATCGTGCCGCAATGGGTGTGCAAGCCGCTCCCGCCCTGGGCCCGATGAACCCCGACCTCCGGCGTCAGGGCTCGGGCTGCCCCGCTGTTTCCACCTGATCAAGCAGGGGCGGCCGGTAGCGTGAGCGGGAGGGCCGCGGACCACCGGCCACCCGCCGACGCGCACGGCCGCCGGGCCGCGGGCAGGGCAGCGTGTGGCCCCTTCACCGGCTGAGCGGCGCGCGGCCTCATCGCGATCATGGAACGGGGGCAGCGCCATGGCCGGATCGACTCTCGAACAGTTGCGGGCACGCGTGTCCGGGCAGGTGATCACACCGGCGGACGCGGACTACGACCAGGCGCGCACCGTGCACAACGCCATGTTCGACCGGCGGCCCCAGGCGGTGGTCCGCTGCGCGAGCACCGCCGACGTGCAGGCGGTGGTCGACTTCGCCCGCGAAAACGGCCTGGACCTGGCGGTACGCGGCGGCGGGCACAGCGTGCCCGGCTTCGGCACGGTCGACGACGGGATCGTGGCCGACCTGTCCGGCATGCGCGCCGTCACCGTCGACCCGCACGCCCGCACCGCTCACGCGGGCGGCGGCGCGACCTGGGGCGACTTCAACACCGCCACCGGCGCGCACGGCCTGGCCGCGACCGGCGGCATCATCTCCACCACCGGCGTCGGAGGGCTCACCCTCGGCGGCGGCATCGGCTACCTCGCCCGCGGCCTGGGGCTGTCCTGCGACAACCTGCTGTCGGCCGAGGTCGTCACCGCCGACGGTCGGGCGGTCGTGGCCAGCGAGAAGGAGCACGAGGACCTGTTCTGGGCGTTGCGCGGCGGCGGCGGCAACTTCGGCGCGGTGACCTCGTTCGAGTTCGCGCTGAGCCCGGTCGCCGAGATCTACGGCGGCCCGATCTTCTTCGAGCTGGCACACGTACGCGACGTGCTGGGCTTCTTCCGCGACTTCATCGCCGACGCGCCCGAGCAGTACGGCGGCTTCCCCGCGTTCCAGATCGCGCCGCCGCTGCCGTTCATCCCCGCCGACCGGCACGGCGAGCCGTTCATCGCGATGGTGAACTGCTGGACCGGGTCGACGGCGGACGGCCAGCGCATCATCGACCGGATCCGCGCGGTCGCGCCGCCGGTCGCCGAGATGATCGGCCCGATGCCGTACGCGGCGCTGAACACCGCGTTCGACGGGCTGGTCCCGCCGGGGCTGCAGCACTACTGGAAGGCCAGCTTCGTCAAGGAGCTGACCGACGACGCGATCGAGGCCCATCTGGCGCACGGGCCGAAGGTGCCCGCCGTGAACTCGACGATGCACATCTACCCGATCAACGGAGCCTGCCACCGGGTCGCGCCCGACGCGACGGCGTTCGCCTACCGGGACGCGAACTTCGCCGTGGTCATCGCCGGGATGTGGCCCGATCCGGCCGAGAACGAGGCCAACACCGCCTGGGTACGCGACTACTACGCGGCCACCGCGCCGCTGTCGGAGGAGGGCGGGTACATCAACTTCATGGCCGGCGACGACCAGGACCGGATCCGGGCCAACTACCGCGGCAACTACGACCGGCTCGTCGAGGTCAAGCGCGCCTACGACCCGGACAACCTGTTCCACCTCAACCAGAACATCCGCCCGTAGCCCATCATCAGCCAGGGGTGGGCTTCGCCGGCACCGGCTAGCGGAGCGGCGATTCGGCGTCGGGTGCGTCCGCCGGTGACGCCTGCGCCGGTGCCGTGCCATCGCGGGCTTCGTCGACGAGCACCACTCCGCCACCGCCGAGCCGCAGCTCGCGTTGCAGGTCGACGGGGCGCTCGCGCTCGGCGACCAGGTGCTCCGCCTCTGGCAACGAGCAGCGCACCCGCAGCTCCCCGTACGCCAGGGCGGCGCCTGCGGTGAGCGCGGTGAGGCGGCCCGCCTCGACCACGGCCGCCAGAGCGGTGACGGTGAGTCGCAGCGTCACCGCGGCGGTCAGCGTGGTCACGACGGAACCGTCGACGACCACCTCCACGTCGGCCTCGTACTCCCAGGGCATGGTGAAGTTGCGGATGCTCACCTCCCGCCGCAGGCCGGGCGTCGCGTGGGTCTCCCTGGCCGCGGTCAGCAGCGCCGACCTGGTGCGCCACGCGCCGACCAGCACCTCGGCGACTTCGATGTTCAGCAGCTCGGCGATCCTGGCCATCACCGCCCGTGCCGACGCGGCCGCGGGCGCCTGCGGCTGGTCGGCGACCAGCCCCACCCCGGCCAGGCGTTCGGCGGCCGCCTCGACCTCCCCGGCCGCCTGGCCGGCCTCGCCGGGGATGAGCTCCCCGAAGACGATGTCCCGGACGGTGGTCACACGTCCTCCCGGTACAGGTCGTCGCGGTAGCGGAAGCGGGTCGTCCGGACCACGACCTCGATGCCCGGCACGCGTGGCGTGGACCGGCGGCCCGCCCGGCGCAGAGCCAGTGCCACCAGCAGGATCAGCAGCAGCAGCCCGAGCATGCCGCCGCCGAGCGCCAGCGCCCGGTTCAGCCGCGCGCCACGGTCCGGGAGAAGATCACTGACCGGCTCGCTCGGCCCGGCGATGCTGCCGAGGCAGACCGGTTCCACTCGCACCCGCACGCGGGTGGCCTGCGCACTGGTCCCGCTCAGGCCCACGCTCCACGCGCCTGCCGACGCCGGTCCGTCCACCAGGGTGGCCTGCCCGGCCAGCGGACCTCCGGACACGATCCGGTAGCCGCCTCCAGTAAGGAGCCTGCCGTCGGGACAGCGCGCGGCCCCGGTCCCGGAGCGCGGCACCACGCACACGTTCGCGGCCGCGCCGACGACGCACGACGGTGAGGCCGACTGGAGGTCGAACTCGGCGGGCTCGGCGGCGACGGCGACCACCGGGCCGGTGTGGCAGACCACGAGGGCGGTCACCGAGGAACGGGCAGGCAGGTTCGCCGGCACGGTGAGGTCGAGGGCCCAGCCCCGCTCACCGATGGGGTGGCTGCCGTCGATCCTGGCCGCACCGAGCCGGGCGTACCAGACCGCCCAGTAGCCGCCGCCGGTGCGCACCGTGCCCCGCGGGCAGACCGCCTCGACGGACCTGTCGGACGGCTCGGACTGGAAACCCTCGTACACCCCGGCGGTGCTGTCGCCGCCCGCCAGGCAGGTGGCGAAGACCCGCAGCGTGTGGACGGCCTGGCCGGTGTTGACCACACCGACCGTCCACGCCCGGAGCCCGGCGCCGTCGCCGGCCGGGGTGCCCTGGTCGTCGGACGGGTGGCTGGCGACGATCCGCAACTGCGGATCACCACCCTCGTAACCACCGCTGACCAGGCGTTCGTCCGGTGCGCAGGGAACCGTGACCCCCCGCAGCGTCGTACCCGGACCGAACTCGGCGGTGCGACTGTGCACCGACAGCCGGCCGACGTCGGCCTGGGCAGGTGACACCACGAGAACGGGCGCCGCCACGGCGAGCAGGGGCAGCGCGACTCTGAGCAGCACGAGCGTACGCATCGCGACCAGGGTCCCATGCGGACGGTCCCGGCGCTGTCCCCCGACCGACAGCGCGACGACCGAGGACTACCGGTGCAGCGAGCCGGTGACGTTCCGGCCGTCGAGCCAGACGAAGCAGCGCACACCCCGGTCGCCCTCGCTCCACCCTGTCGCGCCGCTGGTCGGCACCACCCAGAAGTGGTATGCGAGGCGGCGGTCGCTGACGAAGTCACCCGCGGCGGCGCGACACTGCTCGCCGAGCTGCCGGCGGATCTCGCGTCCGGCCAGGTCCGTGTATGAGGGGAACTGCATCACGGCGGGCGCCACGACGAAGGCCGCCAGCTCGGCGTTGTGCGGTTGCGCGCACTCGATCTCGTGCGCGGTGGACACGATCAGGCTGCGCACGTCACCACCGACCTGTACGCACTGCAGGCGTCGGTGGTCCGGCCCGGCCGGCGTGGACAGCGGCGCGTCGCGGCCCACCACCAGGGCCTCTTGCCGGTAGGTCGGCAGCTGTGCCTGTTCGAGGAGGTCGCAGCGATACCACCGCGCCCCGGCGGCCCGTTCCTCCTCGCCCGGTGTCGAGACTCGCACGGCCAGGCGCTGCCGCCACCACGCCTCGCCCAGGTACCCGTCGGCCTCCTGTCGGCACTGCGCGAAGGCTGCCGCGATCGCGGCCGGGTCGTCCGGGATCGCCCGCCCGGCGTGCACGGCAGCGATCTCGATGTAGTGGTCGTCATCGCAGGAGATGACACCTGTGTTGCCCTGGTAGGACGGGTAGAACCAGTCGTGCTCCAGGCAGGTTCCGGCGGCGGGCGTCGTCAGGCGCGCCAGGGAAGGCGAGGGCCCGGGAAACTCGACCGGCGAGCCGCTCTGTGTACACCCGGCGACGGCCAGTCCCATCACCATCGCGACCAGACGACGCACCATGCGGCCCATGCCGCTCCTCTCCCCGTGGAACCGCGATGCTAGCAACGGCCGCACGTCCCTGCCGGGCCCCATGGTGTGCGGATCCGGCCGTGACGCTTCACCGCCACTCGCGCAGCGCGGGCAGCGCCGCGGTGGCGGCGGTCAGGCGCAGCAGTGCGGCGACGACCCACACCGCGGACAGCCCCCACCAGGTCGCGGTCAGGCCGCCGAGGTACGCCCCCAGCGGCTGCGCGCCCCACGTGACCATCAGGCCGGCGCTGCTCACCCGGCCGAGCAGTTCGCCTGGGACGGTCCGCTGGCGCAGCGAGCCCGCGGCGACGTTCCACAGCGCCGCGCCGAACGACGTGACGAACGCGAGCAGCGCCACCGTCACCACGTCCCGGGCGAACAGTCCCACCGCGAGCATCGCCAGCGGCGTGGCGAACAGGGTGAAAGTCACCGTACGCCGACCGCCCGCGTATCGGACGACGCGCCCGCTGACCAGCGCGCCGGTGATGCCGCCGACCGCCATCAGGCCGAGCACCACGCCGTACCCGGCGTCGCCGAGGCCCAGCACCTGCTTCGCGAACAGCACGAACGTCGCCATGGCCAGGAAGTTGGCGAGGTTCGCCACCCCGGACAGCAGCGCGAGGGTGCGCAGCAGCCGGTTTCCGGCCAGCCAGCGCACGCCCTCGCCGATGCCGGTCCGCAGCGACGACCCGGGGCGCGCGATGCGGGTCGTGGCGCGGATCCGCCAGACCAGTGCCGCGGAGGCGGCGAAGGTGAGCGCGTCGACCCAGAACGGCAGCGTCACGGCGACGGTGAACAGCAGCGCGCCGAGCGGTGGGCCAAGGAACTGCTTGCTGCTGGACAGCGCCGCCTGCTGCCTGCCGTTGGCCGCCTCCAGCTGCGCGGCCGGCACGACCGCGGGCACGAGTTTCTGGAGGCCGATGTGCGCCAGGGTCTCCGCCAGCCCGACCGCGAACGCGATCGCGTACACCACGGTGATGCCGCCCGCCCCCGCGGCCACCATGGCGGCGAGCCCGGCCACGAGCGCGGCCTGGACCAGCTGTGCCCCGGTGACGGTGCGGCGGGCGTCGTGCCGGTCGGCGTACGCGCCCATCGGCAGTGCCGCGAGCAACCACGGCAGGCTGCCCCAGACGGTGATCCCGGCGATCAGGCCGGGATCGGTGGTCATCGTGGCGGCGAGCAGCGGTAGCGCGGCGAGGAACGCGCCGTCGCCGAGCATGGAGACGGTCCCGGCGCCCAGCAGCAGCCGCCAGTCGCGGCCCAGGCGCGGCGGCGCGGCAGTGGTTGTGGAGGTCATGCGCGCATCGTCGGGGCCGTATTCGGGTTGGGGCCACGATTAAGCCACCGCTACATTCACCCGGTGGCCACGGTGATCAGGATGGGTGGCGCGGAGATGGCGCGTGTGCGCTTCGCGCTGTCACCCGTGTACGAGACGGTCATGGCCCTGGACACGCTGCTGCGGCCCGGGGTGCACGCGGTGCACCTGCCGTGGGTCGACCAGGCGAAATGGCTGCTGGAGGATGTTCCGCACCTCCGTCTGCTCATGGACCTGCTGCACGACGACACGGTCAAGCCGTCGTTCCTGCTGCCGCCGCCGGACGCGCGGCTGCCGGACCTGGAGCACGAGCTGCGGCGTATCGGCTCCACACCGTCGTCCCGGGTCCGGGCGGAGATCGCCGGACTGCACCGCGCCCGGCTCGGGCCGCTGCGGCAGCTGGCCGCCGATCCCCGCAGCGGCCTGCGTGCCGTCGTCGAGGCGCTGCGCGCCTGCCACGCCGAACTGGTCGCGCCGCACTGGACGCGGCTGCGGCGGGTCCTGGAGGCCGACATCACCTACCGCGCGGGCCTGCTCGCGGCGGGCGGCGCGGAGCGGCTCTTCGCCGACCTGCACGACGAGGTGCGCTGGTCCGATGGGGAGCTGTCGGTGCACCACCGCCGGCCGCCGTACGCCCCGGAGCCGCTCACGCTGCGCGGGCACGGCCTGGTGCTGTGCCCGAGCGTGTTCTGCTGGCCGCGGGTCGCGGTCGGCACCCGGCCGGTCGCCGACGGCACGCTGCGCTACCCCGCCCGCGGGGTGGCCGCCCTGTGGCACGAGCCCGAACCGGTTCCGGACGCGCTCGCGGCCCTGCTCGGCCGCACCCGGGCAGCGCTGCTGGTCGCGCTGGCGCAGCCGGCCACCACCGGCGACCTGGCCGCCCGCCTGGACGTCACGCCGGCCGCGGTGTCCCAGCACCTCAACGTGCTGCGGGCCGCGTGTCTGGTGAGCTCGCAGCGCGACGGACGCGTGGTGCTGCATCTGCGCACCGCGCGCGGCGACAACCTCGCCTCGTGACGGCCACGACTCGGCGCAGCGCAGAGCTTCGCATCACCGTCGGGATCCCAGCGGACGATCCGGAGCGACAGCGCCGACCGTCAACGATGCAGCGAGCCGGTGACCGTGCGTTCGCCGAGCCAGACGAAGCAGCGCACCCCGTGGTCGCCGAGCTCCCAGTCGTCGGCACCGGCCACCTGGGCCGGCCAGAAGTCGTATCGCAGCCGCGGATCACTGACGAACCCGGCCAGGTCGCGGCGGCACTGGTCGCTGAGTTTGCGGCGCACGTAGCGGCCTGTCAGCTGTTTCGTGCTCGGGTAGTCCATCGCGAGCGGACCTTCGATGAACCCTGCCAGCTCGGCGTTGTGCGGCTCACGGCAGTCGACCTCCCGCAGCGACACCAGCAGCAGCGTCTCGGCGTCGGTGTCGAGCTGCGCGCACCGGATGACGCGGCGTTCCGGAGCGGCCGAGTCCGACAGCCGGGTCGAGTGCGGCAGGTACAGCGGTTGGCTGCCCGATATCGACACCTGTGCCAGTTCGCGCAGTTCGCAGCTGTACCAGCTCGCCCCGGCCCGGCGGGCCTCCTTGCCGGGCAGGCCGAGCCGCACCCCGACCCGCTGGCGCCACCACGTCCCGCGGAGGTGGGCGTCGGCCTTGGCGCGGCATCCCGCCAGCGCCTGGGCACGCGACTTGGGATCGAGCGGCATGCCCGCCCCGGTGCGCACCTCGATGATCTCGGCCAGGTGCCGCTCGTCGCAGGGCTGCGCGGCGTGGTCGGAATAGTCGCTCCACTCGTACATGCACCCGCCCACGACGGGCACCCGCGGCACCGGGACCGGCGAGAACTCGGGCTCCGGCTCCTGCCACGTCACCGTGCAACCGCCCAGCGCCAGCACCATCGCCGCCACCGCCAACCCGCGAAGCACACCGCGCACGTCGTCCCCCTCCCCCGTGGACCGCGATGCTAACAACCGCCGCAACCTCCGGCCGACCCATGATCTCGTCGGCCCGACAGGCGGCCGCCGTGCCGGACGCGCCCGGGGCAGGGCGAATCCGGCACGGCGGCCGCGGTGTGCGGCCCGCGGTCCGCGTCGGCGTCGCGGACCGCGGGCCGGTTCTCACCCGCCGGGGATGGCGGTGGTCAGCTCGCCCAGACCTCGAATTCCGAGAGCTGCCCGGCGGGCCAGCCGGTGTTGGCGGTGAAGTTCAGCCGCACATACCGGGTGGAGGTCGCCGGGAAGGTGATGGTCACGGTGTTGCCCGAGGACGGGTTGAACGTGTGTCCGGCCGAGTTCACGATCGTGTTGAACGTCGAGCCGTTGGCGCTGCCCTGTACGGACAGGGTCTGCGTGCGGCTGGCCCAGGCCGCGGGCGGCGGCAGTTTGAGCACGATGCGGCTCACGGTGGTCGCCGCGCCGAGGTCGACCTGCAGCCACTGCGGGAACGTGTTGTTGGCGCTTTCCCAGTACGAGTCGGCGTTGCCGTCGACGGTGTTGCCCGGCCCGTAGTTCTGCGTGTAGCTGCTGGCCTGGGTGGGCTTGTTGCGGGCCAGGTTGGACGCGGGGGCCGAGCTGGTCGTGGCGGTGGCGGTGTTGGACGGCGCCGAGGTGTTGCCGGCCGCGTCCTGGGCGGTGACCGTGAAGCTGTAGGTGGTCGACGGGCTCAGCCCGGTGACGGTGTACGTCGTCCCGGTCGCGCCCGCGACCACGTTGCCCGCCTGGCGCACCTGGTATCCGGTGACGCCGACGTTGTCCGTGGACGCCTGCCAGGACAGCGACACGCTGTTGGCGCTCTGCCCGGTGACGGTCAGGTTGCCCGGGGCGCTCGGGGCCTGGGTGTCGCCCTGGGGTGCGGTCCCGTACACCTCCAGCCCCGAAAGCTGGGCCGCGGGCCAGCCGGTGTTGCCGGTGACGTTGATCCGCACGTAACGCGCGGTCGCCGCCGTGAACGTGATGGTGACCGTGTTGGCCGCACCGGGGTCGAAGGTGCGCCCGGCCGAGCCGGACAGCGTGCTGAACGTCGAGCCGTTGGTGCTGCCCTGCACGGACAGGGTCTGCACGCGGCTGCCCCAGCCGGCGGGCAGTTTCAGCACCACCCGGCTGACGGTGGCGGCCGCGCCGAGGTCGACCTGCAGCCACTGCGGGAACGCGTTGTTCACGCTCTCCCAGTAGGTCGCCGGGTTGCCGTCGACCGCGTTCTGCGGCACGAAGCTCGCGTTGACGCTGCTCGCCGTGGCCGGCTTGTGCAGCGCCAGGTTGCTGTCGACCGGCGGCTGCCCGCCGACGACCGGTTGGGTGGGCCGCACCGCGGTCAGTGCGAGCTGCCCCTTGAGCATGCGGCCGCCGTCGGCGGTGATGCGCAGGTAGTAGTCCGACGAGCAGACCGTGCCGTCCTCGTCGAGGGTGACGATGCCGGAGTTGGTGGGCACCTGCGAGGCGTTCTCGGCGGTCTTGGCGATCTGGTTGCCCTCGTTGTACTCGTCGAACATCGACACGTAGAGGCCCTGGGCGCCGACACGGATCATGTTGTACAGGTGCCGCCAGTAGAAGTCGCCGTGGAAGCGGTGGTGCGAGGACAGGTCGCCGGGCATCACGCAGGGCTGGTAGTCGATGCCGCGGTTGTTGCACTCGGCCTGGTCGGGCACGTTGACGTTGGTGTAGAACCAGTCCAGGCCGTTGACGTCGCCGGTGCGGCCGACCATCCACGGCGAGATCATGTTGAACGCCGTGTACACGTCGAAGAAACCGGCCCGGGAGTCGTTGATGCCCTGCCGCCAGTAGGTGGGCACGCCGCCGATGACGTAGCAGCCCTGGGCCTTGAACCAGTTGAGCACTTCGAGGCAGGCCGCGGGCGCGAAGGGGCGGCCCGGGTCGTTGAAACCGAAGCCCCAGATGCAGACGACCGGCTTGCCGTTCTGCCGGGCGTACGCCGGGGACGAGGTGTAGGCCGACATCTTGGTGGTCCAGTCGGTCTTCAGCTCCGACTGCATGTTGGTCCAGTTGGTGACGTCGTACATGAGGTAGAACTTGCGCCCGTAGGCCTCCGCGGCGGTGCGCACCTTCGCGGCCATCGCGTCGCGGGTCGGGCCCTCGCCGCCGAACGGGTTGAACCGCTGCAGTGCCGCGGTGTCGCAGCCGTGCTGCTGCATCCACTGGAAGTGCAGGTTCACCGTGGACTGGTCGTAGGACGAGAACAGCTTCGCGGGCTGGCCGCTGCCGAGGTTGGCGTACGCGGTCTGGTACTGGGCGGGGTAGTCGCGCATGTCCGGCCAGGACACGATCGCGTTGTTGCTCGGCGAGGGCGGCTGGCCCCAGTTGTTGCTCCAGTGCCACCAGCCGTTGATCGGGGCGCCGTCGCCGGTGCAGGCGAACCACCCCTGGTAGCCGACCGAGATCTTGCCGACGACGTCGCCGGGCGGGCTGGCCGCCGCGGCCGGGCTCGCCGCGGTGAGTCCTCCTGCGACGGCGCCGCCGGTGGCGGCGAGGGCTGACCCGGACGCCACGGAGGTCACGAACCTCCGCCGGGATACTGCCATGACGCACTCCCTTCCTGCACAGCCGGAGGGGCGTGGCGCGGGGAGCGTGGCACCCTCCGTCGCCGGACATCGGATGTCCGGCAGCGAACGGCGGTGAGCGGGACCGCATCCCCGGGCGGGGATTGGCCAAACCCTATGCCCGGGTCCAGGGCACGGCAAGATGTCGACGGAAACAATTCCAAAACCGACTCGCAACGTCACCGTTTGCAGCAACGGTTCATGCAACTGCTTGCACTCGGTGAGTCATCGGGGCAGTGCGCGGGCCACCTCGTCCGCCGGGTATGGCGTCTGCATCGCGCCGTCGAACAGCTGCCAGTAGAAGTCGTTCATCAGCGCGGCGACCGGCGCGTGCCTGACGATCATGTCGGCGAGGTCCGGCTCGACGCCCTCCGGCCGTCGGCCCGAGGCGCACTCGCGGATGTAGGCATTGCGCTCGACGGGCCCGCCGTCGTCCGGCACCGGCACGCCGACCACATGCTGGACGAGCCAGTTGACCAGCCTCATCCGTACGTATCCGGCGTCGTGGGTGGCGTGGCGGGTCAGGAACGCCGACTCCTGCGGCGACAGCGCGAACCGGGGTGACACCGCCAGTCCGAAGTCGACGAAGTAGACGTGGCGGCCGTCGGTGAGCAGGTTGCCCAGGTGCGCATCGAAGTGGTGCAGCTCGTGCGCCTGCAGGAAGTCCACGCCGCCGACCAGGCCTTGCTCCATCATCCGGCAGGCCGCGACCAGCTCGCCCCCGCCTGCCGCGACCGGTCCGGCCAGCCAGTCGCCGAGCCGGTGCGGCAGGTGTTCGAGGAACAGGACCAGGCTCGCCGAGGCCCTCGCCAGCGCCTCCAGGCGGTCGCGGACGGCCGGGTCGCCGCCCATGAACGCGACCGAGGCCTCGATGTCGGCGTGTTCGGCGGCGACGGCCGGGGCACCGGGCAGCACCCGCCAGTGGTACATGAGTGGGAAACCCGGATGCCGCCCGGCCAGCACCCAGTTGGTGGTCAGCGTGTTCGCGGCCAGCTCGCGCCAGGCCCCGAAGCCGGGCGAGACGATGCCGTACTGGCAGTGCGGGGGCAGTCCGTGCAGGTTGACGGTGGAGCGCACGTGCTCGGGACGGCGCTCCAGATCGGTCAGCGGGATGCGCTTGACGAACACGGTCGTCCCGCCGACGTCGAGCCGGGCCGTGACACCGCCGATGCCCGCGCCGACTACCTCGGCCGAGGCCACCCGGTCGGCGAGTTCGGCGTCGCTGAGCAGCGCCAGCGCGGCCGAAGCCGTGTAGTGGCGGGCCAGCCGTGCGCCGTACGCCAAGCCGTCGTCTGCCGCTGGCATGGTGGTCCTCCCCGTCGTCCTGACGGGAGCCTACCCACAGATGATCACTTGCGCTCGTCGGCGAAGGTCAGCCCGCGCTCGGCGAGCGCCTCGCGCAGGATCCGGATCGCCTTAGGGCCGACGCCGTGCAGGTCGAGCAGGTCCTTCTTCCTCAGCTGCGCGATCGCGGTCAGCGTGGTGTGACCGGCCAGGGCCAGGGCGTCGTTCGCCGGCCCGCTGATCTTCGGAATCTCGTCGCCCACCGCTGCGCTCATGGGCCGATGGTAGATCAGCACCCTGACCGGCCCTCGCCCGACGATGATGGAGGTCATGGAGACCATGGCCGCGTGGGAGGTCGCCGCGCCGGGGCCGATCGCGACCCGGCCGCTGCGAGCGGTGCGCCGGCCGGTGCCCGTCCCGGCTGCCGACGAGTTGCTGGTACGCGTACGGGCCTGCGCGGTGTGCCGCACCGACCTGCACGTCGCGGAGGGTGATCTGCCGCCCCACCGCAGCCCGGTGATACCCGGCCACCAGGTCGTCGGCGAGGTCACCGCCCACGGGGACGCCGTGACCGGGTGGGCGGTCGGGGACCGCGCGGGTATCGCGTGGCTCCGGCACACCGACGGGACCTGCGTCTACTGCCGCCGCGGCCAGGAGAACCTGTGCCCCGCCTCCCGCTACACGGGCTGGGACGCCGACGGCGGTTACGCCGAGTACACCGTGGTGCCCGCGGACTACGCCTACCGGCTGCCGGACGGCTACGACGACGTGCACCTGGCCCCGCTGCTGTGCGCGGGCATCATCGGCTACCGGGCGCTGCGCCGAGCCGAGTTACCCGCCGGGGGCACCCTGGGCATCTACGGCTTCGGCTCGTCCGCGCACCTCACCGCGCAGGTCGCCCTCGCCCAGGGCGCGACGGTGTACGTGATGACCCGCTCGGCCGCCGCCCGCGAACTGGGCCTGAGCCTGGGCGCCACCTGGGCGGGCGGCGCGGACGAGCAGCCGCCCGCGCCGCTGGACGCGGCGATCCTGTTCGCGCCGGTCGGCGATCTGGTGCCGCCCGCGCTGTCGGCGCTGGACCGGGGCGGCACCCTGGCCGTCGCGGGCATCCACCTGAGCGACATCCCCGTCCTGAACTACGAGCGCCATCTGTTCCAGGAACGCCAGTTGCGCAGCGTCGCCGCGAACACCCGCGACGACGGACGCGAGTTCCTGGCCCTGGCCGCGGCGCACCCGCTGTCGGTGACCGTGACGCCGTACCCGCTGGACCGGGCCGACGACGCGCTCGCCGACCTCGCGGCGGACCGGGTCGAGGGCGCCGCGGTCCTCATACCGCGATGTTAGGAATTTGCTTTGACATGTAAATTTCTTGCAGTTTTTCAATCTCGTTCCTACGCTGGCGGCTGTGTCAGACGTGATCGCACAAGCCACGGGGCTCGTCAAGACCTACCCGCCGCGGGACAAGCGCTCCACCCCCTTCACCGCCGTTAACGGCATCGACTTCGACCTGCACCGCGGTGAGGCCTTCGGCTTCCTCGGCCCGAACGGCGCAGGCAAGTCCTCCACCATGCGGATGATCGCCTGCGTGTCCCCGCCCACCGCGGGCACGCTGCGCGTGCTCGGCATGGACCCGGCCGTCGACGGCCGGCGCATCCGCGCCCGGCTCGGTGTCGTGCCACAGGACGACGCGCTCGACACCGAACTCAGCGTGCGCGAGAACCTGCTCATCTACGGCCGCTACTTCGGACTGTCCACCCAGCACATCGACGACCAGGCAACGCGGCTGCTCGACTTCGCGCAACTGTCCGAAAAGGCCGGCGAGCGCGTCGAGGCGCTGTCCGGCGGCATGCGCCGCCGCCTCACCATCGCCCGCTCCCTCATCAACGAGCCCGAACTGCTGCTGCTCGACGAGCCCACCACCGGACTCGACCCCCAGGCCCGGCACGTGCTGTGGGACCGGCTGTTCCGGCTCAAGCAGCAGGGCGTCACCCTCGTGCTGACCACGCACTACATGGACGAGGCCGAGCAACTGTGCGACCGGCTCGTGGTGATGGACGGCGGCAGGATCGTGGCACAGGGCTCCCCCGCCGCGCTGATCGCCGCGCACGCCACCCGCGAGGTCCTGGAACTGCGCTTCGGCATCGGCGAGCAGGCAGCCGCGCTGGACAAGCTGCGCCAGGCCGTGGCCGGTGACCGCATCGAGGAGCTGCCCGACCGGCTGCTGTGGTACACCGCCGAGGGCGACGCCGCGCTGGCCGCCGCGCACACCCTCGGCCTGACGCCGGTGACCGCGCTGGTGCGCCGGTCCAGCCTGGAGGACGTGTTCCTCGCGCTGACCGGCCGGACGCTGGTGGACTGATGCCGACCACCACCGCACCGCCGGTCATGGCCCTGCGCTTCTACCGCTACTGCTGGCTGCACTACCGGCGCAACTGGAAGGGCACCATCGTCATCAGCGTGGCCAACCCGCTGCTGTTCCTGATCGCCATCGGCGCGGGGCTGGGCACCCTGGTCGGCTCGGACCTCGCGGCCCTGGGCGGGGTGAGCTACCTGGCGTTCTTCGCCCCCGGCATGCTCGCCGCCGCGTCCATGCAGAACGGCATGATCGAGTCGGCGTTCCCGGTCAGCTACCACCGCATGCCGGGCCGGGCGTATCCGGTCGCGGTGGCGACCCCGCTCGAACCGGTCGACGTGCTCAACGGGCACGCACTGTTCATGGCCGTGAAGGTCGCCATCGGCGCGGCCTCGTTCTGCGCCGTCATGTTCGCGTTCGGAGTCGCGACGTCGCCGCTGGCCGCGCTGGTGCTGCCCGCCGCGGCGCTGACCGGGTTCGCGTTCGCGATGCCGGTGACCGCCTGGGCGGTGACGCTGCCCGACGTACGCCCGGTGCAGACGCTGTTCAAGTGGGTGGTGATGCCGCTGTACCTGTTCTCCGGCACGTTCTTCGCCACCACGCAGCTACCGGAGGCGGCACAGCACCTCGTCGCGCTCACCCCGCTGTGGCACGGCGTCGAACTCTGCCGCACCCTCACCCTCGGCACCGCCACCTGGGCGGGCAGCCTCACCCACACCGCGTACCTGTCGGCCATGGCGCTGGCCGGTTACCTGATCGCACGGCGCAACTTCCGCCGCCACCTGCACCCGTGAAGGGGACCATGATGCCCGCCGCGCACGTGATCGTCCTGCGGCACCTGTGGGTGCTGCGCAAAGGCCGGCCGTGGAACCTCGCCGTCAACGGCGTGTTCGAACCGTTCCTCTACCTGATGTCCATCGGCGTCGGCATCGGACAGCTGATCGACGGCGACGGCGGCGCGGTCGCCTACGCCGCGTTCGTCGCGCCCGCGCTGCTGGCCACGTCCGCGATGAACAGCGCCATCGCGGAGACCACCGGCGCGGTCTGGTGGCGGCTGCGCTTCGAGAAGTTCTACGACGCGATCATCACCACCCCGCTGACCGTGCGCGACATCGCGTACGGCGAGATCGCCGCGTCGGTGCTGCGCAGCACCCTGTCCGCGGCCTGCTTTCTCGTCGTGATCGCCGCGTTCGGGATGGTCCACTCGTGGTGGGCACTGCTCGCGCTGCCTGCCTGCGTGCTGATCGCGTACGCCTTCTCCGCCGCCGGCATGGCCGCGATCACCGTGATCCGCGAGTTCCACCACCAGCAGTACCTGCAGCTGGTCATGCTGCCGATGTTCCTGTTCGCGACCACGTTCTACCCGCTGTCGGTCTACCCCGCCGCGGTCCAGCCCGTCGTCGCCGCGCTCCCCCTCTACCAGAGCATCGAGCTCCTGCGCGGCCTCACCACCGGCCAGCTCGGCCCCGGCATGCTCGTCGCCGTCGGCTACCTGCTCGCCATGGCCGCCCTCGGCTCCTGGCTCGCCACCCGCCGCCTCTCCCGCCTGCTCCTCCCGTGAATAAGGGCGCCTTCCGCATGCTCCGCGTTGCGGAAGGCGCCCTTACCAACCTTGTCGAGGGTCCCGGCCTGCTCGCTGGCACCGCGGCAGGTCGTGCGGCGTTCCCGCACACGGCGAAGGGCGCCTCCTGCCGGAGACGCCCTTCAAGACCCTGGTGAGGTGCATGCCCCGAGCCCGCCCTCGCCGCTGCGGATCTGCACATGGTGGTGTGCTGTTCCCTGTGCGCCATCACATGTGCGCCATGGGGGCATACGTGGTGACCGGGGAGTCGAACCCCCGCGCTGCCCTTCGCGCGCCAGAGAAGGTGGACCGGAACCGCCGGCCCTCGGTAGTGCACGCCTCCGCAACGGCTACCTGCTGCACATCCCCAGGAGTCAGTCCACGAGGTCGGCCTCCCAGTTGGCGCGTTGGATGTCGACGTCCACCTCGCGGATGTCGCGGGCGAGCCGGTCAGCCTGGGCTCGAAGATCGGCCACCGACAGCGCGCTGAGCATCTTCAGTTCCGAGCGCAGCTGGCGTACGGCCATGCCGCGCTGGTCACGGCCTGCGGCGGCGTCGGCCGCGGCGGTGATGACCGAGTGGCGCATACGCAGCACGTCGCGACGGGCCAGCGCCTCGGTCAGGGTGAGGCCGCCGAGGGTGCTGACGGTGGCGTTGGTCCGATTGATCCGGCTGATCAGGGCCTCGAGCTCGGTCAGCACCTCGCCCGACTCGGCCAGCAGCGCCGCCGCGTCCTCAGCAGGCTCCTCGCCCTCCTGGTAGCGGGCACTGCCGGCGATCCGGGCACGCAGCTGCTCCACCCGGCGTACGGCGTCGGCGCGCAGCGCCAGGGCTTCGGCAAGCTTCACCGTGATACCTCCCCGTTTGATCAAGACGGTGAGACTATCGCGAAAGACGCGCCGGTCGCGGCCCGTTTCCGCGCGCACACCGCGGACCGCCCGCTTGTGGCTATGCATCGACAGGTCTAACATCTCTGCCGGGAGCAGGGCACGCTACCGCGCAATGGGCGAAACGGATGCACCGGGCATGCATTCGAGCCAGGCCGGTCAGGCGTCGACTCCGTCAACCACCGCACCGGGCCGAGACACATCGCGCCCGCGACGGCCACACGCCCCTCCGGCATCCGGCTGAACGTCCCCCGAATCACCGTGCCGGGCGTCCGCCCGGTCCACACCCATCCCTCGGGAGAGGCACATGCCCACACGTACCCGACGGCGGATCGCGGTGCTCGCCGCCGCCACCGTCACCGTCCTGACCGCGGGCGTCGTGACCGCGGTCAGCGCCCAGGCGGCCGCAGGCTGCCGCGTCGACTACGCCGTCACCAACCAGTGGGGCGGCGGCTTCGGCGCCAACGTCACCATCACCAACCTCGGCGACCCCGTCAACGGCTGGACCCTGACCTGGGCCTTCACCGCCGGGCAGGCCGTCACACAGCTCTGGGGCGGCAGCTTCACGCAGTCCGGTGCGAACGTGTCCGTCACCGACGCGGGCTACAACGCACCCATCGCCACCAACGCGAGCACCGCCTTCGGCTTCAACGCCTCCTGGAACAACGCGTCGAACCCGGCCCCGGCGAGCTTCGCCCTCAACGGCACCGCCTGCACCGGCGCGCCCGCGCCGACCTCGGCCGCACCGTCGCCGTCCGCGTCGGCGTCCCCGCGGCCGTCGGCTTCGCCGTCGGTGTCACCGTCGGCCCCCGCCTCGCCGAGCCCGTCGCCGTCCGGCCCGCCGCCATCCGGGGCCAAGCAGATGGAGGACCTCAACCGGGGCCTGGTCAGCGTCCGCTCCGGCAGCGCCAACCTGGTGTCCTGGCGGCTGCTCGGCACCGAGTCCTACAGCACCGGCTTCAACGTGTACCGCGGCGGCACGAAGGTGAACTCCTCGCCGATCACGAACTCGACGAACTACCTGGACAGCGGGGCCGCGGCCGACGCCTCCTACACCGTGCGCGCCGTGGTCGGCGGCACCGAACAGGCCGCCTCGCCGACGTCGGTGCGCTTCACCGGCGGCAACTACCTCGACGTGCCGATCTCCGCACCGGCCAGCGGCTACTCCGCCAACGACGCCTCCGTCGGCGACCTCGACGGCGACGGCCAGTACGAGATCGTGCTCAAATGGGACCCCGACAACGCCAAGGACAACTCCCAGTCCGGCGTCACCGGCAACGTCTACGTCGATGCATACCGGCTCAACGGCACCCGCATGTGGCGCATCGACCTGGGCCGCAACATCCGCGCCGGAGCGCACTACACCCAGTTCCAGGTGTACGACTACGACGGCGACGGCCGCGCCGAGGTGGCCATGAAGACCGCCGACGCGACCCGCGACGGCGTCGGCACCGTCATCGGCAACGCCAGCGCCGATCACCGCAACTCCAGCGGCTACGTGCTGGCCGGGCCCGAATACCTCACCATGTTCAACGGCCTGAACGGCGCTGCCCTGTCGACCGTCAGCTACGAGCCGCCTCGCGGCACCGTGTCGTCCTGGGGCGACAACTACGGCAACCGCGTCGACCGCTTCCTGGCCGGCACGGCATACCTCGACGGCGTACGTCCGTCGCTGATCATGTCGCGCGGCTACTACACCCGCTCCGTCATCGTGGCCTGGGACTTCCGCAACGGCTCGCTCACCCGCCGGTGGACGTTCGACTCCAACAGCGCCGGCAGCCAGTACGCCGGCCAGGGCAATCACCAGCTGTCCATCGGCGACGTCGACGCCGACGGCCGCGACGAGATCATCTTCGGCGCGATGACGATCAACGACAACGGCACGCCGCTGTGGAACACCGGCCACGGCCACGGCGACGCCCTGCACGTCGGCGATCTGATCCCGAGCCGCGCCGGGCTCGAGGTCTACAAGGTCAGCGAGGATGCCAGCAAGCCCGCGACCTGGCTCGCCGACGCGCGTACCGGGCAGGTGCTGTGGAGCACCGCGGCCGCGGGTGACAACGGCCGCGGCGTCGCCGGGGACGTCTGGGCCGGCAACCCCGGCGCCGAGGCCTGGTCGTCGGCCGACTCGAACATGCGCAGCGCCAACGGCGGCGGCACGCTGGGCCGCAAGCCCGGCTCGGCCAACTTCCTGGTCTGGTGGGACGGCGACCCGGTACGCGAACTGCTCGACGGCACGCACATCGACAAGTACGGCACCGGCAGCGACGCCCGCCTGCTCACCGGCAGCAACGTCGCCTCGAACAACGGCACCAAGTCCACGCCCGCACTGTCGGCCGACCTGTTCGGCGACTGGCGCGAAGAGGTCATCTGGCGCACCAGCGACAACACCGCACTGCGCATCTACGCCACCACCAACACCACCGACCGGCGCATCCACACGCTGATGCACGACCCGATGTACCGGGTCGCCATCGCCTGGCAGAACACCGCCTACAACCAGCCGCCGCACCCGAGCTTCTTTATCGGCGACGGCATGACCAGCCCAAACTCTCCAAACATCTACGTCAGATGATCTCTCAGGCGGCCTGATTTCAAGATCATGCCGTCGCCATGCCGTCAGGGCCGTCCCCGCCGAACAGATCGTCGATCGCGCGGCGGGTACGGTCCTGGCTAACTGGCATCAGATGGGCATAGACCCTGAGCGTGAACGCCGCGTTGGAGTGGCCCAAGTACTCAGAGAGCTATTCACTCGATAGACATCGATTAACGGCCGGAGCGTTTGGTCAACCTGTGATCTGTCGGAAGTAGACACGACGACCCGTCCGCGGGTAGATCACCTGGCTTGTGACAACTCAACCGATCTTCGCGGACAGACCGCCACGGGTAGAGACTATGACGGGCCTGA
>NZ_ML660186.1:0-214522 GCF_007483665.1 Catellatospora sichuanensis
TAGAGTTACGGCGGCCATGGCGGAGGGGAAACGCCCGGTAACATTCCGAACCCGGAAGCTAAGCCCTCCAGCGCCGATGGTACTGCAACGGGGACGTTGTGGGAGAGTAGGACGCCGCCGGACAAACATCGCAGTCAAGGCCCACCCCTCCGGGGTGGGCCTTGACGCGTATCCGGACACTATTCGGGCCCCTACCGGGGCCCTTTTTCATGCCCATTTCACGCCGGCGGTCTCCACGCCCGGCACCCTAGCCGATGCTGATCACCGGCGATGGACCTTCCGGACACCGGTTCGCGGTAATCATCGAGCCGCCGCCGACACAGAGCAGGGTGACAATCGCCATCGCAGTAAGGAGTTCGCATGGGCCCGCCGCTCAGCCGCGACGAAGGCTGGTTCACCAAGATCTACGACGACCACTATCAGCAGATCCTCCAGTACGGCCGCCGTCGGCTGGCCGACGCGGACATGCCCGCCGAGCTCGCGCAGGACGTGTTCGCCGTCGCGTGGCGTCGAAGGCAGGAGGTGCCGGACCGTTGCCTGCCCTGGTTGTACGGGGTGTCCCGACGGCTGCTGGCCAATCACTGGCGGGCCCGGCGGGCGGCGGGTCGGCAGGTGCCGATCGTCGAGGCCGACGTCCTGCGGGAACCGGGCTCGACCGCCGCCGACGCGACCGTGGGGGTGGCCGACGTGTGGGCCGCCATGCGTTCGCTCTCCGAACTCGACCAGGAGATCCTCCGGCTGATCGGCTGGGAGGAACTGACGGTCTCCGAGGCCGCGCAGGTGCTCGGCTGTAGCCGCACCACCGCGGCGGTGCGACTGCACCGTGCCCGTGGACGGCTCACCGCTGCCATGTCGGCCGCGCCCACCCCGCCCATGCCGCACCGCAAACTGGCCCGATCGTGAAAGGACCTGTGATGTTCGGAGAACAGCGGACCCGTACCCTCCTCGGCCCCGCCGACCCGGCACGCCGCACGCCGCCCGAACCGCCCCGGCTCTCGGCACGCGAGCTGATCGCCTGGGCCGAGTCGACCGCCGAGCCGCGCACCGCCCGCCGCGACGCCCGGCTGCCGCGGCGGATGGTCCTTGCTACCGGGGCGATCGTGGCGGCGGCCGGCGCCGGGGTGGTGATCGTGTCGGCGAATACGCCCATCGGTGTGGAGCCGGGTCCCGCCGATCCGTCCGGCGCGGTGCCGGGGCGGGTGCTCGTTCCCGTGGCGTACCGGCCGGGCACGGACGAGCCGGCGGGGCCTCGGCTGCGCGCCCTGGCCGGCGCCTTGGCCGACGCGCCGTACGAGAACAGTGCGGGCAGGTTCACCTATCACCACAAAAAGGTGTGGGGCGATCCGGTGATGACGTCGCCCGGCGGCCGGTTCGCCGTGGCCTTCTCCCGGGAGTCGAAAGTCTGGTGGACCCCCGGTGGAACGGGTCGGCAGCGCACCACCACGGGTGCGCCCGAATACCCGGACCAGGCATCGCGCGACTACTGGGCAGGCCGTCTGGAGATCGCCGCGAGCTCCGCGATCGACGACATCCCGTTGCCGCCGTTCGACCGGGCACTGCTGCCCGCGGACCGGCCGGGGTTGGCCGGACTGCTGAAGACCGGCCTGGGCGCCGGCGCCGTCAGCAGGGAGACCGGCAATACCTTCGGCCGGTACGCGGTCCCGCGGCGGACCCGCGCGGAGATCCTGCGCATCCTCGCCGATGTGCCGGGGTTCCGGTGGCGCGGCGAGGTGACCGACCGGGCCGGGCGCGACGGCGTGGCCGTCACCTTCGACGACCGCGAGCACAGCCAGCAGCACCTGCTGATCTTCCACCCCCGCACGGGTGAGCTGCTCGCCTCGGAGCTGCTGACCCTCGGCCCGCTGCGCATGAACGCCTACGAGCTGATCCTGGCGACCGATCGCACCGACCACCTGGGCTGATCCGGCCGTGCCGGGCCGCCTGCTCCGGGTGGCCCGGCAAAATGGCGAGCGCGATCGATCATGAAGTTATGGCCGCGACCCGCCGTCGAACCGTGCCATAAGTTCATGATCGACCCGAAGGGGTCAGGGGCGGGAGAGGGTGGTGGTGCGGATGGTGGTCATCAGGGGGGCGGCTTCGGCGGGGGTGCGGCTGGGGAAGAGGGCCAGGGCGATGCTGCCGTGGTCGGCCCAGCCGCAGACGGCCATCACGCCGTCGGGGCCGTCGGCGGAGCCGCACTTGAGGATGCCGCCCAGGTCGCCGGGCTCGTACTCCTTGAGGCCGGTGACGCCGCCGGTCTCGTCCTCCATGAGCTTCAGCACGGTGTCGAGTTCCCGCTCGGGGCTGAACATGGTGGTGGTGCCGCCGAACACCATGACGCTCTTCGCCGCGCCTTCGGCCGGGTCGGTGTAGATGCCCGTGGCGGTGGTGTCGAGTTCGATGTCGGCGGCCAGCGCGGTCAGCAGGTAGCCGGCGGTGTCCTTGGCGGCGGGGCTGTCGTCGCGGACCATCGCGCCGATCTTCTCGGGCATGGTGAGCTTGGCGTCGTTCTGCTGAGTGATCCGGATCAGCGTGGGGCCGAGGGTGAACGCGGCGGCCAATGCGCCGGCGCCGAGCACGGCCATCACGGTGAGGGTCCAGCGGCGGCGCTTGCTGTGCGGCGCGGGCTCGTCCTCGGGTTCCGTGGCGGGTCCGGGCATCATCCGCACGGCGGGACGGGCGTGCTGCGGTATCTCACCAGGTTCCGGCGTAGCCGAATCCTGGCGTACCTTCGCGTCCTGCTCTGACATGTGCCCACCTTCCGCCGACCCGCGGAGCCTAGCAAGCCGCAGCCTGCCAGCGGTGGACCCAAGCTCGCTTCGTAGACTTGGCGGGTGACCGAACTCAGCCAGCAGCCGCGCGAGCCGCGCGCCCCGTTGTCCTCCGAGCTTGCCGCCGCGTACCAGCCCGGCGAGGTAGAGCAGCGGCGGTACGAGTCGTGGGTAGCCGCCGGTCACTTCGACGCCGACGCGAAGAGCGACAAGCCGCCGTTCGCGATCGTGATCCCACCGCCGAACGTGACGGGTTCGCTGCACGTCGGCCACGCGCTGGATCACACCATTCAGGACGCGCTGATCCGCCGCAAGCGCATGCAGGGCTTCGAGGCGCTGTGGCTGCCCGGCATGGACCACGCCGGCATCGCCACCCAGAACGTGGTGGAGCGCAAGCTCGCCGCGGAGGGTCTGTCGCGTCACGACCTGGGCCGCGAGACGTTCGTCGAGCGGGTGTGGCAGTGGAAGGCCGAGTCCGGCGGTGCGATCCTCGGGCAGATGCGCCGCCTCGGCGACTCCGTCGACTGGTCGCGCGAGCGCTTCACCATGGACGAGGGCCTGTCGCGGGCCGTGCAGACCATCTTCAAGAAGCTGTACGACGACAACCTGATCTACCGCGCCGAGCGCATCATCAACTGGTGCCCGCGCTGCCTGACCGCGCTGAGCGACATCGAGGTGGAGCACAGCGACGACGAGGGCGAGCTGATCTCCATCCGGTACAGCGACGAGATCGTGGTCGCCACCACCCGGGCCGAGACGATGCTCGGCGACACCGCGGTGGCGGTGCACCCCGACGACGAGCGCTACAAGCACCTCATCGGCACCGAGGTGGAGCTGCCGCTGACCGGCCGGCGCATCCCGATCGTGGGCGACGCGCACGTCGACCCGGCGTTCGGCACCGGCTGCGTGAAGGTGACCCCGGCGCACGACCCGAACGACTTCGAGATCGGCCAGCGGCACAACCTGCCCTCCATCACGATGATGGACGAGCGGGCGATCATCACGGTGCACGGGCCGTTCCAGGGCCTGGACCGGTACGAGGCCCGCCCGGCCGTGGTCGCCGCGCTGCGCGAGCAGGGGCGGATCGTCGCCGAGAAGCGCCCTTACCTGCACGCGGTCGGGCACTGCTCGCGCTGCAAGACGACGGTCGAGCCGCGGCTGTCGCTGCAGTGGTTCGTCAACACCGGCCCGCTGGCCAAGGCCGCCGGGGACGCGGTGCGCGACGGCCGCACCCGGATCGAGCCGGCCGAGCTGTCCAAGCGCTACTTCGCCTGGGTCGACAACATGCACGACTGGTGCATCTCGCGCCAGCTGTGGTGGGGCCACCGCATCCCGGTCTGGTACGGCCCGGACGGCGAGGTCGTCTGCGTCGGCCCCGACGACGAGGTGCCGAGCGGCGAGGGCTGGCGCCAGGACGAGGACGTGCTCGACACCTGGTTCTCCTCGGCGCTGTGGCCGTTCTCGACGCTGGGCTGGCCGGAGCAGACCGCCGACCTGGCGAAGTTCTACCCGACCAGCGTGCTGGTGACCGGCTACGACATCCTGTTCTTCTGGGTCGCCCGGATGATGATGTTCGGCCTGTACGCCATGGACGGCAAGC
Source organism: Catellatospora sichuanensis (assembly GCF_007483665.1). Lineage (GTDB taxonomy): Bacteria > Actinomycetota > Actinomycetes > Mycobacteriales > Micromonosporaceae > Catellatospora > Catellatospora sichuanensis. The sequence continues at coordinate 4,372 of NZ_ML660186.1, forward strand.
AGCCGTTCGATGTCGTCGCACTGCACGGCATGGTGCGCGACCAGTACGGCAAGAAGATGAGCAAGTCGTTCGGCAACGTGGTCGACCCGCTGGACTGGATCGAGCGCTTCGGCGCGGACGCGACCCGGTTCACCCTGGCCCGCGGCGCGAACCCGGGCTCGGACGTGCCGGTCAGCGAGGAGTGGTGCCAGGGCTCGCGCAACTTCTGCAACAAGCTCTGGAACGCCACCCGGTTCGCGCTGATCAACGGCGCGCACACCGACGGCGACCTGCCCACCGAGCTGTCGACCATCGACCGCTGGATCCTGTCCCGGCTGCAGCACACCATCGCCGAGGTCGACGAGTACTTCGAGAACTACGAGTTCGCGAAGGTCTGCGACAGCCTGTTCCACTTCGCCTGGGACGACGTCTGCGACTGGTACGTGGAGCTGGCCAAGCCGGTGCTGACCGGTGACGACGCGGCCGCCGCCGAGCGCACCCGCCGGGTGCTGGGGCACGTGCTGGACCAGCTGCTGCGGCTGCTGCACCCGGTCATCCCGTTCGTCACCGACGAGCTGTGGTGCGCCCTGAACAAGGTCGAGGGCGACGCGTCGGTGATGGTGGCGGCGTGGCCCGCGGCGAACCCGGCGCTGATCGACGACGCGGCCGAGGCCGAGCTGGAGATGCTGCAGCGGGTGGTGACCGAGGTCCGCCGCTTCCGTGCCGACCAGGGCCTCAAGCCCGGTCAGCGGGTGGCCGCGGCGCTGGACGGGCTGGCCGCTGCGGGCATCGCCGCGCACGAGCCGCTGATGCGCTTCCTGGCCCGGCTGGACGTGCCCGCCGACGGCTTCACCGCCACCGGCACGGTCGCGGTCGCGGGCGGCGTGACGGTCTCCCTGGACACCCGGGGCAGCATCGACGTGGCCGCCGAGCGGGCCCGCCTGACCAAGGACCGGGCCGCCGCGGAGAAGGAGATCTCCCAGGCGACCGCGAAGCTGGGCAACGAAGGATTCCTGGCCAAGGCTCCGGAGCAGGTGGTGGCGAAACTGCGCGAGCGGCTCGCCACAGCCGAAGCCGACGTGACTCGCATCGACGCCGCGCTCGCGCAGCTAGGGTGACATTCGTGAGCTCTTCCGCTCAAGACGGGCAGGACATGTCCTACGCCGAGGTGGAGGCCGCGCTGGACCGGCGCGGCTTCACCCGGATGGTCTTCGACCTCGGCCGCATCGAGGAGCTGCTGGACGTGCTCGGCAGCCCGCAGCGGGCGTACCCGTCGATCCATCTGACCGGCACCAACGGCAAGACTTCGACCGCACGCATGATCGACAGCCTGCTGCGCACGCACGGGCTGCACACCGGGCGGTACACCAGCCCGCACCTGGAGACGGTGCGGGAGCGGATCAGCCTGGACGGGCAGCCGGTCGACGAGGAGCGCTTCGCCGCGGTGTACGCCGAGGTCGGCCCGCTGGCCGAGCTGATCGACGCGCGCAGCGACGAGCCGCTGACCTACTTCGACATGACCACCGCGCTGGCGTTCGCGACGTTCGCCGACGCCCCGGTGGACGTCGCCGTGGTCGAGGTCGGCCTGGGCGGCGCGGAGGACGCCACCAACGTGATCCAGGCCGGCGTCGCGGTGATCACGCCGATCGGGCTGGACCACACCGAGTGGCTCGGCGACACGGTCGCCGACATCGCGCTGGCCAAGTCGGGCATCGTGCACGAGGGGGCCACGCTGATCTGCGCGCTGCAGCCGGAAGAGGCGATGGAGCCGATCCTGGAGCGCTGCGCCGAGGTCGGCGCGACCGTCGCCCGCGAGGGCAGCGAGTTCGGCGTCATCGAGCGCAACCTGGCGCTGGGCGGTCAGGTGCTGACCCTGCAGGGCCTGGGCGGGGTGTACGACGAGATCTTCCTGCCGCTGCACGGCGCCCACCAGGCGCAGAACGCGGCGCTGGCGCTCGCCGCGGTCGAGGCGTTCCTGGGTGCGGGCAAGGACCGGCAGCTGGAGGTCGAGGTGGTCCGCGAGGGCTTCTCGTCCAGCTCCTCGCCGGGCCGGCTGGAGCGGGTCCGCAACGCGCCCACGGTGCTGGTCGACGCCGCGCACAACCCGCACGGCATGGCCGCGACCGTCGCCGCGCTGACCGAGGAGTTCTCCTTCCGCCGCCTGGTGGCCGTGGTCGGCATGCTCGGGGACAAGGACGCCGACGGGGTGCTGGAGCTTCTGGAGCCGGTCGTCGACGAGCTGGTCTGCACGCGCAACTCCTCGCCGCGGTCGCTGCCCGCCGAGGAGCTGGCGGAGATCGCGTACGAGATCTTCGGCGAGGACCGGGTGCACGTGCACCCGGAGATGCCCGATGCGATCGAGGCCGCGGTGACCCTGGCCGAGGCGGACATCGACGCGGGCATCAGCGGCGTGGGCGTGCTGATCACCGGTTCCGTGGTGACCGTCGCCGACGCTCGGAAGCTGTTCCAGCGATGACCGGCGCGGCGGGCGGGTCCTGGCGCCCGGTTCGGCCTGCGCCGTCCGGCTGGGCGCGGCGAGGAGCAGGCATGAGCGAGCGCCACGGGGAGCGGGCATGACCGAGCACAGCCACCCGGACGAGGCGGCGGCCGGCACCACGCCGGAAGGGCCGGCCGGGCACAAGCCGGGCGAGGCCCGTGAGCGTGATCTCCAGCTGAATCTGGGCGGCAAGCCCAGCGGCCTGCGCAACCCGTCCCGCGCCGTGCGCGGCCTGGGGGCGGGCACGCTGGTGCTGGAGGCGCTGGTGCTGTTGCTGGCGCTGATGCCGATCTGGGTGCTGCGCCCGCCGGGCGGCAGCATGGCGGCGGTGACCGTGGCGCTGGTGGCCGTGGTGGTGTCCGTGGCGCTGTCGGCGACCCTGCGCTACCCGTGGGGCTGGTGGCTGGTTTCGGTGTTCCAGGTCGCGCTGCTGCTGCTGGGCTTCCTGCACTGGGCGTTCGCCGTGGTGGGCGTCGTGTTCGGGCTCACCTGGGCGTACGTGCTCTACGTGCGCCGGACCGTCGCCCGCTAGCCGCGCGCCTTCCACTCGATGACCGCGATGCCGTGGCCGTCGGGGTCCTTGAACGAGGCGGCCCACAGTTCGAGGCGCTCGCCGTGGTTGACCACCCGGGGCGCGTAGGTGAACTTGACGCCGCGCACCTTCAGTTCCCGGTAGACCGCGTCGACGTCGCCGACCTCCAGGTTGAGGTGCACGTGACGGCGGTTCACCGGGGCCAGCTCCGGGGTCGTGCGCAGCACCAGCCGGGTGTCGCCGGAGGCGAGCACCAGGTTGCCCGGCCCGCCGTCGATCTCGTAGAAGCCGAGCAGGTCGTGGTAGAAGCCGCGGGAGCGGGTCAAGTCGGTGACCAGCAGCGTGATGCCCACGCCCTGGATCGACCCGGCCGAGGCGGGCCGGGCGTGCGGTGACGCGACGAGCAGGTCGTCGATGCCGGCGCCGGATGCGGGCGGCAGCGCCACGGGCCCGGTGAAGGTGTCGGAGATGGTGGGGGCGGTGGGTTCCGGCACGTCCGCGAAGTCGATCATGTCGATGGAGGTGAAGTCCGGCGATTCCGCGTCCATCGGCGTGCGGGGGCCGGGCACGTCGCCGGTGTACAGCTCACCCTCCAGCACGGCGACCTGCGCGGGATCTTCGCGTGGCGCCGGCGGGCGGCGGTGCGGACTCGGCTGGCGGCGGGGCAGCTGGTCGCTCACCGGCACCGCGTCGAGGTCGATCGGGTCGTCGTCGCGGAAGCCGGCGTAGGTGTCGTCTGATCCGTGGGGGTCCGCGCGGCCCGGGGTGTCGTCGTCGTGCTGGTCGTCGTAGTGCGGGTCGTCGAAGTGCGGATCGTCGTAGTCGTCGCCCGGATCGTGGTAGAACTCGTCGGCGCCGTGGTCGAACCCCTGCTCGTACCGCTCGCCGTGGGTGCCGATCTTCTCCCACTGGATCTTGATGCGCCGCGCGTCGGCGACGGCGACCAGAGCGGGCAGCGTGTCGCCCGCGTCGGGCCACTTCAGCACCGGCACCCGCGGGTCGTTCATGACCACGGTCTGGCCGGGATGGCCGGGCGCGTCCACCAGCACCTGCATCTCGCAGCGGCCGAACTCCGCGTTCAGCGGCGGTTCGGAAGCCTTCACCACGTGCACGGTGCCCACCACGTACGCCTTGTCGGCGCCGAGCATCGACGCGGTGGTCAGCAGAGCCACCCCGACGACGACCATCGCCGCGCCCACCGCGCCCAGCGGCCAGCTGCCGAGACCGGCGGACATCGAGATGACGAACAGTCCCAGTGCGCCGAGGCACACGGCGGTGGTCACCCGGCCGGGCCGGACCGGTTTGCGCCCTAACCGTGCCAACGCGTGCCTCCCCGAGCGCTGTGTGCACGACCACAGCGCGCCGCCTCCCCGCAACGCTGTGTCTTCAATCCATGACCTTAGGCGGGTCCGTCGATCGAGGAAAGTGCAGTTCGGTAGGCTGATGAGCCCACCTCGTATTGCCGCAGGTGGGGACATGTGTCGCCTTGAAGGAGGAAGTTCGTGGCGGAACGTTCGCTCGTGCTGATCAAGCCCGATGCGGTGCGCCGTGGCCTGGTCGGGGAGATCATCTCGCGGTTCGAGCGCAAGGGGCTCGCCGTCGACGCGCTCGTGCTGCGCACGATGGACGCCGAGCTGGCCGACGCGCACTACGCCGAGCACGTGGAGAAGGCGTTCTACCCCCCGCTCAAGGCCTTCATGACCGCCGGCCCGCTGGTGGCCGCGATCGTGTCGGGCGACGAGGCCATCGCGGTGATCCGCCTGCTGGTCGGCGCGACCGACGGCCGGGCCGCGGCCGCGGGCACCATCCGCGGCGATCTCTCCCTGTCGAACCGGGAGAACCTGGTGCACGCCTCCGACTCGGCCGAGTCCGCGGAGCGCGAGATCAAGCTCTGGTTCCCGGAACTGTCGTAGCCCGTCCCTACGGTGGCCGCCATGTCGGTAGCCACCTATTCGTACCCGGGGCCCTCCGCGTTGACCGCGGAGGGTCTCGCGTTGCAGACGTCCGGCGGGTGCGGCACGCACCCCCGGTTCTTCGACGGGTTCATGACCACCCCGCAGACCGTCGCGACGGGCCTGCTCGCCGTCGCCGAGGTCGCCCGCGCCCGCTATCACCAGCGCACCGACTGGGCCAGCCTCGACCCGGTGGTCACCGGCAGCGAGGACATGCTGCGGTTCGAGTCGTTCAGCGGCTGCTGCGGGGTGTACGCCCGGATGGACGTGCTGCCGTCCGGTCTGGACGGTGAGCGGCCCGAACACGGCACCACCAACGTGGACGTGAACGTGCCGCTGCAACTCGCCCTGGCCCGGGTCGGCGGCCTCGACCCGCTGCACCTGGCCGTCGGGCCCCAGGACCTGACGGTGTCCACCATGGACGGCACCGTGGTCGAGCGCAAGGTGCCGCTGCCCGGTCGCTGGCTGCGCGGGTTCGCCCAGGTGCACGCGGTCACCGCGGGCATGGAGCCGCGGGTGCGGATCAGCGCCGCCGCGGCCGCCGATTTCCTGCGCCGCCTGCCCAAGGGCCGTGACACGCTGTGGGTGGTGCCCGCCGGGCAGGGCCTGCGGCTGACCGCCCGGCCGGTGCCGGGAGCGGTCTGCCTGACCGGGACCGACCGGCTCGGCGCGCTGCGCGGAATGCTGCGCCACGCGGGCACCCTCACCGTGTACGGCCCGGCCGTGCGCCCCGGCAGCGCTCCCGTCGCCTCGGTGTGGGAGCTGGAGACCCCGACCCTGCGGCTGTCGCTGACCCTGTCGCCCGAGCCGTACCGCGGCTTCTCCGGCGAGGGCGCGGTGCTGTCCGCGCTGGCCTCCGACGACGCCGCCGACGCGGCGGACCACATCAGCGAGCTGCTCGCGCTCACGCCCACCCTCGACGCCGACGCGCTGGCCGTCGCCACCGGCCTGACCGCGGCGCAGGTCCGTTCCGGCCTGGCGCTGCTGGGCACGGCCGGGCGGGTCGGCTACGACGTCGCCGAGGCGACCTACTTCCACCGGGTGATGCCGTTCGGCACCGCGGCCGCGGAGAAGCTCAACCCCCGGCTGGCCGGGGCGCGGACGCTGCTGGAAGGCGGGGCCGTGACCGTGTCGGGCGAGGTCGCGTCGGTGCGCGGCGCCGAGGGCGGGTACCAGGTGCGGCTGGTCGACGGGGCACCGGCGGGATGCACCTGCCAGTGGTGGGCCAAGCACCGGGGCGACCGCGGACCCTGCCGCCACCAGCTCGCGGTGCGCATCGCGGTGACCTCGGGAGTGCCCGCGTGAACGCGACGGCGGGTGTGGAGGAACTGCGGCGGGCCGTGGAAGCGGGCGACGTCGCCGCCGTCGTGGGCTGGGTGCGCCGGGCCGACGAGAAGCAGCGCCGGGCGGCGTTCGCCGACGTGGCGGCCGCAGCCCGGCGGCAGCCCGAGGAGTGGCACGCCTGGCGGCGTCAGGCGCAGGCCCGGATCGTCGCGCTGGTGGGCTGCGCGTCCACCGCGAAGAAGGCCAGTGCCGCGCTGAACCGCAGCCAGATGCGGTGGACGCTGCGCGAGACGCACCCGGGCCCCGTGCTGGAGGCGCTGCGCGTGCGGCAGGTGCCATGGCTGGGCGAGTTCGCGCAGCTGATGGCCGACCGGCTGCCGGTCGACGGCGGGTGGGGCTGGTCCGGCCACTGGCGGCACGTGGACGCCCTGGTCCGGGAGAGCGGCTGCGCCGTGCCGACCGGCGAGGCCTTCGTGGCGGGTTGGATCGACGCGATGCGTGACGCGTCCGACCCCGACGCAGCGCTGCGGGACAGCCCGTACACGGCGGCGCTGATCCCGATGATGTTCACGCACGACGGACTCGGTCCGCGGCTGGATTATCTGTACGAGAACGACGCACGCGGCTTCATGCCCGCCCTGCTGCGGCTGGGCGCGGGCGACGCCGCCGTGCGCCGGCAGCTCGTCGAGGGCTGCCGGTCCCGGCTGCTGCGCGGGGGCAAGCCGAGCGCGCTGCGCGCGTACACCCGGATGCACGAGGCGCTGGCGGTGTCGGCGCACGAGGCGGCGGCCGGAGCCGGCGACTACGCGCGCCTGGTGGAGGCCGGCAACTCCACGGTCGCGGCCATGGCGCAGCGGGTGCTGCGCGGCGTGGACGAGGCCGGGCTGCTGGCCTGGGACACGCTGCGTGACGTCGCCGAGGTCGCGCTTGCCCGCCCGGAGAAGACCCTGGTCAAAGCGCAGACGACGTGGCTGCGGCAAGTGGCGCGGCGGCAGCCGGAGCACACGGCGGAGATCGCCACGCTGCTGTCGGGGTCGGCTTCGCCGGTGCCCGCGCCGGTGCCGGTCGCCCTGCCGGTTCCGGTTCCGGCGCCGCTGGGCCCGCCGCTGGGCAGCGTTGCGGAGCTGGCCGAGGAGCTCGCCGCGCTGCTGGCCGGGGACCGGTCGGTGCCGACCGTGGAGCGGGTGCTGGCCGGGATCGCCCACTGGCGGGTACACGACCAGGAGGCGCTGGCCAAGGTGGCGCGCCGGCAGGCCGACGACGGTATGGGCTGGTGGGGGCGTACCGCCGAGCAGATGCGGGAGGTGCTGCTCACCGCTGCCGTGGCGGGTGGACGGTCGGACCCGTGGCGCCAGCTCGCCGACCTGTTCCGCACCGACGGCGCGGTGCATGCCAAGGCGCTGCGGAAGTTGCGCGGCAACAGCAGCGGGCTGCATTTGGTGCTCGCGGCCCGGCTCGCGGAGATGTCGGTGCAGCTGAGCCGGCATCCGGTGCCCCTGCTCATGGCCACGCCGACGCACGCCAACGGCCGGCTGGAGCCGGTGGAGCTGCTGCGGCGGCTGGAGCGGGCCGAGCGCGACGGGTGGCAGCCGTGGGCGCTGGACTTCGAGCAGGCCCTGCTGCGGCTGCCTCGCGAGACCGACCCGCGGGTGGTCACCGCGGCGCTGCGGCTGCGCTCGCCCGCCGGTGCCGCCTTCGCCAGGTGGATCAGCGGGCCGGTGCCCGATCCCGTGTCGCTGCGGCGCGAGCAGCACGCCGACCGCAAGCCGTCGAGCCAATGCTGGGAGCACCAGCCCGCGGTACGGCGGGTGGTGGCGCTGAAGCCGCCGGAGCACGCGAGCCCGCTGGTCCAGGAGGTGATGACGATCGTCCGGTACGACCACCCGACGTGGGCGGCCGGGCACCTCGAGGAGCCGCAGCTCTGGGCGGCCGCGCTGCCGTCCCATCGGGAGGTGGTGGCCGCCTCGGCGCTGCCGATCCTCGCCGCGAACGCCGACCTGGACACGGAGGGCGGCGGCCTGCTGCTGGCCCATCTGGCGGAGTGCGGTGGCCCGGTGGGTCCGGCGGTCGCGCTGGCGCTGGCGTACGGCCTCGCGGCGCGCTCCGCCACCGACCGGATCGCCGCGGTCGACGGGCTGCTGGGCCTGGCCGCGACCGGGGACCTGGACACTGCTGCCGTCGGGCGGGAGCTGGGTGAGCTGGCCGCGGCGGGCGTGCTCAAGGTGAACCGTTTCGCGTCGGCGCTGGACGAGGCCGCGTCGGCCGGCGCGGTGGGTGAGGTCTGGCGGCTGGCGATGGCCGCGCTCCCGCCGCTGACGGCTCTGGACAAGGCGCGTCCCGGCACTGCCGACCTGATGTCGCTGGCGGTTCGGTGCGGCCGGTCTTCGGGCGCCACGCGGCTGCCGCCCGAGGTCGCCGCCCTCGCGGCGCGCGGGGGGTCGAGCCGCCTGGTCGGGCAGGCCCGTGAACTGCAGGCCCTGATCGCGGTGTGACCGCCGACCGGTGTTCGGCACGGTGCGCGGGCGGGTGGTACGCGCCGCGGTAGCCGACTGCGGTGCAGGTCGGACGTAGCGACAGTCAGAAAGGGCACCTTCTTCCACGCATGGCGTCAAGAAGGTGCCCTTTCTATGCCAAGGTCAGCCCTTGCCGTTGCTGACCGAGGTGTTGGTGAGCACGATCTCGGTGTCGGCGGCGACCTTGCTGCCAGCCTTCACCGACTGCTTGACGACCTTCCAGCTGACCAGCAGCGTCAGCTCCTTGCCATCGTCGCCGAGGAACTTCACGTTGGTGAAGCCGGCATCGGTCAGGATCTTCTCGGCGTCGGTGGCCTTCTTGCCGACCACGTTCGGCACCGCGATCAGCACCGGCCCGGGGGTCGGCGACGGCGACGGCGCGGCGGTCGGCGACGCGGCCGCGGTGGGGCTCGGGCTGGCGGCGGCGCTGGGGTCGGCGGCGCTGGGGCTGGCCGCCGGGGGCGCGACGGTGGCGGTGGCGGCCACGGACGGCGATGCCGCCGGGTCGACGTCCTTCTTCTGCCACCACTTCATGTACGCGAACCCGCCGCACAGCAGCAGGAGCAGGATCAGGAGCAGGAGCAGCAGCAGGAGCAGCCAGCGCTTGCGGCCGCCCTTGTCGTCGTCGTTGTCGTCCTTGCCCTTGTCGTCCGCGCCGTGCACCGGCTTGTAGTCGCCGCCCTTGTCATCGGCGGGCGGCGGGGTCGGGGAGGAGGTGTTCTCGTCGGGGTCTGACACGTCAGGTGCCTCTCGCTATCCGATGTGTACTCACGCAGCAGCACGTATGCAAACATCGGCCATGATGGCGGTCTGCGGACGTCCGGTCACCAGCCCGCCGGTCGCATCCCCGGCACCGAACGGTCAGCCCATCGACCCAGGCAGTGGCGGCGGGGCCGTGGGATTCTCGGGGCCCCTGCTCCGGGTCCTCAGCCCGCGGGATGAATCGATCACTGTCGGATTCCGGCGCTTCGCGCAGCAGACGTCGTACACGGCGCACCTCGCCGCGGTGCGCAAGGCGATGTGGAGCCGTACCGGAGCTGAGGTGGCACGCCAGGGGGATTGACATCGATCTTTGCCACTTGTGTAATGGATCGTGAACCCATCGTGATGATGGCGTCCGCGTGCTGTGACGCCGTCGTGCCCCGCACCCCCGCCTCCCGGAACGGAGGACCGTCGTGTTCGCCATCCCCCCGGTCGACTGCCCCCTCGCCTCGCGCATGTCGCCGTACGTGGCCCTCGCCGAACATGATCTGACCGGCTGGGCCCGCAAGTGCGGCCTGATCAGCGACGGCGACGGGCAGAGCTGGCTGGCCGGAGAGGCGTACGCCGGACACGCGGGCCGGATCTTCCCCGATGCGCCACCGGCCGACCTCGCCCTGCTCGCGATGATCTTCGCCTGGTTCTACCTGGTCGACGACGTCTGCGACGGCACGGCGCACCCCGAGCCGCCCCGCCTGCGCCGCTTCGTCACCGAGCTGCTGGCCCTGCTGCACGGCTCGGACTCGCCGACCGAGGTCTTCGCCGGGCCGCCGCGGCTGATGCTCACCGAGATCTGGGCCGCGCTGCGCGAGCGCATGCCGGACGCCTGGCAGAGCCGCTTCGTGGACGCGGTCGCGGTGCACCTCGACGGCGTGATCACCGAGGCGGAGAACAAGGCCGCGGGTCACCTGCCGGGCGTCGGCGAGTACGTCGAGCTGCGCCGGGCGGCGTCCGCGGCGGAGATCTCGCACCTGCTCACCGAGCTGGCCACCGGCACCCACCTGCCGGACGCGATCTACCACCACCCGGCGCTGCGCGAGGTCCGGCTGGCCGGAACGGACCTGCTGTCCTGGTTCAACGACCTCTACTCGCTGGACCGGGACATCGCCACCGCCGGCGGGCACAACCTGGTGCTGGCGATCTCCCACGAGCGCGAGCTGTCGATCGAGGCGGCGGTGCAGGAGGCGGTGGACATGTGGCAGCAGCGCATGGACGGTTTCGGCCCGCTGCGCGCCCGGGTGCCGTCGTTCGGCACCCAGTTCGACCCGGCGGTCCATGCCCACCTGGACGGGGTGGCCGGTTCGGTGCGGGGCACCCTGGACTGGACCGTGGTCAGTGGGCGCTACCGGGGCGACTCGCCGCAGACCCGGTAGGGCGACTCACCCGAAACCCGGTGGACGGTCGGCGCGGTGTCGGCGGTAACCTGGAGCGCACAGGCATCGACCCGGCCATCACCGGTGAGCCTCCGGAAGAACGGGCCGCACGGCCTCAGTAAAACCGGACGGGACGGCCCGTCACAGCCGACATGAGCGGTCCGCCGTGCACCTGCGGTGGGCAAGCGAGGTGGTACCGCGGGCCGACCGGCTCGTCCTCGCACTGTGAAACGACAGTGACGAGTGTGACGAGGAGCCCGCGATGGCCTATCCATTGCATGACGCGGCGGCCGACGGTGTGTCGGCCAGCCCGGACCTGCCCGCCCTGGAACGGCGCGTGCTCGACTACTGGGCCGCCGACAAGACCTTCGCGGCCAGCGTGGAGCAGCGCGACGCCGGGGCGAAGGGGTCGAACGAGTTCGTCTTCTACGACGGACCGCCGTTCGCCAACGGCCTGCCCCACTACGGCCACCTGCTGACCGGCTACGTCAAGGACGTGGTGCCGCGCTACCAGACCATGCGCGGGCGCCGGGTCGAGCGCCGGTTCGGCTGGGACACCCACGGCATGCCGGCCGAGGTCGAGGCGGAGAAGCAGCTCGGCATCACCACCAAGGCCGAGATCCTCGACATGGGCCTGGCCGAGTTCAACGAGGCCTGCCGCAGCTCCGTGCTGCGCTACACCAACGACTGGGAGCGCTACGTCACCCGGCAGGCCCGCTGGGTCGACTTCGCCAACGACTACAAGACCCTCGACCTGGACTACATGGAAAGCGTCATGTGGGCCTTCAAGACCCTGCACGACAAGGGCCTGGTGTACGAGGGCTTCCGGGTACTGGCGTACTGCTGGCGCTGCGAGACGCCGCTGTCCAACACCGAGACCCGGATGGACGACGTCTACAAGGACCGGCAGGACCCGACCCTGGCCGTCAAGTTCCAGCTGGACAGCGGCGAGAAGGTCGCGGTGTGGACGACCACGCCGTGGACCCTGCCGAGCAACCTGGCGCTGGCCGTCGGGCCGGACATCGACTACGCGGTGATGGAGAAGGACGGCGAGAAGCTGCTGCTGGGCGCGGCCCGGCTCGGCTACTACGCCAAGGAGCTGGAAGGCTACGAGCAGACCGGCACCGTCAAGGGCGCCGACCTGGTCGGCAAGCGGTACACGCCGCTGTTCCCGTACCTGCGCGAGCACGCGGGTGAGAACGCGTACCAGGTGCTCGGGGCGGACTTCGTGACGACCGAGGACGGCACCGGGGTGGTGCACCTCGCGCCGGCGTTCGGTGAGGACGACCAGAACACCTGCAACGCGGCGGGCATCCCGACCGTGGTGACCGTCGACGAGCGGGCGCGGTTCACCGCGCTGGTCCCGGCGTACGAGGGCCAGCAGGTCTTCGACACCAACAAGGCGATCATCCGCGAGCTCAAGGACCGCGGCGTGGTGCTGCGCCACGAGACCTACACGCACTCGTACCCGCACTGCTGGCGGTGCGACACCCCGCTGGTCTACAAGGCGGTGTCGAGCTGGTTCGTGAAGGTGACCGCGTTCCGTGACCGCATGGTGGAGCTGAACCAGCAGATCTCCTGGACCCCGGAGCACGTCAAGGACGGCTCGTTCGGCAAGTGGCTGAGCAACGCCCGGGACTGGTCGATCAGCCGCAACCGGTTCTGGGGCTCGCCGATCCCGGTGTGGGTCTCCGACGACCCGAACTACCCGCGCACCGACGTGTACGGCTCGCTGGCGCAGCTCGAAGAGGACTTCGGCGTGAAGGTCACCGACCTGCACCGGCCGTACGTCGACGAGCTGACCCGGCCGAACCCGGACGACCCGACGGGCAACTCGACCATGCGCCGGGTGCCGGAGGTGCTGGACTGCTGGTTCGAGTCCGGCTCGATGCCGTTCGCCCAGGTGCACTACCCGTTCGAGAACACCGAGTGGTTCGAGAACCACTACCCGGGCGACTTCATCGTCGAGTACATCGGACAGACGCGCGGCTGGTTCTACACCATGCACGTGCTGGCCACCGCGCTGTTCGACCGGCCGGCGTTCCGCAGCTGCGTGAGCCACGGCATCCTGCAGGGCAGCGACGGCCGCAAGATGTCCAAGAGCCTGCGCAACTACCCCGACGTCTACGAGATGTTCGACCGCTACGGCGCGGACGCGATGCGCTGGATGCTGATGAGCTCCCCGGTGCTGCGCGGCGGTGACATGGCCGTCAACGAGTCGGGCATCCGCGACTCGGTGCGCCAGGTGCTGCTGCCGCTGTGGAACGTGTACTACTTCTTCACGCTCTACGCCAACGCCGCCGGGCACACCGCCCGGCCCCGGACCGACTCCACGCACGTGCTGGACCGCTACGTGCTGGCCAAGACCCGGGAACTGGTGGAGACCACGACGGCCCAGCTCGACGCGTACGACCTCTCCGCGGCCTGCGCGGGGGTGCGGACCTATCTGGACGCGCTGACCAACTGGTACGTGCGCCGCAGCCGGGACCGCTTCTGGGCCGGCGACGCCGACGCCTTCGACACCCTCTACACGGTGCTGGAGACGGTGGCCCGGGTGGTCGCGCCGCTGGCCCCGCTGACCGCGGAGGAGATCTGGCGCGGGCTGACCGGCGAGCGCTCGGCGCACCTGGCCGACTGGCCGGACGCGGCGGTGCTGCCGGCCGACCACGACCTGGTCGCCACCATGGACCGGGTGCGGGAGGTCTGCTCGGCGGCGCTGTCGCTGCGCAAGGCCAAGGGTCTGCGGGTGCGGCTGCCGCTGTCGTCGCTGACCGTGGCGACCCCGGACGCCTCGGCGCTGCGCGGATTCGCGGAGCTGATCGCCGACGAGGTCAACGTGAAGTCGGTGGAGCTGAGCGACGACCTGACCGGCCACTGCGAGCAGGTGCTCACGGTGGTGCCGCGGGTGCTCGGCCCGCGCGTCGGCGGCTCGGTGCAGCAGGTCATCAAGGCGGTGAAGGCGGGGGAGTGGTCGCTGGTCGACGGTGCCCCGGTCGCGTCCGGGGTCACCCTGCAGGAGGGTGAGTACGAGCTGAAGCTGGTCGCGGCGGACGCGGAGCACTCGGCCCCGCTGCCGGGGGACGCAGGCGTCGTCGTGCTGGACACCGAGGTCACCCCGGCGCTGGAGGCCGAAGGCCTGGCCCGCGATGTGGTCCGGGTGGTGCAGCAGGCGCGCCGTGAGGCGGACCTGGCCATCACCGACCGGATCGCGCTGACCGTGCAGGCGTCGGACGAGGTGGCCGCCGCCGTGCGTACGCACCAGGCGTTCCTGGCGGCCGAGACGTTGGCCGACAGCGTGAGCTTCGGCGCGGTCGACGGCGGCTTCACCGGCGAGGCCGGCGACGGCGGCGACGTCACGGTGGCGGTCACCCGCAGCTGACCCGGCCCGACCGTCGGGATTCCATGATCGAGGCGCCGCCCGTGCCGGAAATGTCACAGGCGGCGCCTCGATCCGTCCAAGGCGCAAAGGTATGCCCAGCTCAAGGCTGCGACGCAGGCCGGTGGGCGGGCCGTGGAGTATCTCAGACTCCGGGCGCGTAGGCGATCGGTTGCGGGGGTATGGGCCCACTCAGGGGACTACGGTAAGTTCATCGCCCGGCTAGCTCATCACCTGTGGAGGCAGAAAGTGCCGGTGCTCTATACGGTCGGATTGTGGACGGTGGCGCCCGCGATCAAGCTGGGCTGGCGGCCCACGATCGAGGGCGCGGAGCACATCCCCGCCTCCGGTGGCGCGATCTTCGCGGGCAACCATCTCTCCGTCGCCGACGAGCTGTTCCTGGGCTCCGCGGTCGGCCGGCACATCTCCTTCTGGGCCAAGGAGGACTACTTCGTCGGCACCGGTCTGAGCGGCCTGTTCTTCCGCACGCTGATGGGCGGCCTGGGCGCGATCCCGGTGCACCGCTCCGGCGGCCGGGCCGCGCTGAGCGCGTTCGACGCGGCGATCCCGGTGCTCCAGGAGGGCGGCCTGGTCGCCGTCTACCCCGAGGGCACCCGGTCGCCGGACGGCCGGCTCTACCGCGGCCGGACCGGGGCGGCGCGGCTCGCGCTCGCCGCGGACGTGCCGATCATCCCGGTCGGCATGATCGGCACCGAGAAGGTGCAGCCGATCGGCCAGGCCCTGCCGTCGCTGAAGCCCGGCCAGGTCACGGTGAAGTTCGGCAAGCCGATCGAGGTCGGCGCGTGGCGCGACGCCGAGTCCGCCAGCACCGCCGCGCGCGAGATCACCGACACGGTGATGATGGCCATCCAGCAGCTCACCGGGCAGGAGTACGTGTCCCGGTACGCTCCGAAGCGAAGCCCCTCGGAGGCGGAGTAGACACGCAGCCGGCAACCGGACATCGGGTTCACAATCGCCCGAGGTCCGGCCTTCGCGTGCGACCGCGTACCCTTGTTACCCATGCGTGGCGAGTCGGTCTTTCCCCAGCTTGAGCAGTTGCTGCCTTTGGTCAGCAAGCCCATCCAGTACGTCGGTGGTGAGCTGGGTGCCGTGGTCAAACCGTGGGAGTCGGCCACGGTCCGCTGGGTGCTGTCGTATCCGGACGCGTACGAGGTGGGCCTGCCCAACCAGGGCGTGCAGATCCTGTACGAGGTGCTCAACGAGCGCGAGGACGTGCTCGCCGAGCGCACCTACGCGGTCTGGCCGGACCTCGAGAAGCTGATGCGGGAGCGTGACGTCCCGCAGTTCACCGTCGACTCGCACCGTGCGGTCGGCGACTTCGACCTGTTCGGCCTGTCCTTCTCGACCGAACTCGGCTACACCAACATGCTCACCGAGCTGAGCCTGGCGAAGATCCCGCTGCTGGCCGCCGACCGTGACGAATCGCACCCGATCGTGGTCGCGGGCGGGCACGCGGCGTTCAACCCGGAGCCGATCGCCGACTTCGTCGACGCCGCCGTGCTCGGCGACGGCGAGGAGGCGGTGCTCGAGATCACCGACATCGTCGCCGCGTGGAAGCGCGAGGGCAGCCCCGGCGGCCGGGACGAGATCCTGCTGCGCCTGGCCAAGACCGAGTCGGTCTACGTGCCGCGCTTCTACGACGTGGACTACCTGCCCGACGGCCGGATCCAGCGCGTGGTGCCGAACCGCCCGGGCGTGCCGTTCCGGGTGCACAAGCGCACCACCATGGACCTCGACGCGTGGCCGTACCCGAAGAAGCCGCTGGTGCCGCTGGCCGAGACGGTGCACGAGCGCTTCGCCGTGGAGATCTTCCGGGGTTGCACCCGGGGCTGCCGCTTCTGCCAGGCCGGCATGATCACCCGCCCGGTGCGCGAGCGCTCCATCACCACCGTGGCGCAGATGGTGCACGACGGGCTGGAGTTCTCCGGCTTCACCGAGGTCGGCCTCCTGTCGCTGTCCAGCGCCGACCACTCCGAGATCGGCGACATCTGTTCCGGGCTGGCCGACCAGTACGAGGGCACCAACGTCTCGCTGTCGCTGCCCAGCACCCGGGTGGACGCGTTCAACATCGACCTGGCGCAGGAGCTGGCCCGCAACGGCCGCCGCACCGGTCTGACCTTCGCTCCCGAGGGCGGGTCGGAGCGCATCCGCAAGGTGATCAACAAGATGGTGACGGAGGAGGACCTCATCCGCACCGTCACCACCGCGTACTCCAACGGCTGGCGGCAGGTGAAGCTGTACTTCATGTGCGGACTGCCCACCGAGACCGACGAGGACGTGCTGCAGATCGCGCGGCTGGCGCACAACGTCATCAAGTCGGGCCGTCAGGCGACCGGCAGCAAGGACATCCGCTGCACCGTGTCCATCGGCGGGTTCGTGCCCAAGCCGCACACCCCGTTCCAGTGGGCTCCGATGGAGCGCCCCGAGGTGATCGACGCGCGGCTCAAGGCGCTCAAGAACGAGATCAACTCGGACCGCTCGCTGGGCCGGGCCATCGGCTTCCGCTACCACGACGGCGAGCCGTCGCTGATCGAGGGCCTGCTGGCGCGCGGTGACCGCCGCGTCGGCGCGGTCATCCGCAAGGTGTGGGAGAACGGCCAGCGCTTCGACGGCTGGAGCGAGCACTTCTCGTACCGCCGCTGGGTCGACGCCTGCGCCGAGGTGCTGCCGGGCCTGGGCGTGGACCTGGAGTGGTTCACCACCCGCGAGCGCGAGCAGTCCGAGGTGCTGCCCTGGGACCACCTGGACTCGGGGCTGGACAAGGACTGGCTCTGGCAGGACTGGCAGGACGCGCTCACCGAGTACGAGCAGGACGACTGCCGCTGGACGCCGTGCTTCGACTGCGGCGTGTGCCCGTCGATGGACACCAGCATCCAGATCGGGCCGACCGGCCACAAGCTGCTGCCCATCACGCCGGTCAACACCGGCCTGCGCGTGCCCGCGGGGGCCTGACGTGGGACGCACCAAGAACCAGCCCACGGGCGGCCAGGCCCCCGTCGTGCAGCGCATCCGGCTGCGTTACACCAAGCGCGGGCCGCTGCGTTTCACCTCGCACCGCGACTTCGCCCGCGCCGTCGAGCGGGCGATCCACCGGGCGGGCATCCCGATCGCCTTCTCGCAGGGCTTCACCCCGCACCCGAAGATCTCCTTCGCCAGCGCGGCGCCCACCGGGGTGGCCTCCGAGGCGGAGTACCTGGAGATCGGCCTGCGGGAGCGGGTCGATCCGGCGGACCTGTGCAAGGCGCTGGACGCGGCGCTGTCGCCCGGCCTCGACGTGATCGAGGCCGTGGAGGCCGTCGCGCCGGGCAGCCTGGCCGACCGGATCACCGCCTCGCTGTGGCGTATCGAGCTGCCCGGGGTGAGCGACGAGCAGCTCGCCGCCGCGGTGGCCGCCTTCGTCGCGCAGAGTGAGGTGCTGGTCGAGCGCCTCACCAAACAGGGCCGGCGCACCTTCGACACCAGGGACGCCGTGGTGTCGATCGGGGCCGTCTCGTCACAGACCTCACCACCTGGCGTGGTCGTGACCGCTCCGTGTGCGATACTCGACCTTGTCGTGCGGCAGGTCACTCCCTCCGTACGGCCCGATGACGTCCTGTCCGGCCTGCGCGTGGTTGCGGACCTGGAGCCGTCGGCGCCCCATTCACTGAAAAGTGCCAGGGCGACCCGGCTGGCACAGGGCACGCTGACCCCCCAGGGGGAGATCGTGGATCCGCTCGACGCGGATCGCGAGCCCGTCGCCATCGGCGAGCGTTGACCCGACCGGTCACCGCTCTCGGCAGACTTCGGCGGATGCCCGTCCGAGCGCCTCGACAGGCGCTTGGACGGGCGACCCCGGCGGCAAACACCGGTGTGCTCCTGAGTGGCTGCGTTGTTACGCGCCCGGGACCGCCAGAACTGGAGAACAGTCCGGATGCTCGACCACGAGCCCGCAGATCGGCACGAGAATGCCGACAACGTTTCGCAGAACGCGCCGAGCGCGGCCTCGGCTGACCAGCCGGGTGCCGTGACCGGCGACGTCACCGGCGGCGACGCCGCCACGGGCGCGCCTGCGACGCCCGAACCCACGCCTGCGACGCCTGAGCCCGCGATGGCCCAGCCTGCGGCGCCGGAAGCGGCCCCCGACACGGCGGCCGCCGAGGGCGCGCCCGCTCGGCGGCGCACCCGCAAGCGCGCTGTCGCGACTGCGGCCCCCGAGGCCGCCGAGGCCGGTGAGGAGACCTCCGCGGAGGCCGCGCCGCCCAAGAAGGCGACCCGGCGCCGGAAGAAAGCCGCAGAGCCGGACATCTCCGGCGAGTCTGGTGCAGAAGACGTAATCGAGCCCGTACTCCCGGCTGTCGCCGAGCTCGCACCGGCCGCCGTGGCCGAGGCGCTCGCCGAGGAAGCCGAAGAGGACGAGGAGGCGGCCGAAGCCGCCGCCGCGGCCGCCGAGCAGGTGGGCGGAGCCCCGCGCCGACTGGCGCCGTCCGTGCTGTTCATGGCCCCCGAGGCGACCGCCACGCCGGTGCGCCCCGCGGTCGTCGCGCGCCCCGCCGAGGAGCCCGTGGAGGTGGCGGAGCCGGCCGAGACCGGCCGCCGCCGCAAGCGCCGCCGCGGCCGGGACGAGGAGGAGGCCGTCGTCGAGGCGGAGGCCGCCGAGCCGGCCGTCGTCGACGAGGAGCAGGACGAGGACGAGAGCGAGGAGAACGGCCGCGCCCGCCGCCGTCGGGGCCGTCGCGGCCGCGGCCGGGGCAAGGGCGGCGCGGACGACAACGGCGACGAGGAGCAGCCCGAGGCCGTCGAGGCCGACGAGGAGGAGGCGACCGACGAAGACGGTGAGCCGCTGACCCGCCGTCGCCGTCGCCGTCGCCGCAAGGGTGCCGGGGACGAGGGCGCCGAGGCCGAGGACGGCGTGCACACCGTCGTCCGCATCCGCGAGCCGCGCGCCGTCAGCGACGAGGTGCAGGGCGTCTCCGGATCGACCCGGCTCGAGGCCAAGCGCCAGCGCCGCCGGGACGGCCGCGAGCAGCGCCGCACCCGTCCGCCGATCCTGACCGAGTCCGAGTTCCTGGCCCGCCGCGAGGCGGTGGACCGGGTCATGGTGATCCGCGAGAACCCGGACCGTACGCAGATCGCGGTCATGGAGGACGGCGTGCTCGTCGAGCACTACGTCACCCGCGCCGCCACCGCCACCATGGTCGGCAACGTGTACCTGGGCAAGGTGCAGAACGTGCTGCCGAGCATGGAGGCCGCCTTCGTCGACCTGGGCCGGGGCCGCAACGCGGTGCTGTACGCCGGTGAGGTCAACTGGGACGCGGCCGGGCTGGAGGGGCGTGCGCGCTCCATCGAGCAGGCGCTGAAGTCCGGCGACTCCGTGCTGGTGCAGGTGACCAAGGACCCGATCGGGCACAAGGGCGCGCGGCTGTCCAGCCATGTCGCGCTGTCCGGCCGGCACCTGGTGTACGTGCCCAACGGCAACGCCTCCGGCATCAGCCGCAAGCTGTCGGACGTCGAACGCAAGCGGCTGCGGGACATCCTCAAGAAGCTGGTCCCCGAGGGCGCGGGCGTGATCGTGCGCACCGCCGCCGAGGGCGCCTCCGAGGAGGACCTCGAGCGCGACGTGCTGCGGCTGCAGTCGCAGTGGGAGGACATCCAGGCCAAGGCGTCCGAGGGCGGCGCGCCCGCGCTGCTCTACGGCGAGCCCGACCTGGTCGTCCGGGTGGTCCGCGACCTGTTCAACGAGGACTTCAAGGAACTCGTGGTGCAGGGCGACAACGCCTACGACACCGTGCAGAGCTACCTCGGGCACGTGTCGCCCGACCTGGTGGACCGGGTGCACCGGCACACCGGCGTCTCGGACGTGTTCGCGACGTACCGCATCGACGAGCAGATCCTCAAGGGCCTGGACCGCAAGGTGTTCCTGCCCTCGGGCGGCCACCTGGTGTTCGACCGCACCGAGGCGATGACCGTCGTCGACGTCAACACCGGCAAGTACACCGGTGTCGGCGGCAACCTCGAGGAGACGGTCACCCGCAACAACCTGGAGGCGGCCGAGGAGATCGTGCGCCAGCTGCGGCTGCGCGACCTCGGCGGCATCGTGGTGATCGACTTCATCGACATGGTGCTGGAGAGCAACCGTGAGCTGGTGCTGCGCCGGCTGACCGAGTGCCTGGGCCGGGACCGGACCAAGCACCAGGTCACCGAGATCACCTCGCTGGGCCTGGTCCAGATGACGCGCAAGCGCATCGGGGCGGGCCTGCTGGAGGCGTTCAGCGAGCCGTGCGAGCACTGCAAGGGCCGCGGGGTCATCATCCACACCGAGCCCGTCTCCGAGCGCCGCGCGCCGGTGCAGGCCGCACCGCCGGTGCAGCTCCCACCCGTGCAGGTCAAGCAGGCCGCCGCGGCTCCGCCCGCGCCGAAGCAGCAGAAGGCCGCGGAGCCGGCGTACTTCGACACCGAGGGTTACGACCTGTCGCGGTACGAGTCGGCGGCGGCGGCAGCCGAGGACGACGACGAGGAGCCGGGCGAGGAGCCCGGTGACGACACGGGCGACACGCCGACCAGGCGGCGCACCCGCCGCGGCGGTCGGCGGCGCACCCGCCCGTAGACCGACGGAGATCGCTCGCGACGGATGTGTCGGCGGGGGACTTGCGTAAGCTGCCCGGGGTATGTGTTCCGCATCCCCGGGCAGTACGCTGCCCAGACCCCTCAGAGCCTGGAGGACGCCCCCATGCGACGCATCCTTGCCGCGGCCGTGCTCGGCGCGGCGCTGTTCACCGCCACCGCCTGCGCAGGCGACCCGGAGCGGCCGAATGCGGGCTCGGTGCCGTCCGCGAGCGCCTCGACCGAGGTGAGCCCAGGCGCGAGTGCCGCCCCCGGCGCCTCCGGCGCCGTCACCGGCACCACCGACCCGAAGGCGACCTGCGCCGCGGTGATCGAGGAGAGCAAGAAGTTCGTCTCGAAGCTGGTGACGAAGGCGCAGCAGCTGGGCGAGTCGCTGAGCGACCCGGACAAGGTCAAGGTCTTCTTCGACGAGCTGTCCAAGGACTACGTGGCGCTGTCCACCACGGTGAAGGCCGAGGCGGCCAAGACCTCCGACCCGAAGCTGCGCAAGGCGCTGGAGGACGTCGCCAAGGCGCTGGACGCCTCGGTGGCCCAGCTCAGCGACCCGCAGAAGCTCGCCGAGGACCCCTCGAAGATGCAGCAGATCCTGTTCAGCCCGGAGCTGACCACCGCCAACGAGGCGCTGAACGACATCTGCCCGGCAGCCTGACGACGTACGGCGACCGTGCCGCCCGACGGGCCCGGCCGTCCCGCCCCACCCCCCTGTAGGAGGCACCTGCCCATGCGACGTTTCCTGACCGCCGTCCTGGTGGCCGCGTCCCTGTTCGGCGCGAGCGCGTGCGCCGACGACAAGCCCGCCCCGGTGTCCTCGCCCGGAACGGCGGCCGCGCCCGCGCCGAGCGGCTCGACGGAAGCCAAGGCGGTCTGCGCCGAGTTCGACAAGGTCTTCAACGGCAAGGCCCGCACCGACCTGGCCACCGCGATCGGCGGTGTGCTCACCGCCCGGGCCGGCAAGGACGCGGCTAAGACGCAGGCCGCGGAGACCAAGCTGCGCGATGCGCTCACCGCGCTGGAGACCCAGATCACGACGGTGGGCGCGGTCGCCGCCGACCCGGCGGTGAAGGCCGCTTTCGACCAGGTCGCGGCGAACGTCCGGCAGTCCGGTGTCGACCTGGCGTTCCTCGAGGGCGTCACCAAGCTCGCCGAACTTGAGGCGAAGCTCACGCCGGTGCTGCTGTCCTGGATCATGCCCTTGGCCAGGATCTGCCCCTGACGTGGTGCCTGAGACCGCTGAGCCTGCTGATGCCGTTGTCGGCCACCGTGGCTAGGCTGCCCCGGTGGCCACAAACGAGGGTTTCGCGTGTACGAGGCTGAATCCCCGGCCATACAGCAAGTAATCGCGGGTGTAGCCGTCGATGGCACCGCACCCGTTTCACCCCGCATAGATAAGGACGAAGATGCGACGGATTCTGGCTACCGCCACCCTCGGTCTCGCGCTGTTCGGCGCCGCGGCCTGCGCGGACACCAAGCCCGAGGCGAGCAGCACCCCCACCCCCGGCGCGGCGAGCTCCGCGGCGGCCCCCGCCGGTGTCGACAAGAAGACGGCGTGCGCCAACCTCACCAAGGCGACCAGCGACTTCGAGGCCAAGATCGTCCCGCTGTTCACGAAGCTGATGGACCCGGCCACCCAGGCCGCCACCCTCACTGAGCTGGGCAAGGCCATCCAGGACTTCCAGGCCGCGTACAGCAAGGATGTCGCCGCGATGGCGGACGCCGACCTCAAGGCGGCCGTGCAGGCCGACCTGCAGACGCTGACCACGACCAGCACCGCGCTGGTGGCAGCCGGCACCGACCAGGCCAAGATCCAGGCCGCGCTCAGCACCCCGGAGTTCGACAAGGCGGGCGACCAGGTCAAGGCGCTCTGCGCCGGGGCCTGACAGCTTGACCGCGCCCGGCGTGCGGTGATCGGCATCACCGCACGCCGGGCCACGGGGTGCCCGGTTTGGGCATCGGGTCGGGCATGACGTAGTCTTCTCCACGGTGCCCATCACAGGGCGCTGCATGCGTGCGTGTGTGCCGGCCGTCTTCGGCCAGGACGTGCCGAGCGCAACCAGTAGTGAAGACTCGGCCCGCCACGCGGGTCGATGAACCAACCGCCAGCACCTACGACAGGAGTCCGCGTCTCATGTACGCGATCGTCAAGACCGGCGGCAAGCAGTACAAGGTCGCCGAGGGCGACGTGATCGAGGTCGAGAAGCTCGCGGGCGCGCCCGGCGACGTGGTGGCGCTGTCCGCAGTGCTGCTTGTTGATGGCAGCGACCTGGTGACCGACGCGGCGAAGCTTGCCAAGGTTTCTGTTTCCGGAGAGCTCGTGGCCCACACCAAGGGCCCGAAGATCCGGATCCACAAGTTCAAGAACAAGACCGGCTACCACAAGCGGCAGGGTCACCGTCAGCCGCTGACCCAGGTCAAGGTCACCGGCATCAAGAGCGGGAAGTAGGCCTCGAGATGGCACATAAAAAGGGTGCATCCAGCTCGCGCAACGGTCGCGACTCCGCCGCCCAGCGACTCGGTGTGAAGCGCTTCGGCGGTCAGGTCGTCAGCGCCGGCGAGATCCTCATCCGCCAGCGCGGCACCAAGTTCCACCCGGGCGACCTGGTCGGCCGTGGCGGCGACGACACGCTGTTCGCGCTCGCCGCGGGCGCGGTGCAGTTCGGTCTCAAGCGGGGCCGCAAGACCGTGAACATCGTTCCGGTCGAGGCCTGACAGATCGTCAGAGGCGGGAGGGCGCGCGAAGCGCCTTCCCGCCTCTTGCCGTTTCCGGACCCGGAAGCGCCGCAATGAGACGCGGCTAACGCCGCAGCCCGGAACACCCGGCACCCATCGCGCGCTGCCCTAGGGGGCACGCCCGCACCCGAGACCCCCGCCGCGACTCTTGGAGACATGCGGCTTCGGGAAGCCAACGTGGCCGCGACTCTTCGAGAGTTGCGGCAGGGACGGAGGCGGGTTGGGCGGGCGCAAGCGGGCATATGCTGTTTTTTGAATCGAACGTATGTGGAGGATGGAACGTGGCGACGTTCGTGGATCGTGTGGTGCTGCACCTGCAGGCGGGTGACGGCGGCCACGGCTGCGTGTCCATCCACCGGGAGAAGTTCAAGCCGTTCGGCGGGCCGGACGGCGGCAACGGCGGGCATGGCGGCGGCATCCTGATGGAGGTCGACCCCAACGTGCACACGCTGCTGGACTTCCACTTCCACCCGCACATCAAGGCGACCAACGGCAAGGGCGGCTCGGGCAACAACCGGGAAGGCGCCAACGGCGGCGACCTGGTGCTCAAGGTGCCCTCCGGCACGGTCGTGCAGACGCTGGACGGCGTGGTCATCGCCGACCTGGTCGGCGCGGGGACCACGCTGGAGATCGCCCGTGGGGGCCGGGGCGGCCGCGGCAACGCGGCGCTGGCCAGCTCCCGGCGCAAGGCGCCCGGCTTCGCCGAGCTCGGTGAGCCCGGAGACCGGCTCGAGGTGGTCGTCGAGCTCAAGAGCGTCGCCGACGTGGGCCTGGTGGGTTTCCCGAGCGCGGGCAAGTCCTCGCTCATCTCGGTGATCTCCGCGGCCAAGCCGAAGATCGCCGACTACCCGTTCACCACGCTGGTGCCGAACCTGGGTGTGGTGCAGGCGGGCGAGCACGTGTTCACCGTCGCCGACGTGCCGGGCCTGATCCCGGGCGCGGCCACCGGCAAGGGCCTGGGCCTGGAGTTCCTGCGCCACATCGAGCGCACCGCGGTGCTGGCCCACGTGGTGGACACCGCGACCCTGGAGACCGACCGCGACCCGGTGGCCGACATCGAGGCCCTCGAGGCGGAGCTCGCGCAGTACGGCGGGCTCGGGGACCGGCCCCGCATCATCGTGCTGAACAAGATCGACGTGCCGGACGGCCGGGACCTGGCCGACATCACCACCCCCGACCTGGAGAAGTTCGGCTGGCCGATCTACCAGGTCAGCGCGGCGACCCGGGAAGGTCTCACGGAGCTCGTGTACGCGCTGGCGCGGATGGTCGAGGAGCACCGGGCGGCCGCGCCCGTGCTGGAGCCGACCCGCATCGTGCTGCGTCCCAAGGCCGTCGACGACTCCGGCTTCGAGATCACGCAGGACCGCGCGGGTGTCTGGGTGGTCACGGGCAACAAGCCCGAGCGGTGGGTGCGTCAGACCACCTTCGACAACGCCGAGGCGGTGGGCTACCTCGCCGACCGGCTAGCCCGGCTGGGCGTCGAGGAAAAGCTGGCCAAGCTGGGCGCGAAGCCCGGCGACCCGGTGCGCATCGGCGAGCGCGAGTTCGACTGGCAGCCGACGATCTACGCGGGCAAGGAATTCACGCCCGGCAACCGCTTCACCGACGAGCGCCTCGAGGACGACATCACCCGTCCGAGGGCTGCGGAGCGGCTCGCGGCCCGCAAGGCGCGGCGCCAGCGCGAGGAAGGCGACACCGCCGGCGACGAGTGGCTCCCCGACGAGAAGGATCTGCGCCTCGACGACGAGGACGACAAGTAGGCGCCGGCACCAGGGCGGACACTGTCAGTTAACGGTTCGGTGACAGTGTCCGTCATCTCACCGCAATCCGCCCTGCTGTGCGGTTTGTGAAACAACGCGGAAACATGCCCTGGCTAGCGTCCTGACGGTGTTGATCCAGCACCGTGAGATCACCCACCCTGATGTCACCGCGCTCGTGCTCGCCGCTGAGGACGAACTCTTCACGCGGTATCCGGGCACCACCCGGTCGCCCCTGGACCCGCACGCCCGTTTCGTCGTGGCGTACGTGTTGGGCAGGCCCGTCGGCTGCGGGGCGCTCGTCGTGTCCAGCCCGGGTGTCGGCGAGATCAGGCGGATGTACGTACTGCCGGCGCACCGCCGCGCCGGGGTGGCCCGCCGCATCCTCGCGGCACTGGAACGACGGGCCACCGCCCAGGGCTGGGACTCGATCATCCTCGAGACCGGCGTGAACCAGCCTGAGGCGATCGCGCTGTACGAGTCGTCCGGTTTTCAGCGGACCGAGCCGTACGGCAGGTACGTCGACAACCCGTACTCCGTCTGCTTCGTGAAGAAGCTCCTCAGGAGCTGACGAGTCCTATCGCCTCGCCGGCTCGCCGCAACGTCGCGGCGGCCCGCGGGCGTGCCCGCTGCGCCCCCTCCCGCAGCACCGCCTCGACCGTCTCCGGCCGGCGGCGCAGGGTTTCGTAGCGCTCCTGGATCGGTGTCAGCACCGCCACCACGGCCTCGGCCGTCTCGCGCTTGAGCCGGCCGTACGAGTCGAAGTGGCCGGCAGAGCCGGTGCAGGCCTGGTAGATCTCCAGCAGGTTGGTCACCCCCGGCTGCTTCTCCCGGTCGTGTCGCACCGTGCTCCCGCTGTCGGTGACCGCGCGCATCACCTTGCGGCGCACGACATCGGGCTCGTCGAGAATGCTGATGACACCCGCGCTGACCACATTGGTCTTGCCCATCTTCGCCGTCGGCTCGGCCAGGTCCATGACCCGTGCGGCGACCGGGGCGGGCACTGCCACGGGCACCGTGAAGGTGGGGCCGTAGCGGCCGTTGAACCGGTTCGCGACGGCTCGGGCCAGCTCGACGTGCTGCATCTGGTCGTCGCCGACCGGCACCTGCTCGGTGTCGTGCAGCAGGATGTCGGCCGCCATCAGCACCGGGTAGGTGAGCAGGCTGAGCCGCACGTGCTCGGCCCGCGCCGCCTTCTCCTTGAACGCGACCATGCGCTGGGCCTCGCCGTAGCCTGTGGCACATTCCAGCAGGTAGTGCAGTTGGGTGTGCTCGGGCAGGTGGGACTGGACGTAGAGGGTGCAGCGCTGCGGGTCGACCCCGGCGGCGAGCAGCACCGCGGCCTGTTCCAGGGTCAGCGCGCGTACCGCGGCGGGATCGTGCTCGACGGTCAGCGAGTGCAGGTCGGCGAGCATGGTGATGGTCTCGCTGTCGTCCTGCCCGGCCACCAGCGGCAGGATCATGCCGAACAGGTTGCCGAGTTGCAGGTGCCCGGTGGGCTTGCAGCCGGACAAGCGGCGGGCGCGGACGCGGGTCGGGGCGATGGTCATGTCGGTCTCCTCGGGAGTCGGGCCACCCCGTCCGGAGACCCTCGGCACGGCGGGAGCCGTGCACGGAGAAGGCCGCCCGGAGGGGCGGCCTGGGTCGTCTACTGGGTTCGCGGAAGCGGGCCGCCCGTCAGGGCAGCCACCACATGGTGCTCGTCATCCGCATGGCGACCATTGTCCCCGCACCCGCCTTGATCGGCAAGAACGTTGCCGAAGGTAAGGGGTTACCGCCGGTTCACCACCTGCCGTCGTCAGGCAGGATGGGCGTCATGTCGCATCGTTGCCTCAGCCATCTCGAAGCCGTCGCGCGGGCCGCCACCGTCCGGAACCTCGCGTACGCCCTGGACGTGGATCTGACCGTGGGAGACGAACTCTTCCGCTCGGTCACCACGGTCCGCTTCACCGCCGATCCCGGCGCCGAGACGTTCCTGGAGGCGCGGCCGGAGCGGCTGCTCGGCGCCACCCTCAACGGTGTCGCACTGCCCGCCGACGCGTTCGCCGAGGGCCGGTTGCGGCTGGCGGACCTCGCCGCGGACAACACCGTCGTGGTGACCGGGGAGTACGCGTACACCCGCACCAGTGAGGGCGTGCACCGCTTCACGGACCCGGCCGACAAGCAGGTCTACGTGTACGCGCAGCCTTCGATCACCGACGCGCCGCGGTTCATGGCCTGCTTCGACCAGCCCGACCTCAAGGCGCCGATGGAGCTGTCCGTCACCGCCGACCCGTCCTGGCTGGTCCGGGCCAACGCGGAGGGCGTACAGGGCACGCCGGGCCGTTGGGAGTTCCCGGCCACCAAGCCCGTCGCGACCTACCTGATCACGTTCGTGGCCGGCCCTTACGTCGAGGTGACCGACAGCCACGACGGCATCCCGCTGGGCCTGTACGCCCGCGCCAGCTATGCCGAGGTGCTGGAGCGCGACGCACCCGAGATCTTCTCGCTCACCAAGGCGTTCCTGGACCGCTACCACGAGCTGTTCGCCGTGCGGTACCCGTTCGGCAAGTACGACCAGGCGTTCGTGCCCGAGTTCAGCTGGGGCGCGATGGAGTTCCCCGGTTGCGTGGTGTTCCGCGACGAACTGCTGTTCCGGGCCGCGGTGACCGACACCGAGCGGCTGGAGCGGGCGGCCATCATCGCGCACGAGATGGCGCACATGTGGTTCGGCGACCTGGTGACCATGCGCTGGTGGGACGACCTGTGGCTGAACGAGTCGTTCGCCACCTACATGGGCTACCGGCTGGTCGGCGAGGTCACCCCGTGGCCGCAGTCCTGGACCCGCTTCGGCGTGGGCCGCAAGGCCTGGGGGTACGCCGCCGACCAGCGCCCCTCCACGCACCCGATCGCGCCCACCGAGGTCGTCGACACCGACGCCGCGTTCGCCAACTTCGACGGCATCTCCTACGCCAAGGGCTGCTCGGCGCTGCGCCAGCTGGTCGCCTTCACCGGCGACGAGGCGTTCCTGGCCGGCCTGCGGGCGCACTTCGACAAGCACGCCTGGGGCAACGCCACCCTGGCCGACCTGCTCGGCGCGCTGTCGCTGGCCAGCGGGCGGGATCTGGACGCGTGGGCGCAGGCGTGGCTGCGCACCCCGCAGGTCAACACGCTGCGCCCGGTCGTCGAGTGGGCGCCCGACGGCTCGTACGCCTCCGTCGTGGTCGAGCAGACCGCGCCGGCGGAGTACCCGACGCTGCGCCCGCACCGCATCGGCCTGGGCTGGTTCGGCGAGGACGGCACCTGGCAGCGCACCGAGGTCGAGGTGAGCGGTGCGCGCACCGCGGTGCCGCAGCTGTCCGGCGTACGCGGCCGCGGCCTGCTGCTCAACGACGGCGACCTCACCTTCGCCAAGATCCGCATGGACGAGCGCACCCGGGCCGAGCTGCCCTCGCTGCTGGCCGAGCAGCCCGACTCGCTGGCCCGGGCGCTGTGGTGGAACAGCGCCTGGGACGCCGTGCGCGACGCCGAGTGGCCCGCCACGGAGCTCGTCGAGCTGGCGGCCGGGGCGCTGCCCGTGGAGCCGGACGTCGTCATCGTGGAGTCGGTCTTCGGACTGGCCCGGCACGCGGCGGCCCGGATGGTGCCCGCGGACCAGCGGGAGGCGGCCCGTGCGGCGCTCGCCGGCGCGGCGAAGACCCTGCTGGCCACCGCGGCACCCGGCAGCGGGCACCAGCTCGCCGCGGCCCGGTCGCTCATCGCGACGGCCGCCGACGGCGACCGCGCGGTGCTGCGCGGCTGGCTGTCCGGCGCGGACGTGCCCGCGGGCCTGGCCGTCGACGCCGAGCTGCGCTGGGCGATCCTGGGCAGGCTGGCGGTGCTCGGCGACGTCGGCGAGGACGAGATCGACGCCGAACTGCAGCGCGACACCAGCGACAAGGGCGAGCAGGAGGCCGTCCGGGTGCGGGCGAGCCGCCCCGACCCGGCCGCCAAGGAGCGGGCGTTCGACCTGGTCGTCACCGAGCAGGGGCAGTCCAACCGGATCGCGGCCGCGGCCGGCGACGGGCTGTGGCAGCCGGAGCACGCCGAACTGACCGCGCCGTTCGTGGCCCGGTTCTTCGCCGAGCTGCCGCACTCGGCGGGCCGCTCCGGCGACATGCTGGCGCACCTGGCGAAGGCCGCCTACCCGGTGTACGCCGTGTCGGAGGACACACTGGCGGCCGCGCGGGCGGCGCTGGCGGGGGACATGCACCCGCTGCTGCGCCGTGCGCTGGCCGACGACACCGACGACCTGGCCCGCGCCCTGCGCGCCCAGCGGGCCGCCTGACCTGCCCCGCGACCCCGCCGTCCACCCCGCCCGGCCGCCGTGCCGCCGTGCCTGGCCGAGCCCGCCCGCCGGGCCTGCCCTGACGTAGACGTTGGCCTATGACATCGAATCCGGGCGCCGATTTTTCGACGTCATAGGCCAACGTCGATGACGGGACGGGGTGAGGCGTCCGGCGGAACGGGACGGGGCGTGCGACGGCATAGAATCGGCGCGTGGCGACACGTATCGGGATCATGGGCGGAACCTTCGACCCCATCCACCACGGTCACCTCGTCGCGGCCAGCGAGGTGGCTGACCGGTACGCGCTCGACGAGGTCGTCTTCGTGCCGACGGGGCAGCCGTGGCAGAAGACCGAGCACGTGGTCACCCCGGCGGAGGACCGCTATCTGATGACGGTCATCGCGACCGCGTCCAACCCGCGGTTCAGCGTGAGCCGGGTGGACGTCGACCGGGTCGGGCCGACCTACACCGTCGACACGCTGCGCGAGCTGCGCGACCAGTACGGCGAGAAGACCGAGCTGTTCTTCATCACCGGCGCCGACGCGCTCTCCAAGATCTTGTCCTGGAAGGACGCGGACCAGCTGTTCGAGCTGGCCCACTTCGTGGGGGTCACCCGTCCGGGGTTCATGCTCACCGACGCGCACCTGCCTGCCGACGTGGTGAGCCTGGTCCAGGTGCCGGCGATGGCGATCTCGTCCACGGACTGCCGGCGGCGGGTCGCGGCGGGCCAGCCGGTGTGGTACCTGGTACCGGACGGGGTAGTGCAATACATCACAAAGCGGCATCTATACCGCTGATTCCGGGTGTCCGGGCCCACCGCGTGACTATCTCAGCGGCGTACCGGGTAATCCCTGTGAGACTCTGGATGCTGAGCCTGATCGCGAGCATCGCGGCCAGGCCACCGACGAAAGGACCAAGGTGCCCGCAACCGAGCGTGCCGTCGAGATGGCCCTGGCCGCCGCGCAGGCGGCCGCCGACAAGAAGGCAGAGGACATCGTCCTGATGGACGTGGGCGAGCAGCTCGTCCTCACCGACGTCTTCGTGGTCGCCTCCGCTCCGAACGAGCGCCAGGTCCTGGCCATCGTCGACGCCGTCGAAGAAGCCCTGCTGAAGATGCCCGAGAAGGCCAAGCCGATCCGCCGCGAAGGCGAGCGCGCAGGCCGCTGGGTGCTGCTCGACTTCGGCGACATCGTGGTGCACGTCCAGCACAGCGAGGAGCGCGAGTTCTACGCCCTCGACCGGCTGTGGAAGGACTGCGCCCGGATCGAGTTCAACGACCGCGACCTGGCGACCCAGGACGCTGCGTGAGCGAGCGCAGCGAGGAGAAGGCGTGAGCCTGGAACGGGGGCAGGAAGCGATCACTCGCGTCCTGCTGTGGCGGCACGGCAACACCGATTGGAATGCCGCCCAGCGCGTGCAGGGTCAGCTCGACGTGCCCGTCAACGACCGCGGCCGGGCTCAGGCCCAGGCCGCGGCTGCGGTGCTCGCGCGCAGTGAGGCCCAGCTCATGATCACCAGTGACCTCGGCCGCTGCACGCAGACCGCCGCGCCGCTGGTCGAGCTGACCGGGCTGACGCCCGAGCGGGACGCCCGGCTGCGCGAGCGGCATTTCGGCTCGTGGCAGGGGCTCACCACCCCGGAGGTGCGCGAGCGCTTCCCGGAGTCGTACGCCCGCTGGCGCGCCGCCGACCCCGATCCGGGCGACGGCCTCGAGCCGCTGGCCGACCTGGGCAAGCGCGTCAGCGAGACGATCCGGCAGGCGGCCGAGCGGGTGCCGGGCGGCACCGCGATCCTGGTCAGCCACGGCGGCGCCATCAAGTACGGGGTGGCCGCGCTGCTCGGCTGGCCCGAGGAGATGCTGCCGACCGTCGCCCCGGTGCAGAACTGCCACTGGGTCGACCTGATCCTGCAGCCGTCCTACGGCTGGCGGGTGTCGGCGTACAACGTCGGCGCATGACGGCACTCGCGCAACTTGCCCGCGGGCGGTAGCGTCCGAACTGACATGGCCACCAGAACCCCCCTCACTCGTCTGTTGTTGACCGGCACGCTGCTGGGCGGTCTTCTGCTCACCGGCTGCGCCCCGACCCAGGAGCCGGAGGTGGGCAGTTCGATGACCCCGCAACCGTCGGCGTCCGGCTGGCTGCCGCCGAGCAGCCCGCCCGGCCGGCCCAAGCCGAGCCTGTCCCCGCAGGTGCCGCCGTCCGCCAAGGACGGCCAGGTCATCTCGGTGAGCGGCCGGGTCGAGCGGGTGGAGCTGGAGGGCGGCTGCACCGTGCTGCGCGCCGACAACGGCACGACCTACCAGCTGATGGGCGGCGACCCGAACGTCGTCAAGCCCGGCGCCACCGTGCTGGTGAAAGGCCGCCTGCGCACCGACATCATGACGATCTGCCAGATGGGCCCCGTGCTCGAGGTCGTCACGGCGCAGTCGTCGTGACGGGTTAACGTGCCCGCATGCCCGTAGCGGTCGTCACCGACTCCACTGCCTACCTGCCCGCCACCGTCGCGGACGGGTCGCTGACCGTCGTGCCCCTGCACGTCGTGCTCGGCGGCGTGTCCGGCCGGGAGGGCGTCGAGGTCAATCCAGCCGAGGTGGCCGTCGCGCTGACCGCCCGCCGTGTCGCGGTGACCACCTCGCAACCCACCCCGGCCGAGTTCGCGCAGGTCTACGACCAGCTGTTCGCGGCGGGCGTGGACGGCATCGTCTCGGTGCACCTGGCCGGCGCGCTGTCCGGCACCCTCGGCGCCGCGTCGACCGCGGCAGGCGAGGCCGCCGGGCCGGTCGAGGTGATCGACTCCTGCTCGGCCGCGATGGGCGTGGGCTTCCCCGCCCTGGCCGCGGCACGGGCCGCGACACAGGGCGAAGACCTGGCGGGCGTACGCGACGCCGCCCTGCACACCATCGACCGCACCAGCACCTTCTTCTACGTGGACACGCTGGAGCACCTGCGCCGGGGTGGCCGCATCAACGCGGCCTCGGCCCTGCTGGGCACCGCGCTGGCGGTCAAGCCCCTGCTGGAGGTGTCCGCGGGCGGCATCACCATGCGCGACAAGGTGCGCACCGCCGCCCGCGCGCTGGACCGGCTGGTCGCGCTGGCTCTGGAGGCGGCCGGTGACGGCCCCGTCGAGGTGGCCGTGCACCACCTGGCCGCCACGGAGCGGGCCGAGTGGATCGCGGGCGCGCTGCGCGAACGGCTCGGCGACCGGCTGTGCGAGCTGTACACCAGCGAGGTCGGCGCCGTCGTGGCCGCGCACGTGGGCCCCGGCCTGGCCGGGGTGGTCGTGCACCGCCTCCCCGAAGCCGCCCAGTCCCTCCTCGACGACCAGCTCTGAGCCCGCCGTCAGCGCGCCGACGCTTGTCGGCACGGCCCGCGCCTTGATAGACGCTGGCCTATCTGATCGATTTTTTGTAGATCGAACTCGACTAGATAGGCCAGCGTCTATCGGTTGGCGAGGGGTGACGGCCTCGTTCCGTGCGCATGGGTGGCGCTGGGGCGGGGGCGTGGTGATACTCAGCGTTCATGGAGAAGGCTCGTTCTGAACTTCTCGGTCGGGACCTGGCGCATGCGCTGCGTACCGGCCCGTTCTCTGCCGCACTGCACCTGGCCATCGAAGATCGGGGCATTCGGCCGGAGGAGATCCAGGAGAAACTGGCCGCCGCCGGGATCAGCGTCAGCCTGGCCACCCTCAGCTACTGGCGGCGGGGTCGCAGCCGCCCGGAGCGCCCGGAGTCGATGAAGGCGGTGCGGATGCTGGAACAGATCCTGTCGCTGCCCGCCGAGTCCCTCCTCGCCCAGCTCGGCCCACGTCGGCCCCGTGGCCGCTGGCTCAACCAGGCGCCGGGGACCATCGACATCGACCGGCTCTTCGAGGACGGCAACAGCGTCTCGAAGATCATCCGGGAGCTGGACCGCTGGACGTACCACGAACTCACCCGGATCAGCCTGCACGACCTGTACCAGGTGGGCGCGCAGCGCCAGGAGCTGCGGCTCAACTGCCGCCAGGTGCTGCGGGCCAACGTGGACCGGGTGGCCCGCACGGTCGGTATCTTCCGCACCGACGACCTGGGCGCGCCCACCGGCGTAAACGCCCTGCGCAACTGCCGGCTGGGCCGGGTGCGGTCCGACCCGGAGTCGGGCCTGCAGGCTGCGGAGATCATCTTTGACCGGATGCTCTCGCAGGGTGACACCGTCGTCATCGAGTACGAGTTCGAGAGCGGCTCGCTCGTCGCCACCGACAACTACTACCGGGGCTTCTCGGTGCCGGTGGGGGAGTACGTGCTGCAGGTGCAGTTCGACCGCGATGCGGTGCCGGCCCGCTGCTACCGCTTCGAGCGGCGCGGCCTGCACGCGCCCGACCAGGGCGTACGCGAGGTGTGGATCGGTTCGACGCACGGCGCACACCTGGTCGCGGCCGACATCCCGCCGGGCATCGTCGGCATGCGCTGGGAATGGGCATGAGCGGCCGGGCATCGTCGTGAGATGCCCGGCCGCCCGGTCCCCCCGTCCCCGTCCCCCGGTCAGGAGACGTTGATGGTCACCTCGTCGATGACCCAGCTGGTCTGCAGCGACTGGTCCTCGACGCCGTTGAACCTCAGCGTCACCGTCTGCCCGGCGAACTGGCTCACGTTGACGACCTTCTCCACGTACGCGGAGTTGGCGTCGAGGTTGGTGGCGGTGGCCACGGTCGTGCTGCCCATGGTCACCGTCAGCCGGTCCCAGACCTGGCCGTCGTTCTCGGCGGTGGTGATGCGCACCCAGTAGCGCAGCGTGGCGCTGGTGCAGCCGGCCGGGATCGTCACCGACTGCTGCACCCAGTCGGTCTGCGTCTGGCCCTGGCCGCCCAGCCAGGCGCTGCGGGTGCCGGTCTTGCCCGGGTAGCCCGAGCCCGCCCAGGCGCCGACGACGCCCGTGTCGGCCGTCCACGGCGTGGTGCCGCTCTCGAAGCTGGAGTTGCCGACGACCTGCGCCGCGGTGCAGCCGCCGCCACCGGAGGTGACCGTCCAGGTGAAGTTCGTCGACCCGGTCCTGCTCGCCGAGTCGGTGACCGTCACCGTGACGTTCGAGGTGCCCGCGGTGGTCGGCGTGCCCGTGATCAGGCCGCTGGACGAGCTGATCGACAGACCGGCCGGCAGGCCCGAGGCGCTCCAGGTGTACGGCGACGTGCCGCCGGAAGCCTGCATCTGGAGGCTGACGGACTGCCCGACGGCGGTGCTCCTGTTACCGGGGTTGGTGACCGACGGGTTGTTGGGGTTGGTCCCGCCGTTCATGAAGCCCGTGTAGAGCAGCCGGTTCGGCGAACCCGTGCCCGGCGAGGTGACCTTGCCGGTGGTGGCGTTGTTGACCAGCGCGTCACGCACCTGGGCGGGCGTGGCGTTGGGGTTGAGACCCAGGTACACCGCCGCGGCGCCGGCCGTGTGCGGCGAGGCCATCGAGGTGCCCGTCATCGTCGCGCTGCCGTTGTTGCTGGAGTACGACGCCGACACGATGCTCGTGCCCGGGGCGAAGATGTCCAGGCAGGAGCCGTAGTTGCTGCTGCTGTTGCGGCCGTCGGAGCTGTTGGTGTTGCCGACGGTGACCGCCGCGGCGACGGCCTGCGGGCTGTAGTAGCAGGCGTCGTCGGAGGAGTTGCCGGCCGCCTGGACGAACTGCACGCCCGACGAGATGAGGCTCGACACGGCGCTGTCCATGGCCTGGCTGGTGCAGCGGCTCTGGCAGCCGATGCTGTAGTTCACCACGGCCGGCTTCTGGGCGTTGGTGCGCACCCAGTTGATGCCCGCGATGAGGTCGTCGTTGGTACCGCTGCCCTGGCAGTTCAGCACCCGGACGGCGGCCACGGAGGCCTTCTTGGCCACGCCGTAGCTGGTGCCCACGGCGGTGCCGGCCACATGCGTGCCGTGGCCGTGGCAGTCCGTCGGCGTGCTGTCGTCGTCCACCATGTCCGTGCCCTGCCTGACCCGGCCGGTGAACTCGACGTGGCTGGCGTTGATGCCGGTGTCGAGCACATAGACCGTCACCCCCTGACCCGGGTTGGTGGGGTACGTGTACGCCTGGTTCAGCGGCAGGTTGGCCTGGTCGATGCGGTCGTCGCCCCAGTTCGGGGGATTGTTCTGGGTGTCCAGCACACCGATGCGCTGCACCGCCTCGACCGAGGCGACCGCGGGGTCGGCGGCCAGCTTGCGCGCCTGCGCCGCGGTCATGCCGACCGAGAAGCCGCGCAGCCCGGCGGTGTAGACGTGCCGCGCCTTGCCGCCGAAACGGCCGGCCAGGTCACGTGCCTTGGTGCCGACGGTGCTCGCGGGCACCGCGGAGTCCTTGAACACCACGATGTAGCGGTCGGCGACCGCGCTCGGGCTGTCGGCGTACAGGATTTGGGCCTCGGGTCCGGTGGGGGCGGCGTTCGCCGTCCCACCCGCGCCGAGCGCCCCGGCGAACGCGACGATGATCGCGAAGCCGAGGGCGGAAACTCGATGCCGCAAGGTTCTCTCCTCCCAGAGATCCCACCCCGCGGCCGGGTCCCGATGACGCCGGCCGCGAAGGGGTGACGCGAACCTAGGAGCGGATGAACCTGTTGCGGCAGAGCGGTTAACAGCGATCGATGATTCGTAACGTCAAAACTGTTTATAGAAACCATCCCATGCCCGCAGTCGTGATCGGACGCTCCTGGTGGTGCGTGCGGCACATGGTGCGCCGAGGGCGTGATCAGGTGGTTGTTCGCAAACGGCCCGTCGTCGACGGGCAAGAGATTTGAGGTGTACGCCCACCGGGCGTCACGCGAAGAGCCGCCTCCATCGCGGTGCGGGCGGCTGCGCGGTATCACGGCCAGCCATGACCAGCTCTGCCGTCGCCTGTCGGATCGCCTGGCAGCTCGCGCGAGAGCAGATGCGGCAGCGGCCCGTCCTCTTCCTGTTCCGGTGGCGGCGGATCTCCTCGTAGAGGAAGGCCGCCCGCTTGTCGGAGACCGGTTCCATGAACGACCGCACGGCACCTCCAGTGATGATGAAGCCCGCCGCACGGAGCCGTCTGTCACGTACGGCGGGGCACCCCTGGACAGGCGGGCCGGGGTGCGATGCCAGCCCGCCCGCTGAGACGCCGCCAAGTGACCAGCCGGGAGGCGCTCATCGAAGACTTTAGCGACTTTGGCGCTAAAGTCCGGTCCTGAACTTTAGCGACCTTGGCGCTAGACGACCGGATGAAATGCGTGGTGTTATGAGCGGGACTAGCTGGGAGTTCTGCCGTCATGCCGATAGAGCCGCACCTCGACCGTGTTCTGCGCCTGATCCGCGAAAACATCGCCGCCGGCACCTGGCCGCCTGGACACAAGTTGCCCACGCACCGGCAGCTTGCGGAGGAGTACGGCGTGGGGATGACCACGATCCGCCAGGCGGTTCTGCTGCTGCGCACCACGGGGGAGTTGAACGGGCACCAGGGTGTGGGCGTGTTCGTGCCGGACAAGGGTTAGCCAGGGCGTCCGCCATAACACACCGGGGTCTTGATCAGGCGGTTGTCCACAAGCGGGCCGTCGTCCACAGGCAAGAGAATTGACCGGTACTCCCACCGCGCACTCGTCCCTAGCGTGGCCGCGTGCCGTCGACCCCGTTCCGCAGACCGCAGCCCGCCGAGGCCGACCTCGACCGGCTGCACCGCGTGCTCGCCCCGGCCACCGCGCCGCCGTCCTGGCCGGAGCCCCTGGACGCGCCGTTCCTCGACGTGCTGCCCGACTACCCGCGGCCACGTCCGACCCGGCAGCTATTGCCACTTGACCCGACGACCTCGGGCGACGCGCAGACTCGTGTCTGGCCGTGGACGCGGCCTGCCGGATCGCAGGCGGTCGGGCTGTCAGCAGCAGCCCTTCACGCCGTGCTGCCAGTGGCGACGTCACGCGGAGTGCTCCCCGCGATGACGGCTGGTTCCGTGTCGGCCACTGCGATCACAGATGCCCCCTCCGGTGCCCTGCCGGGTGCCGTCATGGCGGGCGGGCCCGCTGGCACCGTCAGGCCAGATAGGGATGTGCTGTCGCAGGTGGAGGGCGCACCAAGTGCGCTGCCGGGGCGATCGGCGTTCGATCCGGGGCGGCGTGGGCTGCGGGCGTTGGCGGCGGTGGCAGCAGTGGTGGTGGCGCTCGCGGCGTACCTGGCCTGGCAGGCGCGGCCGTCCGTGGAGCCCGCGCCCGAGCAGGTGCCGGTTCCCGTCGCGGAGTCGGGTCGGCCGACAGCGTCGTCCTCACCGGCGATGCTGGTCGTCGCAGTGACCGGGCAGGTGCGCAAGCCTGGCTTGGTCCGACTGCCGACGGGTGCTCGGGTCGCCGACGCGATCGAGGCGGCGGGTGGGGTGCTGCCGGACACCGATCTGTCCGCGGTGAATCTGGCCCGCAAGGTCACCGATGGTGAACTGATCGCGATCGGGGTGCCCGGTGTGACCGCCGCGGACGGTCCGGCCGCCGGGGCGGGACCCGGCGCGGGTCCGGTGAACCTGAACACCGCGACCCTCGCCCAGCTCGACGCGCTGCCCGGAGTGGGACCGGTGCTGGCCCAGCGCATCCTCGACCACCGGGCCCGGCACGGCGACTTCCGCAGCGTCGGCGACCTGCGGCAGGTCGAAGGCATCGGCGAGTCGAAGTTCGCCCAGCTCAAGGACCTGGTCACGGTCTGATGGACGGCCCCGACCTGCGACTGGTCCCGTTCGCCCTGGGTTGCTGGGCGGCGTCGCTGGCCGCGCTGTTCACCGGGCTGGGCGTCACCTTGGCGCTCGGCACGGTCGGTGCCGTCTGCGGAGCCCTGGCCGCGCTCAGCGGCGACGTCGCGTGGCGAGAGCGGCTTCGGCGCTTCGGCCGTCGTATGGCCCGGCCTTCGGGCAGGCAGTTGCTGCCGGGTCGAGGCGCGGCGGGGTGGCGGTGGCCATGGACGGCGGGCCGTCGGCTGAGCGAGAAAGGGTCTCCGGGGGCGTGGCGGTGGATCGTGGCCGGGGCGTTCCTCGGGGTGCTGTGCGGGGCGGCGGCGACCGGCGCGCGGCTGGCGGCGCGGGACGCTGCGGAGGTCGTCGCGCTGGTGGACGGGCGCGTCTCGGCGACGGTGGTGCTGACCGTGCGGGACGATCCGCGCCAGACGGTCGGGGTCGTCGGGCGACCCGCGACCTGGGTGGTGGCGGCGGACCTGGAGCGGGCCGGTGACCTGCGTACCGACGTCGGAGTGCTGGTGCTGGCCAGTGGTGACGGGTGGGCCGGGCTGCTGCCGGGGCAGCGGGTTCGGGTGCCTGCTCGGTTCGGCTCGTCCCGGGGCGGTGACCTGCGGGCGGCGGTGCTGTCCACCGAGCGGCCGCCGGAGCTGCTCGGACAGGCGTCGTGGGCGCAGCGGGCGGCGGGCGGCCTGCGGGCCGGGCTGCGGCGGGCCTGCGCGCCGCTGGACACCGCCACGGGCGGGCTGCTGCCGGGGCTCGTGGTCGGCGACACCAGCCGCCTCGACCCCGCGGTCGAGCAGTCGTTTCGCGACACCGGCATGACTCACTTGACGGCCGTATCGGGGAGCAATGTGGCAATTGTTACCGGGGCGGTCCTGCTGCTCGCCCGGTGGACCCGGGCGGGGCCACGGCTCACCGCGGTGGTGTGCACGGTGTCCGTGATCGGGTTCGTGATCCTGGCCCGGCCGTCGCCGAGCGTGCTGCGGGCCGCGGTGATGGGCGGGATCGCGCTGCTGGCGCTCGCGTCCGGCCGGTCCCGGGCGGCGCTGCCCGCGCTGTCGGCGGGCGCGGCGGTGCTGCTGATGGCCGACCCGGAGCTGGCCGCCGACGCCGGGTTCGCGCTGTCGGTGCTGGCCACGGCGGGGTTGCTGCTCCTCGCACCGCCGATGCGCGACGCGCTGCGCCGCCGGGGTACACCCGCCGGGATCGCCGAGGCGCTGGCTGTGCCCGCCGCCGCACAGCTGGCCTGCGCCCCGGTCGTCGCGGGCATCAGCGGCACGCTGAGCCTGGTCGCCGTACCGGCGAATCTGGTGGCGGTGCCCGCGATCGCGCCCGCGACGGTCACCGGCGTGGCCGCTGCGCTGCTGTCGCCGGTGTGGCCGGGCGGGGCCGAGTTCGCCGCCTGGCTGGGCAGTTGGCCGGCGTGGTGGCTGGTGACCGTCGCCAGGGTGGGCGCCGAGGTGCCCGCGGGGGTGCTGCCGTGGCCGGGCGGGCCGCCGGGCGCGCTGCTGCTGGCCGGGCTGACCGTGCTGCTCATGATCGGCTTCCGGCGGCCCGCGGTGCGCCGGCTGGCGGCCGTCGTCGCGCTGGCGGCCGTTCTCGGCGCGCTGCCGGTACGCGTACTCACCGGTGGCTGGCCGCCTGACGACTGGCTCGTCGTCGCCTGTGACGTCGGGCAGGGCGACGCGACCGTGCTCAACGCGGGCCACGGCACGGCCGTCGTGGTCGACGCGGGGCCGCTGCCCCGCGACGTCGACCGGTGCCTGCGTGACCTGGACGTCGACGAGGTGCCGTTGCTGCTGGTCAGCCACTTCCACGTCGACCACATCGGCGGCCTGGACGGGGTGCTGGCCGGACGGCGCGTCGGCGCGGTGGTCACCACGCCCTGGCCTGAACCCGCAGCCGGGCGGACGGCCGTGGCACAGGCCGCCGCCGCGCACCGGGTGCCGGTGTCCGACGCCCCGGAATCCGGCGGCTGGACCGTCGGCGACGTACGGCTGGAGGTGCTGCCCGCGCCGCCCGAGCGAGGCACTCGCAGCGATCCGAACAACAACTCGCTGATGCTGGTGGCGACCGTACGCGGGGTGCGGGTGCTGCTGACCGGGGACGCCGAGACGGAACGGCAGCAGGCGCTGCTGGATGCGGGCGTGGACCTGTCCGCGTCGGTCCTGAAGGTCGCCCATCACGGCAGCGCCTTCCAGGAACCGTCCTTCCTGGACGCCGTCGCACCACGGATCGCGCTGGTCAGCGTGGGGGAGGGTAACGACTACGGGCATCCGAGCGCGTCGGTGCTGGCGCGGCTGGCCGGGCGGGGCGCGCGGGTGCAGCGCACCGACGTCAGCGGGGATCTGGCGGTGGTGCTCGCCGACGGGAAGCTTTCCGTCGTGCTCCCGACGCGCCCGTTGGAGTGACGGTGGGCGGCCGCCAGTTCGCACGTGCGACGATAGCGAGGTGGTGAGCCAGGTTCCGCCCCCCGTCCTGACACCCGTGGTCCTCGTGCTGGGCGACGAGGAGTTGCTGGTCGCGCGCGCGATCGCCGACGCGGCCGCACAGGCGCGCGCCGCCGACCCGACGGCCGAGGTCCGCGAGGTGGAGACGGGCGCGATGCTCGTCGGTGAACTCGCCGAACTGCTCAGCCCGTCGCTGTTCGGCGGGGTCCGGGTGGTGGTGCTGCGCGCCGCGCAGGACGCCAAGAAGGACGTCTCGGCGGTGCTGCTCGACTACGCGAAGTCGCCCGACCCCGACGTGACGCTGGTCGTCGCGCACGCGGGCGGCGCCAAGAACAAGGCGCTGGCCGACTCGCTGACCAAGATGGGCGCGTCCGTGGTGCCCGCGGCGAAGCTGACCAAGCACCGCGACCGGGTGGACTTCGTCACCGGTGAGGTGCGCCGGCTGGGCGGTCGCTGCGCCCCCGACGCCGCCGAGACGCTGATCGAGGCCGTGGGCAACGACCTGCGCGAGCTCGCGGCGGCCTGCAACCAGCTGATGGCGGACACCGGCGGCCGGATCGACCTGGCCACGGTGGCGCGTTACTACCGGGGCAAGGCCGAGGTGAGCGGCTTCGCGGTCGCCGACGCCGCGGTCGCCGGGGACGTGCCGGCCGCGCTGGAGGCGCTGCGCTGGGCCCGGCACAGCGGGGTGGATCCGGTGCCGATCGCGGACGCACTGGCCGACGGCGTGCGCACCGTGGCGCGGGTGGCCTCGGCGGGACGCGGCAACGCGTACCAGCTGGCCTCGACGCTCGGCATGCCCGCCTGGAAGATCGAGAAGGCGCAGCGGCAGGCGCGCGGCTGGACCCCGGACGCGCTGGTGCTCGCGATGCGGGCGGCCGCCGACTGCAACGCCGCGGTGAAGGGCGGCGAGGAGGACCGCGACTACGCGCTCGAACGCACCATCGTGGCGTTCGCGCAGGCCAAGCAGGCGGGAGGTGGGCGATGACAGCGGGTATCCGGTCCCGGCGCGCCGGGGGAATCAGCCCCGAGGAGGCGCGCAACCGGCCGCTCTACGCCCGGGTGCTGGGCCTGCAGTACGTGCGCCCCAGCAACCTGATGTGCTTCCTGTTCTTCGAAGGCACCGTGGCGCTGGCCGTGCTGCTGTCACTGGCCGAGCTCACCGGCTGGTGGGCGGTGGCCGTACTGCCCGCCTCGGTCGCGGTGATGGTGAAGCTCAACGACGTGATCGCGGGCGCGACGACACGGTCCGGCGGCACGGCGACCCGCTCCGCGGGCACGGCGACCCGGTCGAAGTCCGCCACACGGCGGGCCCTCGCCCAGCCGACGGTGCGGCTGCGGGTGGCCGCCCCGGCCGAGGCCGCGCCGCCGCCCCAGCGCGCCGACCGGTCCGCGGGTGACGAGCGCGACCCGTATGCGAACCGTCCCGGATACGGCGATCCGGAGGGGTTCGCAGGCCGTTCCGGCAACGGCGGCCAGGACTCCTACACCGGCCGATCCGGCTACGGCGTGGACACCTACGCAGGCCGGCCGGGCTACGGCGAGCAGGACACCTACGCGGGCCAGCCCGCATACGGGACCTACGCCCAGGCCGGGTACGGCGAGCAGGAGACCCACGCCGCAGAGTCCGGGAACTCCGGACACGGCACGCCGGGGCAGCCGGCCGGACCGGACGGCGAGGAGCCGTGGCTGGGCACCGCCGAGCAGCGCGCCCGCCAGTCGGCGGCCTACCGCTACGAGTAGCGACCGCGCCTGTCTGCACCGGGTGGGCGTCACGGCCGCCCGGGCCGACCGGTGGTCGTCCCGGCCGCTTCACGAACAGCTGCGTGCGGCAGCCGGATCAGCGGCTTCGCCGTGACGGCTGACACCTGCCGGAAGACACCTGCCGGAAGACACCGATGCCCGGCTCCCCTCAGGGAACCGGGCATCAGGTGATGTCTTGGCGGTGCCGCGAAGGCACGCTGCGACGATCAGGCAGAGAGCGAAGCCAGCTTCTTGGCGATCGACGACTTGCGGTTCGCCGCCTGGTTCTTGTGGATCACGCCCTTGCTGACGGCCTTGTCAAGCTTGCGCGAGGCGTCGCGCAGCAGCGCGGTGGCGTTCTCGACGTCACCGGCGACGGTCGCCTCGTGGAACTTGCGGACAGCGGTCTTCAGCGACGACTTGACCGACTTGTTGCGCAGCCGGGCCTTCTCGTTCTGCCGGTTGCGCTTGATCTGGGACTTGATGTTCGCCACGCGACAGCCTCGTCCTGCTCGTTTCGGTTGACTGGTTCGGATGGGCCG
The DNA here is from genome assembly GCF_007483665.1 of Catellatospora sichuanensis. Taxonomy (GTDB): domain Bacteria; phylum Actinomycetota; class Actinomycetes; order Mycobacteriales; family Micromonosporaceae; genus Catellatospora; species Catellatospora sichuanensis. Next base: position 47,458 of record NZ_ML660186.1, read on the forward strand.
GCGCAACGAAGCACCAGCCGCGACGTGCCAGGTTACCAGGTGGCCTGGGCATCGGCCAAAACAGGCCGACGTGACACCGGTCGCGGCACCCGACCCGGACAGCCTACCGCGACCGGCCCGCCGCCGCCCCGCCGTCCGCATTCCCCCGTCCCGCCCCGTGGGCGGGGTGGTGTTGATCGTCGTTCCGTGTCGAAAAGTGAAGCCGGACCACACTTTCCGGCACGAAACAGTGATCTTGGCGGCGGCGGTCGGCGCGCGTCCGGCGTGGCGGCCGGGGCGGGGACCGTACGGGTGACGGGACGCGACACCCGCTCGTAGATCGAGGGCGGGCGCGGCCCGGATGGCAGACTGTGCTGCTGTGGACATCGAGCGGTTCTGGGCTCTGATCGAGCAGGCGCGTACGGACGTCGAGGGTGACATCGGCGAGGACGGCACCGGGCTGGCGAAGGCGCTGACCGCGCGGCTGTCGGCGCTCAGCCTGCCGGAGATCGCCGCCTTCGCGACGCGGTTCAGCACGCTGCGCGGTGCCGCCGACCGCTACGACCTGTGGGGTGCGGCGCACCTGATCGGCGGCGGCTGCTCCGACGACGCCTTCGTCGACTTCCGCAGCGGGCTGATCGCGGCGGGCCGGAAGTGGTACGAGGCGGCGCTGGCCGACCCTGACTCGCTGGCCGGACACCCGTCCGTGGTCGAGGCCGTGGAGTGGGACGACGACAGCGCCATCTTCGCCGAGCTGGTCGGGTACGCGGCCGCGGACGCGTTCCGCGAGGTCGCCGGGGCCGAGCTGGTGCTGCCGGAGGTGGCGAAAGCGCCCACCGCGGGCGAGGACTGGGACTTCGAGGACGACGACCAGATGCGCCTGCGCCTGCCCCGGCTGAGCGCGCTGGTGCTCGGCTGGCCCGCGAACGAAGGCTGCCGCTGCTGATGCGACGGCGGTAACGTTGAAGCCCGCTTCGGCACGGTCGGCGGGCGTGGGATCATAGGGGCGGCAATGACCGCCTCACGCCGAACGCGGCCCGTCGCCAGCGAACCGCTTTCCGCACTCACGCTCATAGAACGGATCACCGTGCCTCCGCTGCTCGGATCTAACAAGCCCGGCGACACTGACCCGGCCGCCATCCGCAACTTCTGCATCATCGCCCACATCGACCACGGCAAGTCGACGCTGGCCGACCGGATGCTGCAGATCACCGAGGTGGTGGACCCGCGGCAGATGCGGGCGCAGTACCTCGACCGGATGGACATCGAGCGCGAGCGCGGCATCACCATCAAGAGCCAGGCGGTGCGCCTGCCGTGGACCGTGCGCGACGGCGACCGGACCGGCGAGCAGGTCGTGCTCAACATGATCGACACCCCGGGGCACGTGGACTTCACCTACGAGGTGTCGCGCAGCCTGGCCGCCTGCGAGGGCGCGATCCTGCTGGTGGACGCCGCCCAGGGCATCGAGGCGCAGACGCTGGCCAACCTGTACCTGGCGATGGAGAACAACCTCACCATCATCCCGGTGCTCAACAAGATCGACCTGCCCGCGGCCCAGCCGGAGAAGTACGCGGAGGAGCTCGCGCACCTGATCGGCTGCGAGCCGGAGGACTGCCTGCGGGTGTCCGGCAAGACCGGTGACGGTGTGTCGCACCTGCTCGACGAGATCGTCCGGCAGCTGCCCGCGCCCACCGGCGGCGACGCCAAGGCGCCGGCCCGCGCCATGATCTTCGACTCGGTGTACGACGTCTACCGCGGTGTCGTCACCTACATCCGGGTCATCGACGGCCGCCTGGACGCCCGGGACCGGATCAAGATGATGTCCACCGGCGCGGTGCACGAGCTGCTGGAGATCGGCGTGATCTCGCCGGAGCCGATCAAGTCGCCGTCGCTCAGCGTCGGCGAGGTCGGCTACCTGATCACCGGCGTGAAGGACGTGCGGCAGTCCCGGGTCGGCGACACGGTGACCTTGAACTCCCGGCCGGCCACCCAGGCGCTCGGCGGCTACAAGGACCCCAAGCCGATGGTGTACTCGGGCCTCTACCCGCTGGACGGGTCGGACTACCCGGAGCTGCGCGAGGCGCTGGACAAGCTGAAGCTCAACGACGCGTCGCTGGTGTACGAGCCGGAGACGTCGGCGGCGCTCGGCTTCGGCTTCCGCTGCGGCTTCCTCGGCCTGCTGCACCTGGAGATCATCCAGGAGCGGCTGGAGCGCGAGTTCGGCCTCGACCTGATCGCCACCGCGCCGAACGTGGTCTACCGCGTCGTCACCGACGACGCCAAGGAGATCACGGTCACCAACCCGAGCGAGTACCCGCACGGCAAGGTCGCGGAGGTGTACGAGCCGGTGGCGCGCGCGACGGTGCTGACGCCCAACGACTACGTCGGCGCGGTGATGGAGCTGTGCCAGGGCCGCCGCGGTGTGCTGCAGGGCATGGACTACCTGTCCGCCGATCGCGTCGAGCTGCGCTACATGCTGCCGCTCGGTGAGATCATCTTCGACTTCTTCGACCAGCTGAAGTCGCGTACCAAGGGCTACGCCAGCCTGGACTACGAGCCCAGCGGCGAGCAGGCGTCCGAACTGGTCAAGGTGGACATCCTGCTGCAGGGCGAGCCCGTCGACGCGTTCAGCGCGATCGTGCACAAGGACAAGGCTTACGCGTACGGCACGACCATCGCGTCCAAGTTGCAGAAGCTGATCCCGCGGCAGCAGTTCGAGGTGCCGATCCAGGCGGCCATCGGCTCCCGGGTCATCGCTCGCGAGACCATCCGCGCCATCCGCAAGGACGTGCTGGCCAAGTGCTACGGCGGCGACATCAGCCGGAAGCGCAAGCTGCTGGAGAAGCAGAAGGAAGGCAAGAAGCGCATGAAGATGGTCGGCCGGGTCGAGGTGCCCCAGGAGGCCTTCATCGCCGCGCTGTCCACCTCGGAGGCTCCCGAGGCCGGCAAGAAGAAGTGACCTCCGCGGGACACTGCTTCCGTTGCGGCGCGGCCCTTCCGGCCGCGCCGCCGTCCGTCTGTGGGACCTGCGGGTACGAGCACTACCTCAACGCCCGCCCCACGGCCAGCCTGATCGTGCTGGACGGCGCCGGCCGCTTCCTGGCGCTGCGCCGCGCCCGGCCGCCCCGGGAAGGACTGTGGGAGACGCCGGGCGGGTTCTGCGACGGCTGGGAGGAGCCCGCCGACGCGGCGCGCCGGGAGGCCCGGGAGGAGCTCGGCGTCGACGTCGAACTGGGCGCGTTCGTCGGCATGTACGTGGGCGACTACGAGTTCCAGGGCGAGCGCCTGCCGGTGCTGGACTGCTTCTTCCTGGCCACCCTGCCCGACGGGGCGGGGCTGCGCCTGGACCCCGACGAGTCGTCGGAGGCCACCTGGCTCCCGTTGGCCGACCCGCCGCCGATGGCCTTCGCCACCATGGACCGCGCCCTCCGCGACGCGGTCGCCATCGCCATCGCCCGCTGACGGTCCCGCCCCGCGTTCCGCCCGCCCGCGCGCTCTCCGGCCGCCCCGCGCCGTGCGCGCATGATCGCCGAACTTGCCTGGCAGGTGGGCGAATGGCCGGTCAAGATACGCCCGTTTGCCCGGCAAGTCGGGCGATCATGGTGGGGTGACCCGGTGTGGGACGCCTGTCGCTCGTGTGGGTTATGGCCGTCTGATCGATGGGCTCGGACGATCGGCCAAGATCTGCTGACAAAAGGCCAGGAGCCGTAGTAACTGGGCAATCTACCCATCGTTACCCCAAGTGCAGTGTTTTGCCGCTTTCGCCCGATATGAGGGCAAAGCAGGTTCCAAAGTCGCACAAGGAGTGACGATGCAGATGAAGAAGGCCGGAGCCGTCGCCACGGGCGCTCTCGCTACAGTGGCGATCATGGGGGCTCCTGCCGCTGCGGCGCCCAGCACGGACGCCTCTGCGCTGACCCAGGCCAGCACCTCCACCGAGGGCAAGACCAGCTCGATGCGCCAGGTCGGGGCCAACCAGCTGAAGCTCGCCCGCGGCGGCGGCTTCGACAACAACGGCTGGGACGCGCCGTGGGACGTTGATTCCGCGTCGATCGTCGCGCTGCTCAACGGTACGGTCGTCAACGTGGCCGCCCTCCAGCAGTGTGGCTCGACCAGCGGCAACGTGGTGGGCATCTCGGTGCCGATCGCCACGCCGAACACCGTGGTGTCGGGCTTCGGCCACGACGACGGCTACGGCCACAAGAACGACATCGCCTGCGCCAACGCGAACGTCAAGATCAAGCAGAACAAGCACAACCCGGCCCTGCTCGGTGTCGGCAACGACTCCGTCGTCAACGTCGCGTCGATCCAGTCCTGCGGGTCGACGGACGCCAACATCATCGCCCTCACGGTGCCGATCACCTCTCCGAACACGGTCATCGGTGACTGCCAGAACAGCAACATCGAGATCAACGGCTCCGACGAATGGGACGACGACGACCACTGGCAGGAGTCGGGCCGGGTCGAGGCCATGCCCATGGGCCAGTCGGTCGCGATGGACATGGCTCGTCAGGCACTGGTCAAGAAGGTCAGCGCGCTGAAGAACCGCAGCACGTGGTCGAAGCGGTCCAACGCCCGAGTCGCTCCGCAGGCGCGCGGCGGCGGCTGGGACGCGCCGTGGGACCAGGACAGCGTCAGCCTGATCTCGGCGCTGAACGGCACCGCGGTTCAGATCATCACCGCGCAGGCCTGTGGCTCGACCTCGCCCGACGTGGTCGGGATCGCGATTCCGATCACGTCGCCGAACACCGTCATCGGTGACTGCAAGAACGCCAATGTGAAGATCAAGAAGGACGACCCGAAGGGCATGATCTCCGCCCTGGACAACTCGTCGCTGAACGTGCTCCCGCTGCAGTCCTGCGGCTCCACGAGCGCGAACATCATCGCGGCGGCGGTTCCGATCGCCTCGCCGAACACGGTCATCGGCAGCTGCTACAACGCCAACACGGTCATCGACTAGTCGCTGATCCGGCACGGCAGACGGGGCGGGTCGCGCCAGCGCGACTCGCCCCTTCGAATGCTCGCCAACGACAACTCATGCCGCGCTGCCGCGTTCCTGCGACTCGGGCGCCGGCGGCCAGAAATCCTACAAGGAGTGACGATGCAGATAGGAAAGGCCGGGGTTGTCGCGGCCGGAGCGCTCGCTACGGTGGCGGTGATGGGTTCCGCGGCGACCGCCGCGCCCGCGGCCGGACCGGCGCATGCGGATCCCGTCAGGACCGCCGCGACCACCTTGAAGCAGGCGGCGGTGCAGCAGGCCGCTGGGCAAGCACTCGCTGCCGTGAACGCGGTTTCCCGCGGTCCCCAGGGGGAGGTGCGCCAGCCGCTGATCTCCATCGGCAACGGCAGCGCGTTGACGACCGGCGCATGGCAGGCGTGTGGCTCCTCGTCGGCCCAGGTCGTGGCGGCCACGGTCGCGCTCAAATCCCCGAACACCGTGGTGGGCGACTGTGCCAACGGCAACGTCCTGATCCGGCAGAACCAGGTGCAGGGGATCATCTCGATCCTGGACGACACGTCGGTCAACGCGCTGCCGATCCAGATCTGCGGCTCGAACGCGGCGATCGCCGGCGTCACGGCCGCGATCCGCTCGTCCGCCACCGTGGTGGGCGACTGCTTCAACGCCAACACGTTCATCGCCGAGCCCAAGCAGGCCGCGCAGAAGGGGTCGCAAAGCCTGGTGTCGCTGCTCAGCGGCTCGGTCGTCAACGCGGCGGCGGTCCAGGTCTGTGGTTCCACCGCGTCGATCGCCGGGGTGGCCGCGGCCCTCCAGTCGCCGACCACCGTGCTGGGTGACTGCTACAACAGCAACAGCACCATCCAGAAGCGCAAGGACCCGGCGGTGCTTCCGCTGTTCAGCAACCAGGTCCTGGACATCCTGCCGCTGCAGACCTGCGCGTCGGCCGGCCTGCTCGGCCAGCTCGGTCCGTCGCTGCCGATCGGCAGTTCGGCGTTCGTCGGCGGCCAGTGCGTCACCGGCGGGCAGAAGATCCTGGACTGACCGTCCGTACCGACAGTGAGGCCGGGCCGCGAGATGCGGCCCGGCCTCACTGCTTCGTCCAGTCGCCGCCCGCGGCGGCTGTCCCGTCGGTGCTCAGCGCAGCCAGGGAACGTTGCGGTCCAGCAGGCCGCGCTCCTTGAGCTCGGCGCGCAGCGGGATCGTGTCGTCGATCCAGCCGCCCTCGCCGACGCCCCACATGTTCTGCACCTTCAGGTTGCCGAAGGCCTCACCGATCAGCTGGCGCTGTACGGGGGTCAGGCCGGCGTACCACGCGGACTCGCGGTCGATCGGCATGTCGTCGACCGGGCGGATCCAGCGGTAGGTGTAGCTCATGAAGAGCATCTTGCGCGTCACGTCCGAGCGGTTGCGCGAGCGCGAGTGCCACAGGCGGCGGTCGAAGATGAACGCGTCGCCCGGCTTGGCCAGCCACGGCACGGCGCCCTCAGGACCCTTGGCGATCTCCACCGGGTCGGTCGGGCGGTACATGTGGTTGTTCAGGTGCGAACCCGGGATGCACAGGGTCTGCCCCCGGCCCGGCTCCGAGATGTCGCTGAGCACGATGGCGACCTTGATCGACAGCATCGGCCGCGGGATGTCGCCGTAGTACGGGGCGTAGTACTCCGCGTCGGAGTTCTGCCGCCAGCCGTCCTGGTGCCACTCCCAGCGAGGGGTCTCGCCCTCCTCGTACGGCGGGTTGACGTCGAGGTGGTTGTGCTGGGAGTAGATGTTCCAGCCGGCCAGACCCCAGACCCAGCGGAAGGTCGGGGAGTAGTCGAGCATCCGGGCGAAGGCCGGGCTGTGGCTGACCGCGCCGAGCAGGTGGAGCGAACCGGTCTTGTCGATGTGACCGGTGTCCTTGTTCTCCACGTACAGGCGGTCGGCCTCGGCCTGGAGCTCGGCCACGATCTCAGGGCTGACGACACCGGGGAGGTGCTTGTACCCGTTCTCGTGGAATTCCTTGCGCTCGGCGTCGGTGAGCGGCGCGTAGTCCGTCGCCGGCTCCTGAGAGGTGATGGTCATATCCTCCCCTTGCGTCCTTCCAGACTTGGGCACAGTCGAAGGCAGGATCGGGGCGCGCGACTTGGGGGGTGGCGTGCCGGGATGAGCAACCTTCGCGAACGAGTGCCGATACTAACTCGCGTTCCCGAGCGACGTCGTCGCGCGGGGACCGAAAGACCGGCCTGCCACCAGGGTCACCCGCCCGCGACGGCCTCGGCCACCACCTGTTCGGCCACTTTCTCGGCGCTCGACCACGCGCCGTCACCGGCAGACCACTGCTGGTCGGCGTAGGTCACCCGGGTGACTCCGGTGAGCGGGGCGTGGGCGACCAGCCAGTGCGCGAACTGCCAGCCCGTCTTGCTGTTCGCGGCCGGTATGCGCAGCGCGGCGCCCTCGGTGGTGACGCCCTTGGCCTTCGTGCCGAAGTCGGCCTTCATCCGGTCGGCGAGCACCTTCGACGTCGCGGCGGCGTCCGGGCTGTCCTCGCCGTACGTGTCGCAGGTCACACCACCGGCCTGCTGGCCGGTCAGCACCTTGGTCAGCACGGTGGCGTCGTCGGCCCATTTCTCGTACGCCTCGGGGTAGGCCGAGCGCTGCACCCGCTGGGCGGCGTCGGTGACGCGCATCTTCTGCCACCCCTTGACCTTCGTCAGGCTGATGTAGAAGCGCCGGGCCGCGTGCCGCGGGTCCATGATCTGCTTCGCGGTGCCCCAGCCCTGGCTGGGCCGCTGCTGGAACAGGCCGAGCGAGTCGTGGTCGTTGCCGTCGCCGAGATGCTCCAGATTGCGCAGCTTCGACTCCTGCAGGGCGGTGGCCAGCGCGACCACCACCGCACGATCGGGCACGTTGCGGGCGATCCCGACGGCGGCGATGGTCGCTGCGTTGGCCATCTGTTCGGGGTCCAGTCGCACCTCGCCGTCGGCCCTGGCCACGCACTCGGGCGCGCCGAGCCGGGGCAGCTCCAGCTTGCCGTCGAGCTGCTGCCGGGCGAGGTAGCCGCCGACGCCGAACACCACGACGAGGATCACCAGGACGGTCAGCGCATGCCGGCCCTTCACGGCGGCCTCCTCGACGTCGATGCGGTGAGGCGGGCGCCTTCCGCGGTCACCGACCGGGAAGGCGCCCGCTCTCTGCCGCAGGCTCGTTCAGGCCACCCTACGGCGTGTCCGCCGCTGCGGCACCGTCCTCGTCGGGCAGCGGAACCCAAGCGGCATCCCGTTTCTCCCGGAATGCGGCGACTCCCTCCCTGCCTTCGGGAGAGCCGAAGAAGCGCAGTGAGATCTCCGACAGATACCCCAGCTCCGTGTCCAGGTCCGCGTCCGCGCGGCGGCGCAGCAGCTCCTTCGCGGTCGCCAGCGAGGCCGGCGCGCCCCGGACCAGGCTGTCGCACCAGCGCGCGACGATCGCGTCCACGTCGTCGTCCGGCGCGGTCGCGGTGACCAGGCCGATCGCGGCGGCCCGGGCCCCGTCGAAGACGTCGCCGGTCAGATACAGCTCCGCGGCGGCACGCGGGGCCAGTCGCGGCAGCACCGTGGCGGAGATCAGCGCCGGCACCACGCCCAGTCGGACCTCGGAGAAGGCGAACGTGGCCGCCGCCGTGCAAACGGCCAGGTCGGCCGCGGCGATCAGGCCCAGCCCGCCCGCCCGCGCCGGTCCGCGCACCGCGGCCACCACCGGCTTCGGGGACCGGGCCACCGCGCCCAGCACGTCACCCAGCAGCGCGGCCGGCATCTGCCCCGACTTCGCCGCGGCCGCGGTCTCGGCCAGGTCGGCCCCGGAGCAGAAGACGGGCCCGGTGTGGTCGAGCACGATCACCCGGACCCGGTCGTCGGCGTTCGCCTCGGCGAGCGCCGCCAGCAGCTCGGTCATCAGCCGGTGCGACAGCGCGTTGCGGTTGTGCGGGCTGTCGAGGGTGATCGTGGTTACGCCGCGGGCGTGGGTGACCCGGACGAGATGGGAGTCAGGTGAGGACATGAGGGCAGACTAGAGCCGTGGCACAGCTCCCCGATGGTGAACCCGTACCCGACGACGGCGTCCTGCCCGACTCCGCGCTGGCCGACGTCGGCGGACGCGGCTTCGGCGTGTACCTGCACGTGCCGTTCTGCGCCAGCCGCTGCGGCTACTGCGACTTCAACACCTACACCGCCTCGGAGCTGGGCGGCGCCGACACCGAGGGCTACCTCGAGGCGGTGCTGGCCGAGCTGGCGCTGGCCGCGAAGGTGCTGCCCGCCCCGCCGCGGGTGGACACCGTCTTCGTCGGCGGCGGCACGCCCACCCTGCTGCGCCCGGCCCAGCTCGGCCGGATGCTGGAGGCGATCGACCGCACCTGGGGGCTCGCCGCCGGTGCGGAGGTCACCACCGAGGCCAACCCGGAGTCGGTCGACCCCGCCTCGCTGCGGGAGCTGCGCCGGGCCGGGTTCACCCGGATCTCGCTGGGCATGCAGTCGGCCGCGCCCGGGGTGCTGCGCATCCTGGACCGCAAGCACACCGCCGGGCGCGCCCCGGCCGCCGCGGTCGAGGCGCGCGAGGCCGGGTTCGAGCACGTCAACCTGGACCTGATCTACGGCACGCCGGGCGAGACCGAGGACGACTTCGCCGCCTCGCTGGCCGCGGTGGTGGGTGCGGGCGTGGACCACGTCAGCGCGTACGCCCTGATCGTGGAGGACGGCACGCGGCTTTCGGCCCGGATCCGACGCGGGGAGCTGGCCTCCCCCGACGACGACGTGGCCGCCGACCGCTACCTGGCGGCCGAGGCGGCGCTGAGCGCCGCCGGGCTGGGCTGGTACGAGGTCTCCAACTGGGCCGCAGACGAGGCCGCCCGGTGCGCGCACAACCTGCTCTACTGGCAGGGCGGCGACTGGTGGGGCCTAGGGCCCGGGGCGCACAGCCACGTCGGCGGCGTGCGCTGGTGGAACGTCAAACACCCGGCGCGGTACGCGGCCCGGCTGACCGAGGGCCTGTCGCCCGGCCTGGGCCGCGAGGTGCTCACCGCCGAACAGCGCCACACCGAGGACGTGCTGCTACGGCTGCGCCTGGTCGAGGGCCTGCCGCTGGACGTGCTGGACCCGGCCGGGCGCGCCGCGGCGGGGCAGGCGCTGGCCGACGGGCTGCTGGAGCCCTCCGCGTACGCGGACGGCCGCGCGGCGCTGACGCTGCGCGGCCGTCTCCTCGCGGACGCCGTGGTCCACTCCCTGCTGGCCTGGTGAACTGCTTACTTGACCAGCTTCAGGAACGACATCGGGTACGTGTAGAACTGGCCCTCGTTGGCCTTGATGCCGGCCAGGATGCCGAAGATCACGCCGACCGCGGTCGCGGCGAGCGCGATGAAGATCGGGATGATGAGGCAGCTGAGGATCCAGCAGACGATCGAGACGATCGAGATGCCGATCTGGAAGTTCAGCGCCTCGACCGCGTGCGCGCGGGTCGCGGGCGACTTCGGGCCCTGCACGAGCAGCGCGATCAGCGGGGCGACCCAGCCGCCGCCGCCCGCGCCGAGCAGCGCGCCGGCCGCGCCGCCGAAGTGGGCGACCAGGGCCCAGGTCTTGTCGTCGTTGTTGGCGAAACCGGCCGGCGCGACGTTGCCGACGACCGGCGGCGGGGTGTAGCCGCCGGGGGCGGACGGCGGGGGGGACGAGGGGGCCGACGGCGGCGCTGCCGGGGCCGGCGGCTCGTAGGAGGGTGCGGAAGGAACCGGCGGCTCGGAGGAGCCGGGCGGGGTGGGTTCACTCATGCCCGCCAGGCTAGGTCTGTGGATCAATCGGCGCCAGTCAACACCCGTGACCGATAGGCGACACTGTGCGAACCGAATGGACGAGTTTACCGGGCATCCACTTTGCCGATGGTTGCGACCACTGTCGGGATCGGTGCAGTGTCGACCCCGTCACCACGCCTATGCCGTCCGGGTGACGGCCCACGTAGACTGGCACTCGCTGACGACGAGTGCCAGCCGGGAGGTGCGTATGGGTCTGGATGACCGCAAGCTCGAAGTGCTGCGTGCCATCGTCGAGGACTACGTCGCGACGCAGGAGCCCGTCGGGAGCAAGGCACTGGTCGAACGGCACGCGCTGGGCGTGTCGTCGGCGACCGTGCGCAACGACATGGCCGTCCTCGAGGAGGAGGGCTACATCCGGCAGCCGCACACCTCGGCCGGCCGGGTGCCGACCGATCGCGGCTACCGCCTGTTCGTCGACCGGCTGTCGCGCGTCAAGCCGCTCTCCCCGGCGGAGCGCCGGGCGATCGAGCGCTTCCTGGTCGGCGCGGTCGACCTCGACGACGTCGTGCACCGCGCGGTGCGGCTGCTGGCGCAGCTGACCCGCCAGGTCGCCGTCGTGCAGTACCCGAGCCTGACCCGCTCCGCCGTACGCCACCTGGAGCTGGTCCCGGTCTCCACCACCCGGCTGCTGCTCGTCATGATCACCGACACCGGGCGGGTGGAGCAGCGGGTCGTCGAGATGCCCGGCCCGGTCGAGCCGGAAGAGATCACCGAGCTGCGCCGCACCCTCAACGCGACCCTGGTCGGCGTGAAGCTGGTGGACACCCCGCCGCTGGTGCAGGGCCTGGTGGAGCGGGCCGAGCCGCAGGCGAAGGCAACCATGAGCACGTTGGTCAGCGTCCTGCTGGAGACCCTCGTCGAGCGGCACGAGGAGCGCCTCGCGCTGGCCGGCACGTCGAACCTGGCCCGGATGGGCCCGCTGGACCTGACCACCGGCGCGCTGCGCCCCATCCTGGAGGCGCTCGAGGAGGAGGTCATCCTGCTCAAGCTCTTCGACGAGGTGAAGTCGGGCGCGGCCCGGGTGCGCATCGGCGACGAGAACGAGGTCGTCGACCTGCGGGCCACCTCGGTGGTCAGCACGGGCTACGGCCCGGGCGCGACCGTCGTGGGCGGGATGGGCATCGTCGGCCCGACCCGCATGGACTATCCCGGCACCATCGCCACCGTTCGCGCCGTCGCGCGTTACGTCGGCGAGATGCTGGGACATTGATTCCGAATTTCCTGTTGTTGCTGAACGAGGCTTGAGGACAGCGTGGCCAAGGACTACTACGGCATTCTCGGCGTTCCCAAGGACGCCGACGCCGACGACATCAAGCGGGCTTACCGCAAGCTGGCCCGTCAGTATCACCCGGACGTCAATCCGGACCCGGCCGCGTCGGAGAAGTTCAAGGACATCAACAACGCGTACGAGGTCCTCTCCGACGACCAGAAGCGCCGCATGGTCGACCTGGGCGGCGACCCGCTCGCGCCGGGCGGAGGCGGCGCGGGTCCGGGCGGTCCCGGCGGCGGCCCGTTCGTCGGCTTCCAGGACATCATGGACGCCTTCTTCGGCGGCAGCGGCTCGCGCGGCCCGCGCCCGCGCACCCGGCCCGGCGCCGACGCGATCCTGCGGCTGGACCTCGACCTGTTCGAGACCGCGTTCGGCGTCGAGGCGCCGATCACCGTGGACACCGCGGTGCTGTGCACCACCTGTTCCGGCGCCGGCACCGCCGCGGGTACCCACCCGCAGACCTGCGACACCTGCGGCGGGCGCGGCGAGGTGCAGTCGGTGCAGCGCACCTTCCTGGGCCAGGTCGTGTCGTCGCGTCCGTGCAACGCCTGCCAGGGTTTCGGCACCACGCTGCCGCACCCGTGCCCGACCTGTGCCGGCGACGGCCGCGTGCGCACCCGGCGCAGCCTGACCGTGAAGATCCCGGCCGGGGTCGAGGACGGCATGCGCATCCGGCTGGCCAACCAGGGCGAGGTCGGCCCCGGCGGCGGCCCGTCCGGCGACCTGTACGTGGAGATCCACGAGCGGGCTCACGACGTGTACGCGCGCAAGGGCGACGACCTGCACTGCAAGGTCACCGTCCCGATGACCGCCGCCGCACTGGGCACCCGCCTCACCATCAAGACCCTGGACTCCGAAGAGCAGGTCGAGGTCAAGCCCGGCACCCAGCCCAACTCGACCCTGCGCATCCGCGCCAAGGGCGTGCCGCACCTGCGCGGCGCCGGGCGCGGCGACCTCTTCGTCCACCTCGACGTCCGCACCCCCACCCGCCTCGACGGCGAGCAGGAGCGCATGCTCCGCGAATTCGCCCGCCTGCGCGGCGAGGAGGTCGCCGAACTCTCCAAACAGGGCGGCTTCTTCTCCCGGGTCCGCGACGCCTTCAACGGCCACTGAGGGTTTCTGTTTCCCGCGTTGATCATGAACTTATGGCACGGGTCGACGGCGTGTCGGTGCCATAAGTTCATGATCACCAGTGGAGGGTGTCTGCCGTGAGCGCGCCGCTGTTCCTTGTAGACGACCTGCCCTCGGGGCGCCGTTACACGCTCGGCGGGGCGGAGGGCCACCACGCCGCGACCGTGCAGCGGTTGCGGGTGGGCGAGGCGCTGCTGCTCGCCGACGGGCGGGGCGGCGTGGCGTCCGCGGTGGTCCAGGCCGTCGGCAAAGGCACGCTCGACGTCACGGTCAACGAGCTGCGGTACGCCCACGCGCCCGACCCGCGCCTGATCGTCGCCCAGGGCATCGCCAAAGGTGACCGGGGCGAGCTGGCCGTGCAGGCGATGACCGAGGTCGGCGTGGACGAGATCCTGCCCTGGGCCGCGGCCCGCAGCGTCGCCCAGTGGCGCGGCGACCGGGGCGCGAAGTCCCGCGAGAAGTGGGCCGCGGTGGCCCGCGAGGCCGCCAAGCAGGCCCGCCGCACCTGGCTGCCCGTCGTCGGCGGCGACCCCGACCTGTCCACGAAGCAGCTCACCCAGCGCCTCTCCGCCGCCTCTGCCGCGTTCGTGCTGCACGAGGAGGCGACCGAGCGGCTGTCCCAGGTCGAGCTGCCCGCCGTCGGGGAGATCGTGCTGGTCGTCGGGCCCGAGGGCGGCATCGACGACGCCGAACTGAAGGCGTTCACCGCGGCCGGCGCGGTCGCGGTGTGCCTGGGCGAGAACGTGCTGCGTACCTCGACCGCCGGCGTCGCCGCCCTCAGCGTCCTCGCCACCCGCCTGAACCGCTGGTGATCCACCCGCTTTCCGGATGAGAGATCGCTGTTTCATGCCGGAAGGTCAGGTCTCGGCACACCAAGTGACACGAAACGGCGATCTTCGTGCCGGGTCGGCGGCGAGACCTGTAGCCCGTCGGCGACTTTGCTCTGCACCCATTCCCTTGCTCTGCACCCATTCCCTTGCTCTGCACCCACCGGCGCAACGGCAGGTTCCGGTGCGACTCGAGCGTCAGGCGCAGCGCGCTCGCCGCGGGTCGCGACTCTGAAGGAGTTGCGGCCTCGCGCATGGGCTGAGGCCGCGAGTCGTCAAGAGTTGCGGCAAGGGCGGGGCGGGGTCAGCGCAGGTGGGAGGCGCCGTTGAGGTCGAGGACGGCGCCGGAGGCCCATTCGGCGGCGGGGTCGGCGAGCCAGAGGACGGCGGCGGCGATCTCCTCGGGGCGGGCGACCCGGCCGAACGGGCTCTGGGCGGCGTGCTCGGCCCCGCGGGGGACCTTGTAGGAGGCGTTGGTCTCGTCCTCGAGCACGTATCCGGGCGCGACGGTGGCGACGGCGATGCGGTACGGGGCCAGCGCGACCGCGAGGGACTGGCCCATCGCGTGCAGGCCCGCCTTGGCGGCGCCGTACGCGGGCTGGCCGGGCTCGCCGCGGTAGGCCCCGCGGGAGCCGACGTTGACGATCCGGGCGGGCGGCGAACCGGGTGGGCGGCCCAGCATGTGCCGGACCGCGCACCAGGTGACGTTCGCGGGGCCGGTCAGGTTCACCGCGAGCGTGCGCGCCCACAGCTCCTGCCACTCCTGGTAGGAGACCCCGGTGATCGGGTGCGGGTACGCCTGCCCGGCGTTGTTGACGAGCACGTCGAGCCCGCCCAGCGCCTCGGCGGCGGCGTCGACCATCCGGGCGACGGCGTCAGGGTCGGCCAGGTCCGCCTGTACGACCGCATGCCCTTCGCCGGGCAGTTCGGCCCGCAGCGACTCGGCGAGGTCGGCGGAGTCGCGGTGGTGGATCGCGACCCGGTCACCGCGGGCCGCGAACGCGGCGGCGACGGCCCGGCCGACGCCGCGCGACGCTCCGGTCACCAGCACCGCACGTGGCTTTGACATGAGGGTGAGCCTACGATCTGTCTCGTGACCGTTGCCGACTGCCTGTTCTGCCGCATCGTGGCGGGGGAGATCCCCGCGACGGTGGTCGCCGAGACGGAGCGCACCCTCGCGTTCCGTGACATCGCCCCGAAGGCCCCCACGCACGTGCTGGTGATCCCCAAGGAGCACTACGCGGACGTCGCGTCGCTGGCCACGGACGATCCGGCGCTGGCCGGCGAGGTGCTGGGCACCGTGGCCGACGTGGCCACCGCCGAGGGCCTGGCCGGCGAGGGTTTCCGCGTGATCTTCAATACCGGTGCGTCGGTGGGGCAGACCGTGTTCCACGCGCACGCCCACGTGCTCGGCGGTGTGGAGATGGACGGCGACCTCACCGGGTAGTCTCGCCGCCGTGGCTGACCTGAACCGCACTCTCGAACGCCTGGTCCGCGCCGTACAGGCCGAGGCCCGGGTGCCCGCCCTCAGCGTGGCGCTGCGCCGCGACGACCGTCCGTTGTGGACCTTCCAGGTGGGCGGGTCCGGCAATCCCGGCGCGCCCCTGGATGCCGACACCCCGTTCCGCATCGGGTCGATCACGAAGACCTTCACCGCGGTGCTGGTGCTGCAGTGCCGCGACGCGGGCCTGCTCGACCTCGACGACCCGATCGGCGGGCACCTCGACGTGCCCGCGCACGGCGAGCTGACGATCCGCCGGCTGCTGTCGCACACCGCGGGCCTGCAGCGCGAGCCGGTCGGCGACGTGTGGGACACCCTGTCTCCGCCGGACCTGCCCGGCCTGCTCGAGGACCTGGCCCGCACCGAGGCGATCCACCCCCCGGCACGCCGCTTCCACTACTCCAACCTGGGCTTCGCGCTGCTCGGCCACCTGGCCGCGCGGCGGCTCGGCGGCGACTGGTGGGACCTGGTCGACGACCGGATCTGCCGCCCGCTGGGGTTGCGCGACACCACGTACGGCGCACCGGCGCACGCCGCGACCGGTTATCTCGTCGACGAGTACTCCGACCATGCCCGGCCGGAGCCGCCGACCGACTTCGGCGCGGTCGGCCCGGCCGCGCAGCTGTGGAGCACCGCCGCCGACCAGGCCCGCTGGGCGGCGTTCCTGACCGACCCGGGCTCGGTGGACCCGGCCGGCACGGTGCTGGCGGCGGACACGCTGGCGGAGGCGCGCTGGCCGCTGACGCCGCGCAACGAGACGCTCTGGGGCTCCGGCGTCGGCCTGGGCCTGATGCTGTGGCCCCGCGAGGGCCGCGTGCTGCACGTGGGCCACAACGGCGCGATGCCCGGCTTCCTGGCCGCCGCCTGCGGCCGGCACGGCGGTCCGGGCAATCCCGGGGGTATGGCCGCAGCCGTGCTGGCCTCCTCGGGCACCGCCTCGGCGATCATCGACCTGCCGCACCGGCTGATCGAGGAGTCGCTGGCCGCCGACCCGGTCGACGTCGCGCCGTGGACCCCGGCCGAGCCCGCCCCCGAGCACCTGCGCAGCGTGCTGGGCCGCTGGTGGGGCGAGGGCTACGAGTACGTGTTCCGCTGGGCCGACGGCGTACTGACCGGCCGCGGCGCGGACGACCCGGTCGACGCGCCCCCGGCGGTCTTCGGGGCGCTGCCCGGCGAGCCGGACGTGCTGCGTACCGTCTCGGGCCGGGAGGTGGGCGAGCGGCTGCGGCTGACCCGCGACACGTCCGGCGAAGTGGTCCGGATGCACTGGGCGACCTACCGCTTCACCCGCCGCCAGGAGACCTTCGACGGGGTTTGGGTCAGCCGTCCCTGAGGTATGCCCCGCATGCCGAACCCACCACGCCGTCTTAACCACTGGCGGCGATGGTGGGATCGGTGACTACGATAGGACCAGCGGGCGGCGACCTGAGCCGGTCCGGTGAGCACAGAGAGCGGGTGCGGAAGGCCGTCGGCCACCTTATGAGCGTTGGTTCCTCTCCGAACGCGGTGCAGACGAAGATCACCGTGTCTGACCCGAGTGTCATGGTCCAGTTGCTGGGCACCGGCGACCGCGTGCTCAAACTCATCGAGAAGGCCCTGTCCAGCGACATCCTGGTCCGGGGCAACGAGATCACCATCACCGGCCCGGCGGCCGAGAACGCGCTTGCCGAGCGCGTCTTCGGTGAGCTGCTGGAACTTATCGAGAAGGGCGAGACGCTGACCGAGGACGCCGTCCGACGCACCGTCGGCATGCTGACCGATGAGGGCACCACCGAACGCCCGGCCGAGGTGCTCACCCTCAACATCCTCTCCCGCCGCGGGCGCACCATCCGCCCCAAGACCCTCGGCCAGAAGAAGTACGTGGACGCGATCGACGCGAACACGATCGTCTTCGGCATCGGGCCCGCCGGCACCGGTAAGACCTACCTGGCCATGGCCAAGGCGGTCCAGGCGCTGCAGGCCAAGGAGGTCACCCGGATCGTCCTGACCCGGCCCGCGGTCGAGGCGGGCGAGCGGCTGGGCTTCCTGCCCGGCACGCTCAACGAGAAGATCGACCCGTACCTGCGCCCGCTCTACGACGCGTTGCACGACATGATGGACCCCGAGTCGATCCCGCGCCTGATGACGCAGGGCACGATCGAGGTGGCTCCGCTGGCGTACATGCGCGGCCGCACCCTCAACGACGCCTTCATCATCCTGGACGAGGCCCAGAACACCACGCCCGAGCAGATGAAGATGTTCCTGACCCGGCTCGGCTTCAACTCCAAGGTCGTCGTCACCGGTGACGTCACGCAGGTCGACCTGCCCGGTGACCAGCGCAGCGGCCTGCGGGTCGTGCAGGAGATCCTGGACGGTCTGGACGACGTGCACTTCTCCCGGCTCACCAGCGCCGACGTCGTGCGGCACCGGCTGGTCGGGGAGATCGTCGACGCATACGAAAAGTGGGACGAGAACCAGCAGCGCGAGTCGCTGCCGGCGAACGTTCACCCCGTGCCGCGGCGCGGTGCGGGGCGACGCCGCTGACGACTAGGGAATCAGAGTGTCTATCGAGATCGCCAACGAGTCCGGGTTCGACGTCGACGCTGACAACATCGTCGCCGTCGCCCGGCACGCCCTGGTCCAGATGGGGGTCAACCCGCTCGCCGAGCTGTCGGTGCTGCTGGTCGACTCCGACTACATGGCGGAGCTGAACCACCGCTGGATGGACAAGGACGGCCCCACGGACGTGCTGGCCTTCCCGATGGACGAGGACACCATCGACCACGGCCCGTCGGAGTCCTCCGGCGGGCAGCCGTCGCTGCTCGGCGACATCGTGCTGTGCCCGGAGGTGGCGGCGTCGCAGGCGGCGCGGTACGGCTCCGCGGATCCCCGCATGCGCACCGGTGATAGCGTGCCGGAGGCGCCCGCCCCCGGGCTGCACGGCGACTACAGCACCGCGGACGAGCTGAGCATGCTCACCATCCACGGCGTGCTGCATCTGCTCGGCTACGACCACGCCGAGCCGGAGGAGGAGCGGGAGATGTTCGCCCTGCAGGGCAAACTCCTGGACAGCTGGCAGGCTCGAACAGCGGGCGGGGCGAGCGGATCATGAATCCTGCCCATACCGACCCGGCTCCGCTGACGGCTCGTCCCGGCGGGGCAGTGCGGTGACCGAGCTGGGCAGCCTGCCCGACGTGCCGCTGCTGTGGTCGGCGGCCGGTCTGGTGGTGCTGGCGGGGCTGTTCGCGATGACCGAATCGGCCCTCGCCGTGATCTCTCCCGCCCGCGCGGCGGAGCTGAACCGCGAAGGGCTGCGGGGCGCGGCGGCGCTGCAGGCGGTGGCGGCCGACGCGGTGCGCCACATCAACCTGCTCCTGCTGTTGCGGCTGCTGTGCGAGCTGACCGCCACCACGCTGGTGGCCCTGGTCGCCGTCGACACGTTCGGACCCGGCTGGACGGCCGCGCTGGTCACCGCCGGTGCGATGAGCGTGATCAGCTTCGTGGTGGTGGGCGTGGCCCCGCGCACCATCGGCCGCCAGCACGCGTACGAGGTGGGTCGGTACACCGCCCCCGTGCTGCGCTGGCTGGGCCGGGTGCTCGGCCCGCTGGCCAGCCTGCTGATCATCATCGGTAACGCGGTCACCCCCGGCAAGGGCTTCCGCGAGGGGCCGTTCGCCAGCACCCAGGTCGAGCTGCGCGAGCTGGTCGACCTCGCCGAGCAGCGCGGCGTCGTCGAGCACGGCGAGCGCGAGATGATCCACTCCGTGTTCGCGCTGGGCGACACCATCGCCCGCGAGGTCATGGTGCCCCGCACCGAGATGGTGTGGGTCGAATCGAGCAAGACCGCCGAGCAGGCGCTCGCGCTGGCCCTGCGCTCGGGCTTCTCCCGGGTGCCGGTCATCGGCGAGTCCGTCGACGACGTGCTGGGCGTGGTCTACCTCAAGGACATGGCCCGCCAGGTGCAGGAGGGCGGCGCCGAGACGCCGGTCGAGCACCTGATGCGGGTGGCGGCGTTCGTGCCGGAGTTCAAGCCCGTCGACGACCTGCTGTCGGAGATGCAGGCGGCCCGCACCCACCTCGCCATCGTCATCGACGAGTACGGCGGCACCGCCGGCCTGATCACCATCGAGGACATCCTCGAGGAGATCGTCGGCGAGATCACCGACGAGTACGACGTCGAGCGTCCCCCGGTCGAGCGGCTGGCGGACGGCGCGGTGCGGGTGACCGGGCGGCTGCCGATCGAGGACCTCGGCGAGCTGTTCGACGTCGAGCTGCCCGCCGACGAGGTGGAGACCGTCGCCGGGCTGCTCGCCCAGGCGCTGGGCAGGGTGCCGATCCCCGGCGCGCGGGTGTCCGTGGGCGGGCTGACCCTGGTCGCCGAGGGCACCACCGGCCGGCGTAACCACATCGACACGGTGCTGGTGAAGCGGGAGGAGCCCGCCGACCAGACCACCTCCTCCGAAAGGCACATGGCAGATGTCTGACGTCACCCTCGAATCCGTCTCGGCCGAGGACCGCAAGCTGCTCACCATGGCCCGCTCGGCCCGCGCCCGGATCGGCGCGATCGAGGGCGCGGCGGTGCGCGACGGCGACGGGCGCACGTACACCGGGGTCAGCATCAGCCTGCCGTCGTTCTCGGTGTCGGCGCTGCGGCTCGCGGTGGCCTCGGCGGTCGCCGCGGGTGCGAGCTCGCTGGAGGCGGCACTGGTGGTTACCGAGGCGTCGATGGTCGACGGGCAGGACCTGGCCGCCGTACGCGACGTGACCACCGGCATCCCGGTCTACCTGGCGACTCCCGACGGCAGCATCGCCGCGGCCGGCACGGCCTGATTCCGCGCCTGGTCACCGCCTCGCAGAGTTAAGAAGGGCACCTTCTACAACGCATAGCGTTGTGAAGGTGCCCTTCCTTCGCCTCAGACGGGGCCGAGGTGGGTGAGGTGGCGGTCGACGACGGTTTTGACGGTCTCCGCCGGATCCGTGTCCCAGATGGTCTGGTTGAAGATCTCGACCTCGACGTGGCCGGTGTAGCCGGCGCGCAGGACCGCGTCCGTGATCGGGGCGAAGTCGATGTGGCCGTCGCCGACGTGGCCGCGGCCGAGCAGCATGTCGGCGGGCAGCGGAACGACCCAGTCGCAGACCTGGTAGGCCGAGATGCGGCCCTCGGCGCGAGTGATCTGGGTGAACAGCTGCGGGTCCCACCACACGTGGTAGGTGTCGACCACGACGCCGACCTCGTGCGGGGCGAACGGCTCGGCCAGGTGCAGGGCCTGCCCGAGGGTGGAGACCACCGCACGATCGGCGCAGAACATCGGGTGCAGCGGCTCGATCGCCAGGCGTACGCCGTGGCTGCTCGCGTACGGCACCAGCTGCTCCAGGGCACGGGCCACGTTGGCGCGGGCCGCGGGCAGGTCCTTGGAACCCTCGGCCAGCCCGCCGACGACCAGCACCAGCTCGCCCGTGCCGAGCTCGGCCGCCTCCTCGATGGCGCGGCGGTTGTCCTCCAGCGCCTCGGCCGAGCCTGTCGTGACGAAGCCGCCCCGGCACAGGCTGGTGACGGTCAGCTCGTACTGGTCGAGCAGCCGCTTGGCGGCCTTCGCCCCGCCCGCCGCCTCGACCACGTCCCGCCACGGGCCGATGCCGGTGATGCCGTGCTCGGCACACAGCCGCGCAGCCTGCGCCAGCGTCGCCTTCTTGACGGTGGCGGTGTTCAGCGACAGCCTCATGCCGAGCCGTCCAGGAACTTCGCGAGCCGGTCCGCGGCCAGGTCGGGGTCGTCGAGCACGCCCGCCTCCCCGGCGAGGCGGTGCAGCTCCAGCAGGTGGTCGCGGGAGCGTGACTGCTCCTGCCCGCCCACCATGACGAACTGCTCCTGGTGGCCGTTGAGCCAGGCCAGGAACACGATGCCGGTCTTGTAGTGATAGGTCGGCGTGCCGAAGATGTGCTTGGCCAGCGGCACGGTCGGGTCGAGGATCGCGCGGAACCCGGCGGTGTCACCCGCGTCGAGCAGCTCCAGCGCCTTCGCGGCGGGGACCGCGATGGCGTCGAAGATGCCCAGCAGCGCGTCCGAGTAGCCGACCTCGTCGCCCGCGATGAGCTGCGGGTAGTTGAAGTCGTCGCCGGTGTAGAGGCGTACGCCGTCGGGCAGCCGCCGCCGGATCGCGACCTCGCGGGCCTCGTCCAGCAGCGAAACCTTGATGCCGTCGATCTTCGACGCGTTGGCGTGGATCAGCTCCAGCGCGCTCTCGGTCGCCGCGTCCAGGTCGGCCGCACCCCAGTAGCCCGCCAGCGCCGGGTCGAACATGTCGCCCAGCCAGTGCAGGATCACCGGCTGCTCGGCCTGCGCCAGCAGCTTGCCGTAGACGGCGTGGTAGTCGGCCGGACCGGTGGCGGCCGCGGCCAGCGCCCGCGACGCCATCAGGATGACCTTCGCACCGGCCTGCTGCACGACCTCGAGTTGCTCGGCGTACGCCGCCTCGATGCCGGCCAGGCTGTGCGCGCCCGGGGCGAGCTGGTCGGTGCCCGCGCCGCAGGCCAGCCGCCCGCCGACGGACTTGGCCTCGGCACCGCTGCGCCGGATCAGCTCCGTGGTGGCGGCCCAGTCCAGGCCCATGCCGCGCTGCGCGGTGTCCATCGCGTCGGCGATGCCCAGGCCCAGCGACCACAGGTGGTGCCGGAACGCCATGGTGGCGTCCCAGTCGACGACCGCCGGGCGGCCCGGCCCGTTGTCGGCGGCCGGATCGGCGACGACGTGCGCCGCCGCGTAGAAGACCCGGCTGCGTGCGCCGCTCACAGGTCACCCACCAGGATCTTGCGGCCCTCGCGGGCGGACTGCAGGCCCAGCTCGGCCAGCTGCACGCCGCGGGCGCCCGCGTAGAGGTCGTGCCCGTACGGCGCGTCGGCGACCACGTACGCCAGGAACTCCTCCCACTGCCGCTTGAAGCCGTTGTCGTAGGTGTCGTTCTCCGGCAGCTCGCTCCACTGGTCGCGGAAGTCGTGGCTGACCGGCAGGTCCGGGTTCCACACCGGCTTCGGGGTGGTGGCGCGGTGCTGGATGCGGCAGTTGCGCAGGCCGGCCACGGCGCTGCCCTCGGTGCCGTCGACGTGGAAGGTCACCAGCTCGGTGCGGTCGACCCGGGTGGTCCAGGAGCTGTTGACCGAGGCGACGATGCCGCCCTCCAGCTCCAGCACGGCGTACGCGGCGTCGTCGGCGGTGGCCGGGTAGGCGTTGCCCTGCTCGTCCCAGCGCTGCGGGATGTGCGTGGCCATCTGCGCGTAGACCGAGCGCACCGGGGCGATCACGTGGTCGAGCACGTAACGCCAGTGCGGGAACATGTCGAGGATGATGCCGCCGCCGTCCTCGGACCGGTAGTTCCAGCTCGGACGCTGCGCGGTCTGCCAGTCGCCCTCGAACACCCAGTAGCCGAACTCGACCCGCACCGACAGGATGCGGCCGAAGAAGCCCGACTCGACCAGGCGGCGCAGCTTCAGCAGGCCGGGCAGGTAGAGCTTGTCGGCCACCACACCGTGCTTGATGCCCGCGGCCTGGGCCTCGTCGGCCAGCGCGACGGCGTCGGCCAGCGACTCGGCGGTCGGCTTCTCGGTGTAGATGTGCTTGCCCGCGGCGATGGCCTGGCGCAGCGCGGCGACGCGGGCGGTGGTCACCTGCGCGTCGAAGTAGATCTCGTTGCTCTCGTCGGCCAGGGCCGCGGCCAGGTCGGTGGTGTAGCGGGTGAGCCCGTGCAGCTCGGCGAGCTGCTCGAGCTTCGCGGCGTTGCGGCCGACGAGCACCGGCTCCGGCCACACCACGGTGCCGTCGGCGAGGGTGAGGCCGCCCTGCTCCCGAATGGCGAGAATGGACCGCACCAGGTGCTGGCGGTAACCCATCCGGCCGGTGACACCGTTCATGACGATGCCGACAGTTCTGCGGTCCATGCTCGTACCTCTCGGTCTGGCAGGTCGTGACGCGGGCACGACCTGTCGGGATCGGGGGAGGCCGCCGCTCGGTGAGAGCCACGGCGAAGGGTGGGGGTGGAAAGCGCTTTCCGCCTGCGAGGCGGTACCCTACGCCCATGCCTCGAACCTCGTCAACCAGAGCGCCCGGTGGCGCCGTCACGCTGCAGCAGGTCGCCACGGTGGCCGGTGTCTCGCTGGCCACCGCGTCCCGCGTGCTGCACGGCAGCGGGGGGCGCAAGGTGGCCGAGGCACTGGCCGAGCGGGTGACCGCCGCCGCGGCCGAGCTGCGCTACGTGGCGCACGCTCCGGCGCAGTCGCTGGCCCGCTCCCGCAGCACCGTCGTGGGGGTGCTGGTGCACGACATCGCCGACCCCTACTTCGCCGCCATCGCGGCCGGCGC
This sequence comes from Catellatospora sichuanensis, assembly GCF_007483665.1. Classification (GTDB taxonomy): domain Bacteria; phylum Actinomycetota; class Actinomycetes; order Mycobacteriales; family Micromonosporaceae; genus Catellatospora; species Catellatospora sichuanensis. Next base: position 71,270 of record NZ_ML660186.1, read on the forward strand.
GATGGACGTGGCCCGCGAGTACGACCTGATGGTGCTGGTCGCCAACACCTTCCGCGACCCCGGACTGGAGCGCGACTACCTGGCCCGGCTGCGCGCGCAGCGGGCCCGCGCGGTGCTGCTGGCGGGCTCGGCGTTCGTGGGCGAGCCGTTCGCCGAGGAAGTGGCGGCGTTCGCCGAGTCGGGCGGGCGGGTCGCGGCGATCGGCGCGCACGGCACCGGCATCGACACCGTCGAACCCGACCAGTACGGCGGCGGCCGCCTCATCGCCGAGCACCTGGTGGGACTGGGCCACCGCGAGATCGGGGTGATCACCGGACCGGCCGGTCTGGCCACGGTCGCGCAGCGGCTGGCGGGTTTCACCTCCGTGGTGGCCGCACCCCGGCTGGGCCATGCCGACTTCACCCGCGAGGGTGGCCGCGCGGCGACCCACGAGCTGCTGGGCCGCCACCCCGAGCTGACCGCGATCTTCGCACTGAACGACCTGATGGCGGCCGGAGCGCTGGCCGCGCTGCGCGAGCTGGGCCGACCGGTGCCGGAGCAGCTCTCCGTGGCGGGCTTCGACGACCTGCCCGTCGCGACCGACGTCACCCCCGCGCTGACCACGGTGCGCCTGCAGTTGGCCGACATCGGGGCGCGGGCCATGCGCCTGCTGCTCGACGACGAGCCGGTCGGCCGTCTCGTGCCGGCCCCGGCCGAGCTGGTGGTACGCGACAGCACCGGGCAGGCCAGCACGCTGCACTGATCTCCCAATTTTCCCAAATAATATGATTAGTCCGGTTTGAGACGAATAACCATGGGTAGTCCCTGGGCTGCGTCGAGCTCAGTGGAGGTATGCATGCGACGTCTCAACTTCCGACTCATCCGGCCGGGAAACCGGCCACTCGCCGCCTGCGGGATGGCAGTGCTGACCTTCGGGATGGCGCTGGTGTTCGCGGGGACCGACTTCGGCGGGCGGCCCGCGAAAGCGTGGGCGAACGCGCCCGTCGACATCCTGCCGGCGAGCCTCGGCTTCACCGCCGCGGCGTTCGAGAACCACGTCTGTGATCCGGCCTTCGGTGGCGGACCGCTGTCGGATCAGGACGTATGGGTCTTCAAGCTGCCCGGCGACCACGCCAAGACGGGCGACTTCGTCAGCGTCACCGCCACGTTCACCGCCGCCGACGGCACCGAGACGACCGCGGTCGTCCCCGCCGAGGGCGGCGGCGTCGTGCTGCGGGCGAACACGAGCAAGGCCTGGGTGGCCCTGCCGCAGGGCTGGACCCTCACCGGGGCCAAGGCCGAGATCACCGGCACCGCGCCGCTGTTCGTGCTGGCCCGCACCTGCCCGGCAGAGGGCTCGGTCGTGCCGCCGGTCGCACCGGAACCGGACCCGTCGGCCAGCGCCGACCCGCACCCGTCGCACTCCGCGAACCCGGACCCGTCGGACACCCCGAACCCGGACCCGTCGGACACCGCGAACCCGGACCCGTCGGCTTCCGCGGTGCTCCTGCCGTCGGGTGCACCCGAACCCTCGGTTGCGCCGTCGGTGGCACCCGAGCCCTCGGTTGCGCCGTCGGTGGTACCCGAACCCTCGGTTGCGCCGTCGGTGGCACCCGAGCCCTCGGTCGCGCCGTCGGTGGCACCCGAGCCCTCGGTCGCGCCGTCGGTGGCACCCGAGCCCTCGGCGCCGCCGTCCGGTCGGGCGAGGCCCGCGCACGCCAACTCGTCGCTGGAACTGTCCCCGCCGCCCTCGGCGGAGCCGGTGGAGCCGCCGGTCGTGGACCCGTCAGCGCCGCCGTCCGACCCCATCGTGGACCCGTCGGCACCACCGTCCGACCCGATCGTGGATCCGTCTGCGCCGCCGTCCGACCCGATCGTGGATCCGTCGGCACCGCCGGTGGATCCGATCGTGGATCCGTCTGCGCCGCCGTCCGACCCGATCGTGGATCCGTCGGCACCGCCGGTGGATCCGATCGTGGATCCGTCTGCGCCGCCGTCCGACCCGATCGTGGATCCGTCCGCTCCGCCCGTCGACCCGATCGTCGACCCGTCGGCCGCGCCGGAGCCGTCTGATCCGCCGGTGACCCCGGGGCACCGGCCGCGTCCGGCCGAGCCCGGCCCGCACGTGGCGACCGCCCTCATCGGTCTCTGGGACGACCTGGTCAACTGGCTCCGCTGAGGCCTTGCGGCCTGAAGCCCGAAGCCCGAGGCGGCGGGCGATGAGGCACTGAGGCTCGAGGTCCCGTTTCCGCCGACCCACGCGGCGGAGACGGGACCTCGTCCTGTGTGGTGGTGCCGGTCCGGGGCGGCTCAGGCGGGCGCGGCGACCGGCGGGTACGGGAACAGGCCGATGCGGGCGTGGTACTCGCGGGCCAGTTCGTCGGTGTCGGAGCCGACCAGCAGGCCCTGCGGGCAGGTCACGAAGGCGCGTACGCCCTGGCCGCGGCTGCGGGTGGGGTTCCAGTCCAGGGCCCGGCCGGTCACCGGGTCGAGCGCGGCGATGCCGGGCCGGTCGACCGCGCCGGGGCCTTTCGTCTTCTGCCCGTACGTGTTGTCCTGCCAGAGCTGGTGCCCGCCGACGTAGACTGCCGGACCGGTGGCGGCCACGGCGTACAGGGAGTGGCCGCCGGTGTGGTTGATCCAGGTGGGATGGTGCTCGCCGGATCCGGCGGTCTCGAACCGCGCCGCGGCGGTGCAGGGCAGGTCCGGTCCGGAATCGTGGCCGGTGGTGACCACCACGAAGTAGGAGCCGTCGGGCGAGTGGTCGATGCCGCGTACGTAGCTGTCGAAGCGGGCGTCGCAGCGGTCGACGCCGTAGAAGCCGGTGGACCAGTCGTTCACCACGGCCTGCGGGCCGGTCACGTCGAGGCTGACCAGCTGCTGGCGGTCCAGGCCCTGGGCCCGGGTGAAGTTTCCGATCACGACGAGCCGGGTGCCGTCGGGGGACAGGCTCATCGCCTCGGCGCGGGGGTAGTTCTCGACCGCGTCGGAGAGCTCGGCGTCGAAGGCCTCGTCGAGCCGGCCGGACAGCGCGTCGACCCGGGCCAGCCCGGCGCGCGGCACGCCGCTGACGGAGCGGTAGTAGCCGCCGACGTAGAGCGCGCCGCCCGACACCGCCAGGGTGCGTACGTCACCGTCGACCGGCGCATAGAAGCCGCGGTGCAGCCAGCCGGTGGCCGGGTCGAGGCGGGCCAGCGAGCGGCGGCTCCGGCCATTGACCTTGGTGAAGTCGCCGCCCACCAGGAGGCTGCCGTCGGGGCCTTCGGCGAGCGCGTACACGGGCCCGTCCAGCTCCGGCGCGAAATCGGTGATCTGGCCGTCGGACAGGCGGAACGCCATCAGGTGGCGGCGGGTCACCGGGGCCCGGCGGCGCGCGTCGGTGGTGGCGCTGAAGTCACCGCCCACCACGACCGTGTCGCCGATCAGGGCCATGGCCCAGACCTGCCCGTCGGTGACGTGCGGGGTCCAGTCCACCGGGTCGGCGGAGACGACCCGGGGCACCGGCGGCCCCGCTCCCGCATCGGCGCCGGCCACCGCGGGTGCGGGGCCGCCGAGCAGGACGGAAGAGATGACAAGCGACACGCCGAGCAGAGAACGCATGTCTCTATGATCGGTGTGATATGGCGCTAATGTGAAGAAATCCGACAAAAGCCAAAAATAAGTTCGGGTTCACACCTCGCGCAGCAGGTCAGCCCCGAGGATCTTGCCCGCCAGTGCCGGTTCGGTGGTCATCAGCGGCACCCGCAGCACCGCCGCGAGCAGGCAGGCATGGGACAGGCCGAGGGTGCCGAGGTGGTGGGCCAGCCCGCCGACGGCTCGCGCGTCCCTCGCGCTCAGCGGGACGACCTCGACCTGCGGCAGCGTGCGCAGCACGTCCAGCATGGGCTCGTCGGCGCGGTCGGCCATCCAGTACGCCTCGCTGAGGCACAGGGCGGGCAGCAGCGCGCTGAACCCGCCCGCCTCCAGGCCCGCCAGTGCCGCGCTGACGGTCAGGCTGTCCGCGGCCACGTAACGCCGGATCGCGCCCGTGTCGAGGATGCGGCCCGCCGGCCTCACCGGGCCTTCCGCTGCAGCTGTGCCAGCACGGCCTCGTAGTTGGCCTCCTGCTCGGCGATCCACTCCGGATCGTTGCGGCGCTGCTCCTCCAGCTCCAGCTGGGCGCGGAACTCGTCGAGCAGCTCCTGCGGGATGTCCGGCAGGCCGAGCCGCCGCCGGGTCTCCAGGTAGGTCTCGCGCGCCATACCGCCAGGCTAGCTCGGCCGTCGTGAGCCGGGCAACGACCGTCGGGTCAGGACCAGGCCAGTCCGGTGAGCCGCTCGTACGCCTCGATGTAGCGGGCCCGGGTGGCCGCGATGACGTCCTCGGGCACCTCGGGCGCGGGAGCCGTCTTGTTCCAGCCGGTGCCGACCGCCCAGTCGCGTACGTACTGCTTGTCGAAGCTGGGCTGCACCCGGCCGGGGGCGTATCCGTCGGCGGGCCAGAAGCGCGAGGAGTCGGGGGTGAGCACCTCGTCGCCCAGCACCAGCGTGCCGTCGGCCGCCCAGCCCAGCTCGATCTTCGTGTCGGCCAGGATGATGCCGCGCTCGGCGGCGATGTCCCGGCCCCGGGCGTACACGGCGAGGGTGATGTCGCGCAGCCGCGCCGCGTCGTCCGCGCCGACCTTGTCCACGACCTCGGCATAGGTCATCGGCAGGTCCTTCTCGCCGACCGCGGCCTTGGTGCTCGGCGTGAATATCGGCTCGTCCAGCCGCGACGCCTCGGTCAGCCCCTCGGGCAGCACCACCCCCGACACCGACCCGCTCGCCCGGTACTCGGTGAGCCCGCCGCCGGTCAGGTAACCGCGCGCCACGCACTCCACCGGCACCATGCTCAGCGAGCGGCAGCGCACCGCGCGCCCGGCGAACTCGGCGGGCACGTCGTCACCGGAGATGACGTGGTTCGGCACGATGTCCTTGAGCTGCTCGAACCACCACAGCGAGAGCTGGGTCAGCACCCGGCCCTTGTCCGGCACCGGCGTCGGCATGATCACGTCGTAGACCGAGAGCCGGTCCGACGCGACCAGAACGATGTCCTCGCCGTCGCGGTATACGTCCCTGACCTTGCCTGAATGCAGCAGCTCCACGGAGATCACCGTACCGGAGCCGGGGTGCCCGGCCGCGAGCACGGGGCGGGCGTGTGTCAACCGGCCCGACGGCCGTTGCGATTATCGCGACCGCTTATTACGGTGATGGCCATGGATGAAGGCGTGATCGACCGCGTCCGTTCGGTGATCACCCGCGTCTCGTCCAGCCAGGCCGCTTTCAGTGAGCTGGTCGGCATCAGCGCCGACAAACTGTCCAAGTCGCTCAACGCCGTGCGCCGCTTCACCTCACTGGAGCTGGCGCTCATCGCCGACGCCGGCGACGTCAGCGTGGACTGGCTGCTCACCGGCCGTACCCGGGAGCCCGCCCTGCCCACCGAGGAGCCGAGCGCGGGTGACGAGATCCGTGCCCTGGTCGACCGCCACGCCGCTGCCTACGAGCGGCTGCGCCTGCTGGGCCGCCGCCCGCCGCTGCCACGCCTGCCCGAACCGCCCGCAGGGCCGCCCGGAGCCGTGGGCCGGGCGCTGGCCGAGCGAGCCGTCGCCGCGCTGCGCGAAGGCGGGGTGCCGCGCGTGGGCACGTTGTCCACCGCCGACCTGGCGGCCGCCATCGAGCAGGTCTTCGCCGTGGACGTGGCGATCATCGCGCTGCCCGGCGGTGCGGACGGCCTGGCCTGGCAGTCCGCACACGGGCGGCTTGTGCTGGGCAACACCACCAGCCAGTTCACCCGGCAGCGCTTCGCGCTCGCGCACGCCCTGGGTCACGTGCTGGCCGGGGACGCCGAGCAGCCGCTGCTCGACCAGCACCTCGCGCCGGGCCGCCAGCGCGCCGGGCTGGAGCAGCGTGCCGACGCCTTCGCCGCAGCGTTCCTGCTGCCCGCCGATGAGCTGCGCGCGGTGGCCGCGATGCCGGTCGCCGACGTCGCGTTCGCCGAACTGCGAGCCCCGACGCCGGTCGCCGACGCCGGGCTCGGCGAGTTGCAGACCCGGGCCTCGGTCAGCGACGCCGGGTTCGCCGAGCTGGTCGCGCTGTTCGGGGTCTCCGCAGGGGCGATGGCGGCCCGGCTGCGCGTGCTCGGACTGCTCGACGCAGACCGCCAGGCCGAGCTGGGCCCGTGGACGGCCGCCCGCTGCCATCAGGGACCCGCCGGGCGGGAGGCGCTGCTGGCCCGGATGGGCGCGGCGCAGGCCCCGCGGCTGCCCGCCCGGCTGGTGGGCGAGCTGTTCGGGGCGTACGCCGACGGGGCCACCACCCTGGTCCCGCTGGCCGACCTGCTGCAGACCCCGGTCGACGACCTGTTCGCCGCGCTCGTCGCCGAGCCGTCCGCCGCTCGCCGCGGGTACGCCGATGAGCCTGCCTTCCTGCCCTGACGGTAGGTTGAGCAGGTGGCGGATAACTCATACCGTGCCGGGTTCGCCTGTTTCGTCGGGCGTCCGAACGCGGGCAAGTCGACTCTGACGAACGCGATCATCGGGCAGAAGATCGCGATCACGTCGAACAAACCGCAGACCACGCGGCACATCATCCGCGCCGTGCTGCACCGCCCCGACGCGCAGCTGGTGCTGGTGGACACCCCCGGCCTGCACCGCCCGCGCACCCTGCTCGGCGAGCGCCTCAACGACCTGGTCCGGGCCACCTGGAGCGAGGTCGACGTGATCGGCCTGTGCATCCCGGCCAACGAGCCCGTCGGCAAGGGCGACACCTTCATCGCCGGGGAGATCGCCGCGCTCAAGGCGACCGTGGTCGCCGTGGTCACCAAGACGGACCTGGTGGACAAGGAGACCCTGGCCAAGCAGCTGCTCGCGGTCAACGCCCTCGGCGCGTTCGCCGATGTGGTGCCGGTCAGCGCGGTGGCCAACTCCCAGCTCGACATGCTGGTCGACGTGATGGTCGGGCACCTGCCGAAGTCCCCGCAGCTCTACCCGGACGACATGCTCACCGACGAGCCCGAGCACGTGCTGATCGCCGAGATGATCCGCGAGGCCGCGCTGGAGGGGGTACGCGACGAGCTGCCGCACTCGATCGCGGTGCTGATCCAGGAGATCATCCCCGAGGACAACCTGACCAAGGTGTACGCCGACATCTACATCGAGCGGCAGAGCCAGAAGGCGATCATGATCGGCGCCCGCGGCTCCCGCCTCAAGGAGGTCGGCACCAAGGCCCGCGTCGACATCCAGGAACTCCTCGGCACCAAGGTCTACCTCGACCTCCACGTCCGCGTCGCCAAAGACTGGCAACGCGACCCCCGCCAACTCCGCCGCCTCGGCTTCTAGCCCCACTCCTGCAGTCCCACCCCTGCCGCAACTCTTGAAGAGTCGCGGCATCGGAGGGCCTGGATGTGCGCAAGCCATCGAGAGTTGCGGCAGGAGGCCGGGCGGGCGGGGGCGTCGGCGGGGGCCGGTAGGGTCGTCGGCATGCCGGGTATGCGTCGACCGCTCTATCGCGATGACGCGCTTGTGCTGCGGGTGCAGAAGCTGGGTGAGGCCGACCGGATCGTCACGCTGCTGACCCGGCAGCACGGCCGGGTGCGCGCGGTCGCCAAGGGGGTACGCCGCACCACGTCGCGCTTCGGCGCGCGCCTGGAACCGTTCGGGCACGTCGACGTGCAGTGCAGCGAGGGCAGCTCGCTGGACACCGTCACCCAGGTCGAGGGCCGTGACCTGTTCGGCCGCCGTTTCCTGACCGACTACCCGCGCTACACCGCGGCCAGCGCGATCGTGGAGCTGGCCGAACGGCTGACGCCGGTCGAGCGGGAGCCCGCGCTGCGGCTCTACCAGCTCACCCTCGGCGCGCTGCGGGCGCTGTCCGCGGGGGAGCGGCCCAGCTCGCTGGTGCTCGACGCCTACCTGCTGCGGGCCATGGCGCAGGCCGGCTGGGCCCCGGCGCTGCGCGACTGCGCGGTGTGCGGGGAGGCGGGGCCGCACCGGGCGTTCTCCGTACCCGCCGGGGGTGTCACCTGCCTGAACTGCCGCCCGCCCGGCGCCGCCCATCCCGACCCGGCCACCCTCGACCTGATGTTCGCCCTACTCGAGGGCGACTGGCCCGCGGCGGAGCGTGCCGAGCCCCCGGTGCAGCGCGAGTGTGCAGGTTTCGTGGCGGCGCATTTGCAGTGGCACCTGGAACGGCAGCTACGCTCTCTGCCGTTGGTTGATCGCCGGGAACCGGGCTGAGCCCGCTCCCGCACCCGAACAGGGGAAACGCAACGTGATCCGAACCCGGCGCGAGCCCAAGCCGCCGTCGCTCCACCCGTCCGGCGCGACCCCGCCCAAGCTGCCCGGCGACGCGCTGCCCAAGCACGTCGCCATCGTCATGGACGGCAACGGGCGCTGGGCCAAGGAACGCGGCCTGCCCCGCACCGAGGGCCACAAGCGCGGCGAGTTCTCCCTGTTCGACACGATCGAGGGGGCGCTGGAGATCGGCGTGCCCTACCTGTCGGTGTACGCCTTCTCCACGGAGAACTGGAAGCGCTCGCCGGAGGAGGTCCGCTTCCTGATGGGCTTCAACCGCGACGTCATCCGCCGCCGCCGCGACATGCTCAACGACCTGGGCGTACGCATCGTGTGGTCGGGCCGGCGCGGGCGGCTGTGGAAGAGCGTCATCGACGAGCTGGAGACGGCCGAGCAGATGAGTCGCGGCAACAGCAAGCTCACCCTGCAGTTCTGCGTGAACTACGGCGGCCAGGCCGAGATCGCCGACGCCGCGACCGCGATCGCCCGGGACGTGGCCACGGGCCGCCTGAAGGCCGACAAGGTCAACGAGAAGACCATCGCGAAGTACCTCTACCACCCCGAGGTGCCGGACGTGGACCTGTTCCTGCGCCCGTCGGGGGAGCAGCGCACCAGCAACTTCCTGCTCTGGCAGTCCGCGTACGCCGAGCACGTCTACCTGGACACGCTGTGGCCCGACTTCGACCGCCGCCACCTGTGGTACGCCTGCGAGCTGTATGCCCAGCGCGACCGCCGCTTCGGCGGCGCCCTGCCCAACCCGGTCGCCCCGCCCGCCCCCACCGCCTGACCCCCGCGCTGCCCACCCTTGATCGTTCGACTTGCCTGGCACCTGTGCGTATCAAGACCGCGCTTTCCCACAGGTGCCGGGCAAGTCGAACGACCTTGTGGCCGGGTCGCCGCGACCTTGCGGTCGGGTGACCTCGCGGCGGTCAGCGGTGGGCGATGAGCTGGATCAGCGCGGCGAGGACCGCACCTGCCGCGACGAGCAGCCAGTCCGCGGGGCGCCAGGGCATCGGGCGCGCCACCGTGCGGGGCAGGCCGGAGTCGAAGCCGCGGGCGTCCATCGCCACGGCCAGCCGGGTGCCCCGCCGGATCGCTCCGACCAGCAGGCCGAACGCCGTACTGGCGAACAGCGTGAACCAGCGCACCGGGTTGCGCCCGGCGTCGAGGCCGCGGGCCCGCCGTGCCATCGCGATCATCCGCCACTCGTCGCCGAGCAGCCCGACGAGCCGGAATGCGGCCAGTGCGCCGATCGCGAAGCGCGGCGAGACGCGGGCGTGCTGGATCAGCGAGTCGGCCAGGTCGGTCGGGTCGGTGGTGCTGAACACCAGGATGCTGGGCAGTGCGATGGCCAGCAGGCGCAACGCCAGGGACAGGGCGTTGCCCAGCACCGTCGAGGTGATCACGACCGGCCCGAAGTCCACCAGTACGGTGCCCGACCGGTCCGCCGCGAACAGCGCCAGCGACAGCACCACCGTCGCCGCGCCGAGCAGCGCAGGCCAGCCTCGCCGCAGCAGCCCCCACGGCGTGATCCCGAACAGCGGCGCGGCCAGGAACGTCACCGTCAGCGCGAAGCCCAGCGCCGCGACCTCCCGTGTGAACAGCGCGGCGGTGGTGAACAGCGCCAGCGCGACGATCTTGGCCACGGGTGCCCGCCGCGCCAGTGGCGCGAACCCTGCCGGCGGCACGGTGCTGGACATGGCGATCCCCGGTCCGGTCATGACGTCCCTCCGGACGGGCTCCGGCCGGGCGCGGTGCGCGCGCGGGCCGATGTGCGAGCGCGGCCGGGCCGCATGGTCGGTGTCAGCGGATGTATGCCGTCCGCGGCTGCTCGTTTCGGGACGCTTTCGCGTCCCGAAACGAGCACGCCGCGGCGGCATGTGGGTTCGCGGCGGCATGTGGGTTCGCGGCGGCATGTGGGTTCGCGGCGGCATGTGGGTTCGCGGCGGCATGTGGGTTCGCGGCGGCATGTGGGTTCGTGGCGGCATGTGGGTTCGTGGCGGCATGTGGGTTCGTGGCGGCATGTGGGTTCGTGGCGGCATGTGGGTTCGTGGCGGCACGTGGGTTCGTGGCGGCACGGGCGGTCTTGGGCGCGCATCACGGCTGGCCGAGGTCGAGGGTGCGGTCGGCGAGCGCGGTCACGACGTCCGGGTCGTGGGTGACGGTGACGATGCCATGGCCGTCGTCGCGCAGCGCGGCCAGCATGTCGACCAGCTCGATCCAGGTGCGCCGGTCCTGGCCGAAGGTGGGCTCGTCCAGGATCAGCAGCCGGGGCCGGGCGGCCAGCGCGGTGGCCACGGACAGCCGGCGGGCCTCGCCCCCGGAGAGCGTGAACGGATTCGCCCCGGCCAGGTGGTCCAGCCGCAGCCGCGTCAGCAGTTCGTCGACCCGGCCCGCGGGTGTGCCGCCCAGCGCCAGTTCCTCGCGCACGGTGGCGGCGACGAACTGCTGTTCCGGGTTCTGGAACACCGAGCCGATCCGGTCCGCCAGGGCGCGGGCCCGCCACCGGTGCGGCGGCCCGTCGGGGCTGCGCACCTCGCCTCCGGCGGGCTTGAGCAGGCCGCCCAGGGCGAGCGCGAGCGTCGACTTGCCGCAGCCGTTGGGTCCCGTCACTGCGAGCGCTTCCCCGGCGCGGACCGTGACGTCGGGGTAGGACAGGTGGCGTACCCGCAGGTCGTGAGTCGAGAGCAGCACGTCGCCGGGCGGGTTCGCGGCGGGGCGGGCGGGCGCGGGGTGGCCGGGCACCCAGACCCCGGCGGCGGCCAGCTCCGCGCCGAGTGGGCCGGTCAGCAGGCGGGGTGGCACGTCGTCGCGTACGCCGCCGCCCGGCTCCAGCACCACCACCCGGGTGACCAGGTCCAGCACTTCGGCGATGCGGTGCTCGATGAGCACCACGGTGGTGTCGGCGTCGACGGCGTCACGCAGCGCCCTGCGGACCAGGGCGGCACCGGCCGGGTCGAGGTTGGCCGTGGGCTCGTCGAGCAGCAACAGCTCGGGGCGTGGGGCGAGCGCGCCGGCCAGCACCAGCCGCTGCTGTTCGCCGCCGGACAGGGCGTCGGTGGCCCGGTCGCGCTCGTAGCCGAAACCGACCTGGCTCAGCACCTCGTCCACACGGGGCCAGACGCGCTCGACGGGCCAGCCGAGGTTCTCCAGGCCGAACGCGACCTCGTCGCCGGCCCGCGACATCACCAGCTGCGACTGCGGGTCCTGGAACACGATGCCGACATGGTCCGCGTCGATCTTCCGTACGCCCTCGGCCTCGCCGGAGTCCTCGGGCAGCAGCCCGGCCAGCGCGTGCAGCAGCGTGGACTTGCCCGCGCCCGAGGGGCCGAGCAGCAGCACCCGCTCGCCGCGCTCGACGCGCAGGTCGAGCCCGCGCACCGCCCATGCGCGGCGGCCGGCGTGCCGCCACCCGTACCCCTCGAGCGTGATCATCAGACCAGGTCGCGGCTGCGGCCGGACGGGAACCGGTCGAGCACGCCGGTGCCGGCCAGAGCCCTGGTCAGGAAGTACCCGCCGACGCCGGCGAACAGCAGCGTGCTGGCGACGACGATGGCGACATAGGCGATCTTCCAGCTGAACTGCCAGTCGCCGTAGTAGTAGAACAGGTCGAGCCCGGCCGCCGTGGCGCCCGCGAACGTGGCCGCGAGCAGCGACTGGCCGAGGTTCCACCGGCGGTAGCCGCCGAGCAGGAAGCCGAGCTCGCCGGCCGCGCCCTGGGCCAGGCCGTACCACAGCACGGAGATGCCCCACGAGGTGCCGAGCAGTGCCGACACGATCGCGGCGACCAGCTCGGTGTAGATGGCGGCGCCGGGCTTGCGGATGATGAGCGGGGCCAGCACGGCGGGCAGCAGCCATACGCCGTAGATGGCGGCCGCGGCCGGCGGGAACGTCGAGCCGAAGATAGCCCCGGCCGGGCCGTTCCAGAGCAGGCCCCAGGCCCAGAAGACGACGCCGAAGGCGACGGCGAGGATCGAGGCGACGACGATGTCGACGGTCCGCCAGCGATAGTTGTTCATGAATAACTCCTGGTCCGTTGAGGGGACGAACGAGGAGAAGTGCACACGTTCGCGTCCGTGACATCCCATTTGGGGGTATCACGAAAGCAGACGTGGCGGTGAGGTGTTGACCGAACTCCCTGCGCTGGCATTACCCAGATCAGGTTCGAGGGTCTGCGGCCGTATGCCGCACTCTCAGCGCTGTGCGCTCCCCTGTCGTTACTTGTTCATATGAGGCCGCTGGACAGCGGCGCTTGTGCCGGAAAGGCTAACACCGAACCCGCGCCCGGTAACCTGTGCCGGTCGGCACACCCCGATACCGCGAAGGATCCGCGTGACCTCCGTCGATCAGCGCCCGCCCGCGGCGCCCCCGTCGTCGCCCGCCGGGCGTCCGGCCCGCAAGCCGCTGCTGGGGGGCCGAATCGGCTCCGTCGAGGTGCTCGCGGTGCTGCTCATCGCGCTGCTCATCTTCCGCGAGCCGATCGCCGCGGCGATCTCCACGCCGCTGCTGCAGACCTGGACCACCGTGTTCGTATCGGTGCTGGTGCAGGCGATGCCGTTCCTGGTGTTCGGGGTGGCGCTGTCGGCGGTCATCGCGGTGTTCGTGCCGCGCTCGTTCTGGTCCAGGGCGCTGCCGAAGCACCCGGCCCTCGCCGTGCCGGTGGCCAGCTGCGCGGGCGTGGTGCTGCCCGGCTGCGAGTGCGGCTCGGTGCCGATCGCGGGCTCGCTGATCCGCCGCGGGGTGACGCCCGCGGCGGCGCTGGCGTTCCTGCTGGCGGCGCCCGCGATCAACCCCATCGTGCTGACCGCCACCGCGGTCGCGTTCCCGAACAACCCGGAGATGGTGGTCGGCCGCGGCGTGGCCAGCATCATCGTGGCGATGGTGATGGGCTGGCTCTGGCTGCGGCTGGGCAAGCAGGACTGGATCAGGCTGCCGCACCGGCCCGAGTTGGACGACCTGTCCCGCTGGCGGGCTTTCTGGGCGGCCTGCCGCCACGACATCGTGCACGCGGGCGGCTTCCTGGTGCTGGGCGCGATGGCCGCGGCCACCATCAACGTGCTGGTGCCCGAGTCGGTGCTGCAGGCCGTGGCCGACCAGCCGGTGCTGTCCGTGCTGGCGCTCGCGGCGCTGGCCGTGCTGCTGTCCATCTGCTCCGAGGCCGACGCGTTCGTCGCGGCGTCGCTGAGCCAGTTCTCGCTCACCGCGCGGCTGGCGTTCCTGGTCGTCGGCCCGATGGTCGACCTGAAGCTGATCTCCATGCAGGCCGGGGTGTTCGGCCGCCGCTTCGCCATGCGCTTCGCCCCGACCACGTTCGTGATGGCTGTGCTGGTCGCCGCCGGAGTCGGGACGGTGCTGCTGTGAACCGTCAGGCCCAGGGCGTGGTGATGCTGCTGCTCGGCGGCGCGATCCTCAAGGCGAGCCTCACCGACATGTACCTGCGCTACGTCAAGGCGGGCCTGCAGCCGTTCCTCATCGGCGCGGGCGCGCTGCTGGTGATCGCGGCCGTGATGACCCTCTGGTACGACCTGCGCCATGGCACGACCGTCGACACCGAGTGCGCCGACCACCCCGAGTCCGTCGGCGCAGGCCGGGGCGGCCTCGCCCACGACCACGGTCATGACCATGCGGACAGCGGTCCGGGCGGCGGGCATGGCGATCACGACCACGGCGGCGACGGCCACGGGCACGGTGCGCACCGCGAGCCGCGGGTCGGCTGGCTGCTGATCTTGCCGGTGCTGGGCCTGCTGCTGGTGGCCCCGCCCGCGCTCGGTTCGTACGCCGCCGGTCAGGCGGGCTCGGCGCTCTCCGCGCAGCAGGTCTCCGACTTCCCGGCGCTGCCCGACGGGGACCCCGCCGAGATCAGCGTGCTCGACTACGCCACCCGGGCGATCTTCGACAAGGGACTGTCCATCGGCGACCGCAGGGTTCGGGTGAGCGGCTTCCTGTCCGACAACTCCGACGGTGGCCAGCTGCTCACCCGCATGATCCTGTCCTGCTGTGCGGCCGACGCCCGCCCGATCAAGGTCGGCATGAGCGGCAGCGTGCCGACGGGCCTGCCCGCCGACAGCTGGGTGGAGATCACCGGTAAGTACACCGAGCAGCAGGGCGCGGACCCGGTCAACGGGGAGAGCATCCCGTTCATCGAGGTGCTGGAGTGGCGTGCGATCCAGGCTCCTGCGGAGCAGTACGAATAGCCGTTGTCCATCGGTTTGCCAACTGCTACCGCTCGGTAGTACTGCGGAGTAGCGTGATTTCAGGGCGCAAACCACCGAACACGGCTCGCCGCGGCGCGCTCATGAGGCCCGCCCGGCGATCCCGCGTTCGACCGGACGACAGGGGTGTCGACGATGACGACGGTGCAGCGTGAGGTGTCCGCGGAGCAGGCCCGGCAGGTGGCGGAGGCCGCCCGGGAGAGCGAGTGGCGCAAACCCAGTTTCGGCAAGCAGCTGTTCCTGGGCCGGTTGCGGATGGACCTGATCCACCCGTGGCCGCAGCCCGCCCCGAACCCCGACGCCGAGCAGTTCCTGGCCAAGCTCGGGGAGTACGTCGGCACCGAGGTCGACGGGGCCGCCATCGAGCGCGACGCCCGCATCCCGGACGAGGTCTTCCACGGGCTGGCCGAACTCGGCGCCTTCGGCATGAAGATCGATCCCGCGTACGGCGGCCTCGGCCTGTCCCACCTGGACTACTGCCGTGCGCTGACGCTGGCCGGCTCGGTCAGCCCGGCCATCGGCGCGCTGCTGTCGGCGCACCAGTCCATCGGCGTGCCGCAGCCGCTCAAGCTGTTCGGCACCAAGGAGCAGAAGCAGCGCTTCCTGCCGCGGCTGGCCGCGGGCGAGGTGTCGGCGTTCCTGCTCACCGAGCCCGACGTCGGCTCCGACCCGGCCCGTATGGGCGCCACGGCGACCCCGGTCGAGGGCGGCTACCGCCTGAACGGGGTCAAACTGTGGGCCACCAACGGCACCGTGGCGACGCTGCTCGTGGTCATGGCGATGGTGCCGAAGGGGGAGGGCCGCCGCGGGGGCATCACCGCGTTCGTCGTGGAGGGCGACGCCGAGGGCGTCACCGTCGAGCGGCGCAACGCCTTCCTCGGCCTGCGCGGCCTGGAGAACAGCGTCACCCGATTCCACGACGTCTTCGTGCCGGCCGAGAACGTCATCGGCGGCGAGGGCCAGGGCCTGAAGATCGCGCTGAGCACCTTGAACACCGGGCGGCTCTCGCTGCCCGCGATGTGCGTCGGCGCGGCGAAGTGGTGCCTCGCCGTCGCCCGAGGCTGGTCCCAGCAGCGTGTGCAGTGGGGACGGCCGGTCGGGCAGCACGAGGCCGTCGCCACCAAGATCGCGTTCATCGCGGCCACGGCGTACGGCATGGAGTCCATGCTCGACCTTTGCTGCATGCTCGCCGACGACGACCGCAACGACTTCCGGATCGAGGCCGCGCTGGTCAAACTGTACGGCTCTGAGCTGGCCTGGCAGGTCGCCGACGAGCTGGTGCAGATCCGGGGCGGGCGCGGCTACGAGAGCGCCGACTCCCTCGCCGCCCGCGGCGAGAAGGCGATCGGCGTCGAGCAGATCCTGCGCGACCTGCGCATCAACCGCATCTTCGAAGGCTCCACCGAGATCATGCACCTGTTCATCGCCCGCGAGGCGGTGGACCAGCACCTGTCCGTGGCCGGGGCGCTGATCGACCCGAAGTCGTCCGCCGGGGCCAAGGGCAAGGCGCTGCTGCGCGCCACCGGCTTCTACGCCCGCTGGCTGCCCACCCTGGCCGTCGGCCGGGGCACCTTCGGCGGCTACCGCAAGTTCGGCCCGCTCGCCAAGCACGTGCGCTACGCCGAGCGCGCCGCGCGCCGCCTGGCCCGCAACACGTTCCAGGGCATGGCCCGCTGGCAGGGCAAGCTGGAGCACCGGCAGGCCTTCCTCGGCCGCGTCGTCGACATCGGCGCCGAACTGTTCGCCATCGCCGCGGTCTGCTCCCGCGCCACCGCCGCCGGCCGCCCCGAGGAGCTCGAACTGGCCGACCTGTTCTGCCACCAGGCCCGCGGCCGCATCGTCATCCTCGAACACGCCCTCTGGAACAACACCGACGCCGCCGACGTGGCCCTGGCCCGCAAGGTCCTCGCCGGCGCCCACACCACCCTGGAACAGGGCATCATCCCCCCACCCGAGCCGGGCGAATGGGTCTCCACCTGGACCCCCGGCCCGTCCACCGCCGCCGACGCCCGCCGTCGCATCCCACCCCGCTAGAAGGAAGGGCACCTTCACATCGCTATGCGTAGAGGAAGGTGCCCTTCTTAACAGCGACCGGCCAGGTCTCCAGCGGGATCGCTGTCTCGTGTCAGAACCTGTGGTCAGACCGCACTTTCTGACACGAGACAGCGATCATCACCGCGAGCCGCGAGCCGCGAGCCGCGAGCCGCGAGCCGGGCCGGGCGGTCATCGCCGTGGGCTGCCGCGTAGGCCGAGGCGGCGTAGCTCGAGCGCGGCGAGCTGCTCCACCGCCTCCGGGTCACCGGTACGCCAGCCCGCGACCACGCCGCTGTCCAGCGAAGCGAGCCGCCGCAGCGGCGCCGTGGCCAGCGCCCGCAGCGCGAGCAGCTCACCCCCGCCCGGATATCGGCGCACCTTCGCGGCGACGCTGGCCGCCCGGATCCACGACAGCCGCAACGGCAGCCACAGCGCCAGCGCCATCAGCACCGGGATGCCCGCGGTGAGCCAGGCCAGCACCGTCGCCAGGTTGGCGACGGCCTCCTGCTGGTCGCGCCCGGCCTCGGCGATGGAGTTCGCGGCGTTGGCGGCGCTGCCGAACGGCGCGCCCACCTCGTCACCGACCAGCGGGATGCGCCCCGCGCGCGCCTTGGCCTCCACCATGTCGGCGGCCAGGTTCGTGCCGGCGCTCTCCAGCTTCTGACCGGGCACCGCCAGCTTCTGGACCAGGTCGTACAGCGTGATCGCGGCCCAGATCCAGACTGCGCTCCAGACCAGGGCGGTCATATCGGCGATGATCTGCCGGGTGAACCGCCACGGCTTCTCCGCATAGAGCTTCATGAGAGCATTCTGATCGACCGGGGCGATCGATAAACGCCCCGCGTCAAGCCCGTGTCGTCGCGCAGCCCTGACAGGTCCCGAAAATCTCCAGCGTATGGCTGACGTCGACGAACCCGTGCTGCGCCGCGACCCGGTCCGCCCAGGACTCCACGGCCGGTCCGGCCACCTCGACGGTACGGCCGCAGGTGCGGCAAACCAGGTGGTGGTGGTGCCCGTTGGAGCAGCGCCGGAACAGCTGCTCGCCGCCCGGCGGGCGCATCACGTCGATGTCGCCGGCGTCGGCCAGCGCCTGCAGCGTGCGATACACGGTGGTCAGACCGACCCGCTCGCCCCGGTCGCGCAGCATGGCGTGCAGCTCCTGCGCGCTGTGGAAGCCCTCCACCTCGGACAGCAGCGTCGCCACCGCGGACCGCTGGCGCGTGTTGCGGGCCGCGGTGCCCTGTGGGCTGGTCATGCCTTCTCCTCGCTGCGCTCGTCGCCGGCATGACTGCCGAGCCCGCCGATTCGCTCGCGCTGCTCGCTCATGCCTTCTCCTCGCTGCGCTCGTCGGCAGCATGCCCGCGGAGCCCGCTGATTCGCTCGCGACGCTCGCTCATGCCTTCTCCTCGCTGCTTTCGGTCACGGGCGCTGCTCCGCGGCGTGCGTGACGGCGTCGGCCACGATGTGCGCGACGTGCTCGTCCACCAAGGAGTATGCGATCTCGCGGCCGTGCCGTTCGGCGCGGACCACGCCGGCCGCCCGCAGCACCCGCAGGTGCTGGGAGACCAGCGGCTGGGCCACCCGCAGCCGCTCCACCAGCTCGTGCACGTGGCGTTCGCCGTTCGTCGCCAGCTCGGTCACGATCGCGATCCGTACGGGCGCGGCGAGCGCCCGCAGCAGCTCTCCGGCGCGGACGTAGGACTGCGTCTGGCTCACATCGACCACCGTAGCCCCGCGCGTCGGTGCATACCCAATCATGAGTCGAGGACGCACTCGGGCGGCTCGCAAACCGCGGCAGGGCCGGTGTCGGCGCGCCGTCGCCGGCGCAGCGCCGTGCCTACGGCCGCGACCAGGATGAACAGTGCGATGGCGGCGAGCACGATGGTCGCGCCGGGCGCGGTGTCGTAGCCTGCGGAGACTCCGATGCCGGCTCCGGCGCTGATCACCCCGCCGAGCATGGCCAGGGTCATGGTGCCGCCGAAGCCGCGGGAGACCAGTTGCGCGGCCGCGACGGGCACCACCATCAGTGCGCTGACCAGCAGCAGGCCGACCGAGCGCATGGCGACGGTGACGGTGACCGCGGTCATCACGGCGAGCAGCAGGTTCAGCGCCCGCACCGGCAGGCCGGAGACCTTGGCGTACTCCTCGTCCTGGCAGATCGCGAAAAGCCAGGGCCGAAGTCCGACGGTGACCGCGAGCACGCACCCGCCGAGGATCGCGATCGTGGTCAGGTCCGTGGCGGAGGTGGTCAGCAGCGAGCCGAACAGGTACGACGTGAGGTTGGCGCTGCCCTTGCCGGGGGCGAGCCCGACCAGGAAGACGCCGCCCGCGATGCCGCCGTAGAACAGGATCGCCAGAGCTATGTCGCCGGAGGTGCGGCCGCGCTCGCGGATCAGCTCGACCGCGACGGCGCCCAGGGCCGACACGATGATCGCGGTGAGCACCGGCGAGGTGCCGGTGAGCAGGCCGACGCCGACGCCGGTCAGCGCGATGTGGCCGATGCCGTCGCCGATCAGCGACATGCGCCGCTGCACCAGGTAGATGCCCAGGGAGGGCGCGATCAGGCCGGTGATCAGGGCGCCCAGCAGCGCCCGCTGCATGAACGGCAGGGACATGATCTCGATGAGGTTCACGTTCATTCGCGTCCCCAGATGCTCGGCGGGTCCTGCGGGGCGTGCGGGTGCACGTGGTCGTGGCCGGGTTCGGCGTGGTGGCCGGCCGGGTGGGGCACCGCGCCGTCGTGCGCGATGACCCCGTCGTGCACGACCACCGCGCGGGTGATGATCGGCTGCAGCGGGCCCAGCTCGTGCGCGACCAGCAGCACCGTGCCGCCGTGCCGGACGAAGTCGCGCAGTGCCTGCGCGAACGCCTCCTGCGACTTGGCGTCCACGCCCGCCGTGGGCTCGTCGAGCACCAGCAGGTCCGGTTCCCCGGCCAGCGCCCGCGCGATCAGGGTGCGCTGCTGCTGGCCGCCGGACAGCGAGGCGACCGGGTCGTGCGTCCGGTCGGTCAGG
The DNA here is from genome assembly GCF_007483665.1 of Catellatospora sichuanensis. Lineage (GTDB taxonomy): Bacteria > Actinomycetota > Actinomycetes > Mycobacteriales > Micromonosporaceae > Catellatospora > Catellatospora sichuanensis. The sequence continues at coordinate 90,817 of NZ_ML660186.1, forward strand.
TCGACCGCGGCGAGGGCCCGCGCGACGGCCTGCCGGTCACCGGCGCGCAGCAGGCCGGGAAAGCCGCGCCGGGCCAGTCGGCCGGAGGACACGACCTCGCCGACGGTGGCGGGCACGCCGCCGCCCGCGCCGAGCCGCTGCGGCACGTACCCGATGCGCTGCCAGTCGCGGAAGCGCCGCAGCGGGGCGCCGAACAGCTCGACCTGGCCCTCGGCCAGCGGGACCAGGCCGAGCCCGGCCCGGATCATCGTGGACTTGCCGCTGCCGTTGGCGCCCAGCACGGCGACCACCTCACCGCTGCGTACGGTGAGATTGACGTCGCGCAGCACCGGCCGGTCGTAGGCGACCGCACCGTGCCTGATCTCGAGAACCGGGGGGTTCACGCCTTCTCCTCGTCCCACTCGTCGGCGCCCTGCTCGGCCCGCGCCGTGCTGCGCGGGCTCACGAACAGCCCAACGCGGTGCGCAGCGTCGCGAGATTGGTCCGCATGACCGAGAAGTAGTCGCCCGTTCCGCCCTCGGCGAGACCCTCCAGCGGGTCGAGCACGGCGGTCTTCGCGCCGACCTGCTCGGCCAGCGTCTCGGCGACCTTCGGTGACACCAGCGTCTCGAAGAAGATCGTTGTCGCGCCGTACTTGCGCGCCTCCGCGGCGACGGCTGCGACCTGCTGCGGGGTGGGCTCGGTGTCCGGGGTCAGCCCCGACAGCGCGATCTGCTTGAGCTTGTACCGGTCGGCGAGGTAACCGAACGCGGCGTGGCTGGTCACGATCTCGCGCCGTTGGCAGTTCGCCAGCCCGTCGGTGAACTCGGCGTCGAGCTTGTTCAGCTCGGCGACCAGGGCGTTGCCGCGCTCGGCGTAGCCCGCCGCGTGCGCCGGGTCGCGTTCGGCGAGCTGGTGCGAGACGCTGCCGGCGATCGCGGCCAGGCGGGTCGGGTCCAGCCAGACGTGCGGGTCGGGGGCGTTGCCGCCCTCCTCGTTCGCGCCCTGGTGGTTGGGGCCGCCGGTGAGCGGGGTGACCGTGGCCACGTCGAACGCGCGATCCGCGGCGTTCTGCGCGACGGCTTCGTCGAGCTGCGGCTGGAAGCCCTTGAGGTAGACGACGAGCCCCGCGTTGGCGACCTGCGCGACCTGGGCGGGGGACAGCTCCATGTCGTGCGGTTCGGCGCCCGGCTGGGCCAGGTTGACCACGTCGACGTCGGGACCGCCGACCTTCTCGGAGACGAACTGCAGGGGGTAGAAGCCGGTGACGACGCTGAAACGGCCGGAGTTGTCGGCGGGGGAGTCGGAGCAGGCGGTGACGGTGCCCAAGGCCAGCAGCGCGGTGGCGCCGGCGACGGCGGCGCGCTGGAGAGATCGGCTCAGCATGGCGTCAACTCTCCCTGAAAATGAGAACGATTGTCAAAAACGCATAGGTGCATATCCCTGCACCCCACAGCAAAGGAAGGGCACCTTCTTAACGCTCTGCGTAGAGGAAGGGCACCTTCTTAACGGGGTCCGCGGCGCGCCACAGGTGGGAGGACCTGCGGCGGCGAGGCGGGTCAGAACAGGCGGGTGAGGGCGGCGGCGGCGAGCAGAGTGAGCACGACCACACGCAGGCCGCGGGTCGCCGGAGGCTGGACCGGCCAGGTGGTGACCAGCAGCGCGGCCAGCGCGGCGGCGAGCGCCAGCAGCAGGATCCCGCCGTACGGGTTCGGCAGCACCACGGCCGCGACGAGCAGCGCCAGCGTGCCCAGCAGCGCGATGGACTTGGGAACCCGGGCCAGCCGCCGAAACAGCGGGTTGCTCGCTACATCCTGGCGCACAGCTGCGGTCCTCTCCGGCAAACGTTAAGAAGGGCACCCTCTACCCCGTAAAACGATAAGAAGGTGCCCTTCCTTACTGTAGTGAGGTGCTGATGCTCAATCGATTCGTGATCGCCGCCAACGAGGAGGCGTTCGTCGAGCGCGCCCACGCGGCGCTGGCGGCCCTCGCGGCCCGGCCCGGCTACCTGCGGGGGGAGCTGACCCGGTCGCTGGACGAGCCGGAGCACTGGTGCCTGCTCACCGAGTGGGAGAGCGTCGGGGCGTACCGGCGGGCGCTGGGCGGTTTCGACGTGAAGATGACGGCCACGCCCCTGCTGGCCGAATCGCTGATGGAGCCGTGCGCGTTCGAGACGCTGGCGCAGGCCGAGCCCGGCGGCGAGGTGCAGACCCGCGCCAGCGATAGGGCGTGACCGGGTAGGCGGCGAGCAGGTCTGAGCGCTGTCGGCCAAGTCGGGTTTCGGGCGCGGCGGCGGAGGGTGGGGCGTACGCAATATGATCGCGGCCATGACCCACGCGCCCGCGCCCTCGCCCGTGCCACCCGGTCCGGGCGTCGCGCCGCCGTTCCCGGCCGCGCCCTCGGAGGGCGGCGGTACCCGTCTGGGCTGGGCGCTCGGCATCGCGGGCGGGCTGGTGGCGCTGTGCTGCGGCGGCGGCCTGGTGGCCGGGGTCGGTCTGGCCGTCACCGGGGTGCAGGCGATCAACGAGCGGGCCCACGTCGCGGTGGGGTCCTACCTCGACGCGCTGAAGGCCAAGAAGTACGACCGGGCCTACGAGCTGCTCTGCGAGGACGAGCAGCGGCGGCTGGACCTGGCGCGATTCACCAGCCGGGAGGAGTCCCGGCCGGAGCGCATCCAGACGTACGAGCTGGGCGAGGTCGAGCTGCAGGGGACCTCGGGAATCACCCTGCCGGTCACCGAGCGCTACGCCGACGGCGACACCGAGCAGGTCGTGTACCGCCTCGCGCAGGACCCGAAGACCACCGACCTGGAAGTCTGCGGGCGCGAGTAGCCGGGGTGTCGGCGCGGCGCACCGGCGGGCTCACCACGTTCCGTGTGCAGTAGCGTTTAACCGAATGCGGGTGACCAGAGGTGGCCCGTACCGTATCCACGTCGCGCGGATCTTCCGCCGACCCTCCGCCGACAGCCAGCCGGCGGCAACCTCCAACGGAATGGAGACCTGATCATGCCCGCGGACCGCATCGATTCCGTCGTCAGCCTGGCCAAGCGCCGGGGCTTCGTCTACCCGTCGAGTGAGATCTACGGTGGCACCCGCTCAGCCTGGGACTACGGTCCGCTGGGCGTGGAGCTCAAGGACAACGTACGGCGGCAGTGGTGGAAGACGATGGTCCAGCAGCGCGACGACATCGTCGGCCTGGACTCCGCGGTGATCCTGGCCCGCCAGGTGTGGGAGGCCTCCGGTCACATCGAGGCGTTCGTCGACCCGCTGACCGAGTGCACCAGCTGCCACAAGCGCTTCCGGGCCGACCACCTGGAGGAGGCGTTCCTGGAGAAGAAGCCCGGCGCCACCTTCGTGCTGTCCGAGCTGAACTGCCCCAACTGCGGCAACAAGGGCAGTTTCACCGAGCCGAAGATGTTCAACGGCCTGATGAAGACCTTCCTCGGCCCGGTCGAGAGCGCCGAGGGCGTGCACTACCTGCGGCCGGAGACGGCGCAGGGCATCTTCGTGAACTACGCCAACGTCGCCACCACCGCCCGCAAGAAGCCGCCGTTCGGCATCGCGCAGGTCGGCAAGAGCTTCCGCAACGAGATCACGCCGGGCAACTTCATCTTCCGGACCCGCGAGTTCGAGCAGATGGAGATGGAGTTCTTCGTCGAGCCGGGCACGGACGAGACGTGGCACGAGTACTGGCTGAACGAGCGCTGGAACTGGTACCTCGACCTGGGCATCTCGGCCGAGAACCTGCGCTTCTTCGAGCACCCGCAGGAGAAGCTGTCGCACTACTCCAAGCGCACCGTGGACATCGAGTACCGCTTCCGGTTCGGCGGCACCGAGTTCTCCGAGCTGGAGGGCATCGCCAACCGCACCGACTTCGACCTGAGCACGCACAGCAAGCACTCGGGCACCGACCTGTCGTACTTCGACCAGGAGAAGAACGAGCGCTGGGTGCCGTTCGTCATCGAGCCGGCGGCGGGTCTGACCCGCGCGGTGCTGGCGTTCATGCTCGAGGCGTACGACGAGGACGAGGCGCCCAACACCAAGGGCGGCGTGGACAAGCGCACCGTGATGCGCTTCGACAAGCGCCTGGCCCCGGTGAAGGTGGCCGTGCTCCCGCTGTCGCGCAACGAGCGGCTCTCGCCGAAGGCCCGTGAGCTGACCAAGGCGCTGAGCATGCGCTGGAACGTCGAGTTCGACGACGCCCAGGCGATCGGCCGCCGCTACCGCCGCCAGGACGAGATCGGCACGCCGTACTGCGTCACCGTCGACTTCGACACCTTGGAAGACAACGCGGTGACCGTACGTGATCGTGACTCGATGGTGCAGGAGCGCGTCTCGCTGGACCGGGTGGAGAGCTACCTGATCGAGCGCCTGCCCGGCTGCTGAACCCGCTGAGGTGGTGAGAGGTCCCCGAATCGGGTGGTTCGGGGACTTCTCATCCCGGCACTGCGACGTTTGCCGAGTTTGATTCGGGTCCTCCCCGGTAACATACGGACAGTGACCACCATCGAGCTGAAGAAGACGCCCGGAGGCCCGGCCGAGCCGCCGCCCCGGCGCCCGGCGTGGCGGGCGGGGCTGGTCATCGCGGCCGCCCTGCTGCTGGCGGCCGTACTGGTAGGTCACCGGCTCGTGCCCAACGTGCACGGCATCGGCAGCGTGCTCGACACCATCGCCCCGTTGTTCGGCCTGGCCGTGCCGGTGCTGGCCGTCGCCGCGCTGCTGGCCCGCTCGGGCAAGGCGCTCTTGGCGGTGCTGCTGCCCGCGGTGATCTGGGCGGCGATGTTCGGCCGCGCCCTGCTGCCGCCGCCGGGCGGCCCGGTGCAGCTGCAGGTGGTAACCCAGAACCTGTACGCGGACAACCCCGACCCGCAGACCACGGTGCGGGCGCTCGCCGACGGCGGTCCCGACCTGATCGCGCTGCAGGAGGCCTCCGGCGGCACCATCGAGACGGTCGCCGAGCAGCTCGCGAAGACCTACCCGCACTACGCGGTCCGGTCGACGGTGGGCCTGCTCAGCAAGTATCCGATCGTGGACGTCGTCGGCGTCGACACCGGTCTGGAATGGACCCGGGCGCTGCGCGCGGTCGTGCAGGCCCCGCAGGGCGACGTCGCGGTGTATGTCGTGCACCTCGGCTCGGCGCGGATCAACGACACGGCGACCCGCGATCACACCATCGAGATGCTGGCCCAGGCGGTCCGGGCGGACAAGGCGCAGCGGGTCCTGGTGCTGGGCGATCTCAACACCGCCGCCACCGACCGGGCCATCGCGCCGCTGTCCGCGCTGCTGGACGACGCGCAGGCCGAGGCCGGCTGGGGCTACGGCTTCACGTGGCCGTCCTCGCTGCCGGTGATGCGGCCCGATCACGTGCTGTACCGGGGACTGACCGCGACGCAGGCCGGGGTGCTGCGTACCCCCGGCACCGACCATCGGGCCGTGACCTCGGGTTTCTCCTTCTGACTCCACCGGCCATGCACCCGTAACGTGTACGTTCCTCTTCTTGGACTAGTACTTTCGGGCAACCCCTTGGTAAGGTCTCAGTGCTCGGCTTGCCGAGTCGGCTGCCAAGCCGTCCATCAGCGCTCAAGAAACGGGTGCTGTGTCCGTCACAGGCGAACCGTGTCCGAGGACGACCCCCGTCGCCCCGGAACACACGCGGTTCACTGCGCCGGAGGCCTGCAATGACTGCAACACTCGTTCGCGAGACCGTCGTGTCCGCGTCCCCCTCGTCCCTGACCGACACCCTCGACGCGACTGCCGGCGATGTTCTGCTGCGCCGTCTCGGTGAGCTGAGCGAGCAAGACCCCGCACATGAGGACGTGCGGCAGGAGGCCATCTGTGCCTGGCTGCCGCTGGCCGAACGCCTGGCCCGCCGCTTCCGCCATCGCGGCGTGGATGGCGACGACCTCGTGCAGGTGGCGACCATCGGCCTGATCCAGGCCGTGGACCGTTTCGACCCCTCCCGCGGCAGTGCTTTCGTGCACTTCGCGGTGCCGACCATCGTCGGCGAACTCAAGCGCTACTTCCGTGACCGGGGCTGGAGCATGCGGGTCAGTCGCCGCATGCAGGAGCTGTACCTGGACATCAACCGGGTGTCCCCGCAGCTCTGCCAGGACCTGGGCCGGTGGCCGACCGCCGACGACCTCGCCGCGCATCTCAACGTCACCGTCGAAGACGTGGTGGCCGGGATGCACTGCGCGCAGGCGTACCGCATCAACTCCCTCAACGTCGCGGTGAGCGGCGAGGACGGCGATGTGGAGCTCGGCGAGCTGATCGGGGAGACCGACACCGTGCTGGAGTCCATTCCGGACGTGCACGCGGTCCGGCAGTACGTCAAGGAACTGCCGGAACGTGAGCAGAAGATCCTCATGCTGCGCTTCGTTCAGGGCCACAACCAGGCCCAGATCGCGGAGCAGATCGGGGTCTCCCAGATGCACGTGTCGCGTCTGCTCAGCCGGTGCCTCGCGCAGCTGCGCGAGCGCATGCTGGCTGAGGACTGAATCAGCAACGGGCAGTAGCGGTTTCGTCACCGAGTTCGTGGGGCAGGAAGGAACCATGGAGCTTTTACTGTGGATCCTCGCCGTGGTCCTGGTCGTTTCCGGGATCGTCTCGCTGGCACGACGCCAGATCCTGTGGGGCATCGTGCTGATCGTCATCGGTCTGCTGGTCGGACCGGGGGGCGTGAGCATGTTCTCGTAGAACATCCACGCAAGGAAGCCGAAGGGCCGGGAAGACCATGGTCTCCCCGGCCCTTCACCATGTGCGGACCGAGCCGGCGGGTGCGACCCGCATCACAGGACGACACCCGCGGCCGACCGTACTGTTGCGCCGTGACGGTACTCGGCCAGCCCCTCGAACTGCGCAGCGTGACGCTGCCCAACCGCATCGCGATGTCGCCGATGTGCCAGTACTCGGCCGGGCCGGACGGCCTGCCCACCGACTGGCATCTGACCCACCTGGGCGCTCGCGCGGTCGGCGGGGCCGGGCTGGTCATGGCCGAGGCCAGCGCCGTGCTGCCGGAGGGCCGGATCTCGCCCCGCGACGCCGGCATCTGGTCACCGGCGCATGTGGACGCCTGGCGGCCGGTCACCGCATTCGTGGCCGCGCACGGCGCGGTGCCCGCGATCCAGCTCGCCCACGCCGGGTTCAAGGCGTCCACCTGGTGGCCGTTCGCGCAGGAGCGGGGCGGAGTGCCCGACGCCGACGGCGGCTGGCAGCCGGTCGGGCCGGGCGCAGAGCCGTTCGTGCCGGCGTACCGCACGCCCCGGGCCCTCGACGAGGCCGGCATCGCCGCGGTGATCGCCGCATTCGCACAGGCCGCGGTGTACGCGGTCGACGCCGGTTTCCAGGCCGTGGAGATCCATGCGGCGCACGGCTACCTGCTCCACGAGTTCTACTCGCCGCTGACCAACCAGCGCACCGACGGCTGGGGCGGCGACCGCGCCGCGCGCATGCGCCTGGCCGTGGCGGTCGCGACGGCGGTACGCGACGCCGTCGGCCCCGACGTGCCGGTGCTGGCCCGGGTCTCCGCGACCGACTGGGTCGACGGCGGCTGGGACGTCACCGACACCGTCGCCCTGGCCCGCGAGCTGGCCGCGGCCGGGGTCGACCTGATCGACTGCTCCTCGGGCGGTGCCGCCCCGCACGCCGACATCCCGGTCGGCCCCGGCTACCAGGCCCCGCTGGCGGAGCAGGTGCGCCGCGACGCCGGGGTGCCCACCGGCGCGGTCGGCCTGATCACCGAACCCGAGCAGGCCGAGCGCATCGTCGAGGACGGTCAGGCCGATCTCGTGCTGATCGGGCGGGAACTGCTGCGCGACCCGTATTGGCCGCGCCGGGCGCTGGCCAAGCTCGGCGGGCAGCCGCACTGGCCGGACCAGTACGCCCGCGCCTTCTGACGACCGTCGGCCCGCAGCCGGGTCGCGACCGCGCTCAGGTGGCCGGAACGCCGCCGTCAGCGCCGTCCTGGTTCCTGTGCTCGCCTTCGGCAGATCAGGGCAAGGACGGAGTGGCCGCCCAACCTCGGGCCGGCGGTATTGCCAGGCGCGAGCCGGATGCCGGGGCTGCGCTGTGTCGGTGCGCCCGCCTAGCGTGGCGGGCATGACGACATTCGTACTCGTGCCCGGAATGTGGCTCGGCGCGTGGGCCTGGCGCGACGTGGCGTCGCGGCTGGCCGAAGCAGGCCACGATCCGCGACCGGTGACGCTGACGGGCGTCGCCGAGCGGGCCGCCGAGGTGACGCCGCAGACCGACCTGGACACCCACGTCGCCGATGTCGTCGCGCTGGTCGAGGGCGCGGACCTGCGGGACGTGGTGCTGGTCGGGCACAGCTACGGCGGCATGGTGGTCTCCGTGGCGGCGGGACAGCTGGCCGCGCGGCTGCGCCGGGTGGTGTACATCGACAGCGGGCCGCTGCCCGAGGGCACGTCGCAGTTCGACACGAACTCACCCGAGCAGCAGGAACGCATCCTCGCCGAGATCGGTGACGGCTTCCTGGCCCCCGTGCCGCCGTTCCTGCCGGACCCGGACGACCCGTCCCTGGCCGGCCTCGACGCCGACCTGCTCGCCCTGCTGCGCGAACGCGGCACCCCGCACCCGTTCGCCGCGGCCCGCCAGCCCGTCCACTACCACCCGGGCTCCTTCTCGGTGCCGTCCGCCCTGATCACCTGCGTGTTCCCGGCGGCCCAGGTGCACGAGATGATCGCCGCCGGCCACCCGTACTTTGCCCTGCTCGCCGAGGCCGACGTACTCGAACTCCCCACCGGCCACTGGCCCATGCTCAGCCGCCCCACCGACCTGGCCACCCTCCTCACCCCGCTATGAGCAAAGGAAGGGCACCTTCTTAACGCTCCACGTTATAGAAGGTGCCCTTCTTAACGGTTTACCGGGGTTGAGCTGCTCGGATGCGAGTGAATTCGGGTGCAGACCGGTGTCCGGCGGGGAACTGCGGCAGCCCGGCGGTGCGGAGACGTAGGTTGATCGCCGGACGAGGGGAGGCGGGCGGTGGACGATCGGATCGTGATTCGCCGGGCCGGGCCGGACGACATTCCGGCCGTGCTGGCGCTGATGGACGTGGCCGGGGACTGGCTCGTGGCGCAGGGGCGGCCCGGACAGTGGGGCACCGGGCGGCAGTCGGCGAACCCGCGGCGCCAGGCGCAGGCCCGGGACTGGGGCGAGGCCGACGGCTTCCACATCGCCGAGATCGACGGTGTCGTGGTGGGTGCGCTGGTGGTGGGCCTGCCTGCCGACTTCGCGCCGCAGCCGTCCGAACCGGACCTGTACGTGAACCTGCTGCTGGCCGACGTCCGCCGGCGCGGGCAGGGGATCGGCGCGCTGCTGCTCGACCACGCCCGCGAGCTCGCCCGCGCGACCGGGATCGGCCTGCTGCGACTGGACTGCTACGACGGCGACGACCGCAAGCTGGTGCGCTACTACGAAGGCCAGGGCTTCACCGCGACCGCTCCGCTGACGTTCGGAGCCTGGACCGGGCGGGTGATGGAGCAGTCACTGCACAGCTGAGGCCAGCCGGCGCACGGGTGACCGCGCGTCCATGCCTGATCCGTGGCTCAGCAACCGCGATATGCGCAGGCAGCGCCGCTGTCGCGTTTGGAAGGGCACCTTCTATAACGCGGAGCGTTAAGAAGGTGCCCTTCCTTGCTTCTGTCCGGGCGGGGGTTGGCGCGGGGGTGGGATCATGGGGCTGCGGGGTCGTCAGGGTCCGCGGGGAGGTGGTCAGCCTCATGAGTGTCGCTACGGAGCTGTTGGAGCCGTTTCCGTTCCGGCAGGAGGATCTCGAGCACCGCAGGCTCGAGGAGGGTGTGCGGCACACGCTGGCGCACTACGCCGGTTGGCGTGATGCGAACCCGGCAGCGATCGGGTCGCATGTGGAGCTGTACACCGAGCAGCTGCGGGCGATCGCCGGGCGGCACACGCCCGCGGCCGCGCTGCTGCGCGGGCTCTACGCGCCGCGCCGACGGCGGGAGCTGCGCGAGCAGGCGCTGCTGGAGCTGAACTACTTCGGCGTCTACAACCTCAGCGAGGTGCCCGACCCGGCCGACGTGGCCCGCGGCGAGGTGCTCGCGCGGGCACACGCCCGTACGGTGCGCGAGGTCGTCGAGGGCATCGAGCGCGGGCGGGGCGTGGCCGGGGTGGTGGAGTCGCTGGAGCGGCGCTTTCCGACGCTGCGCGGGGTCGCCGAGACGCGCTGGCTGGCCGAGCGGCTGGACCGGCTGCACCGCACCCTGCCGGAGACGGTCGTGCAGGCGGGGGCGATGGGCAAGGTGGTCCGCACGCTGGTGGGGGTGCTGGCCATCGGGGGGTACGACACCCGCGACGCGGGACGGGCCGCGGTGCGCGAACACCTCACCCGGATCCTGCCCGGCGCGTACGCGTACGGGGCCGCGTACGCGGTGATCGACGACAGCTTCCAGGACCTGCCCGGCGAGCACATGCTGCCGCGCGAGCGGGACCGGCTGCACCGGCTGATCCTGCACGGCCTGTCCACCGGCGGCGCGATCGACCCCGGCGACGTGCCCGACCATCCGCTCGCCGAGGAGATGCACGACCTGTACGGCATCGCGCTGCAGGTCTACCCGTTCGGCACGCACCGGCACCTCTACCACGCGGCCGAGTCGATGTACCTGGCCCAGCACCGCGACGCGGCCCGCCGCCCGGACGAGCTGCTGGAGGGCGGGCTGGAGTCGGCGTACCCGGACATCTTCCTCAAGGCCGGGCTGAGCCGGGTGGTGGCGAACATCCTCGGCCGCCGCAGCCTCGACGACGGCTTCTACGCCCGCTGCCTCAATACGATCTTCCTGAGCCAGTTCAAGGACGACCTCGCCGACCGCGAAGAGGACCGCAAGGCCGGGCGGATGACCCCGTTCACGCACCCCGGTGACGGCCGGACCAACCCGCTGCTCGACCTGTTCGCCTACGACGCGTACGTCGTGGACCAGGTGTACGGCGGCGACCCGGTCGCCCGCGACGCGCTGACCGGTGTCGGCGCGATCAAGCTGGCCACGCACCTGTGCGCGGATCCACCGGGCACGCTGCGGCTGCTCGACCAGTACCCGGTCACCCCGGAGATCGCCGTGTTCCTGCGTACCGCGGCCGGGGTGCCCCGGCGGGTGCTGCCCCAGCTGACCACCTCGGACCTGCGCCTCAAGCGGGAGGCGGCCGCGGTGATGGGGCGCCGCGACCCGAACAGCGTCGACGCGCGCACCTTCGTGCTCGACCGGCTGCCGCGCATCAACGAGATCGTGCACAACTGCCACGCCGAGGTCAACGCGGCCGAGCTGGCGCCGATCCTGGCGTACACGATGGACGGTCCCGCCAAGCGGCTGCGGCCCGCGCTGACCCTGATGCTGGCCGAAGGCCTGGGCGTACGCGGCGAGATGCCCGAGTCGCTGCTCGGCGCGATCGAGCTGTTCCACACCGCCAGCCTGATCTTCGACGACCTGCCCGCCCAGGACGACGCCACGCTGCGCCGGGGCCGCCCGGCCGCGCACACCGTGTTCGACGAGGGCAGCGTGCAGCTCGCCGCGATCTCGATGCTGTCCTCGGGCTTCGGCATGCTGGCCCGGCTCGACCGGCACTACCCGGCGCACCGGGTCACCGACGTCGTCGCGTACGTCGGCACGGTGCTCGGTCCGCAGCGGCTGTGCCGCGGCCAGTATCTCGACCTGCGCTACGCCCGCGACGCGTCGCCGGTCACCGGCGAGGACATCCTGGAGATGTACCGGCTGAAGACGTCGACCATGGTGGAGGCCGCGCTGGTGCCGCTGCTGATGCTGCTGGACCGGCCCCGGGTCGAGATCGAGCTGGTCACCCGGTATGCCGACCATGCGGGCATCGTGTTCCAGGCCCGCGACGACATCCTCGACGCGACCGCGTCCAGCGAGCAGCTCGGCAAGGACTCGGGCAACGACGTGGGCAAGGCCAACCTGGTCCGGGTGTACGGGCTCGCGCAGGCGCGGCGGCTCATGGAGCAGCACCGCGACGCCGCGGTGGACAGCTGCGCCGCGCTGCCCTTCGACACCCGCCTGCTGCAGGGCATCGTCGAGCACTTCGCCGCCCGCGGCCGGTGACACGGCGAAATCCGTCCCGCCCGGACCGATGAGTTCACCGCGCGGCATCCGTCTACACGGATGAACGCGATGACAGAACTTCGGGAAGGGAACCCGCTATGACCACGTACGCCGCCCCCGCCGTCCGCCCCCGCCGCGCCGTCCACATCGCCACGTGGACCGGGCAGGTGCTGCTCGGCCTGTTCTTCATCACCGTCGGGGCGACCAAGTATCTGCCCGCTTTCGAGGCGCCGGCGAGCTTCGGCGAGGTGGGCCTGGGGATGTGGTTCATCTACTTCGTCGGCGCCTGCGAGCTGGCCGGCGGTATCGGGCTGCTGATCCCCCGGCTGTCGGGGGTGGCGGCGATCGGCCTGGTCGGCCTGATGACCGGAGCGACGATCATGAACCTGTTCGTGCTGCCCGGCGCGGCGTCGAACGCGATCATGTCCGGTGCGCTGATCGTGGTCTTCGCGCTGATCGCGCGGGTCCGGGGTCCGTACACCCAGGCCCTGGTCCGCAGCTTCCGCCGCTGAGGGCGGCAGGGTTCACTGTGCGGCGTGGGGGGGTGGGGGGGGGGGGGGGGGGGGGGGGGGGGAGAGGCCCGGGGGGGGGGGGGGGGGGGCCCCCCCCGCGCCCCGCCCGCCCCCCCCCCCCCCCCCCCGCCGCAACGGTGGGTTCGCGCCGGCCCCCCGCTCCGACGGCAGACCCGCCGGCCCGCCGAAAGCGGGTCGGCGGTGGCGGGTCAGCCGCCGGAGTCGTCGTGTTCGGCGTCCTCGGGGACGGCTTGGGAGTCGCGGTCGTCGAGCCAGCCGTAGGGCAGCACCACCTTGGCGGGGGAGTTGGTGCGGCCGCGCGGCTGGCCCAGGTTGGCCACCGGGAACGGCGCGTCGTGGTCCAGCTTGCCGAGCAGGTCGTCCAGCTCCATCAGCGACGACGCCATGGCCATCGAGCGGCGCAGCTCCGACCCCGCCGGGAAGCCCTTGAGATACCACGCGACGTGCTTGCGGAAGTCGGTGACGGCTTCGCGTTCGGCGCCCCACCAGTGCACCAGCAGTTCGGCATGGCGGCGCATGACCTGTGCGACCTCACCCAGGTCGGGCATGACCCGCTCGGGGCGGCCGGCGAACGCGGCGGCCAGGTCGGCGAACAGCCACGGCCGGCCCAGGCAGCCCCGGCCCACCACGACGCCGTCGCAGCCGGTCTCGGCGACCATGCGCAGCGCGTCGTCGGCCTCCCAGATGTCGCCGTTGCCGAGCACCGGCACGTCCAGCGCCTGCTTGAGGGTCGCGATGGACTCCCAGTCGGCCTCGCCGGAGTAGCGCTGGGCGGCGGTGCGCGCGTGCAGGGCCACCCACTTCACGCCGGCCTCCTGCGCGATCAGCCCGGCCTCGACGTACGTCAGGTGGTCGTCGTCGATGCCCTTGCGCATCTTGATGGTGACCGGGATGCCGGCGGGCGCGGCCGCGTCCACGGCGGCCTTGATGATCGAGCCGAACAGGCGGCGCTTCCACGGGATCGCCGAGCCGCCGCCCTTGCTGGTGATCTTCTTGACGCTGCACCCGAAGTTGAGGTCGATGTGATCGGCGAGGTTCTCGTCCACCACCCGCCGCACCGCCTTGGCGGTGATCTCCGGGTCGACGCCGTAGAGCTGCATGCTGCGGGGGTGCTCGTCCGGACCGAACTCGATCATCTTGTCGGTCTTCGGGTTGCGCACCGCCAGCGCGACCGTGGTGATCATCTCGCACACGTAGATGCCGGCCCCCTGCTCGCGGCAGAGCTGCCGGAACGCGACATTGGTGATGCCCGCCATCGGCGCCAGCACCACCGGCGGATCGACGGGATACCGCCCCAACATCAACGTCGCAGTCACGCCCCCAAGAATCTCACGCCCACCCCCACCACCCCGACCCCCCGTAACCCACCCCACACCCCGTTGCCAGGGCCACCTGCAAGATCGCGACGATCTTGCGCGAACTGTTGACCTTATGACCGTTTTGCGCGTGTCGTCAGCGCAGTTTCCGCAAGATCGTCGCGATCATGCGGCCTGGTCGGGGCGTAGGCGGGCCGGGTCGATTTCGCGGGTGGGGTGGCGGCGGAGGTAGTCGGCCTCCAGCTCGATCATGCGTTCGGTGTGGTGGGCCAGGGACTGGTCGGAGCCGTGGCGCAGGGTGTCGTGGCGGGTGCGGTGGATCGCCGCCAGTTCGCGGAGCAGGTCTTCGTCGGGGAGGTCCCGGGCGGGTATGCCGCCGGCCGGCTCGGGCTGCTGCCAGGCGTAGACGACCTCCACCACTTCGTCGTAGTCGCGCATGGGGGAGGGTTACCCGGAGTTCGGGCAGTTCAACCGTCTCGCCCGGTTTCGTCGCAGTAGTGACGGGTAAGAGTCAGCGCTTGCCGCGCAGCACGGTCTGCACGGCTTGGGCCTCGTACGCGGCGTCGGCCGCCTCCTGGGTGAGCGCGTGCGAGGAGACGCGGGCCACCTCGGCGGTGCGCCGGGCGTGGCGGGCCCGGGAAGCGGCCACGTGGTAGAGCCGGGCCGCCTCGGCGTCCTCGGCGCGCAGCCGGGACAGCTCGTGCGAGCGGTCCTGGCGGGACTGGTCCCAACCGTCGACCTGCTGCCACACCGCGCGCAGCTGCTCCATGGACAGGTCGCCGCGCTTGTACGCGGCACGTGCGGCGCGGGAGACCTCGCGCAGGTTCTCCGCGGAGACCACGGCCTCGCTCGTCTCGGGCGGCAGTGCCTCGGTTGCCTCCTCCAGCACCTGTGCGGCCGCCAGGTGGGCCTGCCAGGCGGCGTCGCGCTCGGCCTCGGCGGCCGCCAGCTCGGCCGCGGTGCGTTCGGCGAGCAGCACCGCGGTGCGGGCCGCCTCGAGCACCTCGGCGGCGACCTCCTCCAGCTCGCGGGCCTCGGCGGTCAGCTTCGCGCGCGCGGTCGCGCTGAGCCGCCCTGGGCGCACGCCGTCGCGCCGGGACTGCGCCTGCGCCAGCAGCCCCAGGAAAAGCACCGCGAGCAGCGTGAACGGCAGCCCGCCGAGCAGGACCACGGCGGATGAGGACACACCAGCACCCTAGTATCGATCCTCGTTGATCGTTAGGGCTGGCGGAAAATCGTCACATCCGCCGCGTGAATCGCCACCCGGGTCGGCGAGGTCGGCGCGCGGCGTCGAAGATGGACGGATGACCGAGAGCGCCCCGAGCATGTCCGCGTCCACGGCCGTCGTGATCGGTGCCGGCATCGCGGGCCTGTGCGCCGCGCGGGTGCTGGCCGACCGGTACGCCCGGGTGGTCGTGCTGGACCGGGACCAGCTGCCGCCGTCGGCGGCGCCGCGCCGCGGCGTGCCGCAGGGCAACCATGGCGCGGTGTTGCTCGCGGCCGGGCAGCGGGCGCTCGGGGAACTGTTCGAGGGCCTGGTGGACGAGTTGGTCGGGGCGGGCGCGGTGCCGTTCGAGCCGGGCACCGAGATGATCTTCTACCGGTACGGCGGTGTCTGGGCGAAGTCGCCGACCGGGATCACCCTGATGTCGTTCAGCCGCCCGCTGCTGGAGCACACCGTGCGCGGCCGGGTGTCGGCGCTGCCCGGCGTCGAGATCCGGGCCGGGGTCGCGGTCGCCGGGCTGGCGGGCGCGGACGGCGTGGTCACCGGGGTGGTGCTGGACAGCGGCGAGACGCTGCCGTGCGCGCTGGTGGTCGACTGCTCGGGCCGGGGCAGCCGCTCCGACCGCTGGCTCGCCGAGCTGGGCCACGCCGCCCCGGCGGTCACCGAGATCAAGATCGGCGTCGGCTACACCACCCGCCTCTTCCAGCGCAAACCTGGCGACCTGAGC
This sequence comes from Catellatospora sichuanensis, assembly GCF_007483665.1. Classification (GTDB taxonomy): domain Bacteria; phylum Actinomycetota; class Actinomycetes; order Mycobacteriales; family Micromonosporaceae; genus Catellatospora; species Catellatospora sichuanensis. The sequence goes on from NZ_ML660186.1 coordinate 106,679, forward strand.
GACGCCACCGCGGTGTTCGTGCTGCCCGCCGCGCCGCGCGAGACCCGGGTGGGGCTGGCCCTGCCGATCGAGGACGATCGCTGGCTGATCTCGATGGGCGGCTGGCACGGCGACTTCCCGGCGCCGGGCGACCCGGACGCGTTCGCCGCGCACGCCCGCAGCCTGCCCCACCCCGGCATCGCGCAGCTCATCGACAAGTGCGAGCCGGTGACCGAGGCCGTCTCGTTCACCTTCCCGTCCAACCGCCGCCGCCACTTCGAGAACCTGCCCGCCCACCCGGCCGGCTACCTCGCCCTCGGTGACGCGATCTGCAGCTTCAACCCGATCTACGGCCAGGGCATGACCTGTGCCGCGCTGGAGGCCCAGGCCCTGGCCCGGCAGCTCGACGCGCACGGCCTGGCCGACGCCGCGCTCGCCGCCGACTATTACCAGGAGGCAGCTCACATCCTGACCACCCCCTGGGGCTTCGCCGCGGGCGGCGACTTCGCCTACCCGCAGACCCAGGGCGAGCGCCCGCGCGGTATCGCCCTGCGCAACCGCTACTCCCGTCGCATTCAACTCGCCGCCCAGGTCGACCCGGAGGTCCGGCGCATCTTCACCGCCGTCCAGCACCTGCTCACCCCGCCAGGCGTCCTCCGCAAACCTGCCATGGTCCTGCGCGTCCTGCGCCTCTCCCGCCGAGCCCCCGGCGCCCGCACCCGCTGACACCCCGCGGGGCGCACGCGGCAGTTTCGGGGAAACTGCGTCCATGGGCGAGGTCGTTGGTGCAGTTTCCCCGAAACTGCAGGCAGTGCAGCGCTCCGCGCAGGCGCGGAGCGGGTCAGGCCGCGCTGAGGGCGGGCAGGAGTTGCTTCTCGGCGAAATCGAGGAAGTCGGCCTGGCTGTCTCCGCCGATCTGGACCAGGGCCACTTCGGTGAACCCGGCGTCGGCGAACTTCCGCACCGCCGCGACGTGCTTGTCCAGGTCGGGGCCGCAGGAGATCTTCTCGGCGACCTGCTCCGGAGTCATCGAGGCGGTCGCCGCGGCGAACGAGCGCGGGTGCGGCATCTCGGCGTTGACCGCCCAGCCCAGGTCGAACCAGCGGAACTGGTCGTGGGCGATCCGGGCGCACTCGTCGGCGTCCGGACCCCAGCAGATCGCGACCTGGCCGTAGCGGGGCCCGGTGCCGCCGGCGCGCTCGTACTGCTCGATCAGCTCTGCTTTCGGCTCGGTCGCGATCAGCGCCGCGTCGTGGCGGGCGGCCAGCCGGATCGAGGACGGCCCGGAGACCGCGACGCCGATCGGCACCCGCTCGTCGGGCAGGTCCCACAGCCGCGCCTCGGGCACCTCGAAGTACTCGCCGAGGTGGTGCACGACCTCGCCGGCCAGCAGCGGGCCGATGATCTCCAGGGCCTCGGACAGCATCGCGTGGCGCTGCACCGCCTGCGGGTACGCCCCCACCACGTGCTCGTTGAGGTTCTCCCCGGCGCCCAGCCCGAGTGTGAACCGGCCCCGCGACATGACGCCCACGGTCGCCGCCATCTGCGCCACGACCGTCGGGTGATAACGCATGGTGGGGCAGGTGACGAAGGAGACCAGCGGGATCCGCTCGGTGGCGTGGGCGGCCGCACCCAGCACCGACCAGGCGAACGGGGCGTGCCCCTGCTCGGCCAGCCACGGGTAGTAGTGGTCGGAGCAGACCGCGAAGTCGAACCCGGCCGCCTCGGCGCGTACCGCGTCGTCGACCAGTTCCCGCGGCCCGCGCTGCTCGGTCATGAGCGTGTAACCGATGTTGGTCATTTGCCCTGATTACCCGCCAGCCGCCAGGCTGACACCCCCGGCTGGTAGAACTGCGGAATGGCTGACGACAGGACGGAACTGCGCGAACGTGCCGAAACGGTGTTGCGGCGGCTCGCGGGTGACCATGCCGAGCTGCGGCCGGACCAGTGGCGGGCGATCGAGGCGCTGGTCGCCGACGCCCGGCGGGTGCTGTGCGTGCAGCGCACCGGCTGGGGCAAGTCCGCGGTGTACTTCGTGGCCACCGCACTGCTGCGCGAGCGCGGCCACGGCCCGACGGTGATCGTGTCGCCGCTGCTGGCGCTGATGCGCAACCAGGTCGAGGCGGCGGCCCGGGCGGGCATCCACGCCCGCACCATCAACTCGGCCAACCTCGAAGACTGGGACCAGATCACCACCGAGATCGCGGGCGGCGCGGTGGACGTGCTGCTGATCAGCCCGGAGCGGCTCAACAACCCGGACTTCCGCGACAGCGTGCTGCCCCGGCTGGCCGCCACCACCGGCCTGCTCGTGGTCGACGAGGCGCACTGCGTCTCCGACTGGGGCCACGACTTCCGCCCCGACTACCGGCGGCTGCGCACCATGCTGGCCGAGCTGCCCGCGGGCACGCCGGTGCTGGCCACCACCGCCACCGCCAACGAGCGCGTCACCACCGACGTCGCCGAGCAGCTCGGCGGGGGCCAGCCGGCCGACCACGAGCCGCTGGTGCTGCGCGGCCCGCTGGACCGCGAGTCGCTGCGGCTGGCCGCGCTGGAGCTGCCCAGCCCGGCGCATCGCCTGGCCTGGCTCGCCGACCACCTGGACCAGATCCCCGGCTCCGGCATCATCTACACGCTGACCGTCGCCGCCGCCCAGGAGACCGCCCAGTTCCTGGCCACCCGCGGCTACGCCGTCGCCTCCTACACCGGCCAGGCCGAGGACGCCGACCGCCGCTCCGCCGAACAGGACCTGCTCGACAACAAGCTCAAGGCGCTGGTGGCCACCTCCGCCCTGGGCATGGGCTTCGACAAGCCCGACCTCGGCTTCGTGGTCCACCTGGGCGCGCCCGCCTCGCCGATCGCGTACTACCAGCAGGTCGGCCGCGCGGGTCGCGCCGTGGCCGGGGCCGACGTGATGCTGCTGCCCGGCCCCGAGGACGCCGCCATCTGGCGCTACTTCGCCTCCCTGGCCTTCCCGCCCGAGGACCAGGTCCGCCGCGTGCTCGACGTGCTCGACACGGCCGGCCGCCCGGTGTCCACCCAGGCCCTCGAGGTCCAGGTGGACCTACGCCGCAACCGCCTCGAAATGATGCTCAAGGTCCTGGACGTGGACGGCGCGGTAAAACGCGTACGCGGCGGCTGGGAGGCCACCGGCCAACCCTGGGCCTACGACACCGAGCGCTACACCCGCATCGCCAAGGCCCGGCAGTCCGAACAGGACTCCATGCGCGACTACACCACCACGACCCGCTGCCGCATGGAGTTCCTCCGGCACACCCTCGACGACCCCGAGGCGCGACGCTGCGGCCGCTGCGACAACTGCGCCGGCCCCGCGTACACCAAGGACGTCTCCGCCGAAGCCCTCGACGCCGCCCACACCTTCCTCGGCCGTCCCGGCGTCCAGATCGAACCCCGCAAGATGTGGCCCACCGGCCTCGCCGCCGCCGGCGTACCCCTGACGGGCAAGATCCCCCCAGCCGAACAGACCCTCCCCGGCCGCGCCGTCGGCCGCCTCTCCGACCTCGGCTGGGGCACCCGGCTCCGCGAACTCCTGGCCGAGGGCACCCCCGACACCACCCCACCCCAGGACCTGCTCGACGTGCTCGTCGAAGTCCTCAAGGACTGGTCCCACGGCACCGACCCCTGGCCCTCCCGCCCTGCCGCCGTAGTAGCCGTCAACTCCCGCACCCGCCCCCGCCTCATCACCGGCGTAGCCGAACACGTGGCCCGAGTAGGTCGGCTGGATCTCCTCGGCACTGTCGCGGGCGGCCCGCCCCCGGACCAGCCCCGCGCCAACAGCGCCCAGCGCGTCAAAGCCCTACACGACGCCTTCACGATTCCCGAGGACATGGCTGACAGACTCCGGAACCTGCCCGGCCCTGTCCTCCTCGTCGACGACCAGCTCGACTCAGGCTGGACCATGGCCGTCGTGGCCCGCCAGCTACTGCAAGCAGGCGCTCCCGGAGTACTCCCACTCGTCTTGGCCACCACGTCCTGACGCGAAGCGGAGCGGGGTGGTGCCCGGCGGAGCGTAAAAGGGCCGAAGGCCCCCAGCGCAGCCGGGCATCACCCCGCGGAGCGACCCACCGACAAAGCGGAAGCTAAACGACCGGATCACCCCCGTGCACATTCGTCTCGACCTCGTCCGCGGCAGCCTCCAACAACCGGTGCGCCAACCCTGACAACGCCCGCGCCCCCGCCATCTCCTCACCGATCGACGCCCGCGGCCGATCGACCGGATTGCGCCGGGCCTGCCCCTCAGCGGTCAGCAACCGCCCCGACGGCAGCCGCATGGACGCGATCGCCCTGGTCAGATCCGCGTCCTCCTCATACCGCAGCTCCACCATCAAGGTCTTGGTCATCGTCGCGGTGGTCATGACGCGCCTCCTCCCGTTCCTGCGATGCTGCTCTCATTGTCCCTCCGCAGGCGTGCCCCGACCCCCGCATCCGGCCCCGATGAGGCAGGCTCGGACCATGCAGGCTGTTCAGATCACGCAGTACGGCGGATCCGAGGTGCTCACCCCCGCCGACGTCGACCTGCCCGTGCCGGGTCCGGGTCAGGCGGTCGTCGAGATCGCCGCGGCGGGCGTCAACTTCATCGACGTGTACCACCGCATGGGCCGCTATCCGACGCCCCTGCCGTTCATCCCCGGGGTGGAGGCGGCGGGCCGGGTCGTCGCGCTGGGGCCGGACGTGGCCGGGGTGGCGATCGGCGACCGGGTCGGCTGGGCCATGACGCCCGGGGCGTACGCGCAGGCCGCGGCCGTGCCGGTGGACCGGCTGGTGCCGCTGCCCGACGGGGTGTCCGACGAGACCGCGGCGGCGGTGCTGCTGCAGGGCATGACCGCGCACTTCCTGACCCACGACGTGCATCCGGTGCGGGCCGGCGACACGGTGCTGGTGCACGCGGCGGCGGGCGGTATGGGTCTGCTGCTGACGCAGCTGGTCACGCACCTGGGCGGCCGGGTGGTCGGCACGGTGTCCACGGAGGCGAAGGAGCACCTGGCCCGGAACGCGGGCGCGGCCGAGGTCATCCGCTACGACCAGGTCGACGACCTGGCGGCGCAGGTGCGCGCGCTGACCGGCGGCGAGGGCGTGGCCGCGGTGTACGACGGGGTCGGCGCGTCCACGTTCGACGCGAGCCTGGCCTCGCTGCGCCGCCGCGGCGTGCTGGCCCTGTACGGCGCGGCCAGCGGCCCGGTGCCGCCGGTGGACCCGCTGCGGCTGATGCAGGCCGGTTCGGTGGTGCTGACCCGGCCGACGCTCGGCGACTTCGTGGTATCGCGGCAGGAGCTGCTGGAACGGGCCACGGACGTGCTGGGCCGGGTCGACGCGGGCACCCTGCACGTGTCCATCGGCGGCCGGTATCCGCTGGCCGAGGCGGCACGGGCGCACGATGACCTGACGTCGCGGCGCACCACGGGCAAGCTGCTGCTGATTCCGTGAGCTACTGCACGACCTCGAGGTAGTCGATGTTCGGGCCGCCCTCACCGCTGGTGGCGGTGGCCCGGACGGTGTTCGTGCCCGCGGTGAGGGTGACGGTGACGGTGACCGTGTTCCAGTCGTCCCAGGTGCGCATCGGGTCGAACCGCACGTCGCGGAGCACGGTGCCGCCGTTGACGCTGATTTCCATGGCGCGGTTGCAGCAGCTGGCGTTGGCGAAGCGCAGCCGCAGCGTGGCCCTCCCGGCCGTGCCCCGCACGCTCCACTGCAGGTATGCGCCGGAGGCGTTGTCGTAGTCCACGAAGCCCGAGCCGCTGTAGCCGCTGTGGTCGTTGGCGGTGCGGGCCTGGGAACGGCTCGCCGACTCGGCCTCGTAGCGCATGGTGCGCTGCTGCAGCCGGGCCGCCGGGGACGGGGAGGCAGCCGGTGCCGGCGCCGAGCCCCTGGTCGTCGAGGGCCGGGCGGCGGGCGTACGCGGTCCCGGGCTGTGCGCCGCCGGGGCGTCCGGGTAGATCGGCGCGGCGACGGGCTCGGCGCTCGGCTGGTCGTCCCACGGCAGCGCGTCGTTCCAGGTCGCCGGCCGGTGAATGGTGGTGAGGAGGAGCAGGATCAGCGCGGCGGTGAACACCCCGGCGGCCACCAGGGGCAGGACGCGCAACCGCTCCAGCAGCGGCACGCGAATCCGCCGCCGGCCCTCGTACCCGAAATCATCCTCCACCGCCGAATGCCCGCCGTCTCTCGTCTGCCGTCAGTCACGGTTACGAGCGTGAAACGTAGTGGGCGGGTGCGTGTCGCGCACCGGCCGCTCGGTCAGCAAATCCGGAGCCGACGGTCAACCCGACCAACCGGCGCGGCTTGGCATGCCACTCCATATCGATCGCGATCGTGCGGGAACCGGGGTGCGGTCCGGCGACTCGACCGGGCATGACGACGAGACGTGACGTGCTGGCCCTGTTCGGGGTGGGTGCGGCAACGGCGCTGGCGGGATGCCGTGCCGGGACGCCGACCGCGCCGACGGCCGCACCGGACCTGCTGCTGGTGCAGGCCGAGGGTGGACTGACCGTGCTGCGGCCGTCCGGGGTGGAGCGGATCGGGACCGGTCTGGCCACCCCGGACGGTGCGACCGTGTACGCGGTCGCCGCGGCGGGCGTGGACACCGAGCTGGCCGCGATCGATACCCGGACCGGGCGGCGCACCGCGGGGCCGCGGCTGGCCGGGGCGTGGGTGCCCCGGGTGGCCTCGGCGGACGGGCGGCTGGTGGTGCTGGCCGCACCGGGCTCCGGCGAGGCCACCCATGTGCCCTCGGGCCGGACGCGCACCCCGCTGGTGGTCGCGGACACGGCACGTGAGGTGGCCCGGCTGGAGCTGGCCGGCAACATCGTGCCCGACGCGCTGCCGACCGGCGGTGAGCGCCTGTACGTGCTGGACTGGCTGCCCGCCACCGCGCCGGACCGTTACCGGGTGCGCCAGGTCGACGTGGCCACCGGTCAGAGTTCGGGGCTGCTGACCCGGCTGAAGGCGGCGGTGCCGCCGGGAGCCGAGGAGGAGATGAGCGGCGAGGGGCGGATGGCGGTGTACGCGCCGAACCGGCAGGTCCTCTACACCCTCTACACGCACCAGCCGGACCACCGGCACACCCGCGACCTGGTCGCGGGGCGCCCCGGCAATGTGCACGCCTTCGTGCACACGCTGCACCTGGGTGAGCAGTGGGCGTTCTGCGTCGACCTGCCCGCGCCCTTCGGCGAGGGCCCGGGGGCGGGGCACGCGCTGGCGATCGCCCCGGAGGGCGGCGAGTTCTACGTCGCGGACGTGACCAGCGGGAGGTTCGCGGTGGTCGGGACGGAGCAGCTCGACATCCGCGAGATCGTCGACGGCCCGAAGGGCGCGGGCGTCGCGTTCGCCGCGGCGACGTTCCGGCAGATGCTGGTGGCGGTCGGCAGCACCGTGCACGTGCTGCCGCGCGACGCCGCGCCGGTGTGGCGCAGCTGGGACGCCGGGGGAGTGGTGCGGGGCCTGGGCGTCAGCGCCGACGGCAAGCGCGTGTACGCGGGCCTGCCCGACGCCGTGGCCTGGTTCGACGCCGAGACCGGACAGCGCCTGGGCACGGTGGCCGTCCCGGGCCTCAGCGCCCTGAACCGGGTCCTGTGACCGGAGGCGCGTCGGCAGGGGACGCGGCGTCCTGCACCGGGTCCGGCCGTGAGTCGGCGGGGGACGCGGCGTCCCGCACCCGGTCCGGCGGTGCGTCGGCGGGACGGGATGCCGGGCCCTGACGCGCCCGCCGGGCCCGGCCGAACGGGGGGATCCGGGCCGCGACCAGGGCCAGCAGCCAGGCCGGGGCGAGCAGTGCGGTCAGTGCGGCGTACCAGGGCAGGCGCCAGGTCCACGACGGGCCGGTGGCGGCGGTGACGTCGCCGCCGGTCCACGGACGTGCGGCCAGTGACCAGGCCAGGAAGGCGTCGCCGACGGGCAGCGTGCCGCCCAGGTAGCGGCGTGTGCCGTCCCACTGCACGGCCAGCCCGGCGGCCTCGGCCAGGCCGGCGAGCGCCGCGGCCGCCTCGGCGTCGCCGTAGACGACGGCGTCGCCGAGGGCGACCGCGCTCGCCGACGTGCTCAGCCCCCACAGCAGCGGCCCGGAGTCGACGTCGCCCGCCAGGTCCACGCCGCGCGGGTGCTCGCGGATGCCGGGTGCGCCGGGCACGGTCGAGGCGAACTGCTCGCGGAACGCCGCCCAGTCGCGCGCGCCCGCCGCCGGGTCCACCTCGCGCAGGAAGCGCAGCACCATCACCTGCGAGGTGGCGCGCGCGCCGCTGGTCGGCTGCCCGGTGGCCGGGTCGACGGTGTGCGGCAGCAGCCCGGTCGCGGGGTCGCGGCGGGTGTCTGCGGCAGCCAGCCAGTCGCGGACCAGGCCCGCGCGGTCGACGCCGGTCAGGGTGCCGGCCAGCCGCACCGCGGCGATGCCGACGGCGCTGTCACAGGGCCAGGCCTGCCCCGGGTATGCGGTCAGGAACGGCGACCCGGTCGCGTCGAGCTGTCGCCGGAACGCGGCGGCCAGCGCGTCGGCGTCGGCGGTCAGCCGGGCCCGCTCCGGCGCGCCCGGCCCGTCGAGCGCGACCACGCCGCCCCGCAGCCAGGTGGCCCAGCCCTGGTAGAACACGCCGTACGGCGGGTCGAGCGAGGCGTCGAAGACCGCGCTGCCCGCTGCGGAGTCCACGTGCGACAGTGCCCAGCGTGCCTCGGCCAGCGCCCGTTCCTTGAGCTGCGTGCTGCGCGTGCCCACGTCGAGCCAGGTCAGGCCGTAGAGCGTGTAGCTGAAGAACCAGCCCTCGGGGAACAGCTGCTGCATCCGTGCGGCGCTGCCGCCGTCGAGCGCCTCGCGCTGGAAGGCCAGGCGCGGCAGCGCGTCCGCGACGATCTCCGCGTCGGTGCGCGCCAGCGGGCTCGTCGTGTGCAGCCGCGACACCTCGATCACCGCGAGCCCGGTCAGCAGCAGGACGAGAAACACCGTGAACGACCGCACCAGCCTGCGCATCCGGTGATCGTAGACGGGCGTGCATGCGTAGCGTCGTCCCGCGGGCCTACTATCAGTCGGTGACCCAGGGTGTGGAACCAGTGGACCTGTTGCGGCTCATCGGATCCGCGGCGCACGACTACGACAGCATGGACGAGCTGGAGCAGGTGCTGCTGCCCGCAGACGGCCTGCATCCGCTGGCCGCGCAGCTGGTCGCGCCGATCCTGGCGTTCGCCGCGGACCCCAAGACGCGCCTGCCCGACCAGCTGCTGATGCTGGTCCGCGAGCTGGCCGCCCATCCCGGCGGCGAGCCGGTACGCGTGCAGTTGCGCGCCTTCACCGTCACGCTGCGTAGTCTGTCCGATCTCGACGACCACAGCGTCGTCGAGGAGTCCACCGCCCTGCTCGGCTGGTGCGGGCCCGACCCGCAGCTGTCGGCGGTGCTGCTGGCCCGCGCCCGGGACTATGCCGACGACTACCGCCGGGTCACCCCGCTGGTGACCGCGGCGCAGCTCGACCCGGCCGCCGCCGCGGGCTGGCTGCCGGAGTTCCTCGACCCGTCGCGCTCGTCCGCGGTCCGGGTCGCGGCGGTGCTCGCGATGCGCGAGGCCGGGCTGGCGCCCACCGCGCAGGCGGCCGCGGCGCTGGCCGCGGGCTGGTCCGCCGACCCGGACGCGCTGCGCTGGACGACCCGCCGGGGCAGACTGGCCGACCTGGTCGAGTACGCCGCCGGCGGCGACGCGCGGCGTGACGCCGACCTGCTCACCACGATCGCACGCGACGGGCAGGCGCAGGCGCGCCGCGACGTCGCGCAGACCCTCGCCGACCGTGCCGCCGAGCAGCGCCTGCCGGTGGAGCTGCAGGCCCTGCTCTGCTCGTTCCTGGACGACCCGGAGGAGCGGGTGCGCCGCGGCGCGTACCGAGCCGTGGTCGCCGACGACGCGCTGACCCGCCGCCAGGCCGACTGGCTGGCCGACGCGGTGGCGCGCGGGGCCCGCATGCGCCGTTCGGCGCTCGATGCGCTGATCCGCGTCGGCGACCCGCGCTGGCGTCAGCACGCCGAGGCCGCGCTGCGCGAAGGGTGGACCCCGCCCCGGCTGCCCGGCGCCCTGGCCGAGCTCCCGACCCTGTCCGAATCCCTGCGCGAGGCGGTGCTCGACCGGGTGGTGGCGCTGGCCACCACGATCGACGTCAACCGCTCGCCCAAGGCCACCGCCAAGGAGCAGCGCGAACTGGTGGGGCTGCTACGGGTGCTCGGTGCCGCCGCCGATCCGGCGGTGGTCGGCACGCTGGCCCGGCACCTGGCCCAGATGACCTGGCCGGCCCGGCTGTGGGTGGCCGAGTTCCTGGCCGAGGCGGGCCGCGGCAACCCCGAGGTGCTCGCCGCGATCGGCGCGATGGCCAATGGCGAGGTCATCTACCTGCGCCTGCTGTGGCTGGCCGGCGGCGACGACGCGCCGCTGCGGGCCGCCATCGCGGTGGCTCCGCGCCGGGACGTGCTGGCCGCGGTCGCCGCGGCCGAGGTGTTCGGCGACGCCGATCCCGATGTGGCGGCCCGGCTGCGCGAGATCCGGGACAGCGACGCCGATGTGAAGGACCGGTTCGCGGCCGCGGGTGCCCTGTGGGAGCTGACCGGCGACCCGGCGGAGGCGGCGGCGACGGTCCGGGAGGCGCTGACCGCGCCGTGGCTGCGCACCCGGCAGCGCGCCGGTGAACTGGCCGACCAGCTCGGACTTGAGCGCGGCTGACCGGGAAAGCGCTCCATAGCACAGTTCCGACCGCGTGGCGTCCACTGAGGAGCCAGATGCATCTCGATTGTTGACGAATGGTTGCGATCTCGTAACCAGCGCTATGGTGCCGGTTCGGATGCGCGCCATGCCAACGTCGCCAGGATGCGCCAGTGATCGGTCGAGCCACAGGAGTGTCCGTCATGGACCTGCGCGACCAGGAAAACTACGCGGCCCAGGCGCTCGCCGTCTTCGACGGATACGGCACGGCCGAGGCGATCGTGCACGGGGCCCGCCGGCTCACGTACGCCGACCTGGCCACCGGGATCCGGGACATGGCCGCGACGCTGTACGAGCACGGCGTGCGCTCCTCCTCGGCGGTCGGCATCCTCGCCGGCAACCCGCCGGAGTCGATCCAGGCCCAGTTCGCCCTGCACCTGCTGGGCAGCCGATCGGTGTGGCTGGCCCCGAACGCGCCGCCGCAGCTGTGCGCCGACTACCTGGCCCTGGCCGACGTCGACGCGTTCGCGTACGACGCACGCACCCACGCCGCGCTGGGCGAGCAGCTCGCGTCGGGGGCGGGCGACCTGTCGGTGTTCTGCTTCGGCGCGGGCGCGGGGATCGATCTGGCCGCGCCGCGGCGGCCCGGCGCGCCGCAGCTCGGGCTGCCGCCGTCGGTGCGCGAACCGCAGTCGCTGTTCCAGACCGGCGGGACCACCGGGCGGCCGAAGCTGGTGCACCACCGGCACACCTTCTTCAAGGCGGTGCAGGCGGTCGCGGCCAGCTACCAGGTCACCGACGGCCGCCCGCTGCGGCACCTGGCCGTGGGCGGGTTCTGGCACTCCAGCCAGCAGGTCGCCGCGATGATCACGCTGTTCACCGGTGGGGTGCTGGTGCTGCACGACCGCTTCGTCGCCGAGGACTTCCTGGCCACCCTGGAGCAGGAGCGCATCACCAGCGCGATCCTGCCGCCGCCGATGCTCTACCAGGTGCTCGACCATCCGCGGCTGGCCAAGACCGACACCGGCAGCCTGCTCACGCTGTCCTGCGCGGGCAGCGCCGCCGCGCCGTCGCGCCTGGCGGAGGCCGTCGAACGCTTCGGGCCGGTGCTGCGCCCGGTGTACGGCATGAGCGAGGCGACCTTCATCGCCGCGTACCCGAACCTGACCCACGACCCGGCGCACCCGGAGCGGCTCGGCTCGTGCGGGCGGCCCTACCCGGGGGTGCGGGTCGAGATCCGGGACGGCCACGGCGCGGTCGTCCCGACCGGGGAGATCGGCGAGGTGTGGGTGTCCGCGGCGCTGATGACCGCCGGCTACTGGGGCCAGGCCGAGCTGACCAGCCGCACCATCGTGGACGGCTGGCTGCGTACCGGCGACCTGGGCCGGGTCGACGCCGACGGCTACCTGTTCCTGGTCGACCGGCTCAAGGACATGATCGTCACCGGCACGACCTCGACCAACGTGTACTCGCGTACCGTCGAGGACACGCTGCTGAGCCACCCGCAGGTGCGGGCCGCGGCGGTGATCGGGGTGCCGCACCAGAGCATGGGCGAGGCGGTGTACGCCTTCGTGGTCCCCGCCCCCGACGCCGTGATCACCGCCTCCCAGCTGCGCGAATGGGCGGTCGGCGAACTCAACGAACTCTGGGCCCCCTACGCCGTCGAGTTCATCCGAGAACTCCCCCTCACCGAAGTCGGCAAGGTCGACAAGAAGGCCCTCCGCGCCCGCCGCGTAGCCGGCGCCACCGGCTGACGAAAGGAAGGGCACCTTCACATCGCTATGCGTAGAGGAAGGTGCCCTTGTTAACACTCCCTTACCGTTGCTGCAGGTCAGGGGAGGGCGGCTTCGATGACGTCGGCGGCCTCGGGCGTACCGCCGCAGGTGCGGATCTCGGCGTGCAGGCGCGTCAGCGCTTCGCGTACCCCCTGGTCGGTGACAAGTTCTTCGACGGCGGCGCGCAGCGCGCCCGCGGTCGGCTCGGCCGTGTCCAGCGGCCGCCCCGCGCCCAGCTCGGCCACCCGCAACGCGTTGACCTCCTGTTCGGGGGTCTGCGGCACGGTCAGCATCGGCACCCCGGCCTGGATCGCCTCCAGGATGCCGCCCATGCCGGCGTGCGTGACGAAGGCGGCCGCGTGCGCCAGCACGTCCAGTTGCGGCACGGTCGCCGCCACGGTTACGTTGCCGGGCACGGGACCCAGCTCGGCGGGGTCGGTGCGCTCGCCCACGGCCAGTACGGCCTGCCAGCGCGTGCCCGCGAACGCCTCGACACAGGTGCGGTAGAAGCCGGGCAGGTGGTTGTAGACGGTGCCGAGCGAGACCAGCACGACCGGCCGGTCCGGGTCGGGCGGCGTCCAGCGTGGCTGGAACGGCCGCGGCCCGGTGCACGGCCCGACGAAGTGGCACCGCTCGCCGAACGTCTCCGCGCGGAACTGCATGAAGCGGGGATAGAGCAGGAGCTGGGCCGACGGCGCAAAGGCGCGGACCGCGTCAGGGTCGACGCCCTGGGCTGCCACGAAGTCGTCGAGCTGCACCTGGTGGTCGGGCAGACCCGGGCGGGGGGTGACGGTCAGGCCCAGATGCCGGGCGATGGACCAGTGCTCGTTGGCGGCCTGGAAGCTCTGGAACTGCACGGCGGGCAGGCCGTCGCGGATCGCGATGAGCCGCCCGGCGAGGCTCTGCATGCCGAACACGATGAGGGCGGGGCGATCGTCGCGCAGGTATGGCGCGAGCTGCGGCAGGGTGGCGCGGGCCTCGCCGAGGAAACCCTCCCGCACGGCGGTGATGTAGTCGGCGCGCTCGGGCCGCCGCAGCCCGCGGTCGCTCTCGCCGGGCAGGCTGGAGGTGTACGGCACCACCAGCGCCCCCGTGGCCGCCACCGCCTCGGCACGCGCCGCCACGGTGGCGTAACCGACCCGGTGGCCGCGCCGGACCAGCTCCGCCACGATCGGCAGGGTCGGATAGACCTCGCCGACCGTGGGCGCGTTGACGAAAGCGATGTGTCGACCCATCCGCACAGCGTCGGGGCGGCGGCAGGCCCGCTCAAGCCACCATCGGACCGTCTACTGTGGCGTAACGGTCGATGGACGTCGATCAGACCTTGAGGCCGAGGTAGGTCAGCGGCCCCGAGTCGGGCACGTCGATCACATGCATGCCGAGCCGGTCGTAGAAGGCGCGCGCCGCGGTGTTCTCGCTGACCATGCCCAGGTGCACCGCGGGCACGCCGGCCTCCTGCAGCGCCAGCACGAGCCGGCCCATCAGCGCCCGGCCGTGGCCCTGCCGCTGGTGCTCGGGCAGCAGATCGATGTGCAGGTGCGCCGGGTACGCCGCGAGCGCGGGCACGACCATGCGCTCCGGTCGGTGCAGTAGATGCCGCATGACCTCGTCGCCGTCGCGGGGCTCCGCGTCGTCCAGCGGCGGGTAGCGGTCGGCGACCAGCGGCAGCCATTCGTGCCGGAAGCGCTCCACGAACGACCCGGTGTCGCCGGTGGCCAGTACGTATCCGACGGCGCGGTCGTCGGCGTCGGCCAGCACGAAGGCGAACTGGGGCTCCAGGTGGGCGTAGGGGAGGGCGAAGATCTCCGGGAGGATGCCCGGGTCGCGGTAGTGCGGCCGGGCGTCGCCGCCGTGGTGGGCGGTGCGGATGCAGATGTCGTACACCGCGTCGTGGTCGCTCGGCCGGTACGGACGGATGATCGTCATGCGTGGGAGAGTACCTTGGAAGCGCTCCCAGATGCGCGCCTGTCGATCGCGTTCCCGCAGCGGAGGTCCGATGTAGCAGAGTGCAGGTATGACCGCACGACCCGAGGACTACGCGCCCGCGCTGGATCACGCCGTCGCCCACACCCTCGCCTGGCTGGCCTCGCTGCCCGACCGCCCGGTGCGGCCCCGCGCCGACGCCGACGAGCTGGCGGCCGCGTTCGGCGGCCCGCTGCCGGACGGTCCCACCGACGCCGCCGAGGTCGTCGACCAGCTCGCCCGCCGGGCCGAACCCGGCCTGATGGCGATGCCGTCGGGACGCTTCTTCGGCTGGGTCATCGGCGGCACGCTGCCCGCCGCGCTCGCCGCGGACTGGCTGGTCAGCGCCTGGGACCAGAACGCCACGCTGCGCTACGCCACGCCCGCCGTCGCCGCGATCGAGGAGGCCGCCGCGGCCTGGGTGCTCGACCTGCTGGGCCTGCCCGGCCACGCCGACGTCGGGTTCGTCACCGGCGCGACCATGGCCAACTTCACCGGCCTGGCCGCCGGCCGCCAGCACGTGCTGGCCGAGGCCGGCTGGGACCTCGACACGCTCGGCCTGGCCGGCGCGCCCCGGGTGCGCGTCCTCGCGGGCGCGGAACGCCACGCCACCGTCGACCAGGCGCTTCGCTATCTCGGGCTGGGCGCGCCGACCCCGGTCCCCGCCGACGGCCAGGGCCGCATCCGCCTCGACGCGCTCGCCGAGGAACTGGCCCGCGGCACCGGGCCGACGATCGTGTGCCTGCAGGCAGGCAACATCCACTCCGGGGCGTACGACGACGTCGGCGCGGCCTGCGCGCTCGCCCGGCAGCACGGCGCATGGGTGCACGTGGACGGCGCGTTCGGGCTCTGGGCGGCCGCCTCCCCGGCCACCAGGCACCTGCTCACCGGGCACGAACTCGCCGACTCCTGGGCCACCGACGCGCACAAGACCCTCAACGTGCCCTACGACTGCGGCATCGTCGTGGTCGCGCACCCCGCCGCGCTGCGGGCCGCGATGGGCACACAGGCCAGCTATCTGGTACGCGCCGAAGCCGGCCCCGCCGACCCGCAGGACAAGGTCCCCGAGCTGTCCCGCCGCGCCCGCAGCGTGCCGGTGTGGGCGGCGCTGCGCTCGCTCGGCCGCACCGGCGTCGCCGACCTGGTCGAGCGGCTCACCCGGCACGCCCGCGCGCTCGCGGAGGGCATCGGCGCGATCGACGGCGCGACGATCCGCAACGACGTGGTGTTCACCCAGGTCTGTGCCACGTTCGGCGACGACGCCCAGACCCGCGAGGTCACCGCCCGGCTGCTCGCCGACGGCACCGCCTGGATGTCCGGCTCCCGCTGGCAGGACCGCGACGTGCTGCGGGTGTCGGTCAGCAACTGGTCCACCGACGACGACGACGTGGCCGCCTCGGTCACCGCGGTACGCCGCGCCGCCGCCCGATGACCGCCCACACCGTGCCACCCGCGCACGAGGCCGACAGCCGCGGAGGCCCGCTGACCGCACCCGCCTGGACGCCCGAACACGAGGTCGACGCCGAGCAGGCGGCCGTGCTGATCGCCGAGCAGTTCCCGGCGCTGCGCGCGGCTCCCGTGACGCTGCTCGCCACCGGCTGGGACAACACCGTGCACCTGGTCGGCGGCGAGTGGGTGTTCCGGTTCCCGCGCCGCGCCATCGCCCTGCGGCTGCTTGCCCACGAGACCGCGGTGCTGCCCCGGCTCGCCGGGAGGCTGCCGCTGCCGATCCCGTTCCCCGAGCTGATCGGCGTGCCGTCGGCTCACTTCCCGTGGCCGTTCTGGGGCGCCAGACTGGTGCCGGGGGTGGAACTGGCCGATACCGGCCTGCCCGACGACCAGCGCTCCCGCGCCGCCGCCGACCTGGGCGGTTTCCTGCGCGCGCTGCATGAACCGGCCCTGGCCGAGCTGGCCGTGGCCGGTTCCGCACCGCCGAGTACGCCGCCGATCGGAGCTGCGCCGTCAGAAGGGCTCGCCGCGGCGGGTGCGTCGAGGCCGCCCGCCGCGCCGCCGCCGGGCAGCTCGGCGAGCTCGGCCGCCGAGGCGACGGCGGCGGTGTTGCCGCACGATCCGATGCGGCGCGGGGACCCCGGCGTGCGGGGGCCGCAGGCGCGGGAGCGGCTGGCCCAGCTCGCCGCGTCGGGTCTGTGGCTGCCCGACCCGGCCGTGTTCCGGCTGCTCGACGAGGCGGAGCCGCTCGGCCCGGCGGACGGCCCGCCGGTGCTGGTCCACGGCGACCTGCACCAGCGGCACCTGCTGCTCGGCGACGACGGGCGGGCGACGGGCGTCATCGACTGGGGTGACGTCTGCCTGGCCGACCCGGCTGTGGACCTCTCCCTGGCATACAGCGGCTTCGCCGGTCCGGCCCGGGCCGCCCTGCTCGACGCCTACGGCCCCGTCGCGGCCGAGCGTGCGGCGCGGGCGCGGGTGCTGGCCGTGAACATCAGCGCGGTGCTGGCCGAGTACGCCCACGCCGAGGGCCGTGCCGCCCTGCTCCGAGAGGCGCTGGCGGGAGTCTCCCGCGCGGCCCGCTGACCTGGGCACGCCGTTTTCTGCGGAGCGCTGGTCGCTTGTGGGACGTGGACGCGGGGGTGTGCGGCCTAGACTGGGTCAATGGCGATTCTGGGCATCGACATCGGCGGCTCCGGCATCAAAGGAGCCCCGGTGGACGTCAGCACCGGCACCCTGGTCGAGGAGCGGTTCCGGGTGGAGACGCCGCAACCGTCCGACGTGACCAGTGTGGTGGCCGCGGTCGCCGAGGTGGCCGCCCACTTCGACGCGACCGAGCGGATCGGGGTCACCTTTCCCGGCGTGGTGCTCCACGGGGTGACCCGCACCGCCGCCAACGTGGACAAGTCCTGGCTCGGCGCGCCCGCCCGCGACCTGTTCAGCCAGGCCGTCGGCGTGCCGGTGACGGTGCTCAACGACGCCGACGCGGCCGGCGTCGCGGAGATGACCTTCGGCGCGGGTCGCGGCCGCAAGGGCGTCACGATCATGCTCACGCTGGGCACCGGCATCGGCAGTGCGGTCTTCATCGACGACCGGCTCGTGCCGAACACCGAGTTCGGGCACCTGAAGATCAAGGGTGAGGACGCCGAGGAGCGGGCGTCGGCGCACGCGCGCGAGGTGGACAAGCTCGGCTGGAGCAAGTGGGCCAGGCACGTCGAGGAATACCTGCGCGAGATGGAGAACCTGTTCAATCCCGACCTGTTCATCATCGGCGGCGGCATCAGCAAGAAGTCGGAGAAGTTCCTCCCGCTGATCGACATCCGGACCCCGGCGGTGCCCGCGGTCCTGCTCAACGAGGCCGGGATCGTCGGCGCGGCGCTCGCCGCGGCCGGATCCGAGCCCGCCGGCGAGGCCTGACGGCCCGCGAGTCCACGCCTCGAAGTCTCGTGTCGTGATCCGCGGTCCGAGCGCGGATCACGACACGAAATGCCGATCTTGACGTATGCGGCAGCCGCACGTGGGCATGATGGCGGGGAGGAAGGGACGGTCGCGGATGCGCATCGGCAACACCGAGATCAGGCCGCTCGGCGGGGCGTGGGGCTGCCTCGCCATGATCGCTGTTTCGATCCTGCTCTCCATCTTCTGCACGATCGGGCTCAATCTGATCGCCCGGTGACCGGAGTACGCATACCTGCCGCGCGCGGGGCCATCGCCGTTGGACAATGTGCGCAGCACCGGTGCCGTGCCGCCGGGCGAGGCGAGGAGTCGCGATGGCTTTTCAGGACCGCATGACCCTGCGCAACATGTACCTGTACCTGGTCTGCCTGATCACCCTCGTGATTTCGATCTTCGCCGCGGTCAACCTGGTCCGCAGCACGGTCGAGCTGCTCTACCCCGACCCGGGCTACTACGGATACGTGCCCCGCTGTGCGGAGAGCAAGCCCGGTCAGGCGTGCACGCCCGCGGAGGAGGCGGCGTTCGCCGTGGAGCAGAAGCGCATCGAGAAGCTCACCCGCGACTCGCAGCGCCGCCAGGCGGTGCTGAGCATCGTCGGCTCGGCGACCACGCTGGCCATCGCGGTGCCGGTCTACATCTACCACTGGAAGCGCATTCAGGACGAACTTCCGACGCGCGCCCAGGTGACCAGCGGGGAGCCGCCGACGGTGTGAGCGGACTGCTCAGGCCAGGTTCAGCCAGAGCTGTTCGTGCCCGCGCAGCATCAGCTGCCGTGGCGTGCCGGGCGGCTCGGCCAGCCGGATGTCGCCGAAGCGGTCCAGCAGCATGGCCAGGCCGCGCTGCCCCTCCAGCCGGGCCAGCGCCGCGCCGAGGCAGTAGTGCGCGCCCGCGCCGAAGCTGAGCGTGGACGTCTCGGTCCGGTCGGGGTCGAACACGTCCGGGTGCGCGAAGTGCGCCGGGTCGCGGTTGGCGGCCGCCAGCAGCACCAGCACCCAGCACCCGGCCGGGATCGGCACCCCGGCGACCTCGGTGTCCTGCGCCACCCAGCGCACCGAGAAGTGGGTGGGCACCTCGTAGCGGAGGATCTCCTCGACGTATCGCGGGGTCAGCGACAGGTCGGCGCGCAGCCGGGCCAGCGCCTCGGGCCGCTCCAGCAGCAGGGTGAGGCCGTTGCCGAGCAGGTGGGTGGTGGTGACGAAGCCGGCGTTGAACACCACGATCAGGTTGGCGGTCAGCTCCTCCTCGGACAGCTGCCCGCCGTCGGACTCCAGCGCCTGCACCAGTGCCGTGACCAGGTCGTCGCGCGGGTCCGCGCGCCGCCGCGCGGCCAGGTCGGCGAAGTATGCCGTGATCTGTTCGGCGGCGGTGTTCGCGGCGGCGGTGTTGTCGGCGGTCGCGCCGCCGAGTTCCAGGATCGCGCCCAGGGCCAGCGCCCGGGGGCGGTACCAGGCGCGGTCGGCCGCCGGCACACCGAGCAGCTCGCCGAGCACGTCGGCGGGCAGCGGGAAGGCGAACTCGCTCATGAAGTCGACCTTCGCGCCGCCGCCGGCCTGCTCGGCGAGGCGGTCGAGCAGGTCCGCGGTGAGCCGTTCGACCGCAGGGTCGAGCGCGTTGACCCGGCGCGGGGTGAACGCCTGGTTGAACATCTTGCGCATGCGGGTGTGCCGGGGCGCGTTGGTGAAGAAGACCGAGTTCATGAATACGGCGTGCGCCCGGTTGCCCTCCCAGGTGGGCTTCGCGCCGAGCAGCGTGGAGTCCATCACCTTGAAGGTCGCCGAGTCCCGCAGGACGTGTGCCGAGGCCTCGTACCCGTGCACGACGTAGCTGTACCGGTCGCCCGGCGCGACCTTGCAGACCGGGCCGTGGCGGTGCAGGTCCGCGTAGAACGGGTAGGGGTCGCGGCGTACCTCGTCGGTGTGCAGCGACGCCAGCGAGACTTCGGCGACCACGTCAGTCCTCGGCGGAGTCGTCGGCGAGGAGCAGGTCGAGCGGGATGGCCTTGGCCATCGCCTCGTTGCCGGCGTCGTTGGGGTGGATGTGGTCGCCGCTGTCCCACTCGGGGCGCAGCTTGGTCGGGTTGGCCGGGTCGCGCAGCGCGGCGTCGAAGTCGATGATCCCGTCGAACTCGGTGCTGGTGCGGAGGTACGAGTTCACCTGCAGGCGCACCGAGTCCAGCGTCGGGGTGTACGCGACCACGCCCGGCGCGGACTCGAAGGCGTTCCACGGGCTCAGCGTGCACACGATGACCTTCAACCCGGACTGCTTCGCCACCGACGCCATCTGCCGGATCCGCGCGATGATGTTGTCCGCGGTGTCCTGGCTGAGCCAGACGTCGTTGATGCCCAGGGCGAGGATGACCGTGCGCACCCCGGTCTGCCCGAGCACGTCGAAGTGGAACCGGGACGCGCCGTTCATGCCGAGTTCGTTGACGCCGAGGTCGGAGCCGTTGAGGGTGAGCCGGTTGCCGGACAGGCCCGCATTGAGGATGCCGGGCGCCCGGCCCTCGGGCGCCTCCTTGACCAGCCGCGCGCCGAGGTGGTCGGTCCACCGCCGGTCGGCGTTGACGGTCGTCTTCAGCCCGTCGGTGATCGAATCGCCGAGCACCACGATCGAGCCCTGCCCGGTGCGGTTGAGCACGTCGAGGCCGGTGAGGTAGTACCAGTTGTTGCGGGTCTCGGCGAGCTTCGCGCCGCTGGCGTCGCTCGCGTGGTCGCCCGCGCCGATGTAGGCGGTCTCGCGGGCGTACAGGTGCCAGGTCGCCGGCCCGGGTTTCTGCTCAGGCACGTAGAGGGTGACCGCGACGTCCTGCGCGGCGGGCACGTCCATCGGCACCGGGTCGCTCACCGCGCTGCCGCCGGACGGGATGGTCACCCACTTCTGCCCGTTGAACGTGGCATCCACCACCGAGCCGGGCTTCAGGTCGCCGGGACCGGCCTCGGGCCATGGCAGGGCGAGCGTGGCGCGGCCGATGGTGAGCGGCGCGGTGCCGTACCGGTTGGACAGCCGGATGCGGGCCTGGGTGCCGCCGACCGACGTGTGCACGAACATCCGGATGGTCTGGTCGGAGAAGCCGTCCTTGGACTTGCCCGACCCGGCCGGGGTCAACGCCGCGGACCACGAGCCTGTCCAGGCCTCGGGCTCGGGGGCGACGGCCTGGCTGTTCGCGGTGGCGACCAGCAGGGTCGAGCCGACGGTCACCAGGGTGACCAGGGCCATCAGGAATTGCCGTTGCCGGGGGCTGTTCATCGGCGCGAAACTCCTCGGTCGCTGAGGGTGGTGTCGACCATCGATCACCGGAACCCGGGCATCGCTCGGTGCGCCGCGTGCGCGGCGAGCCGGGCTCGTGGTGTCAGGTCGGCAGTCTAAGCCGATCCGAGGGCCGTTGGCATCATCGGAATCGATGGACCGCCCACTCAAGACGTCTGCATACGCAAATGTCCCGATTGGAAACTGACGTCTATACGAATCGACGACCCTAGGTGGTTCCTGATTCATCGCGGCGGCGGTAACGTCCTGCCCGTAGGCCGCTGCCACACACCCGGAACCGGCCTGCCACCAGCGAATCCGCTGCTTCCTGACCGAACTGGGGTGACTCGACCGTGGGCGATAGGACATTCGATCCCGCAGCCAACTACGCCGCACAGGCATTGACGCTCTTCACCGGATACGGTGACGCCGAAGCGCTCGTCGCGGTCGACGGACGCCGCTACTCCTACACCGAGGTGCGCGCCGAGGTGATCGCGATGGCGGGGGCGTTGTGGGCCCACGGCATCCGCCCCGGGCACGCGCTGGGCGTGCTCGCCCGCAACCCCGCCGAGTCGATCTTCCTGCAGCTCGCGGCAGGGCTGATGGGCTGCCGTACCGCCTGGATCGCCAACAACGCCCCGCCGCGGTTCCGGCGCGGCTTCCTCGACCTGGCCGAGGTCGACGCCTTCGTGTACGACGCCGGCAAGCTGCCGGAGATGGGCGCGGAGCTGGCCGCGCTGGCCGCTGGCGGGGAGTCCTCGGGGGTCCGCCGTCCAGGCGGGCCATCGGGACGGGCCACCAGCGGAGCGCCCCGGCCGGTGTTCTGCTTCGGGCCGGGCGGCGCGGGGCCGGATCTCACCGCCGCGCCGCGCGCGACGTCGCTGCCGTTCGACCCGGCCACCATCACCCACGAGCCGTCGTCGCTGTTCCAGACCGGCGGCACCACCGGCTCGCCGAAGCTGGTGCACCACGGGCACCGCTTCTTCGCCGCGCTGCACGCCCTGTCGGAGTACTACCTCGGCAGCGGCCAGCCCACCCTGCGGCACCTGCTGGTCGCCGGCACCTGGCACGTCAGCGCGCAGACGGCGGTGTTCATGACGCTGTTCACCGGCGGCACCGCGTTCCTGCACGACGGCCTCGAATACCCGCTGTTCTACGACACCATCGAACGCGAGCGCATCAACAGCACGCTGCTCGCCCCGCCGCTGCTCAACGTGCTGCTCGACGACCCGAAGTCGGCCGGGGTCGACTTCGGCAGCCTGCACACGCTGACCGTGTCCGGCGCGGCGGCCTCCCCGGCCCGGCTGACCCAGGCCATCGAGCGCTTCGGCCCGGTGCTGCGCATCGTGTACGGCATGAGCGAGTCCCCCTTCATCTCGGCGCTGCCCGAGCTGGACCATGACCCGGCGCACCCCGAGCGGCTGTCCTCGTGCGGCATCCCGTACGGCGACGTGCGCGTGCAGGTCCGGGGCGCGGGCGGGCAGGTGCTGCCGCCCGGCGAGGTCGGCGAGGTCTGGATAACCGGTTCGCTGATGATGCGCGGCTACTGGGGCATGCCCGAGCTGACCGCGCAGACGCTGGTGGACGGGTGGCTGCGCACCGGTGACGTGGGCCGGCTGGACGCCGACGGTTACCTGTACCTGCTGGACCGGGTCAAGGACATGATCGTGACCGGGTTGAGCAGCACCAACGTCTTCTGCCGCCCGATCGAGGACGCGCTGGCCGCCCATCCCGAGGTGCTGGCCGCGGCGGTCATCGGCGTGCCGCACGAGCTGGAGGGCGAGGCGGTGCACGCGTACGTGGTGCGCACGCCCGACGGCACGGTCACCGCGGCGGAACTGATCCGGCTCGCCACCGCCGAGCTCAACGCCATGTGGGCGCCGCAGCAGGTCGAGTTCATCGAGGAATTCCCGCTGACCGAATCCGGCAAGGTCGACAAGAAGGCACTGCGGGAGCGGTATGCCGCCCGCACCGGTACTGGAGGGCACTGATGACGATCCACGCCGCGCCCGCGGTCGGCGACCCGGTGCCGGAGCAGCCCGAGCAGGCCGCGGCGCTGCCGGTGCTGGCCGCCGAGGCGGTGTCGACCCTGGCCACCCGGATGTCGCTGCTGGTGGTGCCGTGGCTGATGCTGGCCGCGGACGCCGACTGGCGCGCGGTCGGGCTGGTCGCGGCGGTGCAGGTGCTGGCATACCTGCTGGCCGGGCCGGTGGGCGTGGCGCTGGCCGACCGGCTGCACCCGGTGCGGCTGGCCGTGTCGGCCGACCTGCTCAGCGTGCCGGCGCTGGCCGGGATCGCCTTCTTCGCGCTGCCCGACTCGGCCCTGGCCGCATCGTCGGGACTGCTCGGTGTCGCAGGGCTGGGCGGGCTGGCCGCATTGGCCGGTGCGCTGCGCGCGGTCGGCGACCGGGCCAGGAACGCCATACGCCGCGACGGCGGTGACGACGGCGCACGGCCACCGCGGTCCGGTGCGGTCCGTGCGCTGCAGGTGATCGTGGTCCTCGCCGGGGGTGCGGCGGCGGGCGTGCTGGCGGTGCGCCTCGGCCCGGCCGGGGTGCTGTGGCTCGACGCGGTGCTGTGCGCGCTCGGCGCGGCGATGCTGGTGCAGGCGGTCACCGTCCGGCCGCGGTCCGATGCCGCGTCGCCGCCGTCCGAAGTGCTCAGCGGCGAGGTGCTGCCCGCCGAATCCGGCGCGGCGGGCGACCCACGAGGTGCTGCCGCGACCCGATCCGATGACGAGACCCCGACAACCGACCACGACACCACGGCGACCGGGGACACGGCTTCGGACGGCCGCGTCGCCGCGGCGGCCCGGCTCGCGGGCGGTCCACAGCTCAACGGCCGGGTTCCGGCCCCGTCAGGCAGCGACGACACCCCCGTCGCGGCCGATGACGACACCGCCGATCGGCCCGGTGAGGGCCCGGCCGCACGCGGACGGCACGCCGCGGCGGAACACCCGGCCGACGGCCGGCAGGCACCGCCGATCGCCCGTACCCGGGCGCGTGACCTGCGCCGCAATGCCATGGCCGAGCTGCGGGCCGACGGGCTGGTGCGCCGCCTGGCGGCCGTGCTGTTCGTGACGAACCTGCTGGTACAGGCCGGTGCGGTGCTGCTGGTGGCGGCCTGGGTGGAGCATGTGCTGGGCGAGCCGGATCTGCTCGGCCTGGTCGGCGGTGCGTTCGCGCTCGGCGCGGTCACCGGGTCGGTCGTGCTGACCGGGTTGACCCCTGCGCCGTCGCGCCACCTGATGCCGGCGCTGGCCTTCCTCGCCGGTGGCGGGGCGGCCGCGGTCGTCGGCGGGCTGCCGCCCGTGCAGCTGATCGTCGCCGTCGTCGCCGCGGTGTGCGGGGCGACCATGTCGTCGGTGACACCTCCGCTGGGCATGCTGTTGTCGCAGCGGGTGCCGGTGCCCGTGCGCAGCCGCGTCGGCGGGTTCGCCTCCGGCATCGCCTACCTGGGCGTGCCGCTCGGCACGGCCGCCGCGGCCTGGGCGCTGCCCCGGCTGGAGCTGCCCTGGGCGCTGGCCGCCGCGGCCGGGGCATACCTGGTGGCGCTGCTGGCCCCGGTGTTCGCATATCGCACCTGGCGGCAGCTGAGCGCCGGTGCGCCGGCCGTGCTGACCGGCGCGGCACGGCTGCCCGCGCGCCTTTCCGTGACACTGGCCTACGCCAACGGCCAGTGGCTGGTCGAGGTGCGCAAGGGCCGCGCCCTGCTGGGCTCGCGGCACCTGGTGAAGAGCGCCGAGGCGCTGAACATGCTGGCCCTGCTGGACGTCCCGGGTGTACGCCGCAGCGTCGAGGAGGCACTCGCGGTCGACCAGACCGAGGCGTCCCGGCAGGCCGAGCGCATGCGCAGCGAGCTGGCCGAGCTGGAGGCGAAGCTGGCCGGGCTGTCGGAGATGGCCGAGCTGAGCGAGGTCCGGCTGCCGGTGCAGCAGACGCCGAACAGCAAAGCGACCAGCCATGGCTGACGGGTACGCCACCACCCTGGAGGCGGCCGACCCGTACTGCCTGCGCCCCGGCGAGGCGGCCGCGCTGCTGGCCGGGCACCCGTGGAAACGCTTCGTGGTGCTGGGCGACAGCGTCGCCTCGGGCGTCGGCGATCCGGTGCCCGGTTACGTGTTGCAGGCCTGGTGCGACCGCATCAGCAGCGAGCTGGCCGAGCAGCAGCCGGACCTGCATTACCTGAATCTGGGCGTGCGGGAACTGCGTGCCGTGGAGATCCGGGAGCAGCAGCTGGACCGGGCGCTGCGCTTCGCGCCGGACCTGGCGCTGATCTCGGCGGGCGGCAACGACGCGCTGCGGCGCTCGTACCAGCCGGAGGCGGTGGACGAAGAACTGGCCGCGATGATCACCGCGTTGCGCGCGGCGGGCGCGGAGGTCATCACGGTCGGCATGTTCGACGTGTCCTATGCGCCGTCGTTTCCGGAGCCCGTGAAGCAGCAGGTGGGGGAGCGGATGCGGATGCTGTCGGCGCGCACCGCGGCCCTGGCGGCCCGGCTCGGCGCGATCCACGTCAACTGCACCGGCCACCCCGCCGAGCGCGACCCGGGCAGCTACAGCGCCGACGGCGTACACGGCAACCTGCGCAGCCACAGCATCTGCGCCGCGCTCACGGTGCGCCGCCTCGGCGCGCACCTGGGCCGCACGTCCCCGGTCTGACGGTGGTCAGAGGTAGTCGGCGGTGGTACGGACCCGGCCGAAGCGGGGGAAGGTGCGGCGTACCGCCATCTCGTGTTCGTCGGTAGCCAGGCCGGACGTGGCGTCCTCAACGAATTCCAGGTCGTAGCCCATGTCACTGGCGGCTCGTGCGGTGGACTCCACGCCCATGGTGGTGACCAGGCCCGCGAGCACGAGCGTGGTCCCGCCCAGGCGCTGAAGCTGCTCGTGCAGGTCGGTGTTGTGGAACGCGCCGATGGTGCGTTTGACCACCAGCAGGTCACCGGGCTGGGCCAGGCCCTCCACCAGGTCGCTGCCGGGCGGCTGCGCGGCGACGTTGGGACGGTCGACCCGCACCAGCACCACGGGTCGCTCCGCGGCCCGGAACGCGGCGGCCAGTTGCGTGCACCGCCGCAGCACGTCCTCACCGGAGTGCGGTTCCACCGGCAGCGCCACGATGCGCGGCATCAGGTCGATCAGTACGAGAGCGGTGGTCACGAGTCGATCTTACTCCGCCGTGCCGTGCCTAGATCGTTCTAGGTCGCGGCGGGACGTTCCTGGAGCCGTCGGGGTTCCACGCTGAGCATATTTGGCACATTCATCTAGCAAGCTAAATATTGAAGATTCTTGCAAGGTTTGGCATCGTGTTCCAGGACCGAGCGCCCCAACCGGGCAACCCGGTCACCTCCGGCATGTCACCACATGCCATAACCCCGAGGAGGAACCATGCTCCACACCGGATCCCCGTTCCGGCGTATCGCCGTACGCGCGGCCGCTGCCACGCTGCTCGCCGCGGGTCTGCTGGTCCCGGCGACCGCCCAGGCCGCCCCCGTCGGCGGCACCGGGCCCGCGCTGACCGCCGACGCGGCAACCGCTCTCGCGGCCGAGATCGACTCGGCCGGCGTCTACCAGGACAACGCCGGCAAGATCGTCGTCACCGTCACCGACAGTGCCTCCGCCGACCGGGTCCGCGCCGCAGGCGGTGTCGCCCGCCTCGTCGCCCGCAGCGCCGCGCAGCTGACCGGCGCCACCGCCGAACTCGACCGGCTCGCCCGCATCTCCGGCACCTCCTGGTACACCGACCCGATCAGCAACCAGGTCGTGGTCACCGCCGACAGCACCGTCACCGGGTCGAAGCTGGCCAGGCTGAAGGCCGTCACCGACCGCCTCGGCGACACCGTACGGGTGGAGACCGTCGCCGGCACGCTGAGCCCGACGATCGCCGGTGGCCAGGCGATCTACGGCGGCGGCTCGCGCTGCTCGCTCGGCTTCAACGTGCGCAGCGCCAGCGGCGTCTACTACTTCCTCACCGCCGGGCACTGCACCAACCTCGCCGCGAGCTGGTACGCCAACTCCGCCCGCACCCAGCTGATCGGCACGCGCACGGGCACCAGCTTCCCGGGCAACGACTACGGCATCGTGCGCTACGACAGCACGATCGCCCACCCCGGCAACGTCTACCTCTACAACGGCAGCTCGCAGGACATCACCAGCGCGGGCAACGCCGTGGTCAACCAGACCGTGTACCGCAGCGGCAGCACCACCGGCCTGCGCAGCGGCCGCGTGCTCGGCACCGGCGCGACCGTCAACTACCCGCAGGGCACCGTCACCGGCCTGATCCGCACCAACGTCTGCGCCGAGGGCGGCGACAGCGGCGGCTCGCTGTTCGCGGGCACCGTCGCGCTGGGCCTGACCTCAGGCGGCAGCGGCAACTGCAGCTCCGGCGGCACGACCTACTTCCAGCCGGTCACCGAACCGCTCAGCGTCTACGGCGTGAGCGTCTACTGAGCCTGCTCCTCAGGTAAGGCAGCCGCCGGGACCCCCCACCCGGCGGCTGCCGTTCCGGTCAGCGGCTGGACTTGCAGACCTCCTGCACGGCGGTGAGCAGCTGGTCCTGCTGCGGCTGGACGGCGAGGTCGAGCTCGCGGGCGAACGGCAGCACCGCGCCGTCGGGCCGGGTCACCCGCTTGGGCGGCACGGTCAGCCGCATCTGCTCGGCGGCGGTCGCCAGGATCTCCCCGGCGATGCCGCACATCCGGTTGGAGTCGTCGACCACCACGAGCCGCCCGGTCTTGGCCACCGAGGCCGCCAGCCCGTCCCAGTCGAACGGGTACAGCGAACGCGGGTCGAACACCTCCACCGAGAACTGGTCGGCGAGCTGCTCCGCGACACCCAGCGCGGCCTGCACCAGGTGCCCGACCGCGACCACCGTGACGTCCGTGCCCGCCCGGTGCACCCGGCCGACGCCCAGCGGCACCGGCCCGAGCGCGTCCAGGTCCACGTCGCCGCGCACCCCGAGCGCACCCGCGGGCGCGAAGAGCACCACCGGGTCGTCGTCGCGGATCGCGGTGAGGAACAGCCCGTACGCGTCCTCCGGCGTCGCCGGCACCACCGTCTTCACCCCGACGTGCGCGAACAGCCCGTACGGATGGTCGGAGTGCTGGCCGGCCCAGCCGCTGCGGGAGCCCGAACCCGGCACGAAGTAGGTCACCGGCACCTTGGCCTGCCCGCCGGTCATCAGCGAGAACTTGTGCGCCTGGTTGGCGATCTGCTCGAAGACCAGGAAGAGCAGCGACGGGATCTGGAACTCGATGACCGGCCGCAGCCCGGCCAGCGCCGCGCCGGTCGCGAAGCTGGTGAAGGCCTGCTCGGACAGCGGGGTGTCGACGACGCGCGCGGGGCCGTGCTTGGCCAGCAGGCCGGTGGTGACGTTGTTGACGCCGACGCCGATGTCCTCGCCGAGCACGCACACGCTGTCGTCGCGGGCCATCTCGTCGGCCAGCGCCCGCTGCAGGGCCTTGAGGTAGGACAGTCGTGCCATCAGCGCACCGCCGTGTCGAGGAGTCCGGTGCCGTCCCGGCCGCGCAGACCGGTGGCGTAGAGGTGGTCGAGCGCGCGGGCCGGGTCGGGGCGCGGGCTGTCCAGCGCGAACGCGACCGCCTCGGCGAGCGTCGCCTCCACCTGCGCGTCGAGTTCGGCGCGCACGCCCTCGGGCAGGCCTACGCCCAGGACGTCCAGCGGGTCGCGGGATCGGCCGGCCGCCACCTCCTCGTCGGCGCGGTAGCGCACCCGGGCCTTGTGCTCCCAGGTGTGGTGGGCGTCGAAGCGGTACGCGGTGGCCTCGAGGAAGCTCGGCCCGCCCCCGGCGCGGCCACGGGCCACGGCGTCACGGGCCGCGGTCAGCACCGCCACCGCGTCGGTTCCGTCCACGCTGACCGCAGGGATGCCGAACGCCTCGGCGCGGGCCGTGATGGACCCGGCGACGGCCTGCGCCACGGTGAGGGTGGTGGCGTAGCCGTTGTTCTCACACACGAACAGCACCGGCAGCCGCCACAGCGCGGCCAGGTTGAACGTCTCCAGCAGCACGCCCTGGTTGACCGCGCCGTCGCCGAAGAAGCTGACCGCGACCCGGTCGCTGCCCTCCTTGACCGCGGCCCAGGCGGCCCCGGTGGCGATGGCCCCGCCCGCGCCGACGATGCCGTTCGCGCCGTAGATGCCCTTGCCGAAGTCCGCGGCGTGCATCGAGCCGCCCCGGCCCTGATTGAGGCCGGTGGCCCGGCCGGTCAGCTCGGCGAGCATGCGCACCGGGTCGGCGCCCTTGGCCAGCACGTGCCCGTGCCCGCGGTGGGTGCTGGTGATGACGTCGTCGTCGCGCAGAGCCGCGCAGACGCCCGCGGCGATGGCCTCCTGCCCGATGTACGGGTGGATCCCGCCGATGATCTCCCCGGCGTGGACCAGCTCGATCGCCCGCTCCTCGAACCGGCGGATCAACCGCATCGTCCGGTAGAGCCCGGTATCCATGTCGCCTCGCTCGCGCATGCCCTCTCCTTTCTCAAGATCGCTCGACTTGCCAGGCAGGTGGGTGAAAGCGGGCTCAAGATACGCACAGGTGCCGGGCAAGTCCGGCGATCTTGGGAGGTCCGCTCATGCGACCCGGGCCTCCAGGACCCCCGCGCGCGCCTCGACGACCTCGAACCCGGCCTTGCCGAGCAGCTCCCGGTATTCGTGCTCGGTGCGGTCGCGGCCCTCCAGGGTGACCAGCATGAGCAGGTCGACGAGCCCGGCCGCGGAACGGCCCGCCGGGTCGGCCTCCTCGGGCAGGAACTCCTCCAGCACGATCACGCGCCCGTGCGGGGGCAGCACCGCGTGCACCCGGCGCAGGATCGCGATCGCGTTGTCGTCGTTCCAGTTGTGCAGCACCCGGGCCAGCGTGTAGACGTCGGCGCCGTCGGGCACGCCGTCGAAGAAGCTGCCCTCCACACACGCGGAGCGCCCGGCCAGGCCGGCCTCGGCGAGCTTGGCGCGGGCGGAAGCCGCCGCGTCGGGCAGTTCCAGCAGCACACCCTGCAGGTTCGGATAGCGCTCCAGCAACTCGACGAGCAGGCTGCCGTTGCCGCCGCCGACGTCGACCACGATGCGGGCCGCGCTCAGATCGCAGGAGGCGAGCGCCTCCGGCGGGCGCTGGTCGCCCATGGACTCGTTGAACACCGCCGCGGCCTCGGGGTTGTCGCCGAGGTAGTCGTAGAACGGCCGGCCGTACACCGCTTCGAAGGCGGGGCGTCCGGTGCGCAGCGTGTGCATGATCTCGGCGAACGAGCGGAACACCTCGTCGCCCTGCATCAGCGCGTTGAGGCGCACCGAGCCGGGCACGTCGGCGCGCAGCAGTTCGGTGGTGGGGGTGAGCCCGTAGGTGTCCGGGGCGGGGCGGGTGAACAGGCCCGCCAGGGCCAGCGCCCGCAGCAGGCGGCCCAGTGCGCGGGGGTCCGCGCCGCACCGGTGGGCCAGGTCGCCGACGTGCACCGGACCGTCCGCCATCAGGTCCGGAACACCGAGCCGGACCAGCGCGTACACGCCCTGGGCGACCCAGCTGCCGGAGAGGATGCCGAGGAGTTTGCGTCGGGCCAGTGCTTCGTTCATGTCGCTCTCCGAGCCGGGGTGGGGGTGTGCCGAAGTCGCGGCTCACAAGCGGGCGACGCCGGTTGTGAGCCGCGACCGAAAAAAGAGAGGCCGATCAGCCCGCGTCGATCGCGGCGAGGATGCCGGTCCACAGCTTCTGCCGGGCGGCCAGTGCCGCGTTGACCGTCTGCGCCGCCTGCGCCCACTTCTCGTCGTCGTCGCCGCACAGGTCGGTGACCATCTGCATGGCCATCGGCGTGTGGAACTCGCCGTCGACCTCGATGTGGCGGGCCAGGTAGTCGACGAAGGTGTCGAGCTTGCCGCCCTCCTGGTTGACCTTGATGACCTGCTGGAACATGTCCGGGATCAGGTCCTCGCGGCCGAACGCGAACGCCGCGGCCTGGCAGTGGATCGGCAGCGTGTCGATGAAGCGGAAGGTGGTGCGTACGAACTCCGCCGAGACCGGGTTGACGTTCGCCCCGGTCAGCGCCTGCTCCACGGTGCTGCCTTCGCCCAGCAGCTTGATCAGGTGGTTGATGACGCCGGTGTCCGCGCCGGCCTGGTCCATGCCGCCGATGTACAGCTCGAAGTGACTGGTGAAGCCGCCCTGCAGCTCGTCACTCTCCTCGACCAGCACGATGTCGTTGATCAGCCGTCGGCTGCCGGTCGGGCCGCTCGGGATCCACGGCACGTCGACGCTGGTCAGGTGGCGCTGCAGCGACTTCAGCAGGGACATGAAGTCCCACACCGCGAAGACGTGGTGCTCCATGAACGTGACGATGGCCTCGTGGTTGTCCAGCGCGGCGTACAGCGGGTGGCTGACGACCGCGTTGCGGGCCTCGCCGACCGCGTCCTCCAGCCGGGTGATGCCCGGATGCGTCTGACCCCAGTCGTAACGCGACATTGCTCTCTCCTTGGTGATCGGGGTGGTCGTTCAGTGCTGAGCCGAGGTCCAGAGCACCGGGCAGTAGTCGGGGTCGGCGTAATCGGGGCGGCCGTCGGGCGTACGGCGTACCAGTTCGTCGTGGTTGTAGCCGACGACGGTGCCGTCGCTGAGCGGGTACGGGCGGTACTGGTTCTCGCCGTCCTGCAGGTGGAGGGAGACCGCGCGGCGGGGACGATCGCTGCGGTTGCCTGCACTGCCGTGGTAGGTGCGGCAGTGGTGGAAGCTCATGTGGCCCTTGGGGATGACCATCGGCACCTTGGTGACCTGGGTGCCGTTGAACTCCGCGTTGCGGGTCAGCAGGACCTCCAGGTCCTCCCGGTCCCGCTCGGCGAAGTGCTTGGCGGTGGAGTCGTCGTTGCCGATCTCCTGCCAGACGTGGCTGCCGTCGACCATGGTGATGGTGCCCATCTCCTCGCCGCAGTCGTGGAAGGGGATGAACGCGGTGAGCATGCGCTCCGAGGTCGACGACGCCCAGTAGTGCCGGTCGAAGTGCCACGGCACCACGTTGGTCGGCTCCTCCGGGCGCGGCGGCTTGTAGATCAGGGTCGACTGGAAGATCCGGATCTCGTCCGCCTGGGCCAGCCGGGCGGCGACGGCGCCGATCAGCGGCTTGCGCAGCAGCTTGGCCAGGCCGTCGTGCTCGTAGTGCACGTAGTCGTTGTGCCGCTGCACGTCGCCGTGCTGCGGCTCCCAGTAGGCCAGGCGGCGCGGCCGCAGGGGCAGGGAGCGGCTGCGCTCCCCGGCGTAGAAGCGCTCGCTGGCCTCGACCAGCTCGTCGACCTCGGCGTCGGTGAACAGCTTCTTCGTCAGGTACCAGCCGTGCGCGGCGTAGAACGCGACGTCCTCGTCGGACGGGAGCAGCTCGCGCTCCTCGTCGGTCAGGTTGCTCGGCTCGTTGCAAAGACGCTGTTCAGCCATGGCAGAACTCCTCGCCTGGGTGGGGGTGGATGCGGTGTGGCGCACGGGGGTGTCCCGGTCTCAGGCGGTGGCCAGGCCGGCCGGGCGGGCGTCCTGCGGTTGCACGGGCACCGCCTCGGCGGGGGCCGCCAGCTCACGCTCCTTGGCCTCGTACAGCGCCTTGATGTTGCTGCTGCCGAAGGTCAGCGCGCCGTGTCGCTCGATCAGCTCCAGGAACAGCGTCCGGCGCACGTGCATGGACTGCGTGAAGATCTGGTACAGCTCGCCGTAGTGGTCGGTGTCGACCAGCACCCCGAGCCGGCGCAGCTCCGCGATGGGCAGGTCGACGCTGCCCAGGCGCTGCTCCAGCGCGTCGAAGTAGGTGCCCGGCGTGCTGAGGAAGCCCACCCCCCGCTCGGCGAAGGTGCGCACCGCGGTGACGATGTCGTTGGTGCGGAACGCCACGTGCTGCACCCCGGCGCCGGCGTGCCATGACAGGAAGTCGTCGATCTGGCCGGGGCGGCGGGACAGGTCCGGCTCGAACAGCGTGAACGTCACCTGCCGCGACGGGCTCTGCACCACCTTCGAGTCCATGCCCTGGCCGCCGATCTCGATGTACTCCTCGAAGATCTCGGCGAAGCCGAAGACGTCCTGGTAGTAGCGCGAGGTGGCGGCGATCTCCCCGGCCGGCACGCAGATCGCGCAGTGGTCGATGACCTGTAGCGGGTCGTCGGCGTACGACTGCTCGGGCACCGTCATCTCGATGGTGCCGGGCAGGAACTCCCAGCGGGAGCCGTGCCGCTCGACGAGGCGGTGGGTGACGTCGCCGAAGCCCGAGACGCTCGCCTCGACCACCCGGCCCGCGCCGTTCTCGTGCACGGCCGGTGCGCCCAGCGCGGCGGCCCCGCGTCCGACGACGTGGTCGTACAGCCGGGCGGCGTCGTCGGTCTCGAAGGCGATGACGGCCACGCCGTCGCCGTGGCGGCCGACGTAGAGCGTGGCCGGGTGGTCGGCGACCAGGCCGGAGGTGAGCACGATGCGGATGTCCCCGTGCTGCAGCAGCAGCGAGCGCTGCCCGGCCAGGCCCGTCTGCGGCCCGCCCTGCCCGCATATCCGGAACCCGAATGCCGTGCACAGATAGTAGGCCGTCTGACGGGCGTCACCGACGTAGAACTCCAGGTGGTCGATGCCGAGAATGTTCATTTGCTACCTACCCTTGGCGTACGATGTCCTGTTTTGCACTGACTGCTAGGACTCGCTCCTCGCCAGGTGGGGGCGCGGAACGGGTCACGGATCATGACTCGTCCCGGCGCCGCCGCTTTCGCGGCGCACGCCAAACGAACTCACCACGCTCCGATTGGCCGTCGTGCCCCTGTGACGTCCGTAGTTCGCGACCCTCCCGCCGGAGCCGAACGCTCCGGCGAGGGCCGCCTGACTGTCACGCTAGCTGGTTATGCTGATGTCCCTCAATACCTAACTACGCAAATATTTAATTGCGACAGTATGTTGCGCGCGGCAAACGATTCGGTGACACCTCACTCAGCAAAACGGCTGAGTCGCGTGGTGGGTCGACCCAGGACAAGGCTCACATTATGTCCGCCGAATCCGAATGAATTGGACAGTGCAAAACCGATGGGACTTTGCCGAGCCTTGCCGCGAATATGGTCGAGATCGCACGCGGGATCGGGGTCTTCGAGGTTGACCGTCGGTGGCAGCAGCCCGTGCCCGAGCGCCATCACCGTCGCCGCGGCCTCGATCACCCCGGACGCGCCGAGCATGTGCCCGGTGACGCCCTTGTTCGAACTGACCGGCGGCATGGCCGAGGCGAACACCGTGTTGACCGCCAGCGACTCCGCCACGTCGCCCAACTTGGTGCTGGTCGCGTGGGCGTTGAGGTAGCCGATGTCGGCCGGCGACAGCCCCGCGTCGGCCAGCGCCCGGCGCATGCACTCGGCCTGGCCCTCGCCGTCGGGCCGGGGCGTGGTCGGGTGGTGGGCGTCGGTGGTCGCGCCCCAGCCGTGCAGCGTCGCGTACGCCGGACGACCCCGCGCGTCCGCGTCCGCGGCCCGCTCCAGCACCAACACGCCTGCCCCTTCGGCCAGGACGAGGCCGTTGCGCCGGGTGTCGAACGGGCGGCTGGCCGCGGCCGGGTCCGCAGCCCAGCCCTTGGCCAGCGCGCGGGTGTTGCCGAAGGTGTCGGCCAGGGTCGGGAACAGCGGCGCCTCGCCGCAGCCCACCAGCACCACGTCCGCCTCGCCGTACCGCAGGATGCGCATGCCCTCGGCGATGGACTGCGCCCCCGCCGCGCACGCGGTGCCGATGGAGGAGCTGTAGCCGCGCAGGTCGTACTTGATGGCGATGCGCGCGGTGGCCATGTTCGGCAGCATCCCGGGCAGCAGGTACGGGCTCACCCCCAACCGGCCCTTCCGGGTACGGGTGATCACCTGCGCCTCCAGGGTGGCCAGTCCGCCCGTGCCGGACACCACCGTGGCGGCCCGATACGGGTCCACGTCGCGGCCCACCACCAGGTCGGCGTCGGCCACCGCCCGGGCCGCGGCGACCAGCGCGTGCACGATGTACCGGTCCAGCGTGCGCGCCTCCGGGCCGGGCAGCACACTGGCCGCCTCGATGTCCGGGCCCTTGCCCATCACCTCCAGAGACCCCTGCGCGGCGTGCCCCTCGGGGGTGGCGATGATCCCGGACCGGCCGGTGCACAGGGCGTCGAAGATGTCGTCGAGATCCTGTCCGACCGGGGTGACCAGGCCGATGCCCGTGACGACGATGTCGGGACGAGGGCTCTTCATCGCGACACACCTGCCAGGGCGCGCTCGCGCAGCACCAGCTTGCGCACCTTGCCGGTGGCGCCGGTGGGGATGTCTTCGTCGTGCACCGCGTTGACGTCGCGCAGCGTCGGCGCGGCGTGCCCGCCCAGCGCGGCGACGACGGCGTCCCGGCGGTCGGCCGCGGCGTCGGCCCCGGCCTTGAGCACCAGCAGCACGTCGGTGACCACGCGGCCCTCCTCGCGCACCGCCACGACGGTGCAGTCGAGCACGTCGGGGCAGCTCGCCAGGATCTTCTCCTCGGTCAGCGAGGTGTGCAGCCACTGGCCGCCGTCCAGCACGACCGAGTCCACCGCCCGGTCCACGTGGTAGTAGTAGCCGTCCTCGTCGTAGTAGACGAGGTCGCCGGTCAGGTAGTAACCCGACTGGCGGGTGCGGAACTCGGTCACCGAGTCGTTCCAGTACATCAGTTTCACCGTCGGCGACTTGAGCCCCAGGTGTCCGACCACGCCCGCACCCACCGGCTCGCCGGCCTCGTCCAGCACCGCCACCTCGGCGAACACGTGCGGGCGGCCGATGCAGCGGTCGTAGCGCTCGGTGTCCACCCGGTGGGTGATGTGGAACGCGGAGTGGCCCATCTCGGTCGAGCCGATGCCGTCGATGAACATCGAGCCCGTCACCCGGGTCACGCCCTCCCGGGTGACGGTGTTGCGGCTGCCGACCGCGACCAGCGGCCGGATGTGCGCCTCGTGCGCGCAGTCGCCGGTGTTGAACCAGATCGCCACCGAGTCCAGGGCGCGCTTGCTCAGGTCGTGGCGGGCCATGTCGGCCCAGGTCACCGCGAAGCCGAAGACGCCGGTCGGCTTGAACCGCTCGATTGCGTCGAGCACGTAGTCGCCCCGCTGCGAGGACAGGAACACCAGCTCGGCACGGTTGCACAGGGCCTGGTTGATGGACAGGATGCCTGCGGTGTGCGCCGAGGGCAGCGCACACACCACCCGCTCGGTGCCCTGCGCCCGCGGGCCGGACAGCCGGATGCGGCGGGTGGCCTCGAACAGCGTGGTGTGCGAGTGCACGATCGCCTTGGGCAGGCCCGTCGTGCCGGAGGAGTGCGTGATGGAGATGGGGTCGTCCCGGTGGTGCCGGTACGGCTCCGGTGCCTGGGCCGGGTCCGCCGAGCCCATCTCGGTGATGTCGCCGAGCAGGCGCGAGCCGAAGTCACGGCCCTCCAGCAGGGCGGCGTGCTTCGGGTCGGTCAGCACCGCCTCGGCCCGCAACCGGCGGATGTACTCGGCCGCGATCTCGCCACTGAGGTTGCCGTTGAGCAGCGCCGGAATCGCCCCGACGCGGTTCAGCGCGAGGAACGACAGGATGACGTCGGCGGACGTGCTGGCGTACACGGCGACCGGGTCGCGCCAGCCGATGCCGCGCTGGTGCAGCCACGCGGCACGGGCCGCGACCCGCTCGTCGAGCTGCCCCAGCGTGAGTGGCTCCCACGCGGGGTGGCCGTCAACGTCCACGTCGAAGGTCAGGCCAGGGCCGGACGGATCGGCGCCGTGCGCCAGCAGCCGGGTGATGACATTGCCCGCGCCGAGGTCGGCGTCGGCGGCGAGGATCGCCCGCAGATTGGTTCCCATAGCTGCTACTCCTTCGGTCGGTTCACTTCGCTGTTGCGTACGAGCACGGCCAGCGCGCGGTCGCGCTCACCGGTGGCCAAGGCCTGCTCGGCCACCACGATCAGGGCCTCGTCGGCGTCGCCGTCGCGGATCAGCAGCGACGCCATCGCCAGGCCCTCGGCCAGGGACGCCCCGACGGGGTCGGCGCCGCCGCCGGGGCTCAGCGAGACCACGGGCCCGCCCAGCTCCCACCGCGCCGCCACGTAACCGGCCACCGCGTTGGGCACGGCCTGGAAGAACAGCAGCGGCCCCAGCCGCCGCCGGCCGTCGACCGCCGATGCAACCTCGGCTGCGGTCGTGGCGTCGCCGGTCGCCGAAGAGATGATCACTGCGGTACGCAGCCCGCGGTCCGCCGCGACGGGCGGCTGCCCATGCGCGCGGCTCAGACAGCGCCTGGCCGCCTCCGCCACCAGTGGGCTGAACGTCGACATCACGAACCCGGCCAGCACCGGCGGCTCCGCATCCGCCTCGGACTCCGGCCATGCCCCCCGCGCGACCTCCACGAGAGTGCTCATGCCGCACCGACCACTAGGGCGGTGTTCGCGCCGCCGAAGGCGGCGTTGAGGCTGAGGGCGTAGTCCGGTCCGGCAGTAGTCGTCTCGGTGAGTACGCGCAGGGGGCAGTCCGGGTCGGGGCCGAGGTAGCCGGCGTTGACCGGCAGGAAGCCCTCGCGCAGCGACAACACCGTGGCGACCAGTTCCAGCAGCGGTGAGGCTTCGAGTGCCTGCCCGTGCAGCGACTTGGTCGAACTGATCGGCACCACCAACGCGTGC
The DNA here is from genome assembly GCF_007483665.1 of Catellatospora sichuanensis. Lineage (GTDB taxonomy): Bacteria > Actinomycetota > Actinomycetes > Mycobacteriales > Micromonosporaceae > Catellatospora > Catellatospora sichuanensis. The sequence goes on from NZ_ML660186.1 coordinate 144,346, forward strand.
GCGCCGAGGGTGCGCAGCAGTGCGGCGGACTCGGCGGCGTCGCTCTGCGCGGAGCCCGAGCCGTGCGCGTTGACATAGCCGATCTGTTCGGTGGCCAGCCCGGCGCGGCCGAGCGCGGCCTCGATCGCCCGGGCCAGGCCCGTGCCGTCGGGTCGCGGCTGCACCACGTGGTAGCCGTCTCCGGCGCGGCCCCAGCCGAGCAGCCGGGCCAGCGGTGTCGCGCCCCGGGACTGCGCGGCGCGGGCCGACTCCACCACGACCGCGGCCACGCCGTCGCCGAGCAGCAGGCCCTTGCGTCCCGCGCTGAACGGGCGTACGGCGCCGTCGGCCGCGAGCGCCCGGCCCGCGTCGAACAGCGCGAACTGGTCCGCCTCGACCAGGTATCCGGCGGCCACCAGCAGCCGGTCGGCGTCGCCCGCGGCCACCGCGGCGGCGGCGTCGGCGACCGCGGTGCTGGCCGCGACGCAGGCACTGGTGTACGTGCGCACCGCCCCGGACAGGCCCGCCTTCTCCGCGACGGACAGCGTGAACGCGCCGGTGCGGCCGGGCCGGTCGGGCAGGCCGCGGGCCCCGTCGGGCTCGCCGTGCACGGCCAGCAGCAGGGGAGTCGTGGCCCGGAGCGCCGCGGACAGCCCGGCCGACGCGGCTGCCTCGTCCACCACCGCGAGCAGTTCGTCGAGCAGTACGGGCGCGCCGGGCAGCAGCGCGCCGACGCCCACCCGCCGGGCACTCACGTCGAAGCGGGTGACCGGCGCGAACGCCGGCCGCCCCGATCGCAACCCGGCCGACAGCGCCGCGGCGCCCCGGCCGTACGCGCTGACCGCCGACAACCCGGTGACCACGACCTGCGCGCGGTCCCCGGCGGGGCGGGGTTCAGTCACCGGCAGGCTCCGCCAGCACCTCGGCAAGCGCCTCGACCGCGCCGGTCACCGTCGTCATCCGCATGAGCACGTCGTCGTCGAGGTCGAGCATCCGCCCGTGGCGCTGCTCGACCTGGTGCACCAGCCACGCCAGCTCCAGCGAGTCGATGCGCTCGCGCACCTGCTCCGGGCTGCGCTCGCCGTAACCGGCCAGCATCGCGACGACCTCGGCCCGGTCCGGGGAGGCCGGTTCACGCCGGCGCGGCACGCCGAGGGACCCGGCGGCCGCAACAGGGGCGTCCATCACGCGCTCGCCAGGTTGCCGCGCTCGCGGACGGCGTCGGCGAACTCGCCGACCGTCATGGCCGCCATCTGCTCGGCCTCCTCGTCGCTGAACTTCACGCCGTAGGTGTCCTCCACCCGCACCGCAAGCTCGGCGACGGCCAGCGACTCCAGGTCCACGCCCGCCGAACCCAGCGGCGTGTCGGCGTCGACGCCGTCGATCGGGTAGTTCATGTCCGCGATCGCGTCGATGATGAACTGGCGTACGTCGGTGCTCATGTTGACTTCCTTCCATGGTGGACGGCCCAACGGGCCCGGATCGGGGTGGCAGTCGGGGGGAGTGCGGTACGGCCGTCAGGAAGCCGGGCGCGGGTCCGCCGTACGCAGCACCGCGCGGTCGCGGACGAGCTTGCCCGTCGCGGTGCGGGGCAGCTGCTCGACGATGTGCAGCACACGCGGCCGTTTGTAGGGGGCAAGCCGCACGGCCAGCTCACCTTCGAGCGCCGCTGCCGCGGCCGGATCGGGCACCACGGCGAAGGCCTCGATGCCGCTGTCGAAGACGACGACCGCGCCCTCGACGCCGGGCAGGGCCGCCAGCGTGTGCTCCACCTCGGTCAGGTCCACCTTGAGCCCGCCGACCGACACCTGCGAGTCCAGCCGCCCGAGCACCGTCATCAGGCCGGTCGCCGGGTCGACCCGGCCCGCGTCCTTGGTGTGCAGCCAGCCGTCGACCCAGCGGGTCGGGTCCGACAGCCCGATGTACGGGCTCGCCGGTGTCGCGATCAGCAGCTCGCCGTCCTGCTCCCGGACGGTGATGCCGGGGGCGGGCAGAAGCGAGGGCCGGTGCTCGCCGAACAGGTCGGTGGCGATGACCCCGACCTCGGTCATGCCGTACATGTTGCCCAGCACGACGCCGTAGCGGTCGGTGAAACGCTGCGCCACCTCGGCGCGCACCAGCTCGCCGCCGGTGGTCATGCGCTTGAGCTGCGGCAGCTTCGGCGGGTTCGGGTTGGAGGCCAGCAGCTCGGTGTGGAACGGCACGCCCAGCAACGTGGTCGGCGCTTCTCCGGCGGCCACGGCGCGCAGTACGGCGTCGACGGTCAGCCGCTCCGGCAGCACCAGCTCGACGCCCGCGTGCAGGCAGTAGAGCAGGCCGCCGACCAGGCCCAGCACGTGCACCACGGAGGCCAGCAGCACCACCCGCTCGCCGGGCAGCGGCACCCCGTCGATGCGGGTGTACCGGTCGATCTCGGCGACCAACTGCTCGACGGTACGCGCGATGACCTTGGAGGGGCCGGTGGAGCCGGAACTGAGCTGCACCACGGCATGCCCGGTGTCGGCGGGACGGCCCTCGCGAGCCTCGGCGACGTCGGCGACCTCGTAGAAGGCACGCAACCCGCCCGGCAGCGTGCCGGTGCAGCTCACCACGACCTGCGGTTGCAACCGGTCCAGGGCACGATCGGTCTCGTACGCGGTCAGCCGGTGATCCAGCAGTGCGACCTGCGCGCCGATCCGCCACGCGGCCAGCAGGTTCGCCGCGTACGCCAGCGACGGCGGCAGCCGCAGCGCGACCGAGCCGCCCCGGGCCAGCCCCAGCCGGCGCAGCGTGTCCTCCCGGTCGGCGACGGCGTGGCGCAGGGCCGCCCGGTCGACGGGGGATCCGAAGTGGAGGCAGACGTCCCGGTCTTCGCCGGCGAGCAGGAGCTCGTCCACCCAGTCGGGGGTCGCCGCCAAGGGCGCGCCGGTCGCCCAGCCCGTGTTGCTCATGAATGCTCCGCCAGGTGTCGCAAAGGATGCTGGAACCTGGGTCATGCGCCCCCGACGGACCCGGTGAATCCGGAGACTAGCAAGGGGATCGATGTACTTGCAATGTTAACGTTAAGTCTGTCGATACGTGAATGGACCAGCCAAAATTCGGGCTTTTCATGGCAGATGAGAGGGCCGCAATCCGACATCAATCTGACTCATCGCGAATTCCATCCGGGCGATTTCCGCCCGCAGTCGGGCCACCTCGCGCCCCGCTCCGCCGTGCTCGCGCCGGGCCAGTTCCCGCACCGCCTGATGCACGGCGGGCGCGTCGAGTTGCGCCAGCGCGTGGGCCGCGGTCTTGGCGCGCAGCACCCGCCGCGGGGCCAGCCGGCGCAGCCCCGACCTGGCCCGCAGCGTCCACTCGCCGTCGGCGTAGCGCAACGTGACCCGGGGGCCGAGCGTGGTCGCGGCCAGCCCGTACCCGCGCGGCAGTGCCGCCGCCGGGTCGGCGGTCGGACCGCGGGCCCCGACGTCGTTGAGCTCACGCCAGACCCGGTGCCGGACGACCGGGGTCAGGGTGACGGCGAAGTACAGCAGCGAGGACAGCAGCACGCCGTTGACGAAGCCCAACTGCTCCACGACCAGGCCGGCCAGCACGCCGCCGAGCGGGATGCCGGCCATGGCCACGGCCATGATGATGCCGCCCGCACGGGCCAGCATCGGGCTGGGCACCCGCTGGTAGATGACCGCGCCGATGGTCGGGTTCACCGAGCACATCGCCATGCCGCTGATGAACGTCACCACGACGATCACGGTCAGGTCGTCGGTGAGCGCGAAGACCAGGAAGCGGGGGGCGCCGCCCACGAAGTAGCCGAAGACCAGCGCGCTGTAGCGCGGCAGGTACGGGGCCAGCGTCGCGAACACGACACTGCCCGCGATCATCCCCACGGCGTACGCCGCCGAGACCGATCCGAGTGCGACCGGCGAGTGCAGCACCGTGAGCACCCACAAGGGCACGAACACCACGGCGCTGGCCTGGTTGAACAGGTTGGTGAAGAACAGCATCCCGGTGACCGCCCGCAGCAGCGGCTCCGAGGTGAAGTACACGAAGCCGCCGTGCAGCGCGGTCAGGTACGGCTCGGCCGGGGCGGGTCTGGGCGGCTCGTCGGACTGCCGGGCCGGGTCCGGCACGAAGAACGCCACCAGCGCCGCGCCGATCAGGAAGCTCGCCGCGTCGACCCAGATCGCCCCGATCGCGCCGAACGCGGCGATGGCGACGCCGCCCACCGAGGCCCCGATCAGCCCGGAGGTACGCAGCACGCCCTCACGGGCCGCCGACACCCGGGTGAAGTCCGTGCCCGCGGCATCCATCAGCGGCTTGAGCAGGTTGTTCTTGGACCGGTCGGCCTGCGCCCGGAGCACCCCGGCCAGGCTGGACAGCACGATCAGCACGCCGAAGCCGAGCTGCCCGGTCAGCGCGATCGCGCCCATCACCACCGCGCTGCCCGCGTCGGACAGCAGCGAGGTCGCGCGGGAGCCGATCCGGTCCTGCAGCGGGGCGGCCAGCACCCCGCTCAGCACGTACGCCAGCGTCTCCGCGCCCGCCACCACGCCGACCTTCACCGGGCTGCCGGTGGTGACCAGCACCAGCCAGGGAATGGCGAGGAAGGACATCCGGCCGCCGATGACCGAGATCGCCTCCGCGGCGACCAGGCCGGGGATGGCGGCTCTACGGCGCCAGGGCGACTGCGGCGTCGCGATGGACAACGGAACTCCTTCTCAAGCCGGTCGGGTTCTTTGTACCAGCAACAAAGGCGGACATTGAAGTATCCGTAGGTATCGAGTGGTGCCGCTCTGGACACGTACCGTCGCCGTCGATACGGTGACCTTCGATCCGTCGGGCGGTCAGCCCCGGTCCGTCGGCGTGGAGAGGCGGTCGGTCGATGCGGTTGCTCATGGTCGGAGCGGACCTGCCCGCCCTGGCGGCGGCCGCGCCCGATGTCGAGGTGACCGTGCTGCTCGGCGCGACCACGAAGGACGGCTGGCTGCCGCTGCCCGCCGGGGTGCGCACCGTCTTCGTCGACGACCACAAGAGCATCGACGCCGCCGTCAACGGCCTGCTGCGCGCCGGGTTCGGCCCCGGCTCGTTCGACGCGGTCTACGCCTACGACGACCCCGCGCTGATGACGGCCGCGGCGCTGGCCGCCATGCTCGGCGCCCGTGGCATCCCGCCGCGCACGGTGGCCCTGTTCCGCGACAAGTACCTGCAGAAGCAGGCGCTGCGCGCGGCCGGGCTGCCGGTGACCGCATGCACGGTCGTCGAGGACATCCGCGACCTGCCCGCCGGATACCGGCTGCCGTATTCCAAGGCCGTGGTCAAGCCGGTGGCCGGGATGGCGACGCAGTCCACGTTCGTGGTCTCCGGCGACGCCGAGCTGGCCCGGATCAGCGCCCAGTGCCGCGCGAACAACACCGCCGCACGCACCTTCGTGATCGAGGAGTTCGTCACGGGCGAGGAGTGGTTCGCCGACGGTTACCTGTCCGAAGGGGAGCTGCGCTTCCTGAGCCTGGGCCGGTATGCCCAGCCCTGCCTGAGCGCGGTGCTGGAGAAGGCGCCGGTGCAGACGTACTGCCTCGACCCGGTGGCGGACAAGGGGGCGTACGACCTGGCGGCGCCACTGGTCACCGACGCACTGCGGGTGCTGGGCCTGGCCGACGGCGTCTTCCACATGGAGCTGTTCCACCGGCCCGACACGGGCCGCCTGGTGTTCAGCGAGTGCGCGGCGCGCCGCGCGGGCGGCCCGATCAGCGACCAGATCCGCTACAAGTACGGCGTGGACCTGGCCGCCGACGGGGTGCGCGCCCTCCTGGAGCCGGTGGGCGAACCGGACGTGCGGGTCCGCGAGGGCGTGGTCGCCTCCACGTTCCTGCCGCTGCGGCCCGGCGTCGTGCTCGGTTACCCGACCGCCGAGCAGGTGCTGGCGCAGCCCGACGTGGTGCACGCCCGGCTCTTCGTGCCCAAGGGCATGCGCGTGCAGGGCGGTGCGGCGAACACCTTCGCCCGCATGGGCGAGGTCACCGTGCACACCCCCGACGTGGCGACCGCTCAGCGGCGGCTCACCGAACTGGCCGACTGGTTCCGGCAGCACATCGAGGTGCTGCCGCTGGCCCCGACGCTGCGGGAGCTGTTCGCCGACCCCCGCAACGCCGACTTCGTCCACGCGGCCGGCTGACCGCCGCAGGTCGTCAGATCAGGAGAGTGTGATGCCACTCCACCAGCAGGTCCAGGCGATGCGCGCACGTCGCGAAGCCAGCGGCACCCCGCAGCTGTACACGCTGTCGGTGGCGGAGGCCCGCGCCGCAGACCTCGCCTCGATCCAGGCGTCCGGGGGCGACCCCGAGCCGGTCGCCGAGGTCGTCGACCGCGAGATCGAGGGTCCCGGCGGGCCGCTGCCGATCCGGATCTACCGTCCCGTGCTCGGCGGCGAGCTGCCGGTGCTGGTCTACTTCTTCGGCGGCGGCTGGACGCTGGGCACCATCGACACCTCCGACGCGGTGTGCCGCAGCCTCGCCAACGCCGCCGGCTGCCTGGTCGTCGCCGCGGGTTACCGCCTCGCCCCGGAGCACAAGTTCCCCGCCGCGGTGCACGACTGCCACGCCGCGGTCCGCTGGGTCGCCGCGAACGCCGCCGCCATCGGCGCGGACCCGGCCCGCATCGCCGTCGGCGGCGACAGCGCGGGCGGCAACCTGGCCGCCGCGGTGACCCTGCTGGCCCGCGAGGACGGCGACCTGCCGCTGGCCGGGCAGCTGCTGGTGTATCCGAACACCGACCACCGCTCGCACACCGCCTCGCTGCGCGAGGGCACCGACCCCTACCTGTTCAACGCCACCTCGGTCGCCTGGTACTGGGCCAACTACCTGGCCACACCCGAGGACGGGCTGAACCCGCTGGCCTCGCCGCTGCGCGCGGAAAGCCTGGCCGGCCTGCCCTCGGCCCTGATCGTCACCGCCGAGTACGACCCGCTGCGCGACCAGGCCGAGGAGTACGCCCGCCGCCTCGGGCGCGACGGCGTGCCGGTGACGCTGACCCGATACGACGGCATGGTCCACGGCTTCTTCTGCATGGGCGGCGAACTCGACGCCGGCCGCCGCGCCCTCGCCCAGGCCGCCGACCAGCTCCGCAAGTGGTTCACCACCTGACCCCGCCGCGCACCCGCCCCGTCCCCGGCGCTTCGCACCCCGCTTTACATCGACGCTGGCCTATCACATCGAGAATGATCTCTCAAAAGTCGATGTAATAGGCCAGCGTCGATCAAAAGTGGGGTGGGCTGTCAGGCGTAGACGGCCTGCAGCCAGTCCTCGAGGGACTTCTGCTCGGCGGCGGCGTCGGCGTTCGCGTCGAAGTGGTGCACGGCCACGCCGACCGGCGCGCCGAACGCGTTGCGGCCGAAGAAGCGGTACAGCGCGTCGTGGGTGCGCAGCCCGACGAAGTTCGGGTGCAGGTAGTCGACGACCGCCTCGGTCTGCCCGCCCGGCAGCGCGACCCGGACCGTGTCGTCCTGCTTGCTCTGCCCGGTCAGGCCGAGCGCGCCGCGCAGCGTGGTGAAGCCGTCGGGCGAGTTCGACGCCGCCGGGGCGTCGGCCGACAGGTAGACGACCGGGCGGCGGCTGAAGTGGGCCAGGTACTGCCCGAGGGTGTGCAGGTAGAAGTCGGTGTGCTGGTCGGCGCCGTCGTACTGGTTGTCCCAGTCGTCGGTGAACACGCCGCTGTGCACGTACCGGAACCAGGTCTTGCCGCCGTCACGGCCCTCGACGGTGTGCTCGACCTGGTTGAACCAGCCGTTGTCGCCGTCCATCCGGGAGGCGAGGCGGTGCGGCGGGTCCCACTCGGCGACGGTGCCGCCGAACGCGGCCGCCCCGCCGACGCGCGGCTCGAACTCCATCGGCCACAGCCAGCCGCCGTTGCCGGTGGTGACGGCGTCCCAGTATTCCTCCGGGGTGGTCCGCAGCTCGCCCTCGCGAACGATCTCGAACTTCTTGCCCATGGTGCTACTCCTTCTCGGTGTCTTGCTCAGTCAGTGGGGTGCCGTCCGCGCGCGGCAGCAGCAGGCTCGGGTGCAGCCCGACGACCAGCCGGTGCCGGCGGCCGCCGGTGGCGCTCCCGTCGTGATAACGGCTGACCAGGGCGGCCAGGGTCTCGGTCAGCTCGGCCGCGAACGCGGCCCGGTCGCCCGCCGAGGCGAAACGGATCTCGCTGTCCACCGCGAACGTGGCCAGCGGCCGCCGCGCGGCCCGCGCCCCCGTGATCAGCTCGCCGACCTCACGCACCAGCCGCGACGCCAGCGCCAGCAGCCAGCGAGCCGACTGCTGGTCGGGCGAGCGCTCCGGATCGGGCGCCACGGCCGCGAACGCCGCAGGCGAGATCACGTAGGACGCCGCGGTCGCCCGCAGCACCCGCTCCGTGCAGTTGCCCTTCCGCCGCTCCTCGACCAGTTCGATGAGCCCATGGCTCTCCAGCGTCCGCAGGTGGTGGTTGACCTTCTGCCGGGTGAGCCCCGCCTGCGCGGCCAGCGTGGTCGCCGACCCCGGCACAGCCAGCGCAGCCAGCAACCGGGCCCGGACGGGGTCGAGCGACACCTCGGCCACGGCCGGGTCGTCGATCACGGCGACTTCGAACATGCCCCCACCCTCCCACCGACAACAAAAGTTGTCAAGGAGGGTAACGCGGTCGGTGGCGGCCGCGACGGTCCTGCACTTTCCCGGAAAGTGCACGAATCAGCCTCGCCAAAGCCGCACTTTCCCCGAAACTGCAGCCGGACACGGACACGGACACGGACGCGGACACGGACGCGGACACGGACACGGACACGGACAGCTCGCGTTCCGGTGTGCTGGCCTTCGTGGGCGGCGTCGGCGGCCGGGTGCGTGGCATGAGCGCCCCGTTCGCGGGCGCGGGCCGGGCGCGGGCCGGGCGCGTGGGGGAGCAGGGTCAGGCGATGGACTCGCGGAGGAGGGTGGCCAGGCGGCGTACGCCCTCTTCGAGGGTGTCGGGGTCGAGGCCGCTGCAGGACAGGCGTAGCGAGTGGGTGCCGCCGTCGGTGTAGAAGAAGCTCATGGGGGTCCACAGGACGCCGTGGCGCGAGGCGGAGACCTCCAGGAGCTTCTCGTCGGCGGCGATGGGCACGTCGACCACCGCGAAGAAGCCGCCGGCGGGCAGGTTCCAGGAGATGCCGGCCTCGTCGCGCCACGGGGCGGGCAGGTGTCGGTCGAGGGCGTCGAGCAGGCGCAGCAGGTTCCGCCGGTAGAACGCGATCTTGTCCACATTGGCGGCCTTGAGGCTGCAGCCCGACTCCACCAGCAGGCCGCCTACCACGGCCTGCGCGATGGGGGACGTGTTGACCGTGATCATGCTCTTGATCGCGGACAGTTCCTCGGCCAGCAGGGTGCGGTGCCCAGTCGCGTCGACGACGGTCTGGTCGGCGACCAGGAAGCCGATGCGCGCGCCCGGGAAGCACGACTTGGCGAACGAGCCCAGGTAGATCACGCGCTGTTCGCGGTCGAGGGACTTCAGCCGGGGCCGGGGCCGGTCGTCGAGCCCGAACAGGCCGTACGGGTCGTCCTCCAGGATCAGCAGATCCTCGGCGGCGGCGACGTCGAGCAGCGCGTGCCGGGCGGGCAGGTCCAGGCAGCGGCCGGACGGGTTGGCGAAGTCGGGCACCAGGTACAGCGCGCGGGGGTGGCGGCCCTGGGCGCGCACCGCGCGGGCGACCTCGGCGACCCGGGCCGGGTCCAGGCCGTCCGGCCCCTCCGGCACCGGCACCACGTCGATGTTCAGCACCCGCGCCGCGCCGGTGATGCCGACGTAGCACGGCTCGGCGGCCAGCAGCACGTCGTCGGGGCCCGCACACAGGCCGCGCAGCGCCATGACCATCGCCTCCTGGCAGCCCGCCGTCACCGAGATGGCCTCGGCGGGCACCTCGATGCCCTCGTCGACGGCGAGCATGCGGGCGATGAGCCCGTGGATCTGGCCGTTGGTGCGGCCGTACTGCATCAGCGCACGGCGGATCTGGTCCGGGGTGCTGCCCTGATCGCCCAGATACGCGACGTACACGTCGAGGTAGCGGGCGATGTCGGCGGTGTCGTAGAAGCCCTCGTACGGCCGCCCGGCGGCCAGCGAGATCGCGTCGGGGTAGCGCCCGGCGACCTCGTTGAGGAAGTTCATCGAGGCGGCGACGGGGTCGCTGACCGAGGCGTGCATCGCCTCCTTGACCAGCTCCACCGGTCTGCCGTCAGTTCGCGACTGCGGGGCTCGCTCCGCTCGCTTCACCATGGGCCAACTCCGTTCAGGCGTCGCGGCGGTCGGGCAGGAGCACCGCATCACGGCCGATGTCGGCCAGTCGCGGCCGCCCGGCCAGCGCCATCGTGTGTTCCAGCTCGCCGGTGAGCATGGTCAGCAGCCCGGCCACGCCGTCGGCGCCGTCGACCGCGAGCGCCCACAGCGCCGGGCGGCCGACGAGCACCGCGCTCGCGCCGAGGGCCAGCGCCACGAAGACGTCGCGGCCGTGGCGTACGCCCCCGTCGAGCAGCACCGGGCAGCGGCCCGCGACCGCCGCGACCACCTCGGGCAGCGCGCGCAGTGCGGGCACCGCGCCGTCGAGCTGGCGTCCGCCGTGGTTGGACACGATGAGCGCGTCGACGCCGTGCTCGACGGCGCGGTCGGCGTCCTCGGCGGTGAGCACTCCCTTGAGCACCAGCGGCAGGTCGGTGCGGCCGCGCAGCCAGGCCAGGTCGGCCCAGGTGACGGTCTGGTCGAAGGTCTGCGCGGCGTGCGCGGCGATGGCGGAGGCACCCTCGCGGTGTTCGTGCGTGGTGGCCATGAGCGCGTCGTCGAGGTTGACCGCCCGTACCTCGGGGTCGACGGCGAAGCCGTTGCGCTGGTCGCGCAGCCGTTGCCCGATGCGTGGCGCGTCGACGGTCAGCACCAGCGCCCGGTAGCCGGCGTCCTGGGCCCGGCGGGCCAGCTCGGCGAGCACGGCGCGGCGGCGCAGCCAGTACAGCTGCAGCCAGAGCGGGCCGGCCGCGGCCGCGGCGATGTCCTCCAGGCTGCGGCTGGCGAAGATGCTCACCACGAACAGCGCGCCGTGGGCGCCGCGGGCCGTGGCGACCTCGCCGTCGGGATGGGCCAGCCGGTGGTACGCCGTCGGCGCGATGCCGACCGGTGTGGCCAGCGAGTCGCCGAGCAGTTTGCCGGCCGTGTCGCAGACCGAGACGTCGACGAGCACCCGGGGCCGCAGCTCGGCGCGGTCGAACAGCCTGCGGCCGGCGCTCAGGGTGAGCTCCGCGCCGCTGCCGCCGTCGATGTAGTCCCAGACGTCCGCGGGCAGCCGGGGCCGGGCGAGGGCGCGGTAGTCGTCGGTGCACAGGATCGGCAACGGACCTCCACAGCTTCGTACCCGTCCGCGGCCCACGCTAAAGGAATCGATCGACGCCGCACAATACTCAGCGATCTTTATGAAGTGATTGTCGTAAGAATGATTTAGGTACCGATTTCGATGGGTGACATCCACGATGTGTCGGCACCGCGACACTCATAGCCGTCTATTGGGACAGTTCACGACGAGTTTTCGGAAGATCAATATTGAGGGACTTCACTGCCGAGTCAACAATCGCTACAGTCGCTAACGCGCCACTCGAGCGCTTCGGTGACAGACCATGCAGGCATCGGAGCGCGCTGTGCCGTGCCCTTCAAGGTCCGAGGAGGAGGTGTGATCATGGAGGTTTCGAAGAAGGAGGTTGCCAAGCGCGAGGTTGCCAAGCGCGAGGTAGCCCAGCGTGAGGTCGACGGCGTGGTCGCCTGACCCGCCCCATGAACCGGGGCGCGGCCTCGCGCCGCGCCCCGGCCCCGCGGCCGCTGCCCCTGGCGGCCGCGGCATACCACGTCGTGCAGCGGCTACGCTCTGACGCCATGAGCAGGGCGGGACGCGGGCAGGACGCGCTGACGCTGCTGCGCCGCGCCGAGCACGTGCTCTTCGCCGCGCTGCTGGCGATCGGCGCCGGCGAGGCGTGGGCCGATGGTGGGCAGCGCGCAACGGTGCTGCTCACGACACTCGCGGTCGCCGTGTGGTACGCCGTGGGCATGGCGCTGTCGCGCCGCGCCGCCGGAGTCCGGATGGCGCTGCTGTGGCTCGTCGTGCTGACGGCCGGCTGGACCGTGCTGATCGCACTGTCGCTGTCGTTCGTCTGGCTCGCGTTCGCGCTGTACCTACTCTGCCTGCAGCTTCTGCCACCGCGGGCCGGCCTGCCCGGAGTGGCCGCGCTGACCGCGATCGCCGTCGCCGCGGCGGGCGCGCACCGCGGCGTCCTGGACTCCGGCACCGTGCTCGGCCCGGTCTTCGGGGCCGCCGTCGCGATCGTGATCACCGCGGTCTACCGGCGGCTGCGCCGGGAGAGCGAGGCACGCGCCGAGCTGGTCCGCGAGCTGACCGAAGCGCAGGAGCGGCTGGCCGCGACCGAGCGCCGCGAAGGCATCCTCGCCGAGCGCGAGCGCCTCGCCCGGGAGATCCACGACACCGTCGCGCAGAACCTGTCCAGCATCATCCTGCTGCTGCGATCGGCCCGCGACGCCGCCGACGCCGGTCCGCAACTGGAGATCGCCGAGCACGCCGCCCGGGGCGCGCTGGAAGACACCCGGCGGCTGGTGCGCGCGCTGGCCCCTGCCGAGCTGACCGGCCGCTCGCTGCCCGAGGCGCTCGAACGGGCCGTCGCCGACGCCCGCCACTTCGGCGTCGAGGCCCGGTTCGTGGTCGACGGCGAGACCGGCCCGCTGCCCACCCCGGTGGCCGTCGCGCTGCTGCGGGTCACCCAGGCCGCACTGGCCAACGTGCGAGCGCATGCCCGCGCGGCCACCGTCGTGGTCACCCTCGCCTTCCAACCCGCGGCGGTACGCGTGGACGTCGCCGACGACGGCGTCGGCTTCGACCCGCGGCACCCGGCCGCGTCGCCGTCCTCGGGCACCGGCCTGGGCCTGTCGGCGATGAGCAGCCGCCTCGCCGAGGTCGGCGGCGTGCTGGTGGTGGAATCGACCCCAGGCGAGGGCACCGCCATCAGCGCCACCGTTCCTCTGCCGGCTCCGGATCGCTCGGCCGGCGTGTCACCGGCCTCCGGCCGGGCCGGCGCGGTGCCGGTTGACGCGGTGCCCGCCGACGTGACGCAGGCCGGGGAGACGGCCCGGATGCCTGGCCCGCCACCCGTCGTCGCGGGGGAGGCCAGGCCGTGATCAGCGTGCTGCTGGTGGACGACCACCCGATCGTGCGGGCCGGGTTGCGCGCGGCGCTGGACGCCGATCCCGGGCTGCGCGTGGTCGGCGAGGCGTCCGGCGGCGACGAGGCGGTGCGCCTGGCCAGGGAGCTGCACCCCGATGTGGTGCTGATGGATCTGCAGCTCGGTCCGGGCATCGACGGCGCGGCGGCCACTGCCCGGGTACGCGAACTGCCCGAGCCGCCCCGGGTGCTGATCCTGACGACATACGACAGTGACGCCGACATTCTGCGGGCGATCGAGGCGGGTGCGATCGGCTACCTGCTCAAGGACGCCGAACCGGCGGACCTGCTGCGGGGGCTGCGCGCCGCGGCGGCGGGGGAGACGGTGCTGGCCCCGTCGGTGGCGACGCGGCTGGTGTCGCGCGAGCGCGCCCCGGGGATCAGCCTGACCCCGCGCGAGGCCCAGGTGCTGCAACTGGTGGCGGGCGGCCACTCCAACTCCGCGATCGCCCGCCAGCTGTTCATCAGCGAGGCCACCGTCAAGTCCCACCTGGTGCAGGTCTTCGCCAAGCTGGGCGTGGACAACCGTACGGCCGCCACCGCCGAGGGCCGCCGACGCGGCGTCATCCGCTGAGCCCGCCGTGCCAGGCCGCGGCGCGGACCCGACGACGAGTCGCGGCGCGGCTGTCGGCAGCCCCTGTCACGTGGATCGTTTCCGGTTCGATACGTGCGCGGTGTTGCCGCGCCGCCGGACCGGCCGCACAGTGACGCCATGCGATGGGCACGGGTGGCGCTGACGCTGTTGCTGGTGGGTGGGCTGGCGGCCTGCCGGTTGTCGGGCGAGCCTGTGACCTACGAGGTGACCGGGGTCAAGAACGGTGGCCGGGAGCTGGTCGCCGTGTACGTGGAGAGCAGCCGGGCTGACCGCAGCGGGTGGTGGAACGTCGACCACGACGGGCGCATCGAGGGGATGGCCGAGCGGGTCTTCCTGATCCGGCCGGTGCCCGCCGACTGCGCGGTGCAGGTGTGCTACCGCGTGTCGCCCGGCCTGCTGCGGGTGGAGTCGGGCGGCGACGACACCGGCTGGACCACCGCGTGGGAGATCACCGGTGCCGACTACGACCAGCTCGCCGCGGGCTACCCGGCGCTGGGGGACCGGGCCGAGCACCTGTCGTCGAGGTCGATCGTGGTGCGGGAGGTCACCGGCGGCCACGTGGTCTTCGTCGCCAACGGCCGCGACGGGCTGCTCTACCGCTCGGTCAACGGGGTCTGGCACCGCCTGGGCATCCCGAGGGGCGGCGAGGGCTGGTATTTCGAGGAGCCGTCGCGCCTGGCCTCCGAGCCGCCGCCGGCCGATCCGTCCTGGATCGTGGCCGTGCTCGTGGCCGCCGTGCTCGGTGTTGCCGGCGTGCTCATGATGGCGGTCCGGCGGATGCGGCGCGCGTCCGACGTCAGGCTGACCGTGGGCACGGCGGTGGGCGGCGGGCTGCTGTCGTACGGCGCCTGCCTGGTTCCCGGCGCGGGCATGTTCCCGTCCGCGATGTACGCCATGATGTTGATCGCCATGATCGTCACGGTCGGCCTGCTGGTCGTGCTGCTGGGTGTCGGCCGGGGAGCGCCGCTGCGCCGGTGATCCCGGCGGTGCGGTCGGCGGCGTGCCACCGACCGCACCGGCGTCATGGCAGGTCGGTCTGCGCCGCCACGTCGCCATGTGTTCTCCCCGTTCCCATGCCTCCAGGACGCTCCGGTGGTGCCCGGAGGTAACACCCGGTGCGCCCGGATCGGCCGATCATGGAAGGGTGGACCTGCGGCGGCGACCTCGCGGCCGGGAACGGAGCGGAACATGCGGGTCAGTATCGCCAGCGAACCGTCCATGCCGGGCGCGGTCAACCTGGACTGGGCCGGGGCGCATCCGCGGCTCGCCGTGGTGCTCGACGGGCTGACCGAGAGCCCGCAGACCGGCTGCGCCCACGGCACCGCCTGGTACGTGGCCCGCCTCGGCGCGCGGCTGCTGCGCCGGCTCGACGGACCGACACCACTGGCCGACGGCCTCGCCCTGGCCGTCGAGGAGGTGGCCGCCGAGCATCCGCGCTGCGATCTGCGGCATCCGGGCTCACCCGGCTCGACCGTGTCGATCGTGCGGCAGACGCCGCAGGGCGCGGAGTATCTGGTGCTCGCCGACTCCCCGGTGGTGCTGGACGCCGAGGACGGCCCGGTCGCCGTCATCGACGACTCGTGGAAGGCGCTGGCGACGCCCGACCTGGCCGCCGCGGCCGAGCGCGGCACCCGTGCCGACCTGGCCCGTTTCATCGCCGACCAGCAGTCCCAGCGCAACACTCCGGGCGGTTACTGGATCGCCCGCACCGAGCCGGAGGCGGCCGGGTACGCGCTCACCGGCATGGTTCCCGGCGTACGCGGCGCGGTGCTGGCCTCCGACGGCGGGGCCCCGCTCGTCACGGACTACGGCCTGCTGGACTGGCGTGGTTATCTTGATCTCGGCTACCGGGAGGGCCCGGCAGGGATCATCGCGGCGACTCGCACCGCCGAGCGCGGCGACCCCGACCGGATCCGCTGGCCACGCCAGAAGGTCAGCGACGACGCCACCGCCGCGGTATGCCTGTTCGACACCACCAGGGAGGAAGGGACAGTGTCATGACCGAGAGCCTGTACTCGGGCGAGAGGTTCACCGACGAGGAGTCGGCCTTCCTGCGCCACGTCAGATTCGGCGAACTCCCCGTCCGCCCCGCCCCCGAGGACCTCGTCGCCGAAACCGAGTCCGAAACCGACCCCCGCCCCGACACCCCACCCACCGTGAACCCCGCCATCCAGGGCTGACCCCGCCGGCGCGGGCGTCAGCGGCCGTGGGAGGTGCGGGAGCGCTGGACGAGGGCGTCGATGACCACGGCGGCGAGCAGGACGGTGCCGGTGACGATGAGGCGTACGTCGGAGGACAGGCTCAGCAGTTCCAGGCCGTTGGCGATCGAGCCGATGACGAGTGCGCCGAGCAGGGGGGCGTAACGGCGGGTGCGGCCGCCGAACAGGCTGGTGCCGCCGATCACGGCGGCGGCGATCGCGTTGATCAGCGTCTCGCCGCTGCCGGACTGCTGGTTGGCGAAGCCGAGCCGCATCGCCGCGACCACGCCGCTGACCGCTGCGAGGGTGCTGCACAGTGCGAACACCGAGATGCGGATCCAGTCGACGTTGATGCCGGCGCGGCGGGCCGCCTCGATGTTGCCGCCCACGGCGAAGATCTTGCGCCCGTACGCCGTCCGTCGCAGCAGCCAGTCGAAGAAGACCACGACCAGCACCATGAACACGAAGGTCCACGGCACCCCGCGGTCCAGGTAGAGCTTCGCGACGATGAGCTGGAGCAGCACGAACAGGATCACCGCGACCGCGATCGGCAGCCACAGCGGGATGACGGGCAGCTCGGCGGCGGCCCGGCGACGCCGGGTCAGCAGGCTGAACAGCAGGTACAGCACCGGCACCAGGGCGGCCAGCCCGATGGCCAGCCAGCCCGGTACGAAGGAGAACTGCGCCCAGCGTACGAGCGTGCCGGCCGGGGGCAGGTTGATGGTGCCCTGCTCACCGAGCACACGCAGCTGCACGCCCTGCCAGATGAGCAGGCCGGCCAGCGTGACGATGAACGACGGTACGCCGATCTTGGCGAAGATGGAGCCCTGGATCGTGCCGACCAGCGTGCCGACGAGTACCGCGACCAGCACCGCCAACAGCGGCCCGAAGCCGTGGTCGACGTGGGTGACCAGCAGTACGGCCGCGGCCAGCCCGCTCACCGAGCCGATGGACAGGTCGATCTCGCCGAGCATCAGCACCAGCGTGATGCCGGTGGCCATGATGCCCAGCGCGGCGATCTGCAGGCACAGGTTGACCAGATTGAACGCGTTGAGGAAGGTCGGGTTGAGGCTCTGGAACACGATCACGATGAGGATCAGCCCGATGATGATCGGCAGCGAGCCGATGTCTCCGGTACGCAGCGTCTGCAGCCAGCCGCCGACCGCCTCCTTCGGGGTGCTCAGCTCCGTCGCCGGGGTCGGCGGCGGCACCGCCGGTTCCGTCACGGGGTCCGTCATCAGGCGCCGCCCTCCGCCGAGCCGGCCGCCAGCGGGTCGTCGCCGGCGGACTGCTCGCGCAGCCGGGCCACCCGCTCGGAGACCACGTTCTGGGTCGCTCCGGTGATCGCGGCGATGATCTGCTCGTTGGTGACCTCGTGGATGCGGAACTCGCCGTTGTTGCGACCGAGCCGCAGCACCGCCACCCGGTCCGCGACCGCGCGCACGTCGACCATGTTGTGGCTGATCAGCACCACGCCCAGGCCGCGGTCGCGCAGCCGCTCGATGAGGTTGAGCACCTGCGCGGTCTGCGCCACGCCGAGCGCCGCGGTGGGCTCGTCGAGCAGCACCACCTTCGGGTCGCCCAGCAGCGATCGGGAGATCGCCACCGTCTGCCGCTGCCCGCCGGACAGCGACGCGACGGGCAGCCGCACGCTGGGGATGCGCGCGGCCAGCTCGCGCAGCAGCTTGCCGCTGCGCCGCTCCATCTCGACCTCGTCGAGCGCCGCGCCACGCCGCAGCTCCCGCCCGAGGAACAGGTTGTTGACCACGTCCAGGTTGTCGCAGAGCGCCAGATCCTGGAACACCGTCGCGATCCCGAGCTCCTGCGCCGCATGCGGCGACTCGACGCGCACCTCGCGCCCCGCGAACGTGACCGTGCCGGTGTCCGGCGGGCTCACCCCGCAGATCGCCTTGACCAGTGTGGACTTGCCCGCCCCGTTGTCCCCGACGAGCGCGACCACCTCACCCGCGTACACATCCAGATCCACCTCGGTCAGCGCCTGCACCGCACCGAACCGCTTGCTGATGCTCCGCATCGCCAGGATCGGCTCCCTGACCCCACTCACCGCCCACCCCCTCAAGAAAGGAAGGGCACCTTCACATCGCTATGCGTAGAGGAAGGTGCCCTTCTTAACGCTTGTCAGGTCAGGCCGGCGGCCTGGCAGGCGGCGGAGTACGACGAGGTGCAGATCTGCTCGATGGTGTAGAGGTTGTCGGCGACCACGGTCTCCTTGACGTTCTCCTTGGTCACCGCCTGCGGCTCGAGCAGGAACGACGGCACGTCGACCGCGCCGTTGTTGACGGTCCGGTCGGTGCTCGGCTTCTCGCCCTTGACCAGCGCGACCGCCAGTTCGGCGGCCTGGTCGGCCTCGGGCTTGAACGCCTTGTAGACGGTCATGTACTGGTCGCCGCCAATGATGCGCTGGATCGCGGCGAGCTCGGCGTCCTGGCCGGTGGTGGGCGGCACGGGGGTGATGCCCGCGGCCCGCATCGCCGAGATCGCGCCACCGGCGGTGCCGTCGTTGGCGGCGTACACCCCGACGAACCCGTCCTTGCCGAGCTGCGCGATCTGCCCCTCCATGAACTTCTGCGCGTTCTCGGGCTTCCACTCGGGCGTGAAGAAGTCGGGCGTCGGCACGGTCTTGAAGCCGGAGTTGTCCAGCGCCGAGTGCGCGCCCTTGTTGAACAGCTTCGCGTTGTTGTCCGTCGGCGATCCGTTGATCATCACGATGTCGCCGGAGGTCTTGCCCAGCTCCTTGAGCCGGTTGACCAGCGTCTCGCCCTGCAGTTGGCCGACGCGCTCGTTGTCGAAGGAGATGTAGTAGTCGACCGGCGCGTTCTGGATGAGCCGGTCGTACGAGATCACCGGCACGTTCTTCGCCTTCGCCAGCGACACGATGGTCGCCGCCGCCGCGCCGTCGACCGGGTCGAGCACCAGCACCTGTGCGCCGTTGTTGAGCGCGGCTTCGGCCTGCTGCTGCTGGCGGCTCTGGTCCTGCTGGGCGTTGCTGTAGATGATTTCGCAGTCCGCGCACAACTCCTTGACCTTGGCCTCGAACAACGGCCGGTCGTGCTGCTCGTACCGGGTGGTCTGCGACTCGGGCAGGAGCAGCGCGATCTTGCCGCCGCTCGCCGTGCCACCGGAGTCGCCGCTCTCGCAGGCGGCGGCGCCGACGGTGAGCAGGAGTGCTGTGGTGATGGCGACTGCCAGGCGCCGCGAGGACATGCGAACCTCCTTCACGGCCGGCTCGCCGGGCGTGTCGGCACGGATAGGCGAATACGAGAGATCCTATAACTCACCTATTCCGTATATGTCCCAGTTCGCGAATTCTCAGCCGATCGTCAGACTTGCCAGGCAGATGGGCGAAAGTGCGCCCAAGATACGCACAGCTGCCTGGCAACTCCGACGTTCACGGCGCTCCGCGCCCGCCCGTCAGGCGGGCGCGCCCGACGGAGGCGATCGGCCAGGAGGGCGCGAGCGGCTGGCCGTCAGGCGGTGGTGACCTCGATCTGGAGTTCGGTCACGCCGTTCTCCGGGTTGTCCGGGAGGTAGTCGAGGTAGACCTCGCGGTGGTAGCCGACGGGCCGGTAGCCGTTGCTCTCGATCCACTCGGCTATGACCTGCAAACTTGCCATGACGTCGTCCATCGGCCCGCGGTGGATCAGCGTGGCGGCCTGGATCTCGGGCAGGTCCACGACGGCGAAGTCCGCGCCGGGCCGCGGGCCGTCGGCCACCGGCATGGCCGCGTGCACGACGACGGCGTCACCGTCGGCCTCGTAGTACGCAACGGCCGGCCCGCCGACCGGCACGACCCCGGCCTCGTCGAGACGGAGCATCAGCTCGGGGTAGAGCGGTGAGATCACCGGTCCGATCTGCTCTGGACCGTATCCCTCGGCGAGGCCGGTGAGCTCGGCGACCCGGATCGGGGCGATCTGCTTGACGGTGACGTCCTGGGTGGCCATGTGGCCCTCCTTCTCGATCATCCGGAGCCTCGCCTCGACCATGGCCAGCCGCGCGGTGTCCGCCGCGACCTGCGCGGCGAGTTCCTCGCGGCGCAAGCGCAGCATCCCGCGCAGCTCCGCGACCGGGACCTGGTCATCCAGGATCGTCTGCACCTGCTGCAGGGTGAAGCCGAGGCCCTTCAGCGCGACCAGCTTGTTGAGCCGCCACAGCTGGTCGGCGCGGTAGAGCCGGTATCCGCTGACCGGGTCGACGGAAGCGGGCGGCAGCAGCCCGAGCGCGTCGTAGTGGCGCAGCATGCGGACCGACACACCGCCGAGTTTGGCGAAGTCTCCGATGGTGAACATGTCGAGAACCACCCTGGGGGCTGACATCGTGTCAGGGTCAAGCCCATCCTGTCCCAACCGCCGGACGGCAGGTCGGACGAACGGTCCGCCGGAGCGGGCGGCGTACCCCGAACAGGCGAGTGGCCCGGATCAGCGATGATCCGGGCCACTCGTCGGGGGAGGGATGGGGGTATGGGGATGGGTGGTGCGCCGCCCGCCGGGCGGGCGGGTCTCAGCAGGAGGTCTGGATCCCGCGGTCGGCCAGCCAGCCGTCCGGGTTGATCTGGTTCCACATGCCCTTGTGCACCTCGAAGTGCAGGTGCGGGCCGGTGGAGTCGCCGGTGGAGCCCTCCAGGCCGAGGACGTCGCCAGCCTTGACCTTGTCACCGACCGACACCTTGTCCTGCGACATGTGGGCGTAGTGGGTGAGGTAGCCGTTGTGGTGGTCGACCACGACCGAGATGCCGTATCCGCTGTACGCCCAGCCGGTGCTGACCACGGTGCCGGCGCCGACGGCGCGGATCGGGGTGCCGTTCGGCATGGCGAAGTCGATGCCGGCGTGCAGCACACCCCAGCGCTGGCCGAAGCAGGACGTCACCTGGGCGCCCTTCATCGGGCTCAGCCACGCCGGCCGGGGGGCGGCGGCGGGCTTCGGCGCGGCCTTGACGGTGGCCGGCTGCGGCTTGGTCACGGTCGGCTTCTTGGGCGGTGTGGTGGCGGGCTTGGTCGTGGTGGTGCCCGCCGGGGGGGTGGAGCGCTGGGATCGGCTCGCATCGTCGGCGACGGCCTGCCGCTCGGCGAGCGCGTCGAAGGACGCCACGCTGGTGATCGCCTTCGCGGCGTCCGCCGGCGTGGGGTCGTTGTCGCTGGCGTTGGCAGCGCCGCTGATCAGGCCGAAGGCGCTGACACCCGCGAGTGCGGTGACGGCCAGTGCCTGGCGGGAGTGCCGGGCGAGGCCTCCGCGAACCATTCCGCCGGTCTGGGCGAGGCGGTCACGGCTCTTGTCGAGGGTGCCGGGGACGCTGTGCTTGCCACGTTTGAAGTAAGTCACGGGGGTTGGGGGCCTTTCCGTCATCACCTTTGATTCGGGATCGCCCATACTGCCTGCTCAGTGACTGGACTCACCAGCGCAGCCAGGAATCATCTGCCCTGATGGGTGAACTTTCCTCCCCTTCTGGAGGCTTACTGGCCGGTTCATCACGTCTTGCGACTCTGTGATCTGCATCACACCATGTCCGAATTGCTGGCATTTTCCCCTACGGGATCGCCTCAGGGAGGTGTTGTTTTATCCCATCAAAGCTCCATCCAGAGGACTAAATCGCCACTAAATGGAGCTTTGATCTTGGGGGAATTTTCAGGCCAGCATGACCGGCAGCTGATCGAGACCGCGTAGCAGCGCTCCGGGACGCCAGATCAGCTCGTCCAGCGGCTGCGCGGCGCGCAGCTTCGGGAAGCGGTCCAGCAGGCCGTTGAACGCGATCTCCCCCTCCAGCCGGGCCAGCGGCGCGCCGAGGCAGTAGTGGATGCCGTGGCCGAACGCCAGGTGCTGGTTGTCGGCCCGGGCCGGGTCGAAGCGCTCGGGGTCGGCGAAGGTCTGCGGGTCGTGGTTGGCCGACAGCAGGCTGACCATGACGATCGCCCCGGCCGGCACGGTCACGCCGTCGAACTCCACCGGCTCGGTGGCCAGCCGGAAGGTCGCGGTCTTGACCGGGCTCTCGTAGCGCAGGAACTCCTCGATCGCGGGGGAGACCAGTTTGCGGTCCGCGCGCAGCCGCGCCAGTTGCTCAGGGTGGCTCAGCAGCAGGTAGACCCCGTTGCCGATGAGGTTGACGGTGGTCTCGTGCCCGGCGATGAGCAGCAGGAACACCAGTGAGGTCAGCTCGTCCTCGGTCAGCCGGTCGCCCTCGTCGGCCGCGGTGACCAGCGCGGACAGCAGTGCGGAGTCCGGCTCGGCGCGCTTGCGCGCCACCAGCGAGCGCACGTACGCGTTCATCGCCGTCGCGGCCGCCAGCGGATCGCCCTGCACGAGCGCCCCGGCGATGATCGTGTTGGACCACTCCCGGAAGCTGTCCCGGTCGTCCATGGGCACCCCGAGCAGCTCGCAGATGACCTGCAGGGGCAGCGGGAAGGCGTACTCGCCGATCAGGTCGACCTCGTCGCGCCCGGCCAGTCCGTCGAGCAGTTGGTCGGAGATGCGCTGCACGTCGGGGCGCAGGTCGGCGATGCGCCGGGCGGTGAACACCGAGGAGACCAGGCGGCGCAGGCGAGTGTGCGCCGGCGGGTCGTTGCTGAGCATGTGCGAGTCCATCGCGGCCCGCAGTTCGTCCGGCCAGCCGCTGCTGGACCGGATGGGGTTCCCCCTCATGTTCTTGCTCAGGCGCGGGTCGTTCAGGGCCCGGCGGGCGTCGTCGTACCGGGTGATCAGCCAGGCGGTGAGGTTCTCGGCCAGCTGGATCTCGTGCGCGGGGCTCTCCTCGCGCAGCCGTGCGTAGACCGGGTGGGGGGTGGACGTCGCTTCAGGACCGAACGGATGCATGGGTCGAACGTTAGCAATCTATGTCCGTTTCGGCGGTCCCTTTCGGGTCTCGCCGAATGTCGCCCGTTCGTGGCGGGATGCGCGGTCCTGCGCGTGGGAACGCTCCCCGAAAACCGTGCGAACGGCACAACTGTCGATACCTGTGCCATACGTCACCAGCTCCTCCTAAATTCCCTGAGCGGCCGTTAAGGTCCCGCGCAAGACTGGTTGTCGAGGTCACTACGCGGGAGGTCGCAATGACGAAGTACGTGTACGACTTCGCCGAGGGGAACAAGGACCTCAAGGATCTGCTCGGCGGCAAGGGCGCGAACCTCGCCGAGATGGTGCGGATCGGGTTGCCCGTGCCCCCCGGGTTCATCATCACGACCGAGGCCTGCCGGGAGTACCTCACCGCGGGCAGCCCGCCCGTCGAGCTGGCCGCACAGGTCGGCACGCACCTCGCCGCGCTGGAGCAGAAGATGGGCCGCCGCCTGGGCGACCCCGCCGACCCGCTGCTGGTCTCGGTGCGCTCGGGAGCCAAGTTCTCCATGCCCGGCATGATGGAGACGGTGCTCAACGTCGGGCTGACCGATGCCAGCGTGCACGGGCTGGTCGCCCGCAGCGGCAACGAGCGCTTCGCCTGGGACTCGTACCGCCGGCTCATCCAGATGTTCGGCAAGACCGTCTGCGACGTGCCCGGCGACGCCTTCGAGCATGCCATGGACCAGGTCAAGGGCGAGCGCGCCGACATCGACCTGGACGCCGCCGAGCTGCGCACCCTGGTGGACACGTTCAAGGCGATCTTCGCCGAGCACACCGGGCGCGACTTCCCGCAGGACCCGCGCGAGCAGATGGACCTCGCCGTCAATGCCGTCTTCGACTCGTGGAACGCCGAGCGGGCCGTGCTCTACCGCCGCCAGGAGCGCATCCCGGCCGACCTGGGCACCGCGGTCAACATCGTGGCGATGGTCTTCGGCAACCTCGGCCCCGACTCCGGCACCGGTGTCGCCTTCACCCGCGATCCGGCCACCGGCGCCCGCGGTGTGTACGGCGACTACCTCGCCAACGCCCAGGGCGAGGACGTGGTGGCCGGCATCCGCAACACGGTCGGGCTGGCGGACCTGGAACACCTGGACAATAAGTCGTTCGACGAGCTGATGGGCATCATGTCCAAACTCGAGGGCCACTACCGCGACCTGTGCGACATCGAGTTCACCATCGAGGCCGGCAAGCTGTGGATGCTGCAGACCCGGGTGGGCAAGCGCACCGCGGCCGCGGCCTTCATCATCGCCTCGCAGCTCGTCGACGAGGGCATGATCGACCTGGACGAGGCGCTGCGCCGGCAGAGCGGGGCGCGCCTGGCCCAGCTGATGTTCCCGACCTTCGACGAGGCAGCCGTCGACAAGCCGATCGCCAAGGGCATCGCGGCCTCGCCCGGCGCGGCCGTCGGGCACGTGGTGTTCGACAGCGTCCAGGCCGCCGAGCAGGCCGCCAAGGGGCAGAAGGTCATCCTGGTGCGCCGGGAGACCAACCCCGACGACCTGCCCGGCATGATCGCGGCGCAGGGCATCCTGACCAGCCGCGGCGGCAAGACCTCGCACGCCGCGGTGGTGGCCCGAGGCATGGGCAAGACCTGCGTGTGCGGCGCCGAGTCGGTCGAGGTGGACCTCGCCGGCAAGCGGTTCACCGTCGGCGACGTCACCGTGTCCGAGGGCGACCTGATCTCGATCGACGGCACCACCGGGGCGATCTACCTCGGCGAGGTGCCGGTCAAGCCCAGCCCGGTGGTGCGCTACTTCGACGGCGAGCTGCCCGCCGACGCGGACACGCTGGTCACCGCCGTACACCGCATGCTGGCCCATGCCGACGAGCGGCGGCGGATGGCGGTGCGCACCAACGCCGACACCGGCTCCGACGCCGCACGCGCCCGCCGCTTCGGGGCGCAGGGCATCGGCCTGTGCCGCACCGAGCACATGTTCCTCGGCGAGCGCCGGGCCATGGTGGAGCGGCTGATCCTGGCCGACGGGGACGACGAGCAGCAGCGCGCGCTGGACGCGCTGCTACCGCTGCAGCGCGACGACTTCGTGGAGATCCTCCGCGCGATGGACGGGCTGCCGGTCACCATCCGGCTGATCGATCCGCCGCTGCACGAGTTCCTGCCGCCGCTGGAGGAGCTGGCCGTCGAGGTGGCGACCGCGAAGGAGCCCGACCCGCACCGGCAGGCGCTGCTGGCCGCGGTGCACCGGATGCACGAGCAGAACCCGATGCTGGGCCTGCGCGGCGTACGCCTCGGCCTGGTCATTCCGGGCCTGTTCGGCATGCAGGTGCGGGCCATCGCGCAGGCCGCGGCCAAGGTCCGCGCCGAGGGCGGCGACGCCCGTCCGGAGATCATGGTGCCGCTGGTCGGCGCGGTCCAGGAGCTGGAGGCGGTACGCGCCGACGCCGAGCGCATCCTCGCCGAGGAGGGCATGGCCGGGACGCCGATCGGCACGATGATCGAGGTGCCCCGGGCGGCGCTGACGGCGGGCCAGATCGCCGAGGCGGCCGACTTCTTCTCCTTCGGCACCAACGACCTGACCCAGATGGGCTGGGGCTTCTCCCGCGACGACGTCGAGGGCTCGTTCTTCAGCCGCTACCTGGAGCTGGGCGTGTTCGGGGTGTCGCCGTTCGAGACGCTGGACCGCGACGGCATCGGCCGGCTGGTGCGCATCGCCGTGCAGGAGGGCCGGCAGGTCCGGCCGAACCTGAAGATCGGCGTCTGCGGCGAGCACGGCGGCGACCCCGAGTCGGTGCGCTTCTTCGACGAGGTGGGTCTGGACTACGTGTCCTGCTCGCCGTTCCGCGTCCCGGTCGCCCGCCTGGAGGCAGGCCGCGCGGTGCTCTGACCTCCAGCCCGAGGGGAAGGGCACCTTCTGCAACGGTTGGCGATGTGCCGAGCCGCTGCTCGTCTCGCCGACGCGGGCCGACGGTGCCCTTCCTTTCTGTCGTGCGGGTTTACAGGTGGTGGCAGACGGGAATCGGGGGGCGTACGCTTTCGGCACTCTGTCCACACCGGCAGGAGGCGGCGATGGGGCTGCGCTGGCATGGCACCGCAGTGGACGCCGGAGATCCGGCGCGGCTGGCTCGCTGGTGGGCTGAGGTCCTCCACTTCCAGATACTGGAGGAGCGGCCCGACGCGGTGGCGATCGCGCCCGACCAGGCGACTTATCCGGGCATGCTGTTCGTGCGCGCGCCCGCGGCGAAAGTCGGCCGCAACCGGCTGCAGGTGGAGCTGGACTGCGACGACCTGACCGCCGACATCGAGCGGCTGATGGACATGGGTGCACGCCATGTGCCGGTGGAGGCGTCGAGCACGCCGTGGACCCTGCTGGCCGACCCGGAGGGCAACGAGTTCCGGCTGCGCCCCCGGCCGTGATTCCCGAGCGCTGAAAGTTCCATCGCGATGAGTCGATATGGGAGCGTTTCCATGGGTCATCGGGTAAGTGCAGGTCATTGACGCTTCACATGCGCGTTACATCCGGCTACATTGGTCCGCAGTTGTGGGAGCGCTCCCGCACACCTTCCGCCCGATCACTCACCGTGCCTGGCCGCCGCGTCGGGCGGGGCAGGACGCGCCCACGTCCGCCCCGCGCTGTCCCGTCGTGGCGCGTCCCGGTGCGGCTCCACGTACGAGGAGTCCCGCCATGCCCGATGCACGACCACACTGGGGACGCCGGCTGGCGGCGACGGCTGCCGCGGCGCTGACCGCGGCGACCTTCGCCGTCGCCGTCAGCCCCGGCCCGGCCGCCGCCGCTCCGTCCTTCAACTACGCCGAGGCGCTGCAGAAGTCGCTGTACTTCTACGAGGCCCAGATCGCGGGCCCGAAGCCCGCCTGGAGCCGGGTCTCCTGGCGCGGCGACTCCGCCATGAACGACGGCTCGGATGTCGGCCTGAACCTGACCGGCGGCTGGTTCGACGCCGGCGACCACGTCAAGTTCGGCTTCCCGATGGCGTTCACCACGACGATGCTGGCCTGGGGTGCGGTCGAGTACCGGGCCGGCTACGCCGCCTCCGGGCAGCTCACGCAGCTGCTGAACAACCTGCGGGTGCCCAACGACTACTTCATCAAGGCGCACCCGTCGGCCAACGTCCTCTACGGACAGATCGGCAAGGGCGACGACGACCACAAGTGGTGGGGTCCGGCCGAGGTGATGCCGATGGCGCGGCCCGCATACAAGATCGACGCGACCTGTGGCGGCGCGGACCTGGCGGGGGAGACCGCGGCCGCGATGGCCGCCTCGTCGATGGTGTTCCGGCCCACCGACCCGACCTACGCCGACACCCTGGTCACGCACGCCAAGCAGCTCTACACGTTCGCCGACACGGTGCGTCAGACCTACCACTCGTGCATCACCGACGCGACGAGCTTCTACCGGTCGTGGAGCGGTTACGCCGACGAGCTGGTGTGGGGTGCGATCTGGCTCTACCGGGCCACCGGTGACTCGTCCTACCTGGCCAAGGCCGAGGCTGCCTATGACAGCCTGGGCACCGAGCCGCAGACCACCACGCGCTCCTACAAGTGGACGCTGGCCTGGGACAACAAGCAGTTCGGCGCGTACGTGCTGCTGGCCAACCTGACCGGCAAGCAGAAGTACGTCGACGACGCCAACCGCTGGCTGGACTACTGGACCGTCGGCGTCAACGGCGAGAAGATCCGCACCTCGCCCGGCGGCATGGCGGTGCTCGACAGCTGGGGCGCGCTGCGCTACGCCGCGAACACCTCGTTCGCCGCGCTGGTCTACAGCGACAAGACGACCGACACGGTGCGCAAGGCGCGCTACCACGACTTCGCGGTCCGGCAGATCAACTACGCGCTGGGCGACAACCCGCGCAACTCCTCGTACATGATCGGGTTCGGCGCGAACTCGCCGAAGAACCCGCACCACCGCACCGCGCACGGCTCGTGGTGGGACAGCATGACGGTGCCGGTCGAGACCCGGCACGTGCTGTACGGCGCGCTGGTCGGCGGCCCGTCCTCGCCCGACGACGCGTACAAGGACGAGCGCAACGACTACGTGATGAACGAGGTCGCCACGGACTACAACGCCGGTCTCACCTCCGCGCTGGCCCGGCTGTCCCAGGAGTACGGCGGCACCCCGCTGGCCGGCTTCCCGGGCGTGCAGGCCCCGGACATGGACGAGATGACCGTCGAGACCACGCTGACGGCCGACCTGCGGGAGACCCGGGTCAAGGCGATCGTCTACAACAAGTCGGCGTTCCCGGCCCGCGCGCTGACCACGGCGAAGTTCCGCTACTACTTCACCCGTGACGACGCGAGCGCGGTCGTGGTGACCTCCGGCTACACCCAGGGCTGCCCGTCGCCGAGCACGGCGAAGCAGGCCCAGGGCAACCTCTGGTACGTCGAGGTCGACTGCACCGGATACGCCATCGCACCGGCCGGGCAGTCCCAGCACCGGATGGAGGTGCAGTTCAAGGTCGGCGTCGGCGAGGGCGGCACCTGGAGCCCCGCCAACGACCCGTCGTACCTGGCCACCGCGGGCGTCAACCCGGGCGTGCCGCTCTACCACGGCGGTGTGCGGATCTGGGGCAACGAGCCCAGCACCACCCCCGACACCACCGCGCCGAGCGTGCCCGGCACACCGAGCGCGTCCGGCGTCACCACCACCGGCATGACCCTGGCCTGGGCGGGCTCGACCGACACCGGCGGCAGCGGCCTGGCCGGCTACGACGTCTACCGCGAGGCGGGCGCGACCGACGTGCTGGTCGGCTCGCCGACGGCGGCCACGCTGTCGCTGACCGGGCTCACCCCGAACACCTCGTACACCCACTACGTGGTGGCCAAGGACGGGGCAGGCAACCGCTCGGCGGCATCGACCCCGGCGACGTTCACCACGCTGATCGCCGACCCGGTCGACACCACCGCACCGACCACACCGGGCACACCTGCCGCGTCCGCGGTGACCTCCAGCGGTCTCGCCCTGACCTGGACCGGATCCACGGACAACGTCGGCGTGACCGGATACCGGGTCTACCGCGAGGCTGGTGCCACGGACGCACTGCTGGCCATGGTCACCGGGACCACGTACGCGGTGTCCGGGCTGACCGCCGCCACGGCGTACCAGTTCTACGTGGTCGCGGTCGACGCGGCGGGCAACGCCTCGACGCCGTCGAGCGCGGTGTCGGTCACCACGCTGCCGAACAGCCCGGCGGGCAGCTGCCAGGTCACGTACGGCAGCAACGACTGGAGCAACGGCTTCACCGGCAACGTGACCGTCAAGAACACCGGCACGGCCACGATCAACGGCTGGACGCTGCGGTTCTCGTTCACCGCCGGGCAGCAGGTCACCCAGTCCTGGTCGTCGAAGTACACCCAGACCGGCGCCGACGTCGCGATCACCAACGAGAGCTGGAACGGCACGCTCGCCCCCGGGGCGTCCACGTCGTTCGGCTTCAACGCCACGCACACCGGCAGCAACCCGCGGCCGGCGGCGTTCACCGTCAACGGCGCCACCTGCACCATCGGGTGACGTCCTCCGGCCCGCGCCGCCGCCAGGGGGTGGCGGCGGCGCGGGCACACCGGTCCGACCATGCCGGCGGCCATCGGGGTCTGGCCGCCCGGGGCTGCTGTCCGCCCCGGCCGCTGCCTGAGCCCTGAGCCCTGAGCCAGCGAAAGGGGGCACGCGGCGGTCGCGTGCCCCCTTCGTTCGGTTCCGCGTCAGCAGCGGCGTCCGCGGTTGATGCAGTCGGTCGCGAACGTGATCAGCTGCGCGGGCATCACGTTGACGAAGTCGGCGTGGTCGGTGAGCGGGTTGTGGTTCTGCTCGGGGAAGGTGTCCAGCGCGAACGTCCGTCCGCGCGGCACGCTGTAGGTCAGCGTCATACGCAACTGGGCGATCGGCTTGGTGCCCTCCGGGCAGCGCCCGTCCGAGGCGGGGAAGAGCACGTGCGCGCGGTGGTTGGCACTGTCGGTGTTGACGCCGTCCCAGCAGCTCGGGAAGTCCAGGATGCGCTGCACCTGGCTGCCCCGCGGGCACAGCGGGTACTTCGTGACGCGGCGGTTGGTGAAGCCGGTGCAGGTCCACTGCGCCTTGGCGTTGGCCGGGCCGTTGGTGACGGCCTTCGCATCACCGGTGATCAGCCGGATGAACTCCGGCATCGGGGAGACCTTCGCGAACCGGTTGCCGCGGAACTCCAGCCGCACCGACGCCGGACGCAGGATGCGGCCGATGTTGCCGTCGTTGCCGCCGCCGTCGGCGGTCGCGTCGTTGCCCACCGTGCCACGCTGGCGCAGCACCGGCCAGTAGTAGGTGGAGCGGTCGTTCCGCTGGCAGGTGGTGCCCGCCGCGGCGAGGCTCTCGTTGGTGGAGTTGCCGTCGGCGGACAGGTTGCCGACATAGTCGTGCGTGTGGTGGGCGCCGTTGAACACACCCGGCGCGACGATGAAGTTGTCAGGGTTGCGGTGGTCGTTGAGGTTGCGGCCGCACAGCGAGGTGAACGTGCCCGCCGAGCCCGTCGCGGTCGCCCGGCGCTCGCGCACGTTGGGCTCGACCGAGCGGATGTCGACGAAGTCGCCGGCGACGGGTGGGCCGGTCGGGGCGTGGCAGCGTGCGGGCGCGCGCGGCTTCGTGCACTCGGCGTCGGGGCCCTGGTCGTTCGGGATGCGGGCGGCCGCCGCGAGCGCCGCCGGGACCTCGGCGGCGGGTTTGGCGCCGTCGCCCGTCGCGGCCTGCGAGACCTGGCTGATGGTGGCCAGCACGGTCGCGGCGATCAGCACGATCACCGCGGCCAGTAATCGCACCGCGCGAGGTTCCATCCGGTGCCGGGGGGAGTGAGTGCGTGCCATGGCGTGTCCTTCCGAAAGGGTGGGTTCCGGGTGCGCCGCTGTCGGCGGCGGCCGCACCGGGTCAGCGGGGGTGCCGGATGCGGGCCGCGGTGACCGCGCCGACGGCCAGGGCGGCCGCCAGGATCAGCCAGATCAGCGGGGCGGGCGGGCCGCCGGTGCGGCGGGCCGCGGCGGCGACGGGTGTCGGCGGCGCGGGCAGGGACGTGTAGTCGACCAGTCCGGTGCTCTCCAGGTACGACATGTGCCGCATCACGATCGTCACGGCCTGCTCGGCGAACTCGCGGATCACCTCGTTGCGGGTGCCCGCGCGGACCGCCGCGACAACGCTGAAGACCTTGCCGTGCGCGACGCGCAGGCGGGCGGTGAAGACGTTGTCCCACGCCGCACCGCGCAGCCCGTTCAGCTCGTCGAGCCAGCTCTGCTGCTCGGCGTTGGGCCGGTCGGGCAGCGGCACCCCCAGCCGGTCGGCGACCTTGAGCACCTCGGCATCCAGCGCGATGTGCTCGCCACTGATGTGGTGGCCGACCTCCTTGACCTTCGCGCTGCGGGCGCGGTCCTGGGCCTGCTTGCCGGCGGGGGCCTCCCAGAGCCCGGCGAGGCGCACGCGGACCAGCAGGTCCCGGTCGGCGGGACCGAGTGGCCCGAACTCGGTGACGGTCCAGCCGGGTTCGAGGCTCTCGGCATGCGCGGCCGGCGGCGGGGTGAGCACCACCGCGACGGCGAGGGCCGCGAGCGCTGTGACCGCCGCGGTCCGGGCGAGGCGAATGTCCATCAGACACCTTTCCGTGTTCGCCCGAATACTTGATGCGACTACCTATTGGTAGCGACAGGAGCGTAGGCGTGACACGGGCTCCGGAGTCAATCCCCGGAGGCTTTGTTAAGCCGTTTTTAGGGTCCGCATAGGACGGACCTAAATTAGTGTGCCCAGTTCGCACAGGGCGTCCGCGATGTGGTCCCAGGCATTGACATTGCGTCGCAAAGGGTTGAAGGTGTCGTCCCAAAGGGATCGTGTAACTAATTCACGGTGCCATTCACGCTTATTCGAGCAGAGTAGCGGGACGGTTATGGAGAGTGCTCATGTCATCGCCGCGACGGTGGGATTCACCTCGTTCGGGCTGCTCTGGCTGGCTGTGCTCGGCGGCGTCGCGTTGCGCAACGGATGGGGTCTGAGCCGGATCCGCCGATCCGTGGCGTACGCCGCCCATCAGGGCATCGCCCTGATCGGGTTGACGCTGGGCCTGGTGCACGGGATCGCCCAGCTCGCCGTGCCGAACGGCACCATCAGCGTGGTCGAGGTCATCGTGCCGTTCGTGGACACGCACGACCCGATCGGCATCGGCGCCGGCGTGCTGGGCCTGGAGCTGGTGCTGGCCGGCGCGATCTCGATCGTGATCCAGCGCAGGCTCGGGTTCAGCCGGTGGCGCGCCGTGCACATGGCTACCTACGTCGGGTTCTCGCTGGTCTCGGCACACGTGCTGATCTCCGGCACGGACACCGGCCCGGCCTGGGTCTGGGGTCCGGTCTACACCGCCTGGCTGGCGACGGTCGCGCTGTGGTTCACCACCTGGCCGCGCCGCAACCGCCGGGTCGAGGCCGACAACGTGCTGGCCACGATGCGGGCCGAGCAGCCGCGCGACAGCCTGGTGGTGGACGTGGACCCGGTGCGCTGCGCCCGGTTCGGCTTCTGCGAGCAGGAGTCGCCCGAGGTGTTCAGCCTGCGCAGTGACGGGCGGCTCGACTACACCGCGGCCCCGCCCGCATACCGCCTGGAGGAGGTGGTCCGCGCGGTCGAGGTGTGCCCGGCACGGGCGATCAGCGTCCGGCGTCCGGCCGGGACCGCCCCGGCCGCGCCCCCGGCACCGGTGACCCCGCTCATCACGCGCCAGCGCGAGCGCGCCGCCACGCCACCTGCCGACTACGACGACGACGATCGCCGCCCGGCCTTCGAGCCCGCCACCGAACTCGACGAGTTCCGGCAGCGGGCACGGCACAGCCGGGCCCAGCACCGTACGGCCCGCGACCGATTCCACGTCGGCGACCTGACCAGCGAGGAGCAGCCGTGATGGAGCGGTCCGAGGAACCTGACGAACGGGGAGTCGACGGGGACAGGCGAACCGTGTGGCCCGGTGGCCATGTCGGTGCCGAGTTGAGCGAGGAGCAGGCATGAGGCACCGCACATCCGACCTGGACCGGATCGTCGTCGTCGGCGGCGGTCGCGCCGCGGTGGCGGCGGTGGAGGAGCTGGAGCGGCTCGGGTTCACCGGCGCGGTCACCGTGCTGGCCGGCGAGGCGCGACTGCCGTACCACCGGCCCGCCTGCTCGAAAGGCCTGCTCACCGGGCAGCGGCCCGCCGACGTGCAGTTGGCCACCACCACCACCGCCTCCGCACGTTGGCTGACGGGCCGGGTCGCTGCCGAACTCGACGCCAAGCGCCAGATCGTCTACGCCCAGACCGGCGAGATGTACGTGTACGACGCTCTTGTCGTCGCGACCGGCGCCCGACCGGTGATGCCGGACGGCTGGCCGGTCGGCGAGCCCGGCCTGCACAGCCTGCACAGCATCGACGACGCGCTCAGCCTGGCCGCCGACCTGCGCCGTGCTCAGCGGGTCGCCGTCGTCGGCGCCGGACTGACCGGGTGCGAGGCCGCCTACGTGGTGCGCTCGCTCGCCCGCGAGTGCATCATGATCGACTCAAATCCGCAGGTCATGACACGCGCCGTCGGGTCCGTGACGGGCGGGCTGATCGCCGACACGATGCGCCACGAAGGCGTGCGTATGCGCCTCGGCCGCCGGGTCAAGAACCTGTCCCGGGGCCGCCGCGGCTGGCGGCTCGACCTCGACGACGGCTCGCACGTCGACGCCGACCTGGTCATCGCCACGCTGGGGGAGCGGCCCGACACCGACTGGTTCACCGCCCGCCATGCCGACACCAGCGATGGCCTGCTCTGCGACGAGAGCCTGCGGGTGCAGGGCGTGGACCAGGTGGTCGCCGCCGGTGCGGTGGCCCGCTGGCCCAACGCCTGGTACGGCGACAAGCCCGCCCGCGTCGACCAGTGGATCGCCGCCATGGAGCTGGGCCAGGCCGCCGCCCGCACGCTGCTGTCCGGGTCGCGCGCCGCGCCCGCCGTCGGGGTCCTGCCGCGTTACTGGTCCGACCTGTTCGGGTTGCGCATCCAGGTCTGCGGCCGCATCGACCAGGCCGAGGAGGTCGCCGTCACCGAACTGCGCCCCGGCCGCCGCGACATCGCCCGCGGCGGGGTGCTCGCCGCCCACCGCCGGGGCGGGGTGACCTCAGGAGTGGTCGCGGTCAACGCGCCGCGGCAGTTCACCACGCTCGCCCGCGCGATGCGGGAGGCGGGCCCGGCCCGCCCGCTCGTGTCGCTGCCCGCCGTCATCCCGAACCAGCGCCGTCTGAGCCTGGTCGGTTGAGCCGAGAGAAGGGAAGTCTTCCGATGCTTCGAAGTGTTCGTGTCGTACTCGCCGCCACGCTGCTGCTGGCCCCGATGGGTGCGATGGCGGCATGTGCGGGCCTGCGCGACGGGCCTGCTCCGATCAACCAGCCCGCACCGTCACCGCTCGGGCCGGCGGAGAACGAGCCCGCCGCCGAAGTGGCCGTTGCCGTCGGCAGCCCGACCGCCGAGCTGCGCGCCAAGAAGATCCCGAAGATGGGCGACATCGTCACCGACGCCGACGGCTTCGTGCTCTACCGGTTCGACAAGGACACCGCCGATCCGCCCGCCAGCAACTGCTCGGGCGACTGCGCCGCGGTCTGGCCGCCGGTGCTGGTCGACGAGAACCTGAAACTGACCGGGCTCGACGCCAAACTCGTCGGCACGGTCGAGCGGGAGGACGGCGCCACCCAGGTCACCCTGGCAGGCTGGCCGCTCTACCGCTACCTGGGCGACAAGAAGGCCGGGCAGTGGAAGGGCCAGGCCGTCGGCGGAGTCTGGTTCGTCGTCGCGCCGACCGGCAAGAAGAACCTGTCCTGCCTGCCGACGGCGACCCCGGTACCGGTGCCCCCGCCGGGCACGGCGGCGTCCCCGGCCGCGGCTCCGCCCGCCTCGTCCGCCGCTTCACCGACCGCCGACGAGACATACACCTACTGACCCGGGTTTACGCGGTGCGGCGGGAGGGGCGGCGGTTGCCGCCCCTCCCGCCGACCACACCGGGCAGGGTCTGCCGGATCAGCGCCGGAACCGGAACCAGTCGATGTTGACGTAGTCGTTGGGCTGCCCGCTGGTGAAGGTGAGGTAGACCGTGTGCGTACCGGTCACCGAGCCCACGTTCGCGGGTATCTCCCGCCAACTGGTCCAGCCGCCGGTGTTGGCGATGGCGAAACTGCCGATCGGCGCGTTGGACAGGCTGTCCAGGCGCACCTCGACCAACCCGCTGATGCCGCCCGCCGCACCCGAGGCGGCCCGTGCGACGAAGTCCCGCGCTGTCGGCGAACCGAAGTTCACGCCGTCGAACCGCAGGTTGTCGCCGTTGCCGATGCTGCCGACGTAGTAGCCCTCGTAGATCGTGGTGCCGGCCTGGGCGTTGCGGCTCTCGGCCTGGATGTTGGCGTACGCGTCACGGTTGCCCCCGCCCGGCGGCGGCGACTGCGGCGGGCTGGCCGGCGGCGACGACGGCGGCGTGGTGCCGCCCGTGGTCTGGTAGACGGCCACGTAGTCGACCCGCATCGGCTGGCCCGAGACGGTGCTGCCGGTCGGCGTCGCGGAGCCCGCCACGCCGTTCGGGAACGCGCCGCCCATCGCCACGTTGAGCAGCAGGAAGTAACCGGCGTGCGAGGTCATCTGGGACCAGTACGAGCCGACCTGGCTCTGGTTCACGGTGTGGTAGAGCGTGCCGTCGACATACCAGCGCAGTTGCTGGGCGTTCTCGTTGGTGCGGTCCCACTCGAACCGGTAGGTGTGGAACGCCGACTGGCAGGTGCTGCCCGGGCAGGCCCGGCTCGCGCCGATGCCGTTGAACTCGTTGCACGGCCCGCCGGGTGCGACGCCGCAGTGCAGCACGCCCCACACCGAGTTGATGCCGTTGACGTTCTCCATGATGTCGAACTCGCCGACGCCCGGCCAGTTCTGGTAGTTGCCCCGGTAGGGGGCGCCCAGCGCCCAGAACGCGGGCCAGTAGCCGGCGGCGGCGGCCCCGGTGACGTTGGGCATCTGGATGCGGCCCTCGATGCGCAGGACGCGCCCGGCCGCGGGCTTGAAGTCCGTGCGGACCGTCTCGATGCGGGACGAGGTCCAGCTGGAGCCGTTGCGGATCGGCGTGATCAGCAGGTTGCCCGCGCCGTCCTGGCGGACGTTGTTGGTGCTGTTGGTATAGGTCTGGATCTCACCGGTGCCCCAGTTGGCGGGGCCGCCGGGGTAGGAGGTGCCGGTGTCGATGATCCAGTTGCTGGACGAGGGCAGCGTGTTGTTCGCGCCGTTGAAGTCGTCGCTCCACACCAGCTGCCAGCCCGAGGGCGTGCCGGGCAGCGAGGCGTGCGCGGGGATCGCGTTGACCGCGGCGGCCGCCGCAGCGACCAGGACGGCCAGACCGGCGGCGAAGGTCGCCGTGCGGCGTTTGGAGAATCGCGTGCTCATCAGGGCTTTCTCCTCCTGGGGCAGAGGGTGGTCCGCACGCCGGGGGCTCGGCATGGGCGGCGGACCGGGTCCGTGGACAGGTTGTGAGAGCGCTCTCTTGACTCACCACTTAACGTGCCCGCAACATGAATGTCAATAACCATCGATGCCAACGTGGAGGGTGCCGGTCGGCTGACGTTCACCGCGCGTGCGCGATAAAGGGGAGTGAGGTCAGTAGTCTTGGTTGATGGTCGATCCCAGCGAGCGGTTCATCCCCGAGCCTTCGAAGGACACCGGCTTCGGCCGTAGCCCGTACGAGCGCGACCGGGCACGGGTGCTGCATTCGGCCGGGTTCCGGCGGTTGGCCGCCAAGACCCAGGTGCACACCGCGGGCAGCGGCGACTTCCTGCGTACGCGGTTGACGCACTCGATCGAGGTGGCGCAGATCGCCCGCGAGATGGGTGCCCGGCTGGGCTGCGACCCGGATGTCGTCGACGTCGCCGGGCTCGCCCATGACCTGGGGCATCCTCCCTTCGGGCACAACGGTGAGGACGCGCTCGACGAGGTCAGCCGGGCCTGGGGCGGGTTCGAGGGCAACGCGCAGACGCTGCGGGTGGTCACCCGGTTGGAGGCCAAGGTGGAGGGCGCGGGGCTCAACCTGACCCGGGCCTCGCTGGACGCCACCTGCAAGTATCCGTGGCCGCGGCGGGAGGGCACCCGCAAGTTCGGCGTGTACGCCGACGACCGCCCGGTCTTCGACTGGGTGCGCATGGGTGCGCCCGACGACGACCGGCGCTGCCTTGAGGCGCAGGTCATGGACTGGTCGGACGACGTCGCCTACTCGGTGCACGACGTCGAGGACGGCCTCTACTCCGGGTTCATCGAGCTGCCGCCGCTGCTGATCGACGCCGACGAGCGGGCTGCGTTGTGCGCGGACGTGGCACAGGTGTACTCATCGGAGTCGCCGGCGCTGCTGCACGAGGCCCTGATCGAGCTGCTGGCCGATCCCGTCGTCGCGCCGCTGGCCGGATACGACGGCTCGTTCAAGGCCCAGCTGGCGCTCAAGCGCTGCACCAGCGTCCTGACCGGACGGTTCGTCGCCGCCGCGGTCGACGCCACCCGGGAGAAGTACGGCGACGGCACGCTGCGCCGCTACGACGCCGACCTGATCGTGCCGCCCGCCGCCCGCATCCGCTGCGCCCTGCTCAAGGGCATCGCCCTGCGGTACGTGATGCGCCGCCGCGGTATGGAGCCGTGGTACGACGAGCAGCGCCAGATCCTGCGTGACCTGGTGCGGGTGCTGGCCGAGCGGGCCCCGGACGAGCTGGACCCGGTCTTCGCCCCGCTGTGGCGGGAGGCCGCCGACGACACGGCGCGCTGCCGCGTCGTCGTGGACCAGGTCGCGTCGCTCACCGACACCGCCGCCCAGGCCTGGCATCAGCGGCTGACCGGCGCCTGACCACTCGCCAGAGGCGTTCATGATCGCTGTCTCTGGTCGGAATGTGCGGTTGGACCGCAGTTTCCGACCGGAGACAGCGATCTTCGCGTTACAGGGTCGGCTCTGCGGCGGACTGATGGGGTATTTCGGGCAGGGGGGAGCGGGTGGTGAGGAGGTGGGTGTTGGCGGCGGCGTTGGCGCGGACGGTGCGGGTGACCCACCAGAGGTGGACGGATGCGGCGGCGGCGAAGAGCACGAGAGCGAGCAGGACCACGGCCCAGCCGGGTAGCCGGGCGGCGGCGGCGAGCAGGCCGCCCCCCATCGCGAGCAGTGCGCTGTTGACCAGGCCGATGGTGGCGGCCAGGCCGACCGCGTCACGCAGGCGGAGCTGGTAGCGGCCGGCCGGGGGCGGGAACAGCCCGGGGTCGTCGAGGGTGGGCAGCAGGACGAACGGGGCCACCTGCGGGGCGCGCCGCACCAGGTAGGTGCGCAGCGTCTGCTCGGCCAGACCGTAGCGCTGGGAGGCGCCGGTGTAGCGCAGTTGGCGCAGGAACACCGCCGGGCCCATCAGCAGCACCAGGGTGCCGAGCGCTGCCACGGCGCCGACCTTCACGTTGTCGTCGATGTTGCTGCCGAGCAGGCCGGCCGAGACCGCGGCCACTGCGGTGGCGATGACCAGGAAGAAGTTGTACCGGTTGTGGGCCTGGTCGCTGACCGCCCGGCGCATTTCGAGGATCTTGGTGTACTCGGCGAGCGCGACGGTGAGCTCGATGTCGTCGGCGGCGCGGCGGGCAGCGTCGGGTGCGGAGGTGGGATGGGCCACGATCGAACGGTATCGGCTGTGCGCCCGTGTGGCGTCCCCTGGCAGGATGTACCGCATGGCCGGGGGTCGGATCCGTGATGAGGACATCGCGCTCGTACGCGAGCGCAGCTCGATCGTGGACGTCGCCGGTGAGCAGGTCACCCTGAAGAACGCGGGCGGCGGCAACCTCAAGGGGCTGTGCCCGTTCCACGACGAGAAGACCCCGTCGTTCACCGTCTCCCAGGCCCGCAACGTGTGGTTCTGCCACGGCTGCGGCGAGGGCGGCGACGTGATCAACTTCGTGCAGAAGATCGATCACCTGAGTTTCATCGAGTCGGTGGAGCGCCTGGCCGACCGGGCGGGCATCCAGCTGCGCCGGATCGAGGGCGGCCCGGCGATGGAGCGCCCGCAGCACGGCCAGCGCCAGCGCCTGGTCGCCGCGCACGCCGCGGCCCAGGAGTTCTACGCCGAGCAGCTGCTCACGCCGGGTGCGCGGGCGGCCCGGGAGTTCCTCGCCCAGCGGGGCTTCGACCGGGACGCGGCCCAGCGCTACGGCTGCGGGTTCGCCCCCGCGGAGTGGGACCTGCTGGTCAAGCACCTGCGCGGGCTCGGCTTCACCACGGCGGAGATGGAGACCGCGGGCCTGGCCCGGGCCGCCCGGTCGGGCAGCCTGGTGGACCGGTTCCGCCGCCGCCTGCTGTGGCCGATCAGGGACGTCTCCGGCGACGTGATCGGCTTCGGGGCGCGCAAGCTGTTCGACGACGACGACGGCCCGAAGTACCTGAACACCCCCGAGACGCCGCTGTACAAGAAGTCGCACGTGCTCTACGGCATCGACCAGGCCAAGCGTGAGATCGCCAAGCAGGGCCGGGCGGTGATCGTCGAGGGGTACACCGACGTGATGGCCTGCCACCTGGCCGGGGTGACCACGGCCGTGGCGACCTGCGGCACCTCGTTCGGCACGGACCACATCGGGGTGCTGCGGCGGCTGCTGCTGGACACCGACGCGTACGCCGGGGAGATCATCTTCACCTTCGACGGCGACGCCGCGGGGCAGAAGGCGGCGCTGCGCGCGTTCGGCGACGACCAGCGCTTCGTCGGGCAGACGTTCATCGCGGTCAGCCCGGACGGCATGGACCCCTGCGAGCTGCGCCTGGCCCGGGGCGACCTGGCCGTGCGCGACCTGGTGGCCCGGCGGGAGCCGCTGATCGCGTTCGCGCTGCGCTCCACGCTGGCCCGCTACGACCTGGACACGGTCGAGGGCCGGGTGGCCGCGCTGCGGACCACCGCGCCCATGGTCGCGAAGATCAAGGACCGTTCCCTGCTCACCGGGTACGCACAGAAGCTCGCCGGGGACCTCGGCGTCGACGTCGACCAGGTACGCACGGCGATCCGCACCGCCGACGGCGCGAACGTGCCCGCACCCCGGCCCGCCGCGGCCGCTCCGGACAGTCCGCGGCTGGTGGTCGAGCGGGAGGCGCTGAAGCTGGCGATCCAGCAGCCGGTGCTGGCCGGGCCGGTGTTCGACGCGGTGGACGAAACCCTGTACGCGCACCCGCCGTACCGGGACATCCGGGTGGCGATCGCCGCGGCCGGCGGGGCCTGCGCCGGGGTGGCCGGGGCCGGCTGGGTCAACAGCGTGCGCGACGCCTGCACGGATCTGGCCGCGCAGATGCTGGTCCTGGAGCTGGCGGTGGAGCCGGTACGGTACGACGGCGAGCCGGACTCGGGCTACCTGCACGTGGTCCTGGCCCGGCTGCAGCTCGCCGGCCTCAACCAGCGCATCGGTGAGGTGAAGTCGCGGCTGCAGCGCATCAACCCGGTGACCGAGTCCGACGAGTACCGGGCGCGCTTCACCGAACTCGTCGCCCTGGAGCAGCACTCCCGGGCGCTCAAGGAGAAGGCCGCCGGAGGGCTCTGATGAAGTTTTCACTGTTCGGCGGGCGGCGCGTGCTGCCCGTGGAGCGCCGCCCGGAGCTGGCCGCCGACGAGCGGGTGCTGGCCTGGGCCCCGTCGGGCGACGACACGGTCATCGCGACCAACCTCGGGCTGTGGTGGGACGAGCAGCGCACCGGCTGGCACCGCATCGACAAGGCGGTCTGGGACGGTGAGGCGCTGGTGGTCACCCCGGCCGAGGTCGTCGCGGAGCGCACCGGCTACGAGGTGGTCGCCGACGGCACGCCGGTGCGCCGCAAGCTCACCGACCCGCACCACCTGCCGCACCAGGTGCGCCTGCGGGTGACCAGCTCGGTGCAGCAGCCGCAGCACCACGAGCTGCCCGGCGGCGGCGCCTGGATCTTCGCCCGGCGGGTGCCGGGCGTCGACGGCCTGGCCTGGACCGTCCGCTACGACCAGGGCACCGACGGGGAAGACCCGGCCGTCATCGCCGCGACCGACCAGCTGATCGCGGCCGCCCAGGGCGACCTCGGCGACCTCTGACCAACCCCTGCCCACGCACCTGACCGGCACCCGCAGCCGCCAGGTCGCTGCGCGCGTGCACGGCTGCCGAGATCGCCGTTTGGTGTCAGGATCTGCGCTCAAACCGCAGATCCTGGCACCGAACAGCGATCACGGCCGAGGTCGGCCAGCGGGATTGATCGATAAATCGGGTAAAAGGCCGCGAGATTGTCGGAGCGCGGGGATAGGGTCGCCGCGTGAGCGACCAACGACCCCCGATGATCTATGCCCGTGGCCTGGTCAAGCGGTTCGGCGACTTCACCGCGGTGGACGGCATCGACCTGGAGGTCGCACCGGGCGAGGCGTTCGGCTTCCTGGGCCCCAACGGCGCCGGCAAGTCCTCCACCATGCGCATGATCGGCTGCGTCTCCACGCCGACCGCCGGTGAGCTGCGCATCCTGGGCATGGACCCGGTGCGGGAAGGCCCCGCGATCCGGGCCCGGCTGGGGGTGTGCCCGCAGACCGACAACCTCGACCCCGACCTCACCGTGTTCGAGAACCTGACCACGTATGCGCGCTACTTCGGCATCCCGCGTGCCGAGGGCCGCCGCCGCGCCGCCGAGCTGCTGGAGTTCGTGCAGCTCACGGAGAAGTCCGGCAGCACCGTGGACCCGCTGTCGGGCGGCATGAAGCGCCGGCTCTCCATCGCCCGCGCCATGATCAACGAGCCGGATCTGGTGCTGCTCGACGAGCCCACCACCGGCCTCGACCCGCAGGCCCGCCACCTGCTGTGGGAACGGCTGTTCCGGCTCAAGCAGCGCGGCGTCACACTCGTGTTGACCACGCACTACATGGACGAGGCCGAGCAGCTCTGCGACCGGCTGGTCGTGATGGACGCCGGCAAGATCGTCGCCGACGGCTCGCCGCGCCACCTCATCGAGACGTACTCCACCCGCGAGGTCGTCGAGCTGCGCTTCGGCGACGACGCCCCGGCGACGTACGTGGAGAAGCTCGCGGGCATCGGCGAGCGCCTCGATCCGCTGCCGGACCGGCTGCTGCTCTACAGCGCCGACGGCGACGCGGCCGTCAACGAGGTGCACCGGCGCGGGTTCACCCCGTCGAGCGTGCTGGTGCGCCGCTCGACCCTGGAGGACGTGTTCCTGATCCTCACCGGCCGGACGCTGGTCGACTGATGGACGGGACTCTGGCGGTCTTCAACCGCGCGATCGTCTCGTACCGGCGGCTCTGGCAGGCCTCGGTCTTCTCGTCGTTCATCCTCCCGGTGCTGTTCGTGCTCAGCATCGGCATCGGGGTGGGCGGCTACATCAGCGGCGTCGACGGCGTCAGCTACCTGGACTGGATCGTGCCCGGCGTGCTCGCCTCGACCGCGTTCCAGATGGCGGTGGGGGAGTCCACCTTCCCGGTGCTGGGCGACTTCAAGTGGGTCCGCGGCTACCACGCCATGCGGGCCACCCCGGTACGCATCGCCGACATGATCGCCGGATACCAGCTCTACATCATGTTCCGGGTGCTCATCGCCGCGGTGGTGTTCCTCGGGGTCAGCGCGCTGTTCGGGGCGATCCACTCGCCCTGGGTGGTGTTCACGCCGTTCGTCTGCGCGCTGCTCGGGGTGGCGGTCTCCGCGCCGACCTCGGCGTTCGCGGCGACGATCGAGAACGACAGCTACTTCGCGCTGCTGTTCCGCTTCCTGGTGATCCCGTCGACGCTGTTCGCCGGGGTGTTCTTCCCGGTGTCGCAGCTGCCGGAGCTGCTGCGGCCGCTGGCGTACGCGTCGCCGCTGTGGCACGCGGTGGAGCTGTGCCGCGCGGCCACGCTGGGCGTTGCGCCGCCCTGGCCCGCCGCCGCGCACGTGGCCTACCTGCTGGCCTGGGCCGGGCTGGGTTACCTGCTGGCGCTGCGCGCCTTCCGCCGACGGCTCTCGGACTGAGGGGACTGACCATGGTCACCACGTACGCCGTCACGCGGGTCGCCCGCGGCAACCGGCTCTCACCCGCCCGGGTGGGTGCGGTCATCAACCGCAACGTCGGGGCGCTGCGCTCCGGCCCCGCGTACTGGCTGGTCCTGGCCTCGGGCTTCTTCGAGCCGGTGCTCTACCTGCTGTCCATCGGAGTCGGGGTCGGCGCGCTCGTCGGCGACCTGACCCTGCAGAACGGCGAGGTCCTGCCGTACGCCAACTTCGTCGCCCCGGCCATGCTGGCGGTCTCGGCGATGTCCGGCGCGCTGGCCGAGACGACCTTCAACTTCTTCTTCAAGTTCAAGTACGTCAAGACGTACGACGCGATGCTGGCCACCCCGCTGCGCCCGATGGAGATCGCGGCCGGCGAGCTGACCTGGGCGATGATCCGCGGCTCGCTCTACACCGGAGCGTTCCTGATCGTCATGGTGGCGCTGGGCCTGACCACGCCCGGCTGGGCACTGCTGGCCTTCCCCGCGACCTGGCTGGTGGGCCTGGCTTTCGGCGCGGTCGGCATGGCGGTGAGCACCTACATCCGCGGCTGGCAGGACTTCGACCTGATCAGCACCGGGCAGTTCGCGCTGTTCCTGTTCTCCGGCACCTTCTCGCCGGTGCAGGACTACCCGGTGCCGGTCGAGATCCTGATCGCGATCACCCCGCTCTACCACGCGGTGGAGCTGATCCGGGGCATCACCACCGGGATGCTCAGCTGGTCGATGCTCGGCAACGTGGCATATCTGCTGGTCATGCTGGCCGTCGGCCTGTACGTGGCGAGCCGCCGCCTTACCTCGGTGCTCTGCCGTTAAACCTGTTCGGGCGTGAATGAGCGCGTGAACTAGATCATGCTCATGCGCTCATTTGTTAGGTTCTATTTGTCTGATGTGGATCAGGCGGGTACGTTCTCGGCAACACGCCGCCGGGCGGAGGTGACCGATGCGCCTACGACATCCCGACGGACAGACTGTGCACGTGGCGACCGTCGTGTCCGTCGAGAACGTCAAGGACGTGCGCGCGCTACTGAAGACGCTGGACAACCGCGTCGTGCCGCAGCGCCAGCGCCTGTTCGCGGACGTGCTCAGCGTGAGTCTGCGGCTCGGCCCGATCCTGGCCGCCACCCTCGCCTCCTCGCTCGGGCTGCGCCGACGGCTGCGCCACGAACTGGCCACCCGACGGCTGGAGGTGGTCACCCTCGACACCGGCCCCGACCTCGCGGCGCCCGACGGCAGCTGGCGCACCTGGTGGATGCACACCCTCGACCTGGCCCGGGTGCTGGTCGACCTGCTGCCCGAGGACAGCGCCCACGGCTCCATCTCCACCACCCTGCCGCGTTCTGCCGTGCCCGCGCTCACCGGTGACGAGGCCGACGCCGAGACCGACACCGCGGCCGACGAGGCCCGGCGCGAGCAGCGCGAACGCGAATGGCAGGTGGCGACCCGGTTGATGGCCGACCTCAGCGGCGGCCTGACCGAGATCGCCTGGCATACCGGTCGGCTCGTCCGGGTCGCGGTCGAAGCCGCGCCGAAGACCCTGATCACCGGTTCGCAGGACGTCGTGCGGCTGCTGGAGCGCGCCGACCCGGCCCGGATCGGCGCCTGTCTGAGCGCCGCGCAGCTGGCCGACGCCAAGGAGAGCCCGGCTCAGGCGCTCACCCGGCTGCGCCGAGCGCGGCTGTCCGTGGTGAAGCTGCGGCTGGGGCACCACGCCGACGACAGCGATCTCGGCGCGGTGGCCCGTTCGATGCTGGCCGCTGTGCTCGGCGGCGTGCACGCAGGCTGCGACCATCTCGAGGTCGACGGCACCGAGGAGCTGGACGCCGCCCGCGACGAGCTGAGCGCGGTGGGACTCGACGGCGCGGCCGACCGCCCGATGCCGGGAGTCGGCCGCGCCGGTTAGGTCCGCGCGAAGGGGGC
The DNA here is from genome assembly GCF_007483665.1 of Catellatospora sichuanensis. Classification (GTDB taxonomy): domain Bacteria; phylum Actinomycetota; class Actinomycetes; order Mycobacteriales; family Micromonosporaceae; genus Catellatospora; species Catellatospora sichuanensis. Next base: position 189,082 of record NZ_ML660186.1, read on the forward strand.
TTCAGACCTGCTGGTTCAGCTTGCGCAGGCCCTCGTCGTACAGCTTCGCGGCCTGCGCCTGGACCAGGCCCGCCGCTTCCTGCACCGTGGGGTGCTCCATCACCTTGCGGGTGGTGGCCACCAGGTCGTCGTAGGTCTGGCGTCCGGCACGCGTGCCGAACACGAACCCGACGGCCGCACCCGCGGCGAACCACACCAGCTTCCCCATCGTGCCTCCTCAGCATCGATCGCGTGATACGTCCCATCCTGCCTGGTGTGGGCACGCCGCGACACCAGACCGGCCAGGGTTACCCGTTTGCCATACCCGGGGGACCGTCCTGTAGTCTTGTCGAGGCGCGCCGCTGAGGAGAGATCCGCAGGGTCGCCAAGAGCACATTCCCCTGTAGCTCAATTGGCAGAGCAGCCGGCTGTTAACCGGCAGGTTCTTGGTTCGAGTCCAAGTGGGGGAGCCAGCACACGAAACCCCGGCCCTAGGGCCGGGGTTTTTTTGCGTCTTCCGCGCTCAACAAAAGCGAATAAAAGACGTGTCTGACGGTTTTGCTGCATTTGATGCTTTTAATAGCCATATGCTCCGTCTCGGTGTTTTCGCACCTCACACGTCATCTCACGCAGCGGAGGCATTGCGTATGAGAACCGCACGAACCAACCCGACCCGCCAGGTGGCGCACGGCGCACTACTGAGCCTGGCGCTGCTGACCTCGGTGGCCTCTGCAGCCGCATTCGGCGCGCAGACGGTCCCCATGACCAAGGTGGGCCTGAGCAAGGCCGCCCTGCAGACCCTGACCACCCTCGCGTCTGATGACGTGCCCATCGGCGGCGTGATCAGTGACACCGCCACCCTGGTCGGCACCGAAGGCCCCGGCTCGCTCAGCTTCTCCCTGTACGGCCCGGACGACGACACCTGCACGACCCTGGTGACCACCCTGGGCCCGGTCGCCGCCCCGGGCGACGGGTCCTTCCCGTCGGGTGACTTCACGCCGACGACTGCCGGGCTCTACCGGTGGGTCGCGGAGTACACCGATCAGAACGGCAGGACGATCACCTCGGACTGCGAAGACACCGCCGAGCACGTGGTGGTCAACCAGGCCACGCCGACGTTGCGAACGCTCGCCTCCGACGACGTCTCGCTCGGCGGATCGGTCTTCGACCGGGCGCGGCTCACGGGCGGTTTCCAGCCCACCGGGACGATCACGTTCAACCTGTACCCGGACGTCGGCTGCGAAGAGGCGCCGGTGGAGACGTCGACCGTGCCGGTGAGCGGCAACGGGCCGTACCAGTCCGCCCCGTTCACGCCGACCGCGCCGGGCACCTACCACTGGCGGGCCGACTACAGCGGTGACGCCAACAACACCGCCGCCGGGACCGCGTGCAACGACCCGCTCGAGGACGTCGTCGTCAGCCCGCTGGCCACGCCGACGATCACCACCCAGGCATCCCCCGACGTGGACCTGGGTGGCACGATCAGCGACACCGCGACCCTGACCGGGGGCAACAACCCGACCGGCATCATCACCTTCACCCTGTTCGGGCCGGACGACGCGGAATGCGCGGGCGAACCGGTGGTGACCGATGGTGTGGTGGTGGCGGGCCCCGGACCGTTCACCTCGGCCGGGGTCATCCCGACGGAGCCGGGCACCTACCAGTGGATCGCCGCGTACAGCGGAGACGCGAACAACGCCGAAACGACCACCGCCTGCGGCGATGCGGGCGAGAGCGTCGTCGTTCGGGCGGTGCCGGTGACGCCGAGGCTGGTCACGGAGGCGTCGCGCGACACCTTCGTCGGCAAGCGGGTCCACGACACGGCGACCCTGTCCGGCGGTGCCGACCCGACCGGCACCATCACCTTCAGCCTGTACGGCCCGGGCGACGCGACCTGCTCGCGTACCCCGGTCTTCACCTCCACCGTGACGATCAACGGCAACGGCGTGTACCCGTCCGGAACGTTCCGGCCCACCACACCCGGCACCTACCAGTGGATCGCCGCCTACAGCGGTGACTCCGACAACGAGGCCGTCAGCACCACCTGCGACGACGAGAACGAGCGCGTGGTCGTGCGGAAGAAGGCGCCGTACGGGCCCAAGCCCCGCCCGTAAGACGTGATCATCCTGGTGGGCCCGGCGGTCGCCGGGCCCACCAGTTTGTATACGGGCAGGTCACCGCGGTGCCGTCGCCGCCCGCCAGGCGACGGCGAGCTCGCCGACCGTGGCGTGGCGGTGCTCGGGGCACGGATCGGTCGCCCTGGTGATCACGGCCGACTGGCGGTCATCGCCACGCCAGGCGGACTCGGCGTCGCCGGCGTCCAGCAGCAGCCGCAGCGTCCGGCCCAGGGTGAACACCGTCGTCCGCTCGTCGATCACGGCGCCGCGGCGGAACTCCTCCGGGGCCATGAACCTCGTCGAGCCGGGCAGCCGGTCGGCCTCCAGCGTGAACGGGCCCGGCCGGTACTCGTCCACGTCGACCACGTGCATCCGGGACGCGGCGAAGTCGTAGAGCAGGCAGCCGTCGTAGAAATCCACCGCGACGAAGCCGGCCGCGGCGACCGCGACGTGCGCGTCGAGCACCGCGTCCAGCGCCGCCTCGACCCGGTCGGTAGGCAGCGCCCGGAAACGGGCCATCGCCCCGTCCGGATCCGTGCGCACCGCGGCCCCGCGCGGATCCGTCGGGTACAGCACACCGCCGTCCAGCCACGGGTACACCAGCGCGGCCTCGCCCGAGCGCAGCCGGTAGGCGGCCAGCGGAGCGGCGATCGCCTCGTGCGCGACAGCCGCGTGCACGGCCAGCGCCCGATGCAGCGACCCGTCGTGCCGGGCCCGGAAGGTCTTCACGAAGCGCTGCCCGGCGAGGGTGGCCACCCCGTACGAGACGCAGCCGGAGCCCTGCAGCTCGAAGGCGGCGAAGCGGGTGCCCAGGGAGTCGAGCCAGGCGGGCAGGTCGGCGTCGACGGGGGTCGGGATCAGCGGACGCGGCATGTCGCGACGGTAGGGGACCGCCTCCGCGGAGGCGATCGGATATCGCGCCCGGCCCTGGCGGGCATGCCCGACCGGCCAGGAGTGTCGCACCGATATCGGGCGTGTGAGCAGCGGCGCAGATTCGCTACGCTATGCAGCGCCGGGATGGTCCGGCGCGGGGCGGTAGCTCAGCAGGTTAGAGCAGGGGACTCATAATCCCTCGGTCGCGGGTTCGAGTCCCGCCCGCCCCACCAGGCCATCCTGCGTCTGAGCTGGGCGTCTCTCATTTATGCGGATCTTGTTGATTGACGGCGTACCCGGCCGGTCGGTATGTCTGCCCGATGTGTGCCCGGGCGCGACTCCGCCGCGGGACGACCCGCGCGGCCGCCTCCGCGGCCTCCCGTGCCACCTCCGACGGGACGCTGAGTAGGTGTCCGGCGTGAGCCCGACCGCCGAGTGCTGGAGCACCTCCTGGACCACCTTCATCTCGTTGCCGGCGGCTGGGGCGATGGTCGTCGCGCCGTGCCGGAGGTCGTGCAACCGGATCGGCGGGCCACCCGCTGCGGGCAGCGAGCCAGTCGAACAGGTCCGAGACCTTCGATCTGGGTCTGCCCGACACCGACGCCAACGCGGCCGAGTTCGGTTATGTCGGGTCCGGAAACAGCCGTTCGGCGTTTGCGAAGGCATGGGTGGTGGCGTGGGCCGAGTGCGGCACGCACGCGTTCCTGGCCACACGATCGCGCTGTACCTGATCGAACCCCGAGCAGCATGATCAAACTAAGCTACGCGGCATTTTGGTCTTGACCCGGCTTGCCGAGGACGTTACGTTCCGCGAGCGGATCTCGCATCCGTGATCCACAGTGGATGACAACGGGGAGTTCGTGTCATGGTCGCCATGTCGCGTCTAAAGGTATGCGCTGCAGCCACATCACGAGCGGTGTTCACATTGCACGATGCCACGCGTCGTGGCTGCCGCTCCGGTCACTGCCGCATCTCTCACGGGTGATGGCAGCAGCCCCGGGTGCGGCTCAGATCCTGCAGGAGCAACCGTCCGTGTGATCCACGCTGATGGGCAAAGAGGCGGCTCTGTCGCGGTCGCCGTCGGCGCGATCGCGCATACCCTCTCCACCTGCAACGGCTGCCTCGTCGCCGTATGACGTGGCCGGCCGAACCGCCACCCGGGCGCCGGCCGGTGCCGTCAATGCGCCGTGTCGGTTCCGGCGATGAGCGGATCCCTGACGTGGCTCCGGCTGATCGGGACTGCCGTGGTCCGGCCAGGACGCGATCGCGGCCACTGTTCGTGCAACTTCAACGGGGAATCGGAGAAGACCTTGAGTTTGTCATCTGGCTTCGTGACAGCCAGGCCGCATCGGTGGGACGCGACCAGGCGCCGGGCGCTCGTCGCGGCCCTGACGGCGCTGGTGCTGCTGTCGGTGCTGCTGCGCGCCACTCCGGCGCGGGCGGAAGCACCACCCATCGCCGTGGACCGATCACTCGCGGTGACGGCATGGCTGTACGGCGGTGCGCAGGTTCGGGTGGCGGCCGAGGCCGCGCTGGTGGGTTCCGACGAGCAGGTGCGGGCGTTCCTGGACGAGGGCTGGGCTCAGGCGCAGCGGATCGACCAGCGCGACGCGGTCGTCAACGTGCTCGGCGAGAGCGGTCCGGCGGTGCGGGCCGCGGCGCAGCAGGCGCTGGCCGCGGCGGACGGCGGTGACCAGGGTGCGATCTCGGCGTTCCTGGCCGACGGCTGGCAGACGGCGGCCGACATCGATGCGCGGGTGTCGGTCAACCAGTTGATGGCGTCGGCGGGTCCGCAGGTCCGGGAGGTGGCGCAGCAGGCGCTGGACTCCGAGGACCCGGCGGTGATGCGGACGTTCCTGGACTCCGGCTGGCAGGTGCAGTGGCGGACCGACCAGCGGTTGCGGGTCAACCAGGCGATGGCCATGGGTGGTCCGCAGGTGCGGGCGGCGGGGCAGAAGGCTTTGGACGCGGGGTCGCCGGAGGCGATGGAGGCGTTCCTGGGGTACGGCTGGGCGGTGGCGTCGGCTCGCGACGATGAGGCTGCGACGTTGACGGAGTTGCTGGCGCAGGCGCAGGCCGCTGGTGAGGTGGCGGCGCAGGAGACGCAGCAGGCGACGCAGGAGGCGGATCGGGCCAAGGCGTCGGCTGAGGCGGCGAAGAAGGCGGCCGAGGAGGCGGCGGCGGCGACGGAGGCGGCGCGGGACAACACGGCGCAGGCTGCGGCGCATGCCAGGCGTGCGGCGGTCGCCGCGGACAAGGCGGCGCAGGCGGCGCAGGTCGCGGTGCAGGCGGCTGCGGCGGCTTCGCGGGCGGCGCGCGCGGCGGCCTCGGCTGCGGCGAAGGCCGCCTCGGCTGCGGCGAAGGCGGGTCAGGCCGCGGCGAAGGCGCGTGGTGTGGCGGCGTGGGCGGCCCGGTTCGGGTCGTGGGCGGGCCCGGCACGGACGGCGGCAGAGGAAGCCAGGGAGATCGCGGAGCGGACGCGGGACTTCGCGGAGAATGCCGACCAGGCCGGCAAGGCGGTGCAGGCGAACAACACGGCTGTCGCGGCGGCCAAGGCAGCGGCGTTGTTCGCCAAGGCGGCAGCTGATGCCAATGAGGAGGCAGCCGAGCACGCCTACGCCGCGGGTGCGGAAACGGCCGAGGCGGTGGCGGCGGCGCAGCGGGCGCGGGCCAACGCGGAGCGGGCGCTGCGGGCGGTACAGGCCGCCGAGAAGTATCTGCAGACTGCCATCGCGGCGACGTTCGCGGCGCGGGACGCGGCGTTGCGGGCGGCCGACAACGCCGATGCCGCTGCGCTGGCGGCGATCGAGGCGGCCGATCATGCCGGTGAGGCCGCGTATGCGGCTTCGCGGGCGACCGAGCATGCCAACGCGGCGACGGTGGCGGCGCAGGCCGCGCTCGACACGGTGAACCTGGCCGTGGCGGTGTTCGACGCGGCGCGTGAGGCTGACGCCGAGCGTCTGGCGGTGTTGCGTGACCAGGGCGTGGAGGCGGCGCAGGTCGCCAATGTCGAGTACGAGGCGCAGCAGCGTCAGGTGAACTGGGATGTCGCGCAGTCGGCCAAGCGTGACGCGCAGACCAACCAGCTGCTGGCGGTGGCGCAGAACCCGGCGACGCCCACGGCGGAGGCGGTGGCCGCGGCGCGGCGGGTCGCGCTGGCGCTGGCGCAGGGGCCGGGTGCCTGGACGCAGGAGGCTGCGCGGACGGCGCTGGCCGCTGATGACGCCGGGGTGCTGGAGTTCGCGCGGACCGAGATCGTCGCTGCTGCGGCGCGTGACGACCGGCATGCGGTGATGAACCTGGCGGTCTCGGACAACACGGCGCTGACGACGGCGGCGAACACGGCGCTGGCCGGAAGTGACGCGACGGTCCGGCAGTTCCTGCTCACGCAGAACTATCCGGGCCGGTACACCCAGGACCGGTTGAAGGTGAACCAGATCCTGGCGACGGCCAACAGCGTGGGCGACGTCGTCCTGGCGCAGGCGGCGCAAACGGCGCTCAACGCCGAGACGCTGCAGGCACTGCGGGACTTCCTGGACAACGGGCAGTACACCGCGGCGGCCACCGGGCAGCGGGTGATGGTCAACCAGATCGCTGCCGCCGGAGGTCCGGAGGTCAAGGCCGCGGCGCAGATCGCGCTGGACGGCCCGCCGGTCGGCCTGCGGGAGTTCCTGAACACCGGCCAGTACACCGCTGCTGAGCGCGATCATGAGCAGGCGGCCCACCTCGCGGTGGTCGGCGGGATGCTCGAGAAGATCAACCAGATCGCCGCGACCGCGGTGCAGCACTCTCTGGAGGCGCACGCGGTGGCCGCGCAGGCGCGTAACGACGCCGCGCAGGCGGCGGACTACGCCGAGCAGGCGCAGGAGTCGGCGAACGAGGCCGCCGGCCACGCGATCCAGGCGACGGTGTATGCAGCCCAGGCCACGCAGTCGGTCGACAAGGCAGCCGCGGCGGTGAACACCGCCAAAGCCGCGGCGACCCGGGCCAACGCCTCGGTGCGCAGCGCGGTCCGGTCCGCGACCTGGGCCGTCCTCTCCCACGAGGCGGCCGTCAAGGCGGCCAACGACGCCCGTGTCGCCGCCATGGAGGCCGAGGCGTGGGCACGCGTCGCCGGGCTGGACGCCGAGGCGGCTCACGTGGCCGCCAAGGCGGCCCACACGCAGTACATGGATGCACGAGCCCGAGAGGTCGTCGTGTGCAGTCGCGAGTACACCACGGACTTCGCCCTGAAGTGGCAGGAGTTCCTGGACCCGACCGGCGATGCGAACCGCGACTGTGTCGAGAACATCATCGGGAAGCCGGAGGCCCTGGCCAGGCGGGCGTACACCAACGCCGCGTTCTGCGGCTACTACCCGGACGGCAGCCGGCTCTACCAGAACTGCATGCACTCCACGCTGGACCCCGCGTTCCGCATGATGCAGTCGCTGGTCGCCCTGTCGGAGTACGCCCGGAGCATGACGGCGGTCTTCCTCCCGGCCGCGGCGGGCTTCGCCGGCCTGTGCATCGCCACCCTGGCCTGTGGCGCCGCCGCCGGCGCGCTGCTGACGATCACCGACGTCGGCGTCAACATCGTCAAGCTCATCAATGGCGACCAGACGCTCGGCCAGACCCTGCTCAACCTCAGCCAGGCCGCCCTCGAATCCCTGATCCTCTTCGGGGTCGGAAAGGCGCTCGTCGCCGGCTTCCGCAGTCTCCAGGTGCTCTACGTCGCCATCCAGAACGCCAAGAAGGCAGCGGCGGAGATCAAGGCGGCCGATCTCGGACGACTGCAGCTGCTGAAGACCACCTGGATGCGGGGCTGTGTCAACGGCTCCAACAGCTTCGTAGCCGGCACGCCGGTGCTGCTCGCCGACGGCGGCGCCAGGGCCATCGAAGACATCCGCGTGGGCGACCAGGTGCTGGCCACCGACCCGCTGACCGACGTCACGCGGCCGCGTCCTGTCACCGGCACCATCACCGGCACCGGCCAGAAGCACCTCGTCGACATCACCGTCACCGACGGGGGTGATGAGAGCCTGATCACCGCGACCGACAGACACCCCTTCTGGGTGCCGGACCGCGAGCAGTGGGTCGACGCCGGCGAACTGCGCCCCGGGAACTGGCTGCGTACGGGTTCGGGCGCGTGGACTCAGGTCAGCGCCGTCGGTCTGCGGACCGAGCGGACCACGGTCCACAACCTCACGGTCGCCGACGACCACACGTACTACGTGCTGGCCGGTCAGACGTCGCTTCTGGTCCACAACACCAGTGGCTGCGGGTCGATCGCATTGGGCAAGCAGCAGGTAGGTGATGATGACATCGCCCTCAACGTCTTCGCCATGGAGCGCGGGGCACTGATGTACCGGGACTGGACCGGCTCTGGTCCGTGGTACCAACAGTTGCTGGGTTTCATCCAGGACGGCGTGACCAAGATTCACGTGAATCTGGACGGCATCGATGACCCGATCGCATATGCTGCGTCCGGCCGGGACGTGGATGCAACCGACCCGCTCGGTCAGGGCTTCACGCGATGGGAGATGTACCAGCTGAGTATCCACCCCGAGGCGTGGGATCGAATCACGTGGTATCGAAAAGGAAAACCGGATGCCAACCCGTTCGCTTAGTGAGCCCGGCCTTCCGTGGGAGAGCGGGCGCACGTTTCGGGTCTGGGGATACGGCATCGGGCATTCCCATCTGCTGCTGCGGAGCGTCGGGCTCAGCGGACAGCAGACGATCAACGTGCTGTTCGAGGCTGTCGAACTGATGAAGCTGCGTCGGACCTACCCGGACCTCGTCATCCGTAGGGCAACGGACGAGGAGGAGCCTGTTTTCAGCGAGCTCGCCGAGCTTCCGGTCCGTTTGCTTCACCTGGCGCTTTCGAGCACCTCCACCACGGGGTTCGTCGCCTGCTCGCGGGTCGTCGCCAGTGTGAGCGACGATCCGGAAGATCTGTCATTGGCCGCTGGAGATCTGCTCTTCTCCGTGCACGCCCGGACGTGAGGTGCTGGGCCATGCGGGACCACCTCGCATGGCCCAGCCTGTCTGCGGGGACCCGTTCAGTCCTGGGCTGGTCTCGTACGCCACCACCACCTGGGCGCGGTCGCGCAGGACGAGTCGCGGATCCGGCGCCGCGCCACGGCCGGACCGGGCAGACAGCGCGGCGCCGCCTCGGCGAGAAGAACTTCACCGAGGCGGCGCTGGAAGGCACCCGGACGAACCGGTGTCAGCTGGTCGTGGTCACGCCCGCTTCTTGAACGTGGAGCGCGCCCACAGGTACCCGACGAGTGCGATGCCGACGCACCAGGCGAGGGCGGGGATCACGTCGCCGGCGGACGGTGTGCCGTCGAGGAATCCGCGCAGGGTTTCGATGATCGGTGTGAAGGGCTGGTACTGGGCGAACTCCCGCAGCCCGGGTCCCATCTTCTCCGCGGGCACGATCGCACTGCTGAAGAACGGCAGCATTACCAGCGGCACGGCGGCCAGGCCCGCGGTTTCCGGCGACTTCGCCGACAGTCCCAGGGCGACCGTCAGCCAACCGGCGGCAAACCCGAGCAGCACGATCATGCCGACCACGCCGAGCCAGTCGAGCAGGCTCGCCGCCGGGTTGAATCCCAGCAGGAAGGCCACCCCGATCAGGGCCGCGATGGCGACCAGGTTGGTCAGCACGCTGGCGACGACGTGACCGGTCAGCACCGCACCGCGGGAGACGTCCATGACCTTGAACCGGTTGATGATGCCCTTGGTCATGTCGGAGTTCACCGCCGTCGCGGTGGATCCCAGCCCGTAGCAGACGGCCAGCAGCATCAGTCCTGGCGTCGCGTAGTCGATGTAGTCCACGCCGACCTCGAAGGCGTCTCCGAACATGTATACGAACATCAACATGATCACGATCGGCATCAGGACCGCGTTGAACACCGAGGTCGGGTTCCGGGCGATGTGCTTGGAGTTGCGGCGCAACATGACCAGCGAGTGCGACTTGGTGCTCATTTGGCAGCCTCCGTGGTGTGGCCCGTCAGGGCGAGGAAGACGTCGTCGAGATCGGGGGTGTGTACGGAGCACTCCTCGGCACTGAGCGAGTGCTCGTCGAGCCGGTCCAGCAGGGCCCGCAGCGACTTCGTGCCGCCGTCGCCGGGAACCCGCAAGGTCAGTGCCTCGGGGTCGGGTGTGGCGTCGGTGAGGACCCGCGCGGCGGCGTCGAGTTCGGCGACGGTGGTGAACCGGAGCCGGATGTGGGTGCCGGGGATCTGGCGCTTTAGCTCGTCTGGAGTGCCCTGGGCGACGAGGCGGCCCTGGTCGAGGACCGCGACGCGGTCGGCGAGCTGATCGGCTTCCTCGAGGTACTGGGTGGTGAGGAAGATGGTCACGCCGTCGGCGACCAGGCCACGGATGATCGACCACATCGTGTGACGGCTGCGCGGGTCCAGTCCCGTCGTCGGCTCGTCCAGGAAGATGATCCGCGGGTTGCCGACGAGCGTCATCGCCAGGTCGAGCTTGCGGCGCATGCCCCCGGAGTAGGTCGATGCGGGCTTGCCCGCCGACTCCGTCAGCTCGAACCGCTCGAGCAGGTCCGTGACGACCCGTTGGCCGTCCTTGGCGGGCACCCGGCTCAGATCCACCATCAGCTGCAGGTTCTCCTGCCCTGTCAGCAGCTCGTCGACCGCCGCGAACTGGCCGGTGACGCCGATCGCCGCGCGGATCGCCTTGGCCTCGGTCGCGGCATCATGGCCGGCGACGCGGACCGTGCCACCGTCTGCCTTCATCAGCGTGGTCAGCACGTTCACCGTCGTCGTCTTACCCGCCCCGTTCGGGCCGAGCAGCGAGAACACCGTCCCCGCGCGGACCTCGAAGTCGATGCCGTCGAGCACGACCTTGTCCTTGTAGGCTTTTCGCAGTCCCGAGACCGCAATCGCTGAATTCGTCATGCGGCAACTATCGGGATCCGGCCTGTCACCCCTCTGACATGCCGCTGACACGCCCGCTGACACGGCTGTGTGCCGCCGTATCCGGTCTGCCGTCGCGTTATCGCGCCGGTTGCCGGGTCTGCGGGCTGGGTCGCCGGAAGAGCTTCTTCAGCAGGCGCAGCACTCGTGTGTCGCCGGATGCGGTGGCGCGGCCGGCGTCGACGGCTTCGGCGAGGGTCGAACGCCCTTCGGCGATTTCGAGGAAGGCATCGGCGTCGATCGTGACGGTCACGTCCGGGCGCTGGGCCGGCCCGTGGATGGACGGGGTGCAGGTCGTGGGCGACGCCGGCGACGGCGACGGCGACGGCGAGCAGCTTCTCGCCCCCGCGGGACCGCGCCGACGTCACCGGGTACGCGTACCGGCATGGCCTCACCGGGTCGTGACCGCCGACCCCACCCGGCGGAGGCGTCCGGGTCCGGGTCAGCGGCGGTTCACGAAGTCGAGCACCCGCCCGATGACGAGCGTGGCGGCGTCGGCGTCGTAGTTCGGCAGGGAGCTGTCGGTGAACAGGTGCCGGTCGCCGGGGTAGACGAACAGCTCTCCGTCGTCGGCTTCCTTGACCAGGGCACGGGCCGCATCGATGTCGCCCTCCCCGGCGAAGAACGGGTCGGCGTCCATGCCGTGGACCTGCACCGGAACGTCGGCCGGCCAGGCGCCGCCGAACTCCGACGGTGGCACGCAGGACTCCAGCAGCACCGCGCCGCGGGCGCCGGGCCGGGTCTGCGCCAGCCGCTGCGCGGGCAGCACACCGAGCGAGAAGCCGACGTACACCAGCTCGGCGGGAAGGGCGTCGGCGGCGCGTACACCACGCTCCAAGATCTCGCCGAAACCGACCTGGCGGGCGTAGGCCAGGCCCTCGTCCAGCGTCGGGAACGTGTTGCCGTCGTACACGTCCGGGGTGTGCACCGTGTGTCCGGCCTGCCGCAACCGGTCGGCGAAGGCCCGGATGCCGTCGGTCAGCCCTTGCGCGTGGTGGAACAGCAGCACTTCGGCCATGTGATTCTCCTTCGATCGGGTCGGCGGCGGCCCTGCCCGCGCTCGCCGCGAGCAGGCCTGCCGGCGGGACGGCAGCAGACTTCCCGAGGGGTGTCTGTCGGCACCCTAGAACCCATTGCGGACGTTCTGCGTCCGGAATCGTGCCCCGCGACGCCCGCGTCGTGGCACCGGACGAACGTAGCCGCCGCCGCCCGTGCCCGCTGCGGTGGCCGACATTGCGCTTCGTCACTAGGCTGCCCGATGTGCCGCCGAACGAAGTGCGCGCCGACCCGGTCGAGGTGACCAGGATGGCCGACCAGATGATGCGCTCGTCGCAACGGATCGCCGACGCCTGGCGTACGGCCGGAGGCCCGCTCGCGGTGCCCGCGACGGCCTTCGGCGACGGCCTCGCCGCGGCCGCGACCGCCCACACCGAGGTCGTCGACGAGGGCGACGTCGCGCTCGGCCGGCTCGTCGCCGTGCTGGAGGGCGATGTGGACCGGTTATACCGGATCGCCTTCGCGTACAAGAAGGCCGACGACGACGCCGCGGCGAAGGTGCGCCGGCAGCATCGCAACATCCCCATCTGACCCAGGATCGGTGGACCTCGCATGGCCATACCCCCGCCTGAGCCCACGACCACGGCGCCCGCGGCGATCCTGACGCCGGACGTGTGGGATCTGCACGCGCGCCCCGACCAGCTCGACACCGCGGTCGCCTCCTGGCGGGCCGTGGCCACGGCGGTCTCCGGCGCCGCCGACGACGTCGACGCGTCGGCGAAGGCGCTGGTGAACGGGCCCTGGGAGGGTCCCGCCGCGGACTCGTTCGACGCGCACCGCAAGAAGCTGGTCGCCGACCTCGACGCCGCGGAGGCCGCGGCGAAGGCGGCCGCGACGGCCCTGGAGCAGTCCGCGGGGGCGCTGCGGGCCGCCCAGTCGCACCTGACCGGCGAGTGGGGCAAGGCGACCGCGGTGACGTTCACCTATTACGCACCGATGCAGCTGATGTTCAGTCCGAAGGACGACGCGGAGTCCACCGTGGTGACCGGCTCGATGGGACGCTGCCGGGAGATCACCAGCGACCTGTCCGACCAGCTGCGCGACCGGATGGCGGAGTTCGGCAAGGCGCGCGACGCGTTCCGGGCGATCGCCGGCAACTGGTCCGCGGTCGCCGCGGGCACCACCGACCCGTTCACGCTGCCGCCCGAGGCGGCCGGCACCGGTGTCATCTACGACGGCAACCGGGTCATCGTCAGCACCGGCACGGGCGACGACGACGTGCAGATCAGCATCGACCCGGACACCGGCATGCAGGTCGTCACGATCAACGGGGCGAAGTACCACTTCCCGGCGGGCGCGGACGTGGTGGTGCGCGGCGGCGAGGGCAACGACAGCATCACCGTGCAGCCGGGCACCAAGGTGCACGTCACCCTGCTCGGCGGCGAGGGCGACGACGTCGTCAGGGGCGGCGACGGCGATGAGACGATCCTCGGCCTCGACGGGCGCGACCGCGTCTACGGCGGCGGCGGCAACGACCGCGTCTCGTCCGGGTCGGGCCGCGACTACGTCGACGGCGGCTTCGGCGACGACATCCTCTCCGGCGGCCTGGGCAACGACACCGTGTACGGCCTGGACGGCAACGACGCGCTCAGCGGCGGTGAGGGCGACGACTACCTGGAAGGCGCCAAGGGCGACGACACCGTCTCCGGCGGCGCGGGCAAGGACATCGTCTCCGGCGGCCACGGTGACGACACGGTCCGCGGCGGCGGCGGGGACGACACCGTCTACGCCGGGCGCGGCAGCGACACCGTCGACGGCGGCAGCGGCGCCGACAAGCTGTACGGCGAGAAGGGCGACACGTCCACCGGCGTCGAGCAGACGGTGACCGTCGAGATCAAGGACTTCCAGACGTTCATCAACATCGACGGCTCGCCGGAGTTCAAGGCGCGGGTCGAGGCCGACCTGGAGATGCTGGCCTCCTCGCCGCGCGGCCAGCAGATGCTGGCCGCGCTGCAGCGCGGGCACGACGAGAGCGAGGGCGGCTGGTGGCTGTGGCACCACGACGGCGACTCGCTGACCATCAAGGAGTACAACAACCCGGCCGACCCGAACAACAGCACCGCCAGCCACAGCGGCGGCAGCCACCAGATCGACTACAACACCCACCTGGACCAGCTGACCATGGGCAACGGGCGGACCGTCGAGGGACCGCCGGTGGCCGTGCTCTACCACGAGATGGCGCACGTCTACGACTACATGAACGACGCGCAGGCCCCCGGCATCTACACCGGAGCCGACAATCCCGGCGTGGAGAACGACGAGCGCCAGGCGGTCGGCCTGCCGATCGACGGCGACCAGGACCCGAAGACGCCCGACGAGATCTACGACAAGCACCGCTACGACCTGACCGAGAACGGCTTGCGCGAGGAGATGGGGGCGCCGCGCCGTGACGCGTACTAGGCGCGGATGGTCCGGTCTGCTCACCGGCTGCCTGGCCGTGGTGCTGGGGGTGGCGGGCTGCGCGGACGACCCGGCGGAGCCCGCAGACCCGCCGAGCGCGGGCGACCCGCCGGCGGTCGGCTTCCGCGCCGAGGTCACCGTGCGCGGGCAGCAGCTGCGCATCAGCTACCGCCTGGTCAACCGGTCGGGCGGGGACCTGCTCGTGCTCAACCGGGTGCCCGCCTACAGCTCGGCCGGCACCGCGCGGGACGACCCGAACGCGGTCTACGTCGTCGGACGTCCCGGCACGGGGACCGTGCAGCTCGGCAAGCGGGCCTTCCCGCGGCCCGACACCGACCGCAAGGACTGGGGCGCCGCCCCGCAGGTCGGCGCGGTCGTGCTGCCCGCGGGCCAGGAGGTGGCCGAGGAGATCACGGTCCCCCTTCCGCTGCGCCGCAACCATCCCTACGGCGACGACATCGGGTACGGGGTGATCAAGTTGCCGGACCCCGTCGACGAGGTGGTGTTCTGCCTCGGCCTGGCGCGGATGGGCGAGGTGCCGGGCGCGCTGCCGTCACCTGGCGGTCCGGCCGTGACGTCGGTGCCGCATGCGGTCTCCACCACGCGGGTGCAGCACCTGTTCTGCTCCGCGCCCACGATGCTGTGAGGCGCGGATCCGGTTCAGGCGCGGATCGCGTTCTTGCCCTGCGGCGGCGGCTTGCGGCGGCGGCTCAGGCGGTCCAGTGCGACGTCGATGCGAGGTGCGGCGGCCTGGTCCAGCCGGCCCCGGCGGTGCAGCGACCCCTCCACGTGCGCGCCCAGCGCGAGGTCG
The DNA here is from genome assembly GCF_007483665.1 of Catellatospora sichuanensis. GTDB lineage: Bacteria > Actinomycetota > Actinomycetes > Mycobacteriales > Micromonosporaceae > Catellatospora > Catellatospora sichuanensis. Next base: position 204,240 of record NZ_ML660186.1, read on the forward strand.
GGCCACTTGCGCCAGCGTCGCGGCCGCTTGCGGTGCAGCCGCTGCTCGGCGTCGTCGGCGCGGTCCTGGTCGACCGGGCCCGCAGCATGGCGCAGGGACTGCTGGGCGTGCAGCCGGTTGGCCCGGTTCGGGGTGCGTTTGCGGGTCCGGATGCTGGTACGCGATGACTTGTCGTTCTCGCCGTAGTTGTTGCGACGGTCCTTGGCGTAGCTGAGCTGCTTCTTCTCCTGCGGCGTCCGCTGCCGTGCTGCCGTCATCGCCGTCCGCCCTCGCGCATGGGGGCGAGACTACGAGCCGTCAGTGCTGCGGCGCAACCGCGTTCCGCCTGTTCAGCGTGGTGGCCACAGGGCGTCGATGCGGGCCACGGACCGGTCGATCTGCGCGGCGGTGACCTTCCCGGTGCGGACCAGCCCGAGCACGTGCTCGACGGTCTCGGTCACGATCGCCGGGTCGTAGACCGCCTGGTTGCAGAAGACGAGCTGGTCCACCCCGGCCTCCAGGGCGTACGTGGTCGCCTCGTCGCGGGCGTACCGGCTGGTGATCGCGACGGCCTGCATGTCGTCGGTGACCACCACGCCCTCCCAGCCCAGCTGCCCGCGGAGCAGGTCGGTGACGACGGCGTGGGACAGCGACACCGGCCGGTCGGGGTCGAGTTTGCGGTTGAGGAAGTGGGTGACCATCACGGTGTCGGCGGTGCCGGAGGAGATCAGGCGCTGGAACGGGACGATCTCGGCTCGGGTCCAGGTGTCGGTCACGTCGACGGCCTCGAAGTCGGTGTTGCCGGTGGCGCTGCCGAGGCCGGGAAAGTGCTTGATCGAGGTGCGCACCTTCGCCTTGCGATAGGTGTCGATGGTGTCGGTCGCGCAGGACACCACGACGTCGGGATTCGCCGAGAAGCTGCGGCCGAGCAGGGCGATCGCCGGGTTGGACGGGTTCACGGCGAGGTCGGCGACGGGGGCGAAGTTGAAGTTCACCCCGATCTGGACCAGGGTCTGCGCCATACCGCCCGCCCAGGCACGGGTGGCCGGGGGAGAGTTGACTGCGCCGATCTCGGCCTGCGACTTCGTGGCGGGGAAGCCGTTCTGCGGCCCGAGCCGCGCGATCTTGCCGCCCTCCTGGTCGATGGAGACGATCAGCCCGTGCGGTGCCGCACCCTGCAGCGTCTTGATCAGCGCGGTGACCTGCGCCGGGGAGTTGATGTTGCGGCTCTCGCCGGTCAGCTGGTCGCGGTCGAACAGGATCACGCCGCCGAGCCCGCGCTCGCTGATGTCCTTCATGATCCAGTCGTCGGGGCCGACCTGCGCGCCGCGGAAGCCGACGATCATCATCCGGGCGATCTTCTTGCGCAGCGCAGCCGCGTCGAGGGTGGGGCTGGCCGCGACGGGCGTGGTGGTCGCGGCGGCGGGCGCGGCCGGATCCGGTCGCTTGGCGCACGCCCCCAGGCCCGCGGCGGCCACCGCGGCGCCGGCACCGGCGAGCAGGCCCCGGCGGGTGATTCCGTCCCCTGTCACCCCGTCCACGTTACTGAGCCTTGTGCCTGCTCAAGCCGGTTATCGGCGGACCCCGCCCGTGGGCGACGGCCGGTCCGGTCCGCTCGTCGTGGCGTCACCGGCCGTGGGCGAAGTCCCGTACCGCGGCGGCGAAGGCGGCGGGCTGCTCCGCCCAGGGCAGATGCCCGGCGTCCAGGCTGACCCGGGTGGCCTTCGGCAGCGCGCGGGCCAGGGAGTCCACGCTACGGCGCGGGCGGATGTCATGTACGCCGTCGATGATCAGCACGGGGACGGGCAGGGTCGCGGCCGCGGCGAGCGCCGCTCCCGAGTCGACGTACTCGGCGGTCTGCCGGCTCATCGCAGCGTGGTAGGCGAGGTTGACGCCGAGGAACGGTGTCGCCGCCCGCTCGGCCAGTTCCCGCGCCGTCGCGGGGTCGGCGAAGTCGGCGGTCCACTGCAGCACCGCCAGTTCCCGGTCCTCCTCGGGGCTGCGCTCGCGGGCGCCGAGCTCGTCGTAGCGGGGCCGGTGCGAGCCGAGCCGGGCGAGCAGGCCGGCCTGGTATTCGGCCCGCCAGGTGGCGGCCGGGTCCACGCCGACGCCGGATACGTACACCAGGTGGCTGACGTGGTCGGGGTGGGCCAGGGCGTAGCGCAGCGCGAGCAGGCCACCCCAGGAGTGGCCGAGCACGGCGACCGGTGTCGTGCCGGTGCTGCGGACGATGGCATGCAGGTCGGCAAGGTTCTGCTCCATCGAGTACGGCTCCGGAGACGGCGACCGGCCGCAGCCGCGCTGATCCCACTGCACGACGGTGAAGTCCGCGGCGAGCAGCGCGGCCGGTTCGTCGAAGTAGTCCCAGAGCCCCGGCCCGCCGTGGCACAGCACCAGGGGAGGTCCGCCGCCCGTGCGCCGGGTCCACAGTGATGTCTCGTCGTCCGCGGGCATTGTCTCGATCATCCAGACATCATCCGCCTTCGCCCGGTCCGCTGTGGACCGGGAGAAGTCGCTGCAACAACTTGCGTTGAGTGCAGAGAAATTTGCGTAAACTCTGCTGTCGCAAGCCTGCCACGACGCTGAATTATGCCTCGTGCCATAGCTTGCCACCCTTGCACTTGACCGCAAAAGTGCCCTGTGAACAGGGATTTCTGTCCTCCTGTGGGTGGGGGCGGGGTCGCAAGTACACCCTGGACTTTTGTTTGAATTTTGCGCTCGGCTCTGGACGTGGCGACCGTGCCGGACCTAATCTGCTGACATCCTCGGAACACGCTCGCGACGTGTCCGAAACAGCCGCCGGACACCGCCCGCGATGCGCGTGCCGGCCGATTCCCCACACCCCCGATCCGACGAGCGCGCTTGTGATCCGCGCAGATCATCCCGATAGGAGCCATTGATGAAGCTCCGCACCGCCCTGCTGGCCGCAACGACGGTCGCCGCGGCCGGCGTGCTGGCCGCGACGAACGCGACGGCCGCCGTCGCCGGTCCGGCCCTGCCGACCGTGCCGACCCTGCCCGGCACCGCCCTGCCGCTGCCCGCCTTGTACGGCGAGCGCGGCGCGGCCGTGCCCTTCACCGAGTACGAGGCCGAGCACGCCCGCACCGACGGCCGCGTGCTCGCCGCGACCCGCGCCTTCACCCAGCTCGCCGCAGAGGCGTCCGGCCGCCGCGCGGTCGCCCTCGACGCCGGCGAGTGGGTCGAGTTCACCCTGGCCAAGCCGGCCAACGCGGTCGACGTGCGCTACTCCGTGCCCGACGGCACGACGGCGGCGCTGACCGTCACGGCGAACGGCAGAGCTGCCGGGCAGCTGGCCCTGACCTCGAAGTACTCCCACGTGTACGGCAACTACCCGTACACCAACGACCCGGCCGACCGGGGTCAGCACCACTACTTCGACGACGCGCGCACCACCTTCGACCGCACCCTGCCCGCGGGCACCCGGGTGCGGCTGAAGGCGAGCGCCGCTGCCGTGGTCGACCTCGCCGACTTCGAGGTCGTCGCTCCCGCTCCGGCCGCCCCCGCGGGCTTCCTGAACGCGGTCGACTTCGGTGCGGATCCGACCGGTGCGGCCGACTCCGGCCAGGCGCTCCAGACGGCGATCGACGCCGCCCGCGACGCCCGGCGCGGCCTGTGGATCCCGCCGGGCGACTACACCGTGACCCGCCACCTGCAGGTGGACCGGGTGACGGTACGCGGCGCGGGCCCGTGGCACACCGTGCTGCGCGGCGCGGGCGTGGGCCTGTTCGGCAACGCCGCGCCGAACCCGAGCACCGGCGTGCACCTGTCCGACTTCGCGGTCTTCGGCGAGACGGTGGTGCGCAACGACGCCACCATCGACAGCGGCTTCGGCGGCTCGCTCGGCGGCGGCTCGACCATCAAGAACGTATGGGTCGAGCACGTCAAGGTCGGTATGTGGTTCGACGGCCCGTCCGAGGACCTGACCATCGACGGCGGCCGGATCAAGAACGTCTGGGCCGACGGCCTCAACCTGCACAACGGGGTCAGCCGCAGCACCGTGACCAACCTGTTCGTCCGCAACACCGGCGACGACGGCATGGCCATGTGGTCGGCGGCCAACGCCGACACCGGCAACGCCTTCACCCGCAACACCGTCTCCGTGCCGCTGCTGGCCAACGGCTTCGCGGTGTACGGCGGCCGGGACAACACGGTCCGCGACAACGTCGCCGCCGACACCGTCACCCAGGGCGGCGGCGTGCACGTGGGCAACCGGTTCGGCGCGAACCCGCTCGCCGGGACCACCACCATCAGCGGCAACCTGCTGGTGCGCACCGGCAGCCTGGTGCCCAACGAGCCGACGCAGATCGCCGCACTGTGGTTCTGGGCCGCCGACGCCCCGATGACCGGCTCCGTCCAGGTCCGCGACACCACGCTGCTGGACAGCTCGTACGCGGGCATGCAGTTCTTCGGCAAGGCCATCACGAACGTGTCCGTGGAGCGGGTGACCGTCGCCGGGGCGGGCACGGTCGCCCTGCAGTTGCAGGCGCCGGGCGCGGCCTCGTTCGCCAAGGTCGTCGCGTTCGGCCTGGGCGGCACCGGGGTGCACGACTGCGACAGCGGCTTCGCGGTGACCCGCGGCGCGGGCAACCTCGGCTGGAACGGCACCCGGTGCGGCTTCGCGCCGGCCGGTCAGCTGGAGATCGCCCAGGCCACCGGCGTCGAGTACGGCTTCCAGCCGCTCGGCACCGAGGCGGTGCGGCCTGTCGAGATCACGAACCCGGGTCCGAAGCCCATCACGATCGAGGCGGTCGTGCCGCCGCGCGGGTACACCGTGGACAGCGGCTGCACCGTGATCGCGGTCGGCGCGACCTGCACGCTCCAGGTGCGCTTCGCTCCGGAGACCTCGGGCAACTACGCGGGCGCGCTGACCATCCACAGCACCTCGCCCGCCGGTCCGTACGTGGTGGGTCTGAAGGGGATCGGCTTCGACCCCGACGGCAACCTGGCCCTGGGCCGCGACATCACGTCCAGCTCCCAGGCCGGCTGGTGGATCGCACCGCCGAACCTGGTGGACGGCGACCCGTCGACGTACTTCGAGAGCCTCAACGGGGCCTTCCCGCAGACCGTGACGCTGGACCTGGGCCACCAGGCGTCGGTCAGCCGGATCGTGCTGAAACTGCCTGCCAACTGGGGCGGCCGCTGGCAGACCATCGCCGTGTCGGGCGACGGCGCGCCGCTGGCCGACGCGGCAGAGCACCTGTTCGCGCCGGAGACCGGCAACGTCGTCACGATCACCTTCCCGGCCGTCACGGCACGGGAGCTGACGCTGACGTTCACGTCCAACACCGGCTGGCCGGCGGCGCAGATCTCGGAGTTCGAGGTCTACGCGCACTGACCGCCGGGCGTCGCGTCCGCCGTGCCCACACCGGCACGGCGGACGCGGCGCTCACGGGTTGAGCGCGGCCGCGGTCTGGGTCTGCACCGTGGCGCCGCCGCGGCGGGTGGCGGGTTTGAGCGTGGTGCGCGCAGTGTCCTGCGCCTTGCGGATCTCCGCCATGAGCGCGTCGGCCGGCACCGGGTAGGCCAGCGCGAAGCCCTGCACCTGGTCGCAGCCCAGCCCGTCGAGGATCGCCAGCGCGGTGAGGTCCTCCACGCCCTCGGCCGTCACGAACAGGCCGAGGTTGTGCGCGAGTTCGATGGCGCTGCGCACCAGGATGGCGTCGCCGGGGTCGGTGGCCAGGTCGTGGATGAAGGTCCGGTCGATCTTCAGTTCGTCCGCGGCGAGCAGCTTGAGCTGGCTCAGCGAGCTGAAGCCGGTGCCGAAGTCGTCGATCGAGACCTGTACACCGTCGCGGCGCACCCGGCGCAGCGCGTCCTGCGCCCGCCCCGGGTCGGTGGTCATACCGCTCTCGGTGATCTCCAGGCGCAGCAGCGTGGCGGGCAGCCCGTGCTCGGCCAGCGCGGAGCGCACCTGGCCGACGAAGGCGTCGTCGAGCAGGCAGTTCGGCGACACGTTGACGGAAACGGTCATCGGGCGGCTCTGGGCGCACCAGTGCGCGGCCTGCTTCACCGCGATCCGCAGCAGGTGGTACGTGAGCGGGATCTCCAGACCGCCGGTCTCGGCGACACCCAGGAACGCGCCGGGCGACAGCAGGCCGAGCTGCGGGTGGCGCCAGCGCACCAGGGCCTCGGTGGCGCTGACGGTGGCATCGGCGAGGCGCACCTGCGGCTGGTAGTACAGCACCAGCTGGCCGTCGGGGTCGCCGTCGGTGAGCAGCGCGCGCAGGTCGCCGAAGAGCGCCATCCGGCCGGGCTGGTCGGTGTCGATCTCGGGGTCGTACAGGGCGACGCCCTTGCCGCTGGTCTTGGCTCGGTACATCGCGGCGTCGGCGTGGCGCAGCATGTCCTCAGCGCTCGTGCCGGGACGGCCCAGCACCATGCCCACGCTGCCGCTGACGGCCGCGGAGCCCGCGGGCAGCAGGTAGTTGCGCCGCAGCGCCCCGGTGGCCCGCTCGGCGATCTCGACGGCCCCCTCGGCCGAGGTGACGCTGGGCAGCAGCACGGCGAACTCGTCTCCGCCGAGCCGGGCGACGGTGTCCCCGTCGCGGACCACCTTGCGCAGCCGGTGCCCGGTCTCCACCAGCACGTCGTCGCCGGCCTGGTGGCCGAGGGTGTCGTTGACGGCTTTGAACCCGTTCATGTCGATCAGCATCACGGCGAGCTGTTCGGCGTCCGGCCGCGCCGGGTCCAGGGCGTCCTCCAGCCTGCGCTGGAACAGCAGCCGGTTGGCCAGCCCGGTGAGCGGGTCGTGCAGCGCCTGGTACTGGCTCACCTCAGCGTGCTGGAGCACCCGGCGCTGGTAGCCCAGCATGACCCGCCAGATCGCGGCGACCAGGGCCAGGCCGACCGCGAACCCGACGACCGTCGCGGCGAACATCCGGGTCTGCACCTTGCGCAGGTCGGCGACCAGCTTTTGAGCCTGGGTGTGGTGGTTTCGGGCGACTTCGGTGATGTCGTGCTGGAGTGTGTAGTACGCCGGGGTCACCTCGAGCCGGTCCTGCTGGACGGCTTCGGGGTTGCGATCGGTCACCATGATGATCAGCTCGTCCGCGGCCTGCCGGTACGCCGACTGCTCGGCCTGCAGGCGCAGTGCGTCCTCCAGCGCCGGCCCTGTGCTCAGCTCCACCGCCCGGCGCAGCGTGGCGTCGGCCTGCGCGGCCGACTCCAGGTAGCGGGCGCGGCTGGCGACCGACGGTTCGAGCTGGTAGTGGCGGGCCTGCATCTCCTGCACCGCCACCGCCGCGCTGGCCTCACTGAAAATGGCGTCGAGCACGAGCGCCTGGCTCTGCACCTCGGTGGCCCGGGTGGCCTGGAGCGTGCCCCACAGCGTGAACGCGCCCAGCCCACAGAGCACCGCGGCGAGCGCGGCGGTCATGCCGAGGCTGCGGCGCGGCCGCAGCACCGGATCGGCTCGGCGCGCGGCCCTGCCCCGCCTGCCGAGCCGTTCGACGGCCCGCCTCCAAGACGGCCAGTGCATTTTTCGGGGGTCCTCCTCCGAGTGGCCGGGCGGCCGCTCCGTTCGGGTCTTGTCCGGTGGGTCAACGCGATCTTCCACGCGGCAATTCCGGCTTATCCCGCGAACTCTGATAATAATTCACGATATGGACATCCTCCACGGACCGCGAATGCCGCGGCGGCTGCGCACGACGGTCGCGCTGCTGGCCACCCTGCTGCTCGGCGGCGTCGCCGCCTGCAGCCAGCCCGAGAAAGCGGACACCACGCCCGATGTCGTACGACTCGGCGCGCTCGTTCCGCTGACCGGCGACAACGCGCCGACCGGGCAGCGCCTGCTGGAGGCGTTCCAGATTGCGATCAAGGACGTCAACGACGCGGGTGGGGTGCTCGGCAGGAAAGTCGAGCTGGTCGTGGCCGACGACGCCTGCGATCCCGGCACGGCGGTCGTGAAGGCGAACGAGATGACCGGTCGGGACATCACCGTCTCCGTCGGCGGCGGGTGCAGTGTCGCCGCGGTGCCGACGCTCAAGGTCTTCCGGACCGCCGGCATTCCGATGATCATCCCGGCGGCCAACTCGATCGATCTGCTCGCGCCCGGCTACGACAGCGTCTTCCTGCTCGCCGGCACCACCACGCTGGAGGCCGAGCAGGCCGTCAACGCGATGGAGAAGCTCGGCCGGCGGCGGCTGCTGGTGATCGACGACGGCACCAGCTTCCCGCAGACCGTGGCCGCCGCGGCCGTCGCCAGCGTGGAGAAGAAGGGCGGTCCGCTGACCCTGGCCGGGCAGATGCGGGTCAGCCAGGGGGCGACCAGCTACCCCCGGGTGCTGGACAAGGTCAAGGAGGTCGACGCCGACCTGGTCTTCTTCACCGGGTACTACCCCGAGGCCGGCCGGATGATCCGCGACCTGCGCGACGGCGGTTATCAGGGCACCATCATGCTGTCCGACGCGGGCACCGACCCGACCCTGTTCGACGTGCTCGACGACAAGCAGGCCGAGGGCGTCTACGGGATCACCCTGCCGCTGGCGCAGTTCGAGCCCAAGGCCAAGGACTGGGCGGCGAAGTACCGGGCCTCCTACGGCCACGAGCCGGGGCCGTTCACCATGCAGGGCTACGACGCCGTACGCCTGGCCGCCAATGCCATCGAGCGCGCCGGGACGACCGACCACGAGGCCGTACGCAAGGCGATCGCCGACACCAAACCCGGTGACATCGAGCTGCTCTCGGGTCCGTCGCAGTTCAGCGCGAACGGCACCCAGCCGAATCCCACCTTCGTCCTGCTGCAGATCAAGAACGGCGCCTTCGTGCTGGTGCGCGAGGTCAGCTGAGTCGAACGGCGGTCGTATTCTCGACCGCGTGACGGATGTCTGGGCGGTCGGGGACGCGTACGAGGTCTACATGGGCCGGTGGAGCTCCCGGGTGGCGGACGCGTTCGTGCGTCTGCTGGCAGTGCCGCCCGGTCGCAGCTGGCTGGACGTGGGCTGCGGGACCGGCGCGCTGACCGCCGCCGTGCTCGCGGTGGCGGAGCCGTCCCGGGTGACGGGCGTCGACCCCGCGGACGGCTTCCTGGCCCACGCGCGGGGCCGCGTCACCGATCCGCGGGTGACGTTCTACAGCGGCGACGCCCGCTCGCTGCCGGTGCCCGACGGGGCCTTCGACGCCGTCGTCAGCGGTCTGGCGCTCAACTTCGTGCCCGCTCCCGAGCAGGCGGTCGCCGAGTGCGTGCGCGCCGCCGCGCCGGGCGGGACGGTCGCGGCCTACGTCTGGGACTACGCCGAGGGCATGGCGATGCTGCGGCACTTCTGGGACGCGGTCGTCGCGCTCGATCCCACCGCTGCCGACCTCGACGAGGGCCGCCGCTTCCCGCTGTGCCGACCCGAGCCGCTGCGCGACCTGTGGGCCGGTGGCGGCCTGGCCGACGTGCTGGTGCGGGCGGTCGAGGCGTCCACGGTCTTCGCCGACTTCGACGACCTCTGGACGCCGTTCCTCGGCGGCCAGGGCCCGGCGCCCGGTCATGTCGCCGCCCTGCCCGCCGACCGTCGTGCCGCGCTGCGGGACCGTCTGCGCGACAGTCTGCCCATCGCCGCCGACGGGTCCGTCGCGCTGACCGCACGGGCCTGGGTCGTCAGCGGCGTACGCCCTAGCTGACCTGGTCAGACGCTCCGCCGGAGTTGCTTGGGCTTGGCCGGCGCGCTTGCCCCGCCGGAATGTCCGCACCGGACGGCGGTTAGCGCCCTGCCGAGCGGGTATCCGGGTCGCAACGGGCCGCCGTTCCCTTCAGGCGTGCTCGGCGCGAAAGAGGAGGGCAGCTCAATGGCTAAGAACAGCAACGGAGTCGCCGCTTCGGCGGAGCAGCTCAAGCAGACCCTGGCCGAGTCGGGTCGCGCGGTCGCCGTGCAGGCCGGAGAGGTCGGGCACACGCTGGCCGAGTCCGGCCGCACCGTCGCCGCACAGGCCGGAGAGGTCGGGCACACGCTGGCCGCATCCGGCCGCACGGTCGCCGCACAGGCCGGTGAGGTCAAGGACCAGGTCGCTGCGACGGCGGTGCTGGCCAAGGACAAGGCGGGCGAGGTCGTCCACGACCTGGCCGACCGGATGCCGTCCAGCTCGCAGGAGTGGGAGGAGATGGGCCGCGACGTGATGGACAGCGTCCGTCGCAACCCGCGACCCTGGCTCATCGGCGCGGCGGTGGTCACCGTCGTCTGGTGGCTGGGCCGCAAGTCGAAGCGGTCCCGCTGATCGCGAGCAGCGCTGCACCGGGCGGGGGGGGCCGGTGCCAAGACAAAGCCCCCCCCCCCCCGGTTGATCGGGCCCCCCCCAGGGCG
>NZ_ML660186.1:214532-340826 GCF_007483665.1 Catellatospora sichuanensis
CCCCGCCCACCCGCCCCCCCGGGGGGGGGGGGGGGGGGGCCCCCCCCCCCCCCCCCCCCCCCCCCGCCCGGTTTTCTGCGGCCCCAGCGATGGTCGCCATAGGACAGCCGACTGCGTAAAGCAAGCCCGTGATGACGGACAGCTTGTGCGATTCGTCGAGGTGGAACGTGCGTAACCTGCCGAGCGGTCGGGGGTCGGCGGAGCGGCCTTCGGCACGCCCGTTGCCCGACCGTCTATATACGACTTCAATGGCCTTTCGGGCAGAAGTTGCGAACGAATAGTTTTCACCTGAACCATCCTTTATCTCGGTCACCTGTTGTAGTCTTCACCGAGCTACCCGTTACCACCGCAGCGTTTCCGGGCGTCTCGGCGGTGACGCGAATCGTGGGTGGCGCCATGTTCTTCCGGGGAGCGGGTGTGCTTGACATCGACGACTGTCTTCACCGTTTGATGGCCCTACAAGGCGTCCACGGCGCCAGCCTCATCGACTTCCCCAGCGGCTCGGTAATCGGCGCGGCCGGGCGCGGACCGGGCAGCCGCGACGACACCCCCGCCGACGCCGTCGGCATGATCCACGCGACCATGCAGACCGCCGCTTTCGCCACGGTCGGCCAGCCCGCCCACGTCGAGGACATCGTGATCACGGCGGGCAACGGATACCACGTCATGCGCCTGCTCTCGACGGAGGTCGAGGCGCGCATGGTGCTCTACATCTGGCTCGACCGCGCGGTCGGCAACCTCGTCATGGCGCAGCGCCAGCTCAGCGTGATCGCCGCCCAGTTCAGTGCGAACTGATCCGGCGCATGTCGAAGAGCTCACGCCCGCCGCTGCTGCGGGAGTCCCTCGAACCGTGGTGCGCAGCCGGGGTCACCGGTGCCCTGCGCATCCTCGACCCGCCCGGCGGCGTGGTGTACGTCGTCGACGGGCGCATCGCCTACGCCGAGACCCCCGTCGCCTCCGGAGTGGAGCGCCTGCTCACCGCGTCCGGCCGGCTGCCCGCCGAGGCCTGGCGCGCCGCCGTCACCGCCGGGCGGGCCCAGCACCGCATCGGGCCCGAACTCGTCGACGCCGGGCTGGTCACCCAGGTCGAGCTGGAGGCGCTCGGCGTGATCGCCCTCTACGACGCGGCGTTCTTCCTGTTCGACCTCGTGGTGTCGGCGCACTTCGAGCACCGCGCCCGGCACCCCGTCGGCCACCTGCGCACCCTCGACCTGCGTACGGTGTGCCAGGAGGTGGACCGGCGCAAGCGGCTGCTCGCCGACGCCTGGCCGGACGCCGCCATCGACACCGCGGCCGTGCTGCCCCAGCGCCGGCTGCGCTCGCAGTGCGTCGCGCTCACCGCGCTGCAATGGGAGGTGGTGGCCAACGCCGACCGCCGCCGCAGCCCGATCGACCTCGCCCGGCTGCTCGGCCGCGACACGTTCACCGTCATGCTCGAGGTGCGCCGGATGGCGCGTACCGGCCTGGTCGAGCCCGGCCGCCCCGGCGGCTCCGCGGCCGCGGAGTCGGTCGCCACGGTGCGGGCAAGGGCCGCCGCCGGACTGACCACCGCACCCGCGGCGCCCGCCGCGGCGCAGCCGGGACGGCACGCGAAACCCGTGGCCGAACCCGCGCCCGACCCGCCGGCCGAACCGGACGGTGAGCCGCAGCCGCACATCCCGCTGCCGCGCCGCGCCATCCGGCACGAGCCCGTTCGGCGCACCGAACTCGCCGGCACGCCGGAGACCCGCGTGTCGGAGCAGATCCTCACCCGTCTCATCGCCGGGTTGGGGGCGCTGTGAAACGAGACCTTCTGAGATCGGTCCTACGCGGTAGGAAGAGAGGAGTCATCCCTTTGGCCCCAGACAGTCCGGTGCTCGCCGAGATACGCGAGCTGCGCGTTCGGCTGCCACACGTGGTCGGTGTGCTCGTGGCGAGCGTCGACGGGCTGCTCATCGCACAGGACGCCGAAGGCATCGAGCCGGAGGTCTTCGCCGCGATGTCGGCCGCTCAGCTCGGCCTGGGGCAGCAGATCATCGCCGCGGTGCGAAGGGGGGAGTTCCGGGAGACGGTAACGGCCGCGACCAACGGTTACGTGGCGACCTTCGCGGCCGGGGCGTCGGCCCTGCTCACCGTCATCGCCGGCCGGGAACTGAACGTCGCCCGCCTGCACCACGAGGCGCGACCCGTCGCGGCGCGCATCGGAGAACTCGTACAGCACGTCGAGATCCGCTGAACAACCGACCATCCCTTGTCGAACGAAAACGAGGTTCCACCATGGCTGACATGGAAAGCTCGCTCCAGGAAGCGATGCAGATCGAGGGCGCGGTGGGTGTCGCGCTCGTGGACTACACCAGCGGCATGGCCCTGGGCACGCTCGGCAGCGCCAAGGAGCTGGACCTGACCATCGCCGCCGCGGGCAACACCGACGTGGTCCGGGCCAAGCTGCGCACCCTGGAGATGCTCAAGCTCAAGGACTCGATCGAGGACATCCTGATCACGCTGGGTGTGCAGTACCACGTCATCAGGCCGCTGACCAGCCGCAACACCCAGGGGCTCTTCCTCTACCTGGTGCTCGTCCGGTCACGGGCCAACCTGGCGATGGCCCGGCACAAGCTCAAGACCATCGAGGAGGGTCTGCAGATGTGATGCCGCCGATCTCGTCGCCGGTGGCTGAAGGCGTTGTGTACCAGGCCATCGGCGGTGAGGCGGTCGCGATCGGACGTGATTCACTTTAATGTTCGTTCAAATCAGCGGTACCGCAGAGTGCGGTATGGCGATCAACGTCTGTCCAACCCATACTGAGCGGTAAGGAAACGACATGTTTCCTGGAACAGGAACAGCGCCCGGCTGGCACCGGGCGCCGCTCTTGGCCTCATCCCACGCGGGGAAGGAGGACCGTCACATGTCATCTTTACTCATGCAACTCTCTCCCTGCAAGGGCCGTTCAAGGGAGAGAAAGGATGCCCGTCTACTACCGAGGCCCGTGCGCACACATCGACCACCGGTACCTTGAGGTGTACAGCCCTGAGCCCCGCCGGTTCGCCCTGCGCGGACTGCACGGGGTGCACATCGTCTGCGTCCCGGCCGACCGGGCCGGCGGTGGCGGGGCCACCACCCGGCTCTACGCCACAGGCACCGCGGGCGTCGTCGCGGCGACCGCCTGGCCGGTGCTCGGGACCGGTGCGATGTCGGTCGCGGCGACCATCGCCGCGGCGTTCCTGGTCGGGGCCCGTGGCTGCTGGCGGACCAGGACTCACTCGTACGAGTTGCGCGGGTTCTACCGAGGGTCGTACCAGGTGCTGTTCGCGACCACTGACGAGCGGATGTTCGAGCAGGTCAGGCGTGGTCTGGTGCGGGCGATGGAGTACCACGCGGACACGAATTGACATCGCTTTTCGATGGTGGTGTCCAACCGGGATGCCGCGGTGTAACGTCTGTGCGTTGCATCACACAGCGGCATCCCAATCTGCTGTACGGCTAGATCACGGAACGGGTGACGATCGGGAGGGCCGCGATGGTCTCAGGTGATCTGCCTGCCGTGGCCCGCCGTCGACTCCGCCTCGCGCTCCGGGGATGGCGCGAGGCGGCCGAGCTGACGCAGGGGGATGTCGCCACTGCTCTCGACTGGTCGCTGTCCAAGGTGCAGCGCATTGAGAGCGGCGAAGTGACCCTCTCCGGCACGGACCTGCGCGCTCTGCTGGCGAAGCTCGAGGTGGGTGATCCAGCCACCGTCGCGGAACTCGTTCAAGACGCCAGGATTGCCCGTCGTCGCGTTGCCGGTTGGTGGGACACTCCCCGCTATCGCGCTCATCTCACCCCCGCACTGATGCAGTTGATGCAGTTCGAGAGTCAGGCCACGGCGATCCGGACCTTCTCGCCGGCCCTGGTTCCAGGTGTGCTGCAGACGCCACGGCATGCCGAGATGGTCCTGAACTTCTGGAACAGCGAGCTTCGCATGATCACAGATGATCAGCGTGCGGCACGGCTCGAGGTCCGTCTGCGTAGGCACGAACACATCTTCGACCGTGCGGACCGGCCGACCTACATCCTGACGATCGATGAGTCGGTGCTGCTTCGAACCGCAGATGACCGTGAGGTTGCGATCGAGCAGCTCCAGCACCTGATGCGACACCTCGTCGAGGGAAAGATCATTCTGAGGATCGTGCCCCTTCCCCTGGCCGGGCTCGCCGTCACTCTCGGGCAGTTCAGCGTTCTCGAACTCGGCAGCGAAAATGACGCCGTCCTCTACCGCGAAAGCTGGGCGAGAGACGAGATTCTCCATGATCCAGGTGATGTTTCGCTCCATCGCCGGATTTTTGATGCGATCGAGCGCAGGTCGTACAGCGCAGAGCGCTCCAGTCGTCTGCTTGAGGCCCGTATCGCGGCCTTGCGGGCGGAGTCCGATAGCTAGGCGGCTCGGCCGCCTGAAAGACCACTCCCGCCAACAACAGAAAGGATCAGTGTTTCCGCATGTCCACTCTCGAGGCCGCAGTCGGCTGGCGCAGGAGCAGTTACTGCGACAGCGGTGCCTGTGTGGAGGTCGCGCAGCTCGACCACGGCGTCGCAGTGCGTGATTCGAAGGACCCGCAAGGCCCGGTCCTTCGTTTTTCCCGCCAGGAGTTCGCCGCCTTCATCGCGGGGGTGAGGGCGGGGGACTTCGTCACCGACTGACGTCGTCCCCAACAGGTCCGTTCCCCGGGTGGGAACGGACCTGTCGCGTTGTGCCAACTGTTCCGTCGTGGATCGTCACGGCCGTTGTCGACTTGTACGCTGGGTTGCCAGCCACCGATGAAGGGTCGATCCATGACATCGGACAGTCGGAACATCGAGTGGAACGTCGGCTCATACTGCGATACCGCAGCTTGCGTCGAGGTCGGCATGGGCGACGGCAAGGTGCGCATTCGCCGAGCTCGGACGAGCGAACCCGTTGTCGTGTTCACTCACGAGGAATGGACGGCGTTCCTGAGGTCGGCCAAGGACGGCGAGTTCGACATCTGACCGCCCGGGGACCCGGTGGATGACGGCGCGGTCACCCGCCGGATCTCGTTCGGGGTCGTCACCAGCTCTTCCAGAACTGGAAGAGGTGGTTGCCGTAGTCGGCCAGGCTGGTGGGCACGCCGGAGACGTCGAGGAAGAATGCGGTTGCGTCGCGGAACAGACCTCCGGCCAGCGGGAAGTACAGCAGGGCGAAGACGATCAGGATGCCGAACGGCTTGATCTTGTTGCCCGCGTGGCGCGCGCCGGGGGACAGGTAGGGCTCGATCATCCCGTATCCGTCCAGGCCCGGCACCGGCAGCAGGTTGAGGATGGCGGTCGCGACCTGCAGGTAGGCGAGGAAGGCCAGCCCTTCCCAGAAGACCATGTGCTGCTCGGACGGGTCGAAGGCGGACGACGGTCCGGCGACCGAGATGACGAGGAGTAGCCCTGCGGCGGCCACGACGTTGACCGCGGGTCCGGCTGCGGAGACCAGGGCGTCGCGGAAGCGGTTGCGCAGGCGGTGGCTCTCGATCATGACGGCGCCGCCGGGCAGCGGCAGTCCCCCGATGAGCAGCCACAGCATCGGCAGCAGCAGCGTGAGCACCGGGTGGCCGTACTTGCGCGGGTCGAGGCGTAGGTAGCCCTTCTCGGCCACGGTGTGGTCGCCGCCGCGGTGCGCGGTCAGCGCGTGGGAGAACTCGTGCAGGCAGAGCGTGACCAGCCAGCCGGAAAGCACGAAGAAGAACACGACCAGCGACGGATGTCCGATGCCGGTCCACATCGCCACGGCGCTGACCAGCATGACGACGACGAGCGCGACGAAGATGAGGGAGATGCCGCCGCGCGGTTCGCGGTCGCGCCGCGGTCGCGGCGTGCGCCCCGGACGTAGCGAGGGTATCCGCCGCTCGCGTGCCACCTGGTTCTCGACCGCCTTGGCGCGGCGGCTCCAGTCCTCTTCGGCCGCCAGGCGGTCGAGTGGATCGTCGTGTTGCCCTTGCCCACCGCTCATGGCGGGCAAGGCTACCCGAGTCGGCACCATGAGCGCTGTACGCGCGTGCCGTGCCCTGGAAGCATCGGAGTATGAGCGAAACGGTCCTCACCCGGCAGCAGGCGTCCGAAGCGGTCACCGGTCACGGCTGGCGGTTCGTGCTCGGCTCGCTGTGCACCGCTGTCGAGGTGTCGTCGCTGGCGCAGGCGGCGGAGGTGGCCTCGCTGGCCGTGGCGGCCGCGGGTCCTGGCGCCGAGCGCCACCTGCTGCTCGACCTGCGCGGGGACCGGGTACTGCTGACCGTCCAGGTGCCCGGCGAGATGCGGGTGACCGGCCGGGAGACCGAGCTGGCGGTGCGGGTGTCGGCCGCGTTGACGGAGGCCGGGCACACGACCGATGCCGTCGGTGGGCGGCAGCGCGTCGTCCAGCTGCTGGAGATCGCGATCGACGCGCTCGACATCGCCGCGGTGCGTCCGTTCTGGCTGGCGGTGCTCGGTTACGCCGAGGTGGGCGACGATCCGGGGGCGGCCGTCGTCGACCCGTACGGTCAAGGTCCGACGGTGTGGTTCCAGCAGATGGACCGGCCGCGCACCCAGCGCAATCGCATCCACCTGGACATCTCGGTGCCGCACGACGAAGCGGATCGGCGCGTCGCGGCGGCCGTCGCCGCCGGCGGGCGAGTGGTCTACGACAAGGAGGCGCCCGCGTTCCGGGTGCTAGCCGACCCTGAGGGCAACGAGGTATGCGTCACCACCTGGCTCGGCCGCGACTGAGCACCCAGGTTGGCGGTCGAGCGCCGACCGTCGGCCCGGGGGGCATCACCGATGCAGATCAAATGGTGGTCATGCCGCGCAGTGTGGTGAGGATGGACGGCGTCGGGTCGAAGTCGGGCTCGGGGCAGGCTAGCTGGATGGCCACCAGGCCGTCGACCAGGGCGAGCACGGTCAGGTAGTCGGCCTGCGGGGCGGTCGAGCCGAACTGCGCCAGCCACGGCTCGCCCCACGTCGCCAGCCGTTGCCGTGCCGCACGGATCTTCTGCTGTAGCCCTGGCTGGAACGCCGCCTCGTGGAAGATCGCGTGCCGGGCCAGCGTCAGTGCCTTCGCCGGGCCGGTCACCTCGCCGACCATATCTCCTATGAGCTGGGCGAATTCATCCAGCGAGCGGGGCGGGCGCTGCCCGGCAAGGCGCTGCCACACCGCCGTCTCGATCTCGACGAGCCGGTCGAGGACGCCGCCGACCAGGGCATCCCGGGTGCGGAAGCTGTTCGACGTCGAGCCCTCCGGCAGCCCGGCCTGGGCGTCGACCGCGCGGTGCGTCAGCGCGCGCAAGCCTTTCGTGCCGAGCACGGCGATCGCGGCGTCGAGCACCTGCTCCCTGCGGTCGGACATGAGATTCATACTACAGCTGTAGTTGAGGGCACTACAGCTGTAGTACGTTCGGGACATGACGAGGACGGCAGCCGTCGTAGGTGGCGGCATCGGTGGTCTGGCGACCGCCATCGGCCTGCGGGCCGCGGGCTGGCAGGTCTGCGTGTACGAGCGCAGCGACACGTTCCCGACCACCGGCACCGGCCTGGGCATCTGGCCGTCGGCGCTGCGCGCGCTCGACGAACTCGGCATCGGCGGGGCCGTGCGCGCCGCGGGGCTGCCCCAGCGCAGCGGTGCGATCCGCCGGCCCGACGGGTCGCGCATCGTCGCCCTCGACATGGACAAGGTGCGGGAACGCCACGGCGAGCCGGTCCACCTGGTGTCCCGGCCGGCCCTGCTCGGCGTGCTCGGCCAGGCGCTGCCCGCGAACGTGGTCCGCTTCGGCCGCCCCGTCGACGACGTCACCGAGCTGCGCCGCGACCATGACGTCGTGGTCGCGGCCGACGGCATCGGCAGCCGGATCCGCGCCGCGCTGTTCGGTGACCGGCACGGCCTGCGTTACGCGGGCGCGACCGTGTGGCGCGGCACCGCCGACCTGGACACCGAGGCCGGCGGCGAGACCTGGGGAGTCGGCGCCCGCTTCGGGGTCACCCCGCAGGGGCCGGGCCGCGCCAACTGGTATGCCGTGCTGACCGCGCCCGAGGGCTACCGTCCCGCCCTCGACGACGCCGACGAGCTGCGCCGCGTCTTCGGCCACTGGCACGATCCGATCCCGGCCGTGCTCGACCGGTACGCCACCTCGCACGTGATCCGGCACGATCTGCACCACCTGGCTCCGGCGCTGCCGTCGTATACGGCGGGCAACGTGGCGCTGCTCGGCGACGCGGCCCACGCGATGACTCCCGATCTCGGCCAGGGCGCCTGCCAGGCGATCATCGACGGGGTCACGCTGGCCCGGTGCCTGTCCGGCGGCGACGTGGCGGCGGGGCTGCGGGCGTACGACCGGGCACGCCGCCGCCCCACCCAGCGCATGGCCGCCGCGTCCCTTCTCGTCAACCGCATGTCCCAGGCTCGCCGCCTCCTTCCGCTCCGTGACGCCGTCCTGCGCCTCGCACTCTCCTTCGGCCCACCCGCCTGACGAAGGCCGGTGAGCTGGGCGTTCACGAGCGTGCAACAGGTTGCGCGGGCTGGCTTGGTTTTTGCACTGGTTGCTGTAAGATCCCGGGGGTGACGACGAGCAGGCTTTCGGCGGTGGCGAAGTTCGCGGGGGTCTCCGAGGCGACCGTGAGCCGGGTGCTGCGGGGCAAGCCGGGGGTGTCCCAGGCGACCCGTGACGCGGTGCTGACGGCGCTGGACGTGTTCGGCTTCGCCCGGCCGGAGCCGGTGCGCAGTGAGCGCGCACGGCTGATCGGGCTGGTCGTGCCCGATCTCAGCAACCCGATCTTCCCGGCGTTCGCCGAGGTCATCGGAGTGTCGCTGATCCAGCGCGGGCTGGTGCCGGTGCTGTGCACGCGCACCTCCGACGGGGTGTCCGAGGCGCACTACATCGAGATGCTGCTGGCGCAGCAGGTCGGCGGGATCGTGTTCGTCGGCAGCAGCTACGCCGACGCCGGGCCTGCCGCGATCAAGCAGCTCACCGAGCGCAGGCTGCCGATAGTGCTGATCAACGCGGCCGACGAGAACCTCGGCGTGGCCCGGATCTGCGTCGACGACACGGGCGCGGCCGAGCAGGCGCTGGCGCACCTCGCGGGGCTGGGCCACGAGAAGATCGGGCTGATCCTGGGGCCCGTCGGGCACGTGCCGTCGGCCCGCAAGCTGGCCGGGTTCGCGAAGTTCTGGGAGGAACGCGGCGAGACCCGCTGGCGGCGCTGGGTGGACCACACCGTGTTCACCGTCGAAGGCGGCCGTGGTGCGGCGAACCGGCTGCTGGCGGCGGGTGTGACCGGCCTGGTGTGTGCCAGTGACGCGCTGGCGCTGGGCGCGGTGCGGGCGGTGCGCAAGCAGGGCCTGGAGGTCCCGGACGACGTGTCGGTGGTCGGCTTCGACGACTCGACCTTCATGGGCGTGACCGACCCGCCCCTGACCACGGTGCGCCAACCGGTCCGGGCCATGGCCGGCGCGGCGGTGATCTCCCTGCTGTCGCAGCTGGAAGGCCGTCCGGCGGCGGCCGAAGAGGTGCTGTTCGACCCCGAGCTGATCGTCCGCAGCACCACCGGCCCGTGCCCGGTGCGCGCCTAGGCCTACCCGTGCACCCCGGTCCCCGCCCGCAACGAAGCCGGCGGCAAGCCCCGACCACCACGCCCCCCGTCGCCGGGTGCGCCACCGCTCCGTGCCCGGCCTTCGGATCCGCCACCGTCCCACGCCCGGCCTTCGGCCGCACCGCCCGCCCGGCCTTCGACCACGCCCCACGCCCGACCTTCGGCCACGCCCCACGCCCGACCTTCGGCCACGCCGCCCGCCCGGCCGGGGTCCCGAGTCGCGCCGCCGCCTCACCTCCGACCGGGCCCGCCGAGGGTGCGCATCGGGCCTCCCACCTGCCACAACTCCTGAAGAGTCGCGCCTTCACGCCTACCGGGAGACCGCGACTCTTCAAGAGTTGCGCCGCGGGGTGGGCGCGGGGTGGGTGCGTCGGGAGTCGGGGTGGGTGAGTGATCGTTCGAGTTGCCTGGCACGTGGGGGTGTGGGCGTGCAAGATACGCACACTTGCCAGGCAAGTCGAGCGATCTTGGGGGCGGCCGGGCCCGTGGGAGCGGTAGCGATCAAGGGAATGGGCTGGTCGCGCCCTTCTTGACAGATAATATCGATGAGTCACGAACTTGCGGGGCTGTGCAAGTGGATGGCAAACGAGTCATCACGTTTTTGCGTCATCCTCTGGACTTCCGGGCGCGAGCGCGCCTATCCTTCTGCTCACGCCACGGCGCTGTAACCCCCGAGCGACGTGGCCGCAATGCGCGATTAACAACCCGGAGCGCTCGCCGCTGCCGGAGCCGCCGGGCCGGCTGAGGCTCGGAGTGTGCATACAGAAGGGATCGGAGAACCGATGAACCGACGTTTGCTCGGCAAGTCGCTGGCGCTCGCGCTGGTGGCCGGCACGACGATGCTCGGCGCGGCCTGCGCCAGCGAGGAGCCGGCGACCCCGAGCGGTCCGGTGACCATCACCGTCAACGGGATGCCCCCGGCGACGGACGCGGTCAACCGCAAGAACTTCGAGGACGACGTCAAGGCGTTCGAGGCCAAGTACCCGAACATCAAGATCGACGCCAAAGAGGGGTTCATGGACCCCCAGCAGTTCGCCACCAAGCTGGCCGGTGGCCAGCTGGAGGACGTCTTCTACGTCTACCTGACCGACCCGGCGAGCCTGATCGCCAAGCGTCAGGTGCAGGACATCTCGGCGCAGCTGGCGGAGTTCCCGTCGATCAAGGACGTCAAGCCGGACCTGATGAAGGTGTTCACCGGTGGCGACGGCAAGGTCTACGGCGTGCCGGTGGCCAACTACTCGCTGGGCCTGGTCTACAACCGGACGCTGTTCACCAAGGCCGGTCTCGACCCGGCGAGCCCGCCCAAGACCTGGGAAGAGGTCCGTGAGGCGGCCAAGAAGATCGCGGCGCTGGGCAACGGCACCGTCGGCTACGGCGACTACAGCAAGAACAACACCGGCGGCTGGCACTTCACCGCGGAGATGTACTCCATCGGTGGCGACGTCGCCGTCAAGGAGGGCGACGCCTGGAAGGCCGCCTTCAACAACGACAAGGGCAAGCAGGTCCTGCAGCAGTTGAAGGACATGCGCTGGACGGACAACACGATGGGCCAGCGCCAGCTGCTCGAGTGGGCCGACCTGCTGCAGATGATGGCCTCCGGCAAGCTCGGCATGTACATCGGCTCGGCGGACAACTTCCCCGTCATCGTGAACCAGTACAAGGCCAAGTACGAGGACTTCGGTCTCGGCGGCATCCCCGGCGGCCAGGGCACCCTGGGCGGCGGCGACGGCTACATGTTCAAGGCCGGCCTCAGCCCGGAGAAGATCAAGGCTGGCCTGACCTGGCTGTCCTTCAAGGGCGGCGCGCTCGACCCGGACCGCATCGCGGCAGACAACGAGAAGGCTGCCGCCAAGGGCCAGCCGGTGGGCCTGCCCCAGCCGAACATCTGGACCGGTGCCTCGCTGGCCAAGTGGGAGGAGGCGACCAAGAAGCACGCCAACATCCCGTCGGAGAACTTCGGGCCGTTCCTCGCCACCGCCACCACCATCCCGCTGAAGCTCGAGCCGCCGCTGGCGCAGCAGATCTACGCGGTGCTGGACACGGCCATGCAGAAGGTGCTGACCGACCAGAACGCCGACATCGCCAAGCTGCTGGCGGACGCCGAGAAGCAGGTCAACACCATCCTGTCGACCGTCAAGTGACGCGGTAGGGTCCCGGACCGCGGGGGCGCCGGTAGGGCGTCCGGGTGGCAGGCCACCAGGACGAACGACCGGCGCAGGTCCGGGACCCACCTGCCGACCAGGCACACCGGGTTCAGCACAGCAGGAGAGGAAGCACGACGATGACGGTGATCGCGCCGGAGACCACGGCAGCGGTGACACAGGGGACGGGGCGCGACGGCGGGCCCGGGGGGCCGGGCTCGGCCCGCACGGCGAGGCTGCGTCGTAAGATCGGCGACAACCTGCAGGCGTACGTCTTCCTGACGGCAGGCCTGCTCTGCTTCGGCCTGTTCTCCTGGTGGCCGCTGGTCAAGGGCATCATCCTCAGCTTCCAGCAGGACAACTTCGTCACCGACCCGATCTGGGTCGGGTTCGACAACTACCAGGCGGTGCTGGACGACCCGCTGTTCGCCACCGCATGGCTGAACACACTGGAGTTCACCGGCCTGGCGCTGCTGTTCGGGTTCGCGGTGCCGTTCGTGCTGGCCCTGGTCATCAACGAGTTCCGGCACGCCAAGGGCTTCTTCCGGTTCGCGGTCTACCTGCCGGTGATGCTGCCGCCGATTGTCAGCGTGCTGCTGTGGCAGTACTTCTACGACCCCGGCACGGGCCTGTTCAACGCGATCCTGTCCGGCGTGGGCCTGCCCACCTCCGACTGGACGCAGTCGCCGAAGATGGCGATGATCTCGCTGGTACTGGTCTCGACCTGGGCCAACATGGGCGGCGCGACCATCATGTACCTGGCCGGCCTGGCCGGCATCCCGGGTGAGCTCTACGAGGCCGCCGAACTCGACGGCGCCTCGGTCTGGCAGCGCATCAGGCACGTGACCATCCCGCAGATGCGCTTCATCATGCTGGTCCTGCTGCTGCTGCAGATCGTCGCCACGATGCAGGTCTTCATCGAGCCCTATCAGCTCACCGGCGCCACCAACCCCGAGACCATCACGGTGATGATCCTCATCTACCGGTACGCGTTCACCGTCAACAACGACTTCGGCATGGCCGCGGCGATGAGCGTGCTGCTGTTCATCGTGCTCGGTGCGTTCTCGGCCCTCTACCTGCGGCTCACCCGCAAGGCCGACTGAGGAGGATCCCAGATGAGCTCGACGACGCGATCCCTGATCTCGGAGGCCGACCTGCGCCGCGGCCACGGCCGCCTGATCTACCGGCTGGTGCTGGGTGCGATGGCGGTGGCCTTCGTGCTGATGTTCATCGGCCCGCTGTACTGGATGATCATCGGCGCTTTCAAGACGCCGATCGAGCTGGCCCAGACGCCGCCGACCATCCTGCCGACCGAGTGGCACCCGGAGACCTACCTCGACGCGTGGAACCGGCTCGAGGTCGGGCGCTACATGGTCAACACGGCGTTCTACGCGCTCGGCGGCTGGCTCATCCAGCTGATCGTCGACGTGGCGGCGGCGTACGCCCTGTCGAAGCTGCGCCCGGTGCTCGGCAACGTGGTGCTGGGCGGCATGCTGGCCAGCCTGATGCTGCCGGCCGCGGCGCTGCTGGTGCCCGCCTACCTGACCGTGGCCGAGGTGCCGATCTTCGGGGTCAACCTGCTCAACACTCCGTGGGCGCTGTGGCTGCCGGGCGCGGCCAACGCCTTCAACATCTACGTGCTCAAGCGTTTCTTCGACCAGATCCCCAACGACCTGCTCGACTCGGCGGGCATCGACGGCGCGGGGCGGTTCCGGCTGCTGTGGCACATCATCCTGCCGCTGTCGCGGCCGGTGCTGGCGGTGGTCTCCATCTTCGCGATCATCGGGTCCTGGAAGGACTTCATCTGGCCGCTGCTGGTGCTGCAGGACCCGGAGGGCCAGACCATCAGCGTGGCGCTGAGCCGACTGGCCGAGACCGGACGGGTGACCAACAACGAGATGTTCGCGGGCCTCGCCATCGCCAGCATCCCGATGGTTGTCCTGTTCATGATCTTCCAGCGCAGCATCCTCAACGGCCTGTCCGCGGGAGCCCTCAAGGGGTAGGCCACACCCAGGTTTCCGGCCGCCCTGGCGCGCCGGACAGAGATCCGCTCACGCATCGCCGCCCGGCTCCGCCATGCCCGGGGGCCGGTCGGTGCTGCCCGGAACACGGCATTGCCGTCGCCGCCCGGCGACGGCGGCCGGGTTCCACCGCCACGGGGGACACACCGACGCAAGTGAAGGGAGTACGCAATGACGCTGCACCATCGCACCGCTCCACGCATCCCCGCTCGCACCCTGCTGGCCGCTCTCGCCGCGGCCGTGCTCACCCTGGGCGCCGGCCTGCTCACGGCCCTGCCCGCGTCCGCCGCCACCACGACGTACCAGGCCGAGTCGGCCGCGCGGTCCGGCGGGACCGTGGTCGCCACCGACCACACCGGGTACACCGGCTCCGGGTTCGTCGGCGGTTACACCGACGGCAACAAGGGCAACGCCAACCTGACGTTCACCGTGAACGTGTCCGGGACGGCCAACCGCACGCTGACCCTGCGCTACGCCAACGGCACCACGGCGACCAAGACCCTGTCGCTGTACGTCAACGGCACGAAGATCAAGCAGATCGGCCTCAACGCCACCGCCAACTGGGACACCTGGGGCACCCAGGTCGAGACCGTGTCCCTGGGCAACGGCAACAGCACGGTGTCGTACAAGTTCGACAGCGCCGACTCGGGCAACGTCAACCTGGACAGCCTGACGGTGGCCGACATCGCGGCCCCGCCCGCGGGCCAGTACGAGGCCGAGTCGGCTTCGCTGTCCGGCGGCGCGACGGTCGCCACGGACCACCCGGGCTTCACCGGCTCCGGTTTCGTGGGCGGTTACACCGACGGCAACAAAGGCAACGCGAACACGTCGTTCACCGTGAACGTCGCAAGCGCGGGCACCGCCACGGTGACCGTACGCTACGCGAACGGCACCGGCGCGAACATGACGCTGTCGCTGTACGTCAACGGCGGCAAGCTCCGCCAGATCAACCTCGCGGCCACCGCCAACTGGGACACCTGGGGCACGATCGCCGAGTCGGTCACGCTCAACGCCGGGAACAACACGGTCGCGCTGAAGTTCGACAGCACCGACTCGGGCAACATCAACCTGGACCACGTCACCGTGTCCGGGACGACCCCGCCGAGCCCGACGCCGACCCCGAGCACCAGCCCGACCCCGCCGGTGACCGGCGTGGCGTACGAGCTGGAGTCCGGTTTCCTCTCCGGTGGCACGTCGACCGCGACGAGCACCGGCGGCTACACCGGCAGTGGTTACGTGACCGGCCTGACCACGAACGGCGCGCGGGTCATCCGCACCGTCAACGCGGCCTCCGCCGGGGCGACCACGGTGACGCTGCGCTACACGAACACCAATGGCGCGGCCCGCACCGTTTCCGTGCACGTCAACGGGCTCAAGACCGGCCAGTTGTCGCTGCCCGCCGGTTCGGGCTGGCTCAACGCCGCGCAGAGTGTCACGCTGCGCGCCGGGCTGAACATCATCGGCTACCAGTACGACTCGGGCGACTCCGGCAACGTGCTGCTCGACAAGATCACCGTCGGCAGCGGCACGGCCCTGGCCGCCCGCGGCGCGACGCTGCCGTACACCGTCTACGAGGCGGAGTCGGGCAGCACCAACGCCTCGCTGATCGGCCCGAACCGGGCGTACCTGTCCGAGCCGTCGGAGGCGTCCGGCCGCCGGGCCGTGAAGCTGTCGTCGACCGGCCAGTACGTGCAGGTCACGCTGACCAAGCCGGCGAACGCGTTCGTGATCCGCTACTCGATCCCGGACAACGCGGCGGGCACCGGCAACACCAACCCGCTGGCGCTGTACGCGGGTTCGACGAAGATCCAGGACGTCAGCCTCAGCTCCGTCTACAGCTGGGTGTACGGGGCGTACCCGTACAACAACAACCCGGCGGGCGGTGAGCCGCACCGGTTCTTCGACGACGTGCGGGTGCTGCTGCCCACCACGTACCCGGCGGGCACGGTCATCAAGCTGCAGAAGGACGCGTCCTCGTCGGCGGCCTACTACACGGTCGACCTGATCGAGGCCGAGGTCGCCCCGGCGGCCCTGTCCGCGCCGGCCGACTTCCTGTCGGTGACCTCGTACGGTGCGGTCGCCAACGACGCCGGTGACGACACCAACGCGTTCAACAGCGCGATCTCCGCGGCGCAGAGCCAGGGCAAGGGCCTGTGGGTGCCGGCCGGCACGTTCGTCACGAACGCGCGGCTGAACATCCAGAACGTCAGCCTGCGCGGCGCGGGCGTGTGGCACACCGTCATCAAGGGCACGAACGGCAAGGGCGGCTTCTTCGCGACCGGGTCGAACGTGCGGCTGGCCGACTTCACCCTGTCCGGCGACGTGCGCTACCGCGACGACAGCGCGTTCGACGCGGGCATCGAGGGCAACTTCGGCACCGGCTCGCTGGTCAGCAATGTCTGGCTGGAGCACACCAAGGTCGGCATGTGGCCGTCCACCGGCACCAACGGCCTGTACGTCGTCGGCACCCGGATGCGCAACATCTTCGCCGACGGCGTGAACGTCAACGGCGGCGCGACCAACGTGCGCGTCGACCAGAGCACGCTGCGCAACACCGGCGACGACGCGCTGGCCATGTGGTCCAACTCGGCGCCCGTGACGAACAGCGCGTTCACCTTCAACACGGTGGCGCTGCCGATGCTGGCCAACGGCGCTGCGATCTACGGCGGCAACGGCAACCGCATCGAGGACAACCTGATCAGCGACTCGGTGTACGCCGGGTCCGGCATCGCCATCAGCACCTGGCACGGGGCGCTGCCGTTCAGCAACACCACCTCGGTGCAGCGCAACACGCTCACCCGCACGTCGAGCTTCGAGCGCAACTGGAACTCGTCGCTGGGCGGCCTGTGGATCTACGCGGAGGCCACCGACATCACGGCCCCGGTCCTGGTCAAGGACGTCGAGATCATCGACTCCACCTACCAGGGCATCCTGCTCAGCTTCCAGCGCAACATCACCAACCTCACGCTCGACCACGTCACCGTCAACGGCGCCGGGACGTACGGAATCGAGCTCAACGCCGCGGGCAGCGCGTACGTCACGTACGTCACCGTCTCCGGCGCCGCGAGCGGCGGGTTGATCAACCGGCTGGGTTACACGCTCAACCGCGGCCCCGGCAACAGCGGTTTCTGACCGAACCCACTGCTAGACACTGAAGGCAGGTACCCGTGTTCCACAACGACACCCGCGACTGGTGGCACCACGCCGCCATCTACCAGGTCTACCCGCGCTCCTTCGCCGACGCGAACGGCGACGGGGTCGGCGACCTGGCGGGTATCCGCGCCAAGCTCGGGTACCTGCACCAGCTCGGCATCAACGCCATCTGGTTCAGCCCCTGGTACCCGTCGCCGATGGCGGACGCCGGCTACGACGTGGCCGACTACCGCGACATCGACCCGTCCTTCGGCACCCTCGAAGAGGCGGAGCTGCTGATCGCGGAGGCGCACGAGCGCGACATCCGCATCATCATCGACATCGTGCCCAACCACTGCTCCGACGCCCACGCGTGGTTCCAGCGCGCGCTGGCCGAGGGGCCGGGTTCACCGGCCCGGGACCTGTTCTGGTTCCGGGCCGGTCGGGGCGAGCACGGCGAGCTGCCGCCCAACGACTGGAACTCCATCTTCAACGGCCCCGCCTGGACGCGGGTCGCCGACGGCGAGTGGTACCTGCACCTGTTCGCCCCCGAGCAGCCCGACCTGAACTGGGAGAACCCCCTCGTCCGGGCCGAGTTCGAGGACATCCTGCGGTTCTGGTTCGACCGCGGCATCGACGGCATCCGCATCGACTCCGCGGCGCTGTGCGTGAAGGACCCGACGCTGGCCGACTTCGACCCGGCCGCGCCACCGACCCCGCACCCGTTCGAGGACCGCGACGCCATCCACGACATCTACCGGTCGTGGCGCGTCATCGCCGACTCGTACGAGACCCCGCGGGCGCTCATCGGCGAGGTGCTGCTCGCCGACATCGACCGGTTCGCGCTGTACCTGCGGCCCGACGAGATGCACGCCGCGTTCAACTTCCACTTCCTGGGCTGCCCGTGGGACGCGAAGTCGCTGCGCCATTGCGTGGACGCGACGCTGGCCTCGCACGCGCCGGTCGGCGCGCCGAGCAGCTGGGTGCTGGCCAACCACGACGTCACCCGTACGGTGACCCGTTACGGCCGGGCCGACACCGGCTTCGAGCACGCCCTGCGCCAGGCCCGCCACCTCATGCCCACCGACGCGACGCTGGGCCTGCGCCGGGCCCGTGCGGCGGCGCTGCTGACCCTGGCCCTGCCCGGCTCGGTGTACGTGTACCAGGGCGAGGAGTTGGGCCTGCCCGACGTCGAGCGGCTGCCCGACGACACCCGCCAGGACCCGATCTACCACCGCTCCGGCGGCACCGACCCGGGCCGCGACGGCTGCCGGGTGCCGCTGCCCTGGTCGGCCTCCGGTTCCTCGCACGGCTTCAGCCCTTCGGGTGCCGAGCCGGCCTGGCTTCCCCAGCCGGACTGGGCGCACCTGACCGTCGAGGCCCAGCAGGCCGACCCCGGCTCGATGCTGCGGCTCTACCAGGCGGCACTGGCGATCCGGGGCAACGAGGCCGGGCTCGGCGACGGGCCGATGACCTGGCTGGACACCCCGGAAGAGGTGGTGGCGTTCACCCGGCCCGGCGGCTTCACCTGCGTGGTGAACCTGTCCGCCGAGCCGGTCGACCTGCCCGCGCACACCGCGGTGCTGCTGACCAGCATCGAGCTGACCGGCGGGCGACTGCCCTCGGACGCGGCTGCCTGGCTGCGCACCGTTTGAAAGCCGCCTGCGGCGGTGGTTGAGCGGACCACCGCCGCGGGTTCCTTCCCCACACCCGCCCATCCCGTTCCACCGCGGCCCCGCCTTCCCCCGCGGGCCGCGGCGCTCGTCATGATCGCCGGACTTGCCTGGCAACCGGGCGAAAGCGCCTTCAAGATACGCACAGGTGCCAGGCAAGTCCGGCGATCTCCGGCGGTGGGGCGGCAGACCTACTTCCAGGAGTCGCCGATGTCCCGCAAGGTGTTGATCCCGCTGGCCGTGGTCGTGGTCGTGGTGGCCGGGGCCGCCGTAGCGGTCGCCTGGCCGCGGGAGGACAAGCCCGCGACCGCGCCGACGCGCCTGGCCACCGTCGGCGACATCGCCGGTCGTGGGGCGTCGCTGCCGTGGCGGGCGTACGAGGCGGAGCACGTGAGCACCGACGGCACCGTCATCGGGCCGGACCGCCGCCACGGGACGCTTGCGGGGGAGGCGTCCGGACGGATGGCGGTCACACTCCAGCCCGGACAGCGGCTGACGGTCACCCTGACTGCCCCGGCGAACGCGGTCAACGTGCGCTTCTCGATTCCCGACAGCGCCGACGGGCGAGGCCAGGACTCGTCGCTTCGGCTGGAGGCGGCCGAGGCGACGTTGCCGCCGCTGGCGCTGACCTCGCGCTACAGCTGGTTCTACGGCGGCTTCCCGTTCACGAACACGCCCGCCCAGGGCGGGGAGCGGCACCTGTACGACAGCGCCCGTACCCTGCTCGGCACCGACCTGCCCGCCGGCGCGACGGTCACGCTGCGCGCGGGCGAGCTGCCGACCACCCTCGACCTGGTCGAGTTCGAGCAGGTTGCGGCCCCGCTGCCGCAGCCCGCCGGGGCGCTGTCGGTGGCCGACTTCGGGGCCGACCCGAGCGGTGCGAAGCCCGCGGGCGAGGCGTTCACCAAGGCGATCGCGGCGGCCCGTGCCCAGCGGAAGGTGCTCTACGTGCCCGCGGGCCGGTACGCGGTCGGGCAGCACCTGCCGGTCGACGGCGTCACCGTGCAGGGCGCGGGCATGTGGCACACCGAGCTGCGAGGCAAGGGCGTCGGCGTCTACGGCAACCCCGCTCCGAAGCCCTCCCAACAGGTGCACGTCGCCGACCTGGCGATCCTCGGCGAGGTGGACGAGCGCGACGACCACGCGGCACTGGCCGGGATCGGCGGTGCGCTCGGCGGCGGCTCCGTGCTGGAACGCCTGTGGATCCAGCATGTCAAGGTCGGCATGTGGCTGGACGGGCCGTTCGACGGCCTGCGCATCACCGGCTGCCGGATCATGGACGTCACCGCCGACGGCATCAACCTGCACCAGGGCGTCAGCAACACCGTCGTCAGCGACAACCTGGTGCGCAACACCGGTGACGACGGCATCGCCCTGTGGTCGGAGGCCGGAGCCGACGGCTTCGACGGCGAGTACGGCGCGGACCGGCAGGTCACCATCGAACGCAACACCGTGCAACTGCCGATGCTCGCCAACGGGATCGCGATGTACGGCGGCCACGACAACACGGTCCGCGAGAACGTCGTCGCCGACGTCCAGGTCGAGGGCGGCGGCATCCACGTCGGCAACCGCTTCTCCGCGACCCTGCTGCGCGGCACCACCCGCATCGAGCGCAACACCACCCTGCGTGCCGGAGCCGATCACCCGTTCCTGGCCACCCCGGTCGCCGCGCTGTGGTTCTACGCCAAGGACGCCCCGCTCACCGGCGAGGTGCTCGTCATCGACAACGACCTCCTCGACAGCACGCACGCCGCACTCCAGGTCCTCGGTTCCTCCGTCACCAACGTGACCATCACCGACCTGCGCATCCACGGCACCGGCACCCATGTCCTCCAGGTCCAGGCCGCCGGCTCCCTCACCCTCTCCGGCCTCACCGCCGACGCCCTCGGCGCGCAACCCCTCTTCCACTGCCCCGACGCCGTCACCTTCACCCTCACCGGCACCCCCCTCACCCCCACCTACTGCGGCCCCTTCCTGTGAAAGGAAGGGCACCTTCACATCGCTATGCGTTGTAGAAGGTGCCCTTCCCATCCTGATCACGGCAGTGAGCTCGGTCGCCGCCCGCGTCGCGACGATGCGTGCCGCGCACGGACGGAGCGCCCGGCGGCGGCGTAACTGACGCGAAATCGGTTCGCTTTCCGCAAGTGGCTTGCACTCGGGTGTTCTACACTTGCGCGATGGCGCGCAGGCTGGCCGAAGTGGCCCAACATGTCGGAGTCAGCGAAGCCACCGTGTCGCGGGTGCTGAACAACAAGCCCGGCATCTCCGAAGCCACCCGGGCGGCCGTGCTGTCGGCCCTCGACGTGCTCGGCTACGAGCGCCCCACCAAGCTGCGCGGCGAGCGCGCCCGGCTGGTCGGCATCGTGCTGCCGGAGATGCAGAACCCGATCTTCCCCGGATTCGCCGAGGTCATGGCGGGTGCGCTGGCCAAGAAGGGGTTCACCCCGGTGCTGTGCGCGCGCACCGTCGACGGGGTCGCCGAGTCGGAGTACATCACCATCCTGCTGGAGCAGAACGTCTCCGGCGTGATCTTCGCCAGCGGCCTCTACCAGCAGACCCGGGCCGCGCACGAGCACTACGCGCGGTTGAGCGAGCGCGGCCTGCCCACAGTGCTGATCAACGCGAGCGCGGACGGGCTGGCGTTCCCGCGGGTGTGCACGGATGAGGAGCACGCGGTCGAGCAGGCGTACGCCCACCTGACGGCGCTCGGCCACGAACGGATCGGGCTGGTGCTCGGGCCGTCCGACCACGTGCCCTCGGCCCGCAAGCTGGCCGCCTACCGGGCCGCCCGCAAGGGCGCGCCCGAGCTGGTCGCACACGGCGCGCTCACCATGGAGGAGGGCCACGCCGCCGCCGCGCGCCTGGTCGCCGAGGGCGCGACGGGTCTGATCTGCGCCAGCGACGTGCTGGCCATCGGTGCGATGCGGGCGGTACGCCGAGCCGGCAAGCAGGTGCCCGCCGACGTGTCCGTGGTCGGCTTCGACGACTCCGGGCTGATGGCCTTCACCGACCCGCCGCTGACCACGGTGCGCCAGCCGATCGTCGCCATGGGGCAGGCCGCGGTCGCGCTGCTGCTCAGCCAGATCGACGCCGAGCAGGTGCCCGACGACGAGCTGCTGTTCGAGCCGGAGCTGGTGGTGCGCGCCTCGACCGGCCCGGCCCCGACCGCCTGACGTCCCCCGCCGTGGGCACGGCGCAGCAGGTGTCGACGAAGTTGTGCCTCGCGCCGCGGGCGTTCGGATGGCGGCAAACCCGCTGGCCGGACCGCCCCGCTGGCCGGTAACGTGCGCCGCTGCGAGAGGAGCGCGCGATGACCGAGACGTTGACCCTGTGGCGGCCCACCGGCCCGAAGGAATTGGACCTGGTGCGGGAGTCGGGCTGGCGGGCCTGGCCGCCGCGCCTGCCCGACCAGCCGATCTTCTACCCGGTGCTCAACGAGCAGTACGCCATCATGATCGCTCGTGACTGGAACGTGCCCGCGAGCGGCTCCGGCTACGTGACCCGGTTCGCGGTGGACCGGGCGTTCGCCGAGCGCTACCCGGTGCAGCAGGTCGGCGGGCGGGACATCCTCGAGCTGTGGGTGCCCGCCGAGGAGCTGGACGAGTTCAACCGGCACATCGTCGGCCTGATCGAGGTCGTGCACGAGTTCCACGCGACCGCCTGAACCCGGCAGCAGCGCGCCGCGCCTTCGTCAGCCCGCTTCCCGGGCGGGCGAAGGCGCGCTTGCCGCTGGTGCCATGTCTTCGGCCTGGTAGGAGGCGAGCAGGCGGGTCTCCTCGGGGTGGCGCGGGTAGTACCTGGCGACCAGGGCCATGCCGAGCAGGATGGCGAGGATCGCGGCGGAGTACGCCCAGCGGTCGCCCGCGAGGAAGGCGTTGCGGGCGCCCTCGATGATCTCGGCCGCGTGGTGCGGATAACGCTGGGCGGTGTCGGCGGCGCTCGAAAAGGACTTCTGCAGCTCGGCCACGACCGACTGGGCGATCTCCTGCGGCTGTGGCGTCTCCTGCACCTGCTTGGCGATGGACCTGGTGTAACCGAAGGTGAGCAGCGCGCCGAGCAGCGACTGCATGATCGCGCCGCCGAGATCGCGCTGCAGGTCGGCGGTGCCCGAGGCCATGCCGACCCGCCGCACCGGCACCGAGCCGGTCAGCGAGCGCGACGCCGGGGTGCCTGCGAGCCCGATCCCGACGCCGATCAGCGCGTACGCCAGCCCGACCCGCCAGTAGGCGACGTCCTCGTGCCACAGCAGCAGCATGGTGAGGAACGCCAGCAGGCAGAACAGGTAGCCGAGCAGCAGGGTGAACCGCGAGCCGCGGCGCTCCACCAGCTTCGCCGAGTACGGCGCGAACAGCGTCATCATCAGCGGCGAGGGCAGGATCGCCGCCCCGCCCTGCAGCGCGGTGTAGCCCAGCACGTTCTGCATGAACTGCTGCCCGATGAAGATCGCCCCCATCAGTGAGCCGAACACGATGGTGCCGGCCACGGCCGCCACCCAGAACGTGCGCCGTGCCGCGATCCTCAGGTCGTACAGCGGGTTGGCGGCTCTGCGCTGGCGCAGCACGAACGCGATCGTCGCGGCGACGGCTATCACCGCCAGCCCGGCCGCGGCCGCTCCCGCGCCGGGGGAGGGCGCGAAGTTCACGGCGAGCACCAGGGAGCCCACCAGCACCACGGACAGCACGCCGCCGAGGTGGTCGACCGGTTCGGTGGACTCGTTGACGTGCGCCGGGACGCACCGGATCGCCAGGACCAGCGCGACGACCGCGAGCGGCAGCGTGATCAGGAAGACCGCGCCCCACCAGAAGCGCTGCAGCGCGGCTCCGGCGAGCAGCGGGCCCATCGCGGAGATCGCGCCGCCGATGCCCGACCACAGCGCGATCGCGCGGATGCGCGGACCGCCGCGCCACAGGGCGGCGATCAAAGCCAGGGTGGTCGGGTAGGCCATGCCCGCGGCGAGTCCGCCGAGTACGCGGGCGCACACCAGCATCACGTCCGAGGTGGAGTGCGAGGCCAGCAGGCAGGCGGGTACGGACAGGCTGATGCCGAGGATCAGCAGCAGCTTGCGGCCGTACCGGTCGCCGAATGCGCCGAGGTAGAGCACCGAGGCGGCCAGGCCCAGCGAGTAGCCGACCGCGACCAGGTTGAGCATGGTCTGCGACGAGTCGAAGGCGCGCCCGATCGCGGGCAGCGCCACGTTGGCCACGCTCAGGTTGAGGTTGGCCACCGCGGCCACCAGGATCAGCGTGCCCAGCACGAGGGCCGGGCGCGGGGGAGCCACGTCGGCGGCCGCCCTGCTCGGCGTCATCGCTCGCCTCTCGCGCCGTTTCGCCCGGCGGATGACCAGGGCGTAGCTCCACGTTATGCGGCACCGGGCGCGGGCAGGCGCGGATTCTCCGGACCGGACGCGGGCGCTCCCGCCCGCCTGGGTTTCGCGCGAGCGATCGAGGGCGGGAGCCGTGGCCGGTCGGGAATGCCGGTAACGTGGCCTGCCGTGGAAACGGATCTCGCGGAGCGGCTGCTGGCCGTGTCGGGCGTGGTGGCCGTGGTGCTGGGCGGCAGCCGGGCCCGCGGTGAGCACCGGCCGGACAGCGACACCGACCTCGGCCTGTACTACCGGGGGCCGCTCGACGTGGATGCGCTGCGTGCGCTGGCCGTGCAGGTGGCGACCGCGCATGATGTGTACCGGCCCGGCGACTGGGGGCCGTGGGTCGACGGCGGCGCCTGGCTCACCGTGGACGGCCGGGCCGTCGACTGGATCTACCGGGACCTCGACCGGGTGCGGAGCGTGTGGGCCGACTGCCGGCAGGGCCGGTACACCGTGGAGCGGCAGGTCGGGCATCCGCTCGGGTTCTACAGCCACGCGTATGCGGGGGAGCTGGCGCTCTGCCGGGTGCTCGCCGACCCGACCGGTGAGGTCGCCGCGCTGCGTGAGCAGGCGCTGGACTATCCGGTGGCGCTCGGGGACGCGCTGGTCGCCGCCCTGTGGGAGGCGGAGTTCTGCATCACCGGGGCGCGCAAGGTGCCGCAGGACCGGGTGTACGTCGCGGGCTGCCTGTTCCGCGCCGTCGGGGTGATGGCGCAGGCGCTGCACGGCCGCGCGGGCCGCTGGACGATCAACGAGAAGGGCATCGTCGCCTCGGCGGCCCGCCTGCCGGTCGCCCCGCCGGACTTCGCCGCGCTGGCCGAGGCGGCGGTCACCGATGTGGACGCCGCGGCGGCGTTGCTGGCGCAGGTCCGGTCCGCGACCGCCTGACCCGGCAGGACCGTCCCCGCTGGCCACGGTTCGGCTGGGTTCGAGCCGGATCGGGGGACCTGTCTTCTCTTTCGCGGCCCGGTGGGGCACGGTGGGCAGGTGCACACACCCGGGGCCCGGCTGGACGAGATCGTGATCGTGCCGTACGACCCGCGCTGGCCGAAGCTGTTCGAAGCGCAGCGGGCGCGGGTGGCGGAAGTGCTGGCACCGGTGCTGGTGGGAGCCGTGGAGCACATCGGCAGCACGGCGGTGCCGGGGCTGCCCGCCAAGCCGATCATCGACATGCTCGCCCGGGTCACCGACCATGCGGCGGCGGGCGCGGTGGTGACCGGGTTGGCGGCGCTCGGCTGGGTGGCCGCGCCCGAGCCGTCGGACGGCGCGCTGCGGCGGTGGTCGTACTGCTTTCCCGACGTCGCCCGGCGCAGCCACCACCTGCACGTGGTCGAGCACGTCTCGGACGGCTGGCCGACCTGGCTGGCGTTCCGGGACCGGCTGCGCGCCGACCCCGCCGCCGCGTCGGGCTACGCCGCGCTGAAGGCGGAGCTCGCCGCCCGCGACCGGCACGACCGGGTCGCCTACCGGGCGGGCAAGGCTCCCTTCATCGAGGGGGTGCTGGACTCCTGACCCGGCCTCGCAGCCGGTTACCCGATTGCCGGGGTTGACGCGGTGGGCCATGATCGACGGCACGATGAGGTTCGTCCTACACGAGAACACGCGGCGCGGATACGCCGCCGAGAGCCTGGCGGGTCTGTCCGTCGGCGACGCGCTGGGAGCGCAGTACTTCATGGTCGGGCGCAGAGTCGCCGACCTCGTGGCGGGCATCGTCCCGCCGCCGGTCTGGGAGTGGACCGACGACACCGAGATGGCCTGCTCCATCACCTGGATGCTGAACGAGGCGGGCCGGATCGACCCGGACCGGCTCGCCGAGGCGTTCGCGGAACGCTGCGAACCGAACCGGGGGTACGGCGTCGGCGCGTTCATCATCCTGCGGCGGGTGCGCGGCGGCGCGCCCTGGCAGCAGGCCGCCACCGAGGCGTTCGAGGGGCAGGGCTCCTGCGGCAACGGCGCCGCGATGCGGGTCGCGCCACTGGGCGCGTACTTCCCCGACGATCCGGCACGGGCCGCCGAGGAGGCCGTCGCGTCGGCGATGGTCACCCACGCCCACCCGGAGGGGGTGGCCGGTGCGGTCGCCGTCGCCGTCGCGGCCAGCCACGCCTGCGCGGGACGGCTGTCGGGCACCCGGCCCAAACCGGGGCCGTTCGTGGACGCGGTGCGGGCGCTGACCCCGCCGGGCCGGGTGCACCGCGGGCTCGGCCGGGCGCGGCGGATGCTGCACCTGCCGGCCGCCGAGGCGGCGTACGAGCTGGGCAACGGTGCCGCGGTCACCGCGCAGGACACGGTGCCGTTCACGGTCTGGGTCGCGGCGCGGATGCTGCACGATTACCCGGCGGCGATCCGCACCTGCGTCGAGGCGGGCGGGGACGTCGACACTACGGCGGCGATCGTCGGCGGCATCGTGGCCGCGTACACCGGGCTCGCGGGCATCCCGCCGGAGTGGCTGGCGTCCCGCGAGGCGCTGCCCGACTGGGCGGGCTGACCCACCGGCAGACCGGGGCCGCGGCGCAGGACCCGGCCCCGGTCTGCCGGATCGGCTGTGCGGCAAAGGCGCAGTCCCCGGTCTGCCGGATCGCCCGTGCGGCGGGCCGCGGGAGGCAGGGCGGCGCAGTGTCAGCGGACCTGCGGGGCGACCTCGGCGGCGACCAGCTCCAGGTGGTCCAGGTCGGTCAGGTCGAGGACCTGGAGGTAGACGCGCTGCGCGCCGACCTCGGCGTACCGGCCGATCTTCTCGACTATCTCCGCAGGCGAACCGGCCAGGCCGTTGGCCCGCAGCTCGTCGACCTGCCGCCCGATCGCCGCGGCGCGTCGGGCCACCTCGGCATCGGTACGCCCGCAGCACAGCACGAGGGCGTTCGACAGGCGTAGCGCGCCCGGGTCGCGGCCGGTGCGCACGCAGGCGTCGCGCACCCGGCCGAACTGCGCCGCCGTGTCCTCGACACTCGCGAACGGCAGGTTGAACTCGTCGGCGAACCGCGCCGCGAGCACCGGCGTGCGCCGTTTGCCGCCGCCACCGATCAGGATCGGCGGGTACGGCTGCTGCGCCGGCTTGGGCAGCGCGGGCGACCGGGTCAGCGTGTAGTGCTTGCCGTGGAAGTCGAACGCGCCACCGACCGGGGTGGACCACAGGCCGGTGATGATGTGCAGCTGCTCGCCGAGCCGGTCGAAACGCTCGCCGACGGACGGGAACGGCAGGCCGTACGCCTCGTGCTCCTCGGCGTACCAGCCGGTGCCGATGCCCAGCTCGACCCGGCCGCCGCTCATCGCGTCCACCTGCGCCACGCTGATCGCCAGCGGCCCCGGGTAGCGGAACGTCGCCGCGGTCATCAGCGTGCCCAGCCGGATCCGGTTCGTGTCGCGGGCCAGCCCGGCCAGGGTCGTCCAGGCGTCGGTCGGCCCCGGCAGCCCGGTCACGTCGCCCATCTTCAGGTAGTGGTCCGATCGGAAGAACGCGCCGTATCCGGCGTCCTCCGCGGCTCGCGCCACCGCGAGCAGCTGCTCGTACGTGGCGCCCTGCTGGGGCTCGGTGAACACGCGCAGTTCCACAGCCCGAGCCTAGAAGCGCAGCTCAGCGCGGCGAGGGCGTTTCCCGATGCCGGTGCGACCCCGGCCTGCGGCCGCTCCGGCCCGGCGCGCGGGGGCCGGGGTCAGCCGGCGGCCGGTTCCGCGCCTGCCGGGGCCGGTCGTGCCGGGCCGACCCGGGCCCAGCGGGTGAGCGGCGGCACGGCGAGCCCGCACACGGTCAGCAGGGTGATCGGCACCAGCCAGCCGGCCGGCGATCCGGAGTCGACGATCACGACGGTGAGCAGGGCGGGGCCGGCGGCGAGGGCCAGCCCGTTGAGCAGCACCGTGACGCCCTGGTACTGCCCGATGGCGTGTTCGGGCGCGAGCCCGTAGGACAGCCCGGTCGCGCCGTTGACGTGCCACAGCTCGCCCACCGAGTAGACCACGGTCGACGCGATCAGGAGGGCGACCGTGGCGGTCGTGGACAGCGCGGTCGCGGCGGCGAACCCGAGCATCGCGACGGCCAGCACCAGTGAGCCGCGGCGGACCATACGCGCGGCGGGTTCGGGCTGCTCCGCGCGGCGCCCGACGCGGGTCGACAGCACCACGGTCAGCACCGTGTACGTCACCAGCAGGGCCGAGACGACGACTGCGGGCACGTCGGCGCGGGTGGCGATCCACAGCGGGAGCACCAGCGTCAGCACGACCCGGCGGACGTACATCGCCGAGGTGGTCGCGGTGACCGCGAGGAAGCGGCGGTCCCGCCACACCTGCGACGTGCGCGGCCGTTCGGCGGCGTCGGCCGCGGGGTAGCGGGGCAGGCGCATCAGCAGGGCCGCCGAGACGAGGTAGGTGGCCGCGTCGGCGACGACGAGCAGACGGTACGCGGACGGGCTGTCGACGGCCAGGGCCAGCGCGGCCAGACCGGCGCCGATACCCGTGCCCGCGTTCGCGGCGGTGCGCAGCGTCGCGAAGACGTGCACCCGCCCGGCGGCGCGGCCGAGCGCGCCGACCAGCGCGGCCCGCACCGTCAGGTTGCCGGTGACCAGCAGCGCGTCGATGGCCGCGACCGCCAGGAAGCTCGCCGCCGAGTCGACGAGCAGGAACGCCAGCGCCGTGCCCGCCTGCAGCACCTGCGGCACGGCGCGCACCGAGCGCGGATCACGACGGTCCGCGAACCGGCCCGCGGGCACGCTCGCGGCCAGGCCGACCAGCGCGGCGGCGGACAGGCCCGCGCCGACCACGGTGGCGGGCAGTCCCGCGACCCGGGTCAGGTACAGCGCGCCGCCTGCCGACCACAGCCCGCCGCCGATGGTGTTGACGAACGTGGCGTAGGCGGCACTGCGCAACCCGCCCGGTGGTGGGAACCAGCCCGCCACGTCAGGCGAAGCAGGTCGGGATGCGGCCCTCGTTGAACGCGGCCACGTCGGCGAGGATCGCGTAGTCGTCGAGTTCGGCGCCGCGCTCGGCGCCCTGCAACTCGGAGTGGTGGTCGCCGTGCCGGTGGGTGACCACCAGGGTGCGCACCGGTGCCCAGGTCAGCGCCGCGATGTGTTCGGCCAGCAGGCGGGCGCGGCGTTCGGTGGCGGTCGCGTCGACCAGGGTCACCGCGTCCTCGCCGAGCAGCACGCCCGCGTTGCTGACGCACCAGCCGCCGTCGGGCTGCAGGTACGCGTACACGTCAGGGGCGAGGCGGGTCAGTGACGGCGTGGGTTCCACGACGGGCCAGGTCGTGCTGCTCATGTGATCCCCCGGGGTTCGTCGGGCAGCGACGGTCGCCAGTCTGACAGAGAAGCGGCGCGGCCGTGTCCTGTGGTCTCGATCACTCCGGATGCGACGTTCGCCCGAACGGGGTAGTTTTCGTTTCGTGACATTCAGCGCGTTCACCGGTCCAATCCGGTGGGTCGCGCGCCTTTCGGCGCGGATGCTGACCGCGCTGGCCCTGATGAGCCTGCTGCTCGCCCCCTCGGCGGGGCACACCGCGCAGCCGGTCGCGCGGCCGCAGGCCGAACAGGTCGCGGCGAGCACGGCCGCCGCCAGGCACGAGGCGCAGCCCGCCCCGGCGGCCGCACCCGTCCGGATCGGAATCATCGAGCCGGCCGTCGCAGTCCGGGTGGCCGTGAGCACGGTCCGCCCGCCGACGTCGGCTCATCCGCGGGCGCAGGGCAGTCGCGCCCCGCCCGCCTGACGCTCCGTCGCGTCGCGTCCCCCTTCGCGACGTCGAATCCGGTTTCGTGGCCGCTTGACGCTTCGGCGCGTCCACGTCCGCCGGAACGGACCACGGGCCTCCGGCCCCGCCGCGTGAAACGTCTCCCACCGCACGACCCCCCCACCTCGCGACGAACCCTGCTGTCGCGTCCACCCCTCCACCACCCCGAGGTGTCGATCATGAACGTCGTCCTGGACCTGTTCCTCCGTGACCTGCCGAACGCCGCGCTCGTCTGGTTGCTGCTCGCCGTGCTCGCCGTCGTGGCCATCGGCGCGCTGACCCTGTACACCCGCCAGCCCGAGCCCCAGCCCCTGACGCCCGCACCGGAGGTGCTGGAGCAGCAGGCGCTGCTGGCCGCGCACGCGCAGGCGCTGGTCCGCAAGGCCCGCGAGGCGACCGTCGCGGCCGAGCGCGCCGCGTCGACCGCCCGCCGACGCCGCGAGGAGTGGCTGGCCGCGCAGGACGTGGCGGAGACCGCCTGGCAGCGGTACGACGAGGCCGACTCCGACGCGCGCCGCAAGCTGACCGCCGCCGCGCTGCCGCTGCCGCGCACCCCGCAGACCCCCGCCGAGTACGCCTTCCGCGAGCGCCACCTGCACCGCTCGGCCATGTCGGCCTGCTCACACCAGCAGCTGTCCGCGCTGGAGCTCAGCGACGCGCTGGCGCACCGCGCCGGTTGGGACCCGCGCCGGCACCCGATCGAGCAGGAGACGATGCTGTCCCAGTTCGCCCGCGCGTCGCTGCGCACGGCGTACCGCCGGGCGGCCGACACCGAGAAGCAGGCCTGGCTGGCCACGGAGGCCGCGACCGCCGCGGCGGCGTCCCTGCGCGCGGCCGCCCACGCAGCCCACGTCCGCGCCCGCCGCGTCACCCGCCGCATCACCCCACCTGCGGACCTCACCCTCGCGGACCTGATCTGAGCCGGTAGGGTCCGGCCGTGATCATTCGAGACGCGACCGGCCAGGACTGGCCGAAGATCTACCCGTTCTTCACCGAGATCGTCGCGGCTGGGGAGACCTACGCCTTCCCCGAGGGCATGGACTCCGAGCAGGCCCGGCCGTGGTGGATGGAGCAGGCCCCGGGCCGGACCGTGGTGGCCGTGGACGGGGACACGGTGCTCGGGTCGGCCAAGATGGGCCCGAATCGGCCAGGACGGGGCGCGCACATCGCGACCGCCAGCTTCATGGTCGACCCGGCACACCAGGGCCGCGGCGTGGGCCGGACGCTGGGCGGGCACGTCCTGGACTGGGCGCGGGCGCAGGGGTATCACGGCATGCAGTTCAACGCCGTGGTGGAGACCAACACCGCGGCCGTAGGCCTGTGGCAGGCGATCGGGTTCGAGATCCTCGCCACGGTGCCGGAGGCGTTCGAGCACCCCGCGCACGGCCGGGTCGGTCTGCACATGATGTACCAGCGGCTTTAGCGAAAAGGCCCATCCGGGACCGATCCGGTAGCGCACGACTCACAAAACGGTGGAAATCGAGCGTGCCGGAGCGGTGGTCCGCTGCGAAATCCGCATCTCGCGGCGAATGCGGAGAGTGGAGAGTCGACTACTTTCAGTGAAAAAATCTTGAGTTTGCCCTGGACGACCCCAGGTCAGGCGACGTAGCGTGATCCCCAGTGGCGCGACGCTCGATGAAGGCCCCAGGGGTCCCAGCGGGCCGGCCCGGCCGGAGAACACGTTTTCCGGTTGGTGGCGCCGAGCGAAGTGCACAGGGGGATGGGTGGACAGATGCCGTTGGGGGACGGCGTTCACCCGGACAGTGAAAGGCCGGCGGTCGCTAACGGGGGTGAGCGACCGCCGGCCGCACTGTCGACCAGGGCCGGATCCAGGTCTGCCTCCCCGAACCGCCAGGCCCGACGTTCCATCGAACTTTCCGTGATCGCGGCGCCCGACGGGTGCCGCGATCACGTTTTGCGGGTCCGCGGGCACCTCGGCGACCGAGCCGGTGATCCG
Organism: Catellatospora sichuanensis; assembly: GCF_007483665.1. GTDB lineage: Bacteria > Actinomycetota > Actinomycetes > Mycobacteriales > Micromonosporaceae > Catellatospora > Catellatospora sichuanensis. The sequence goes on from NZ_ML660186.1 coordinate 246,111, forward strand.
GTCGGTCAGGGCGTCCACCACCGGACCGACGCGGCGAGATCGAACCACGCCGCGCGAATGTCGTCCCGGCTACCGGCCCGCGTCGGCTCGTGCGCGGTCGAGGTCGGAGCGGGTCAGCAGCGCGGTCAGCGTGATGCCGTCGGCGGCCAGCGCGGCCGCGCCGCCCTCCTCCCGGTCGATGACGCACAGCGCGCTGTCGACGGTCGCGCCCAGCTCGCGCAACTGCCGCGTGGAGATCGAGATCTGACCGCCGGACGTCACCACGTCCTCGACGACCAGCACCCGCCGGCCGGAGATGTCCGCGCCCTCGGCGAGCCGCGCGGTGCCGTACGCCTTGGCGGTCTTGCGTACGAACGCGCACGGCAGCCCGGTGTGCCGGCCCAGTGCGGTGACCACGGCGATGCCGCCCATCTCCAGCCCGGCCAGCACCTGCGTGCCCGCCGGGACGAGCGCGGCCAGCTGCCCGGCCAGCGCGTCGAGCAGCACGGGATCGGCCTCGAAGCGGTACTTGTCGAAGTACTCCGTGGCGCTGCGGCCGGAGCGGAGCAGGAATTCGCCGCGCAGACGGCAGGCGGTGTCGACCTCAGCGGCCAGCTCGGCAAGGTTCACAGGAGATGATCCTGCCACCCGGCGTCAGAGGGTCGGCGGGTGCAGAAAGGTCCGCAACGCGTCGAGGAACTCCTCGGGCCGCTGCCGGTGCACCTGGTGCCCCGCCTCGACGGTGACCGTGCGAGCGTCGGGCATGCGGGCCACGGCCTCCGCGGCCTTGTCCGCCGGAATCGGGCTGGCCGTGCCGCCGTGGATCAGCAGAGTGGGCACGGCGATCCGGTCCAGGCGCTCCCACCATGCCGGATCCGGGTCGTTGACCTGCGTCATCAGGCTCGCGAACACGGCCCAGTCATAGTCGAGCCCGCCGTCGGGCCGCTCCGGGATCTCGAAGCGGGGGCCGCCCGGCCACGGCGGCGGGGAGTCCTCGAGCACCAGCCGCGCCAGCCAGTCCGGCCGCTCCTGGGCGACGAGGCAGGCCACGGTGGCTCCGGCCGAGTGCCCGACGAGCGTCACGTCGCGCAGTCCCAGCGCCGCCACGAAGCCGAGCACGTCATCGCGCATCAGCTCGAACGAGTACACCCCGGGATGGTCGCTGCGACCTTGTCCGCGCTGGTCCGGCGCGTAGAGATGGTGCGTCGCGGCCAGCCCGGCCATGGTGTGCGCCCACGTCCCCGCCTCGTTCGGCAGCCCGTGCAGCAACACCACCACCGGCGAGCCGGCCACCCCCTCCTCCAGGAAGGACAGCCGAATCCCGTTCGCCTTGATCTCACCCCGTGTCACGGGCGCGAGGGTACTGCAGCTTCCGGGAAACTGCCGACTTGCGTTGTGGGTACCGGTCTCCACAGTGACGCCCGGCGATGGTAGAACCGCATTCTGCGGGCTGCTGCGCCGATCCGAGGAGTGGATAGTGATGGCCATAGCGGAAACCGCCACGGCTGTGACCGAGATCGAGCCGCCCGGGACGGTCGGCCGGTCCCTGCGCCGGGTGTCGGTTGCCGGAACGCTGCTCGGCGCGCTGGCCTTCCTCGGCGACGAGCTGCCCGGGGTCGGCGGGCGGATCGTGCTGACACTGACCAGCAACGGCTTCGCTTGGGGTGCGGCCGCGCTCGTCGCGGGTTACCTGGTCCGCCAGGCTCGCCGCGCGCCGTTCGTCGCGACCGGGCTGCTGCTCGTCGCCACCGCGATCTACTACCTGCTCATCCTGGTGGTGTCGCGGCGGTGGAGCGGCGGCTATACGGAGGACGGCTCGTCCTACGACGTGTACGGGTTGCTCGATCTGGCCCGCGCGGCGGGCTTCTGGCTCGTGCTCGCCGTGGGCGCTGGGCTGGTCCTGGGACTGCTGGGCCACATCGTGCGCAACGGCTCACCGCGGCTCGCCGCGGCCGCTGCGGGGTCGGCGTTCGGCCTGCTAACCGCAGAGGGCCTGCACGGCGTGATCACCGCGCCCTGGACGGTGATCACCGAACCCTTCCACCTGGCGTACGCCGTCTCGCACGGCGTCCAGGTGCTGCTTGCCGTGGTCCTCGTGATCATCCTGACCGCCCGCCGCGGCGGGCCTGTCTCCTGGCGGATCTGCGCGGCGTCGGCCGTTTTCGTCGCAGCGCTCGGCGTCACCGCGTGGTCGGTCATCGAGTCGATCCGGGTATCCGGGTTCTGATCCCGGCCAACAGCCCATGATCACCTGACTTGCCGGGCAGTCGTGCGTATCTTGGCGACGCTTTCGCCCACTTGCCAGGCAAGTTGGGCGATCTTGAGCCGGCGGGGCGGGCGTGGCGGGTACCGCGTCAGAATCAGCGCGCGCCGACTCGGATTGGCATCTATATAAGCGGCCGGCCCCGGCGGTCACCTCGACATCGTCGCCAGGATCGGCAACATCCGCCTCAACATCGCTTGACGCGTCGCTTTGGCCGCTGTCTCGGGGCTCTTCTGCCGCCGACTCGTGCATACTGCCCGGATGCGGTTCACCAAGACGTTCTCCGAGCAGCAGTACGCCCAGGCCCTCGACTCCTGGTCGTGGCTCGGCCTCGAGGGCAGGAAGCCGCTGTTCACCTCGCTGTTCGGCGACGTGTTCCTGGCCGGCAAGGACGGGTGCTGGTATCTCGACACCATCGAGGGCACCCTCACCCGGGTCTGGGCCTCGGCCGACGAACTGGAAGCCGACCTGTCCACCGAGCAGGGGCAGGACCGCTACCTGCTGGGCGGACTGGCGGCGCAGGCCGCCGACCGCGGGCTGGAACTCGGGCCCGATCAGGTGTACACGTTCATGCCGCCGCCGGTCATCGGCGGGGGCGTCACCATCGAGTCCGTCGTCGTGGAGAGTTTCGTCGTCGCGGTGAACATCGCCGGCCAGATCCACGACCAGATCCGCGACCTGCCTCCGGGCAGCTCGGTCACCGGCATCACGCTCGGCTGACCCGCGTCCGGGGCCGCCTGCCGCCGGGTTCGGGCGTGCGGCCTGTGCGTGCGGGTGCTACTCCGTTTCCGTGGACGCTTGACGTTGCCGCGTCCGCGCAAATGGATCATGGGTGGGTCGAAGTCGGCCGCACCTGGTCAGGGCTGGTTGCGCAGGCGGGGCACGAGAGCGTCCGGGCCGAGCTCGGCCAGGCCGCCCTGCTCGATGCGGGTGGCCAGCGCCCGGGACCAGGCCACCAGGCCGGTGACTGCGACGCCGTGCGGCGGCGTCGTGGCGTACTCCTCGATGCGGTCGGCGGCGCGGGTCAGCAGCCTGGCCGCGCCGGTCGCGTTGCCGCGGCGGGCATGGGTGAGGCCCACGGCCAGCTGGGCGAGCCCGCGCCACAGCTCACGCTCCGGTTCGGGCGCGGCCTTCCACGCGCCTTCCAGCACCTCGTGCGCGTGGAACGCGCGCCCCTCGGCGAGCAGTTCCTGGGCCTGCGCGAGTGCCTCGTCCGGCGGCAGTCGCAGTTCGTCCGGAGTGGTGGGCACGCCCGCCGCGCCGCGGGGCAGGGGTCGGCCCAGCTCGTCACGGGGGCGGGCGTTGCGGGCCCGGCCCGAGCCGTCACGGTCACGATCGGCAGCTGCGCTCATCCGTCCATCCTGCTCCGTGCCGCCTGCCACCGGTTCACGGGGCGACGCGTCTTGCGGTGAATCAAAATCGATCCGGGTCGCATCATCGTCAACCCGAGCGGCATCAAGATCAATCCGAGCGGTATCACGATCCTGCCGAGCGGCCAGGTGAAGATCGGTGAATGGAAGATCAGTGAATGGAACATGTGCGGGCTGGGCGCGCCGCCCGAGTTCCCTGTCATGACCTACCCGCGGGGTGCGGTGGCCATGGCGAACCAGGGCCCGGCCGGCACCAGCGCCGCCCAGTTCTTCTTCGTCTTCGGCGACAGCAGCATGGCCGCCTCGTACACGCCTTTCGGGCGGGTCCTCACCGGCATGGAGATCATCGACAAGGTGGCTGCCGGAGGCGTGTCCGGCACCGGCGCAGACGGCAAACCGCGTACCGGCCTGTCCATCCGCACGGTCACCTTCCGTCCGGCCTGACCCGCCGAACCACCGCGCCGCGTCGGCCCGGCGACCTGTCCGACGCATCGTGGCATCCGGCGGCGGTGAAGGCGCGAGGCCGCTCAGGCGAGGGCGCGGCGGAGCGCGCCGCGCTCGTCCAGCTCGGTCAGCACGGTGTTGAGGTGGTCGACCTGCTCGTCGGTATGCGCCGAGGTCAGCTGCACCCGGAAGCCGACCTGCCCCCGGGGCACCAGCGGGTACGCGGCCAGCGTCACGTACACGCCGCGCCGCCAGAGCAGGTCGGCGGCGTCGGCCAGGTCGTAGCCGGGCGACAGCGGCAGCTCGATCACCGGCGTCTGGTGCCGGTTGGGGGTGTGCACGCCCAGCGACCGGATGTGCGCCAGCACCCGGGCCGCCAGCCGGTGCAGCGTGGTGCGCAACTGCTCGCCGCGGGCCTCGTTGACGTCGAACCCGGCCAGCACCGCGGCCAGCGAGTGCACCGGCGACGGTCCGGAGTAGAGGTAGGGCGGGGCGGCCAGCTTCAGGTGCTCCTTCACCGCGGTCGGCACCGCGACGAACGCCAGCAGCGCCGAGTACGCCTTGGAGAACCCGCCGACCAGCACCACGTCGTCGTACGTCTGCCCGCAGTGCCGCACCACCGCGTTGCCGCGCGACCCGTACGGCGTGGGCGCCCCGTTGCCGCGTTCGCCGATCACGCCGAAGCCGTGCGCGTCGTCGACGTAGAGCAGCGCACCCCACTCGCGGCAGATCGCGGCGAGCGCGGCCAGATCCGGAACGTTGCCGGTCATGCTGTTCACACCGTCGAGGCAGACCACCCGGGGATGGCCGGCGTCGGCCGAGCGCAGCAGCCGCACCAGCTCGTCCGGGTCGTCGGCGCGCCAGCGGTAGAGCTGCGCGCCGAGCCCTCGGGCGTACACGCCGCCGTCGTAGACGGTTTTGTGGGCGCTGGCCTCGACGAACACCGCGCCGCTGCCGACCAGCGCGGGCAGCACCGACATGTGGATGTGGGTGATGGTCGGCAGCACCAGCGTGTCGGGCGCGCCGAGCAGTTCGGTCAGACGCTCCTCGATCTCGGGGTAGAGCCGCGGGTTGCCCAGCAGCCGCGACCAGCCCGGATGGGTGCCCCAGCGGCGCACCGCCGCCTCACCCGCCGCAATGATGTCCGGGTCGAGGTCGAAGCCGAGATAGTTGCAGGAGGCGAAGTCGATCAGCCACCGGTCGCCGACCCGGATGCGCCGGCCGTCCACCTCCTCGATGACGGCGTCGTACATCGGGGTCTGCGCCCGCAGCCGGTCGAGCTGGTCGGTCGAGGGGATCTTGTGTGCGTCCGGCATGTGCGGCGATGCCTGCGTCATGCCTGCGCCTGGCCGCGCTCGGCGCCGGCCTGGATACCGGTGCCTCCGGTTCGGCCGCCGAGCTCGCTCGCGGCCTTGTCCGGTCGGCCGGGCCCGATCATGCCGCGACCTTCTGCTCGGTGATGAAGCTGATGGCCTGCTCACTGGTGAGCGGGCGGGCGAACAGGAAACCCTGACCGTAGCGGCAGCCGATGCGGGAGAGCAGGTCGCGTTCGACGGTGCGCTCGATGCCTTCGGCGATCACCTGCAGGCCGAGCGTGTGGGCCAGCCGGACGATGCCGTCGACGAGTGCCGCCTGCTGCGCCGACGAGGCGATGGTGCTGGTGAACAGCCGGTCGATCTTCACCACGTCCAGCGGTACGTGGCGCAGGTAGCTCAGCGACGAATACCCGGTGCCGAAGTCGTCGATGGCCACCCGGATGCCGGTGGTGCGCAGCTCGGTGAGGTCCTCCCAGACCCCGTCGTCGTCGCGCAGCAGCAGGCTCTCGGTGATCTCCAGCATGAGCTGGTGCGGCGGCAGGCCCTGCTCGGCCAGGGTCTCGTGCAGGCTGGCCACGAAACCCGGGGTGCGGAACTGGCGCGCGGAGACGTTGATGCTGACGTACGGCACCGCGGTCGGCCCGGCCTCCCGCTGCCACTGCGCCGCAGCGGCCACGGCACCGCGCAGCACCTGGTCGCCGATCGCCACGATCTGCCCGGACTCCTCGGCGACCTCGATGAACTCGCCCGGCAGCAGTCGGCCGCGGGTGGGGTGGTTCCACCGGACCAGCGCCTCGTACCCGGCGGTGACGCCGGTACGCAACTCGACGATGGGCTGGAACTCGACGGTGAACTCCTTCGCGGCGATGGCCTGGTCGAGTTCGGTACGCAACTCGAGCCGCTCCACGATGGCGGTGTGCAGGTCAGGCAGGTAGCGGCGCCACTGGCCCTTGCCCTCGCCCTTGGCGACGTACAGGGCCAGGTCGGCCTGCCGCAGCAGCTCCGGGGCGCTGCGGGCGTCGGCGCTGGTGGCGATGCCGATGCTGGCGATGCCGGAGACCAGCCGGTCGTCGATGGTGAACGGCTCGGCCAGCGCGGCCACGATCCGGTCGGCGACGTCGTCGATGGTGGCGGCGTCCGGTGCGCCCTCGATCAGCGCGGCGAACTCGTCGCCGCCGAGCCGCGCCGCCACGTCGTCGGCCCGCAGCACGCCGGCCAGCCGCTCGCCGACCGCGCGCAGCAGCCGGTCCCCGTGCTCGTGACCGAGCGTGTCGTTGACCACCTTGAAGTCGTCGAGGTCGATGAACAGCACGCCGACGATGGAGCCGTCCACGTCGGCGCGGGCGATGGCCTGGCCGATGCGCTCGGCGAAGCGCACCCGGTTGGCCAGGCCGGTGAGCGAGTCGTGGTACGCCAGGTGGGTCAGCTCGGATTCCATCCGGCGCTGGTCGGTGACGTCGCGCAGGGTCACCACCAGGCCGTTGACGGTCGGCTCATCCCGCAGGTCACGGCAGGAGACCTCGGTCTCGACGGTCGTGCCGTCGGGGCGCAGCACGGTCCAGTCCGCGGTGTCAACGGCGTCGTCCTCGGCCGCGGCGAGCCGGAACAGGTCGGTGACCAGGGTGTGGTGTGGGCTGTCGACCAGCTGCGAGAGATTCTTGCCGGGCAGTTCCGCGGTGCCGAAGACGGTCGGCGCGGAGGGGCTGGCATACCGGATGCGCCCGCCGTCCGGTTCGAGGATCAGGATCACGTCCGAGGTGTTGTGCACCAGGGTGCGGAAGTAGCGCTCGCTGTTGTGCCGGGTGATCTCGTTGCTCAGCATGATCCGCTCGATGGCCAGTGCGGCCTGTGCGGCGACCAGCTCCATCGGCAGCTGCAGGTAGCTGAGCGAGTTCTCGTCGGAGGAGATCAAGAGCATGCCGATGTGCGGGTCGCCGGTGGGCCGGTCCTCCAGCGCCAGCGGGCAGATCATGGTGATCTCGAAATCGCCCATCTGGGCCGCGACGTCCGGCGGCAGCGACTTGGTGAAGCGCAGCCGCGAGCCCATGGTGGTGGGCGCGGGATGGAACAGCTCGGGCGCGCTTCCGTCGTTCATCACCATGGCGACCCGGTAGTCGGAGCCGGGCGGCAGCAGCCGCTCTGCGGTGCGCTTGAGCGCCCAGGTGACGCCTTCCACCGTGGTCGCCGACATGAGCGCCGCGTTGCTGGCCCGGATGCCGCTGGTGCGGATGGTGTTGCCGCGATAGCTGTTGATCACGCCGAACAGGCGGACCAGTACCAGCAGCACCGTGGTCACCACGAACGCGACGATCACCATCGGATACTTCAGCCGCCCCTGGCCCACGCCGACCACCAGCACGCCGAGCGGGATGAGCACGAACAGCAGGAGCAGCGCCTGATGCAGCGCGCGCATCTCGCGCGGTCTGACCACGCGCGGGGTGGTGAGGTCGGCCATCGACGGGTGCAGCGCGGCCGCGCCCCAGCAGGCGTAGAAGACTATCCAGCCCAGGTCGACAGGGCCGCCGACCGCCCAGTAGCCGTGCAGTTGGACCAGGCCGTACAGGACGTCGGCGGCCAGCAGCCCGACCGCGCCCACGGTCAGCAGCGCCACCGTGGGGCTGAACGGCACCACGGAGATCAGTCGGCCCACCGTGGCCAGGATGAGGATGTCGCCCAGCGGGTAGGCGACGGAGACCAGGCGCTGGCTCATGGTCAGGTCCTGGTTGAGGATCTGCGGGCTGATCAGGAAGATCCACGAGAGCAGGCCCAGCCCGGCCGTGACGATCAGCGCGTCCAGAGGAACGGTGCGATCCCGGCTGGCCGCGCCCGCCTTCGACAGGCCGAGCAGGCCGATCGTGACCGCGGGATACATCGCCAGGTAGAGCATGTCGGCCGGGGACGGGAACGGGTTCACCCGGCCCAGCACGTCGGTCATGACGTTGTAGAGCGTGTCGCCTGAGGAGAGCAGGAGCAGTCCGGCGATGATCCAGAACCAGGGGGACCAGCGGCGCGGGCGGTAGCGGTACAGGCCGTAGACGATCGCGCCGGCGCTGCTCAGGCCGATCGCGCTCCACAGCGGGATGTGCCAGCTCGGCAGGGCGTAGAACAGCCCTGCCAGGACGGCCATCCAGGCGCCGTACCAGGCCATCACTTTGCGGGCTGACACGCTCCTCCTTCCGGCGGGGCGGCACGCGGCCCGAATTAGGTAATTATGACAGCTTTTCGTATACCTTATCGCCTCCCGGCGCTCTGCCGGCCGGAGATATAGCCAGGTCAGGGGCTACCTGCGTGGTTCGTCCCGGCTGCCGGAGGGCCGACGGCCGGGAACGCGAGACCTGGACCACAAAGGGTACAAGTCCGGAACACCGGAAATGCTCCCTCGGTTGAATCCCTTCGTACGCAATCCCAACGAAGGGACCTACTCGTGGTCAACGTCGACCTGATGGCACGGCACCTGCCCGCACTCAAGCGCGTGTCCTTCCGGGCAGTACTCGCCGCGACCGGCATGGCTGTGATTACCGGTTTCGCCGGAGCACCGGCCAGCGCCAGCCCCGCCACCGCCACCGCCCCTGAGGCGAAGGCTGTAGCGGCGGCCGCCGCGGCACCCGCCACCAAGACCGAGTCGGCCGCGGCAGTGGACGCCGAGCCGGTCGCCAAGCCGGCGACCAAGGCGCCCGCCGCAGCCAAGAAGGCCGAGCAGGCCGCCAAGGCTCCGAGCCGCCAACAGCTGATGCCGGCTCCCGTAGCGGAATACCAGGAGACTTTCAAGCCCACCGCCGAGCAGAAGCGCAACGCGGAGGTCATCATCGAGACCGGCCAGAAGATGGGCCTGCCCCCGCGCGCGTGGGTGATCGCGGTCGCGACCGCCGCGCAGGAGTCGACCCTGAACAACCTGGGTCACCTCGGTGACATGAACGACCACGACTCGCTGGGCCTGTTCCAGCAGCGTCCGTCGGCCGGCTGGGGCACCCCGGCCGAGATCACGGACCCGGTCTACTCCTCGAAGGCCTTCTACAACGGCCTGAAGAACGTCGAGGGGTACGACACGATGGCGCTGACCGACGCGGCGCAGACCGTGCAGGTCTCGGCCTTCCCGAACCACTACGCCAAGTGGGAGAAGCTGGCCGCGGACCTGGTCCTGGCCAAGTACGGCCAGGGCCCGTACGCCGCCTGACACAACGCAGTAACCGCAGTACGCAAGGCCGCGCCGTCTCCGACGGCGCGGCCTTGCTGCAGTTTCGGGGAAACTGCAGCAATCCAGCGCTCCGATGCTGCAGTTTCCCCGAAACTGCAGCAAACGCTTCCCGGCTCCGGTCGGGCCGTCGGCCGTGTGCGGTCGGGCCCGTTTGGAAGGGCACCTTCCTCTACGTATGGCGATGTGAAGGTGCCCTTCCTTCGTCAGCGGGCGGCGTGGGCGCCGACGCGGGGACGGGTCGGGCCGTCGAGGAGGGCGTCGGAGTGGCGGGGGGCGGCGGTGGTCGCGTCGGCGAAGTAGTCGGCGGGGCGGGTGGCGTCGATGCCGGCGGGGACGCGCAGGGCGCGGAGGAGGAGGGTGGCGGCGACGACGATGATCAGGTTCACGGCGAGGGCGATCAGGCCGGTGTAGACGGCGGACCGGGTGTCGAAGCCGAGTTGGGACAGCGGGAGGTTGGATCCGCCGAAGTGGGCCTTGAGGATGCGGCCGTCGGGGGCGCGCTGGGGAATCAGGTAGAGCAGGAGCAGGCCGGTGCCGAGGCCGCCGAGCAGGCCCGCGGCCAGCGCCCAGCGGTGGAACCAGTTGGTCCACAGGCCGAGCACGACGGCGGGCACCGTCTGCAGCACGATGACGCCGCCGATCAGCTGGAACTCGATGGAGAACTGCGGGTCCAGCAGCAGGATGAAGATCAGTGCCCCGAACTTCGCCAGCAGCGACACCCACCGGCTGACCCGTGCCTCCTCCCGAGGCGACGCGCCGGGGCGCAGGTATTCGCGGTAGATGGACCGGGTGAACAGGTTGGCGGCGGCGATGGACATGACCGCGGCCGGGATGAGGGCCGCGACGCCGACGGCGGCGTACGCGATGCCGGCGCACCAGGCCGGGAACACCTCATGGAACAGCTGCGGCACGACCGTGTTCAGGTCCCCGCCGACCGGGCGCACGCCCTGGCCGATCGCGAAGAAGCCGAGCATCGCGACCAGCCCCAGCGCCAGGCAGTAGACCGGCAGTGCGGCGGCGTTGCGCTGCACCGTGGCCCGGTCTCGGGCGGCCAGGATGCCGGTCAGCGCGTGCGGGTACGCGAAGATCGCCAGGGCGGAGCCGAGCACCAGGGTGAGGTAGCCGACCCAGCCGCCCTCGGGCAGCAGCAGCCCGCTGGCGGGGGAGACGTCGTTGGTGAAGCGCTCGCCGGCCCCGCGGAACGCCGCGGACCAGCCGCCGGACATGGCGACCAGCAGGACGATGGCCAGCACCAGCCACAGCAGCAGCACGTCCTTGGCGATGGACAGCAGCGCGGGCGCGCGCAGGCCGGACCGGAAGGTGCAGGCCGACGCCACGATGACGGCCACGGTCAGCGGCCACTCCCCGGTGATGCCGAGCGTCTTCATGATCGCCTGCAGCGCGACCAGCTGCACCGCGATGTACGGCATGGTGGCCACGATCCCGGTGACCGCGACCAGCGCGGCCAGCCCGCGCGAGCCGAACCGGGCCCGGGTGAACTCGGCCGAGGTGACGAAGCCGTGCGCGTGCGACACCGACCAGGTGCGGGTGCTGATCAGGTAGGCCAGCGGAGCGGTGATGATGGCGAACGGCACCGCGAAGAAGCCGGCCGCGCCGACGCCGTAGACCAGGGCGGGCACGGCGATGTAGGTGTACGCGGTGTACATGCTGCCGCCGAGCAGGAACCAGGTGACCCAGTTGCCGAACGCGCGCCCGCCGACGCCCCACTCCTCCAGCGAGTGCAGGCTGTGCGGCCGGCGCCAGCGGGCGGCGGAGAAGCCGAGCAGCAGCATGGCGCCCAGCAGCGCGGCGAAGACGCCGATCTCGACCTGACGTGCCGTCACGGTCACCGCCCCGCCCGGGTCATCCGGTGCACGAACGTGGTGACCGCCATCGCCAGCACCGCGCAGCCCACCTGATACCAGTAGAAGAACGGGATGCCCCACAGCTGCGGTTCCAGCCGGTTGTACAGGCCGACCGGCAGCGGGGCGAGGATCGGGATCAGCAGCAGCCACCGCCATCCCCGCCGTGCCGGACGTGCGCCGAGTTCGGGCACCTGACGTCTCCTCTCGTCCTGTCCCGGCGACGATCGGACGCGCCGGGGAGCACGCTGGGTAATCAGGACACTGTCCGGTCGTAACGCGCCGGAGACATCGGCGAAATCACCGGTCTTGCGGTACGCGATCTTCGCCGGTGGCCGCCCCCTTCCGTCCCGGCCGTCTCCCGCTTATATTGCACTCGCAGTGCATCTAGTTTGGGCGAGGGGGACCGAGAGTGGGAGCGAGCGTGGCGGAGCCGGTGACGGCCGAGACCGTGCGGGAGCGGGTCGACGGCTTCCTGGCCGGGCACGATCCGGCGGGCGACCGGATGGAGTTCCTGCGCGCCCGGTTCGACGCCGGGCTGGCGTGGGTGCACTATCCGGTCGGCCTGGGCGGGCTCGGTGCACCGAGGGTGCTGCAACCGCTGGTGGACCAGCGCTTCGCCGCGGCGGGCGCGCCGGACAACAGCCCACGCCGCATCGGTATCGGCCTGGGCATGGCCGCCCCGACCATCCTGCGCCACGGCACGGCCGAGCAGCGGGCGCGTTTCCTGCGTCCGCTGTGGACCGCCGAGGAGGTCTGGTGCCAGCTGTTCAGCGAGCCGGGTGCCGGGTCCGACCTGGCCGGCGTCGCCACCCGGGCGGTACGCGACGGCGACGGCTGGCTGGTCGACGGGCAGAAGGTGTGGACCTCGATGGCGCACCAGGCGCGCTGGGGCATCCTGCTCGCCCGCACCGACCCGGCCGCCGCCAAGCACGCCGGGCTGACCTACTTCCTGTGCGACATGCACACCTCCGGCGTCGAGGTGCGGCCGCTGCGGCAGGCCACCGGCGAGGCCGAGTTCAACGAGGTCTTCCTGTCCGGCGTACGGCTGGGCGACGAGCTGCGGCTCGGCGCGGTCGGCGAGGGCTGGGCGGTGGCGCGTACCACGCTGATGAACGAGCGGGTCGCCATCGGCGGGGCCGCGCTGCCCCGCGAGGGCGGGATGATCGGCGTGCTGGCCCGCACCTGGCGGCAGCGGCCCGAGCTGCGCACCCCCGCCCTGCACGACGAGGTGCTGCGGCTGTGGGTGCGCGCCGAGGCGCTGCGGCTGACCGGCATCCGGCTGCGCCAGCAGCTGGCCGCGGGCGAGCCCGGCCCGGAAGGTTCGGCGATGAAGCTCGCGTTCGCCGCGCTCACCCAGCAGATCTCCGGCACCGAGGTGGAGCTGCTGGGCGCGGAGGGCCTGCGCCACGACCACTGGCGGGCCGACCGCCCGGAGGAGCTGGACCTGCTCGGCCGCGGCCCCACGTACCGCTGGCTGCGCGCCAAGGGCAACTCCATCGAGGGCGGCACGTCCGAGGTGCTGCGCAACATCGTCGCCGAGCGGGTGCTCGGCCTGCCCGCCGAGCCGCGTCAGGACACCGGCGTCGCCTGGAAGGACCTGCCCCGATGACCCTCGACCTGCGCTACACCGAAGAGCAGGAGCAGTTGCGCGACTCGGTGCGGGCCATGCTCACCGACCACGCCCCCTGGGCGCGCGTGCTCAAGGTCGCCGAGAGCCCCGAACCGGACGACGCCGACCTGTGGCGGCTGCTGTCCGTGGAGACAGGGCTGGCCGGTCTCGCCGTGCCCGAGCACCTGGGCGGCGCGGGCGCGACGCTCGCCGAGACCGCGGTGGTGCTGGAGGAACTCGGCCGGGCCGTCGCACCGGTGCCCTATCTCGGCACGACCGTTGCCGCGCAACTCCTGCTGCACCTCGGCGAGAGCGGCCTGCTGCGTGAGCTGGCCGGCGGCGAGCCGATGGCGCTGGCCCTCCCGTTCGACGTGGGGCCGGCCGCGCCGGTGCCGTCAGCGGATGCCGGAGCCCGGTCGGCGGTGTCCCGGTCGCGTGCCGGGTCATCGCCGGTGTCCGGGCTGCGGCTGCCGGGCGTCGAGGTGTCGACGGCCCCGGACGGCAATCCGCTGCTCAACGGCACGGTGAGCAGCGTCGCCGACGCGCTGCGGGCGCGGATGCTGCTGGTGCCGGCGGGCGGGGCGCTGTTCGCGGTCGAGGCGGACGCGGCCGGGCTGACCCGGACCCCGGTGGTCTCGCTGGACGAGACCCGGCCGCTGTGCGACCTCTCCATGTGGAACGCACCGGGGCGGCTGCTGGCAGCGGGTGACCGGGCCGCGTCGGCGCTCGACGCGGCGCTGGTCGCGGGCGCGGCGCTGCTGGCCTCGGAGCAGCTCGGGCTGGCCCAGTGGTGTCTGGACACGACGGTGGAGTATCTGCGCACCCGGTACCAGTTCGGGCGGCCGGTGGGCTCCTTCCAGGCGCTCAAGCACCGGCTGGCCGACCTGTGGGTGGAGCTGGTCCAGGCGCGGGCGGTGGCCCGCCATGCCGCGTCCGCCGCGGCGCAGGGCGATCCCGACGCGCGGCTGGCTGCGGCGCTGGCGCAGGCGCACTGCGGCCCGGTCGCGGTGCGCGCGGCCGAGGAGTGCGTGCAGATGCACGGCGGTATCGGCTTCACCTGGGAACATCCGGCTCACCTGTACCTGAAACGGGCCAAGAGCGCCGCCGTCGCCTACGGCACCGCGGCCCACCACCGCGCCACCCTTGCCACCCTCGCCGATCTCGCCCCCGCGTCACCCTGACGGCCTGCAGTTTCCGGGAAAGTGCACGAAAGCGCGCCGTGATGGCTGCACTTTCCCCGAAACTGCAGCCCACGACGCGCTAGTTGGTTCACCGAGCGTGCAAATAAAGATCGACTCGGTGGCGTCCGGAGTGGATGGCGGGTGCGCGGGCGACCGCGGACACACCTGATTTGAACGACTTCGTGCGGTGAGGTCACGGGGTCGTAACAAGGGTATTGACGAGCGGTTTCCCAAACCTACACTCCTAGTGTAATAACTTAAGCCTTCCTCATATCGACCCCGATCCCGACCTGTAGAGGTGACGATGAAACCGCCGTCCGGCGAGACAGACGCGGCAGGCCACAGCCTGTTCCTGCGGGGCATCGGGGTGCGGTTCGGCGGGCTGACCGCACTGGACGACGTGTCCCTCGAGGTCGCTCCCGGCCAGGTGGTCGGTGTCATCGGCCCCAACGGTGCCGGCAAGACCACGCTGTTCAACGTGGTCTGCGGGCTGGTCCGGCCGACCTCGGGCACGCTGGAGCTGAACGGCGTACGCCTGACGCCGGCACCGCACCGGCTGGCCGGCCTCGGCATCGCCCGCACCCTGCAGGGCGTCGGCCTGTTCCGCGGGCTGACCGTGCTGGAGAACGTGATGGCGGGCGCGACCTGCACCGCCCGCGCCGGGTTCTTCACCGGACTGCTCGGCCTGCCCCGCAGCGACCGCGACGAGCGACGGCTGCGGGACGAGGCGATGACGCTGCTGGACCGCTTCGACGTCGCGTCGTACGCGACGGCGCTGCCCGGCACGCTGCCCTACGCCGTCGGCAAGCGCGTCGCACTGGCCCGCGCGCTGGCCGCCCGCCCGCGCCTGCTGCTGCTCGACGAGCCCGCGGGCGGCCTGGGCGCGCAGGACATCGAGGAGCTGGGCGAGCTGATCACGACCCTGCCGGCCGAGGCCGGCTGCTCGGTGATGCTGGTCGAGCACCACATGGACCTGGTGATGCAGGTCTGCGACCGGATCGCGGTGCTCGACTTCGGACGCCTCATCGCCACCGGCACCCCGCAGGAGGTGCGCGACGACCCCGCCGTGGCCGAGGCCTACCTCGGCGCCGAGGTCGACGCGGCCACCCCGTCCATCAGCCGCCAGGAGGCTTCGGCATGACCGCTGACGACGTGATCCTGCAGGTGAAGGGCCTGACCGCCGGTTACGGCGCAGCTCCGGTGCTGCAGGACGTGGACCTCACCGTGCGGGCCGGCACCATCGCCGCGGTGCTCGGGGCCAACGGCGCGGGCAAGACCACGCTGCTGCGCACCCTGTCCGGGTTGGTCCGGCCGAGTGATGGCGAGATCGTCTACGGCGGTCAGCCGCTGCGCGACGTACCGGTGGAGCAGCTGGTACGCCGCGGCATGGCGCACGTACCCGAGGGCCGCGGTGTGGTCGCCGAGCTGACCGTCGACGAGAACCTGCGGCTGGGCGGCCTGTGGCGGCGCGACCGCGAGGACGCGGCGAAGGCGCTGACCGAGGTGTACGAGCTGTTCGAGCCGCTGGCGCAGCGCCGTCGCAGCGCCGGGCACCAGCTGTCCGGCGGTGAGCGGCAGATGCTGGCCCTGGGCCGCGCCCTGGTGGCCCGCCCGAAACTGCTGCTGCTGGACGAGCCGTCACTCGGTCTCGCGCCCCGCGTGATCGCGCAGATCATGGCGCTGCTGCGGCAGCTGCGCGACAGCACCGGGCTGACCGTGCTGCTGGTCGAGCAGAACGTGCGCAGCGCGCTGTCGGTCGCCGACGAGGCCGTGGTCATGTCGCTGGGCCGCATCGTCACGGCGACCAGCGCCGACCGGCTGCGCGACGACGAGGAACTGCGCCACGCCTATCTGGGCTTCTGAGCCCCCGCCCTGCTACTGCGAGTAAGGAGGTATCCGTTGGACCGCTTCGTCTTCCTCACCTTCGACGGCCTGTCCAAGGGGGCGGTGCTGGCCGCGTTCGCGCTGGCCCTGGTGCTGATCTGGCGGGCCGCGCGCATCGTCAACTTCGCCCAGGGGGCGATGGCGGTGGCCGCGGCGTATGCCGGTTACAGCGTCACCACGGCGACCGGCTCGTACTGGCTCGGCTTCGCCGCGGCACTGGTCGGCGGGCTGCTGATCGGCATGGTCGTCGAGCGGGCGGTGATGCGGTTCGTGGACCACAGCTCGCCGCTGTCCGAGGTGATCGTGGCGCTGGGCCTGGTGCTGGTCATGCAGGCGGTGCTGGGCATGGTGTACGGCAACGAGTTCCTGCCCGCGGGCACCCCGTTCAGCCGCAACGCGCTGAGCGTCGGGGACGTGCCGCTGCTGTCGCGCTACGACCTGTTCGTCTTCGGTGCGGTCCTGCTGGTGCTGGTCGCCCTCGCGGCGCTGTTCACCCGTACCGCGATCGGCCTGCGCATGCGCGCCTCGGCCTTCGCCCCCGAGGTGTCGCGGCTGCTCGGCGTCAACGTCGGCGGCATGCTGACGCTGGGCTGGGCGCTGGCGTCGGCGGTGGGCGCGCTCGCCGCGATGCTGGTCATCCCCACCGAGCTGGGCCTGCACCCGCACGCCATGGACCTGGTGTTCGTGTCCGCGTTCACCGCGGCCGTGGTCGGCGGGCTGGACAGCCCGCCCGGCGCGGTGGTCGGCGGCCTGACCGTCGGACTGATCCTCTCGTACGTCAGCGGCTACCTGGGCAGCGACGTCACCCCGATGGCAGTGCTCGTGCTGCTGCTCGCGGTGCTGCTGGTCCGTCCGGGCGGCCTCTTCTCCAGCACCGTGGCGAGGCAGGCATGAGCGAGCAGAGCGAGCGAATCATGTCGACAGGAACTCAGGCCGCCGACGAGCGTAGCGAGGAGAAGGCATGAGCGAGCAGACCGTTACTCCGTCCGCGCCGGCGGCGGCGCCCGCTCCGGCTCCGCGGCGGGCCTTGGCCCTGCCGGGCTTCCTGAGCCGGTCGACGCTGCTGCGTCACCTCGTGCTCGCCGTGTTCGCCGGGGTGCTGCTGTACCTGCTCACCCAGCAGCTCGACCCGTTCCGCAACTTCCAGCTGGCCACGGTCGCCGCCTACCTGTGCGCGACCGCCGGGCTCACGCTGCTGGTCGGGATGAACGGGCAGCTGTCGCTGGGGCACGGCGCGCTGATGGCCGTCGGGGCGTACACCGTGGCGCTGGCGCAGAACAGGTTCGCCGACAGCGGGATCACCGGCAACCAGGTGCTACCGCTGTCGCTGGCCCTGGGCGTGCTGGTCACCATGGCCGCGGGCGCGGTCATCGGGCTGGCCGCCGCCCGGCTGCGCGGGCCGTACCTGGCCGGCGTCACCCTCGCCGTGGCGGTCGCGGTGCCCGCGGCGACGGTCACCTTCGACGAGACCTTCAACAGCGAGCAGGGCCTGTCGGTGGCCGTCGAGCCGCCGCCGCTGTCGCTCGGCCTGTACTTCCCGAACGAGCGCTGGCAGGCCTGGGTCGCGCTGACCGGGGCGCTGCTGACCATGCTGCTGCTGGCCAACCTGGTGCGCAGCCGGGTCGGGCGCAACCTGCGCGCGGTGCGCGACGACGAGGTGGCCGCCCGGCTGGCGGGCATCCACGTCGGGCGTACCCAGGTGCTGGCCTTCGTGGTGAGCGCGGCCAGCGCCGGACTCGGCGGCGGCCTGATGGCGCTGCTGGCGCAGAGCGTGTCGCCGGGTGCGTTCTCGCTGACCCTGTCGCTGTTCCTGCTGATGGCCGTGGTCATCGGCGGCCTGGGCAGCCTGTCGGGCGCGGTGTGGGGAGCGGTCCTGCTCGTGGCGCTGCCCGACCTCACCCACGACAGCGCGCAGTGGGTGTCCCTGTCGCCCGCGGTGGCGCAGCGGCTGGAGGGCAACCTCCCGCTGGCCGTCTTCGGGCTGACCCTGATCGTCGTGATGATCGCCGCTCCGGGCGGCGTGCAGGGCCTGCTGCGCCGGATCGGCGCGAGGGTCCGGCGGCGGGCGCCTGCCCGCTGATCTCACGGCCGCACCACCGTACCAACCGCTCCACCCTTGTTATATAGATAATCATCAATGTAATCGTGACGGAAGGACCGGTGTTTCCATGAATGCCCTGACCCGACGCGGGCTCTCGCTCGCCACGGCCGCCGTGCTGCTCGCGGCTGTCGCGGCCTGCAGCGAGGACGCGAACACCCCGCCCGCCGACGTGCCCGGCGTGACGGCCGGCGAGATCGTGGTCGGCACGCACATGCCGCTGACCGGTCCCGCCGCGGCCGGCTACTCCGAGATCGCCCCGGCCAGCAAGGCGTACTTCGACTACGTCAACGCCAACGGCGGGGTGCACGGCCGCAAGATCACGTACAAGTTCATGGACGACGGCTACAACCCGGCCAACACCCAGACCGTGGTGCGCAAGCTGGTGCTGGAGGACAAGGTCTTCGCCATCCTCAACGGCCTGGGCACCCCGACCCACACCGGCGTGCTCGACTTCCTGAAGACCAACCGGGTGCCGGACCTGTTCGTCGCCTCGGGCAGCCGCAGCTGGAACCAGCCGGACAAGTTCCCGGGCACGTTCGGGTTCAACACCGACTACACGGTCGAGGGCAAGATCCTCGCGACGCACATCAAGGCAACCTACGCGGGCAAGAAGGTCTGCTTCATGGGCCAGGACGACGACTTCGGCCGGGACAGCCTGGTCGGCGTCGAGCAGGTGCTCGGCGCGGGCGCCGTGGTCGCCAAGGAGAAGTACGTCACCAGCAACCAGAACGTCGCCCCGCAGATCGGCGCCCTGAAGGCGGCCGGCTGCGAGGTCGTCGTGCTGGCCACCGTGCCGGGCTTCACCGCGCTGTCCATGGGCACCGCGGCCCGCCTGGGCTTCAAGCCGCAGTGGGTCGTGTCCAACGTCGGCTCGGACTACCTGACCCTGTCCAAGGTGCTGGGTGAGGGCAAGCCACTGCTCGAAGGCATGGTCGGCATCTCCAACCTGCCGTCGCCGGTGGACATGAGCGACCCGTGGACCGCGGCGTTCAAGAAGATCCACGACCAGTACAACGGCAGCGCCCCGTTCAACGGCAACACCGTGTACGGCATGTCGGTGGCGTACCTGTTCGTGCAGTCGCTGCAGGCGGCCGGCAAGGACCTCACCCGTGAAGGCCTGATCGCGGCCGTGGAGAAGGGCGGCTTCAAGGGCCCCGGCCTCGCCCCGTTCCGCTACAGCAAGGACAACCACTCCGGTATGGGCGGCGGCAAGCTGACCAAGGTCACCGCCGGCAACCAGGAGTTCTTCGGCCCCGTCTACGAGACCGACTCCGCCGCCGGCCCCGTCAACGAGTTCAAGGAGGAGCGCCCCGCCCCTCCCGCCAACTCCATCCCGGCAGCCTGACCCTTTCCCGCGTCGATCATGAACTTATGGCACGGCTCGACGGCGTGTCCCTGCCATAACCTCATGATCAACGCCCGGTGAGCCCGGCCCGGCACGCGAACTGCGTGCCGGGCCGGTGGGGTGGGCGGGTCAGGAGAGGCGTTCGAGGACCATGGCCATGCCCTGGCCGCCGCCGACGCACATGGTCTCCAGGCCGATGTGCTTGTCGTGCCAGCGCAGGGAGTTGAGCAGGGTGGTGGTGATGCGGGCGCCGGTCATGCCGAAGGGGTGACCCACGGCGATCGCGCCGCCGTTGACGTTGAGCTTGTCCCAGTCGACGCCCAGTTCGGCGGCGCTGGGGACCACCTGTGCGGCGAACGCCTCGTTGATCTCGACGAGGTCGACGTCGCGGATGGACATGCCGGCGCGGGCGAGGGCCTGCTTCGACGCCTCCACCGGGCCGAGGCCCATGATCTCGGGGGACAGCGCGGACAGGCCGGTCGAGACGATCCGGGCCAGCGGGGTGACGCCCAGCTCGGCGGCGCGGGTGTCGGACATGATGACCAGCGCGGCCGCGCCGTCGTTGAGCGGGCAGCAGTTGCCCGCGGTGACGGTGCCGTCGGGCCGGAACACCGGGGCGAGCCCGGCCAGCGCGGACATGGTGACCCCCGCGCGCGGGCCGTCGTCGGCGCTGACCACGGTGCCGTCGGGCAGGGTGACCGGGGTGATCTCGCGGGCCCAGAAGCCGTCCTTGATCGCCTGCTCGGCCAGGTTCTGCGAGCGGCAGGCGAACTCGTCCTGCAGCTCCCGGGAGACGCCCTTGAGCTGCGAGACGTTCTCGGCGGTCTGGCCCATCGCGATGTACACGTCGGGCAGCACCCCGTCCTCGCGCGGGTCGTGCCAGGTCGGCGCGCCGACGGCGGCCCGCCGCTCGGTGCGCGCGAGCGCGTCGTCGTACACCGGGTTGCGGGTGCCGGGCAAACCGTCGCTGCGGCCGTTGCCGTAGTGCGACACCGACTCGACGCCGACGGACAGGAACACGTCGCCTTCACCGGCCCGGATCGCGTGCAGCGCCATCCGGGTGGTCTGCAGCGACGACGAGCAGTAGCGGTTGACGGTGGTACCGGGCAGGTGATCGAAGCCCAGCATGGTGGCGACCACCCGGCCGAGGTTGTGGCCCTGCTCGCCGGCGGGCTGGCCGCAGCCGAGCACCAGGTCGCCGATCTCGCGCGGGTCCAGGGCGGGCACCTGGCCCAGTGCCGCGCGCACGATGTCGGCGGCCAGGTCGTCGGGGCGTTTCGTGGCCAGCGAACCCTTGTTGGCGCGGCCGATGGGGGAGCGGGCCGCGGCGACCACCACAGCTTCAGGCACGGTCGGATCCTTTCGCGAGTACGGGCAATCTTTGTGCACTCAAGCTGCATCTTTCGGTACGGCCCTGTCAATGCCACGCCAGGTGGGGCATGTCACCATGACCGTGCTCCGTTGACCGCCCGCCCCGTGCTCCCTAATATCGGCACTGCTAGTGCAACTAAACTCTCCTGGAGGAGCCCACGTGACCGCCCTCAACCTCGACGGCGCCGCGGTCGTCGTCACCGGCGCCGGTTCCGGCATCGGCGCCGCCATGGCCCGCCGCTTCGCCTCGGCCGGCGCCCGGGTGGTCGTCAACGACCGCGACCCCGTCGCGGCCCAGCAGGTCGCGCAGGAGACGGGCGGGCGTGCCTTCCCCGCCGACGTGGCCGACGAGGCGCAGGTGGCCGCACTGGTGGACTACGCGTGGGAGTCCTTCGGGGCGCTGGACCTGTTCTGCGCCAACGCCGGCGTCGCGCCGCCCGCGGACGGTGCCGGGGCGTGGGAGCTGGCGTGGCGGGTCAACGTGCAGTCGCATGTGCTCGCCGCGCAGGCACTGCTGCCGCGCTGGCTGGCCGCCGGGCAGGGCCGGCTGCTGGTGACCGCGTCGGCGGCGGGACTGCTCACCATGCTCGGCAACGCGCCGTACGCCGTCACCAAGCACGCGGCCGTGGCCCACGCGGAGTGGCTGCGGGCCACCTACGCCCACCGCGGCGTCGTCGTGCAGGCGCTGTGCCCGCAGGGCGTGCGCACCCCGATGCTGGAGTCGTCCGGCCCCGGCGGCAGCGTGCTGCTGGACCCGGGTGCGATCAGCGCCGAAGAGTGTGCCGAAGCAGTGGTCACCGCGCTCGGCGGGGACAGCTTCCTGGTGCTGCCGCACGCCGAGGTGGCCGCCTTCTACGCGCGCCGGGCCGACGATCCCGATCGCTGGCTGCGCGGCATGAACCGCTTGCAGCAGGACCTGGAGCAGCGGCTGGCGGGCTCGTGAAGCCGCGTCCCGGCGTCACCGTCCCGGCCGCGGGGCGCGTCGCCGTTCCGGCAGTGGCGGGTGTCGCCGTTCCGGCAGTGGCGGGTGTCGCCGTTCCGGCAGTGGCGGGTGTCGCCGTTCCGGCAGTGGCGGGCCTCGCCGTCCCGGTCGTGGGACGACGTCGAGCGGCCGGATCGCGCCGCATCCGGCGCGTCTACACTCTGCGTGCACGTTCGGTCAGCGCGGTCGGTGGGGCCGTGGAGGGGTTGGCGGTAGCGGTATGAGCAGGGCCGGGACCGAGGGCAGGGTCGATGGGCGCACCGCCCGTGCCGAGCGCACCCGGGCCGCGATCGTGGACGCGCACCTTGCGCTGATCACGGAGGGTGACCTGCGGCCGACCGGCGAGCGCATCGCCGAGCGGGCCGGGGTGTCGCTGCGCGCGCTGTGGACCAACTTCTCCGACATGGAGACCCTGTTCGAGGCCAGCGGCGTGCGCGTGCTCGCCCGCCAGGACGCGGCCTACCAGCCGGTGGATCCCTCGCTGCCGCTGCACCGGCGGGTGGAGGAGTACTGCCGCCAGCGGGCCGAACTGCTGCAGCTGATCGCGCCGATGGCGCGCGCCGCGGCGATGCGCGAGCCGGTCTCGGCGCAGCTGCGCCGCAACCGGCTCAAGCACATCGAGCGGGTACGCGCCGAGGTGTCCACGCTGTTCGCAGCCGAGCTGGAGATGGCCGGTGCGGGCCGGGACCAGCTGCTGGCCGCGCTGATCGCCTCCACCATGTGGCCGGCCTGGTCGATGCTGCTCGACGGGCTGGATCTGGACGTCGACGCCGCCCGCGGCGTCATGGTGCGCACCGTGACCGCGCTGCTGCTGACAGCGATGGCTTCGGGAATGGCATAAGCGGCACGGTCCGCGTCTTTCCAAAGCCGTTACTTATAGGTAACACTGTCGGCATGGTAAATGCATCGACAGTGCACATACCAGTGCTGCGCGGGCGTGCCCGTGAGCAGCAGACGATCGCCGACCTTCAGGCGGCCGCCACCGACGGGGTCGGCGGGGCGCTGCTCCTGCACGGCGACCTGGGCGGCGGCAAGACCGCCCTGCTGCGCCACGCGGCGGCCACCGCCCCGACCGGGACCGTGCACCTGTGGGCCACCGGCCTGGAGGAGGAGTCCGACCTGCCGTACGCCGGGCTGCAGAGCCTGCTCCAGCCGGTCTTCGAACGGATCGCGGAGCTGCCCGCACACCAGGCGCGGGCGCTCACCCGGGCACTGTCCGGCGAAGGCTGCCCCGCCGACGACCGGCTCGCCCTGTCCATGGCCGTGCTCACCCTGCTGGCCACACTGGGCCGGGAACATCCCGTGCTGTGCTGCGTCGACGACGCCGACGCGCTGGACCGGCCGTCGCTGGACGCCATCGCGTTCACCGCCCGCCGGGTGCGCGCCCACCGGGTGACACTGCTGCTCACCTCCACCGCCGAACTCCCGCTCAACGGCGTGCCCCCGCTGCCGCTCCGACCGCTGGACCCCCAGTCCGGCCGTGCCATGCTGGCCGACCTGCTGGACAACCCCGGGGTCGACGAGGAACCGCGGATGTGGAGCGTCCGTGCCGTGGACAGCGGCGACGACGTGCTGGCCGCGCTGGCTGCGCTGGGCGGGGGCAATCCGCGCGCGCTCACCGACCTCGCCGCGTCGCTCAGCGACAGCCAGCTCGCAGGGGAGGCTCCGCTGCCGACCCGGTTGCCCGCCGACAGCGCGCTGCTGCGGACATACCGCGCCCGGCTCGACCGGCTGCCGCCGGACACCCGCTGGCTGCTGCTGCTCGCCGCGGCCGACGAGGAGACCGACGCCGCGGGCCTGATGCGGGCCGCACACAGCTCCGGAGTGGACATCGCCGCGCTCGCGCCCGCCGAACGCGGCGGACTGGTCCGGGTCAGCCGGGGCGGCATCGTGTTCCCGCAGCCCATCGCCCGCGCCCTGGCGTACGAGGAAGCGCCCCTGGCGCAGCGCCGGGCCGCGCACCTGCACCTGGCGCAGGTCCTCGACGCCGACACCGAACGGCTGCGCCGCGCCGTGCACCTGGCGGCAGCCGCGCACGGCCCCGACGCCGAGCTGGCCGAGGAGCTGGAGGAGGCAGCCACGGGCGGCGGCTACTCGCGCGCCTCCGCAGCCCTGGAGCACGCCGCGCAGCTCACCACCGAGCCCGGGGGCGCGGCCGGCCGGCTCGTCACCGCCGCGCGGTACGCCTGGCAGTCCGGCAGCGCGGGTCGGGCCCGCAGCCTGCTGCGCCGCGCCCGGCCGGCGGCCCGCGACCGGGTCGTGGCGGCCGAGAGCGAGGTGCTGTCCGGCGAGATCGAGTTGCGTGCCGGGGCCACCGCGAACGCCGCCGAGTCGCTGCTCACCATCGCCGACCGCCTCGCCGGCAGCCAGCGGGAGCTGGCCGTGCTGGCGCTGATGCGGGCCGGTGAGGCCGTCTGCTTCTCCGGCGACTATCCCCGCTACGCCGACGTGGCGAGCCGGGCCGCGGCGCTGCGCCGCCCCGACGACCCGCCGGACCTGGAGGTGGTGTTCGAACACATCGCCGGGTTCGCGTACACCTTCGGCGGCCGACACCACCGCGCGATCCGCCCGCTGCAGCGCGTCGTCGAACTCGGCGCCGCACTGGACACCGCGGCCCCGCTGACCTGCGCCAGCGCCGCCGCGCTGCTGCTGGCCGACGATGTCGGCGCCCATCGGCTGGCGGCCCGCGCGGTCGAGGTCGCCCGGGAGTCCGGCGACGTGTCGGCGCTGCCGCTGGCCCTGGAGATGACGGCATACGCCGAGTACTGGCTCGGCCGGTACGACGCCGCCGCGGCCACCAGCCTGCACGGGCTGCGCGCCGCACGGGCCTGCGGGCAGGGCAACTACGCCGGTGACCACCAGGCGATGCTGGCCGTGCTGGCCGCCATCCGCGGCGACCGCGAGCAGGCCCTGCGCCACATCCGCGACATCGAGGTCGCGCCCGGCACCGGGCAGACCAACCGTCCCAAGGCGCTGAGCCAGTGGGCACTGGCGGTGCTCGACCTGATCGCCGGCCGCCCCGCCGACACGGTGGCCCGCATCGCCGCCATCGCCTGCCCGGTCACCGGCCGCGGCCACATCGTGGTGCAGGCCATGGCCACGCCGTGGCTGGTCGAGGCGGCGGTCCGGGCCGACGATCGGGAGCAGGCGGTCGCCGCGCTGGCCGGGTTCGATCTGTGGGCGTCGTCCACCGGCGACCCGGTGCGCCGGGCGCTGTCGGCTCGCTGCCACGCCCTGCTCGCCCCGCGCGGCAGCGCCGAAGCCGAGGAGCACTTCCAGCAGGCGCTCGCGCTGCACCTGGCCGGGGAGGCCGACTTCGAGCAGGCCCGCACCGAGCTGCTCTACGGCCAGGAGCTGCGCCGCGCCCGCCGCCCCCGCGACGCCCGCGAGCACCTGCACCGCGCCCTGGAGACCTTCACCCAGCTCGACGCCCCCGCCTGGGCCGACCAGGCCCGCGCCGAACTGCGGGCGGCCGGCGAGGCGGTGGACGCCCCCGCGGTACGCGCCGCCGACGTGCTCACCGCCCAGCAGCTGCAGATCGCCCGCCTGGTCTGCGACGGCGCCACGAACCGCGAAGTCGCCGCTCAGCTGTTCCTCAGCCCCCGCACCGTCGACCACCACATGCGCAACATCTTCGCCCGCCTCAACATCCGCTCCCGCATAGAACTGGCCAAAGCCCTGACCTGACCCCGCCCGCCCCGCTCTTGCCGCTCGTCCCCTCGATCATCCGACTTGCCTGGCACCTGTGCGTATCTTGACCGTCCATTCGCACAGGTGCCAGGCAAGTCGGACGACCTTGAACGCGCCCCGCCCCGCTCCGCGCCGGGTGGGCGCGAAGCGGGGCGGGGGTCAGGGAAGGAGGATGACGGTGCGGGCGCCCTCGCCGCGGGACATGCGGGCGAAGGCCTCGGGGGACTCGTCCAGGGTGATCTGGTCGGTGATCAGGGCGGCCGGGTCGAGGTCGCCGGAGAGGACCTGGCGGGCCAGACCGGGGACGTCGCGGTCGGGGTCGGAGTTGCCGTACACCGATGAGCGCAGGGTTCGGGCGGAGTGGAAGATGTCCAGCGCCGCCAGGCTGACCATGTCGTCCTTGGCGCCCATGCCGACCACGGTCACCTGACCGCCGCGGCGGGTGGCCCGCCACGCGGCCCGGATGGTCGCCGAGCGGCCCACGCACTCGAAGGAGTGGTCGGCCCCGCGGCGCTCGGTGAGGCCGCGGACCTGGGCGCTCAGGTCGTCACCGGATACCAGGAAGTGGGTTGCCCCGGCGGACAGCGCCAGCTCGCGCTTGGCGTCGGAGACGTCCACGGCGATCAGCGGGTCGGCTCCGGCGGCGCGGGCGGCCATCACGGTCGACAGGCCGACCCCGCCGAGTCCGATCACGAGTGCAGATTCGCCGGGCCGCACCGCGGCGGTGCGGTTCACCGCGCCGACCCCGGTGAGCACGGCGCAGCCGAGCAGGGCCGCCGTGTGGAACGGCAGTTCGGGCGGCACCGGGATGACGGCGTGGTCGCCGACGACGACCTCCTCGGCGAGCGCGCCCAGGCCCAGCGTGACGTGCAGCGGCTCGCCGTCGGCGGTCGCGCCGCGGGCGGCGGTCGGCGCGCCCGCGGTCTCGCACAGCCAGGGCTGGCCGTTGCCGCAGAACCAGCAGCGGCGGCACGGCGGGGCCCAGTTCAGCACCACGTGCGTGCCGACCGCGACGCTCGCCTCCGGCCCGGCCGCGGTCACCACACCTGCCGCCTCATGACCCAACACCAGGGGGTACGGCGGCGCGAGTGTCCCGTTCACCATGGACAGATCGGAGTGGCACACCCCGGCGGCGCGGATGTGCACCCGCACCTCCCGCGGTCCCGGCGCGGGCAGCAGGATCGGCTCGATCTCCAGGGCGGACCCGGGACCGCGCCACAGCAGCGCGCGCACCGGCCGATCCACCGCGCCGCCCCCTGCGGACGTCGGGGCGGTCATCGCTGGATCGCCTTCGTCTCGAGGAACTCGTCCAGGCCGTGGCGGCCGAGTTCGCGGCCGATGCCGGACTGCTTGAACCCGCCGAACGGGGCGAGCGGGTTGAACGCCCCGCCGTTGACGTCCACCGCGCCGGTACGCATCCGCCGCGCGACGGCCAGCGCCCGGTCCTCGTCGGCGGACCAGACCGCCCCGGCCAGGCCGTACCGGGAGTTGTTGGCGATGGCGACGGCCTCGTCGTCGGAGTCGAACGGGATGACCACCAGCACCGGCCCGAAGATCTCCTCCTGGGCGACCGTGCTGTCGGGGTCCACATCGGCCAGCACCGTCGCCGCGACGAAGTGGCCGCGGTCCGGCACGGGCGCGTCGAGCCCGCCCGCGATCAGCCGCGCGCCGTCGGCGAGCCCCTGCTCGATGTAGCCGCGTACCGTCTCGCGCTGCGCGGCCGAGGCCAGCGGGCCGAGGCGGGTGCCCACGTCGAACGGGTCGCCCAGGGTCTGCCCGGCGGCGGCCTCCGCGGCGATGGCGAGGGCCTGTTCGTACCGGGAGCGGTGGACCAGCATCCGGGTCCACGCGGTGCAGGTCTGGCCCGAGTTGAGGAATGCGTTCGCGACGCCGGTCTTCACCGCGCGGGGCAGGTCGGCGTCGTCCAGGATCACGTTGGCGGACTTGCCGCCCAGCTCCAGCGCGACCCGGGCGATGCGGTCCGCGGCCAGGTGCGAGATGCGCGCGCCGACGGCGGTGGAGCCGGTGAACGACACCATGTCCACGTCGGGGTGGGCGGCGATGGCGGAGCCGACCACCGAGCCGGGTCCGGTGACCAGGTTGGCCACGCCCGGCGGCAGCCCGGCCTCGTCGATCGCATCGAACAGCAGGTACGCCACCAGGGGGGTCAGGTCGGCGGGCTTGAGCACCACCGTGCAGCCCGCCGCCAGCGCTCCGGCCACCTTGGCCATGATCTGGTGCAGCGGGTAGTTCCACGGCGTGATCGCACCGACCACGCCGACGGGCTCGCCGACGATCAGCGAGTTGCCGACGGTGTGCGTGCTCTCCGGCTGCCCGGCCAGCTCGACATAGCTCTTCAGCACGGTCAGCGGCAGTCCGGCCTGGACCCGCGTGGCGATCTTCATGGGGGTGCCCAGCTCGCGGGCCACGGTGGTGGCGATGTCGCGGGCGCGGCCGGACAGCGCCGCGTGCAGCCGGTCCAGGTGCGCGGCGCGTTCCGCCGGGGCCAGCGCGGACCAGGGACCGAACGCGGCCTTCGCGGCGGCGACGGCACGGTCCACGTCCACCGCGTCACCGGCCGGCACGTGCGCGATGACCTGCTCGGTGGTGGGGTCCTCGACGGCGATCACGCCGGTGCCGTGCGGGGCGGTCCAGCGGCCGCCGAGGTAGAGCTGGGTGCGGTCCGCGATCGGGGTGGTACGTCCCGGGTGCGTCGCCGCGGCTGCCAGGTCCATGCTGTCCCTTCCCATCAGGCGGCGTCGCCCGCGGCGCGGCACCGGACGCCGACCGCGCGAGGGCGGGTGACGGCGTCGTCGTGGGCCGCGTGGCGAGCAGCCGGCATGAGCCGGGCCGCAAAACTAGCGCTGCAAGTTTCGACTGTAGTACGAGTCGGCCCGCGGCTCCAGAGGCGGGAGCGGGCCGACGGTGGCCTCGTACTCCCGGGCCAGCCCGTCGATCAGCGCGTCCAGGCCGAGCGCGAACGCACCCTCGTCCACGCTGTGCTGGTGCTCGGCGAGGCGGTGGGCCTGGGACAGGTGCGGGTAGTGGGCGGCGTACAGCTCGGGGTCCTCGACGAAGCCGCGCGCGAACGAGCCCAGCGACGAGCCCGCGACCAGGTAGCGCATCACCGCGCCGATGTGCGTGGCGCGCGCCGGCGGCCAGCCCGCCTTGACCAGGCCGCCGTACACCGCGTCGGCCATGTGCAGCGCGGCCGGCCGCCGTCCGGGGCCCTGGGCCAGGTACGGGACGATGTTCGGGTGCGCGGTCAGCGCGTCGCGGTACGAGTGCCCCCACAGTCGCAGCGCCTCGCGCCAGTCGTGGGTGGTGAAGAACGACACGTCCACGCCCGCGATCACCGCGTCGGCGACCGCGTCCAGGATGGCGTCCTTGGTGGGGAAGTGGTTGTACAGCGACGGCCCGCGTACGCCCAGCTCGGCGGCCAGGCGCCGGGTGGAGAAGGCGGCCAGCCCGTCGGCGTCGATCATCGCGGCGGCGGTCTCCACGATGCGCTGCCGGCTCAACAGGGCCTGGCTGGGCCGGGGCATGGTCGGGTCTCCTTCGGTCGGTGCTGCCGGAAACTCTGCCACAGCGGGGTCTGGACGAGATAAAACTTTCACCGCTAGTTTAATGCGGTGGACATGACACTGTCGCCGGAACACGCCGCGGTCCGCCGCCTCGCCGCCGAGTTCGTCGATCGCGAGGTCGTGCCGCACGCGGCGGAGTGGGACCGGCGCGAGAGCGTCGAGCGCACCGTGGTCAAGCAGCTCGGCGAGCTGGGCTTCCTCGGCCTGACCATCGCCGAGGAGCACGGCGGCAGCGGCGGCGACCACCTGGCGTACTGCCTGGTTCTGGAGGAACTCGGCCGCGGCGACTCGTCGGTGCGCGGCCTGGTCTCCGTGTCGCTGGGTCTCGTCGCCAAGAGCATCGCCCGGTACGGCACCGCCGACCAGTGCGCCCGTTGGCTGCCTGGTCTCTGCGGCGGCGAGCTGCTCGGCTGCTTCGCGCTGACCGAGCCGGGCACCGGGTCCGACGCGGCGTCGCTGACCACGCGGGCCGTGCGAGACGGCGGGGACTGGGTCATCACCGGTTCGAAGATCTTCATCACGAACGGGACCTGGGCGGATGTAGCCCTGGTCTTCGCCCGCACCGGCGGGGACGGGCCGCGGGGCATCAGCGCGTTCCTGGTGCCGACCGACGTGCCCGGGCTGACCCGGCGGGAGATCCACGGCAAGCTCGGGCTGCGCGGGCAGCCCACGGCGGAACTCGTCTTCGACGGGGTGCGGGTGCCGGCCGACGCCGTGCTCGGCGAGGAGGGGCGCGGGTTCCACCTCGCCATGTCCACGCTGGACAAGGGGCGGATGTCGGTCGCGGCGGGCTGCGTGGGTATCGCGCAGGGCTGCCTGGACGCGGCCGTCGGCTACGCGAAGGAGCGCACCCAGTTCGGCAAGCCGATCGCGGCGTACCAGCTGGTCCAGCAGTTGATCTCGGATGTCGCGGTGGACACCGCGGCGGCCCGGCTGCTGGTGTGGCGGGTCGCCGACCTGATCGACCGCGGGCAGCCGTACGCGACCGAGGCGTCCATGGCGAAGCTGTTCGCCAGCGAGGCGGCCGTGCGCGCGGCGAACAAGGCGCTGCAGGTGTTCGGCGGGTACGGCTACGTCGACGAGTACCCGGTCGGCAAGTACCTGCGCGACGCCCGCGTCACCACCCTCTACGAGGGCACCAGCCAGATCCAGCAGCTCCTCATCGGTCGCGCACTCACCGGCGTGAACGCGTTCTGAAGGTCCAGCTCAGATAGGCACAGGCGTTAAGAAGGGCACCTTCCTCTACACATAGCGATGTGAAGGTGCCCTTCCTTTCAAAAGGAGGATGGGCATGAGCAGGTTCAGTGGGCGGGTCGCGATCGTGACCGGTGGCGCGCAGGGGATCGGGGCGGCTACCGCGAAGCGGTTGGCGTCGGAAGGGGCGGCGGTTGCGGTCGTCGATCTGAGCGCGGAGAAGAGTGAGGCGCTGGCGAAGGAGATCGCGGCGGCGGGCGGCACCGCTTCGGGGTACGGGTGTGACGTCACCGACGAGGCGGCGGTGCACGCGATGACCGAGCGGGTCGTCGCGGATCACGGACGGCTGGACATTCTGGTCAACAACGCGGGGATCACGCGGGACGATCTGCTGTTCAAGATGAGCGCGGCGGACTGGCACGCGGTGCTGAACACCAACCTGACCAGCATGTTCTACTGCTGCCAGGCGGCGCAGAAGCACATGGTGGCAGGCAAGTACGGCAAGATCGTCAATTTGAGCAGCCGGTCGGCGCTGGGCAACCGGGGGCAGGTCAACTATGCGGCGGCCAAGGCGGGCGTGCAGGGGTTGACGGCGACGCTGTCGATCGAGCTGGGGCCGTTCAACATCTGCGTCAACGCGGTCGCGCCGGGGTATGTGGCCACCGCGATGACCGCCGCCACCGCCGAGCGGGTCGGCTCGTCGGCCGAGGCGCACCAGAAGTGGGCGAGCGAGCACACGCCGCTGCGCCGGGTCGCCCAGCCAGCGGAGATCGCTTCCGTGGTCGCGTTCCTGGCCAGCGACGACGCCTCCTTCGTCACCGGGCAGACCCTCTACGTCAACGGCGGCGCGCGCTAAGCGAAGCACCACAACCGAAGGGAACCACAGTGGACTTCTCGCTCGACGACGAGCAGCGGGCGATCCGGGACACCGCCCGCGCCTTCATCCGCAAGGAGGTCGTGCCCCTCGAACACGAGCTGCTGCGCCGCGAACGCGCCGGAGAGCCCGGCATCGAGCGGTCGGAGCTGCGCGAGCTGCAGCTCAAGGCCCGGAAGTTCGGCTTCTGGGGGCTGGCCACGCCGACCGAGTACGGCGGCATGGACCTGCCCGCGATCATGCAGTCGCTGATCTGGACCGAGATCGGGCACACCCTGGTGCCGTTCCGGTTCGGCGGCGAGGCCGACAACATCCTGTTCCACGCCAACGCGGAGCAGCAGGAGGAGTACCTCAAGCCCACCATCGAGGGTGAACGCGTCTCCTGCTTCGCCATCACCGAGCCGGGCGCGGGCTCCGACGCCGCGAACATCAAGCTCAGTGCCCGCAAGGACGGCGACGACTGGGTCCTGAACGGCGAGAAGACCTTCATCACCAACGGCAACGACGCCGACTTCGCCATCGTGGTCGCGGTCACCGACAGGGACAAGGGGGTACGCGGCGGCGGCACCACGGCGTTCCTGGTCGACCGGGCGATGGGCTGGCACTCGGAGTTCATCGCCACCATGGGGCCGGGTGGCCCCGCGTCGCTGGTGTTCGACAACGTGCGCGTCCCGTCCCGCAACATCCTCGGCGAGCTCGGCCAGGGCTTCGAGCTGGGCATGAAGTGGATCGGCAAGGGCCGCTACCTCATCCCGTCGCACGCGCTCGGCATCGGCGAGCGGGCCCTGCAGATGGCCGTCGACTACGCCAACACCCGGGTCACCTTCGGCAAGCCGATCGGCGAGAACCAGGCCATCCAGTGGATGATCGCCGACGCGGAGACCGAGCTGGAGGCGGCCCGCTGGCTGGTGCTGCGCGCCGCGTGGACGGTCGACCAGGGCGAGGACCCGCGCCACTCGTCGTCGATGGCGAAGCTCTACGGCGCCGGGATGATCAACCGGCTGGTGGACCGGGTCATGCAGATCCACGGCGGCATGGGCTACACCCGGGAGCTGCCCATCGAGCGCTGGTACCGGCAGGTGCGGCTGCTGCGCATCTACGAGGGCACCGACGAGATGCAGCGTCTGATCATCTCGCGGGACCTGCTGCGCGGGTACACGAAGATCGGGGGGCATCTGGCATGAGGGTGTTCGCGTCCGCCCAGGAGCTGGCCGCCGCGGTCGGCCAGTGTTTCGGTCCGGGCCCCTGGCAGCGCGTCGACCGGTCGCGGGTGGACGCGTACACCGACGCCACCGGCGGCGTCGACTGCATCGGCATCGGGGCGGCCACGCCCGGCTGGCTGACCCTGTCGATGCTGCCGCTGCTGGTCCGCGACGTGTACCGGTTCGACAACGTGCGCCTGGGCGTCAACTACGGGGTGAACCGGGTCCGCTTCCCGGCCCCGATCCCGGTGGGCGCCCAGGTGCGCCTCACCGCCCGCATCGCCGAGGTCGAGCCCGTCGACGGCGGCGTGCAACTCATCGCGCAGCTCACCGTCCGCGCCGACGGCGAGGACAAACCCTGCTGCGTGGCCGAAACCGTCAGCCGTATCTACTTCGAGGAGGAGCTGTGAGCACGCTTTCCCTGGCCGCCGTCCTGGCCGAGGCCGCGCGCCGCCATCCCGCAAAGACCGCCGTGGTCGACGCGTTCGGCCGCGAGACCTACGCCGACCTGTGGCGGCAGGCGCTCGCGTACGCCGCGGGCCTGCGCGAACTCGGCATCCAGCCCGGTGACGCGGTCGCGCTGGTCGCGCCGAACGTGACCGACTTTCCGCGCGCCTACTACGGCATC
Source organism: Catellatospora sichuanensis (assembly GCF_007483665.1). Classification (GTDB taxonomy): domain Bacteria; phylum Actinomycetota; class Actinomycetes; order Mycobacteriales; family Micromonosporaceae; genus Catellatospora; species Catellatospora sichuanensis. Next base: position 279,188 of record NZ_ML660186.1, read on the forward strand.
CTCGCCGCGGGCGGCGTCGTGGTGCCGGTGCACCTGCTGCTCACCCCGACCGAGGCGGCGTACGTGCTGCGCGACAGCGGGGCGAAGCTGGTCGTCTGCCACAGCGGCATGCTCGCGCTGGGCGCACCCGCCGCGGCCGAGGCCGGCGTCCCTGTGGTCAGCGTCGGCCCGCGTCCCGACGAGGGCGGCCCGGAGCGGCTGGAGCAGATCAGCTCCCGGGTGCCCGCGCTGCGCTCGTACGAGACCCGCTACCCGAACGACCCGGCCGTCATCTTCTACACCAGCGGGACCACCGGCAAGCCCAAGGGGGCCGTGCTCACCCACCTCAACCTGGTGATGAACGCGACCGTCAACATCTTCGACGCCAACGACGCCCGCCCCACCGACGTGGCACTCGGCTGCCTGCCGCTGTTCCACACGTTCGGGCAGACCGTCGGCATGAACGGCACCTTCCGCATCGGCGCGACGCTGGTGCTGCTGGCCCGGTTCACCGGCGAGGCGGCGATCGACCTGATGCTGCGCGAGGGCGTCGACGTCTTCCACGGCGTGCCGACCATGTACGTCGGCCTGCTCGAAGCCGCTGCCGGGCGCACCGACCTGCCCAAGCTGCGGCTGGCCATCTCCGGCGGCGCGTCGCTGCCGGTGGCCGTGCTGGAGCGGTTCAACAAGACGTTCGACACCACGATCTACGAGGGCTACGGCCTGTCGGAGACCTCCCCGACGGCCACCACCAACCAGCCGCACTTCGGCGTACGGCCCGGCACCGTCGGCCACTCCGTCTGGGGCGTCGAGGTCGAGATCGCCCGCGCCGAGGTCGACGACCGCATCGAGCTGCTCGGCACCGGCGAACTCGGCGAGATCGTGATCCGCGGCCACAACGTGTTCGCGGGATACCTCGGCAACCCCGCCGCGACCGAGCAGGCCCTGGTGGACGGCTGGTTCCGCACCGGCGACCTCGGCACCAAGGACGCCGAGGGCTTCGTCTCCATCGTGGACCGCAAGAAGGACATCGTGATCCGCGGCGGCTTCAACGTGTACCCCCGCGAGGTCGAGGAAGTCCTGGCCCGCCACCCGTCCATCGAGCTGGTCTCGGTCATCGGCGTCCCCGACGACGTGCACGGCGAGGAGATCTGCGCCGTCGTCGTGCTGCGCCCCGACGCCGAACCGGTCACCGAGGACGGCCTCATCACCTGGTCCCGCGACCAGCTCGGCAAGCACAAGTACCCCCGCCAGGTCCGCTTCCTCCCCGAACTCCCCATGGGCCCCAGCCACAAGATCCTCAAACGCGAGCTCCGCCGTATGCTCACCGACTGATGAGCAGAAGGAAGGGCACCTTCTTATCGCTTTGCGATGCAGAAGGTGCCCTTCCTAACTTCTGCCGCGGGTTTTCCAACCCGTGCGCCGTGTGCCGCCGTGTAGGTGGGGCGGAAGGTCGGACAGACGAACGGGGAGGTGTCATGTGGTGGACGACGACGGATTCCGCGAGTTCGTGCACGCCCGGCTGAGCAGGCTGTCGCGCATCGCGTACCTGCTGACCGGAGACCATCACGCGGCCGAGGACCTGCTGCAGAACGCACTGGTCAAGCTGGCGTCGCGGTGGTCGAAGGTGGCCTCCGGGGGCGCGCCGGACGCGTACCTGCGCAAGATCCTCTACCACGAGCACGTGTCGGCCTGGCGGCGTAACCGCCACCTGCGCGCCGAGTGGCCCACGGCAGAGCCGCCGGAAGGGGGCAGCGGCCGGGACATGGCCGCCGAGACGGTGCGCCGCGTGCTTCTCGAGCAGGCGCTCGCCAAGCTGACCCGCAAGCAGCGCGCGGTGATCGTGCTGCGCTTCGTCGAGGACCTGTCCGAGGCCGACGCCGCCGCGGCGCTCGGCGTCACCGTGGGCACGGTCAAGAGCCAGACGTCGTACGCCCTGAAGCGGCTGCGCGAGCTGGCACCCGAACTGCACGTGCTGGTCAGGGAACCGAAGGAGGCCTGGGCATGAGCGAGCGCAGCGAGCGAATCATGTTGCCCGGGGTTCATGCCGCCGACGAGCGAAGCGAGGAGAAGGCATGAGCGACCTGACCGAACTGCTGGCCGACATCGGTGACCGCGCCCGCACGTACGACGTCACGGAACAGGCCCTGGTGCTGGGCCGTCGCCGGCGCAACGCCCGCCGCCTGTCCGGTGTGGGCGGGATCGCCGCGGTGGTCGTCCTGTCGATCCTGGGCGTCACGTACCTGCCTGCCGCGCAGAGCTCGCCGCCGCCCCCGGCGGCCCCTTCGTCACCGGCCCCGGCCCTGTCGCCGACCACCCCGGCCGTGAACGTGGCCAAATGCGTGCCCCAGCGCCTGCCGATGCCCAAGGGCTATCCGCCGAAGAGCGTGCTGACCGGCGGCGACCCCACCGGCCGCTTCCTGGTCGGCCGGGCCTACCCGTACGACGGCCGGGACCGCCTGCTGATCTGGGAGGACGGCAAGGTCAAGGTGGTCCGGCACGAGGGCGAGGACCCCGACCTCAACGACATCAGCTCCACCGGCATCGCGGTCGGGTCCAGTTTCGTCGAAGGGGACGTCCAGGTCCCGTGGATCTACCAGAACGGCAAGTTGCGCAGGCTGAAGGGCAAGAACGCGGCGGCGAACGCGGTCAACGACAGCGGCGTCGCCGTCGGCGCGATGGGCCGCAACGGACCTGCCCTCGGCGGGGCAGGTATTGCCGACGAGCGCCCGGTCGTGTGGCGCTCACCGGCTGCAGAACCGACAGCGCTGTCAGTACCGGCCGGGATGGTGGGTAGGGCGACAGGCATCGACGCCGACGGCACGATCTCCGGCTGGGTGGGCCCGCCGCCGCGATTCGGCAAGCGCGGGGAGAAGCCGTCCATGCCGGTGAACCCGAGCCGGGCGGTCGTCTGGCAGCCCGACGGCACGATGCGGGAGCTGAAGGTGCCGGACAGCATCGACGGCAGGCCGGTCGTCGGGGCCACGGCCGAGGACATCCACGACGGCCAGGTGGGCGGCAGCTTCGTCACCGGCACCGGCGACGCCGACCGGTACGAGTACGTGGCACAGTGGAACCTCGCCACCGGCGAGGTGCGCTGGCACGCCGTGACCGGCCGCATGAGGCACATCAACGCCTCCGGGCTCGCGGTCCCGTGGGCGAGGCATCCCGTGCTGTTCCTGGAGCAGGCCACCGTGCCACTGCCGGACGCGAAGGGCGCCCCCGAGTCCTCGGCGGCCGAGCCGGACATCCGGGTGATCAGCGTGGACGGCCGCATCGTCGCCGGCTACCAGCCGGTCAACGGAGCCGGCCCCGCCGCGGTCGTCTGGCACTGCACCTGACGAAGGAAGGGCACCTTCTTACCTCTATGTGTAAAAGAAGGTGCCCTTCTTAACTCGCTGCCGACGACTTCCAACTTTCGTGCCGTACGCCGCCGTCAGCTGATGCGGAAGGACGACACGATCGAGGAGGTGACGGGTGGCGGACGACGAAGGTTTCCGCGACTACGTGCACGCGAGGCTGGGCTGGTTGTCGCGTATCGCGTACCTGCTCGCCGGTGATCGCCATGCGGCGGAGGACCTGCTGCAGAACACGCTGATCCGGCTGTCCCCGCGGTGGTCGAAGGTGGTGCGCGCGGGCACGCCTGACGCGTACGTGCGCAAGCTGATGTATCACGAGCACGTGTCGGCCTGGCGGCGTGCTCGCCACCTGCGCGCCGAATACACGACGGCGGAACTGCCGGACGGGGCGGCCGGGTCGGACATGGCCGCCGAGACCGTGCGGCGGCTGCTGCTGGAGCAGGCACTGGCCAAGCTGACCCGCAAGCAGCGGGCGGTGATCGTGCTGCGGTACTTCGAGGACCTGTCCGAGGCCGATGCCGCCGACGCGCTCGGCGTGTCCATCGGCACCATCAAGAGCCAGACTTCGCACGCGCTGTCGCGGCTGCGCGAGCTCGCGCCGGAGCTGCACGTGCTGGTCAGGGAGCCGAGCGAGCGTGGCGGCACGGCCGTCCGCCAGCTCGGCGGGAACGGGGTGAGGGCATGAGCGACCTGAAGGAACTGCTGCTCGCGATCAGCGACCACGCCGGGGTGTACGACGTCACCGAGCGTGCCTACGTGCTCGGCCGCCGCCGCCGTACCAGACGCCGCGCGGCCTACAGCGGTGCGACCGCGGTCTTCGCCGTCACGGCCCTGCTGGCCGCGGTGAACCTGCCCCTCGACCGCCCCGCCCCCGAACCGGCGGTAACGCCGTCCCCGTCTCCGTCCGCGGTCGCCCTGTCGGCGTGCACGGCCGCGGAGCTGCCCACGCCTGCCGGCGTCCGGCCGGACGAGTTCCGCATGGTGGCGGGCGATCCCACCGGGCGGATCCTCGCTTCACGTGGCAAGGACGTCAAGGGCGGCGACATCGTGGCGGTCTGGACCGACGGCGTGCCCACCGCGGTGGGCAAGGTGTCGGACCTGGTCGTCGAGGTCACCGCGGTCAGCTCGACCGGCGCCGTCGTGCTGTTCGGCCAGAAACTGAAGGACGGCAGCCGCGGACAGACCCAGTACACGGCGCTCGCCTGGGTGTACCAGGACGGCAAGGTGACCCGGCTCAAGGGCGACGAGGCCTTCGGTGCCGCGGTCAACGCCGCCGGCACGGTCGTCGGCATGGTCGGGAAGAACCCGGTGACCTGGCGCGACGCCACCGCCGAGCCGAAGCGGCTGCCCGTGCCGGCGGGTATGACGGCGGGGGTGCCGATGGCGATCGCCGACGACGGCTCGGTCGTCGCGCCGCTCTATCAGGGCACGAACAGCCGGTTGCACCTCTGGTCGCCGGACGGCTCGCGCCGCCCGCTCACCTCGCCCGACACGATCGACGGCGCGCCGGTCGTCGAATCCATGGTCGGCCGGGTCGCCGACGGCTGGGCCGCCGGGACGATCGTCACGCAGAAGGGGCAAGCGCGGCAGTGGTACGCGGCACGCTGGAATCTCGGCACCGGCGCGGTCGAGTGGTTCGGCGGTCCGGGCCGCCCGGGACCGGTCAATCCGCAGGGGTGGGCCGTCTTCGGGGACACGGCGGCGCTGACCCTGGTGCACGGGGACACGGCCGTCGTGGTGACCGGGCTGCCCGGCTACACGCCAGGGACAAACCGCACCGCGATGGACCGGCCGGTCGTCTCGGTGATCAGCCCGGACGGGCGCATGCTGGCCGGGAGCCAGATCACCCTGGCGCGGCAGGTGCCGTCGCACCGGGTACTGCGGTGGACCTGCCGGTGAGCTTCGCGGGCCGGGCACGTGATCTGTGCCCGGCCCGCGGCTTGACACCGACCCCTGCCGCGTGATCCGGTCGGGGGATGCAACGGCTGGTGCTCTGGGACATCGACCGCACGCTGATCGACGGCGGCAAGGTCGGCCGGGACGTGTTCGTCGCCGCGTACCTGGCGGTGGTGGGCAGCGAGCCGCCGCGGCTGCCGGAGTTCGGCGGGCGTACCGACCACTGGATCTTCACGACGGCGCTGGAGTGGCACGGCCGCGAGGTCAGCACGGACATCGTGGCCGAGTTCTTCGTCCACCTGGCCGAGCACACCCGGGCGCACCGGCCGCAGTTGCTGGCCCGCGGTGCGGCGCTGGCCGGTGCGGCGCAGGCGCTGACCGCGCTGGCGGCGCAGACCGGAGTGGTGCAGTCGGTGGTCACCGGCAACATCCGGGAGGCCGCGTACGAGAAACTGTCCGCGTTCGACCTGCTCGGGCCGATCGACCTGGAGGTCGGCGGCTACGGCTGCGACGACGGGGTGCGTTCCGTGCTGGTGCGGCTGGCCCACGAGCGGGCGCAGGCCAAGTACACCGCGGTACTGCCCGCGCGGCAGGTCGTGGTCATCGGTGACACGCCGCACGACATCGAGGCGGCCAAGGCCAACGGCGCGATCGCGGTGGGTGTGGCGACCGGCTCGTGTACCGCCGACGAGCTGGTCGAGGCGGGCGCGGACGTGGTGCTGCCGTCGCTGGCCGACACCGCGGCGGTGCTGCGCGCAGCCCTGGCCTGACCTGTCAGGCCCATAGGCCCACGGCACGACGTCGACCGTGCGCGTGATTTCGGCGGGGCATGCTCGCGGCTTGATCCGGGGCTTATCGGTTCGACAGGCACCGGACCGACCAGCATGATCGCAGGCATGACACGAACCGACGTGCCCGCCACCTGGGACGAACGAGCCACCCTGACCACGTTCCTCGACTACGCCCGCGCGACGGTGCGCGCCAAGTGCGAGGGCATCTCCGACGAGGCTGCGCGTAGGGCGCCGCTGCCGGACTCTCCGCTGATGACGGTGAAGGGCCTGGTCAGCCACGTGCGCTGGGTGGAGTACTCGTGGTTCCAGGTGGTGCTGCTGGGTGAGGAGGACGCCGGGCCGTGGACGAAGGAGGAGCCGGACCGCGAGTTCACCTTCGCGCTGGACGTGCCGATCGAGCAGCTGCTCGACGAGTACGAGGCGCAGAGCGCCCGCTACCGGGAACTGGTCGCCTCGCTCGACCTGGACACCCTCGCCCAGCGTGACCTGCGCGGGGCAGGCCGCCCCGCGACGCTGCGCTGGATCCTGTTCCACCTGGTCGAGGAGATCGCCCGGCACAACGGCCACCTCGACGTGGTGCGCGAACTCGTCGACGGCACCAAGGGCGACTGACCTGCCCGTTCCCGTGATCGCGAGCACCCGGCGCGCGTAACCTGAACCGGAGCGCGTCGGGGGAGGCGTCATGGATCTGCACCTGGGCGGCAAGGTGGCGGTGGTCACCGGGGCGAGCAAGGGCATCGGCCTGGCGGTGGTGAAGGCACTGGTGGCCGAGGGCGCGAGCGTGGTCGCCGCGGCCCGGGACACCGCCGGTGAGCTGGCCGAGATCGCGGCGAACGGCCCCGTGCGCACCGTCTCCGTCGACCTGACCGACCCGGCCGGGCCGCAGCGCCTGATCGACGAGGCGGTGACCGCCCATGGCGGGCTGGACGTGCTGGTCAACAACGTGGGTGCGGTGAAGCCGCGGCTGGGCGGGTTCGTCTCGGTCACCGACGAGGACTGGCTGTGGTCGCTGAGCGTCAACCTGCTCTCCGCGGTGCGCACCACCCGGGCCGCACTGCCGCACCTGCTGGCCCGGGGCAAGGGCAGCATCGTGACGGTGAGCTCGATCAACGCCTTTCTGCCCGACCCGACGATCATCGACTACACCGCATCGAAGGCGGCGCTGACCAACTTCTCCAAGGCGCTGTCCAAGGAGGTCGGACCGAAGGGCATCCGGGTCAACACGATCAGCCCCGGCCCGGTGCGCACGCCGCTGTGGACGGGTGTGGACGGTGTCGCCAAGTCGTTCGGCGTGGCCGGCGGGGTGTCGGCCGAGGAGGTGGCCAAGCAGGTCGCCGCGCAGGCGGCGACCGGTCGGTTCACCGAGGCCGAGGAGGTAGCCGACCTGGTGGTGCTGCTCGCCGGCGCACGCGCGGGCAACGTCACCGGTGCCGACTTCGTCATCGACGGCGGGCTCATCACCACACTGTGAACCCCATCGGGTGACCACGGCCGGATTATTTTCGATGCGGAGGTTTGACGCGCGGTCTTTCGGGGAAACCCCGTGCGCCGCGCGGCCACTCGTCATTGGAGGGATGGGCGCATCCCGGAACGAGTGGCCGCGTACGGCCGTCGCCCGCCGGCGGCTCGATCGATTCGGTCGCACCCCGGATCGACCGTCCGCCGGCGGGCTGCCTGGTCAGCCGGCCGGTTCGGCCAGCGAGACCGGGGCGGCCTGGGCGACCGGCGTGGCACGGGCCTTGCCCGTCCGTCCGGACCACAGCACCCGGGCCAGCACGCCGGGGGAGAAGAGCCGCTGCGGCGGGGACATCAGGTTCGCCACGGCCAGGAACGCGAGGCCGACCTCGGGGTGCTTGGCGGCCGCGATGTGCAGGCGGCCGACGTACCCGTTGAGGAAGTCGACCTTGCCGGTGCGAGCGCCCTCGACCTCGGGGTAGCGCAGGTCGGCGCCGACCGCGATGTCCCACGGCACGTCGATGACCTTCGCTGCGGCCGCGTAGAAGCGCTTGGGCAGGCCGTCGCGGCCCGCGCGCAGGCTGTCCCGGAGCACGACCGACTCGACCGCGGCCACGGTCATGCCCTGGCCGTATGCCGGGTTGAAGCTGCACATCGCGTCGGCGACGGCGACGAAGCCCTCGGGCAGCCGCGTCATCCGCTCATAGCGGCGGCGCACGCTGACCGGCAGCCGCAGGCGCAGTGCCGGACCGGCCGGCTCGCACTTGCTGAGCAGCTGGAACAGCTCGTCGCCGGGCAGCTGCCGGGCGAACCCGACGTAGTCGTCCGGGTTCGTCGGCGGGGTGCCCGCCTTGCCCACGCCGACCAGGGTGACCATCCAGCGGTCGCCCTCGACCGGCACCGCGATGCCGCCGAAGGGCGTCTGCGGCGACGGGCTGATCACGGCCGCGCTGAAGTTCAGCTGGCCGGGCGTACGGCGGTAGGCCCGCGAGACGTAGACCGTGTGCGGGTCCACGTGCTCCTCGGCGGGCTTGTCGAAGCCCAGCTCGGCGAGCCAGGTCGGGCCGCGGTTGCCGCGGCCGGTGGCGTCGATGACCAGGTCGGCGTCGAGACGCTGCTCGGCGTCGCCGCCGACGGGCAGCACCCGCGCGCCGACGACCCGGCTGCCGTCCGCCGAGGCGATCAGGCCGACGGCCTCGTGGCGGGCGTGCAGCGCAACGTTCGGCAGCTCGGTGAGCCGGCGGCGTACGTACGCCTCCAGCCCGATCCGGGTGACGCCGAGGCCCTGCAGGCCGGTGGCCTTCGCGGCGAGCCGGTGGCCGTCGTTGATCCAGACGACGTCGTGCTGCACGTCGAGGGGCACGGCTCCGGCCTGCGCCATGTCGGCGGCGAATCCGGGGAACAGCTCCTCCAGCACTTCGCGGCCGCGGGCGAGCAGGCCGTGCGTGTGGTCGCCCTGCGGCACCCCCTTGCGGCCGGTGACGCCGTCGGTGGGCAGCGCGTCGCGGTCGAAGATGGTGACCTTCGCGTACGACTCGCTCAGCACGCGGGCGGCCAGCAGGCCGCCGATGCTGGCGCCGAGCACGATCGCGTGCCCGGACTTTTCCTTGGCAGACAAGGTTTTCTCCGTCTCGGTGTGGGGTGTGCACACACCGTAAGAAGGGGTGACGCAATCATGAAAACGAATATGCGGTCCGGTAGATGACACTGTGTGCCCGCTCACGCGCGCTGCGTGGGTGCTGTCGGGAGCCCGACGACGGCCGGCTGGAAGAATCTTTGAAAGATTTTTCACGACGGTGCGCGCGGTAGCCCGGCTCGGCGTGCACCGATGTGGTCCAGGGGTCGCCTGGTGGTAGCCGTCGGTGCAAATGGAACCCCCACCAGCTCTGATTTGTACGGTAAATCCGGCGCATCGACGCTCTTCACGCCGTGTCAACGCGGGGCTAACATCCTTGAAACTTGCGCAAGAGTTTCCATCCCCCCGCCCCTCCCTGACCCAGGAGGAGACTCGTGTTCACCCGCAACCGCCCCCTAGCCGCAGCCCTCGCCTCGGTGCTGCTGGCCGCCGCGCTCTCCGTGGTCGTGCTCCTGCGCCCCGGCACCCCCGACCTCGTCCCGGCGAAGGCAGACGCCAATCCGGGCAACCGCGACGTCATCGTGCACCTGTTCCAGTGGCCGTGGGCCTCGATCGCGAACGAGTGCACCACCGTGCTGGGCCCGAAGGGCTTCGGCGCCGTGCAGGTGTCCCCGCCGCAGGAGCACGTCGTACTCGGCAGCCAGGGCTACCCCTGGTGGCAGGACTACCAGCCGGTCAGCTACCAGTTCGTCAGCCGTCGCGGCAACCGTGCCGCCTTCGCGAACATGGTCTCCGCCTGCCACAACGCGGGCGTGAAGATCTACGTGGACGCCGTGATCAACCACATGGCCGGGGGCGCGTCCACCGGCACCGGCTCCGCAGGTTCGACCTACTCGCAGTACAACTACCCGGGGATCTATCAGAATCAGGACTTCCACCACTGCGGCCGCAACGGCAACGACGACATCGTGGCCTGGGGCGACCGGTGGGAGGTGCAGAACTGCGAGCTGGTCGACCTGTCCGACCTGGCCACCGAGTCCTCCTATGTGCGCGGGAAGATCACCGCGTACCTCAACGACCTGGTCTCGCTCGGCGTGGACGGGTTCCGCGTCGACGCGGCCAAGCACATGCCCGTCGCCGACCTGCAGGCGATCCTGGGCGGCGTCAGCGGCACGCCGTACGTCTTCCACGAGGTGATCGAGGACAGCGCGTTCCCGCCCGGGGAGTACGCCGGGATCGGTGACGTGACCGAGTTCCGCTACGGCGACGTCGTCGGCAACGCGTTCCGTGACGCGAACCTGTCCAACCTGAACAACCTCGCGTCCCAGATGGCGCTGGCGAGCGGAGACGCGGTCAACTTCGTCGACAACCACGACACGCAGCGCAACGGCCGCGCCCGGCTCACCTACAAGAACGGGCAGACCCACGCGCTGGCGGCGGCGTTCAGCCTGGCGTACCCGTACGGCACGCCGCAGCTGATGAGCAGCTTCACGTTCAGCAACAACGACGCCGGCCCGCCCGCGAGCAACGGCGTCACCAGCCAGGTGAGCTGCGGTTCGGGTTGGGAGTGCGAGCACCGCAAGTCCGTGGTCGCGAACCTGGTCGGCTTCCACAACGCGGTCAACGGCACCGGCGTCGCCAACTGGACCTCGCCGTCGGCGTCCCGGATCGCGTTCGGGCGCGGCAACGTCGGCTTCGCCGCGTTCAACCGCGACGGCGCAGCCTGGAGCACCACCTTCAGCACCGGGCTGCCCGCAGGCGTGTACTGCAACGTGGCCACCGGCGATTTCACCGCCGGGGCCTGCGCGGGCAGCACCGTCACCGTGAACGGCTCCGGCCAGGCCGCCGTCACCGTGGCGGCCAACAGCGCGCTGGCGATCTACACCGGGGCGCTGGTGGGCAACCCGCCCTCACCGACGGCCTCGGGCACCCCGTCGCCGACCCCGTCCGGCACCGCCTGCACCAGTGTGGCGGTCACGCTGGAGTCCACCGCCACCACGACCAGCGGCCAGCACGTCTTCGTCGCCGGCAGCATCGCCCAGCTCGGCTCCTGGAACACCGCGAACGCGGTCGCCATGTCCAGCGCGGCCTACCCGGTCTGGCGGGTCACCATCAGCCTGCCCGCGGGCACGTCGTTCGCCTACAAGTACATCAAGAAGGACGGTTCCGGCACCGTCACCTGGGAGAGCATCGCCAACCGCAGCCGTACCGTGCCGACCGGCGTCTGCGCGGTCACCTACCCGGAGACCTGGAACGTGCCCGGCGGCTCGACCCCGTCGCCCAGTGCCTCCCCGACATCGTCCCCGTCGGCCTCGCCGAGCCCGTCGCCCACCGGCTCGACCTGCGCCTCCATCGCGGCGGCGTTCTCGGTGAACGCGACCACCACCTGGGGCCAGAACGTCTACGTCGTCGGTTCCATCCCCGCCCTCGGCAACTGGAACGCCGCGAGCGCGGTGGCCCTGTCCAGCGCGGCCTACCCGGTCTGGACCGCCACGGTCAACCTGCCCACCGGCACGACCTTCGCGTACAAGTACCTCAAGAAGGACGCCGCCGGCACCGTCACCTGGGAAAGCGACCCCAACCGCGCCCGCACCACCCCCACCGTCCCCTGCACCGCCACCTACCCCGACACCTGGCGCTAGGGACAAAGGAAGGGCACCTTCTTAACGCTCCGCGTTATAGAAGGTGCCCTTCTTAACGCCTCACCCGTCTTGAGCTGCGCCGATGCACGCTGTGGCCGCTACGTGCGGCCTGACCAGCGGCGCAGGTCGTCAAAGGTTAAGAAGGGCACCTTCTACAACGCATAGCGATGTGAAGGTGCCCTTCCTTCGTTCTCAACGCCAGGGGCGGGTGGCGAGGGTGGTGAGGCGCTGGGTGGCGCGGGAGAGGGCCACGTAGAGGGTGCGGCGGCCGGCGTCGGTGCCCGCGTCGATGAGGCCGGGTTCGACGAGGACCACGGCGTCGTACTCCATGCCCTTCGCGGCGAGGGCGGTGACGACGCGCAGGCGTTCGGTGTCCCACTCGGACAGGCGGGCGGTGATCCGGTCGCGGATGCGGGCGTCGGGAGTGATGACGCCGACGGTGCCCTCGACCTCGCCGAGCAGTGCCGCGACCGCGTCGCGGACGCCGCCGTCCAGCTCGGCCCGGTCCACGATCCGGTGCACGGGGTCGACGCCGGTGGTGCGTACGGCCGTCGGCAGCGGCAGGTCCGGCGACACCTTCCGGATCACCTCGGCGGCCACCTCGAAGATCTCCGTCGAGTTGCGGTAGTTCGTGGTGAGCTGGTGCGGGTACCGCTTGCGGCCGCCCAGCGCCTCGTCCCGGGCCCGGGCCACCTCGCCCGCGCTGCCGATCCACGCCGACTGCGCCGGGTCGCCGACCACGGTCCAGCTGGCCGCGTGCCCGCGCCGACCGATCATGCGCCACTGCATGGGCGTGACGTCCTGCGCCTCGTCCACCACCACGTGGGCGTAGTCGCGGTAGTCGTTCTCCCGCGGCGCGGCGGCCGATGCGGCGCGCGAGCGCTCGTACGAGGTCGCCACCTCGCGCACCCCGCCCACCGTGTACGCCTCGCGTCGGCGTACCCGCGGCTTCGGCTTGTCGCCGAGCAGTTCCTGCAGCTCGTCGAGCAACGGCACGTCGTCGATGCTGGGACCCTGCTCGCGCAGCGGCGCCAGCGCCCGCACCAGGGTGCGCTGCTCCTCGTTCGACAGCGTGCCCTCGGCGTATCGGCGCAGCCGCTGCGGCTCGGCCAGCCAGCCCAGCACCTGCACCGGGCGCACCAGCGGCCACCAGGTCTTGAGGAACTCGCGGAAACCCTCGTGCTCGGTCAGCTCCTCGTCGAACCGGGCCTGCTCCAGCCTCGGCTGCTTGGCCTTCATCTGCTCCCAGAGCTGGTCCAGCACCGCGCCGAACGCCTTGGCGCGGATCTCGTTGCGCCGGTTGCCGCGCCCGATCCGCCGCCGGATCTCCTCGCCCTGCCGCCAGGTCAGCTCCAGCCACTCCCCGCGGTAGCGGAAACGCAGGCCGTCGGGGCTGCCGGGCGGGGCGTCCTCGGCGGCGCGGCGCAGCACCCGCCGCATGCGCGTCGAGCCCTTCACCGCGCGGACCGCGGCCGTCTCCTCCCGGCTCGCGCTGAACCCGGGCACGAGCTGCCCGAGCGACTTCAGCGTCGCGGTGTCCTCGCCCAGCGAGGGCAGCACGGTCTCGATGTACTCGACGAACACGGGGGAGGGGCCGACGATGAGCACGCCGCCGCCGGCGAACCGGGACCGGTCGGAATACAGCAGGTAGGCCGCGCGGTGCAGGGCCACCGCCGTCTTGCCGGTGCCGGGGCCGCCCTCGACCATGGTCACACCGGACGCGGGCGAGCGGATCGCCAGGTCCTGCTCGTGCTGGATGGTCGCCACGATGTCGCGCATGCCGGTGCCCTTGGCCCGGCTCAGCGCCGCCAGCAGCGCGCCGTCGCCGACCACGCGCATGCCCTCGGGCGCGGCCGAGGGGTCGAGCAGGTCGTCCTCCAGACCGGTGACCTTCTCGCCGAACGACGAGATCATCCGGCGGCGGATCACGCCGAGCGGCTGCGCGGCGGTGGCCCGGTAGAAGGCCGCCGCGGCGGGCGCGCGCCAGTCGATGAGCAGCGGCTCCGCTCTCTCGGTACGCACGCCCAGGCGGCCGATGTAGCGGGGGCGCTCGTCCCAGCCCGCCGCCTCCGGGTCTGCCGCGGCCTCGTCCGGCTCGATGCGGCTGGGGTGCATGTCCAGGCGGCCGAAGACCAGGCCCTCGTGCTCGGTGTCGAAGGCGTGCCGCCGCCGGGCGGCGTGGAAGACCATCGCGTCGCGCTCGACCAGCGACCCGTACGTGCCGACCCGTGCGAGTTGATAGCCGTCGGCCTCCGCCTTCGCGGCGTCGGCGCGCAGTCGGGCCAGCCGCACGTAGACGCGGTCCACGTGCTGCTGTTCGATGGCGATCTCGTCGTGCAGGGTGTTGTCAGACATGCGTCTCCCGGGCCGGGTATGGCGGCGATGGTGCCCCGATAGGGTACGGGCTGCCCCCGACCGGAAGATCGATCACCGGGCCGATGTGACGCGGAGCCCCACCGGATAGGCTGACTATCAGCCCACCCGCTCCTCGCTGGGCCGCTGTGCGGCCGCCGGGGAGATGTCCGTGGCGTGGTCGATCTCATCCGTGCCGAGGTGGGCGACGGTCTCGTCCGCTGCGGCGGCGACCAGGGACTTCTTCGCCCGGTGCTTGAACCACCAGGTCGTGCCGAGGCCGAAGACCAGGGCCAGGGCCAAGGCCGCCCAGGAGAACCGCTTCAGCCAGGCCTCCGCCACGGCGCCCAGCGCGTAGATCGCGAAGGTGGTGCCGAACGCCCAGACCAGGCCGCCACCGGCGTTGGCCAGCAGGAACTTGCGGTACGGCACCTTCAGCGCGCCGGCCATCGGCCCGGCCAGGATGCGCAGCAGGGCGATGAAGCGGCCGAAGAAGACCGCCCAGGTGCCCCAGCGCCCGAACATCGCCTCGGCCCGCACGATCTGCTCCGGGCCCAGGTGCTTCGGGAACCGGCGGCCCAGGCGGTCCAGCAGCGGGCGGCCGCCGCGCTTGCCGATCGCATAACCGATGGAGTCGCCGACGATCGCGCCGATCGCGGCGCCGATCGCCACGCCCCACGGTGAGATGTGATCCGTGGTGGCGGCCAGCAGCGAGGCGCTGACCAGCACGATCTCGCCGGGCAGCGGGATGCCCATGCTCTCGGTCCCGATGACCAGGCCGACGATGAGGTAGATGGCGACCGCGGGGAGCGTCTCCAGCCATGCTCCGACGAACTCCACCGGCCACCCCTTTCCGAGCACCATCGCCCGCAGTGACCTCACCGGGACGCTCGAAAGATACCCGACCAGGAACCCCGGCGCACCCGGCTGAAGCCCCTAAGGGGACACCGGGGGTGTCGGATCACGGCCGCACGCCGCAGTGGCGCGGGTCCGCGAGGCCGGGCCGACCGGCCGGTTCTGGCGGGTCCGCACGTTCCGGTCGTGAGAAGGGTCGCACTACTTCCGAGTAACCTTCCCGTGACGGGCCATCACCAGCGACCCTTGACTCATGACGCAGTCGAGGACCGCGCCGTCGGATTCTGGTGTGACGATGACCGGCAACCGTCGGGGGCCCGCAGAGGCGCTGGCCGACCTGATGACGGGCAACCGCCGCTTCGCGGCCGGGCGCCCCCGATACGGTCACCACATCGGCGAGGCCGCCGCCCAGTCCAGCGGCCAGGAGCCGTACGCCGTTGTGCTGGGCTGCATCGACTCGCGGGTGCCGCTGGAGGCCGTGTTCGACCAGAACTTCGGCGACATGTGCGTGGTCCGTTCCGGCGCCCATGTGCTGGACCGTTCGGTGGTGGGCTCGGTCGAGTTCGCCGTCGCCGAGCTGCACGCCTCGCTGGTGATGGTGCTCGGACACGAGCGCTGCGGCGCCGTCGCCGCCACCGTCGACGCGCTGCGTACCGGCAGCCGGCCCGACGGGTTCATGGGTTACCTGGTGGACCAGATCGCACCGGCCGTTACCGAGGTCGGCCTGCACGACCCGAAGGTGAACGCGAAGGCGCTGCGCCGCCACGTCGAGCGCACCGTCGAGCAGCTCCGCCTAGCCGAACGCCTCGCCACCGCCACCGCGGCCAGCCGCCTCCAGATCGTCGGCGCCGTCTACGACCTCGACACCGGCGTAGTCGACCTCCTCTGACCCCGGCCCCGCCCGCCGCCCCCCGCGCCCGCGCGCCGGCCGGCGCGGCCCCACCGGCGACACGATTCTCAAAGACTTGCGGCCTCAGACAGTGTCTGAGGCCGCAAGTCTTTGAGAGTTGTCGCAGAAGGCCCGGGTGGGCATGACTGAGGCCCCGGCCGCGGAGCGGACGGGGCCTCAGTGTGAGACAGAAGGGCTCAGCCCTCGAAGATGCCGGCCTCGGCCAGGCGCTTCTCGGTGGCGTCCCACCCGTGACCGGGGTGGGTGCTGTTGAGAGCGACCAGCTCGGCACGGATCTTGGTGGCGTGTCCGGCGCCCGCGAGCACGCGGATCTCCTCGACGAAGGCGTCCGAAGAGGTGCTCAGGTGCACGGTCTTGCCGTTGGTGAGGTTCCGCACGTAGGCGTGCTTGCCGTTGTTCAGCGGAATGATGTACTTGAACTCACCGAGCACGCTGAGCGCGCCACCCTTGGCCTCACCGGCCCGGACAGACGCGCGTGCGGTCTTGGAGGTGTTGCTCGCCACGACGTACTCCTTGAAAGTCTGGTTGACTTAAGAACTCTACACGACCCCTGAGCAGACCCTGATCGGCGTCGCCTTCCGGTGTGACGGACACGTCGCCGCGGGCCGGTCGGACAATTCATCCGGCGAGTTTCGCGATTCTCTGGCGCCACATCCGCCCCAGCCGTCATCATGGGTGAGATCGTCCGCGTCGCCAGGCCGTAGGGGAAGACGAGCCTGTCCGTCTCGGGAGGTCACCGTGCCCACGCGTGGCGTCGTACACGTCCACTCGAGCCCGCTTGCCGTGTGTCCTCACGTCGAGTGGGCAATTTCGCGCGCCCTGAAAAATGGCGCCGTCAACCTGCACTGGACCGTGCAGCCGCTCGAGCCCAGTGCCCGTCGCGCCGAGTGCGGCTGGTCCGGGCGGCCCGGCACCGCCGCGGAGATCGCGGCTGAGCTGCGCCAGTGGCCGATGCTGCGGTTCGAGATCACCGAGGAGCCCAGCGCCGGTGTCGACGGCGAGCGCTTCATGCACGTGCCGGGCCGCGGCCTGTTCCGGGCCGCGATGGGCGCGGCCGGGGACATCCAGCTCGGCGAGGACCGGCTGCGCGCGCTCATCACAGGCAGCCGCAGCCCGGAGGCGCTGGCGCATGCCCTCGACATGGCGATGGGCACGCCCTGGGACGCCGAACTCGAGCCGTATCGCTACGCCGCCGAGGGTGCGCCGGTGACGCTGCTGACCAGGGCGGGTTAGCCCGCGCGCCGGGTGCCCGATCGGCCGTAAGGAGGAGGCCGAGGCGTGTAACGGTTGACCCCGTCCCGTACGGCTGGTGGGATACCCGCGTGACCTCGTCAACGCAGAAGTGGTTCCGCGGGCTCGGCGCCGTCGTGTCCGGCCTGTGCACAGTGGCTGTCGTGGCCAGCGCGTGCGGCACGGCGCCCGACAACGGGGGAACACTGCCGATGCAGGATCCGGCCGACGTCTCCGCCAAGGTCGCGGGGATCATCAAGAAGATGTCCGACGCGGACCTCGCCGGACAGGTGCTGATGCCGTTCGCCTACGGACGCTCGGCCACCGACGTCTCCGCCGGCACTGCGGCGGGCAACAAGGCGCTGGCCGGGGTGGACACCCCCGCGCAGATGATCGAGAAGTACCGGCTCGGCGGCATGATCCTGATCGGGTTCGGTGGCAACGACCCGACCGCGGCCAACCAGCCGGTGAACAACGTGCAGTCCCCGGAGCAGGTGCGCGCGCTGACCAGCGGGCTGCAGAGCGCCGCGGCCCGGCTGCCCGCCGACGTGCCGCTGCTGATCGGCATGGACCAGGAGTTCGGGGTGGTCACCCGGCTCACCACGGGAATGACGGCGCTGCCCAGCGCGATGGCGTTCGGGGCGGCCGCCGACCCGGGCCTGACCGAGGTCGCCTGGCGGGCGGCGGGCCTGGAGCTGTCCGCGGTGGGCGTCAACGTCAACTTCGCACCGGTCGCCGACGTGCTCGGCGCGGCGGGCAGCCCCGTGATCGGCTCGCGGTCGTACGGGTCGGACCCGCGGGCGGCCGGTGAGCAGGTCGTCGCAGCGGTCAAGGGGATGCGCGCGGGCGGTGTGGCGGCGACGCTCAAGCACTTCCCCGGGCACGGCCACACCGCCGCGGACAGCCACACCGAGCTGCCGGTCGTGAAGCAGTCCCGGCAGCTGCTCGACACCGACGACCTGGCCACGTTCAAGGCCGGCATCAAGGCCGGAGCGCCGCTCATCATGTCGGGGCACCTCGACGTGCAGGCGATCGACCCGGGTGTGGCGGCGACCTTCTCCAAGAAGGTGCTGACCGACCTGCTCCGCAAGGAGCTGGGCTTCCAGGGCGTCGTGGTGACCGACGGCATGAACATGGCACCGGCGATGAAGGTGCCGCCGGGCGAGGCGGCCGTGAAGGCGCTGCTGGCCGGCAACGACCTGATCCTCATGCCGCCGAACGTGGGCCAGGCCCACCAGGGCATCGTCGACGCGGTGAAGGCGGGCACCCTGCCGCGGGCGCGGCTCGTCGAGGCCGCCGGCCGGATCCTGTCCCTCAAGCTCGGCTTCGGCCAGGCCGCGGCCCCCGCGCTGTCCACCGTGGGCACCCACCAGCAGGACGTCGCCCCGCTCGCCGCGGCCGCGGTCACCGTGCTGCGCGGCGCCTGCGGTAAGCCGCTGGTGACCGGGCCGGTGCGGGTGACCACCTCGCCGGGGCGCGACAAGGCCCGCAACCGCCTGACCGAGGCGCTCAAGAAGAACGGAGCCACGGTGGTCGAGACCGGTGGCAGCGTGGTGCACCTCGTCGGGTACGGCGACGCCGCCGACGACCTGAGCACGGCCGCGGCGGTCACCGTCCACATGGACGTACCCACGCTGCTGGCCAAGTCGACGTCGAAGGTCCTGCTGGCGACGTATTCGTCCAGTGACCTGTCGATGGACGGCCTGGCCGCGGTGCTGACCGGCAAGGCCAAGCCGACCGGCCGCTCGCCGGTCGAGGTCACCGGCCTGCCCCGGACCACCTGCGCCTGAGCACCCGAAGCGCCCGCTGCGTGCCCCCGTGGCCGCAGCGGGCGCTTCGCCGTCTCACGGCTGCGCACCTGACCGGCTGCCGCCGGGCCGCGTCTGCACCGCCGTCTCCGGCCGCGGCACCCGGACCGGCAGCCACCGGCCACGTCTGCGCTGTCAGGCCTGCACCAGCCACTGTCGGCCGTCGATGAGCTCGCGGGTCGCGTCGAGGTGCCCGGCGTGGCGGGCCGTCTCGGTGATGACGTGCAGCAGCACCTGGTGCCGGCTGGTCAGCCGCCAGTCGCCGAAGTGGCCTTCGGGCCACCAGGCCAAGCCCGCGTCCGGGTCGGTGGCCGCGATGACGGCGTCGGCGTGGGCGATCTGCCGCCGGTAGCCCTCGAGCACCAGGTCACTGGGCGTCTCCGGAGCGACCTGCCACGCGTCGGCGGTGACCGCCAGTTCGTCGATCGCCTCCTGCTGCCCGCCCAGCACTGCGCGGAACCAGAACAGCTCGACGTCGTGCGCCAGGTGGTTGATCAGGCCGAGGCAGGACCAGCCGGACGGCAGCACCGGGCGGTGCAGGTCGGCCTCGGACAGCCCGGCGACGCAGTCGAGCACGTGCCCGCGCTGCCGGCTGAGGGTGGTGTGCAGGTCCATGGGCTGTCTCCTAGATCTCGTCGGCGCGGTCGAGCAGGGCGCGCCGCTCGGAGTCGCTGTGGGTGCGCGCGGCGGCCGCGCGGAACAGCGCCGCGGCGCGTACCCGGTCGCCCGCCCGCGCGGTGAGGTCGGCCTCCGCGGCGATGGCCAGCGGGTAGTCGTCGAGCGCCCCGCCCGCGCGGGCCCGGGTCAGCAGGTCGAGCCCGGCGACCGGTCCGTACGCGTAGCCGTGCGCCACCGCGCGGTTGAGTTCGATCACCGGGCTCGGCTGCAGTTCGGCGAGCCGGTCGTAGCAGCCCGCGATCCGGGTCCAGTCGGTGTCCGCGACGGACGCGGCGGTGGCGTGGCAGGCCGCGATCCGCGCCTGCAGCGCGTAGGGGCCGGACCCCGGCGGCGCGGACTCCCGCAGCTCGGACAGGATGTCGACGGCTTCGCCGATCGCGGCGTGATCCCAGCGGGACCGGTCCTGCCGGTCGAGCGGGACCAGGTCACCCGCGGCGTCGCGGCGTGCGTGCCGCCGCGAGTGCTGCAGCAGGAACAACGCGAGCAGGGCGCGGGCCTCGGCCTGGTCGGGCATGAGCCGCGCGAGCAGCCGGGCCAGCCGGATCGCCTCGTCGGCGAACGCGGGCTCCCCGTCGGCGTTGTAACCGTGGGTGAACAGCAGGTACAGCACGGCCAGCACGCCGGGCAGGCGCTCGGTGAGCGCCGGGCCGGTCGGCACCCGATACGGGATGCGGGCTTCGGTGATCTTGGTCTTGGCCCGGGTCAGCCGCCGGGTCATGGTGGACTCGCTGACCAGGAACGCCCGCGCGATGTCCGGGGTCGCCACGGCGCAGATGGTGCGCAGCGTCAGCGCCACCCGGGCCTCCAGCGGCAGCGCCGGGTGGCAGCAGGTGAAGATCAGCCGCAGCCGGTCGTCCACGATCTCCTCCGGCTCCGGTTCGGCGGTGGCCGCGGTCAGCGCCAGCACGGCGAGTTCGCGCAGCTTGCGGCGTTCGACGGTGCCGCGCCGGAGCACGTCCAGGGCGCGGTTGCGGGCCACCGTCATCAGCCAGCCGCCCGGGTTGTCCGGCACACCGTCGGCCGGCCAGCGGTCCAGCGCCAGCGCCAGCGCCTCCTGCGCGCAGTCCTCGGCGAGCGTCCAGTCGCCCGTGATCCGGATCAGGGCCGCCACGATGCGCTGATACGCCTCGGTGGCGGCGGCCGCGGCGGCCTGCGCCGCCGCGGCCCGCGCGTCGGTCACTGCGACCAGTCGGCCAGCGGCCGGATCTCGATGCGGCCGCCCCGCGCCATCGGGTGCTCGCGGGCGACCTCGATCGCTTCGTCGAGGTCGGCGCACTCGAGCACGTCGAAGCCCACGATCAGCTCCTTGGTCTCGGCGAACGGGCCGTCGGAGACCAGGGTCCGGCCGTTGCGCACACGCACGGTCGTCGCCGCCGACTTCGGGCCGAGCCCGATGCCCTGCAGGCGCTGCCCGCTGGCGTCGTGCTTGTCGACCCACACGTCGATGTCGGTCTCGGGCGCGGGATCGGTGTCCGGCTCGGTGTCGGTGCAGACGAACATCAGATACTTCATCGCTTGCTCTCCTTGTTCGAGGTTCACCACAGTGACGAACGGCGGACCGCGTTCCGGACAGCCCCGCGAAAAATAGTTCGAAGGAAGGGCACCTTCTTATCGCTATGCGTAGAGGAAGGTGCCCTTCTTAACGTCTCGCGAGCGTTTCCGCAGGTCAGAAGGCGAAGCCGCCGGGGCGGTCGTTGCGGTCGGCGATGAGTCCGGCCAGCGTCGCCACGGCGATCTCCGCGGGCGTACGCGAGCCGATGTTCAGCCCGATCGGCCGGTGCACCCGGGCCACCGCGGGCTCGTCCACCCCGCGTTCGCGCAGCGCCGCGACGTGCGGGGCGGTGTGCCGGGGGCTGCCCATCACGCCGATCCAGCGGGCCCGGGTCTGCAGCGCCGCGTCCAGGATCGCACCGAGTTCCGGCCGGTCGTGGTCGGTGACCACCACATCGGCGTCGCCGTCGGCGAACGACGGGTCGACGGTGCTGGCCAGGTGCAGGTGGCCCGGCTGCGAAGCGGCCTCGATCCGGCTCAGGTCGGGTTCGACCAGCACGGTGCGGTAGCCCAGGTCGTGTCCGAAGTGCAGCAGGTGCTCGGCGACCGGGGAGGCGAACACCGCGACCAGGGTGCGGGCGCCGCGCTGCGCCGGCAGGTCGCCGTGGGCCGCGGCGCAGGCCGGATCCGTGTGCTGATGTGCCACTCGCCCAGCCTAGTACCGTCGCGTCTGAATTTGGGACGGCAGCGGGGAGGCTGGACGCAATGGCGGTGATCGTGGTGACGGGTATCCAGGCCGCGGGCAAGTCGACGGTGGCGCAGGGGGTCGCCGAGCGGCTGGCGCGGTCGGTGCATCTGCGCGGCGACCTGTTCCGGCGGATGGTGGTCAACGGCCGGGTGGAGATGGGCCCGGCGGACCCGCCCGCCGAGGCGCTGCGGCAGCTGGCGTTGCGGTATGCGCTGGCGGCGACGGTCGCCGACGGGTATGCCGAGGCCGGGTTCGACGTCGTGCTGCAGGACATCGTGCTCGGCGAGGACCTGACCACGATGCTGGCGGCGATCAGGCACCGGCCGCTCTACGCGGTGGTGCTCGCGCCGCGGACCGAGGTCGTGCAGGCCCGCGACGACGAGCGGCGGGCGCGGCGCGGCAAGGTGGCGTACAAGCCCGGCGACGAGGGCGTGGCGGAGCTGGACGCGTACCTGCGGGCGCATACGCCCCGGATCGGGCTCTGGCTGGACACGTCGGACCAGACGGCGGCCGAGACCGTCGACGAGGTCATGTCTCGGGTGTGGACCGAAGGACTGATCTGAGCCGCCGCCGACGCCATCCGCACAACCCAACGGCGCTTAGCCGACGAATACGCAGCTCACGGACGTGAGGCGTTAAGAAGGGCACCTTCCTCTACGCATAGCGATAAGAAGGTGCCCTTCCTTCGTCAGAGCGGGATGTTGCTGTGGGCGCCGCGGGCGGCGGGGGCGGCGGCGAGGGCTTCGGCGATGCGTTTGCGGGACTCGGCGGGTTTGATGACGTCGTCGACGACGCCGATCTCCAGGGCACGGTTCACACCGCCGGCGGTGTGGGTCTGCTCGTCGATCAGCCGGGTGCGCAGGGCCTCCCGCTGCTCGGCGGGGGCCGCGGCGAGCTTCTTGCGGTGCAGGATGTTCACGGCCGCGCCGGCGCCCATGACGGCGACCTCGGCGTTCGGCCAGGCGAACACGGCGCTCGCACCGAGCGCGCGGGAGTTCATCGCGATGTACGCGCCGCCGTACGCCTTGCGGGTCACCAGGGTCACCCGGGGCACCACCGCTTCGGCGAAGGCGTGCAGCAGCTTCGCACCGCGGCGTACCACGCCGTCCCACTCCTGGCCGAGGCCGGGCAGGTAGCCGGGCACGTCCACCAGCACGATCAGCGGCACGCCCAGCGAGTCGCACATGCGCACGAAGCGGGCGGCCTTCTCCGCCGCAGCCGAGTCGAGGCAGCCGCCCAGGCGCAGCGGGTTGTTGGCGACGACGCCGACGGTGCGCCCGGCGAAGCGGCCCAGCGTGGTCACCACGTTCGGGGCCCACTTGCCGTGCAGTTCCACGCCGGGCTCGTCGAGCAGGGCCTTGACGACGGGCCTGACGTCGTACGCCCGGTTGGCCTGCTCGGGCAGCCAGGCGCCGAGGTCCCGGTCGTCGGCGGCGTCGGCCGGGGACAGGCGGCCCTGCCTGCCGAGCAGCCTGGCCAGCCGGCGCGCCTCGCCGAGCGCGGCGTCGTCGTCCTTGCAGGTGAGGTGCACGACGCCGGAGCGGCGGCCGTGCGCGTCCGGACCGCCTAGGCTCTCCATGTCGACCTCCTCGCCGGTGACGGAGCGGACGACCTCGGGGCCGGTCACGAAGATGCGGCCGGCGTTGCTCATGATCACGATGTCGGTCAACGCGGGCCCGTACGCCGCGCCGCCGGCCGCGGGGCCGAGCACCACGGAGATCTGCGGCACCCGGCCGGAGGCCCGCACCATCGCCGCGAAGACCTGGCCCACGCCGTCCAGCGCGACCACGCCCTCGGCCAGCCGCGCGCCGCCGGAGTGCCACAGGCCGACGACCGGGATACGTTCGCGTACCGCGGTGTCGATGGTGTCCACGATGTGCCGGCAGCCCTCGACACCCATCGCACCGCCCATCCGGGTGGCGTCGGTGGCGAACGCGACGGCGGGCATGCCGTCGATCTCACCGCGGGCGGCGAGCACGCCCGAGCCGTCCGCGCCGTTCAAGGTCCGCACGGTGCCCTGGTCGAACAGGGCCCGCAACCGCACCAGCGGATCGCGAAGGTCGACGTCCCCGCCGACCGCTGCCGAGATCGTCGTCATTCGGGTCTCCTAGGGGCAGGGCGGGTATACGAAACGACGCCCAGGCGCCTCACGGCACCTGAGCGTCGCCTGGCTACGGCCGGGGACCGAACGCTTCGGCCACCCGGCTCACGGCCGCGTGAACAGGAGGGCGACGTTGTGCCCACCGAAGCCGAACGAGTTGTTCAGCGCGGCTGCGATCTGGAGGGGGCGGGCCTTGTGCGCCGCCACATCCATGGTCAGGGCGTCGTCGGGGTCGTCGAGGTTGATCGTCGGCGGCACGACACTGTCGCGGATCGCCAGGATCGTCGCGATCGACTCCAGCGCGCCCGCCGCGCCGAGCAGGTGCCCGGTCATCGACTTGGTCGCGGTCAGCACCGGGTGGTCACCCAGCGCCGCCCGCAGCGCCGCGATCTCCGCCATGTCGCCGACCGGGGTCGACGTGGCGTGGGCGTTGACGTGCACGACGTCGGCCTTGGCCACGTCGGCGTCGCGCAGTGCCATCGCGATGGCCCGGGCGGCGCCCGTGCCCTCGGGGTGCGGCTGCACGATGTCGTATCCGTCGGAGGTCATGCCCGCGCCGGCGAGACGCGCGTAGATCCGCGCGCCGCGTGCCGCGGCATGGTCGGCCCGCTCGAGGATCAGGATGCCCGCGCCCTCGCCCAGGACGAAGCCGTCACGGCCCTTGTCCCACGGACGGGAGGCCTTCTCCGGGTCGTCGTTGCGCGTCGACATGGCGCGCATCGAGGCGAACCCGGCGATCGGCAGGGGGTGGATGACGGCCTCGGTGCCACCGGCGATGACCACGTCGGCGCGGCCGGACCGGATCATGTCCAGACCCCAGGCGACCGCCTCCGCTCCGGTGGCGCACGCGCTGGTCGGCGCGTGTACGCCGGCCTGCGCGCCGTACTCCAGGCCGACGAAGGCGGCCGGACCGTTCGGCATCAGCATCGGCACCGTGTGCGGGCTGACCCGCCGGGCGCCGGACGCCTCCAGGATGTCGTCCTGGGCCAGCAGGGTCTGTGCGCCGCCGATGCCGGAGCCGACAACCACGCCGAGCCGCTCGCGGTCGAGGCCGGCGTCGGCCAGCCCGGCGTCGGCCCACGCCTCGGCGGCGGCGATGAGCGCCACGGCCTCGGAGCGGTCCAGCTTGCGCAGCCGGACGCGGTCGATGACCTCGCTCGGCTCCACCGCCAGCTGGGCGGCGATCTTCACTGTCAGCTGATCGGCCCACTCCTGGGTCAGCTTGCTGACCCCGGAGCGGCCCGCCAGCATCGCGTCCCAGGTCGACGCCACGTCCCCGCCGAGCGGGGTGGTGGCGCCGATGCCGGTGACGACAACGTCAGGCTTGGTCACGTCAATCTCGCAACTTCAGGAGTTGGCGACGATGAAGGAGACAGCGTCGCCGACGGTCTTCAGGTTCTGGACCTCGTCGTCCGGGATCTTCGCGCCGAACTTCTCCTCGGCGGCCACGACGACCTCGACCATGGAGAGCGAGTCGACGTCGAGGTCCTCGGTGAACGACTTCTCCTCGGAGACGTCGTCGGGGTTCACGCCGGCGACCTCTTCGAGGATCTCGGCCAGGCCGGTGACGACCTCTTCGCGCGTAGCCATGGAACTTGGTTTCCCTTCGGTTGGTGGAACTTATGGTGAGAAAAGCCAGGGGTGGGGCTCAGGGGCAGCGGACTACCTGACCGGCGTAGGTCAGGCCACCGCCGAAGCCGACGAGGAGCACCGGCGAGCCGGACTTCACCTCGCCGCGTTCGATCATCTTGGACAGCGCCAGCGGGATGCTCGCCGCCGACGTGTTGCCGGATTCCACGATGTCGCGGGACAGCACCGACGGGTCCACGCCGATCTTGCGGGCCAGCGGCTCGATGATGCGCAGGTTGGCCTGGTGGGGCACGAAGCCGCCCAGGTCGCCGGGAGCCACTCCGGCCTTCTCACAGGCTGCGAGCGCGACCTGGGGCGCGGTGCCGGTGGCCCAGCGGAAGACCTTCTGGCCCTCCTGCACGATGTACGGCTGCCAGCCCTCGATCGCGATCGCGTCGCTGGGCTCGCTGCCCCAGACCACGGGGCCGACACCGGGCTCCTCGCCCTCGGCGGTCGCGGAGACGACCGCGGCGCCCGCGCCGTCCGCGAAGATCACGCAGGTGCTCCGGTCGGACCAGTCGGTGATCTGCGACAGCTTCTCCGCGCCGATCACGAGGGCGTGCTTCGCCGCGCCCGCGCGGATCGCATGGTCGGCGTTGGCCAGCGCGTACGAGAAGCCGGAGCACGCGGTGTTCAGGTCGAACGCGGCCGCCCCGGCGACGCCGAGCTTGTCGGCGACCCGGCAGGCCACGTTCGGGCTGCGGTCGATCGAGGAGCAGGTCGCCACGATCACCAGGTCGATGTCGGCGGCGGTCAGGCCGGACGCGGCCAGCGCCTTCTCCGCGGCGAACCCGGCCATGTCGGCGACGGTCTCGGTGTCGGCGATGCGCCGCTCCTTGATGCCGACGCGGGACTGGATCCACTCGTCGTTGGTGTCGACCATCTGCGCCAGATCGTCGTTGGTCACGACGCGCGACGGCTGGTAGTGCCCGAATGCGAGGATCTTGCTGCCGTTAGCGGTCATGATTGCTCTCCGATACGGGCTTGCGGGGTGGACTCGTGCGACCCCGGTGCGCTGTGGCGCGAGATGAGGTCCTTCGCGGCGGCCAGGTCGTCGGGCGTGTTCAACGTGACGATCTCCGGCGTGCCGGTCTTCAGCTCGCGCTTGACCAGCCCGGCGAGTGTGCCCGCGGGCGGCAGCTCGATCACGGCGGTGACGCCGAGCTGGGCCAGGCTCCGCATGCACAGGTCCCAGCGCACCGGCGCGGTGACCTGGCGGACCAGGCGGCCCAGCATCTCGCGGCCGTCGGTCACGGCCGTGCCGTCGGCGTTGGACAGCTGCGGGCGCTCGGCGTCGGCGGTGTCGACGTCGCTCGCGACGGCGGCCAGCGCCGCCTCGGCGGGGGCCATGAACGGGGTGTGGAACGCGCCCGCGACCTGCAGCTTGATGATGCGGGTCCGGGCCGGCGGGTTGGCCGCGAACTTGTCCAGCGCGTCGAGCGCGCCCGCGATGACGACCTGGCCCGCGCCGTTGCGGTTGGCGGCGTAGAGGCCGTGCGCCTCCAGTGCGGCCAGCAGCTCGGCCTCGTCACCGCCGAGCACGGCGGCCATGCCGGTGGGCTCCAGGGCGCATGCGGCGGCCATC
The DNA here is from genome assembly GCF_007483665.1 of Catellatospora sichuanensis. Classification (GTDB taxonomy): domain Bacteria; phylum Actinomycetota; class Actinomycetes; order Mycobacteriales; family Micromonosporaceae; genus Catellatospora; species Catellatospora sichuanensis. Next base: position 306,273 of record NZ_ML660186.1, read on the forward strand.
TCGCGACCGCGTACGCCGGCCAGCGTGATCGCCGCGTCGGGGGTCAGCATCCCGGCCAGCGCCGCCGCACCGAGCTCACCGACACTGTGCCCGGCCACGACCGACACGTCCGCCATCGGCAGGTGTTCGGCGGCGAGCAGCGCGGCGGCGACGAGCAGCGGCTGGGTCTTCGCGGTGTCCTTGATCTCCTCGGCGTCCGCCTCGGTGCCGAGGTGCACCAGGTCGACCCCGGCGAGACTCGACCACCAGCGCAGACGTTCGGCGGCGCCGTCGAGGTCGAGCCACGGCGTGAGGAATCCTGGTTTCTGGGCACCCTGGCCCGGGGAGAGTACGGCGAGCACGTATTCAACCTTGAGGGATCACGGACCCGCACGCCGTTGCCGGGGATGACTAAATCCTCCTACCGGAGTTGTGGGTACCCCACAAAGATCGGCGGACCGTGTTGGAATTATGTCCCGTTCATGTCGGCTTGGTGAGCTGTTCGACCTGCGTACCGGGCTCCAGGCGGCCCAAAGCCAATGCGATCTTGAGGGTGAAAGCGTCACGCGGAGTCAGCGGGCCGAAGCCTGTGACCTCGGCCACTCGGCGCAGTCGGTAACGCACCGTGTTCGGGTGGACGAACAGCGCCCGTGCTGTCGCTTCCAGCGCGCCACCGTGGGTGAGGAACGCGTCCAGCGTCTCCAGCAGCTCCCCGCTGGTCCGGGCGAGCGCGCCGTACGCCGAGTGGCGCAGGATGCGCCGCGCCTCCCCGTCGCCCGCCAGCGCCCGCTCGGGCAGGAGGTCGTCGGCGGCCACCGGCCGGGGCGCGGCGGGCCATGCGGGCGCGGCGCGGTAGCCGGCCATCGCCGCGCGGGCCGACTCGGTCGCCGCCTCCAGCGACGGCACCGCCGGGCCGACCACCACCGGGCCCTCGCCGAACGCGGGCAGCAGCCGCTCGGCCACCGACACCGGGTCGCTCGCCCCGCCCATCACCACGACCAGCCGGTCGCCGTGCACGCCGCCGAGCACTTCCACGTCGGCGCGGCGGGCGGCCCGGTGCACGCCGTGCAGCACGATCGCGGCCTCGCCGCCGGGGGAGCGGCCCACGACCACCGCGACCGGCGGCGCGTCGGTCCAGCCCAGCGCAGCCGCGCGGCTGGCCAGAACGTCGGCGGAGTCACCGCGCAGCAGCGCGTCCACCAGCAGGGCCTGCAGCCGGGCGTCCCACGCGCCGCGCGATTCGGCCGCGCGGGCGTACACCCGGGCCGCGGCGAACGCGACCTCCCGGGAGTAACGCAGCACGGCCTCGCGCAGCTGCTGCTCCTCACCCGGCGCGGCCAGGTGCGGCACCTGCTCCTCGACCACGTCGATGGTGACCTTGATCAGCGCGACCGTCTGCTGCAGGTTGATGCTGCGGGCCAGGGCCCGCGGTGCGACGTCGAACACCTCGTCGGAGACGGCCTGCGGCCCGCCCCGCGTGCCTGCGCCCGTGCGCAGCCACTGCACCAGCGACTGGACACCGGCCTGGGCCACCAGCATGACCCACGACCGCTGGTCGGCCGGCAGCTCGCGGAACCACGGCAGCGACTCGTCCATGCGCGACACGCTGGCGGTGGCCAGGGCGCCTGCGGACCGCTCGATCTGCCGCAGCGTCGCGGCCAGCGGTTCGCCGTCGGTCATGTGCCCCATATTAGGGAGCCTGCGGGCTCCGGAACCCCGGCTCACCCGGCACGCCCCGGACCGGGCGCGGATGCGGGCAGCCGGAGGCCCCGTCCGGCCCCCGGATCGCCCGCGCCGTGCGCCGGCCCCGGAGCGGGTGAGCCGACTCCGGGGGCGGCGATGCCGGCGCGTGGTGTCACGGTTGGGGGTGTCCGTCCGCCCCGCCCTGCGGCGGCGTGGCGTAGGGCTGCGTCGTCGGGTGCCCGCCGACGGGCTGGGCCACGGTGGCCGGGTCGAACGAGGCCACGGCGTTCGGGTCGGCCGTGGCGGCGGGCGCCTTGCGGCGGGTGAGCCAGACGGCCAGGAACACGATGGCGGCGATCACGGCGAGGCCGAGCACGCCGCCGACCACGGCGACGACCAGCCAGGGGAAGGCGCTGCCCTCCTCGGCCACGGCGCGCAGCTCGTTCTTGCCGCCCAGCGCCACGTTCCAGCGCACGGTGTCGCCGTCCACGACCGCCTTGGCGTCGTGCTCGACGACCTTGCCGGGGAAGGTGATCGCGAAGGTGATCTGCAGGCTGCTCAGGAACGGCTTGACCATCTCGGCCTGCGGGCCGAGGCCGTCGGCGCCGGTGTCGAGGTCCGCGGTGAACAGGTACTTGCCGTTGGCGTGGGTGATCGAGGGCGCGCCCTTCTCACCGGTGTTGAACTCGGTCAGCGGCAGGTCGTCGTAGACGATCTTCTTGCCGTAGTACTTGCCGTCGTCGTACACCTCGGTGCGTGTGCCCTTCGGCAGCTCCGTCAGGCTGTCGCCGGCCTCCTCGAAGGCCTGCTCCGGGCTCTTGCCGCTCAGCTGCAGCACCGACTTGTCCAGTGCCATGATGATCGTGCCGTCGACGGTGTCATCGCTGTTGACGGTCATGTTCATGTCGAGCTTCATGCAGCCGGTGAGGCTGAAGGCCGCCAGGGCCAGCACGGCGAGGGTGCGCAGGGGTTTGCGGGGCAGTCGCATCGGGCCAGTATGTGGCAACTGCGCCCCGGCCGGAAGCCGGGGCGCAGGCCACCGATGTCGGAGGGTGCGCCGGGAGGCGCACGCGGATGTCAGATGGTGCGCCGGAACGCGTACGCGATGGCGAACACCCCGAGCGCGATGACCACGACGACCGCGCCGTTGAGACCCACGAAACGCTGCCAGTCGCCGACCATGGCGCGGATGTCCGGCTCGGCGGTCGCCGACTCCACCAGGCCGCCGCCCACGCCGCCCGCCTCGACCGGCGCGGCCGTGCCCAGCAGGAGCCCGGCGCCGCGCAGCGAGGCGTCCATGGTGAAGCGGCCCAGGAACCAGGCGGCGGTGACCTTGCGCTTGTCGGGCTGCGCGGCCGGCCGGAACACCCGGGGACCGCCCGCGGCCAGCGGATACAGGTCGTAGGTCTGCTTGTCCACGCCGTTGACCGCGCTCACCACGACGAACTTCGGGCCGAGCTTGTCCGCGGCCGGCGGCTTGAGCGCGGAAGTCCCGCCGGCCAGCCAGTCCACCTCGCCCGCCAGCGCCGCGAACTGGCGCTGGTGCTGGTCGGAGCGCAGCACGATGGGCGCGGTCAGCGTGTCCGAGGAGATGGTGATGCTGCGCACCGTCGGCGACGGGCTGGGCTTGGGCGACGGCGTCGGCGCGCCGAACGCGGGCGCGCCGAGCAGCAGGAGGGCGGCTGCGAACAGTCCTGCCACGACCTTCACGATGGTGCCCCTCACGATGGTGCCCTGCATGGCCCGCCCCGTTTCGCCGCGTCACCTGGTGCCAGTGTGACTGGTGGTACCTCTTCTAGACCCGCGAGAAACCTGTCAGGTTGCTGCTCTGATAGTCACGTTTCGGACACGGACGGAGCACTGTCCGGCTCGGTGGGTGACATGCGCGATTCGCCGGGAACCGAACAGGCCGGTAACGTCGACCAACTGCGGATTGCGGTGGATCATAACGAGGCGGAGGCGATCGTGGGGGACAGTCGGCAGCGGACCCGGGAGCACCGGGCGGCAAGACGCGGCGCGGCGGTGCTCGCCGTCCTGGTGGGACTGGGCGCGCTGCTGCTCGGCGCGACTCCCGCCTGGGCACACAATGCCCTGGTCGAGGCGTCGCCGAAGAAGGACGCGAAGCTGACTGCCGCGCCTCCGGCAGTGAAGTTGACGTTCCTGGCCACGCTGAAGAGCGATGGGACGAAGCTCACGGTGACCGGCCCGGACGCGGCCGCCGCGGCGGGCCCGGTGACCGTCAGCGGCAAGACGGTGTCCGCGCCGTTCACCGGTACGGCGGGCGGCGCCTACACCGTCGCCTACGAGGTGTTGTCAAAGGACGGCCACGTGGTGAAGGGCTCGTACAGGTTCACCCTGGCGGTGGCCGAGAGCGCCGCGCCGAGCCCATCCCCGGTCACGGAGTCGGCGCAGGTCAGCCCGTCGGCGGCTCCGGTCGCGGCGAGCACCGCCCCGGTGGCGGACACGGAATCCGGCGACCCCTGGTGGCCGTGGGTCGGCGGGGCCGCTGTGGCGGGCATCCTGGTCGGCGGACTCGTCAACCTCGTCAAGAAGCGCCGCGAAAAGGCCTGATCCGAACATGAAGCCCCCGCCGAGCACGGCGGGGGCTTCGTCGTCTGCGGGTCAGGCCGTGGCGGCCTCGAGCCGGCGCAGCGTGCGCTCGCGGCCGAGCACCTCGAGGGACTCGAACAGCGGCAGGCCCACCGAGCGGCCGGTGACCGCGACGCGGACCGGGGCCTGCGCCCTGCCCAGCTTCAGCCCGTGCGCCTCACCGACGGTGACCAGGGTGTTCTTCAGCGACTCGGCGTCCCACGAGGCCAGGTCGCGCAGCGCCGCGATGACGTCGGGCAGGATGCCCGCGTCCTTGGACGCCTTGGCCCACGACGCCTCGTCCAGCAGCGGCTCATCGAGGAACAGGAAGTCCACGTAGGAAGGCACCTCGGACAGCACCGCGATGCGGGTCTGTACCAGCTCGGCGACCTGCGCGAACACGGCCGGGTCGTACGCGTCCGCCGGCCACGGCGGCGGCGTGATGCCGTACCCCCGCTCGGCCCGCTCCTCCTCGGTCGGGAACGGCCCGGTCAGCCACGGCGTGCAGACCTCGGTGAACTCCGCCGGCGACAGCGCCCGGATGTACTCGCCGTTGAACGCGCGCAGCTTCTTCTCGTCGAAGAACGCGGGGGACGGGTTGACCTCCGCCAAGCGGAACTCGTCCTCGACCACCGACCAGGGCACGATCTCGCGGTCGCCGCTGGGCGCCCAGCCGAGCAGCATCAGGTAGTTGCGCATGGCCGCGGCCAGGTAGCCCTCGTCGCGGTACATCTCCAGCGCGACCTTGTCGCGGCGCTTGGACAGCTTCTGCCGCTTCTCGTTCACCACGACCGGCACGTGCGCCCACACGGGCGGGACCTTGCCCAGCGCCTCCCAGAGCAGCTGCTGCTTGGGCGTGTTGGGCAGGTGCTCCTCGGCGCGGATCACGTGGGTGATCCCCATGGTCATGTCGTCGACGACGTTGGCCAGCAGGAACACCGGCGAGCCGTCGCCGCGCGCGATGACGAAGTCCTCGAGCAGCTTGTTCTCGAAGGTCGGCTCACCGCGGATCAGGTCGACGACCTTGGTGACGCCCTCGTCGGGGGTGCGGAAGCGCAGCGCCCGGCCCTCGCCCGCGCTCAGGCCCCGGTCGCGGCAGAAGCCGTCGTAGCCGGAGTACTTGTTCTCGGTGCGGGCCTGCACGTCGTCGCGGGTGCAGTCGCAGTAGTAGGCGCGGCCCGCGTCGAACAGCTGCTGGGCGGCCTTGGTGTGCTCCGCGTGGTAGGACGACTGGAACAGCGGGCCCTCGTAGGTGTCGCGGGCGATGCCGATCCACTCCAGCGCGGAGAGGATGCCCTCGGTCCACTCGGGGCGGTTGCGCGCGGCGTCGGTGTCCTCGATGCGCAGCACGAACACCCCGCCCTGCTGCTTGGCGAAGACCGCGTTCTGCAGCGCCGAGCGGGCGCCGCCGACGTGGAACATACCGGTCGGGGATGGGGCGAATCGCACTCGTACCGTCACGACCTCCAGGGTACGGCGCGACCCCGGGCCCTGCGCCACCAGGTTTGCCGAGGGTGTCCCCGGATACGCGAAGGGCCCACCCGGCGGGGGTGGGCCCTTCGCGTGCTCGCCGCTACGGCTGGGACGGGGCGGGCTGCTCGCGCACCAGCAGGGCCACCGCTACGCCCTGCGTGCGCTGGGCGAACACCGTGGTGAACTCGTCGCGCAGCAGCTCGGCGCGGGCCACCGGCATGTCCGCGAACAGGTCCCGGTCGGGCGCCGAGGTCACCAGCCAGATCCGGGTGACGCCCCTGGCGCACTCGGCCGGGTCGGCGCACTCGACGGCCTCGAAGCTGCCCCGGTCCTGGCCCCGCAGGGACACGAAGACGTCCTTCGGCCCGTCGAGATCGCGCAGTTCGAAGGTCATCCCGCGACGGAAGGTCCGCGGGCCGCCATGGGACTCGCCGCCGTAGGCGATGGCGTCGCCCGGCAGCAGCCGCGGCCGCATGATCTCCGCAGCGGTACGCAGATCCGCCTGGTTGCCGGCGGGCAGCGTGCGCGCCTCGACCTGGCCCGGCAGGCCGAGCAGGGCCAGCGCCGCCAGCGCGCCCAGCGACACCGCCCAGGCGGGCCCGTCCCCGGCCAGCGCCCGCCGGGGCCGGACCGTGCCCGGCCCGCCCGCGGCCGACTCCGCACCGGCCGGGGCCGATCCCGCACCGCCCAGGATCGACCTGGCGCTGTGCGAGTTCGCGGCGCGTGCGGCTGTCGCGGGTGGGACCGGCGACGCGGCCCGGACCGCGGCCGCGCGGGCTGCCGGGGTCAGCGCGGCCACCCGGGCCGCCAGCAGGCGCAGCGTGCAGGCGGCGAGCAGCACCCAGGCGGGCACGGTGAACAGCAGGTACCGCGACAGCATCATGTTGATCACCGGAGTGAGCGCCAGCACCGCGGCGGGCGGCAGCAGGGCCCAGGCCAGCAGGAAGCGACGGCGCGGCTCGGCCAGGCGCACCGACAGCAGTGCAAGTGCCAGCACCGCGAGCCCGATCCAGAGCGAGCCGAAGATGCTGGTGACGAACTCCCGGACCGACTCCTCGCCGCGGTCGCCGATCCAGCCGATCTGACCGGTCTGCCGCTTGCCCAGCCACAGCAGCGGTGCGACGGGCAGGCCGCCGGCGGCGGTGGCGAGCATCCAGTTGCGCAGCGCGACCGAGCGCAGGCCCGCCGCGCCGGCCACGGCCACCGCGTACGCCGCCAGCACCGTCAGCGCCACCAGGTGCGACCAGCCGATGGCCGCCACCACCAGGGCGTACGGCACCCAGCGCCGCCACTGTCCCGGCTGCTCCAGCGCGCGCAGCAGCAGGAGCGCGCCCGCCACGGAGAACGCCAGCGCGAACGCGTACGGCCGGGCCTCCTCGCCGTAGCGGGAGACCGCGGGCAGCAGCGCGAACAGCAGCCCGGCGACCAGCCCGGTGCCGGGGGAGAACAGCCGCCTGCCGAGCGCGCCGAGCAGGCCCGCGGCTGCGGCCATGGCCAGTGCCGACGGCAACCGCAGGCTGGTCAGGCTGTCCCCGAAGAGGGCGACCCACGCGCGGGTGAACAGGTAGAACGGCGCGAACACCGCATCTACCTTGGACAGCAGGAGTTGCAGCTGGTCGGTGGTGAGCGAGGCCGCCCACCAGGTGGCGTACTCGTCGCGCCAGAGTGCGCGCCGGTCGTGTCCGACCAGCACGACGAGCAGGGTGACCAGCGCCGGAATCGTGATCGGAAGGCTGCGGGCGAGCCGGGAGCCGAACGCGTTCGCCTCGAGGGCGTGCGGTTGTGGGCGGGTCAAGCGTTGACCCCCTGACGGCGGAAAACGGCAGTCAACATGAATGTCCTTATTAACCAAATACGCAGTCCTATGCGGCTTATACACTATGTTGGGTTGTTGTGAAGCAGATTGTCAAACGCCTCCTGCCGAGACCCGCACTGCGCGCCGCGGCCTACCGGCTCCCGCTGCGCCAACGGGTCCGCATCGCCAAGCTGCTCGTCGGTGGACCCTCGCGCACCCGGACCCCCGGCTCCGCGACCCCGGCCGGCGGGTCGTCGCCCGCCCACGCGTGGCACGACAATCTGCAGACCGTGATCGGGCTGCTGGAGGCCGACGGCGTGGACTACTTCTGCGTGCCGCACACCGACCCGCGGCGCAGCGCGGTCGCCGTCGCGGCCGAGCACCGCGCCCAGGTGCTGCGCCTGCTGCGCGGCAGGTCCGCCGGGGACACGGTCATCCGGACCCTGGACACCGTCGGCCGCCGGGTCAGCCCGCAGCGCTGCGCGGTGGTGCAGGTCTACCGGGTCGCCGCGGGCTCGGCGACCACGCCGCTCACCGAGTGCGCGTACGCCTGCGAGGTCGAGTTCTGGTCGACCGTGAAGCAGCAGGGCTGGCAGGCCCCGCGCCAGGTCGGCCCGCGCAACCACAAGGTCGGCACGGTCGTCAGCGTGGACAACCCGACGCAGTACGTCGCCGCCGCGCGCCTGTCCGCGTTCGTGCCGCGCGACGCCGAGCCCCGCTACCGCAGCCGCGCCGTCTACGCCGAGCCCGGCCCCAACGACGTGCAGTTCCCCATCGACGTCGTCTACACCTGGGTGGACGGCGACGACCCGGCCTGGCGTAGCCGCAAGGCACAGGCGCTCGGCGAGGACGCCGACGACTCGTTCGCCGGGCTCGCCACCAACGACTCCCGGTTCACCTCACGCGACGAGCTGCTCTACTCGATGCGCTCGCTGCACGCGTTCGCGCCCTGGGTCAACCACATCTACCTGGTGACCGACGACCAGACGCCGTCCTGGCTCGACCCGACCTCGCCGTACGTCACGCTGGTCTCGCACAAGGAGATCTTCGGCGACGTCGGCGTGCTGCCCACCTTCAACTCGCACGCCATCGAGTCGCGCCTGCACCGGGTGCCGGGCCTGCACGAGCACTTCCTCTACTTCAACGACGACATGATCCTGGGCCGCCCCGTGCTGCCGACCCAGTTCTTCTTCGCCAACGGCGTGGCCAAGTTCTTCCCGTCCAGCTCGCTGGTGGACGTGAACCCGCCCGCGCCCGCCGACGCACCCGTGGACGTCGCCGCGAAGAACAACCGCCGCCTGCTCCAGACGCGTTTCGGCACCCAGCTGTACCAGAAGATGCGGCACGTGCCGTACCCGCTGCTGCGCGGCGTGCTGGAGGAGATCGAGACCGAGCTGCGCGAGGAGTCGCACGCGACCGCCTCGCACCAGTTCCGCGACCGCGGCGACCTGTCCATCCCGTCGTCGCTGGCGCACTACTGGGCGCACAGCACCGGGCGCTCGGTGCCCGGCTCGATCAGCCACGTCTACATCGACCTGGGCCGCCTGGTCGCGCCGATCATGCTGGCCCGGCTGGTGCGCCAGCGCAACGTCGACGTGTTCTGCCTCAACGACACCAACTCGGCGGCCGGGGAGATGGACGAGCAGACGGCGATGGTGCGCGACTTCATGGAGGCGTACTTCCCGTTCCAGGCGCCCTGGGAGCTGACCGGCCGCATGGACCTCACCCAGCGCACCGCCGAACTCGCCGCCGCGGCCCCGATCGCCGGCTGATCCGGCTGGGCAGGACGTCCGCGCTTTTTATCGACGCTGGCCTATCTCATCGAGAATGATCTACGATTTCTCGATGAGATAGGCCAGCGTCTATGCACGTGACGGGGTGACGGGGTGGCGGGTGGGCGGTCGGGGCGGGGCGCGTCGGTGGGGGTCAGGCGGGGTCGGGGGCGGGGTCGACGAGGAACTGGTGGGCGGCCAGTTCGCGGTAGAGGGGGCTGGTGTCGAGGAGTTCGGTGTGGCTTCCGGTGGCGACCACGCGGCCGTGCTCCAGCACCACGATCTGGTCCGCGTCCACGACGGTGGACAGCCGGTGCGCGACGATCAGCAGCGTGCGCCCCCGGGCGACGGTGTCGATGGCGGAGCGCAGCGCCGCCTCGTTGCGTGCGTCGAGGTTGCTGGTCGGCTCGTCCAGCAGCAGGATCGGCGGCGCGGCCAGCAGCGTACGGGCGATGGCCAGCCGCTGCCGCTCCCCACCGGACAGCAGTACGCCGCCCTCGCCGACCTGCGCCTCCAGCCCCAGCGGGGTCCGGTCGACCAGCTCGTCGAGGTTGACCGCGGCGAGCACGGTGCGCATCTGCTCCTCGGTCGCGTCGGGCGTGGCCAGGCGCAGGTTCTCCCGCAGCGTGCCGGCCAGCACCGGCGACTCCTGCTCGACGTAACCGAGCCGGGACCGCAGCGTCTCGTGGCTCAGCTCCCGCACGTCCACGCCGTCGATCCGCAGACTGCCCGAGGTCACCTCGTAGAACCGCTCGACCAGGGACAGCAGCGTCGACTTGCCCGCCCCGGACGGCCCGACCAGCGCGGTACGCGTACCCACCGGGGCCCGGAAGCTGACCTCGCGCAGCACCGGCTCACCTACCCGGCCCTCGGCGTCGGTATAGCCGAAACCGACCCGGTCGAACTCGATCGCCGGTGCCCCGGCCACCGCCGCACCGGCCGACGCCGCCGCATGCGCCGACGCTGCCGCACCGGCCGACCGGGCCGAGGCGGCCGACCGGGCCGAGGCGGACGACGGCTGAGCGCCCACCAAAGCCCTCGCGCCCCCGGTCGGCGCGGTCGCCGTGTCGTCGCGGGCACCCTCCAGCGGGATGACCAGCACCTCCTCCATCCGCTGCAGCGCGCCGAGGCCCGCCTGCAGCTGGGTGTACGCGTTGAGTGCCTGGCCCAGCGGCATCACCAGGAAGAACACGAACAGCACGAACGCGACCAGGTCGCCGACGGTGATCGCGCCGGACGCGACACGTGCCCCGCCGACGCCCAGCACTAGCAGGAACGAGCCCTGGATGGTGGTCACCATGGCGGGCTGCACGATCGCCTGCAACCGGGCGATCCGCACCCCGGCGTGGTACGCCTGCTCGGCGCTGTGCGCCACGGTCGCGGTCTCGCGGTCCTCGGCGCGGCTGGCCCGGATCGTGCGCGCCGCGGTGATGGACCGCTCGACCGCGGCGGTCATCTCGCCGATGCGCGCCTGCGCGTCCCGGGACATGCCGCGCACCTTGCGGGCGAAGAAGATGCCGCCGGACAGGCCGATGACCAGGCCGATCAGGGTGACCCCGAACAGCAGCGGGTCCAGCAGCACCATCGCCGTCGCCGCGCCGACCACCATGATCGCGCCGCTGACGGTGTCGAACAGCCCCGAGGTGACCACGGCCCGCAGCAGCGTGGTGTCCGCGCCGACGCGGGACAGCAGGTCACCGGTGCGGCGCTGGTCGTACTCGGCGATGGGCAGGCGCAGCAGGTGCCCGGCCAGGCGGCGGCGCGACGTGAGCACCAGGCCCTCCGCGGTGCGCTGGAGCAGGAAATGCCGGAAGCCGTCGACTGCTGCGACGCCGACCAGGGTGCCGACCAGCGCGACCACCCAGGGGCCGATCGGCGTGCGCGCGCCGAGCCCGTCGAGCACGTTGCGGGTCAGCACCGGTTGCAGCAGCGTGCCGGCGGTGGTGACCAGCGACAGTGCGGCGACGAGCAGCAGCGAGGAGCGGTGGGCGCGCAGGTACGGCCAGAGGGTGCGCAGCCCCACTTTGGGCAGGGCGGTGGCGGGGTCTTCCGGGGGCATGTCCCGACACTAGCCGCCGTGCCACAACCGCCGTCCTGAGCTGCTGCTCGGCGGCGTCAGCGCTGCTCGGCGGCGAGCATCACCCGGCGCAGCAGATCGGCCAGCGTCCGGCGCTCGTCCGCGTTCAGGGCTCCGAGCAACCGGTATTCCTCGTGGCCCAGCACGTCCATCGCGCCGAGCCAGGCGGCGCGACCGGACTCGGTGAGCTCGATGTCGACCCGCCGTCGGTCCGAGACGGAGTGGGTGCGGCGGATGAAGCCGCGCTGTTCCAGCCCGTCGAGGCGGCCGGTGACCGTCGCGGGCGCCATGGCCAGGTCGCCGGCCAGCTCCGACGGCGCGGCGCGGCCGCCCCGCCCGGCCAGCGAGTGCAGCGTGTCGAACTCGTGGCGCTGCAGGTCGAAGTCGACGAGCGACTGCTCGCGTACCCGGCGCAGGTGGTCGGACAGCTTTTTCATCCGTGTCACCGCTGCCTCGACGTCGGGGTCGAGGTCGGGCAGCACGGGCAGCCAGCGGGCGACGTGCGCGTCCACCCGGTCGCGAGGCTCCATGCCGGTGATCCTATGACGGCAGCGGTCCTTCGACTCTGGATTGTTCGTTGACAAATAATTCGGTGTCGAAATATCTTGGGCGGCATGGCCCACCCCCTGCGCCAACGCGCCTTCCGGCTGCTGTTCATCGGTCGCACCCTGTCCTCGCTGGGCGACTTCGTCATCCCCGCGGCACTCGCCATCGCCGTGCACCACGCCACCGGATCCAGCGGCGCGCTGGCCCTGGTGCTGGGCTGCGCGATGGTGCCCCGCCTGGTGCTGCTGCCGCTGGGCGGCGTGCTCGCCGACCGGTACGACCCGCGCCTGGTGGCGCTCGCCGCCGACCTCGTCCGGTGCGCCGCGCAGGTGTTCGTCGGGTGTGCGCTCATCGGTGGCGATCCGGTGCTCGCGCACCTGGCGGTGGCGTCCGCGGTCGGCGGAGTCGCCTCCGCGTTCGCCATCCCCACCACGTCACCGCTGGTCGCCGGGGTGGTGGACGCTTCGCAGCGGCAGGCGGCCAACGCCGCGATGGCCGTCGCCACCGGCGTCACCCGGCTGGCCGGTCCGGCACTGGCCGGGGTGCTGATCCTGTCCGCCGGAGCCGGCTGGGCGTTCGTGCTCGACGGCGCCTCGTTCGCGGTCAGCGCGATCCTGCTGGCCGTCATCCGGGTGCGCCGGGTGCCGGTCGAGCGCCGCACCCTGCTGGCCGACCTGGCCGCGGGCTGGGCCGAGGTCCGCTCCCGCGACTGGTACTGGACCAGCCTCATCGCCCACGCCGCGTGGAACGGTGCCGCGGCGGTCCTGATCACGCTCGGTCCGGCCATCGCCGTCGACCGGCTCGGCGGCGACGCGACCTGGGTGCTCGTGCTGGAGGCCGGAGCGGCGGGCCTGCTGCTCGGTTCGCTGGTCGCGAGCCGGGTTCGCCCGCGGCGTCCGGTGCTGGTGGCGAACCTGGGCCTGGCCACCTACGCGCTGCCGCTGGCACTGCTGGCGGTCGCCGCCCCGGCCCCGGCCGTCATCGGCTCGTACGGCCTGGCCATGGCGGCGCTCGGCTTCCTCAACCCGGTGTGGGAGACGGTCGTGCAGGCCGAGATCCCGCCGCAGGCGCTGGCCCGGGTCACGTCGTACGACTGGCTGTGCTCGCTGGCGGCGACCCCGGTGGGCTACGCGCTCGCGCCGCTGGCCGCGGCGGCGTGGTCGCCGCAGGTGCCGCTGCTCGCCGGGGCGGTCGTGGTGGCCGTCGCCTGCCTCGGCACCGTGCTCGCCCCCGGGGTGCGCCGGATCGGCCTGTCCGTGCCGCCGCCGGCCCCGGCCGCTGCCGAGCCTGTCGCCGCCGTCCGGTGACCGGCCCTCGTCGCCCGGAAGGAAAGCGTTTACCCTGTTCGCCATGCGTAGCGCGTTGATCGTCCGGGGCGGGGCCGAGTTCCACGACCCCGTCGGCACCACCGACAGCTTCCTGCCGTTCCTCAAAGGCCAGGGCTTCACCGTCGACACCGCCGACGACCTGGTCGTGTACGACGACGCCGCACTGCTCGCCCGCACCGATCTGATCGTCAACTGCTGGACCGCGGGCGGCGACGCGCTCACCCCCGACCGCGCCCGCAACCTCGACGACGCCGTCCGCGCCGGAACCGGCCTGGCCGGCTGGCACGGCGGCATCGTGGCCGCGTTCACCGAACGCCGCTACCAGTGGCTCACCGGCGGCTGGTTCACCTGCCACCCCGGCGACTTCGTCCCGCACCCCCTGACCGTGCTGCCGGAACGGGCGGACCATCCGATCGTCGCCGGGATCAGCACCGTCGCGCTGAACACCGAGCGCTACTGGATGCTCGCCGACCCGCTCAACGACGTCCTCGCCACCATCACGTTCCCCGTCGAGGACGGCGAGCCCTGGCACGAGCCGGTCACCCACCCGGCGGTGTACACCCGGCAGTGGGGTCTGGGCCGGATCTTCGTCTCCACCGTCGGCCACCACCTGCCCGACCTCGACATCCCCGAGATCCGCACGCTCACCGAACGCGGCCTGCTCTGGGCCGCCCGATCCTGACCGCGGTCGCCGCCTGCCCGTTCCGCCCCGCCAACCTTGCCCGGCCCACGCGCCCTGGCCGCCTCGCGGTGCCTCGGGCGGCTGAAGATCGCTGTTTCGGGTCAAAAACTATGGTTTGACCGCAGATCTTGACCGGAAACAGCGATCTTCGCCCGCCGCCAACCGGCGGCGCGCCGGGACGGACGCCACGAAGGCCCCGTGACGCCAAGTCACGGGGCCTTCGTGGTTAAGAACGGCACCTTCACATCGCCGAGCGATGTGAAGGTGCCGTTCCTTCTTGTTAGGAGTCGCCGCCGGTTTCGCCGGCGGGGGCCGCCAGGACGTCGTCGATGGCGTACTTGCGGGCCGCCTCGGCCGGGGCGGTCGCGGGGACCTCACCGGCGCGGGCGAGCTGGGCCAGGACCGCCACGACGACCGACTCGGCGTCGACGTTGAAGTGGCGGCGCAGGGCCGAGCGGGTGTCGGACATGCCGAAGCCGTCGGTGCCGAGCGAGGTGTAGTCGCCCGGGACCCAGCGGGAGATCAGGTCCGGGACGGCGCGCATCCAGTCGGACACGGCCACCTTCGGGCCGGGCGCGTTCTGCAGGGCCCGGGTCACGTACGGCACCTTGGCGGGCTGGTCCGGGTGCAGCAGGTTGTGCCGCTCCGTCTCGATCGCGTCGCGGCGCAGCTCGGTCCAGCTGGTCGCGGACCACACGTCGGCGGCCACGCCCCAGTCCTCGGCCAGCAGCTGCTGGGCGCGCAGCGCCCAGTGCAGGCCGACGCCGGAGGCCATGATCTGCGCCTTCGGGCCCTCGACCGTCGCCGGGGCATACCGGTACAGGCCCTTGAGCAGGCCGGCCACGTCCACGTCGGCGGGCTCCGCCGGGTGCACGTACGGCTCGTTGTAGACGGTCATGTAGTAGAAGATGTCCTCCGGCGTCTCGCCGTACATCCTCTTCAGGCCGTCCTCGACGATGTACGAGATCTCGAAGCCGAACGCCGGGTCGTACGCCACGGCGGCCGGGTTGGTCGCCGCGATGAGGTGCGAGTGCCCGTCCTCGTGCTGCAGGCCCTCGCCGTTGAGCGTGGTGCGGCCCGCGGTGGCGCCCAGCAGGAAGCCGCGCGTCATCTGGTCCGCCGCCGCCCACAGGCCGTCGGCCGTACGCTGCCACCCGAACATCGAGTAGAAGATGTAGACCGGGATCATCGGCTCGCCGTGCGTGGCGTACGCGCTGCCCGCGGCGGTGAACGAGGCGACCGAGCCGGCCTCGTTGATGCCCTCGTGCAGGATCTGCCCGGCCGTCGACTCCTTGTAGGACAGGAACAGCTCCCGGTCCACCGAGGTGTACTGCTGGCCGTGCGGCGAGTAGATCTTCGCGGTGGGGAACAGCGAGTCCATGCCGAAGGTGCGCGCCTCGTCGGGGATGATCGGCACCCAGCGGTGGCCGATCACCTTGTCCTTCATCAGGTCCTTGAAGAGCCGGACGAAGGCCATCGTGGTGGCGATCTTCTGCTTGCCGGAGCCCTTCTTCAGGTCCGCGTAGACCTTGTGCTCGGGCAGCTGCAGCGGCACGTGTTTGGTGTTGCGCGAGGGCAGCGAACCGCCCAGCGCCGCACGCCGCTCCATCAGGTAGCCGATCTCGTCGCTCTTCGCACCGGGGTGGAAGTACGGCGGCTCGTACGGGTTCGACTCCAGGGCCGAGTCCGGGATGTCGAGGAAGAGGCGGTCGCGGAAGCTCTTCAGGTCGTCCAGCGTCAGCTTCTTCATCTGGTGCGTGGCGTTGCGGCCCTCGAAGTGCGAGCCCAGCGTCCAGCCCTTGATGGTCTTGGCGAGGATGACCGTCGGCTGACCGGTGTGCTCCGTCGCGGCCTTGTAGGCGGCGTAGAGCTTGCGGTAGTCGTGGCCGCCGCGCTTGAGACCCCAGATCTCGTCGTCGGACATGTGCTCGACCATCTTGCGGGTGCGCGCGTCGCGGCCGAAGAAGTGCTCGCGCACGTACGAGCCGGACTCCGCCTTGTAGGTCTGGTAGTCACCGTCGGGCGTCACGTTCATCAGGTTGACCAGCGCGCCGTCGGTGTCCTGGGCGAGCAGCGGGTCCCACTCGCGGCCCCAGACGACCTTGATGACGTTCCAGCCGGCGCCCCGGAAGAACGCCTCCAGCTCCTGCATGACCTTGCCGTTGCCGCGGACCGGGCCGTCCAGGCGCTGCAGGTTGCAGTTGATCACGAAGGTGAGGTTGTCCAGCTCCTCGCGCGCGGCCAGGCCGATCGCGCCCAGGGTCTCCGGCTCGTCCATCTCGCCGTCGCCGAGGAAGGACCATACTCGCTGGTCCGAGGTGTCCTTGATGCCGCGGTGGTGCAGGTAGCGGTTGAACCGCGCCTGGTAGATCGCGTTCAGGCCGCCCAGGCCCATGGAGACGGTGGGGAACTCCCAGAAGTCCGGCATGAGGCGCGGGTGCGGGTACGACGGCAGCCCGCCACCCGGGTGCGACAGCTCCTGGCGGAACCCGTCGAGCTGGTGCTCGGTGAGCCGGCCCTCGAGGTACGCGCGCGCGTACATACCCGGGGAGGCGTGGCCCTGGTAGTAGATGTGGTCGCCACCACCGGGGTGGTTCTTGCCCCGGAAGAAGTGGTTGAAGCCGACCTCGTAGAGCGAGGCGGACGACGCGTAGGTCGAGATGTGCCCGCCGACGCCGACCCCGGGGCGCTGCGCCCGGTGCACGGTCATGGCCGCGTTCCACCGGATGTACGCGCGCAGCCGGCGCTCGATGTGCTCGTCGCCGGGGAACCACGGCTCGCGCTCGCTGGGGATCGTGTTGATGTAGTCGGTCGCGGTCAGCGGGGGGACGCCGACCTGCCGCTCACGAGCCCGCTCCAGCAGGCGCAACATGACGTACCGGGCGCGCTTGGCGCCTCGCTCGTCGATCACTCCGTCGAGCGACTCCACCCACTCGGCCGTCTCCTCGGGATCGATGTCCGGGAGCTGGCTCGGCAGGCCGTCGCTGATCACCGGGCGCTTGCGTTCGGTGGCCACAGGCGTTCCCTCGTAGTTGTAGTGATGATCGGTCTAGACACAGAGTTTGTCTGTTCGACCCATCCTGCCCCTCCGGTGGGGGATTCGTCACGCGTACCGCCATGCGATGCGACACGCGACACGCATACTGACCAGTAACATTTCGGTCGGCTTCACGACCGGGGACCCGTTTCAGTGGCGTACGCCGATTAGATTGCCGCCCATGCGACGACTCCTCGGCCTCCTTCTCATCGCATACGGATTCCTGCTCGCCGTCAACACGACCTTCCCCCTCCTGGCCGATCTGGGCGGGGAAAAGGTGACGGCAGGGGTCAACGGTGATGAGTGGACCTGCAACAAGGACTTCCTGGCCCCGCCATACGCGGGCATCTACGGCAACTGCGAGCTCAGCTGGGTGATCGGCCCGCTGCGCGACAGCGGCCGCCTGGTCGGGCCGGACGTCGCCGCCAAGGTCGAGCCGAACAAGGACTCGATCCCGGCGGTCGCGATCACCGGCATGGAGGGGTATGCCTTCCTGCCGCCCGCGGGTCTGGAGCGCATCGCCGGCTTCGCTGCTCCGCTGGTGATCATCTTCGGCCTGGTCCTGCTGCTCGCCCCGCGAAAGCGCCGCCGGCGCGGCGGCGGCCACTCGCACGGCCACCACGACCATGACGACGACTACGACAGCGACGACTCCGGCGACTCGGGTGACTCCGGCGGCGACGGTGGCGGCGGTGGCGGCGGCGACGGCGGTGGCGGCGGGGACTGACCGCCGCCGCACGGTGCTGTCCTAAGTTGTCCTCATGGACAGCACCGTGCTCACCGTACGCACCGGCTCGCGCGCGAGCGTGGTCGATCTGACCGACGAGGCCGCGAAGTTCGTCGCGGGCCGGGGAGACGGCCTGCTGCACGTGTTCGTGCCGCACGCGACGGCCGGAATCGCGATCATCGAGACCGGTGCGGGCAGTGACGACGACCTGCTCACGGCGCTGGAGCACGTGCTGCCCGCCGACAACCGCTGGCAGCACCGGCACGGCTCACCCGGCCACGGTCGCGACCACGTGCTGCCCGCCTTCGTCGCGCCGTACGCCAGCCTGCCGGTCCTGAACGGCCGTATCGCACTGGGCACCTGGCAGTCGATCTGCCTCGTCGACACCAACGGCGACAACCCCACCCGCCAGGTCCGCCTCTCCTTCCTCGCGGGCTGAAACTTCCACGCCTCCACTGCAGGGGCGATTGACACTCCGGAAACGCGGCGGCAATAATTCATGGGCGCAGATGGGAGCGCTCCCAGCATTTGTGGCGCATTCTGGCTGCTCACGCCCGCTTTCGATGCAACACCGATCGCTCCATCGAAAGGAACCCCCAGTGCGTAGACCCGTGCTGATCGCGCTGGCCGCCGTGGCCGGGCTCGTGTCGACGAGCCTGACCGCCGCCGCCGCCTCGGCTGATCCCCCCGAGCAGATCGTCAACGGCACCTTCACCTCCGGCCACGCCCCCTGGTGGGGGACCGGCAACATCACGCTCGACTCCAGCAGCGGGCAGCTGTGCGCCGACATCCCGGGCGGCACCGTGAACCCGTGGGACGTGATCATCGGGCAGGACAACATCCCGCTGGTCGCCGGAGAGACCTACAGCTACACGTTCACCGCGAGCGCGACCCCCGACAAGGTCGGCAAGGCGCTCATCCAGCTGCCGGTGGACCCGTGGACGCAGTTCCTCGCCGCGAATCCGCTGATGACCGGCACTGCCACCGGCTACTCGTACACCTTCACCGCGCCCGTCTCCCTTCCGAACGCGCAGGTGGCGTTTCAGATCGGTGGCAGTGCCTCCCCCTGGCGGATCTGCCTCGACGACATCTCCCTCAAGGGCGGCGCCGCGCCCGAGGTCTACCAGCCCGACACCGGCCCCCGGGTGCGGGTCAACCAGGTCGGCTACCTGACCAAGGGCCCGAAGAACGCCACCGTGGTCACCGAGGCGACGGCAGCCCTGCCCTGGCAGCTCAAGAACGCCGGCGGGGCCGTGGTCGCCAGTGGCGACACCACCCCGCGCGGTGTGGACGCCAGCTCCGGCCAGAACGTCCACTCGATCGACTTCAGCGGGTACGCGGTCGCGGGCGCCGGCTACACCCTGGTCGCCGACGGCGAGACCAGCCGCCCGTTCGACCTGGCCGGCAACCTCTACGCCGGGCTGCGCGACGACGCGCTGAAGATGTTCTACACCCAGCGCTCGGGCGTCGAGATCCTGGACGGCCTGCGGCCCGGCTACGGCCGCCCGGCGGGCCACGTCGGCGTCGCGCCGAACAAGGGCGACACCTCCGTGCCGTGCCAGCCGGGCGTCTGCGACTACTCGCTGGACGTCTCCGGCGGCTGGTACGACGCCGGTGACCACGGCAAGTACGTCGTCAACGGCGGTATCTCGGTGTTCCAGCTCGTCAACGAGTTCGAGCGCGGCAAGTGGGCCGCCACCGCCCAGCCCTTCCCCGACGGCCAGCTGAACCTGCCGGAGAGCGGCAACGGCGTGCCGGACATCCTCGACGAGGCCCGCTGGCAGCTGGAGTTCCTGCTGAAGATGCAGGTCCCGGCCGGTGAGCCGCTGGCCGGCATGGCCCACCACAAGATCCACGATGCCGAGTGGACCGGCCTGCCGCTGCTGCCGCACCTCGACGACAAGGTGCGCGAGCTGCACCCGCCGTCGACCGCCGCGACGCTGAACCTGGCCGCCGCGGCGGCGCAGGCGGCCCGCGTGTACGCCCCGTACGACGCGGCCTTCGCGGCCCGCAACCTGGCCGCGGCCCGCACCGCGTACGCGGCGGCGCTGGCCCACCCGGCGATCTACGCCAGCCCGTCCGACGGCACCGGCGGCGGCACGTACGACGACGTCGTCGTGACCGACGAGTTCTACTGGGCGGCCGCCGAGCTCTACCTGACCACGGGGGAGAGCCAGTACCAGGCCGCGGTGACCGGCTCGCCGCTGCACACCGCCGACGTGTGGAGCAGCAACGGCTTCGGCTGGCAGTCGCTGGCCGCGCTGGGCCGCCTCGACCTGGCCACGGTGCCCAGCGCGCTGCCCGGCCGGGCAGCGGTACGCGCCTCGGTGGTGTCCGGCGCGGAGGAGTACCTGGCCGCGATCGAGGCGCACCCGTACGGCGTGCCGTACCAGCCGGCGAACAACTCCTACGACTGGGGCTCCAACAGCCAGATCGCCAACAACCTGGTGGTGCTCGCGGCGGCGTACGACCTCACCGGCCAGGACCGGTTCGCCGACGCGGTGACCCAGGGCGCGGACTACCTGTTCGGCCGCAACGCGCTGAACATGTCCTACGTGACCGGCTACGGCGAGGTGCACGCCAAGAACCAGCACAGCCGCTGGTACGCGCACCAGCTCAACCCGGACCTGCCGAACCCGCCGAAGGGCACCCTGTCCGGCGGCCCGAACTCGTCCATCCAGGACCCGCTGGCGCAGCAGAAGCTGACCGGCTGCGTCGGGCAGTTCTGCTACATCGATGAGATCGACTCGTGGTCCACGAACGAGCTGACCATCAACTGGAACGCCCCGCTGGCCTGGGTGGCCGCTTTCCTCGCGGGCCAGGGTGACGGCGCTGCCACACCCGCGTCCACGTGCAAGGTGACCTACACCAAGCACGCCCAGTGGCCGGCCGGGTTCAACACCCAGATCACCGTCAAGAACACCGGCTCCGCCCCGATCAGCGGGTGGACGCTGCGCTGGTCGTTCCTGGGCGCGCAGTCGGTCGGCGACGTCTGGAGCGCGTCGGTCGCGCAATCCGGTGCGACGGTCAGCGCGACGAACCTCGCCTGGAACAAGGTCATCGCACCCGGCAAGTCGGTGACCTTCGGGTTCATCGGCGACGTCGCGAGCGGCCCCAACCCGGACCCGGCCCTGTTCACCCTGAACGGCGCCGCCTGCTCCTGATTCCTCCCAGCAGAACGGGGCGGTCGCGGCACCCAGCCGCGGCCGCCCCGCCCCATTGGGGCGCTTCCCTTACAGCGGTTTGGGTAGCCTCGTTTCATGAGCGAACGATTTACGGGACGGTCAGACCGACGGGGGACACGGCGGGGTGCGGGCGTGCGCGAGCGCAGCGGGCGAAGCGGGTCACGGGTCGTCGCTGCCGACGAGCGCGGCGAGGAGCAGGCATGAGCCTCAGCGCGGAAGGCCTCGACCTGGTCGACGCCCCGATCGTGGCGGTCACGGTGTTCCCGGACCGAGCGCGGGTGACCCGCCGCGCCATGGTGACCCTGACGCCCGGCGAGCACCGCGTCCCGTGTGGACCGCTGCCGCTGAACCTGCTGCGCGACTCGGTGCGGGTTTCCGGGCACGGCCCGGCGGCCGTCGCCGGGGTGAACGTGGTGACCCGGCGCGAGCCGGTGACGTCGCACAAGACCGTCACCACGCTGGAGGCGGAACTGCGTGAGATCGAGGCGGCGATCGCGGTCCTCGACGACACCGACAAGGTGGCGACCGCCCGTGAGCGCTTCCTGGGCCGGCTGGCGATGCGCGGCGCGGGGGCGCTGGCCACGGGCGAGCCGACGGCGGCGAACCGGTTCGCCGACGGGCTGGACGAGCAGCTCACCGCGATCCATGCGGGTCGCCGCGGCCGCGAACGCGAGCGGCTGGAGCTGCACCGCCGCCGGACGGCGACCGAGCGCCGGTTGACGGACCTGCGCGGCAGCACCCGGCCGGACCGGCTGGCCGCCGAGATCCTGCTGGAGGTCGACGAGGCCGGAGAGATCGAGCTGGAGCTGTCCTACGTGGTGCCCGGTGCGAGCTGGAGCAGCGGCTACGACCTGCGGCTGGCCGGCGAGACGCTGACGCTGACCTGGCACGGCATGATCATCCAGCGTACCGGCGAGGACTGGCCGGAGTGCGCGCTCAAGCTGTCCACGGCCCGCCCGGCGGGCGCGCTCGAGGTGCCCGAACTGGACCCCTGGTACGTCGACGTGATGCGCCCGATGCCGGTCGCCTACGCCGCCGCCGCGATGCCGATGTCCGCCCCGCCGCCACCCGCTCCGGGGGCAGCGCCGATGCAGACGATGATGCCCAAGGCGCGGGCCGCGGTGCGCGACACCAGCGCGACTGTCGAGGAGGGGCCGGTCGCGGCGACGTACACCCCGCTCAAGCCGGTGGCCGTGCCCGCCGACGGCACCGCGCACCGCACCCTCATCGCGCGCTTCGACCTGGCCGCCCGCCTGGACCACATCACCGCGCCGGTACGCGCCGAGGAGGCCACCCTGCGCGCCACCGTGCCCAACACGTCCGGGCACACCCTGCCCGGCGGTGCGGCGGCACTTTTCCACGAGGGCGACTTCGTCGGCTCGACCAGGCTGGAGCCGTGGGCCCCGCAGGAGGAGCGCGAGCTGGCCCTGGGCGTCGACGACCGGGTCCGTGTCGAGCGCGAACTGGTCCGGCGTAACGCGAGCAAGGCCACGCTGGGCTCATCGCGCCGCACCGACGCCGAATACAGGATCACGGTCGCCAACCACAGCCCGCGCCAGGTCACCGTCACCGTGCTCGACCAGCTGCCGGTGTCCCGCGACGCCCAGATCACGGTCAAGGAGCTCAGCGCGAAACCGGAGCCCGCCGAGCGGTCCGATCTCGGCGTCTACACCTGGAAACTCGCCCTGGCCCCGAACTCCACCCAGGAGATCCACTTCGCCCTGCGCGTCGAGTCGGCCAAGGGCGTCGACATCTCCGGCTGGCGCGACTGAGCCACGGCATCGCATCGGTCCGGCCCGATTCGCGGCCGGGCCGATGCCGAACCGTGGCCGTCGCGGGCAGCGCGTGATCAGTCGATTTCGTAGCGTCGGAACATGGCTGCCACCGTCCGCCCCGACCAGGGTGCCGCGCTGCTCACCGCCGCGGTGCCGCTGGCCCTGGCCTGGCTGATCGACCACGGGATCACGATCGCCGACGCGGACTTCGTCGCACAGGGCGCGGTCCTGCCCGGCACGAGCCTGGGCGTGCGCATCCTCATCTGGCTGCCGCTGTGGGCGCTGGCGCTGGCGGCGGGCGTGCTGGTGGCCGCGGGGCGCGAGCGCGGCGTCCTCGTCGCACCGGCGGCCGCGCTGCGCGAAGCGGCTCGGCGGGCCGTCGACATCCTGGCCTGGCTGGTCCCGTACGCGGTCACCGTCGCGGTGCTCTACGCGACGATGCGCTGGCTGGCCTACGGCACCTCGATCTTCCTGGTGGGCCTGCTGGCCCTCGCCTCGCCACTGCTCATCCTGCCGGCACGGGCGCTGCTCGGGCGGTTCCCCGCGCTGCCGCTGCGGCTGTTCGAGAACGCCGGCCGGAGCGCGGCCACCCACGCGGCCGAGCTGCGCAAGGACCGTTCGGCGCCCAGCAGCGACCTGACGTTGCTGCTGATCGTGCCGCTTCCCGTCGCACTGCTGCTGGGCCTGGCCGGGGACCTGCTTTCGGCCGTGCTGCCCGCAGCAGTCGCGCCGCTGATCGTGGGTGTGACGTCGGCATTTCAGCTGCTGGTCGTCTCGGTGCTGGTCGCGCAGCAGGCACGTGCGACAGCGGGGCGTTACCTGCGGCCACGCGCCGACGGTGACCCGGGGCGGGCGGCGGACCTGGCCCTGGTCGACGCCACCCTGTCCCGGCTGGCCGGGCCGCGGGTGCGGTCCGTGCCCCGTGCCTGGCTCGCCGCGTACGCCCTCCCGGCGGTCCTGCTCGCGGCGGCCGCCGTCGTCAATCCAGGCGGGCGACCGGTGCTGGCGACCGCGGACACGGCGCAGTGGCCGAAGGTGGTCGGGCTCGACCCGCAGGGCCTGCCCGTGATCGTGGCCCAGGCGACGGTGACACGTTGCCGGGACCTGCGATGCGCGGTCCGGACCACGGCGGAGATCACCCGTCAGCGGATCGACGCCGCGTCGGTCACGCCGGACGGCGGGGTCGTCGCGCTGCACGTGCCCGGGCTGGGCTACGGCGAGCAGGCTTCGCAGACGCTCACGCTCGTCGAGTGCGACGCCGCGGACCGCTGCGCCGAGCGGCCGCTGCGGCTCGACGTGCCCGACAAATACCTGCTGGCCGTGTCGGTCACGGTCCTGCCCGCGGGCGGGGTGCTGCTGGTCGCCGGGGTCAACGACCAGATGAAGCAACCGGCCGACGATCGGGACGTGGCTGCCTGGCGATGCAAGGCGAGCTGCGCCGAGGTGGCCCTGGACAGCGCCGAGGAGTTCCTGCCCCGGCCGTCGGCCTTCGTGACCGCCTACGACCGGGACGGCGGCGGCCCGATCGTCATGTGGACCGACGGGGGCGGCCAGGACGACGACCCGTCCCGCGCCTACCGTGCCTTCTGCGGGTCCAGGGACTGCGACCGCCTGTACCTGCGACCCGTGCCGGCCGTGTGGCAGGACCTGCCCGGCAGCCCGGACCTGGCAGGCGTGGGCCTGGACGACCGCGGCGATCTGGTGGTGGCGGTGTCCCGGCCGGGACGCCTCAGCTGCTTCGAGTGGTGCATGGGCGGGCCGTCGCTCGATCCGATGGTGCTCTCGGTGGTGCGGTGCCTGGCCGCCGACTGCTCGACGCGTACCGCCGAGGTGCCGTGGCTGCGGCTGGGCCGGTACGACCTGCCGTCCACGCTGGTCACCGCCGGCCCGCGGGGCCCGATCGTCGTGCAGGTCACCGCGGACGGCCCGGTCACGGCGTGCGTGGCGAACTGCGGGCCGTGACGGTCCGCCGCAGGCGCCTGCCGATCCGGGCGCTGCGCCGTCCCGCCGGCTCAGGTCAGTGGCAGGTGCCGCCGCCGAGGTCCGTGAACGTGCTGCCGCCCTGGCCCACGAACTTCCAGGTGTAGGAATCCGGGTAGAGCGCGAGCTTCAGGACGCCGAAGGTGTCGGCGTTGCGGACCCGCGAGTTCGCCGCGATGGTGTCGCTGAAGCCGTTGAGGCCGCCGCCGCCGGTGCCGACGGTGAACTGGCGTACGCCCTTGTCGCGGTCGAGCTCGCCGTCGGGGGTCTGCGGGGCGAACCGCTCGTAGTGGTGGTTGTGCCCGTTGAGCACGACCTCCACCCCGTGGTCGTACAGGATCTGGAAGAACGGCTTCACCCGCGGGTCGGACCCGTGCTTCCAGCCGGACGTGAACAACGGGTGGTGCCACATCGCGACGGTGCACTTCGCGTCGGAGGAGTCCAGCTCCTCCCGCAGCCACTCGGCCTGGTCGCTGTCCTCCTCGCAGTCGACCAGGTCGCAGCTGGAGTTGAGGACCACGACCTGCCAGCCGCCGAGCTCGTACGAGTACCAGCCCTTGCCCTTCTCACCCGCCGCGTCGCCGAAGTACTCGTAGTACGGTTCGCCCTCGTCGGTGCGCATGTCGTGGTTGCCGATGACCGGGCGGGTGCGGTCCTTGTGGCGGCCCCAGTACGGCTCGTAGCACTTCTGGAACTGCTCGGCGGTGCCGGCCACGTAGGCGTTGTCGCCGAGGGTGAACACGGTGCCGGGGATCCGGTCGAGCAGCTTCGCCGTGGCCTCGTCGCCGTCGCTGAGGCAGCTGCCGATGTCACCGGCACCGACCAGCACGGCGGGTTCCTCCGCGGCGGCGGGCGCGCGTTCGGCCGTGGCCGCGTTCGCGGCGGGTTGCTGGGGCGCAAGCGCGGCGAACAGGCCGAGACCTGCGGCGGCGAGCAGAAGACGACGGGCACGGGGGGACCGGTGAGCCATGACGCAGATTATGGGTAAATCTGGATAAATCGTCCATCTTGTGGAGTGGTGTGGCGTGTCCGATCACCGATCCGGGTGGTCGCCCCTGCCCCCTCTGGGTAATGCTGTGCAGCGTGAGCACCTCTCATGATCTCGACGAACGGTTCCGGAGCGCGCTGGCGGCGTGGCCCGCCGGTGGCCCGCCGAACGGCGATCCGCATGCGACGGTGCGCCCCGACAGCGGCCTCACCGGGGCCATGGCCAGGGAACTCTTCGACGCGCAGGTCACCAGTCGGCACCTGGACCTGGCCGCGCGGCGGCTGCGTGCCGACGGCGCCGGGTACTACACCATCGGCTCGGCGGGTCACGAGGGCAACGCGGGCGTCGCCGCTGCCCTGCGCCCCACCGACCCCGCGCTGCTGCACTACCGCTCCGGCGCGTTCTACGCCGCCCGCGCCGGCCAGCTCGCCGAGGGCAAGGTCGACGCCATCCGCGACGTGCTGCGCGGCGTGGTGGCCAGCGCCGCCGAACCCATCGCCGGCGGCCGGCACAAGGTGTTCGGCAGCACCGACCTCAACGTGATCCCGACGACCTCGACCATCGCCTCGCACCTGCCCCGCGCGGTCGGCCTGGCCTTCGCCGTCGAACGGTCCAGGCAGGGCCTGGCCGCCCGGCCGGGGCGGCACGCCGCCGAGTCCGGCGGGCCCGCCCTCGTGCCGCCCGCCTGGCCCCGCGACGCCGTCGTGCTCTGCTCGTTCGGCGACGCCTCCGTCAACCACGCCAGCGCCGTCGCGGCCTTCAACACCGCGGGCTGGTCCGACTTCACCGGGCTGCGGCTGCCGCTGCTGTTCGTATGCGAGGACAACGGGCTGGGCATCAGCGTGCGCTCGCCCGCCGGCTGGGTCGGCACCACGCTGCGCTCGCGCCCCGGCCTGCGCTACTACCACGCCGACGGGTGCGACCTCGCCGACACGTACGCGGTGGCCCGCTCCGCGGTCTCCTGGGTGCGCAGGCACCGCCGCCCCGCCGTGCTGCACCTGCGCACCGTGCGCCTGATGGGCCACGCCGGGGCCGATGCCGAGCTCGCCTACCGCACTCCCGCCGAGATCGAGCACGACCTGACCCTGGACCCGCTGCTGCGCACCGCCCGCCTACTCGTCGACGCGGGGCAGGCCAGCCCGATGGAACTGCTCAGCCGGTACGACGAGATCGGCTGGCGGGTGCAGCAGACCGCCGCCCAGGTCCGCGAGGAGCCGAAGCTCGCCTCCGCCGCGGAGGTCGTCGCCCCGCTGGCCCCGCGCCGGCCGCTGCGCGTCGCCAGGACCATCGCGCGGGCCGGGGAGCGGGCCGCCGGTGCGGCGCTGGCCGAGCGCCACCGGATCTTCGGCGGAAAGCTGCCCGAGCAGGCCGGCCCGCAGACGCTCGCCCAGGCCGTCAACGCCACCCTGTCCGACCTCATGATCAGCCACCCGCAGGCCATGGTCTTCGGCGAGGACGTGGCCCGCAAGGGCGGCGTCTACGGGGTCACCAAGGGCCTGCGCGACCGCTTCGGCCCGGCCCGCGTCTTCGACACCCTGCTCGACGAGACGTCCATCCTCGGCCTGGGACTCGGCGCCGGGCTCGGCGGGCTGCTGCCCATCCCCGAGATCCAGTACCTGGCGTACCTGCACAACGCCGAGGACCAGCTGCGCGGCGAGGCCGCCAGCATGCGCTTCTTCTCCCAGGGCGCCTACCGCAACCCGATGGTCGTACGCATCGCCGGGCTCGCATACCAGAAGGGCTTCGGCGGGCACTTCCACAACGACCACTCCGTCGCCGTGCTGCGGGACATCCCCGGCCTGGTCGTCGCGGTGCCGTCGCGCGCCGACGACGCCGCGGCCATGCTGCGCACCTGTGTCGCCGCCGCCGAGGTCGACGGCACGGTCAGCGTGTTCCTGGAGCCCATCGCCCTCTACCACACCCGCGACCTGCATCAGGATGGCGACGGCGGCTGGCTCAGCCCGTACACCGCACCCGACCGCTGGGCCGACACGCACGTGCCCGTCGGCCGCGCCCGCAGCCACTCCTACGGCACCGGGGACCGACTCACCGTGCTCACCTTCGGCAACGGCGTACGCATGTCGCTGCGCGTCGCCGCGCGTCTCGCCGAAGAGGGCCACGGCTGCCGCGTCGTCGACCTGCGCTGGCTCGCCCCGCTGCCGCTGGCCGACATCGTGCGCGAGGCCGGGGCCACCGGCCGGGTGCTGGTCGTCGACGAGACCCGCCGCTCCGGCGGGGTCGGCGAGGGAGTGCTCGCCGCCCTGGTCGACGCCGGTTATGTCGGCCTCGCCCGGCGCGTCGCCGCCGTGGACACCTTCCTGCCGCTCGGCCCGGCCGCCGACCACGTGCTGGTCGGCGAGGACGCGATCGAGCGCGCCGCGCGTGCCCTGCTGGCCGCCTGAGCGCTCGGACGGCCCCGTAGAGTGCCGCGCGGAGAGGGCCCCGGCCGCGTTTTTGGCGACCCGCCGGGGCCGCCACTTGCGCTGGGCGCTAGAACTGTGTGGACTACCCGCAGTCGGCTGTGACGCCGACGACAATAATCGAGTGACCCCGCAGCGAACTGCGGGTGTCCGGAAAACGAAGAGGAGGCACAAGACAGTGAGCGCGACCGCTGGTCAGGCCGCCGAGGGCGTACGCAGCCTGGCGGACCGGTTCGGCATCGAGCCGGACATGGTGGTCATGGAGATGGGGTACGACGACGACGTCGACGCCGACCTCCGTGACGCCCTGGCCGACGCATGCGGATCAGATCTGGTGGACGAGGACACCGACGAGGTCGTCGACGCGGTCCTGGTGTGGTACCGCGAGGACGATGGTGACCTGGTCGACCTGCTCGTCGACTCCATCGCCCCGCTCGCCGAGAGCGGCGTGGTGTGGCTGCTGACCCCCAAGTCGGGTCGGCCCGGGCACGTCGAGCCCAGCGAGATCAGCGAGGCGGCACCCACCGCCGGACTTACCCAGACTTCCACCCTCAGCGCCGGCAAGGACTGGAGCGCGGCGCGGTTGGTGGCCCCGAAGGCGGCGCGCGCGCCAAAGCGCTGAGCCCCGCCGCCGACGACGAGCGGCCTGCCCCGACCGGCAGGCCGCCAGGCATCCCTGCGATCATGGAAGCTTCACCGATGTGGGGGCAGATCACCATGCCGATCGAAGCCGGCGCGCAGGCGCCCGATTTCGTGCTGAAGGACCAGAACAACCAGGAAGTCAAGCTGTCCGACTTCCGTGGTGCCAAGAACGTGCTGCTGGTCTTCTACCCGCTCGCCTTCACCCGCACCTGCGAGGGCGAGCTGTGCGAGATCCGCGACAACCTCAATGACTTCGTCAACGAGGGCACCCAGGTGCTGTCGATCAGTGTCGACTCGGTGTTCGCGCACAAGGTGTGGGCCACCGAGCAGGGCTACGAGTTCCCGCTGCTGGCCGACTTCTGGCCGCACGGCGGCGTGGCCCAGGCGTACGGCGTCTTCAACGACGATCGCGGCTTCGCCAACCGGGGAACGTTCGTCATCGACAAGGCGGGCGTCGTCCGGTACGCCGAGATGAACCTGCCCGGTGAGGCCCGTGACCAGGACGCCTGGCGCAAGGCGCTCGCGGCGCTCTGAACCGCTTCATGATCACATCCCGGTCCGGTCGGGGTCGGGATGTGATCATTGCGGGTCGAGAAGTCCCGCGAAGACGAGGTCGCCGGTCAGGTAGGATGTGCCGGTTCGTGTCGGCGCAGGCCGAGCGGGCGTGTAGCTCAGCGGGAGAGCATCCGCCTTACAAGCGGAGGGTCGCAGGTTCGAACCCTGCCACGCCCACCACCGGGACCAGGTCATTTGGCCTGGTCCCAACTGCTCTCCGTACCGGGCAGGATCGTCGTTCTCTCGCCGTGGTTGACCGCCGGGAACCGTGTTTCGCCGACTCTTGTCGCACGGATATCGCACGCAAGATCGCTCAGTTGCGGCGGAAGACGATCACCATGGATTGCGCTGCGTCAGCGCAGGTCTGTAAATTCCCGGCGCTTATGTTGCAGGTACGGAGGGCGAGACGTTGCGCGTGACACCGGAAGCAGGACGGGTGGGTGACGTCTGGCGCATGTCTGCGGGGGACCAGGCCGTACGGGTTAAGGGCCTTTCCAAGCGGGAGATCAGGATCGAGGCCCCCGGCCCGCCTCAGGAGTTCGGATGGGCCTTCCCATACGAAGACTGGGACTACACGCTCTACCGCATCCGTGAAGACCTGGGCGAGGTGCACGTTGGGGATTTCGTCCACCTCCATGTCCCCGCTACCGACGTGTACCTGTTGGATGTGAACCTTGACGAGCGGTGGCCCGCGCTTAGCCAGTGGTTCGCGTTCCGTGTCGGGGAGCCCCCCGAGCCCGAACTCGGTGAGGGCGGGCTACGGTTCCACCCGGCCGAAGACGACAGCATGTCTGCGGAGCTGGTGTTTCGACCGTTCTCCATGCTTGATGACGGCATGCGCGTGGACGACGCCGCCAGCAGAGCATGGACCTTCCGCGCGCCGTTCTTCTTCACTGATGACACCGATGCCCGCGGCGTGCCGTCGTGGCCGCTCGAGGTTCCCGGCTCGGCGGAAGCATCGGCACTTCTGAACCACACGAGCCTGGACGTAGAGGTGGCTGCGTTCGAGAAGGCAGCCCGAGTAGATTTTTCGGTGTTCGATGTCGTGTGGCCCGATTGCGACTGAGTCGAACCCTGAACCTACGGATTAGTCGCGGCACGGTCGATGCCGGTTGATGGCGAGGCCATACGGCCCATACTGGTCAGCTGGCGCCGTTTGGCGACGACCCCGTTGCTGTACTTCCGTGCTGTACGGTGGCCACCGTCGTGCATCACGATCATCAGGTAGGTGAGGGCGGGTATGGGCGCATGGGGTGAAGGCCCGTTCGACAACGACTCCGCCGCTGACTGGTGCGGCGACCTCCACGATGCGATGCCTGCAGCCCGCCCGGGCATGGTGAGCGCCGCGCTGGCATTGGCTGCCCACAGCACCGCCTACCTCGACTACGACGACGGCGCTGCAGCAGTAGCTGCAGCCGCGATCGTCGCCTCACGGCTGCCCGGGGGCGCACCGATCACCTCGGCCCACGCACCCGACTTCCTCCTGGCCGGCGAATCCATTGACCTGGACGACGATCTACCGCAGCTGGCCATTGCCGCGCTGGACCGCATCGTCGGGGACCACTCCGAATGGCGGAGCCTGTGGGGTGAGGGTGGTGCCACACGGTTCCCTGAGATCGACAAACTCCGGTCCGTTCTGGCGGGACCGCCCGAGGTCCCCGGCCAGATGGCGTTGCTCTAACTCCAACGTTCCGCACCCGATTACAAGCCGGATCGAGGCTTGCCGATCCAGATCGGATCCTGTCGTCGTCGCAGCCCGCGTGACACCGAACCCCTGTATCGGTCTGGAACGGTACCGTGCGGTTGCTGTCAGGATTTGCTGTCAGGTTGGACGCCCGTACGGCGGCCTTCCGCGCGCACCAGCCGGAGGGTCACAGGTTGGAGCCCTGCCAGACCCCAGCTGGGCCAAGGCAATTTCCTGGCGCCCCCCACCTCAGCAACACCCGCTGCGCGCTCTTACTTAGGTTCGCCGGCGTTGCGGGACGAGCGGGGTAGATTGTGGACACCGTACAGGGCGGTACCCCAGCATTCTGTCGTCGTTCAGTCGGCCGGTCGAAGAGTCAAGAACATGTTGCAGGAGGGCATATGACTTTGACGAGTCCTGGTGCGCAATCAGTACCGTCGACAAGTACCGCCGCTGGCCAGTGGATAAGGAATCCCTTAGGGATAATATCGATATTCTTAGCGCTCACCGAGGTGGCTATAGTCGTCGCAATCACTCAGGCAGCGGGCGGTATACAGATCCTTCTCGCTACTTTCGCAACCGTCTTCCCGATTGGCGTAGCGTCCGCATTCTTCTATATCGTGTGGCACAAGCCGCAGAACTTGTATGGCCCTGGCGACTATACCCATGGCACTTCTGTTACGTCATTTGTTGAGGCGTTAAGTCTTCCCTTGGGACGAAGCGACGCTGCGGTCGAGCTGGCAGTTCGGTCGGCGGTAGAGGCCGCCATCGACCGCGTCGCGAAACCAGGCATAACGCAAATTCAGGTCAACAGTGTAATTGACCAAGCCGTTGAAGTAGCGAAGCAGGATTTGGCTCGGCGAACAATCGAGGTTGAGATTGGCGAGCTGGACTTTGGGTCCGCGAAGAAGATTCTCACCATTCCAGTGGAGGATTCAACCAGAGCCGACCAATTGCTCAATCGCATTTGGTTTGGGATTAAGGATCGAGTGCCAGCCTACACTTACGGGAAAGCCTGGGTTCTTGTCGACTCCAAGGGCCGCGAGTTGGATTCGATTGGCACAAATTGGGCCGCCCAAAACCTCGGGACACGATCCGATAATCGCACTCTTGCCGATGCTGGCATCCCGCTCGACTCCAAGCTGTCTGTGCTCTATAAAGAAAGAATGCCTGTCTGAAAATCGGAAGGTCGGCGGTTCGACCCCGCCCCTGGCCACCAAAGCTCTTCGCCGGGCTTTGTAGCCCCGACCTGTGGAAACGCGGCTCGGGGCTTTTTCGTGCCCGGCTCGGCGAATCACGCTTGAACGTCCGTGACGTACCGCACGTTCCTCATGATCCCCGCGGCGTATCGCACGCAGATCGCACGCAAGATCAAAGAACTTGGACGGTCCCACCGGCATGTCCTCCTGTCCTGACAGGTATGGAACCTGACGAAGTACCGCGATGGTGCTGGCCGAGCAGCGGACCCCCTTGGTCCGGCGGATAGAGTGGCCGCCTTCACCCTGACGTATGGAGCACCGTGACCTGGACTTTTAGGCGCATGATGTGGGGCCTGGCGGTAGCAGCGCTGCTTGGTGTCGCCGCGTTCGCCGCGCACGCATACGGCGCGGAGCAGCGCCAGCAGGTGGTTGACCACGGTCTGCGCTTCCCTGCGAGGGTCGTCGCCACGCATAAGTCACGCTGGGCCGACTCGTCGGATGTCACCTATCGGGTGAATGGCCGCGTTGATCAGGCCCGGCTCTACGGTACGTGGGACGGCAGGCTGGAGATCGGCACGACGATCACCCTCTACCAGGACCCCGATGACCCTTCCCGGCTTGTCACGGCCGACGGCTACGCCACCGACGTAAGCACGATGTGGCCGATGCCGTTGACGGTTTTCGCGGGAGCACTCGCGCTGGCGGCCGTGTCCAGCTGGCTTAGCGCGCTACGCAGACGCAGGTGGGACGCGGTCACGGTGGACCCCGAACCCGAACCCGAACCCGACCCCGACGCGGTGCCGCGCCGTCGCCGGGGTGTGGTGCGCCGGGTCGATGTAGTCACACGCTCCGTGTTCGCTGTGCTGGCCGCCGTCATGGTGGTGATCGTCTGGCTGGCCCCGTGGGACGAATCCCTTGGCCTCGCCGTAGGCATGACGGTCGCCTGCATGGCCGTGATGTACCTGCTCGGCATGGCACACAAGATTGTCGTCACGCCCCAGAGCCTGGCCGTCTTCCAGCGGTTCCGAGTGCATCGCGTGCCACGCCACCTCGTCGAGGCCGTGCGCCTTGTCGACGACGGTGTCCTTGAGTTGAGCGTCCGGGACGCCCAGGTGATCCACATTCCCACCGGTGCGGCGTCGACCTGGGGTGCCCAGCTCAATGGTCGGCCGGCGCAGCTGCGCGCCGCAAACCGGCTACGCCGCCTTCTGGTCGCGGTGCCGCCCGTGGCCAGCGACCGACGGGTCACGACTTCTCCGCGCTACGTGATGATCGTCCTGGCCGTCCTGATCGTGGCGGCGTTCGCCGCCACGATGACGTTTCTGGCCGCGACCGCGAACTGAAGTTCGGCGGATAGGGTCAGCCGAGCGCCCATGTCGCCGGTTCGTGCGCCCAAGACGCACCCTGAACCTACGGATTACTGGCAGTCTGGTCGCTCAAGGCTGGGCAGGCGCATATACGTATGGTTCAGAGCATTTGAGGTCGGCGGAGTGCGGTGGCGTTGCTGTACGTGGCTGCTGTGCAGCAACTGCAGCGTGCATGGATTGGGTCGACATGACCTTCAGGTCCACCAACCTAGCGGCTCTCCACTGGGGTCATAGACATTGCCAAACATCCACTCGGCTACTAACGCAACCGACAGCGCTTGCACATATGACTCGATGGACGAGAAGCCTGCCGTCACGGGAAAAGTGAGCACGAGCATATGGCTGTCGCAGCCATCGACGCTTCCGCCGGCGTGCTTGACCTGACCTTCGATTTGAGCCAACGCCGCAGTTGAAATTCCGCGATGGTACATCTGCACGCAGACGTTGCCTGATCTGCTTACGACTTGGATGGTGGCCGTCGCCTGGTCGTACTGCACGATGTCTCCCGCTGCTGCACCGCCTACGAGCGCGGGCGACAACTTCAATCGCAAGTGGACTTCGGGAAGTGGCTCGACGAGCAATCTTTCGTGAACGGGTGGATCGCCCGAATCTGGCACCACGACGTCAATAGTCCAACATTCGCCAACAGTGGTCACGGCGCTAGGGTGGCACATCGTCTCGCTTAGCTGCCCGGGCCGATGGTGGGCGGGGTGCGACTCCCCGGAGCCCGAGGCTAGTTGCACGGATGTTGCACGCAAGGTCAGGCTGTGTTCTGGTCCGGGAGCGCGGCGGCGCATCCTCAAACTTCCGATTGCTTTCAGGCCGGTTAGTAGCGGTCGGTCATGAGGCTAGAGGTGCAGGTGGGGAACAGCTACGGCTACAGCCTGTCTCGCGGGGTCACGGTCAGGCACCGGTGCGCGATGCGTTCAGTCGTCCTGGACGGCTGTTGCGCGGCGTTCGCGGTGAGCATGTAGGCGTCGTTGCTGGTGAGCTTGTAGCGGCATGGTGAAGCCCTGTCCGCCGGAGGCGGGCAGGGCTTGGTGTTCATGGTGTCGTGGTGGTGTTCACTCT
>NZ_ML660187.1:0-269342 GCF_007483665.1 Catellatospora sichuanensis
GCACGCCGCCAGCGTTCGTCCTGAGCCAGGATCAAACTCTCCAAAAAGAATTCAAAAACCCGGCAAAAGATCAAACCCCGACAAATAAATGTCCGAATCCGAATCCATCACCAAAGCAACCACCCCGGAAAAAGCCGGGATGGCCAATAATTGGCACTTGGCTTAAATAGCACCCTGTTGAGTTCTCAAAGAACAAGCACACACCTTGCTGGTGTCCCACATCGTGGGATCCCGCTCGGGGCAACTCATCCAACTTACCCGGTCTGTCGCTCCGTGTCAAGCGAATCTTTCCTGATTTTTCAGGATCGATTTGCATCCATGTCGCGGCTTCCCAGCCCGAACGCACCACAGCTACTTCAGCAGCTAGATCAGTTCGGAAGAACCTGCAACCCGGCCGGCGGTCACTTCCGAGACTTGGTCTCGGCGGACTCATCCGCCCGGCTCGTTGCCGGCTCGAAGAACATTACCCGGTCGGTTTCGCGAGCGCAAGTCCCGCACCACCCAGATGTCCGGCGTTTTCCGAACTTCGACTTGAGCTCTTCGCTCGCCTCTTTTGTCCGTTCCGCGCTGGCAGAGAGAACATTACGCAAACGCCGGGCGACCATGCAAATCGGGGTGGTGCGGCCCCGATCACATTAGACGTGAGCTGGGAAAACAGTCCCTGCAACGGGACCGAGCTCGATGTCTGCCACGCGGGCGCGCAACACGACGGTGTCTCCGTCGGCCAGAAACGCGCGTTCCTCGCCCTTGACCACGACCGGTTCCTTGCCGCCCCACGTCAGTTCCAGGAACGAACCCACCTGGCCACGCTCCGGACCCGACACCGTGCCGGACGCGTAGAGATCGCCGGTACGCAGGCTCGCCCCGTTCACGGTCAGGTGCGCCAGCTGCTGCGCCGGCGTCCAGTACATGGTGCGGAACGGGGGCGTCGCCACCGTGGTCTCGTTCCACTCGACGGTGATGCCGAGGTCGAGCGCCCGGCGGTCGTCGTCGAGATACGGCAGCACCGGCGGGTCCTGCGCGGGCGCCGCGGTCCAGGCATCCTCGCCGAACGCGGCCAGCGGTGTGATCCACGCCGACACCGAGGTCGCGAAGGACTTGCCCAGGAACGGGCCGAGCGGCTGGTACTCCCAGGCCTGGATGTCACGGGCCGACCAGTCGTTGACCAGCACCACGCCGAACACGTGCTCGGCGAAACGCTGCCACGGCACCGGCTCGCCCAGGGCGGAACCGACCCCGACCACGAACCCGACTTCGGCTTCGATGTCCAGGCGCCGGCACGGGCCGAAATCGTCCGCGGCGCGCTGGCCGCTGGGTCGTACCACCGGCGTGCCGCTGACCACGACGGTGCCCGCCCGGCCGTGGTAGCCGATGGGCAGGTGTTTCCAGTTCGGCAGCAGCGCCGCCCCGCCGGGCCGGAAGATCTGGCCGACGTTGGAGGCGTGGTGCTCGGAGGAGTAGAAGTCGACGTAGTCGGCGACGGTCCAGGCCAGCAGGTTGGTCACGGTCGCCAGCGGAATCAGCAGCGGCTCGACCGCGGCGCGATGAGCCGGGTCGCCGAGCAGCTCGGTGATCCGGGCGCGGACCGCCGACCAGTGCGCCGGGCCCAGCGCGAGGAACGCGTCCAGGTTCGACGCCCGCAGGCTGTCCCCGGCGAGAATCAACCCGGCGGCCTCCGCGGCGTCCAGATCAAAAGCAGAATCACCGATGCGTACGGCACACCGCGGCCTTCCGTCCGGCGCCACGATCACGCCGTACGGAAGGTGGTTCAGGTCGTAGCCGCTGCCGGCCGCTTCGGGCACCCAGGTCATGCCTTCTCCTCGCTGCGCTCACCAGCGCCACGATGCACCGGTGAGATGGTTCGATCGGCGCGCCCGCTCACGGGCGTCCGTCCAGTAGTCCGAGTTTTTGCAGGTCCGCGAGTGGCTCAGGGATGCTGCAGGTGCCGAAGCCGACCCACAGCGGCCGCTCACGGGTGCGGCGCGAGCGCACCGCCTCGATCAGGGTCAGCGGCTGGGTGGTGGCCAGCAGCCCCGTGACCTCGGTCACCTCCACCCCCTCCGCGGCGGCGCATGCAGCGGCCAGCACGTTGAGGAAGCCGTGGTGGGTGAAGCCTGTCTCCGGGTCGGTGTGCCGGATGGCGTGATGCAGCCCGGCGGTCAGCTTGAACGGCAGCTCGCGTTCGTGACACGCGATGATCACCGCGGCCAGCTCCATGGGCGTGGGGAACAGCTCGGCCGCCAGGCCGCCGGTGCGGAACTTCGCGGACACCGGCAGCCCGGTCCCGCGGGCCTGCGCGAGCACGTCGAGCGCGGCCAGCAGCCCCCAGGCGAGCGGGATCTCCGCGTATCCGCGCAGCCCGCTGTCGCGTACCCGGTGCAGGAAGTCGTGCAGGGCGGGTGACGGGTCCTCGCCGCGACGCGCCATGGCCGCCTCGACCTGGACGGCCCGCACCCCCGCGGGCGTCGGCAGGAAGCAGTCGGCAGTCGGCCCGTCGGCGATGACGCCTACCTGCAGCTCCTCGCCCGAAGCCACGAGTGTGCCCAGCTCGCGCAGTTGGGAGGCGGGCACCAGGAGCGGGCCGACGAGCGGGGCGTACCAGGCGCGGCGATGCTCGCGGTGGGCCGCCACGGCGTCGGGCAGCGTGGCGCTGCCGGGCGGGAAGACCGCGGCATCGTCGAGCAGCTGTGCCAGCAGCGGTGGCGTTGACATGATCAGTCAATCTAGTGGACGCTACATAGAGCGGACAAGAGCGTCCGATTATCGGACGGATCTCTTCGTAAAGTGGACACCGCTCCTAAAAGCGACACAGGAGGTTGGCCATGCCGTACTACCGCAGCGTCGGTGAAGTCCCGCGGAAACGGCACACGCAGTTCCGCAAGCCCGACGGCGGCCTCTACGCCGAGGAACTGATGGGTCAGGAAGGCTTCTCCTCCGACTCCTCGCTGCTCTACCACCGCCACGCGCCGACCGCGATCGTGGCGGCCGAGGAGTTCGACCCGCCCGCCTGGACCAGGCTGCCGAACCGCCCCCTCAAGCCCCGCCACCTGCAGACCCACAAGCTGGACCAGTCCGGTGCCGACGCCGTGCTCGGCCGGCAGCACCTGCTGGCCAACGACGACTGCCGCATCTCGTACGTGCTCGCCGACGCCCCCTCACCGCTGTACCGCAACGCGATCGGCGACGAGTGCCTCTATGTCGAGGCCGGCCGGCTGCGGGTGGAGTCGGTGTTCGGCGTGCTGGACGCGGTCGAGGGCGACTACGTGGTCATCCCCACCTCGGTGGTGCACCGGCTGGTCCCGCTGGAGCCGACCCGGCTGCTGGTCATCGAAGCCACCGGGCACATCGGACCGCCCAAGCGGTACCTGTCCGTGCGCGGGCAGTTCCTCGAGCACTCCCCCTACTGCGAGCGCGACCTGCGCGGACCCGACGAGCCGCTGCTCGTCGACGGTAGCGACGTCGAGGTGCTGGTGCAGCACCGTCGTGGTTGGACCCGGCATGTGTACGCCCAGCACCCGTTCGACGTCGTGGGCTGGGACGGATGCCTCTACCCGTGGGCGTTCTCGATCCACGACTTCGAGCCGATCACCGGGCGGCTGCACCAGCCGCCGCCGGTGCACCAGACCTTCCAGGGTCCGAACTTCGTGATCTGCTCATTCGTGCCGCGCAAGGTGGATTACCATCCGCTCGCCATCCCGGTGCCGTACAACCACCACAACGTCGACTCCGACGAGATGCTCTTCTACACCGGCGGCGACTACGAGGCGCGCCGCGGCTCCGGTATCGGCCAGGGCTCGATCTCGCTGCACCCGTCCGGGTTCACCCACGGGCCGCAGCCGGGTGCGGCCGAACGTTCGATCGGGGCGGAACGTTTCGACGAACTGGCCGTCATGGTGGACACATTCCGCCCGCTGGACCTGTGCGAGCCGGCGCTCTCCTGCGAAGACCCCGGGTACGCCTGGACGTGGTCGGGCCGCGCCCCGGGGTGAAACCGCCGGCTCGGCCTCTCCCGACCACCGAGATGGACGGTGCGGGAACCGGGCGGCAGTCCGCCCTCATTCCCGCACTGTCTTGCCCGGTCTCGCACTTACGGCTGATGGGACCGGGGGGCCTGGAGATCGGGGTGCACCAGCGCCACCGCGATCGCGGCGAGGCCCTCTCCGCGGCCGGTGAGACCGAGTCCGTCGGTGGTGGTGCCGGACACGGTCACGGGAGCGCCCGCGGCAGCCGAGAGCACCTGCTGCGCCTCGTCCCGCCGCTTACCGATCTTGGGGGCCACTCCGATCACCTGGATCGAGATGTTGCCGACCGCATAACCCGCGGCTCGCACGCGGCGGGCGGCCTCGGCCAGCAGCACGACGCCGGCCGCACCGGACCACTCCGGACGATCGGTGCCGAAGTTCGCACCCAGGTCGCCGAGACCGGCCGCGCTGAACAGGGCGTCGCAGGCGGCATGCGCGGCGACGTCGGCGTCGGAGTGCCCGGCCAGGCCTGGCGAGTCGGGCCAGTGCAGGCCCGCGACCCAGCACGGCCGGGTCTCGTCGAACGCGTGCACATCCGTCCCGATCCCGACCCTCACGGATTGCCTCCTCGATCATCGCGGCGCCAGGGTGGCGACACCGTCGAACCCTGCCACAAGTTCATGATCAACCTGCTAGAGGGGGTGGGCTGCCAGCAGGGATTCGGCTATGAGGAGGTCGAGGGGGCGGGTGATTTTGAGGGCCAGGTCGCTGCCGGGGACGCAGTGGACCTTGTGGCCGAGGCGCTCGACCATGCCGGCGTCGTCGGTGTGCTCGTCGACGGCCTCGGCGTGGGCGCGGACGAGCGTCGCTCGGGGGAAGCCCTGCGGAGTCTGGATCACGCGCAACGGGGCGCGGTCGACGGTCTCCAGGACGTGCTCGCCGGCGTCCACGCGCTTGATGGTGTCGACCACGGGCAGGGCGGGCACCACGGCGGCCGCGCCGGACCGGACCGCGGCGGCGACCGCCTCGACCAGCTCAGGCGGGGTAAGCGCGCGGGCGGCATCGTGCACCAGCACGACCTCGATGGACTCGGGTACGACGGCCAGGGCGGCGGCCACCGACTGCTGCCGGGTCGCGCCGCCGGGCACCACCGTGGCGCCGGGCACCAGCGCGCGGACCGCGTCCACGTCGCCAGGCGGCGCGGCGATGACGATCATCGCCACCGACGGGGCCAGGGCGAGACGGCGGCAGGCGTGCACCAGCAGCGGCTCGCCGGCCAGCTCACGCAGAGCCTTGGGGGTTCCGCCGCCGAGGCGCACCCCCATGCCCGCGGCGGGAACGAGAACCGCGACGTCCTTGCGCCGGTGAGGCGCAGGAACGTCGCGGCTATCGATATCAGATGACACTGCCGTTGTGCGGGTCACGCCTCAGCAAGCACCTTGTCCAGGAGAACCTCGGCTCCGTCCTTGGTGCTCTTCTCGGCGAGCGCGACCTCGCCGACGAGGATGTCCCGAGCCTTGGCAAGCATCCGCTTCTCCCCCGCCGACAGACCACGCTCACGCTCACGGCGCCAGAGGTCACGCACGACCTCCGCCACCTTGAGCGGGTTACCCGAGGCAAGCTTCTCGAGATTCGCCTTGTAGCGCCGCGACCAGTTGGTCGGCTCCTCGGTGTGCGGGGCGCGGAGGACGTCGAAAACCTTGGACAGGCCCTCTTCGCCAACCACCTCACGCACGCCGACGATCTCGGCGTTCTCGGCGGGCACCCGCACCGTCAGGTCGCCTTGAGCGACCCGAAGGACGAGGTAAAGCTTCTCCTCGCCCTTGATGGTGCGGGTCTCGATAGCCTCGATGAGTGCGGCCCCGTGGTGGGGGTAGACAACGGTCTCGCCGACACTGAAATCCATAGGTACGAAACCCCTTTCGCTGTGTCTAGGGTAACACGGGCGTGCCGCGCAGTCCCAGCCCGTCTTGCACAGTTAGCGCAGCTCACCCCCGTTGTGAGCCGTATTTCTTCTGCTTGACACAGCTCGGCAACGCTTCTTCCGCTACGCTGAGTGACCTTTTCTGCACTCATTGGCGTCTGTAGGACCGGATGTCCGCATCGCGAACAGTCCTCAATCTCCTCCGACGCGCCACTAGCGTGAGTCTGTACGACGCGGGACAGTAGAGAGACGCGGTGCTTGAACGCGCGAGGAGCCGGCGATGGGCACGCTGGGGAACGGCCTTCCGGACCTCCCGCCCGAATGGGGAGAGGTCGTCATTCCCGATGACCCCGCTGAGCTGGCCGAAGAGGCCGAGCGGGTCCGGGAGGAGCTGCGGGCCGAAGTCAGGGCCGCACGACGCGCAGCCTGGCGGGCACGCTGGCGACGGCGGCTGCACCTGCCTGAACGCATCGACGATCCGGATCAGCCGTCACTGGTGCTGCCCCTCATAGTGCTCGCCATCGCCGTGGTGATCACCTTGCTGAGCCTGCTGCTCATCGCCTGGCCGGGCCTGACCGGGACGACCCCCGAGTCACCGCAGCCCGGCCCACCCGTGCGCCCGGCGGTCTCCGCCCCCGCAGACTCGTCCCCGACCACGGCGCCGAGTCCGGTCGGCTCGCCGCCGCCGGGCGGACACCCGACCGGCACCTAGGCCGGCCCGGTCGACAGCCCCGGACCCGGCCTCGCGATCAGCCGGCCGCGGAGGAAGCCGGCAGCGGCATCCCGTCGCGGGGCGTCGCCCCCGGTGGCAGCCGGACCGCCTGCGCGCGCACCCACACCGTGCCGTCAGGACCCAGCCCGGTCAGCGTCACGCGCACGGTTCCAGCGGAGCCCAGGGTGGTCACATACGGGTAGCGGGAGTTGCAGGTGGGCGCCACCTG
Source organism: Catellatospora sichuanensis (assembly GCF_007483665.1). GTDB lineage: Bacteria > Actinomycetota > Actinomycetes > Mycobacteriales > Micromonosporaceae > Catellatospora > Catellatospora sichuanensis. Next base: position 6,828 of record NZ_ML660187.1, read on the forward strand.
GTACCAGTTCCCCTGCTCGGCGACCTCCACCCGGAGCATGATCTCCCCGGCGCAGGTCACCCGCAGCTCGGTGAGCCCGGACAGGGACACCTCGGCCGTCGAGGTCTGGCCGCCGGTCAACCAGTCGTCGAACAGCATCCGGGCCGCCCGGTCGGCGGGCAGGCCGGACTGCGCCTGGAGCCGCCACTGGTCCGGCCCGCCGGGCGCGCGCTCGTCCAGCACCCGCCAGCCGCCGACCGCGCCGCCGGTGCCGGCGAGCGACATCGTGATCTGCAGCTGCCCGACGTCCTTCGGCAGCAGCAGCGGCTCCGTGCGGTACGAGACCTCCGGCGAGCACGCCACGTCGACCTCCAACACGGCGCGGCCGGCGGCGTCGGCCACCACGACCCGCATCGTGCCCGTGTCGCCGACGCAGGCTGCGTGCAGCTCGAACGCGCCATGCGGAAGTTTCACCTGGTGGAAGAGCGGCTTGTCGGCGGACAGGGCCACCGGGGGCTGGACCGCCACCACGCTGCTGCTCGGGCGGTCCGCCCACAGCCCGGCCAGCTCGTCGACCGCGGCGTGCCACGACGGCGAGGGCGAGGGCGACGGCTGCGGTGCCGGCCGGGGCGGCACGGCTTCCGCGGACCGCCACCACCACCCGCCGGCAAGCAGCAGCGTCACCACGGCCAGCGAGCCGACAGCGGCACGACCTCGTCTGTTGTCCACGGTCGGCGACAGTAACCGTGACGCGCGACACTGACCAGATGTCACCGCTGGGTCTGCTGCGCGCATGTCATCCGTTGCCCGCCCTCGCCGTCACCGTGTTCGGCGGCCTGCTGGCCGTGGGCATGGGCCACACCCCGGGCGGTGTCGCCGCGGTCATGGCGACCGTGGCGCTGAGCCAGCTGTCGGTCGGCTGGGCGAACGACGCCATCGACGCCGCACGGGACGCGGCCGTCGGGCGGACTGACAAACCGCTGGCCGGGGACCCGGCGGGCCGCCGTACCGTCGCCGTCGCGGCCGCGGTGGCCGCCGCCGCGACCGCCGCCGCCTGCCTGTGGTGGGGCTGGCCCGCCGGGGCCTGGTTCGGCATCGCCGTGCTCTCCGCCCACCTGTACAACTGGCCGCTCAAGGCGACGGCATGGTCGATCGCGCCCTACCTGGTGTCCTTCGCCTGCCTGGTGATCTTCGTCAGCACGTCGCTGCCCGGCGCGCCCATGCCGGCCGGCTGGCTGGTCGCCGCGGCGGCGCTGCTGGCGGGCGCGGCACACCTGCTCAACGCGGTGCCCGACCTGGCCGACGACGCGGCCACCGGGATCCGCGGCCTGCCCCAGCGACTGGGCGCCCGGCGCAGCCTCGCCGCGGCCTCCGGGCTGCTGCTGGCCGCGACGCTCACCCTGCTGGCCGGGGCCCGGCCGCCGCTGTGGGCCGGGGCCGGGGCGCTGCTCACGGCCGTCGTCCTGATCGTCATCGGCTGGTACGCGGCGCCGCGTGCCGCCTTCCGCGCGCTGCTCGCCGTGGCCGCCGTGGACCTGGCTTTGCTGGTGCTCAGCGGCGCGCTGTGATCAGCGGCGGGTCGGCTGCGGGGCCTCGATCGCCGGACACTACGCTGGGCCCGTGACTCGCTCGATCACCATGCTCCTGGCCGGCGGTGCCGCCGCCGCTGCCCTGGCCCTGACCGGCTGCAGCGCCGGCATGAACTCGCAGACCGCCGACCAGGTGGCGGCCGTGCCCGGCTTCAGCTGGACCGTTCCGGGTCCCAACGGCGGCAACGTCGCGCTTCGGGACGCGATGGTCGCCTACGCCGGCCCGACCGGCTACGCGCAAGGCGCGACCGCGCCGCTCCAGCTGCGCCTCTTCAACGACACCGAGCAGCCGATCACGCTCGACAAGTTCGAGTCGAACGACGCGGCCGGCGTCAAGCTGGCCTCGGCCGCCGACCTGAAGCCGAGCCCGAGCCCGGCCGCGCAGTCCCCGAGCCCGTCGGTGACCACGTCGCCGAAAGCGGCCGGCAGCCCGTCGCCGAAGGTGTCGGCCAGCCCGGAGCCGGACGCCAGCCCGAGCCCGGCCACCGCGGCCCCGGCGAAGCTCACCATCCCGGTGGGCGGCTACCTCGAACTGACCCCGGCCAGCGGCCAGTTCCTCGCCCTGACCGGGCTCAAGCAGCCCGTGGTCAACGGCGAGGGCGTGCACCTGAAGCTGACCTTCTCCAACGGCGTGGTCATCGAGACCCCGCCGGGCACCGTGGTGCCGATCGCGCCGCCGGCCACCATGCCGTCGCGCCTGCCCCCCTCCCCGCCGCCGACCCGCGCGGGCGAAGAGGGCACCGGCCACTGACACACCCACGGGGTAGGTTGCGCACGTGACAGTGCGCAGCACCTCGAAGACGGCGAAGCCCGCACGCCCCGGATACGTCTGTGACGCGTGCGGGCATCAGCCTCCCAAGTGGTTCGGCCGCTGCCCCGAATGCGGCGAGTGGGGCTCGGTCATCGAAGCCTCGGCCGGTCCGGCCCTCGGCGCGATGCGCAACGTGGCCCCCCGCGCCCCCGGCGAGCCCGCCCGGCCCATCGCCACCATCTCCGCCCTGCCCGCCCGCGCGGTCGCCACCGGCGTCAGCGAGCTCGACCGGGTGCTCGGCGGCGGCCTGGTGCCCGGCTCGGTGGTGCTGCTGGCCGGCGAGCCCGGCGTAGGCAAGTCGACGCTGCTGCTCGACGTCGCCCAGCAGTGGGCCGCCGGAGCGGGCAGTCCCGCCCTCATCGTCAGCGGCGAGGAGTCCGTCAGCCAGGTCCGGCTGCGCGCCGAGCGCATGAACACCCTGCACGAGCAGCTCTACCTGGCCGCCGAGACCGACCTGGCCGCGGTGCTCGGCCACCTCGACGCGGTCAAGCCGGGCCTGCTGGTGCTCGACTCCGTGCAGACCATCGCCGCCCCCGGCAACGACGGCGTGCCCGGCGGCGTCACCCAGGTGCGGGCGGTCACCGCCGCGCTGGTCGCCGTCGCCAAGGAGCGCAACATCGCGACCGTGCTGGTCGGCCACGTCACCAAGGACGGCAACGTGGCAGGCCCACGGGTGCTCGAACACCTGGTCGACGTGGTGCTGCACTTCGAGGGGGACAAGCACTCCTCGCTGCGGCTGGTCCGCGGGCTGAAGAACCGCTTCGGCGCCGCCGACGAGGTCGGCTGCTTCGAGATGCACGAGGGCGGCATCGCCTCGCTGCCCGACCCGTCGGGGCTGTTCCTGACCCGATACGCCGAGCCGGTGCCAGGGACCTGCGTGACCGTGGCCATGGAGGGCCGCCGTGCCATGGTCACCGAGGTGCAGGCGCTGATCGGGGCGACCGTGGCCGGCTCGCCGCGGCGCACCGTGTCGGGCCTCGACTCGGCCCGGCTGGCCATGGTGCTGGCCGTGCTGCAGCGGCGCACCGAGCGCATGGCGCTGCACGACAAGGAGGTGTTCGCCGCGACGGTCGGCGGCATCCGGGTCGTCGAGCCCGCCGCAGACCTGGCCATCGCGCTTGCCGTCGCGTCCGCCGGGCTCAACCTGTCCATGTCGCCCCGGCTCGCAGCCATCGGTGAGGTAGGTCTCACGGGTGAGGTGCGCCGCGTCGGCGCGGTCCCCCGCCGCCTGGCTGAGGCGGTCCGGCTCGGCTTCAAATACGCTCTGGTACCACCCGGTTGCGGTCCGTCGTCAACCGGCACACCGGCGGGCGAGCTACGGGTCGAAGAGGTGTCCGATCTGCGTACGGCACTGCACTGGGCTGCACGGTTGTCCGCTGAGTGACGCTCCCACCACGGGCAGGCGGGCATCCTCCGACGGCCCCGTAGACTGTGCCCGTGCCGATCGATCGCGACACCACCTGGAACACCGCCGCAGTCGGCGGTGATCCGTTGCGCGCCACCCTGGCACGGGTAGCTCCGGGCACGCCACTGCGCGACAGCCTCGAGCGCATCCTGCGCGGCCGGACCGGCGCCCTCATCGTCCTCGGGTACGACAAACTCATCGAGACCCTGTGCACCGGCGGCTTCCCGCTCGACGTCGAGTTCTCCGCCACGCGCCTGCGCGAGCTGTGCAAGATGGACGGCGCCGTCGTGCTCTCCGCCGACGGCACCCGCATCCTGCGCGCAGCCGTACACCTGATGCCCGACGCCTCCATCCCCACCGAGGAGTCCGGCACCCGGCACCGCACCGCCGAGCGCGTCTCCAAGCAGAGCGGATACCCGGTCATCTCGGTCAGCCAGTCGATGCACATCATCGGCGTCTACGTGGCCGGCCAGCGACACACCCTGGACGACTCCGGACAGATACTGTCCCGGGCAAACCAGGCCCTGGCCACCCTGGAGCGGTACAAGCTGCGCCTCGACGAGGTCAGCGGCACCCTCTCCGCCCTGGAGATCGAGGACCTGGTCACCGTCCGCGACGCCCTGGCCGTCGTACAGCGCCTGGAGATGGTCCGCCGCATCTCCGACGAGATCGCCGGCTACGTCGTCGAACTCGGCACCGACGGCCGCCTCCTGTCCCTCCAGCTCGACGAGATGATGGCCGGCGTGGACGCCGACCGCACCCTCGTCATCCGCGACTACCTCCCCCCGAACCGCAAGACCAGAACCGTCGAAGAAGCACTGGTCGAGCTCGACCTGCTCACCGCCAGCGAACTCATCGACCTGGTCTCCGTCGCCAAGGCCATGGGCTACCCCGCCAGCACCGAGGCCCTCGACGCCGCCGTCAGCCCGCGCGGCTTCCGCCTCCTGGCCCGCGTACCCCGCCTGCCCGGCGCGATAGTCGACCGGCTCGTCGACCACTTCGGCAGCCTCCAGCGTCTGCTGGGCGCGACCGTCGAGGACCTTCAGGCCGTGGACGGGGTCGGGGACGCTCGCGCTCGTGGTGTCCGTGAGGGTCTGTCGCGGCTTGCTGAGACGTCGATTCTTGAGCGGTATGTCTGAGGCGGTGACGGGGTCGCGTCCCGGGGGGGTTGGGGTCGAGCGCTGGGGCCGCAAAGAGCGCGGCCTTTTACGCGCTCGACCCCAACCCCCGCTCCACGCACCCTCACAAGGTAACCAGGTAAAAAGGGCACCCTTTTCCCGCAAAGCGACAGCCTCCCGCCCCACCCGTGTGACCCGGTTCAGGGCGCGACAGGAGACGGGTCACGCCCCGGCGAAAGGGCACCAGGGCAAACAGATCGTTCATGGGTGATGGTGACGCGTGTTCGCGGCTTACGGGTGGTGGCTGCGCGTTGCTCTGGGGACGGCATGTGGGCTGGTAAGGCTGTCGCTCTCTGGCCCCTGGGGTTGCCCACCCGCCTTGACCACCATCGGCTACGGCGAGAAGCGGAGCCGGGGGAATGCTCGCAGGCGCGTAAAAGGCCGCGCTCTTTGCGGCCCCAGCGCCAAGAGCATTCCCCCGGCGCAGCGACCCACCGCCCTACGTGAGCTTCAACGTCACCGAAGCAGAGATAGCCGTCCCAACACGGGCATACAGCCGATACTCCCCAGCAGCAGGAACCGGCCCATCCGGCACCCGCTTGATCGACTTCTCACAGGCAGAACTCGAATGCCCGTTCCACACCACCGTGTACGACCGCTCATGCGCCGGCGGGAACGACCGCACCTCATGCCCCCGCGGCCCCCCGCAGTCATCGCTCGACCACACCTTCTCGGTGCTCTTCAGAATCCGCAGCTCCTGAAGATCGGCCCCCACGTCACGACTGCACGTCCGGTTCGACGTGTTCTTGATGAGCAGCGTGATGAGCAGATCGTTGCCGCGCTTGAGCGTGGTCTGCGCCGGCTTCGCGGTCACCTTGATCTCCGCGTCGGTGCAGGCGTTCGGGTCGGTCTCGCCGTCCCCTTCGCCCTCGCCCGGCCCTTCGGCGTCCGCGCTCGGCGACGGAGGCAGTTCGGACACCGGCGTGATGACGCCGTCGCTCGGTGACGCCGCCGGGCTCCCGCCGGGCACGCCCGCCGCCGATGCGGGTGACACACCAGCGCTCGACGGCGTGCCGTTGGCGGATGGTTGCTGGGCGCCGCCGCTGCCGGTGCCGCGTACCACGAGGGTGATCATGAGAACGGCAACCAGCAGCGCGCCGAGCACCATGGCGCGGCGTCGCCAGTAGACGGCTGCGGGCAGCGGACCCACTATCAGTCTCATGATGTGCTCACGCTAGCGCCCACGATCACGACACGCACGACGCGACACGCTCAGCGGGCGAACTCCCCGTCACAGATAGACTTTCCGCTGATAGATCGCGTGCGCTCCGCTCACCTTGTCCAAAAAGAGCAGTCCGTTGCAGTGGTCGATCTCGTGCTGCAGCGCGCGGGCTTCGAAGGCATCGGTGGTGATCGTCACCTTCCGGCCGCTGCCAGGCAGTTCGCCGGTGACCACGATGCGCCCGGCGCGTTTGACGTCGCCGGTGAGGTCGGGCACGGACATGCAGCCCTCCCGTCCCGGCCGCCACCGGCTGGCCTCCACGATCACGGCGTTGGCGAGCACGAACGCGCCGTGCACGGTGGCCGCCTTGGGGTGGTTGGTGACGTCCACGGCGAACAGCTGCATGCCGACGCCGACCTGCGGGGCGGCGAGGCCGACGCAGCCGGGCGACACGGCCATGGTCGCGACCAGGTCGGCGGCAAGCGCCACCACCTGCGGGTCGGTCGGATCCACGGCCTCGCCGACCCGGCTCAGCACCGGTTCCGGCGCGGTGACGACGGGCAGCACCCGGCCTGCGCCGAGCGCGGTGATGTCCCAGCCTTCGATGTTCACGCCGTCTCCTCGCCACCCGGTGTGCGCGTACGCCGCCCGCTCATAAGACGTCCGCCCCGGCAGGCCGCAGGTTGACCTCGATGCCCAGCTCGTCGGCGACCTGCGCGAGGCGCTCGGCCAGCTCGCCGGGCACGCCTTCGGGCAGGTCGACCTCGGCGACGAGCAGGTACAGCGGGCCGACCAGGCGGGTGGACAGGTCCGTGATGTTGCCGCCGGCGTCGGCGACGACCCGGGTAACCGCCGCGACGATGCCGAGCCGGTCGGCGCCGTGCACGCTGAGCAGATACGGCAGGCCGCCGTTGTGCGCGGACTCGTCCGGGCCGACGTCGCGTACCGTCACCAGCAGCTGGCCGTCCGCGGACAGCGGCAGCAGGGCCGCTTCGACCTCGGTGGCACTGGCCGGTGCGGTGCAGATCAGGGTCATCGCGAAGTGGCCGCGCAGCCGGGTCATCGTGGAGTCGGTGAGGTTGGCCCCGAGCAGGGCCAGCGCCCCGGCGACGTCGGCGACGATCCCGGTGCGGTCCGGTCCGATCACGGTGACGGCCAGTTCGGCCCCGTGCACGTCAGTCATGCCTTCTCCTCGCTGCGCTGGTCGCCGGCATGGGCAACCGACCGCGTGACTCGCTCGCTTCTGCGGGCATTGTGCACCAGTAGGGTGGAGCGCATGTCCGAACTCGCCTCGCTGACCACTGCGTGGTATGACAACAACGCACGTGACCTGCCGTGGAGGCAGCCGGAGATCGGTGCCTGGCCGGTGCTGATCAGCGAGTTCATGCTCCAGCAGACGCCCGTCGTGCGGGTGCTGCCGGTGTGGCGGGAGTGGGTGGCCCGCTGGCCCGCGCCGGCGGATCTCGCCGCGGAGGACTCCGGTGAGGCGATTCGGGCCTGGGGGCGGCTGGGCTACCCCCGGCGGGCGATGCGGCTGCACGCGTGCGCCACGGCGCTCGTGGAGCGGCACGGTGGCGAGGTGCCGCGGCGGCTGGACCAGATGCTGGCGCTGCCGGGCGTCGGGGACTACACGGCGCGGGCGGTGCTGGCGTTCGCGTACGGGCAGCGCCATCCGGTGGTGGACACCAACGTGCGCCGGGTCGCGGCGCGGGCCGTGCACGGCCTGCCCGACGCCGGTGCGGCCACCACCCCGGCGGACCTGACGCTGGTCGAGTCGCTGCTGCCGCAGGCCGAGTCGGCGGCGGCGCGGGCCAGTGCGGCGCTCATGGAACTGGGCGCGGTGCTGTGCACGGCGCGTACGCCCCGGTGCGAGGCCTGCCCGCTGCGGGATCGGTGCGCGTGGCGGCGCTCGGGCGCGGCGCTGCCGGCGGGTCCGTCGCGCAAGCCGCAGCGCTACGCGGGCACCGACCGCCAGGTGCGCGGGTTGCTGTTGGCCGTGCTGCGGCACGCGTCGGGCCCGGTGGACAAGCCGTCGCTGGACGTGGTGTGGCCGGATCCGGTGCAGCGGGAGCGGGCCCTGGACAGCCTGCTGGCCGACGGGCTGGTGGTGCCCCGCGGGCAACGTTTCGGCCTGCCCGGGCGTGTCCCCGCCGATATCTGACTTCGTCGCGAACTTTCCGTGGTATTGCGGATTCACCCGGCCTGGATAGAGTCCGGGCGTGGCTTCCACCCCCCTACGCCGCGCCATTGCCGTGTTCCTGCTGACCGCTTTCCTCGCGCCTGCCGCGTGCAAGAGCGCCGGCCCGGACGCGAGCCACGCCGGCCCTGCTGCCAGCCCGACCCCCAGCCCGAGCGCCTCGGCCGCGCCCAGCGCCTCGCCGAGCCCCTCGGTGCAGCCCACCCCCGCGGCGTTCAAGAGCCTGCAGTGGTATCTGAGCCGGGTGCCCGAGTTCCCGCAGGCCCCGGCTCCGCAGCGGGTGCGGCTGCCGGAGAGCGCGTCGGCCGTGCACTGGTCACGGGTGCCGACCACGAACAAGGTCGCCTTCATCACCATCGACGACGGTGCGCTGTCGCGTAAGCCGGAGGTCATCGAGTTCATCCGGCAGGCGAAGATCCCGGTGACGATGTTCCTCAACTCCCCGGCGGCCACCAGGCACACGCCGTACTTCAAGGCGATCCAGGAGGCGGGCGGCATGGTGGAGAACCACACCATCAGCCACACCTCGCTGAAGGGCAGGTCCTACGACTTCCAGAAGAAGGAGATCTGCGGCTCGGCGGACAAGCTGGAGCAGCTGTTCGGCCGCCGGCCGACCCTGTTCCGGGCACCGTTCGGCAACAAGGACGCCACCACGTTGAAGGCCGCGCACGACTGCGGCGCACAGGCGGTGTTCTTCTGGACCCAGACGGTCGACAAGGGCATCGTGCGCTACCAGACGTCGGAGAAGGTGGTGAAGCCCGGCGACGTGCTGCTGATGCACTTCCGCCCCGCCCTGATGGACGACCTGCTGGGCGCCCTGAACGCGATTCACCGGTCCGGCCTGACTCCGGCCCTGCTCGAGGACTACGTCGGCTGACCGATCCGGCGCACCCGGTCGGGCAAACGAAAGGGGCACCGCTCACGCGGTGCCCCTTTCGGCTGTGCGTCCTCGTTACGCGGCGGCGTCGCTGCCGACCGGCTCGGCGGGGGCCTCAGGGGCCTCCGGAGCGGCCGCCTTCTGCGATGCCGTGAAGGTCAGCTTCGAGGTCTCGATCTGCTCCGGGTCGCCCTCGCAGTCGACCAGCACGTGCTGGCCGGGCTTGAGCTCCTGGAACAGGATCCGCTCGCTGAGCGTGTCCTCCAGCTCGCGCTGGATGGTCCGGCGCAGCGGCCGGGCACCCAGGACCGGGTCGTAACCCTTCTTCGCCAGGTACTTCTTGGCGGAGTCGGTCAGTTCCAGGCCCATGTCCTTGTTGCGCAGCTGGGTCTCGATCCGCTTGATCATGATGTCCACGATCGAGAGAATCTCCACCTCGCCGAGCTGGTGGAAGACGATGGTGTCGTCGATGCGGTTCAGGAACTCCGGGCGGAAGTGCTGCTTCAGCTCGTCGTTGACCTTCTGCTTCATCCGCTCGTAGTTCGACTCCGCGTCCTCGGACTTCTGGAAGCCCAGCGACACGGCCTTGGCCACGTCGCGGGTGCCCAGGTTGGTGGTCAGGATGATCACCGTGTTCTTGAAGTCCACGATGCGGCCCTGGCCGTCGGTCAGGCGACCGTCCTCCAGGATCTGCAGCAGCGTGTTGAAGACGTCCGGGTGGGCCTTCTCGATCTCGTCGAAGAGGACCACCGAGAACGGCCGGCGGCGCACCTTCTCGGTCAGCTGGCCGCCCTCGTCGTAGCCGACGTATCCGGGCGGGGCGCCGACCAGGCGGGACACCGTGTAGCGGTCGTGGAACTCGGACATGTCCAGCTGGATCAGCGCGTCCTCGCTGCCGAACAGGAACTCGGCGAGCGTCTTGGACAGCTCCGTCTTACCGACACCCGAGGGGCCGGCGAAGATGAACGAGCCGGACGGGCGCTTCGGGTCCTTGAGGCCGGCCCGGGTACGGCGGATCGCCTTGGAGACGGCCTTGACCGCGTCCGACTGGCCGACGACGCGCTTGTGCAGCTCGTCCTCCATGCGCAGCAGGCGGGAGGTCTCCTCCTCGGTCAGCTTGTACACCGGGATGCCGGTCCAGTTGGCCAGCACCTCGGCGATCTGCTCGTCGTCCACCTCGCTGACGACGTCCAGGTCACCGGCCTTCCACTGCTTCTCCCGCTCGCCCTTCTGGCCCAGGAGCTGCTTCTCCTTGTCGCGCAGCTGCGCGGCCCGCTCGAAGTCCTGCGCGTCGATCGCGGACTCCTTGTCGCGGCGCACCTGGGCGATCTTCTCGTCGAAGTCGCGCAGGTCCGGCGGCGCGGTCATGCGGCGGATGCGCATCCGGGCGCCGGCCTCGTCGATCAGGTCGATCGCCTTGTCCGGCAGGAAGCGGTCGGAGATGTACCGGTCGGCCAGGTTGGCCGCCGCGACCAGGGCCGCGTCGGTGATGGTCACCCGGTGGTGCGCCTCGTAGCGGTCACGCAGGCCCTTGAGCATCTCGATGGTGTGCGCCACCGAGGGCTCGCCGACCTGGATCGGCTGGAAGCGCCGCTCCAGCGCCGCGTCCTTCTCCAGGTGCTTGCGGTACTCGTCGAGCGTGGTGGCGCCGATGGTCTGCAGCTCGCCGCGGGCCAGCATCGGCTTGAGGATGCTGGCGGCGTCGATCGCGCCCTCGGCGGCGCCCGCGCCGACCAGGGTGTGGATCTCGTCGATGAACAGGATGATGTCGCCGCGGGTGCGGATCTCCTTGAGCACCTTCTTCAGGCGCTCCTCGAAGTCACCGCGGTAGCGCGAACCGGCCACCAGAGCGCCGAGGTCCAGCGTGTAGAGCTGCTTGTCCTTCAGCGTCTCGGGCACCTCGCCCTTGACGATCTTCTGGGCCAGGCCCTCCACCACGGTGGTCTTGCCGACGCCGGGCTCACCGATCAGCACCGGGTTGTTCTTGGTGCGGCGGGACAGCACCTGCATGACCCGCTCGATCTCCTTCTCCCGGCCGATCACGGGGTCGAGCTTGCCCTCCCGTGCCGACTGGGTCAGGTTGCGACCGAACTGGTCCAGCACGAGGCTGGTGGACGGGGCGGCCTCACCCGTGGCGGCGCCGGCCGCGGCCGGCTCCTTGCCCCCCTGGTAGCCCGAGAGGAGCTGGATGACCTGCTGGCGCACCCGGTTGAGGTCGGCGCCGAGCTTCACCAGCACCTGGGCCGCGACGCCTTCGCCCTCGCGGATCAGACCGAGCAGGATGTGCTCGGTGCCGATGTAGTTGTGGCCGAGCTGCAGCGCTTCGCGCAGGGACAGCTCCAGCACCTTCTTGGCCCGCGGCGTGAACGGGATGTGCCCGCTCGGCGCCTGCTGGCCCTGGCCGATGATCTCCTCTACCTGCTGGCGCACGCCCTCCAGCGAGATGCCGAGACTTTCCAGCGCCTTCGCCGCGACGCCCTCACCCTCGTGGATGAGGCCGAGCAGGATGTGCTCCGTGCCGATGTAGTTGTGGTTGAGCATCCTGGCCTCTTCTTGGGCCAGGACGACCACCCGACGCGCCCGGTCGGTGAACCGCTCGAACATTCCCGCTCCTCACCTACGCCTCAGTTCCTCGAACTCCTGCCGGAGACCGCGGCGGCGAAGCTGTTTCACTCACTCTAACGCCAGACCCCGACCATGTCGGCCCGCCGGAAACGCTCGTCTGGTCACCGTTGGGTAACCATCAGGTCGCTTACCGTCGACTTGAAAGCGGAGGAAACAGGGCAACTGCCCCAGCAAACCGCCGACGTGGCTGGCATCAGAGCCAACCTTGCCTCGCCCGCGGCTGTTCCGCATCCAGGACCGCTACGCGCACAGCGAAATATCTGTGTCCACATCCTGGTCGGCTCGCCCGGCGCGGGGCGGCGGACATGAAAAACGGTACGACGTGAAGGAAGTACACAACCTTCGCGTCGTACCGCCAATCAGGCTAATGCCCCCAAACCCCGCCAATGCTAGCGCAGGCCGGCGGCGTAGTACGCCTCGATCACCTTTGCCGGCACCCGACCGCGGTCGTTGACGTCTTTACCCTGGCCCTTGGCCCACTCGCGCACCCGCTGGTTGAAGGCACGCTGCTCAGCCGCGGTCGGCGCCTTCGCCTTGGGGGCGGCGACAGGTCCACGACGACCGCTCTCCTTGCGCGCGGCGGCCAGGAACGGCGCCAGCGCCAGCGCCAACTTGTCGTGGTTCGCCGGTCCGAGATCGATCTCGTAATTGGCGCCCTCGAATCCAAACCTCACACTGCGGACGTCACCCTCGGAACCATCGAGGTCGTCCGCCAACACCACTATCTCGCGCCTGGCCATACGGTCATCCTTTCTCGCCGCCCCGGATCCTCCCCGCCAGTCAAGGGCGTGCCATGAATTCATAGGGAGAGCGCTCGCCAGGATAGCCACTCATTGACAGCGGATCAATTCCGGCGTGACCCATTATTCGGCATAGCTTCGCCGGGCGCGGCGCAAAGTCGGACAGCCGCGGGGTCGATTATCCTCTGACAAGGGAAAACGGATTCTCAGCGCCATTTGACGAAACGTCGAGGGCACGGTGGATACCGGTTCCTGCGACCCCGACGCACGGCATACCGCCGCAACGGCGTCCTCGCACAGCGCAGTCGCGCGGGCACCCGCCGTCGCCCGGACCCTGCCATTCGCGCTCTGCGACGACGCGATGACCCTGCGCGCCGATCGGTCTTTAGGATCGGCGAATGCGCGGCCGTCGGACGGCCGCGCACCGACGCGATCGATCCACCGCGCGGGTTCGATTAACGGCACCGGGCGGCGGCGTTTCCACCGGGCCCGGACTGAGCCTGTCCGTCGATCGCCGGACTGTGGGCGAATGCGGCCACGGCGGACTGCACTAGGGTGGGCCCGGCGTTATGGCAACACACCCGGGAGGCGCCCGCATGGAACCCATCGAAGAACACCGGCTCTCTTTCGGCGCGGCGGCGCAGACATACCAGCAGTCGCGCCCGAGCTATCCGACCGACGCGCTGACCTGGGCGATCGGCACCGCACCCGGCCGCGTGGTCGACCTGGGCGCGGGCACCGGCCAGCTCACCCGAGTGGCGCTGGCCGCGGGCTTCGAGGTCGTCGCGGTGGAACCCGACCCCGGTATGCGCGCCGCGCTCGACGCGGCGACCCCCGGGACCGTCGCCCTGGCGGGCTCCGCGGAGTCGATCCCGCTGCCCGACGGATATGCCGACGCCGTCGTCGTGGGCACCGCGTACCACTGGTTCGACAAGGAGCGTGCCCACCCGGAGATCATCCGGGTGCTGCGCCCCGGCGGGGTGTTCGCGCCGATGCGCAACGACCGCGACGTGAGCGTCGACTGGGTCCGGCAGCTCGACGTGATCATCAGGTCGGCCCTCTTCCACCGGCCCGAGAACGCCGAGTTCGGCGAGTTGTTCGCCCCATTCGAGCAGGCCGAATTCCGGCACAGCGTCACGCAGACCCCGCAGGGCCTGCTGGACCTCATCGCCACCCGTTCCTGGTATCTCGTCGCGCCCGAGGACGATCGGCAGCGGCTGCGCGAGGCGGTCCTCGAGTTGTGCGCGACCCATCCCGACCTGGCCGGGCGGGAGAGCTTCGCGCTGCCCTACGTCACGAAGGTGCTGCGGGCGGTCAGGCGCTGACGTTGCGCTCGTACACCATGCGCAGGCCGATCAGGGTGATCATCGGCTCGTGATGGGTGATGGTGCGGCACTCGCCCATCACCACCGGCGCGAGGCCGCCCGTGGCGATGACCGCGGTCACCCCGCCCAGCTCCTCGATCATGCGCTCGACGATGCGGTCGACCTGGCCGGCGAAGCCGAAGTACATACCGGCCTGTAGGCACTCGACGGTGTTCTTGCCGATCACCGAGCGGGGCTGGGCCGGCTCCACCTTGCGCAGCTGGGCGGCACGGGCCGCGAGCGCGTCGAAGGAGATCTCGATGCCCGGGGCGAACGCGCCGCCCAGGAACTCGCCCCGGGCGCTGATCACGTCGAAGTTGGTGGTGGTGCCGAAGTCGACCACGATGGCCGGCCCGCCGTAGAGGGTGTGCGCCGCCAGCGTGTTGACCACGCGGTCGGCGCCCACCTCCTTCGGGTTGTCGATGGCCAGCTGCACACCCGTCTTCACGCCCGGCTCCACCACGACCGCGGGCAGCCCGGCGTAGTAGCGGCCAAGCATGGTGCGCAGCGAGCGCAGCGCCGCGGGCACGGTCGAGCAGGCCGCGACTCCGGTGATCTCGACGTTGTCCCCGGCCAGCAGGCCGCGGAACATCAGACCGAGCTCGTCGGCGGTGTTGCGGGCATCCGTCTTCACCCGCCACGAGTGCACGATCTTGTCGCCCTCGAAGGTGGCGAGCACCGTGTTGGTGTTACCGATGTCGATACAGAGCAGCACCCGACGTCTACTTCCGCGCTCGGAGGTCCAAAGCGATGTCCACGATAGGCGACGAGTGGGTCAGCGCCCCCACCGAGAGGTAGTCGACGCCGGTGGCCGCGTACTCGGCGGCGACCTGCAGCGTCAACCCGCCGGTGGCCTCCAGCTCGGCCCGGTCGCCGACGGCCGTCACGACCTCGCGCAGCAGCTGCGGGGACATGTTGTCGCAGAGCAGGAACGTCGCCCCGGCGGTCACCGCCTCCTGCGCCTCGGCCAGCGTGGTCACCTCGACCTGCACCGGCACGTCGGGGAAATTCGCCCGGACCAGGTCGTACGCCGCGGTGATGGAGCCCGCCGCGAGCTTGTGGTTGTCCTTGATCATGGCCACGTCGTACAGGCCCATGCGCTTGTTGGTGCCGCCCGCCGCGCGGACCGCGTACTTCTCCAGCGGCCGCAGGCCGGGGGTGGTCTTGCGGGTGTCCAGCACCAGCGCCTTGGTGCCGGCGAGCTGCTCCACCCAGCGGCGGGTGTGGGTGGCCACGCCGGACATGCGGCAGAGCAGGTTGAGCGCGGTGCGCTCGGCCGACAGCAGGGTGCGGGTCGGCCCGGTGATCGTGGCCAGCACGTCGCCGCGTGCCACCGTGTCACCGTCGTGCGCGTGCACGGTGACCTCGGCGCCCGGCCCGGCCAGCTCGAACACCAGCTCCGCCACGGCCAGCCCGGCGACCACGCCGGCCTCCCGGGCGATCAGGTCCGCGGTGTCGACCTGGGTCTCGGGGATGGTCGCCACGCTGGTCACGTCGAGCCGGTCCGGCCCCAGGTCCTCACGCAGTGCGTTGGCCACGATGCGCTGCACCTCGTCCGGGTCGAGCCCTGCCTTGAGCAGCTGCGCCTGCGTCGTGTCCCTCACGCCATCGCCTCCCACGTCGAATTCGTCGTGCCGTCCGCGGCCAGCCCGGGGAACAGGTGCCCCCGCCAGCCGTCGTCCGCCTCTGCATGATCCTCGCGCCAGTGGCACCCGCGCGTCTCGGCACGCAGGGCAGCCGACGCGACCAGCGCGCTCGCCACGGTGAGCAGGTTCGCGAACTCCCAGCCCGCGGTGCGCCCGGGTAGCGGCGGCGTGCCGACCTCGCGCAGCACCCGGGCCGTCTCGGCCAGCGTCTGCGCACTGCGCAGCACGCCCGCCCCGCGGGTCATCGCCCGCTGCAGCTCGCGTCGCCGCGCGGCCAGGTCCACCGCCGGCACCTCGGCCGCGGCCACGAGGCCCTGCGGCGTCCACGCCAGACCACCGGCCGCCGCGGTTCCGGCGGTGGACGCGGCGTCGCCGGACTGGGCGAGCGGTCCGCCGACCTGCTCGGACACGCCGACCGCGCCGCCCTCGGCGGCAGGGTCCGCAGGCTGGTCCGGCGGGAAGCTCCGGGGCAGGTCCGGGCGGTCGGGGCCGTCGAGCACCGGGTCGGCCTGCGGGGGCAGGTCGCGGGTGATGTCGGCGGCGATGCGGCGGGCGAAGACCAGCCCTTCCAGCAGTGAGTTCGAGGCCAGCCGGTTGGCGCCGTGCACGCCGGTGCAGGCCACTTCGCCGCAGGCGTACAGGCCGGGGATGCTGGTGCGGCCGTCCAGGTCGGTGCGGACCCCGCCGGACGCGTAGTGCGCGGCCGGGGCGACCGGGATCAGGTCCACGGTGGGGTCAACCCCGGCGGCCAGGCAGTACGCCGTGATCGTCGGGAAGCGGTGGGCCAGGTCGGGCACGTGCCGGGCGTCCAGATAGACGTGGTCGGTGCCCGCGGCCAGCATCTGCCGGTGGATGCCCTTGGCGACCACGTCGCGGGGCGCGAGCTCGGCCAGCTCGTGCTGCCCGACCATGAAGCGCTTGCCGTCCCCGTCGACCAGGTACGCGCCCTCGCCCCGCAGCGCCTCGCTGACCAGCGGCTGCTGCGCGGTGCGGTTGTTCGGCAGGTAGAGCGACGTCGGATGGAACTGCACGAACTCGAGGTCGGTGACGTCCGCGCCGGCCCGCAGCGCCAGCGCGACGCCGTCGCCGGTGGACACGATCGGGTTGGTGGTGGCCGCGAAGATCTGGCCGAGGCCGCCGGTGGCCAGCACCACGGCACGGGCCAGCACGGCCCCGACCCCGTCCTCGGTGCCCTCGCCGAGCACGTGCAGGGTCACCCCGCAGGCCCGGCCGCGGGTGTCGCGCAGCAGGTCGAGCACCAGCGCGTGCTCCACCAGGCGGATCCACGGGTCGCGGCGCACCGCGGCGTGCAGCGCCCGCTGCACCTCGGCGCCGGTCGCGTCACCGCCCGCGTGCACGATGCGGTTGGCGTGGTGGCCGCCCTCGCGGGTGAGCATCAGGGAGCCGTCCGGGTGGCGGTCGAACTCCGCGCCCATCTTGATCAGCTCGCGGACCCGGGTGGGGCCTTCGGTGACCAGCACGTCCACCGCGGCCGGGTCGCACAGGCCGACGCCCGCGACCAGCGTGTCGCGGGCGTGGGCGGCGGGGGTGTCCAGCGGGTCGAGCACGGCCGCGATGCCGCCCTGCGCCCAGCGGGTGGAGCCGTCATCAATGTTGACCTTGGTGACCACGGTGACGTGCAGGCCTGCCTCACGCAGGTGCAGCGCCGCGGTCAGGCCGGCGATGCCGGACCCGATCACGACCACGTCGGTCGGTTCGAACCAGCTCGCGGGCCGCGCGGGCAACGCCCGGGGCAACACCGGTAGATCAACCGGGACTGTCAACGCCTTGCGCACCAGCACAGTCAACCGCGCCGAGGCCCGGCGTTCACCCCCGGGCCCACGTGACACCCCTCACCGTCCCCCGGCGCGCGGCCGGGGGACGGCGTGGGACGTCACGCGTAGTTGATCGGCAGACCCTTGGTGCCGGCACCGCGCAGGGACTTGGTGACCTTCTTCTTGCTCAGCCACAGGTGGCAGCGCACACCGTGGTCGCCGGCCTCCCAGTCGGCCTGAGACGGCCAGTTCCAGACCACACCGGTGCGGTAGTTGATGTTGCCGTCGTTGGGCACCTTCACGTAGCTGGCGATGATGCCGCGGCACGCCTTGGCGATCTTGGTGTTCATGCCCTTCAGGCTGCTGAAAGCGGTGCTGCCGGCGTTCCACACGCCCACGAACTCCGCGTTGTGGCCCTTGGTGCAGGAGATCGCCACCAGCTGCGAGCCGTACTGGAAGCAGCCGAACTTCAGGCTGGCGAGCCCGCCCTTGAGCGGGGCGGTACGCGACACCGGGTCGCCGTACTGGCCGTCCAGCGCGGTCAGCTCGCAGCGGTACCAGCGCGCGCCACCGTCCCAGCCGGCCTGCGACGGCAGCGAGACGCCGAACCAGAACGCGCCGTTGCGCCAGTCGCCGCCGACGTAGGTGTTGACCTTCGTGTTGCAGTCCGCCCAGGCGGCGCGCATGTCGGGCGAGCCCTCCGAGGGCGGCGTGGTGCGCGAGGCCGCCTCGCCGGTGAAGTCCGCCACGGCGACCGTCTCGTACGTGTGGCTCTGGTCACATCCGATCGGCTTGTACGACGAGCGGTAGCTGACGTCGCGGAAGGAGTCCGCGCACATGGCCTCGTCCGGCCGCCAGCTCTTGGGCTCGGCCACGGCCGCCCACTGGTTCGTGAGGTCGCCGTCCGCCCCCGGCGGCAGCTGTCCCCCGCAGGCCGACGTGGCCAGCAGGGCTGCCGCGACCAGCACGACCCCTGCGACCCTACGGCCGATCACCTCACGCATCAGTGCCTCCCCAAAGCCTTGCCGAACATGAATGGGGAGCATATTTCATGCCCGCCACCGCATGTCGACGCCCGGTCGGGTCGGCGGATCAGCTCGGGATGCCCTTGCCCGCGGTGCCTTTGGCCGAACCCGTCATCTTCTTCGTCTCCAGCCACAGGTAGCAGCGCACGCCGCGGTCGCCGCCGGCCCAGGTGGCCTTGCTGTACGGCCACGAGATAACGCCGTACTTGCTGGTGGCGCTCACGCTGACCCCGATGAACGCGGCCATCGCCTTGCGGCAGTTGCTGTGGAAGTAGTCCCAGTCCGCCTTGCTGACCGGGTACTTGCGGGTGGCCGCGGCCGTGAACGTGCCGACGTACTCGGCGTTGTGGGACTTGGCGCAGTCGGTCTCCGGCATGGTGTCCACCGAGCCGTTCTTGCCGCTCTCGGCGAAGCAGGTGAGCAGCAGTCCCGGCGGCAGCGCGCCGCGCAGGCTGCCGCTGCGGTGCACCCAGTCGGCCTTGTCGGTGACCGTGGTCAGCTCGTTGAGCTCGCAGCGGTACCACCGGGCGCCGCCCTGCCAGGCCGCGGCCGAGGGCAGCGTCAGGTCGAGGGTCAGGCGGCCGTCGCGCCACTGCCGGCCGACGAACGCGGTGGAGCGCTCGTCGCACTCGGCGAACGCGCCTGCGAGCAGCGCGTCGTCCGCCTCCGGCGGGGCGGCCCGCTCGGCGACGGGGCCGGTCAGCGTGCCGACGTAGACCGTCTCGCCGTAGTGCTCGGACTCGCAGTCGACCGGCCGGTACGCGGTGGCACGGCCGGTCTGCTCGTACGCCTTCTCATGGCAGACCTCGGCGCCGGGGGTGAACATCTGCACCGCGGGCAGGCCTGCCCAGTCGTCGGCGAGCTTGCCGTCCACCCCGGACACCGGTGTGGAACAGCCTGCCAGCGCCAACGGCGCCGCCAGTGCGCAGACGGCCGCACCGGCGGCGATCGACCGCCTCCATGCCATGTGTCGCCCCTCCCACTCGCCAGTGGCTCGTCCCAGAGATCCGCCTGACGGCAGAACTCTGACGACTCCTCGCCGGCGCCAAGTCCGCCGGGAGCCTAACCGACAGAAGGCGACCGCGACAGCGGTGCTGTCGGCCTTCTACCAGCCCGGAACGCCCTTGCCCTTGGTCGCCTTGGCCGACTTCTTCATGGTCTTGCCGTCGTAGAACCAGACCGAGCAGCGGACCACCCGGTCACCGCTCGCCCAGGCCTCCGCGTTGTGCGGGCTGGAGATGACGCCGATCCGGTTCGCGCTGCCCGTGCTGACGCCGATGAACTTCGCGGCCAGCTCCTGGCACTTGTCGTGGATGACGTTCCACTGCCGCTCCGACTTCGGGTAGGCGGTGGTCATGCTCGCCCGGTAGAAGCCCACGAACTCGCTGTTGTGCGCCTTGGTGCAGGGCACCTCGGGCATCTTGACGATCGTGGCGCCCTTGTCCTGGGTGTGCGTGCAGCCGACGACCAGCGCGGCCGGCACGGCACCCTTCAGGCTTCCCTCGCGCTTGACCCAGTTCATCTCGTCGAACACCGAGGAGACCTCGGTGACGTCACACCGGAACCAGCGCGCGCCGCCGTCCCAGGCGGACGGGGTCGGCACGGCGAGCGTCAGCTCGAGCCGTGCCTCACCCCACGGCCGCCCCAGGTAGGTGGCGGACTGCTTGTCGCACTCGGCGAACGCCGCGGCGGTGTCCTTCGGGCCGGGCGCGGCCGTCAGGCCCGGGAACTCGCCGACGTGCACGACCTCGGCGTGGTGCGTCTTCGCGCAGTCCACGACGGAGTCGGTGTACCGGCCGGTGTCCTTGGGCGCCGCGCCCAGGCACACACCCGCCTCGGGCACCCAGCCCTTGACGTCGGCGACCTTCACCCAGTCGTCGGTCAGTTCCGTGTCCACCTCGGCGGGCAGGGCGGTTCCACAACCGGCCAGCGCCAGGTTCGTCAGCAGTGCAGCCAGCATGGTGCCGACCGTCAGGCGTCCCCGCATCGCCCATCCTCCCAGGTCATAGAGCCTGCGCGAGCCTAAGCGACGATGCTCGGAACCGTAACCGCCTAACGGCCGAGAGCGAGATCACATCTGGCTGCGAAACCGCAGCTAGAAGTAGGGAACGCCCTTGCCCTTGGTCCCCTTTGCGGACTTCGTCATGGTCTTGGTCTCGAACCACATGGCGCAACGCACCGCCCGGTCACCCGCCTTCCACCGCTCGTACCCGCGCGGGATGGAGATGAGCCCCAACCGGTCGGCCTGCGCGGTGCTGACGCCCAGGTACTTGCCCACGAGCACCCGGCACTGCTGGTGCAGCACGTCCCACTGGCGCTCCGACGTCGGGTAGGCGGTGCCCTCGGCCGCCCGGTAGAAGCCGACCCACTCGCTGTTGTGCTTCTTCCCGCAGGCCACATCGGTCATGAAGCGCACGTCGTCTTCGCTCATCGCGACGTTGACGCAGCCGAGCACGAGCGCGGCCGGGAAGCCGTCCTTGAGGCTGCCGCTGCGCAGCGTGGGTCCGCCGGTGGTGCCCGCGTCGCCGACCTCGAACAGGTCGCAACGGAACCAGCGCGCGCCGCCCGCCCACACGTGATCCTTGGGGATGGTGAGCTGGAGCTCCAGGCGTCCCTCCCACCACGGCCGGCCGAGGTGCTTCGCCGACGCGGTGTCGCATTCGGCGTACGCGGCGGCAAGCTGGGTCGCGGACGGCAACTTCTCACCTTCGAAGGCGCCCACGTGGACCACCTCGATGAAGTGCTGCTCCGAACACGGGAGTTCGTCGCCAGCGCTCGTGCCGACGCTCTTGCCGAGACACACCCCCGACGGCGGCACCTGCACCTTGACCTCGGCGACCGTCGCCCAGTCGTCGGTGAGGTCCGTATCCACCTCTGCCGGCAGCGCCGCCGCGCAACCGGCCAGTACCACGTTCACCAGCAGTGCGGCCAGCATCGTGCCGGCCTTCAGGCGTCCCCGCATCGCCCGACCTCCCTCGTGTCGAGGGCAGCCTAGGCAATCCGATCAAGGACGTGGATCGGCCTAACGGCTCAGCGTCAGGTCGCCCCGGACGACGCCGCCGACCATGCCCGGGACGGCCTCGGCCGGGTCCGCACCGAGCGAGATGATCCGGTTGTCGGCGTCCACGTGCACCACCCGCGGGCTGTACGAGCGGGCGGTGGCCTCGTCGGCCTGCGCGTACGAGATCAGGATGACCAGGTCGCCGGGCTGGACCAGGTGTGCCGCCGCCCCGTTGATGCCGATCACGCCGGTGCCGCGCTCGCCAGGGATGACGTAGGTCTCCAGCCGTGCCCCGTTGGTGATGTCCACGATCGCGACCTGCTCGCCGGCCAGCAGGTCGGCGGCGTCCATCAGATCCTCGTCGATGGTGACCGAGCCGACGTAGTGCAGGTCGGCCTGGGTCACCGTGGCCCGGTGGATCTTGGACTTGAACATGGTGCGCAGGAACATCAGGCCGACTCTCCCTCGGTCGCGGTCGCCCCGTCGAGGTGGACGGGCAGGTTGTCGATCAGGCGGGTGGTGCCGACCCGGGCCGCGACCAGCAGGCGCGCCTCGCCGGACACCGGGTCCTCACTCAGGTCTGCCCCGCGCAGGGCCAGGTAGTCCACGTCCAGCCCGGCCAGCTCGGCCCGGGCGGCGGCCAGCACCGCCGCGGGCTCCCGCCGGGCGGCGCCCGCCCGCAGCGCCCGGGACAGGGACAGCGCCGTCTCCCGCTCGGCCCCGCTCAGGTATCGGTTGCGGCTGGACAGCGCCAGCCCGTCCGCCTCCCGGACCGTCGGCACGCCGACGATCTCGGCCCCGAGTTCCAGGTCGCGCACCATCAACGTGATCAGCGTGAGCTGCTGGTAGTCCTTCTCCCCGAAGAACGCCAGGTCCGGGCGGGTGAGCCGGAGCAGCTTGCCGACCACGGTCAGCACCCCGGCGAAGTGGCCGGGGCGGACCGCCCCCTCCAGCACCTCGCCCAGCGCGCCCGGGTGCACGGTGACCTCCGGCTGGCCGTGCGGGTACATGACCTCGGGGGTCGGTGCGAAGACCAGGTCCACGCCCTCGGCCTCGCAGACCGCCAGATCGGCGTCGAAGGTGCGCGGGTAGCGGGCCAGGTCCTCGTTCGGGCCGAACTGCAGCGGGTTCACGAAGATCGTGGCCAGCACGAAGTCGGCCTGCTTGCGGGCCTCCCGCAGCAGGGTGGCGTGCCCCTCGTGGAGCGCGCCCATCGTCATCACCACGGCGACGGAGCCGTGCGCGGCGGCACGCGCCCGCGCCAGCTCCTCGCGGGTGCGTACGACGGCGGTCACTTCGCCGCCTCACCGAGCTGACCGGCGTCGGCGGCGGCCGGCTCGGCCAGCACGCCCAGCAGCGGCTCGGCGTCGACCGCACGCAGCCGCCCGTTGGCGATCACGCGGTCGGCGGTGCGCCGGGCCAGCGCGACGTACGCGGGCAGCGAGTCGGGGGCGGTGCGGGCCAGCTCCTGCACGTGCCGGGCGACCGTGCCCGCGTCGCCGCGCGACACCGGTCCGGTGATCGCCGCGTCGCCCATCCGCAGCGCGTTCTCCAGCGCGGCGGTCAGCAGCGGGCCGAGCACCTTCTCCGGGCTCAGCACGCCCGCGTCACGCAGCCGGTCGGCCGCCTCGTTCACGAGGGTGACCAGGTGGTTCGCGCCGTGTGCGAGGCCGGCGTGATACAGCGCGCGGCGGTCCTCGGCGATCCACTCCGGGCTGCCGGCCAGGTCGGCGACGAGCGCCTGGGCCAGCGCGCGCACGGTGTCGTCGGCGGCGGTGATCCCGTACGAGATGCCGGGCAGCCGGGCCAGGTCGGCGGCGGTGCCCGTGAAGGTCATCGCGGGGTGCAGGGCCAGCGGCCGGGCGCCGACCGCGGCGGCCGGCGCCAGCACGGCCAGCCCGTGCGCGCCCGAGGTGTGCGCCACGACCTGCCCGGGCCGCAGCGCGCCGGTGGCGGCCAGGCCGGTCACGACGCCGGCCAGGGCGTCGTCGGGCACCGCGATGATCAGCAGATCGGTCGCGGCGCGGGCCACCTCGTCGGCGGGAAGATTCTGTGCACCCGGGAGCAGGGTGCGGATGCGGTGCTTGGCCGCGGCGGACACGCCGGAAGCGGCGACTACCCGGTGTCCCGCGCCCCGCAGGGCGGCGGCGAGGACCGCGCCGACCCGGCCGGCGCCGATCACACCGATGGTGAGCTCAGCACTCATGATCTGATCCAGTCCTCTTCTTCGGGGTACCGGTCGGGGCAAGTATGACCCCGTGTCCTGATCACTGGACAGAGACTGTGCGAAACCGCACTGCCGCGGAATGTTCACATGAAGACAACGAAAAGCGCCCCCGGGGACATGTCCCGGGGGCGCCTTTCGTGACCGCCGTCTCGCCGCTCAGCGCCCGTTCAAGCTGTGCTGATCCAAGAACCCGGCGTCGAGGAACTTGACGTTGGTCGCGGTGCGCTCGCCGTCCGGGGTCTCGTGGCCGTCGTGCACCACCAGCAGGCCGCCCGGGAAGCCGGGCAGCGGGGTGTTCACCACCGCCGCGCCGTCGCACTCCTGCGAACCGTCGACCCGGCCGTCGACCACCGCGAAGTGCCCCAGCGGCCGCAGCGTCAGCCGGTCGTACGTGTAGAACGTGTCATCGCCCTGCGAGGAGACCAGCAGCGTGCCGCTGAACGGGCCGGTCCTGAAGATCGTCACGCCCTCGACGTCGGCGGCGATGCGCCCGCCCTCGCCCGGGTCGGCCGCCCAGTCGGGCGTGCACTCCTCGGTCTCCGGGTCGTAGACGGCCGGCACTCCGTACTCCCGGGTGCGCTCGACCATGCGCGGCGTATAGCCGAACCGCCCGCCCGCGACGGAGACCCGCCACAGCGCGACGTCCTCCTGCGCGGCGTAGAGCACACCCAGCGCCGGGTCCACGGTCATGCCCTCGACCTGCGGCAGCTCTCCCGGTTCCAGGCACGGCGTCCAGCTGCCGCCGCCGCTCAGCCGGAACGTGTCCGGGAGCACCAGCCTGTCCACGCGCCGGTAACTCACCTTGCCGCCCTCGGCCACCAGCCGGAACATGCCCAGCTCCGGGGTGTGCCGACGGCTCGCCACGGCCAGGAAGTCCCGACCGGAGCGGAACGTCGCCAGCCCGTACGCGGTGGCCTGCTCGTTGACCTCCTCCTGGGTCGCGTTGAAGGCGAACGGCGCGTCCGGCGCGGTCACGTCGGTCAGCACGCCGTCGTCGATGCGGTAGAAACGCAGCTTGTCGCGGCCGCGGTCGGTGACCACGGCCAGGTCCACGAGTCGCCCGCGCAGCGGGAAGCCGCTCACCAGGTCGACGTTGTTGAAGCGGCCCGGCTCGTCGCCCGGACCCGGGGCTTCCGGCGTGGCGAACGACTGTGTCTGGCGTCCCCGCAGGTCGTAGACGCGCAGGCCGCCGTTCTTCGCGGTCACGATGACCCGGGTGCGGAACCTGTCCCGCTCGTTCACCCAGATCGCCGGGTCGTCCGCGTTCGCGTCGCCGCCCGCCTCGTCGTCGTACAGCGCGGGGGTCTCGAACTTCGCGGTGACGGTGCGCAGCTCGGGCGGGCCGCCGATGGTCGCGGGCCCGGACTCGGCCGAAGCCACGCCGGGCAGAGCGGTCGCCGCCAGGGTGCCCGCCGCCAGGCAGGTGAGAATACGTCGCATGGCCCGGACCGTAGATTCGGCGGGGCAACCCACGGCGAACGGAGAGTGAACAGCACCGATGCGCTGGCGGGACGCGATGCGAACTGCGCTGTACGGGCCGGACGGGTTCTTCGTCCGCGAGCGGCCCGCCGACCACTTCCGGACCAGCGCCCAGTCGCCCCACTTCGCCCGGGCGATCGCGACGCTTGTCGCCGACGTCGACCGGGCGCTCGGCCACCCCGAGGTGTTCGACCTGGTGGACGTGGGTGCGGGACGCGGCGAGCTGCTGCACGGCGTGCTCGCTGCACTGCCCGCTCCGCTGCGCGCCCGGGTCCGGCCGGTGGCCGTGGAGGTCTCCGACCGCGACGGCGGCAGCGGCCTCGCGCCGGGCATCGGGCTTGCCCCGGACGCCGGCGTCCCGTCGCTTCCTGGTGCGACGGAGTCACCCCTCGCTTCGGGTACCGGCTTGGCGTGGCGCACCGAGCTGCCTCGCGGACTGAACGGGCTGCTGCTGGCCACCGAGTGGCTCGACAACGTGCCGCTGGACCTCGCCCGAGACGGGTCTTACCTGGATAAGGACCTGAACCAGTGCGGCTCCCTGAACGCAGCCGACGCCGCGTGGGTCGAGCGGTGGTGGCCCGCAGGGCCGGACGACATCGTGGAGGTCGGGCGCAGCCGGGACGAGGCCTGGGCCGACGCGGTCGGCGCGCTGGACGCTGGGCTGGCGCTCGCGGTCGACTACGGGCACCGGCGCGACCGCCGGCCGGTCCTGCCGACGGTGACCGGCTTCCGGGACGGGCGCGAGGTGCCGCCCGCCTTCGACGGCAGCACCGACATCACCTGCCACGTCGCCGTCGACTCCCTCCCCACGGCCACGGCGGACTGGCTGCTGCTGGACCAGCGCAGCGCGCTGCATCACCTCGGCGTCACCGCGCAGCGGCCGCCGCTGGCCCTGGCCTCTACCGATCCGGTCGGCTACGTGCGGGCACTCGCCGAGGCGAGCGAGATCGGGGAGCTGACCGCCACGGGCGGGCTCGGCGCGCACTGGTGGCTGGCGCAGTGGGTGAACCTCGACGCCAGGAAGCTCTCCCTCCTGCGTTAAGAAGGTGCCCTTCCTATACGAATACCGTGCAGAATTTCCGCTCGTCTCGCTGACGCGAGCCGACGAAGGTGCCCTTCCTTTCTTGGGCCTGGCTTACGATGGCGCGCATGGTGGAGACGGGTTCGACCCGGGAGTTGACGGTCGGCGCGGGCGCGGGCGCCCAGCAGCTGGGCACCGACATGGTGCTGAACATCGGCCCTCAGCACCCGTCCACACACGGCGTGCTGCGGCTCAAGCTGGTGCTCGACGGCGAGAAGGTGCTCTCCGCCGAGCCGATCATCGGATACATGCACCGCGGCGCGGAGAAGCTGTTCGAGGTGCGCGACTACCGGCAGATCCTGGTGCTGGCCAACCGGCACGACTGGCTGAGCGCGTTCAGCAACGAGCTGGGCGCGGCCATGGCCGTCGAGCGGCTGATGGGGCTGGAGGTGCCGGAGCGGGCGGTCTGGCTGCGCATGGCGATGGCCGAGCTGAACCGGGTGCTCAACCACCTGATGTTCCTCGGCTCTTACCCGCTGGAGATCGGCGCGATCACGCCCGTGTTCTACGCGTTCCGCGAGCGCGAGGTGCTGCAGGCCGTCATGGAGGAGGCCACCGGGGGCCGCATGCACTACATGTTCAACCGGATCGGCGGGCTGAAGGAGGAGGTCCCGGCGGGCTGGACCCGGCGCGCCCGGGAGGCCGTCGACCTGGTCGCCTCGCGGATGCCGATGCTGGACGACCTCATCCGGCGCAACGACATCTTCCTGGCCCGCACCGTCGGCGTGGGCGTGCTCACCGCCGCGCAGGCCGCCGCGTACGGCGCCTCGGGGCCCGTCGCGCGGGCCAGCGGCCTGGACTTCGACCTGCGCCGCGACGAGCCCTACCTGGCCTACGGCGAGCTGGACGTCCCGGTGGTCACCCGCACCACGGGCGACTGCCACGCCCGCTTCGAGGTGCTGCTCGACCAGGTGTACGTGTCGCTGGACCTGGTCCGGCAGTGCCTGGACCGGGTCGACCGGATCGGCGGGCCGGTCAACGTGCGGCTGCCCAAGGTGGTCAAGGCCCCGGAGGGGCACACCTACGCGTGGACCGAGAACCCGCTCGGCGTCAACGGCTACTACCTGGTGTCGAAGGGCGACAAGACGCCGTGGCGGATGAAGCTGCGCACGGCGTCGTACGCCAACGTGCAGGCGCTGTCCACGCTGCTGCCCGGCACCCTGGTGCCGGACCTGATCGCCATCCTGGGCTCGATGTTCTTCGTCGTCGGCGACATCGACAAGTAGCGCCGAAGCCGCTGATTCCAAGAGAACGCGCCCTCCCGGAGTTCCGGAAGGGCGCGTCCTCGCTGTCGTGGTCAGCGGTACCGGCGGTCGTAGTCCCGGTCCCGATCACGGTCCCGGTCGCGGTCCCGCTCACGCACGTCCTCGTAGTCGGACCAGCGGTCCTCGCGGTCCGTACCGGTCAGCGCGCGGGGCTCGCGGCGCTCCTGGTCGCGGTACGGAAAACCGCCCCGGCCCTCGTCGGCCCGGTCGTCGTCGAACCCGCCGCGATCCTCGCGCCGCACCGCGGCCCAGCGGTCCTCGATCCGCAGCTCGGTGCCGGAGCTGTCGCTGTGCAGTGCCGCCCGGCGCTCCCCCATCCGCACCTCGCGGCCGCGGTCGTCGTCGCGCACGGTCGTCCAGCGGTCACCGGCGGCGCGCACGGCCGGCCGGTCCTCGTCGTCGCGGTCGGACCAGCGGCCCTCGATCGCGTCGACGGGACGGTCGGACCAGCGGTCGTCGCCACGGTCACGGCGTGACGGCCGGCTCTCCCCGCCCGAGACCGGCTCGTTGGCGTCGCGGCGGCGCTCCAGCTGCTCGCGCAGCCGCTGCTCGGTCCACGACTCCTCGTGCCGGTCCCGCTCGCGGGCGCGTTCGGCGCGCGGGCGCTGCACCTCGATGCGCGGGCTCTCGGCCCGGTGGCCGTACTCCCCGGCGTCGCGGCTGCGGTCGAACCCGCCGGCTGCCGCGCCGCTTACCGGGCTGCCGTAGATCGCCGCGCCGCGCGGGGCGTCCTCGCCGTGCGGGTCGACGATGGTGTGCCGTGTCGTCACCTGCACGGTCTCCGTGTGCCGCACCACGCCGGGCGGTATGCCCGCGCGGCCCGAGCTCGGGCCCGGCTGGTGCGGGGCGGGCGCGGGAGCGCCGGCCCGGGCGACGGGCGCGGGCACGGCCTGGGCCGCGGCCCGCACGGCCTCGGCGCGGACGTGTTCGAGCTGCGCGCGGGTGGCGTCCAGCTCGTGCCGGGTGGCCTCGAGCTGGTCGACCAGGTACTGGAACTTCTCCCCGAAGGCGCGGTGCGTGGCGTGGGCCGCGGTCGAGATGTCGTCGCGGACGTCGGCCCGGACGGTGTCGATCTCATCGAGGATCATGTCTTCGAGTTCGAGCCGAACGGTCTCGGTGTCGCGACGGAGAGTGATCGACAGGCCGATCAGGATGACCGACAGGATGACCACGCCCACCGCGGCCCGCAGCGCGGTGCCGCCATCGGCCATGAACAGGAAAATCGCAGCCAGTGGGGCCAGCCCGACGCCGCCCCAGAACAACACCGGGAGCAGGCGCGCGTGCCGCTGATCATCGCGAGTGTCCGAGTCCGGCATGTTGCTAGAGGCTACCGACAGTTGCTTGCGAGGGGAATGCTCCACGGCCTTGAAATGCGAGAACATTCCGCGCGTAGATCGTCGCCGACCCGTCCTGAACAGTTGCGCCACCCAGCGCGGCTTCTGCGGACCCACTCGCGGCGCGCGACGCGCCGGTAATCGCCGAACCTTCGTCACGAACGGTTCAACGAGCGCCCGCCCGTTTCGCCCGACTCTAAAGCAGGATGGCATGAATTACCGGAGCCCCGGCCGCGCCGCGGGTGCGGCACAGCCGGGGCTCCGGTCATCGTTTCAGGTCACCGCAGGGAGGACCAGCGGTCCTCGTCGCCCCACTGGTCGGCGCGGGCGGGAGCGGGCTGCGCAGGCAGGTTGGCCCACGTGTCGCCGCTGCCCGTGGACCACGAGGTGCCGGGCACGCCCACGTCGGACCAGTCGTCAGGGGCGTCGTCGTCCAGCGGCAGCGGCCGCCCGAACGTCTCCACCAGCCTGGTGACCACCAGACCGAGCGCGAGTGCTCCGGCGGCCAGCGCGTACAGCGAGATGTGCCACTGGGCCGCGTCGGCGTACCAGACGATCAGGGCGAGCAGCGTGACGCCGAGCAGCGTGCCGAACACGCCGCCGCGGCGGCCGTACGCGCTCACCCCGCCGATCAGGGCCGCGCCCAGCGCGAGGCCGGTCAGCTCGAAGCCTTCGGTGGGCGCGACGACCTGCTCGGTGGCCCCGTTGAGCGCGGCCATCACCACGCCCGCCACCGCCGCCAGCGCCATCGAGCCGGTCAGTGCGAGCACGGCGACGACGCCGCCGAGGCCGCCCCGCCGCCGGGCCGGGTCGGTCACCGGCCGGAACCGGCCGACGCCGCGCCGGATGGACCGGATCGCACCGAGCAGGCCGGCCACGATGGTCAGCGCGGCGAAGCCGCCGTACAGGTAGAGCGCGTGCCCGGTGGGGTCGTACTCGCCGCTCACGGTCAGCGGGGCCGGGTGTTTCTGGATCCAGACGATCGCGACCAGCGCCGCCGCCAGGCTGCCCGCCCAGCCGGGCACATGGAAGCCCACCACGAGGACGGCCACGACCAGGCCCAGCCCGGCCGCGAAGGCGACGGCCATGCCGGCGGTGGGCACCACGCCCTGGGAGCCGTGCTCGGCGTAGTACAGCGCGGCGGCTGCGGCGACCGGGCCGAGGGCCAGGTTGACCGCACCGGCACGCAGCGTCGTCGAGGCACCGAGGCCGAGCAGGCCCAGCACCGAGCCGAAGACCAGCAGCTCCTTGAAGTTCGCGCCGGTGATCGTGTCCCGGTGACCGCTGTGCAGCAGGAAAGCGATCGCGACCACGCCGAGCAGCAGCACGCCCTCCCACGCGAAGTGCACGCCGAGCCGGTCGCGGCCGACCTCGCCGTGCGCGGGGTCGTCGAAGACGTCGTCCAGGTTGGCCGCGGGCGTCGCCCGTGGCCGGTACTGCATGCCGGCGACGACGCTGTGTGCGCCGCCTTCGGTTCTGAGATCGGACTCCTCACGGAAGCCCTCGCCGCGGTACCGTCGCTGCCCTGTCGCGTCGGTCGCTTCGCTGTCGTAGGCCATGACTCGCGCCTCCCGAGTCGGCTGCCGGTCGCGGGGTACGACACGGCATACCCGAGGCACCGTACCGGCTGAAACGTGAATGCAACAGGGTCTACCGGCGACAACATCCCGCGGTCGACAGGTACCCGATAGTGGTCGCCGCCGATCCGTTCGGCTGCTACTGGACGTCCGGCTTGTCGTCCTCGGGGCGCGGCGGCACCCGGCAGGCCCGCTCCAGCCAGAGCCCGGCCGCGACCAGCGCCAGCGAGCAGACGAGTGAGGTGATCGCCGCGGGCAGGTCGCGGGCGGCCGCGGCGAGCCGCTGCCCGTCGACGAGCAGCCACAGGGTCAGCCCGGCGGAGAAGCCGGCGAAGATCGCCCCGGCCAGCGAGGACGCCTTGGCGAGCACCGCGTACCGGGCGACGGCCAGCGGCTCGACCCGGGGCCGTCCCGGCTTGTGCTCGATGCGCGCCCGGGTCTGCTGCGCCAGCGCGAACTCCACCATCGCGAGCGCGAGCAGGGTGAACGCGGGCAGCCACGGCAGCGTCGGCATGCTGCCGTACCAGGTGCTGATGATGAGCCAGGCGACCGCGGCCGAACCGAGGCCCGCGACGATCAGGGTGGCCGGGTTGGTGGGTTGCAGCCGTGGCTCCGGCGTCGGCGGCTGGCTCAAAGCGGTCCACACCCCTCACTCGTCAGAATGAGGGTCACTCTACTTCGAGCCGCACCTGGGGCAGCGCCGTCATCGCGGCCACCTCGGTCGCCATCGGCTCGGCCAGCACGAGGTCGTTCACCCAGCCGTGCCCGGGCAGCTGGGCGTACGGCTGCACCTCCAGCCACGGGCGCAGCACGAAGGCGCGCTGGTGGGCGTGCGGGTGCGGCAGGGTCAGCTCGGGGGTGTCCCGCAGGATCGGCTCCCCGTCCTCGGCGAACGCCGCGACCAGGTCGACGTCGAGCGTGCGCGGGCTGTACCGGCGCGCCTGGTGGCGCACCCGCCCGGCCTCGTGCTCGATGCCCTGCGCGGTGAGCAGCCACTGCTCCACCGATTGCGGGCCGCGCACGAGCAGGGCGGCGTTGTAGTACGCCGGCTGCTCGGTGTCGCCCCACGGCGGCGTCTCGTAGACGCCGCTCACCGCCAGCAGCTCGCCTTCCTCGGCGAGCCGGCGCACCGCGAAGCGCAGATGGTCGGCGCGGTCGCCGAGGTTGCTGCCTATCGAGAAGACCACCGAAGTCACGACCGATATTCTCGCAGCGTGGCAGCCGACCTGATGCGCGCGACGCCGCCGGTGGTGATGGGGGTTCTCAACGTGACCCCGGATTCCTTCTCCGACGGCGGCCTCTACGACGACCTCGACGCCGCCGTGCGGCACGGGGTGCAGCTGCACGGCCAGGGCGCGCACCTGGTGGACGTGGGCGGCGAATCGACCCGGCCGGGCGCGTCACGCGTCGACGCGGACACCGAGATCAAGCGGGTGGTGCCGGTGATCGCGGCGCTGTCCGCGGCCGGTGTGCCGACCAGTGTGGACACCACCCGGGCCGCGGTCGCCGCGGCCGCGGTGCAGGCCGGGGCCGCCGCCGTCAACGACGTCTCCGGCGGGCTGGCCGACCCGGACATGCGCCGCGTCGTCGCCGACGCCGGGTGCCCGTACGTCGTCATGCACTGGCGCGGGCACTCCGCCGACATGCAGGCGCTGGCCACCTACCGCGACGTGGTGACCGAGGTGCGCGACGAGCTGTCGCGCCGCGTCGACGAGGCACTGCGCCTGGGTATCGCGGCCGACCGGCTGATCGTCGACCCGGGGCTGGGCTTCGCCAAGGCCCCCGAGCACAACTGGGCGCTGACCCGGCACCTGGACCGCATCATCGACCTGGGCCTGCCCGTGCTGTTCGGGGCCAGCCGCAAGTCCTACCTGGGCCTGCTGCTCGACGGCCGGCCCGCCGCGGACCGCGACGCCGCCACCACCGCGACCAGCGTGCTGGCCGCCGCGGCCGGTGCCTGGGGGGTACGCGTGCACGACGTGCGCTCGACCGTCGACGCCCTCGCGGTGTGGCGGGCCACCGGCAGCCCCCGGCTGCGCTACGAAGGCTGACCATGGACCTCATCACGCTCACCGGCCTGCGGGTACGCGGCAACCACGGCGTCTTCGACTTCGAGCGGCGCGACGGTCAGGACTTCGTGGTCGACGTGGCGCTCGGGCTGGACCTGGGCCCGGCCGCGGACAGCGACGACGTCGCCGACACCGTGCACTACGGCGAGCTGGCCTCACGACTGGCCGAGATCGTGGCCGGGCCGCCGGTCAACCTCATCGAGACACTGGCGCGGCGGCTCGTCGATGCCTGCCTCGCCGATCCCCGCGTCGCGCGGGCCACGGTGACCGTCCACAAGCCACAGGCGCCGATCCCGCTGACCTTCAGCGACGTCAGTGTGACGATGACCGGCACAAGGTGACGGCCGGACATCCGACACCCGCCACCACCTGCACGGCTTGTCGCGCCGGTGGGTGCACCGTACGCTCTGCTATGGATCGAACACCGGTCCTACACAACCGCAAAACCCCGGCGCTCCACTACGAACTGTGATCGACACAAAGCAGGGTGTCATCGGCCGCATCCCACCGCTGAGGACCCCCATCGGTAAGGCTTAAGCAATTGCAGCGCCGGTCGCGCACCGGGGAGGTACCGAATGATCGCCATGGAACTGGTCCAGGCGGCGTGGAACCATGCCACGCCGGCCTTCGGCATGCTCGCCGACGAGATCCTGGCGGCGCCCGGGGATCCCGCGGGCGGCGGCATCGCGACCAACGACATCCTCACCTTCTTCGCCACGAAGATCTCTCCGATCCTGCTGGCCATCCTCGGCGTCATCTTCATCGGCCGGGCCAGCAAGGGCGAGGTCTCGAAGGTGCTGACCAGCTCCGCGATCGCCATCATCGGCGTCGCCTTCATCGTCGGCGCGGGGGCGCTGCTGCTCGTCGGCGAGAACCTCATCGACATCATGTTCGAGTAGGCGGTAGCGATGCGGCTGCGTACGGACGACGACATCTACCGGGCTCGCCTGGTCTATCTCGGGCCGCCCGGATACACGCTCCCTGTGCAGTTGCCGTACGCGCAGTACGGCCTGTTCGTGTTGCTGGTCCCGCTCTACATGGGCATCCACTGGCTGTTCACGCAGCAGTTCGAGCTCTTCCCGACCTGGGAGATCGCGCTCGCCATCGTGACCACGTCGTACATCTTCCGCCACGTCGACCCCGACCGGCCCGCGCGCATGGTCATCCGCACCGCGCTCACCGACTGGCGGCGCACCCGCGAACCGGTCGTCGAGCGCCGCGACCCGCGCCTGGTCGCCCGCCGCGTCGTCGTGCGGCAGGCGATCACATGACCAGCAACGATACCGAGTACGACCTGGACGACGCGGTATCCGACGTCGTCCCCTCCGTCGAAGGGACCGCCGCGACGGGCCCCGTCGCCGTGTTCCAGCCGCCGCGCCGCCGCGAGCCCACCGAGCCGGAGACCCCCGCCGAGGACACCGGTGGGCGCCCCGAGGCACGCACCGCCGACCTGCGCAGCGACCTGCAGACCGCGGCCGACCGTCGCGCCGCCGAGATGCGCGCGGCCGCCGACGCCGCCACCCAGGCGCAGCGCGAACGTGCCGCGTCCTCGCGCCGCGACCCCGAACCCTCGTCCGCGCCACCGGCACCGTCCGGCCCCGACATCGAGTCGCCGTTCCTGGAGCTGTTCGACTCCGAGGCGGCCGACCCCGGCTCGGTCGGCCTGGCCGGCACTCCGCCGCCGCCCACGCGCGGCGCGCCTGGTCAGGGCCCGGCCCACCAGACCGGCGGGCAGCCTGGCAGGCGTGCCGAAGCGCCGCAGACCGGCCGCCCCGACGGCCGTCAGGCCGCGCCGCCGCGATCCGGGCCCGCGCGGGCGGACTCGCCACCGATCGCGCCGCCGCCGACCACTCCCGCCCCGTCCGGCCCGCCGACGGCAGCGACCGGACGCACCCCGGCCGACCCGAACGGCTCTCGCGCCGACCAGGCCGGCCGCTCCGGCACCCAGCCGGGCCGCCCGCGCAATGCCCCGGTCAGCGGCATGCCGCGCAACGCGCCCGTCAGCGGCGTACCGGTCAGCGGGGTGCCCATGCGCCCCCAGCCCGACCTGCGCAACCGCCCGGTAAGCGCGATCCCGGTCAGCTCCGTGCCGGTCAGCACCGTGCCACTGAGCAGCCGACCGCTGCCCCCGCGCGGCACCCCGCAGGCCGCGCCCCGCAGCACGCCGCCCGCCGGCGGCCAGCGGCAACCGGCCAAGGGCCGCGGCAAGCAGGTCAAGCCGCCCGCGCAGCCGAAGGCCGCCCGCGACCGCGACGCCGCCCAGGAACTGGCGATCACCGAGATCGCCGGTCACCTCACGTTCACTCCGCACGCGGTCACCGCGTGGTACATGCTGCCCGAGGTGCGCTGGGCGTTCCGGCCCGACGCCGACCGCGAATCGCTGCTGTCCGCCATCAGCGAGCAGTACGCCGGACTCGCCGGGTTCCGCCTGCACCTGCGCCGCACCACCCGGCCCTTCCCGGCCGACCAGTGGGCCGCACAGCTCGACCAGCTCACCCACCGCCCGCTGCCGCCCGTGCCCGGCGCGCCCGGCTGGGGCGACCACCTCGTCGCCGCCCAGCGGCACCTCCGCGAGATCAACCACAGCGAGGGCCAGACCTACCTCGGCGTGACCTTCGCCCGGCGCGCGCTCGGCGACTCGTTCAGCGAGAAACTGCTGCGCGCCTTCGGCAAGGGCACCGCCGACTCCGAACGCCGCAAACTCGGCAAGCAGGTCGAGCAGTTCGACGAGGTGCTCGCCGCGTTCGGCATGCGCGGCCAGCGCGCCGCCGCCGCCGAACTCGAATGGCTGCTCTACCGCTCCGTCGCGCTCGGCATGAGCCCGCCGAACATGCTCGGCGCGGTGAACCACGGCCGCTGGGACTCCGGCGACCTGCTCGCCCTCACCGAACACATCGAGCGCTACCGCACCCCGTACGGCAGCACCGTCAAGCTCGTCAACCGGATGACCGGCGAGGAGCGGCACACCGCCGTGCTCACCGTCGGCCGCATGGAACCCCTCGACATCCCCGAGCGGCACGAGCCCTGGCTGCACTTCCACGAGCGCCTGCCCTGGCCCATGGAACTGTCGTCGCGGGTCGACATCCTCGGACCCGGCGACAGCTTCCGCAACCTCGAACACCGGCTGCGCATGATCCGCTCGCAGCAGCTGGACTACCTCGAGCACGGCATGGACGCCCCGCCCGAGCTCGAACGCCTGGCCAGCCGCGCGCTCGTCATGGGCGACGAGATGACCACCGGCCTGCCCGTCGACTCCGCCCGCGCCCACGGCTGGCACCGCATCGCCGTCAGCGGCGCCGACCGCGAGGAATGCCTCGAACGCGCCCGCTCCGTCGTCGCCACCTACAGCCGCGAGCTGCGCGTCTCGCTGCAGCACCCCAAGCAGCAGGACCAGCTCGCCCGCGAATTCATCCCCGGCGAGCCCGTCGCCAACACCGGCTACCTGCGCCGCATGCCGGTACGCCTGCTCGCCGCCGCGCTGCCCCAGGCCGCATCCGTCGTCGGCGACCGCCGCGGCGACCTGCTCGGGCGCACCGCCGGCACCTGCCGCCGCCCCGTCTTCCTCGACCCGCACTTCCCGATGGAGGTCCGCGAGCGCTCCGGCCTGTCGGTCATGGTCGCCGAACCCGGCGGTGGCAAGTCCACCCTGCTCGGCGCCATGGGCTACCTCAACGCCCGGCGCGGCGTCCAGGTCACCCTGCTCGACCCGAGCGGCCCGCTCGCCCGGCTCGCGTCCATGCCGGAACTCAAGCCGTACTCCCGTGTGCTCAACCTGACCGGCGGCGAGCAGGGCACCCTCGCCCCGTACTCGCTGATCCCGACCCCGCAGCGCACCGAGTTCGGCCCCGGCGCCGACGGCGACCGCGAATACGAGATCTCCGTCAGCAACGCCCGCGCCGAACGCCGCATGCTGGTCCAGGACATCTGCTCCATGCTCATGCCGCCGCAGGTCGCCCGCGAAGCCTCCACGGCCACGCTGCTCCGCCACGCCGTACGCACCGTGCCCGCCGAGGAGACCGCCACCCTCGACGACGTCGTCCGCTGCCTCGCCGGCGTCGACGACACCGGCCGCGAACTCGCCAACCTGCTGCTCGACACCGCCGAGATGCCGCTCGCGCTGCTCTTCTTCGGCAGCCCGCCCGGCGACCTGCTCAGCACCGACTCCGCGCTCACCGTCATCACGATGTCCGGGCTGCGCCTGCCCGACCTCAAGGTCGAGCGCGAGTACTGGTCCGCCGAAGAAGCCCTCGCGCTGCCGATGCTGCACACCGCCCACCGGCTCGCCGTCCGGCGCTGCTACTCCGGCGACATGCACCAGCGCAAACTCGTCGGGCTCGACGAGGCCCACTTCATGGAAGGGTGGCGGTCCGGGCGATCGTTCCTGGTCCGGCTCGCCCGCGACAGCCGCAAGTGGAACCTCGCCGCGCTCGTCGCCTCACAGAACCCGAAAGACATCCTCGGGCTCGACGTGCAGAACCTCGTCTCGACCGTGTTCGTCGGCCGCATCGCACAAGACCCGGAGATCGCGTCCGAGGCGCTGCGGCTGCTGCGAGTGCCGACCGACGTCGGATACGAGGCCGTACTGGCGTCCCTGTCCGCGCCCGACGCGAACAGCGCGGGGCGGCTCGGATACCGCGAGTTCGTGCTCCGCGACGTCGACGGCCGCGTGCAGCGGGTACGGGTGGACGTTTCGTACGTCGCCGGGCTGCTCGAAACCCTCGACACCACCCCGACCGGGCAGGCGGCCGGCCAGGGAGGCAAACGGTGAAGCGGCTCGCCTCCGCAGCCCTCGCCACCATGGTGCTGGCGCTGGGAACGCTGTTCGGCGCGCCGGTCCAGGCAGCCGCGCCGGGGATTGCGGCGGTCGCGCCCGGGGACAAGCTGTGCTCGCTGGAGGAGTGGACGGCCCGCGGGCTGGACGAGTGCATCAAGCGGTTGCAGGAGGTCAGCGCCTCACGCGTGCAGTGTCTGAGCGCACCGAACCCCGCAGCCCCGGATTCCGGCCTGGGCGGCTGGTTCGTCAGCAAGCCCACCTGGAATGTCAACGGGCCGGCTGGCAAGTACTCCCGTTACGGCTACGCAGGCTACGACTACACCACGTACGACATCAACTGCGTGCAGAGCGTCATGCACCCGGACTACAAACTCGAAAACACGATCGCCAATGGCGAATTCATGCTCGCAGCAGGCATCGTCGGTGTCTCCAACGCGCTGCGTGAGCGTGCCTGGGCGCCGGATGAGATGTGGGGCTGGGCCGATCCTCTGGTCGAGAAGGCCACTACGGCGCTCTACAAGCAGGTGTTCAGCGTTTTCGGCGTGATCACGCTGGCGGTAATTGGCGTGTACCTGCTGTGGCGTTCGCGTCAGGCCCAGATGTCCATGGCACTGACAACAGTCGGTTGGGCGATTCTGGTGATGGTTGGAGTTACCGCAATCGCTAGCTGGCCGGTGCAGTCCGCCAAGGCCGCCGACGGCACTCTGGTAAGCGTGCTCAGCGTCGTACACGATGCTGTTGGCCCTCGGAGCGCGACCACGACGACAACCTGTAGCGATCCCGAACCAGGGGCGTGCGAAGACCACCGGCCCCCAGCAGTGCGCGCTGGTGACACGGCCGCCGAGGCATTGCTCTATCGCAACTGGGTCCGCGGCGTCCTAGGGTCGGCCGACAGCGAGACCGCCAAGAAGTACGGGCCTGCGCTGTACCGCGCGAAGTCACTCAGCTGGAGCGACGTCGAGGCGATCAAGGACGACGCAAGCAGACGAGACGGCATCATCCGGGCCAAACAGAGCGACTGGATGAAGGTCGCCGAGCAGATCAAGACCGAGGACCCCGAGGCGTATGAATACCTCCGGGGCACCAAGGGCATGGAGAGGATCGGCGCGGGCTTCGTCGCGATCCTCTCGGCAATCTGCTACGCCGCGTTCGACGTCGTTGCTTCGTTGCTCGTGCTGCTCGGATTCCTCATCATTCGCTGGGCAGTCATCGCTGCACCGGCGCTAGGCACGGTCGGCCTGCTTCGTCCGGCAAGCGCGGGCCTACGCCGACTCGTGAACTCCGTGCTGGCAGCTCTGTTCAACGTACTTATCTTCGGCACCGGCGCTGCGGTGTACCTATTCGCAGTCGACCTGATCATGAGCACCTCATCCCTGGCGGGATGGCTCCAGGTCACATTGGTTCTGCTCTGTGGCGTTGTGGGATGGATCCTGCTCCGCCCATACCGCCGGATCACGCAACTTGGCGGCGGTAGCAGCGGCACCTCGCTGCTCACTGCCAGGCCGTCGGCACCTGCGGCTGCCTCCTCGAACGAGAGGACGCCGGCTACCGCGGTCGCACCTGGTAGCACCTCCAGCACGACCGTGCCGGAAGCACGTCCGGAACTCGCGGTCAGCGCAGAGGACCCTGCATCGGTGGTCCGCGCCGAGGCACGCGGCGGAGCCGACCCGGTCCGTGCGGAGACGTGGCGCTCGCCGGATGTACCCGAATCGTCTCCGGCCTACGCCGTATACCGGCCCGCCACGGTGCCCCACCAGGCAGCCAGTCGCGCGGAAGCACGGACAGAACCGGCCGCTGAGCCGGCGCAGCGAACTGAGCGCCGCTCCGAGACGTGGGCGGAACGGAGTTAGGCATGCTTTCCCGAATTCCCCTACGGCCCCGCACCGTGGTGGCGCTCGGGCTCGCTGGTGTGGTCGTGGTGATCGTCGCCCTCGGCAAACTACTGGGCGACCCCAGTCCGCCGGTCACCTCATCAGTTCAACCGACGATTGCAGCACCAAGTGCCGTGGATCCCCACGAGGGGGACGACGGTCTGGTGCAACTCGACCCGACGCCCAGCCCCATGAAGGCAAAAAATGGGCCGCAGGCGATCTCTGTGGCGACCAAGTTCGCCCAGCAGTGGATCAAGCATGACCGCAGCGCGGCCGCCTGGCTGGACTCCCTGCGGCCGCACTGCACAGAGGCCCTCGTTGCGGAGCTTGACGGCGTAGACCCAGCCGGGGTGCCCGCAGACCGGATAACCGGCGCGGCCCGCATGGAGGCCCTCGCAGACTCCTTTGTTGAGGTCGTCATCCCCATCGACGCAGGCCTGTTGCGGTTGCGCCTTGTGGCTTCTCAGGGCCGGTGGCTGGTGGACGGCGTCGACTGGGAGCGGGTATGAGCGGCCTCCCGCTGCTCAGCACGCCCCTACGCGATAAGGGCCGCCGACTCCTGCGGCCAGGAGTCATCGTCGCCGTGACCGCAGCCGTCGCGCTGCTGTGCTGCGGTGGTGCCGTGACTGCCGTCATTTTCGGCGACCTCACCACCAACAATTCGCCGCTGACCAACACCCTCGGCTGTGGCAGCACGAAGACCATCAGCATTACTGGACAGTTTCCGCGGATCGGCCCGTATGGCGAGGACAAGATCCGCAATGCTGCGATCATCATCAAGACCGGCCAGCAACTCAAGGTGCCACCTCGCGGGTGGGTAGTCGCGGTGGCGACGGCTATGCAGGAGAGCAGCCTCACCAACCACGGCCACCTCGGCAATCGCAACGACCATGACTCGCTTGGACTGTTCCAGCAGCGGCCGAGCCAGGGCTGGGGCACTCCCGAGCAGATCATGGATCCCGTCTACTCGTCGACGAAGTTCTACAACAAGTTACTGAAGGTCAAGAACTGGGAGACGCTCCCGCTTACCGTCGCCGCTCAGCGGGTGCAGATCAGTGCCTACCCGAACGCTTACGCCAAGCATGAGCCGACTGCGACGCGGATCGTCAATGAGCTCGCCGATGGGGCGGCACGCGCAGTTGTAGTCGGCAATCAGTTGAAGTGCGCCGGATTTGGCCAGATCGCCGCCTCCGGTTGGACTGCCCCGGTTAGCGCGGGCGTGTGGTCGGGATTTCGCACTCGCGAAAGGCCCCGTCACAACGGTGTCGACCTCGGTGCGGCCCGCCACACACCGATCCGGGCAGCTTCGGCAGGCGTCGTGATCGTGAGCAAATGCGATGTCGGTAACTGCAATCGAGACGGATCACCTTCCACTCCTGGTTGCGGCTGGTTCGTAGACGTCCTGCACGCCGGTCAGGTGATCACACGGTATTGCCACATGGTGAGCCGGCCGCTGGTTCACGTCGGCGAGCGAGTCGGCGCTGGCCAGGTCATCGGCTATGTCGGAACCAGTGGCCACTCCAGCGGACCGCACCTACACTTCCAGGTCCACCTCGATGGCGACCGGTCCAACCGCGGCGCGATCGATCCGGTGCCGTTCATGGCCAGTAAGGGTGCTGCCCTCGGAAAGGAGAACGACTCGGCATGACCGAGGCAGACTTCGCGGCGTGGGCGGCCGAGTGGCGCACGCCGCCAGCTCCCATCGTGCCTGTCCCCGCGCTAACCGTCATCAACAGCGGCGGCGTGCTGCGAGGCGCTCGAGTGATGATCGGGCTTCCGGGCCACGGATGGCGCACGGGAATGCGCGGTGACACGATGGTTCGGCAGGGTGCTCGCAGCCTTATCCCCGTCCTGGCAGAGGCGGAGTGGTACCGCGCCGAGCGAGAACGCATCGAAGTCTTCGCTGCACTGGTGCCCGTTGAACGCGTCTGGGTGGAGACCATCAGCACCTCTGCCGAGCGGACGGCGACAACCGATGGATTGATCCTAGTTTCGCTGGACGCTCCGACTACGCGGGTCGCAGTACCCGCAGAGGCCCTTGCAGCCCAGGCCACAGGTCAGCTAATGGGTCGTCGGCTGGTCCAAACCGGCGCCGACGGTGAGCAACGAGGGCTTCGTGCGGTGACCGAGGCACACACTGGCCCTGAAGGCACAGCACAGGTCCGGGTGACACAGGAACACGAGTGGTATCGCTGGGCAGCAACGGGACAAGCACCAGCTACGCGAGCGGTGCCGCTAGCCGACTTATGGGTTGAATGATCAAGGCGTCGCGCTCGGTGACACAGAGGGGCTGCTGGTCAGCCTTTCCGCACCGCAAGCGCGCCACCCATCCTGCTCCAGCACGGTGAAACGCCATGTCTGCGAACTACTGCTCTGCTCCATGCCATCCTTAATTGCTGTGATCGCGAGATTCGTCGTCAATTCCGTACGGCCCGGACTGTCGACTCGACTCATAGCTCCCCAACTGACCAGGATCTCAACCGCGAACTCCTGCTCGCGCTGGTCAAGTTCGGTGCGGAGTTTAGAGATTGGGCTCAGGCCGACCGGGTCGTCACAGGTATAGAGATCGACCGCAACGGCATCCCCCTTAACGAGAGCCGCGCGCAGGTACTCATCTAGCACTACCTTTGGGTTAGTGCGATCGATCTTCGTGACTTCGTGATACGCGAGAACCGCGGCGATCGCACCTCCGACTCCGACGACCGCCACCATGATCGCCAGAATCAGGAGGATCTTTCGCCACTTCACCGATCGCACCATGCCCTCATTCTCGCGTCGTCATGTCTTTCATCGATCGTTCTAGGATGTCGAAACACCGACGGCGGTCAGCGGGAGCCATCTCAGCTGGCGCGGTTCCTATGGCGGCTCCTGACCAGCCACGCACCCAAAAGAACCAGCACAAGCCCACCCGCCAGGTAGCCGAACGCCACCACGGCACCAACTTCGAGGCGCCGAGGCGTGGCGTCTCGCGGATGGTCAACTTGGGGCGTCCCCGGGACCGACATGTCGGCGGACGGTGTCAGTGAAGGCACTGACCTGCCGAGTACAGCAGAGGCGTCGACGATTCCGTAGCCGTACTCCCCGTCGGGACCTCGAACACCCCTATCCACGGCGGTCGAGGTGAGCCGGTGGACGACCTCCGCCGCAGACATGTCAGGAAAGTGCGCGCGAGCGAGGGCGGCAGCACCAGCCACCAGCGCGGTTGCCGCCGAGGTCCCCGTGAGCCCCGTCCAGGTGCCACCAACATACGTGCTGGAGACGTCGTCACAAGGCGCGGCAAGATCGATAGCGGCGCCACTGGCCGACATCGAGGAATGGTTTCCCTTACGGTCGACGCCCGACACGGCGACGACTCCGGCGATTGACGCGGGGTAGCCGACTTCTTTGGTTTCCGTACGGTTCCCCGCTGCCGCGACCACCACGATGTCCGCCGCCAGCGCCGCCTCTACTGCTTCGCGGACCGCGAGGTCGTCGTAGTCCGATCCTTGCGAGATCGAGATGACGTCCGCCTCCTGCTCGACGGCCCACTGAATGCCTCGTGCCAGCGCACCGGTACCGATCGAACGAGTGACCGTCCTCACTGGGAGTATCTTCGCCTCAGGTGCCACGCCGCGGACACGGCCGTGTGCGGCTATTAGCCCCGCCATCGCCGTGCCGTGACCGTCTGAATCTTTTTGGCCATCGCCGGGACCATCTTCCGTGAAGTCGGCTCCAGGCAGGATCGACCCCGCCAGATCCGGATGGCCGGCGTCGACACCGGAGTCGACGACAGCCACAGTCACTCCGCCACCCTTGGTGATCTTGGCAGCGGACACCGTCTTCATCATGGCGTGATACCACTGGCCATCCTCGATGGCGTCAGCTGCCGAGACCGGCTGCGCCATGATGACCGCCATCAGTGATGTCATGCCAACGGTTCCGGCGAACCTGACAATGCCGCTGAAGGAACTCACCGCCCGCCTCTTCGTATGACCACCGTCGGCGCCGGCTCTTGTGGGGATTCACCGAGCCGCCACGGCATGGCCACTTCCGTGTACCACTCGCGGAAGTCCTCAACGTTGTGCATCGGCTCCGGCTTCGGCAGCCCAGGGCGAGCCTCTGGTTCGATCACTGAGCGGATACCCTGCCGCACTTCCCATCGCGTGTCGGCACCCCGGCGGTAGTACGGCCCATCCCCGCCGCGGCCCGACGGCGCGCCTCCCAGAGGCGTCGGCATGGGCATAAGTCCTGGCATGCCGCCGCCGCGCGAGCCAGCGTGGGATGCCCCAGGCGCATTCGACATCGGCATGACGTATCCCGTTGCGCCTGCGTCGGTGGGCATCACGTACGCGCCACCTTGAGGTGCATACGGGCTTCCCGGGAATATGGGAAGCATCGCGGTCCCACCGGAGGACAATCCCGGCACCGGTCTACCAATCGGCTGCGGGAACTCTTGTTCCATATCGTCGGCAACCTCAGCTGGGCCTCGTGACACAGGCCAACTTGCCGATGAATCGGTAGGTCCGGACTCTGGAGGACCGAAGACATCGGGGGTGTATCCCTCCGGGCCTGTGCCGAGCGGTTTCGGAGTGGTTGGCTGCGGTTCCGGAGTGAACGTCACACCCCGCTGCTCTACCTGTGCAGGAACGATGATGTTCTTTCGATGGTCGCGGATGGCTTGCTCCGTAGCCATCATGACTTCGCGCGCCTGCTCATTGAGCCGGGTTGCCTCATGCCGCCATGCATAGGGGTGGTGCTCGTTGGTGATTTCCAGGTACTCGTTGACGATCGGCGCGAGCTTCTGC
This sequence comes from Catellatospora sichuanensis, assembly GCF_007483665.1. Classification (GTDB taxonomy): domain Bacteria; phylum Actinomycetota; class Actinomycetes; order Mycobacteriales; family Micromonosporaceae; genus Catellatospora; species Catellatospora sichuanensis. The sequence continues at coordinate 50,663 of NZ_ML660187.1, forward strand.
CTGGCCGCTGCCATGGCCTCCAGGACACCGTTGACGCCACGCGCCGTCGTCGTAGCCGCCAGAGCGTCCGCGCGAAGCGAGCTGATCAGCAAGCTGATTCGCTCCAGAGCCGCAGCCGCAGCTGGCGTCTGCCCCCCGGACCAGGCTGCCGCCAGACGCTCCCGTAGGCGTTCCAGGTCGTCAGCCTGAGCGTTCAACTGATCGGCCTGCCGACCGATACTCTGCGCCTGATCCCACGTCTCGGAGCGGCTGACACAGCTGACACCATCCCAGATCCGGGGTATGTCGTACCTGTCCCAGTTGGTGAAGGCGTACCTCCACGTCGGCTGCGGCGGCAGCCTGAGCTCGTCCGTTTTCGCTTCGGCAGCCGTACTACCGAGGGGCTTCAACTTATCCATCAGATGTAAGCCCCCCGCCCCTGCTGATGGCGCAGTTCAGCGATCTCCAGCCGTTCCACCGCGACCATCAGCTCACGCTCCAGCACGGAGAGTTTCATCGCCGCGAGGTCATCGGCTTCCGTGTAGTTCGCGAGCACCTTCTCAAGCGCAGCCGCCAACGTTTGGCCAACTTCGAGTTGTCGCGTGGCGTTGGCGTGGTGCCGCTGCAGGGCGGCCCAGAATGCGTTCCTTGCCGCCTGGGTCTCGCCGCTCGGCGAGAACGTACCGAACAGCACGCCCCGCTCGATCTCCCGCGCGAACTGCCCCACCCCCGGAGCCAGCCCGTCGTTGGTACGGGCACGCAGGTCGGCGGTGACCTTCCGTACCTCGACCATGTCCACCGCCAGCTGCGGCATCGGTTTGTCCGCCATGCTCACCTCCCCATGAGCAGAGACGTGCATCAGCACGCCCTGCGGGCAGCGTAGCCGAGCGGACACGCCTCGCACAGGGCCGGCGATTCCTCTGTGGATAACCTCGGCGTCAGACGGACCCGGTGTTGAGGTTGCCGAACAACCACAGCCCGCAGCAGCAGAAGATGACCAGCAGGAGTGCCACCGCCGCTCCGGCGATGGCGAGCATCATCGGCTTCTTCAGCAGGCCGAGGAGGGGCGACGGCCGCTTCGGCGGCGGGGTCTCGTACACGCGATGACGATAGCCTGCCCCCCGTCCCCGCACGAGGTCGCGACAGGCGGACGGATCGCCGCCGGGAAGCCGCGCGCGGGATCACCCCGTACGCTGGTCGGGTGACCGATTTCGCCGAACTGGATGCCCTGCCCACCGAGGAGCTGCGTGAGCGCGCCTTCACCAAGGCGCGCGAGAAGCTGGATCTCGGCTTCTTCTGGGACCTGTTCAAGCACCTGCCCACGTCGCCGGAGACCGAGGAGCGGGAACTCGCCGACATCGGCTCGGCGGTCGACGACTCGGTGTCGCTGTGGCGGGAGTTCACCGGGCACGATTACGGCGATCAGGAGCCTCTGATCAGGGCGCGTTTCATCGACTACCTGTCGAGGGACGAATAGTCCGGCGTCAACGGATGATCTGTCGGGTTTACACGGGAGTTGCTTCCGCGTAGTTGCGACAGGTATCGGGCGCTCTGCGCTACCCTCCCCCGGGGAGGACGCAGCGGAGGTGTCGGCGTGCCCGGATTGAACGCGCGGATCGACCAGGCGGCGAGCCTGCACCGGCATGCTTCGGCGGTGACACAGGCTGCGGCGTCCGCGTTGGACACCTATCTACCGCCGCCGCGCACCGACCTGGCCGAGCAGCAGGCGCTGGCGCAGCGGCTGCGGGATGCCGCCGCGCGGCTGACGCCGGGCTGGCTGGGTGCGGCGCTGGACGAGGTGCCGGCGGGTACGCCGCTGGGTGAGCAGCGCCGGCCGGAGTTCGTCCGGGTCGGCACGGCTGCGCCGCAGGAGGATGCCCAGTTCCCGGCGGTGCTGCCGCTGCTGGGCACGGGCCATCTGACGTTCAGCGCCGATTCGCGGGATCCGCGGGTGGCGGGGGTGCTGCGGGCGATCCTGTTGCGGCTGTTGGCGACCGCGCCGTCGGGCACTCTGGTGGTGCGGGCGGTGGACGCGGTGGGCGGGGCGCTGTTCGCGCCGTTCGGGGCGTTGGCCGATGCGGGTCTGATGCCGCCGCCGGTCACGGACCGGGCCGGGCTGCAGGCCGTGCTGGCGGAGGCCGAGCATTGGGTACGCCCGAGCCGGCCGGAGGCGCAGCGGCGTCCGACGGCCCGGCCGCGGCGTCGGGACTGCACCATGTTGCTGCTGGTCGCCGCCCTGCCGTCGGATGTCCAGGGTGCCGAGCTGAACCGGATCACCGCGCTGGCACAGGCGGGTCCGGCGACCGGGTTGCACCTGATCGTCGCGGGCTGGCCGCCGCCGCCGCTGACCCCGGACACGTCGCTGCCGTCGGCGCAGGCTCCGCTGCCGATGAGCACGCAGATCGCGTTGCGTAACCCGTACGCGCTGCTGGGTGGCGCGCCTTTCGCCCAGCCGGCGGCTCGTGCGGACGGCCTGCCCGGGCGGGCCGCCGGGAGTGACGTCCCGGTTGCGCGTGTGGCCGCCGACGGGCCGAGCCCGACCGCGACCTGGCCGGGTCTGTCGGTGCCGGTTCGGCTCGACCCGGATCCGCCCGCGGAGCTGGTGGCGCGGGTGTGCCGCGAGCTGGCCGAACGGTATGCCTTGTCGGGGCAGGTGCACCTGATGGACCTGCTGCCGGACCCGGATCACTGGTGGGCGGAGTCGTCTGCGGCGGGGCTGTCCACGACCGCGGGGCTGGCCGGCGAGACGCCGATCTCGCTGGTGTTCGCCGACCTGACGCCGCACTGGCTGGTCGGCGGCCGTTCGGGCGGCGGCAAGTCGGCGTTCCTGGTGAATGTGCTCTACGGGCTGTGTACCCGCTACGACCCCGACGAGCTGGCGCTGTACCTGTTGGACTTCAAGCCGGGCGGGGCGTTCGGGCGGTTCGCGCCGGGCTCGGGACCTGAGCCGGATCCGGCGTGGTTGCCGCACGCCCGGGTGGTCGGCATGGACTGCGACCGCGAGCAGGGGCTGGCGGTGCTGCGGGAGCTGGACGAGGAGCTGGGCCGCCGCGAGGAGCTGTGGCAGGAGCTGGGCGTGAAGCGGTTCGCGCAGGCCCGTGAGCAGCGTTCGCTGCCGCGTCTGGTCTGCGTCGTCGACGAGTTCCCGGTGCTGCTGGCTGGTTCGGATCCGGTCGCGGCCGAGGCGCTGGGGCTCCTGGAGTCGATCGGCCGGCGGGGGCGCACGTACGGCGTGCATCTGATCCTCTGCTCGCACACGGTGCGTGGCATCGAGGCGCTGCACGTCCGCCGGGATTCGCTGTTCGGGCAGGTGCCGGTGCGTATCGCGCTGCCGGGCGGCGGGGACGTGCTGGAGGCGACCAACGACGCGGCGGCGACCTTGCCGCTGGGCTGCGCGGTCGTCAACACGGCGGGCGGGCTGGGCGGGCCGCGCGGTGCGATCCGAGGTCACGAGAAGACGGTCCGCTTCCCTGACCCTGATGCCGACGCCCAGGTCCTGGCGGCCTTGCGCCAGCGGCTCTGGCAGGCCCGCGATCCCTCCTCCGACTCGCCTGTAGTCCTCACCGCGCTGACCCAGGAGCCCGCATGACCACGCTGCCTGCCCTGTCCATGACAGCCGCGCGAGCGGGTGCGCGGTGAGTGAGCGGAGTGCGGCCTGGGCGGAGTACCTGGGGGCGGCGCAGCGCTTGGATACGGTGCGGCGGGAGGCGGCGGACTCGGCGGCCGGTGAGGTGTCGGCGTTGGCGGCGGCTCGGGACGAGCTGCCGACGGTGCAGGCCCGGCTCGGTATGCAGGCCACGCGGCTGCTCGATACGGCGAGTCGGGCCGGGGCTCCGCCGCCGGTGCTGCAGCCGGGACCGGCGGAGCTGCTCGCGGCTGCGGAGGCCGTCACCGGCGGCCCGGCGGTGGCGCTGGCCGCGCTGCGCCAGGCGGGCGCGAACGTGGAGGTCGCCGACGGTGCGCTGGCCCGGTTCGAGGACGAGGGCAGCGGCTCCCGGTCGCTGCGCAACCTGCTGGTGTACGGGCCGATGGGCCTGACGGCGCTGCTGGTGCAGCTGGCGATCGCGGGCCTGGCGGGCGACGGCGCGCAGGTGTTCTTCGCGGCCGTGTGTGGGCTGATCCTCGCGCCGCTGGCGTTCGGCGGCGCCTGGCTGCTGATCGGCACCGTCTACCCGGACCGTCCCCGGACCGCTGCCGTCGGCGCGTTCGCCTGTATGGCACCGGCGCTGCTGGCGGTCCTGCTGCTGGCCGTCCTGTGAACGGAAGCGCCCGTCCGGCCGTGGTCACGGCGGGACGGGCGCGACGCGGAGTCGGCGGGAGCGACGTCAGCGGGCGTTGATCAATGACATCGCTTCGGCGCGGGTCTTCGGGTCCGACTTGAGGATGCCGCGTACGGCACTGGTGACGGTGCGGGCGCCGGCCTTGCGGATGCCGCGCATCTCCATGCACATGTGCTCGCACTCCAGCACCACGATGACGCCCCGTGCGTCGAGCTTCTCCTGGAGCAGGTCGGCGACCTGGGAGGTGAGCCGTTCCTGCACCTGCGGCCGCCGCGCGAAGACCTCGACCAGGCGGGCCAGCTTCGACAGGCCGGTGATGCGGCCGTCCTCGCCGGGCAGATAGCCGACGTGCGCCACGCCTCGGAACGGCAGCAGGTGGTGCTCGCACAGGCTGAAGATCGAGATGTCACGGACCAGCACGAACTCGTCGTGGTCGGCCTCGAACGTCGTCTTGAGCACGTCCGCGGGGTTGGCCCGCAGTCCGGCGAACAGCTCGGCGTACGCGCGGGCCACCCGGGCCGGGGTCTTCTGCAGGCCGTCGCGGTCGGGGTCCTCGCCCAGCGCGACGAGGATCTCCCGGACCGCCTTCTCGATACGCGCCAGGTCGACGGTCTCCTCCACCGGAACACCGGTGAGGGAGCCGTCGACCAGGCGGGCGGCGAGGTGGTCCAGCTCCTGCTCGCCGTTCAGTTCGTGGCCTCCGCGGTCGTCGAGACGGTGATCTCGCCGCTGTCGGTGGCCTGGCCGTTGCTCGCCGATTGCTTCTCCACCTCGGCCGGCGTGAGCACCGGCGGCTGGGTGGACGGCGTGCGCTTGCCGAAGCCGTTGAACGGGGCCATCGGCGGCCGCTTGACGACCCGGGCGCAGATGCGCGCCATGTCGGCGGTCGAGATGGTCTCCTTCTCGATCAGCTCCAGCACAATCGCGTCGAGCACGTCGCGGTACTCCACGAGGATCTCGTACGCCTCGTCGTGGGCCAGCTCGATGAGCGAGCGCACCTCGGAGTCGATCTCGGCGGCGATGGAGTCGGAGTAGTCCCGCTCGTGGCCGTACGACCGGCCCAGGAACGGCTCGTCTCCGGCGGTGCCGTACTTGACCGCGCCCAGCTTCGAGCTCATGCCGTACTGCGTCACCATGGCCCGGGCCAGCGCCGACGCCTTCTCGATGTCGTTGCCGGCGCCCGTGGTCGGCTCGTGGAACACGAGCTCCTCGGCCGCCCGGCCGCCGAGCGCGTACGCCAGGGTGTCGATCATCTCGGCACGGGTCTGGGTGTACTTGTCCTCGGTCGGCAGCACCAGCGTGTGACCCAGCGAGCGGCTGCGCGACAGGATCGTCACCTTGTGCACCGGCGCGGAGTGCGGCAGCGCCCAGGCCACCAGGGCGTGGCCGCCCTCGTGGTACGCGGTGATCTTCTTCTCGTGTTCCGACATCACCCGGCTGCGCCGCTGCGGGCCGGCGACCACGCGGTCGATCGACTCCTCCAGCGAATCGTTGCTGATGGCGCGCTGGTCCTTGCGCGCGGTCAGCAACGCAGCCTCGTTGATCACGTTGGCCAGGTCGGCGCCGGTGAAGCCCGGCGTACGCCGCGCCACCGCGTCCAGGTCGACGTCCGGCGTGAACGGCTTGCCCTTGCCGTGGACCCGCAGGATCGCCTTGCGGCCGACCATGTCGGGGGTGTCCACCGCGATCTGGCGGTCGAACCGGCCCGGGCGCAGCAGCGCCGGGTCGAGGATGTCGGGACGGTTGGTCGCGGCGATCATGATGACGCCGCCCTTCGCGTCGAAGCCGTCCATCTCGACCAGCAGCTGGTTCAGGGTCTGCTCACGCTCGTCGTGACCGCCGCCCATGCCGGCGCCGCGGTGGCGGCCGACCGCGTCGATCTCGTCGACGAACACGATCGCCGGGGCGTTCGCCTTCGCCTGCTCGAACAGGTCACGGACACGCGAGGCGCCGACACCCACGAACATCTCCACGAAGTCGGAACCCGAGATCGAGTAGAACGGCACCCCGGCCTCGCCGGCGACGGCGCGGGCCAGCAGCGTCTTACCCGTTCCGGGCGGGCCGAACAGCAGCACACCCTTCGGGATCTTGGCGCCGAGCGCCTGGTACTTCGCCGGGTTCTGCAGGAAGTCCTTGATCTCGTGCAGCTCCTCGACGGCCTCGTCGGAGCCGGCCACGTCCGCGAAGGTGGTCTTCGGGGTGTCCTTGCTGACGAGTTTCGCCTTCGACTTGCCGAAGTTCAGGACCCGCGAGCCGCCGCCCTGCATCTGCGACATGAACAGCAGCAGCAGGATCACCAGCACGGCGATCGGCAGCAGGCTCACCAGCAGCGACAGGAACACCGACTCTTCGGTGACCTCGGTGTCGTACGGCCCCGAGATCTTGCCCTCCGCCTTGGCGGCTTCGACCTTGTTGAAGATCTGCAGGCCGGCGTCGGACAGGTACTGGGCCTCGATCTTGTCAGTCTCGACATCGTCGAACTTGGCCTTGTTGGCCAGGTCGATCCGGAGCGTCTGCTCCTTGTCCCGGATCTGCACTTCCTTGATCGCGCCTGGACCAGCCTGGTTGAGCTGGGCAAGGGCCACCGAGGTGTCCACGGGCTGGTAGCTCGGGCCGCTGGTGAAGAGCTGGCTGAGCAGGATCGCGCCGATGGCCACGATGAAGATCCAGAAGATCGGCCGGCGGAAGAAACGCGTACGCTCCATGCTGTTACCGGACGCTTTTGTTCGCGCCCGTGTCCTCCTGATCGATAGAGGCGGTCAGCTCACCGGGCGCGGCCCGGTTAGTCGACGGTACACCGTGGAAACCTTCGGTTGGCTGATGCGTGCTCCCCATCGCACAACGTTCAGCGTTTTCTCAGCTCAGGTCCCCCGCATTCGGGACAAATCACGCCTGTGTTCGCTCTGGGCTGAGTGGGTGGTTGAGGCTACCCCCTGGGGGCGCTCCGCGGGGTAGGGGTCGGGGGCGCTGGCCGCCAAACACCGGCGGCTTTTACGCGCCCCCGACCCCTACCCCGCTCCGCGCAGCCCATACCCAGGGTGCACTTTTTAGGGGATACGCGACAGCCGTGACCAGACCACTCAGGTAACAACCCGACGGCTCCCGTGGAGACCAGGGCGGCCCGCTTGCGCCCCACAGGTAACGCCCCACATGACGGTATTTGAGTACACGGGTGGGAACTGTGATGAGCGGAAGCAGCCAAGTGTGGGGCGTTACTGACTCGGCAGACCCTAAAAAACCCGCACAAGCCCACCCACCGCAACCACTCCTACCGGAGCGGAGCAGGGGGTGCCGCCGGAGTGAGCGTAAAGGGCCGCCCGTTCTTGGCGGCCCCCAGCGAACCCGGCGGCACCCCCTGCGGAGCGCAACCACGCACAATCAGCGCTGATAAACCTCAGGCTTGAGAATCCCCACGTACGGCACCTCGCGATACCGCTCCGAGTAGTCAAGACCGTAGCCAACGACAAACTCCGTAGGAATGTCGAAACCCACGTACTTCACCGGCACCGGCACCTTGATCGCCTCAGGCTTCCGGAACAACGCCACGACGTCGACAGACTTCGCCGACCTCGACTCCAGATACTTGAGCAGCCACGACAGCGTCAGACCGGAATCCACGATGTCCTCGACGACGATCACGTGCTTGCCCGCGATGTCACGGTCCAGGTCCTTGAGGATGCGTACGACGCCGGAGGACGTGGTGCCCTGGCCGTACGAGGAGACGGCCATGAACTCGAGTTCGACGGGCGGGCCGCCGACCTTGCCGAGTTCGCGGGAGAAGTCGGCCATGAACATGACCGCGCCCTTCAGGACGCAGACGAGAAGCAGGCCGTCGACCGACGCGTAGTCGGCGGCGACCTGCTTGGCGAGCTCGGCGGTCTTACCGCGGAGTTCCTCTTCAGTGATGATCACACGGTCTATGTCCGCGTCGTACCAGCCCATGGGGTCAAGACTGCCGGATGAAGGGCCTCTGCCGCACGTCGGGGTCGGAATTGGTGACGATCATCCCGAACTGGCCTGCGACACCGGCGACCAGCAGAAACACGAGTAGGAAGATGAACAGCTCCATGACGGCCTCACCGTTTCGAAGTGGTTTGGGCCGGTGCGCACCGGAGTGAATTAAGTGTCTCGTGTCCGGTTCGGTCGGGACAGTGGCAGGATTGACAGGGTCCCTCGATTTTCTGCCATTCATCGAGTAGCGTGAGTCACATGTCGCTGTATCGGGTGGCCGTGCTCGGCCTGGACGACGTCGCACCGTTCGAGTTGGGGGTGCTGTGCGAGGTGTTCGGGACCGATCGGAGCGGGGACGGGTTCCCGTCGTACGAGTTCGCGGTGTGCAGTCCGGACGGCGGGCCGATCCGTACCCGGTCGGGGTTCAGCATCGTGCCGCATGCGGATCTGACGCCGCTGGCGAGCGCCGACCTGGTGGCCGTGCCGGCGCATCCGCTCGCCTCGGAGGTGCCGCCGGCGGCGGTGGCAGCGCTGGTCGCGGCGGCCGAGCGGGGTGCGTGGATCCTGTCGGTGTGCTCGGGGGCGTTCCTGCTGGGGCAGGCGGGGCTGCTGGACGGGCGGCGCTGCACGACGCACTGGAAGCACGCGGCGTTGCTGGCCGAGCGGCATCCGACGGCGCTGGTGTCGCCGAACGAGCTGTACGTGCAGGACGGGCGGGTGATCACGAGCGCGGGCACCGCGGCCGGGATCGACGCGTGCCTGCATCTGGTGCGCCAGGAGCAGGGCGCGGCGGTGGCGACGAAGCTGGCCCGGCGGATGGTGGTGCCGCCGCACCGGGCGGGCGGGCAGTCGCAGTTCATCGAGGCGCCGATCGCGGCGGAGGTCGACTGCGACACGCTGCAGCCGCTGCTGGAGTGGCTGCTCACGCACCTGGACGAGCAGTTGACCGTGGACGATCTCGCGGCGCGTACGCACATGGCTCCGCGCACGTTCGCGCGCCGGTTCCGGGCGGAGACCGGCGCGACACCGCACGACTGGCTCACTCATCAGCGCCTGCTGCTGGCCCGGCGGCTGCTGGAGGAGACGGAGCTGAGCGTCGAGTCGGTGGCGACGCGTTCGGGCTTCGGCGACTCGGCGACGCTGCGCCACCACTTCCACCGCCGCGTGGGCACCACCCCCGCCGTCTACCGCCACACCTTCCGCACCACCTGACGAAGGAAGGGCACCTTCACAACGCTGTGCGTTGTAGAAGGTGCCCTTCTTGACGTCGCCACTTCAGGAGCGGCTCGCTACGGGACGACCACCGGGATGCGGGTGCGCACGACGGTGGTGCCGGGAACCTCCGGGCTGGTCATGCTGGTGGTCACCCGTGCGTCGGAGGGCATGACGCCCCGCAGCTTCACGGTGTACGACACCACACCGCCCGGGTGCCCGCCCGTGCTCTGCACCCGCAGGTCGGGACCGGGCTGCTCGGTCCGCAGGATGCCCTCGCCGAGCGCGTTCTCCGCGCCGATCGCGAACACCTTCGCGCCGCCGGGCAGGTTCTTGGCGTCGTACGCGAACCGGATGTCCTCGTTCTCGCCAGTGGCGAGCCAGACCTGGAAGCGCTGCGTGTCCTCGGTGCCGAAGCGGTTCACCCGCCACTCGACGACGATCCACTCCGCGCCGCCGCCCTGGACGGAGGCCACGCGCACCCCGTCGGCCTTGGTGCCGTCCATGTCGGCCCAGTACGGGGCCAGCACGTTGTTGGGCCGGTCCGGGTCGGTGGCCGGCTCGCCCTCGGCCGCGCCCGGGGGCTCGAGGCGCACGTCCTGGACGGTGCCGCCGCCGACGACGAGGTAGCCGTTGGAGACCACGCCGATGCGGGTGTACGTCTGGCCGGCGTAGCCGAACCCGGGCACGTCGTAATTGATCATCTCCTCGTCGCCGATCGCGTCGGGCGTGACGTCGAGCGGTTTCCACGCCCGGTCGTCCAGCTCCGCCACGTCCGGCTTGCCCGGCTCGATGCCGCGCAGCGTGGTGTCGTGGCTGACCTCGTGCGGGCCGTCCAGCTTGGCCCCGCCGTCGACGCCGGTGACGGCCAGCGCCGGGTCCAGGCGGGTGGTCAGGTCCACGGGCGCCTCGTCGTAGCCGGTGTTGGCGGCGGTCACCGTGCACTGCGCGGTGCGGGCCAGCGTCACCTTCTTGGCGGTGCAGGTGCTGGCCAGCGTCACCTGGCCCTGGGACGGCTGGAAGGCGACCGGCAGGTGCAGCGCCGGGCCGCCCTCGGCCGGGGTCAGCCGGATCTCGCCGGACAGGTAGCCGTCCCCGGCCGCGCGGGAGTAGATCGTCACGGGCAGCGGCGCGGCGCCCCGGGCGGGCACGGTGACCGTCGCCGGGACGCTGATCGAGCTGTCCTTCGGCGCGGTGCTCGCGACGGCGTACGTCATGGTCCGGTCGGTCATGTTGCGCAGGGTGCGCACCGTGGACAGCCGACCCGGCATGATCGGCGCGTTGATCGACGGCAGGTTGAGGTCGACGGCGCGCACCTCGTCGTCGGCCAGCGTCATCATGCGGGCGGCGGAGTCCGACACGGTCAGGGCGACCTGGTCGGCGCGGTCCACCGCGATCCGCCCGGCGCCCATCTCGTGCGGCCCGGCCGGGGTCTTGCCGTCCTCGGTCGTCACCTCGGTCACCGCGGTGGTCATCAGCGCCGACTTCAGCTCGCCCGGGGTCCAGTCCGGGTGCCGGGACGCCAGCAATGCGGCCGCGCCGGCGACGTGCGGGGACGACATGGAGGTGCCTGCGATGGCCTGGAACAGCTCGCCGGCCGGGCCGCCCGCGGTGGCACCAGGGGTCGGCGTGTGTCCGGCCAGGATCTGCACGCCCGGTGCGGTCACGTCGGGCTTGAGCGCGAGGCCGCCCGGGCCGCGGGAGGAGAACGCGGCCATCACGTCACCGGTGCCCGCGTTGGCCTGACCCGCGGTGATCGTCGCGGTGACGTCGGAGTTCGCGTCGAGGAACTCCAGCACCGCCGCGTCGGCCAGGTGCACCGTGGGCAGCCAGTGGTTGTCGGTCTCCACGTCCTGCAGGTCCGGGTTGTAGAGGACCATGCCGACGGCGCCGCCCTCGCGCACGTTCCAGCCCTTCTCGACCCGGGGGTTGCCGCCGCGCTCGCAGACGACGATCTTTCCGGTGAACTGGCCCTTCTTCGCGGGCCTGGCGCAGGTCGTGCCGCCCTTGTAGGCGGGGACGTCACCGGCCCGCACCAGCGGGGCCGGCCCGGCGCCCGCGGTCAGCGAGGCCCCGCTCAGCTGCCTGGTCGCGGTGCCGGCCTGCAGGGTCAGGCCCGCGCTGAACTCGCGGCGCTGGGTGGAGGCGGCCACCGTGGTCACCCACGGGGACAGGTGGTTGACCGTGCCGGCATCGGGACCCGAGTTGCCCGCCGAGGCGGCCACAAAGACCCCCGCCGCGTACGCGTCCAGGAAGGCCATCTCGACCGGGTCGCTGAACGGGTCGGTGCCGCCGGAGATGGAGAAGTTGACGACGTCGACGCCGTCGCGCACCGCCTGCGCCACCGCGGCCGCCGAGTCCGACGACATGCAGCCGTTGGCCCCGCAGACCTTGTAGACGCTGAGCCAGGAGCCCGGCGCGACCCCGTGCACCGGCCCGCGTTCGACGCCGAACACCTTCGCCGAGGCCAGCACGCCGCCCGCGGCCGTCGAGGCGGTATGCGTGCCGTGCCCGTCGCCGTCGCGGGCCGACTTGTACGTCTCGTCCGGGAACACCTCCAGATAGCCCTTCAGGAACGCAGCACCCCCGATCAGCTTGTTGTTGCAGCGGAACACGTCCTTGCCGGGCGTCAGCGGGTTGTCGCCGAAGTCGCAGCGGCGCGCCGTGCCGTCCGTCTTGGCCGGTGGCGCGGCCAGCACACCCTGGTCGGCGAAGGACGGGTGTTCCGGCCACGCGCCGGTGTCCAGCACACCGACCACGATGCCCTTGCCGGCCTGGCTGGTGGGGGCGCCGTTCGCGCCCGCGCCGCTCTGCAGCACGTCTGCGCCGATGAAGGAGCTGGAGGAATCGGTCAGCGGCTCGCGCAGCTCGTCGCGCTGCACGGCCACCACGCCCTCGACCGCGAGCAGCTTCTTGACCTCGTTGGCGGGCAGCGTCAAAGCCACGCCGCCGTAAACGGTGCGCAGCCGCTGGCCTACCCGTGCCGACGGCAGCTGGGTGGCGAGCGCCGAGGTGAACTGCTGCTCACGCTGCTCGAGGTACTGCTCGTAGGCCCGTTCCGCGTCGCCGCCGCGCAGCCGCGTGCCGGTGGCCGCCGGGCTCGTCGCGGCCAGGCCCGGCACCCCGCCGGCGTAGCTGGCGACCGCGTCGTGGTCGAGCTTGACCAGCACCGGGATGCGCTCGCCGTCGGTGCGGTCGAGCAGGCTGCGGTCGGTCTTCGCGAGCCTGCTGGTGGGCGCGCGCCCGGCCGTGACCCGCGAGGCCGGTTGGAGTTTCTGCGGGCCGTCCGGCGCGGCCGCACCGCCGCCCGCCGGTAGCACCGCCACGCCCGCCACCAGGGCGAACCCGCAGCTAATCCGGACAAAAGTCGCCATCTTCACAGTGGCGTCAACGACCACGCACCAACCCTGGACTTGGCGCACCCCCGCCGGACCTGCTCCCGCTACCCCATCGGCGGGTGGTTGGAGATCGCTGCTCCGTGCCGGAACCTGCGGTAGAACCGCAGATCATGGCACGAAACAGTGATCATGCCCCGGCGGTCAGTAGGCGGCGGCCTGGCCGTCGGCGCGGGGTTCGGAGCCGGCGACGTAACCGCCGGGGATGCGCCAGATCGCCTGGCCCATGCCGAACGTGGACCGGTCCGTGGCCACGGTGACCTCGTGGCCCCGCGCCCTCAACTGCTCGACCACCGCCGGGTCGAACTCCGGCTCCACCTCGACCTGGCGCGCGGTGTGCCAGTACCAGCGCGGCCGGGTCAGCGCCTCCTGCGGGCCCAGCCCGTCGTCCACGGTCGCCAGCACCAGTTGCAGGTGGCCCTGCGGCTGCATGTGCCCGCCCATCACACCGAACGGCCCCAGCGGCGCGCCGTCGCGGAACAGGAAGCCGGGAATGATCGTGTGGAACGGGCGCTTGCCCGGCGCGGCCACGTTCGGGTGGGCCGGGTCGAGGCTGAACCCGGCCCCGCGGTTCTGCAGCCCGAAGCCGTACTCCGGCAGCACCACGAACGAGCCGAAGCCCTGGTACGTCGACTGGATCAGGCTGACCATCATGCCGTCGGCGTCGGCCGCGGCGAGGTAGACGGTGCCGCCCTTCATCGGGTCCCCGGGCGGCGGGTCACCGGCCCGGTCCCCGATCAGCGCCCGCCGCGCCGCCAGGTAGGCGGGGTCGAGCAGGTCCGGCACCGGGTACGCGGCAGGGTCGGCGACGTACGCGTGCGCGTCGGCGAAGCCGAGCTTCATCGCCTCGATCTGCTCGTGCAGCCCGTGCCGCGGCAACCCGTCGAGCAGCGCGAGCGCCTGCAGCGCCGCCACCCCCTGCCCGTTGGGCGGGATCTCGTACACGGTGTGCCCGCGGTAGTCCGCACTCACCGGCTCGACCCAGGTGCTGGTGTGCTCGGCGAGGTCGGCGGCGATGAGCAGGCCACCGGTGTCCGCCGCGTACGCCGACAGCGCCTGCGCGATCTCCCCGCGGTAGAAGGAGTCGGCGTGGCTGCCGCCGATCAGCCGCAGCGCCCGGCCCGCGCCCGGGTTGCGGAACAGCTCGCCGACCCGCGGCGCGCGCCCGCCCGGCGCGTACACGTCCGCCCAGGCCCGGCACTCGGGGTGGCCGAGTCCGCGATGAACCTTCACCGACTCGGCCCAGCGCTGGGCGACCGTCGGCGACACCGTCCAACCCTGCTCGGCGTAGTGCACCGCGTCGGCGAACAGCCGCTCGAACGGCAGCCGCCCGAACCGCGCATGCAGGTCCTGCCAGCCCGCGGGCGCGCCCGGCACGGTCACCGGCAGCCAGCCGCGGGCTGGTGGCGCGAGCGCGGCCCGTGCCTGCCCGCCGCCGAGGGCCCCGCCGGGCGGCTTCGCGGCCGCGGTGAGCGTGGCCAGGCTCAGCGCTGCGGGGGCGCGGCCCGAGGCGTTCAGCCCGTGCAGCTCCTTACCGTCCCAGACCAGCGCGAACAGGTCGCTGCCGATGTCGTTGGAGCCGGGCTGCACCTGGGTCAGCGTCACCGCCGCGGCCACCGCCGCGTCGACCGCCGAACCGCCCTCACGCAGCATGGCCAGGCCCGCCTGGGCGGCCAGCGGCTGGCTCGTGGCCACCACTCCCTGGGGCGCGTACACCGCTTGTCGCATCTCTAGATCCAAACACGTGGCGCGGGGCGATATGGCTACGGGAGAGTAGGTTCTTAGCTATGGCTCTCGTGGACTGGGATCTCGCCTCGACCACCGCCGCGCGGTTCGGCCCGACCGGACCGTCGGTGACCTACGAGCAGGCCACCGCGGTCGTCCGCGACCTGAGGCGGCTGGCCGACGAAGCGATAGGCCACGTCGCGGAGTACACGAAGATGACGCCGCAGGTGCCGGACGCGCCGGTGCGCGTGGTCGACCGGCGCACCTGGGCCGACGTCAACGTGCAGGGGCTCCGTACGGTGATCACGCCGCTGACCGACAAGCTGGAGGAGAAGGTCGGCTTCCTCGGCAACCTGGTCGGCGCGAAGGTGACCGGCGTCGAAGCCGGAGCGGTGCTGGGTTACCTGTCCGGCAAGGTGCTCGGCCAGTACGACATCTTCGCCGCGCCGCCCGCCGAGCCCGGACGGCCCGTGCAGGCCGGGCAGCTGCTGCTGGTCGCGCCGAACATCGTCGGCATGGAGCGCCGGATCAAGGCCGACCCCCGCGACTTCCGGCTCTGGGTGTGCCTGCACGAGGTCACCCACCGGACCCAGTTCACCGCCGTGCCCTGGCTGCGCGAGCACTTCCTCAGCGAGGTGCGGGCCTTCGTCGAGGCCACCGAGCCGCCCACCGGCAACCTGCTCAGCCAGGCCTACCAGCAGTTCGGCGCGGCGATCAAGGCCGCCCGCGAGCCGGAGGGCACCCGCGGCGCATCGCTGCTGGAGGCCGTGCAGACACCGGAGCAGCGGGCCGTGCTCGACCGCCTCACCGCGGTGCTGACGCTGCTGGAGGGCCACGCCGAGGTGGTCATGGACGGCGTCGGGCCGCAGGTCATCCCGAGTGTCGCCACCATCCGGGCCGCGTTCGACCGCCGCCGCCACCCGAGCAACCCGGTCGAGCAGTATCTGCGCCGCCTGCTGGGCATCGACATCAAGATGCGGCAGTACGCCGAGGGGCGCGTCTTCGTGCAGTCCGTGCTGGACCGGGTCGGCATGGACGGCCTGAACCGCATCTGGGAGTCCAAGGAGACCCTGCCGACCCTGGACGAGATCGCCGACCCCGACGCGTGGGTGGCCCGCGTGGTCACCGCCGACACCCGGGGATGAGGCTCGACCCCTCGGTCGCCGCGATCCGCACCGCGATCCGCCACACCCTGACCACCCTGCCCGCGGCCACGCCGGCCGAGCCTGCCGCAACTCTTGAAGAGTCGCGGACTCAGGACGGCTCCGAGGGCGCGAGTCTTGACGAGTTGCGGCAGGGGGACGGGTCGTCGGGCGAGGTCGCGGGGGGTGGGCGGCCGCTGGTGTTGGTGGGTTGTTCGGGTGGGGCGGATTCGCTGGCGTTGGCGGCGGGGGCCGTTTTCGTCGCGCCGCGGGTGGGGTGGCGGGTCGGGCTGGTGACGGTCGATCACCAGTTGCAGGACGGGTCGGCGGGACGGGCCGAGCAGGTCGCGCGGTGGGCCCGGGAGCAGGGATTCGACCTGGTGGAGGTTGCGACGGTCGAGGTCGGTACGCGGGGCGGGCCGGAGGCGGCGGCGCGGGAGGCGCGGTACGCGGCGCTGGCCGAGGCGGCCCGGCGGCTCGGCGCGGCGACGGTCCTGCTCGGACACACCCGTGATGATCAGGCCGAGACGGTGCTGCTGGCGCTGGCGCGCGGGGCGGGGCCGCGCGGGCTGGCCGGGATGCCGGTGCACCGGGAACACGCCGGGGCGCGGTTCAGCCGGCCGCTGCTGGACGTGCCGCGCTCGGCCTGCCGGGCCGCATGCGCGGCGCAGGACCTGGTGCCGTGGGAGGACCCGCACAACACCGATCCGTCGTACGCCCGGTCGCGGGTGCGCGCCGACGCGCTCCCCGCTCTGGTCGCCGCGCTCGGCGAGGGCGTCGTGGCCAACCTGGCCCGGTCCGCGGCCCTGCTGGGCGCGGACGCCGACCTGCTCGACGAGCTGGCCGGGAACGCGCTGGAACGCTGCCGTACGCCCGCCGGGCTGTCCGCCGGCGCGCTGGGCGGGCTGCCCGCGGCGCTGCGTACCCGCGTGCTGCACGCCTGGGCCGCGGAGCTGGGCGCGCGCCGCGCGGCGCTGACCCACCGGCACGTCGCGGCCCTGGACGCGCTGGTCACGACCTGGCATGGGCAGGGCGCGACACTGCTGCCGGGCGGGATCGCGGTCAGCCGCCGGTCAGGTGAGCTGACCGGCGGCTGACGCTCGAACTGCGGCTGCGACAGCCGCGGTGGTCCGGCGGCTCAGCGGCAGCCGCAGACCGCGACCGCGGCGGCGATCTTGTCGAGGGAGTTCTGGGCGGTTTCGCGGTCGCTCGGCACGTTGTCGGCCAGCACCGCGAACGCCAGCAGCCGCCCGTCGACCGTCTGCACCACACCGGACAGCGAGTTGACGCCGTTGAGGGTGCCGCTCTTGGCCCGGACCACCCCGAACCCGGCCTTGGACTTGGCGAAACGCAGCGTCATCGTGCCGGACCAACCGCCCACGGGCAGGCCGTTGAAGAAGTCGGACAGGTGCGAGTCGGTGCCGCCGGCGGCCTTGACCAGCAGACCGGTCAGCACCTTCGGTGAGATCTTGTTCTTGGGCGACATGCCGGAGCCGTCCAGCAGGTCGCTCTGCGTCGCGTCGAGGCCGAGCTCGGTCACCACCTGCTCGATCGCGGCGGCGGCCCCGGCGAACGAGGCGGGCTGGCCCTTGGCCAGGGCGACCTGGTGCGCCAGCGCCTCGGCCAGCGTGTTGTCGCTCTCGGTCAGCATCTGCTCGACCTGACGCAGCAGCGGCGCCGAACGCACCGAACCCAGCTCCTTGCCCGGCGCCGGCGGCCCGGCCGCGGCAGCGCTGCCCTGCGGCGAAGGAGCCGCCGAGCCGGTGGTCGCCGCCGCGGGCGCCTTGCCCTTCGCGCTGCCGGTCAGCCCGAGCAGCTTCGCGAAAGCGTCGCCGGCCGCCCGCTCCGGGTCGTTGTACCGGTTGAAGGGCATGACGCGGTCCTTGATGTCGGTGCGCGCGCCGTTGATCATCACTGCGGTGATCCGGGAGACGTTGCCCTCGCCGAGGGTGTCCGTCGGCCAGTCAGGCGACGCGTTCGGCCCGGTGAACAGGCTTCCATCAGTGATCACCTTGGTGATCGGGGTGTCCCCCATCGCCTTCTTGACCTGTGCCGCCAGGTCGTCGAGCTCGGCCGCGCCTTCGTAGAACTTCTTGGCCGTCACGCCGAGCGTGGCGTCACCCGCCCCGATCAGCACGACCTCGCCCGGGTTCGGCCCGGCCACCACACGGGTGGTGATCCGATGGTCGGGACCCCTGGTGGCGAGCACCGCCGCCGCCGTCACCAGCTTCGTGTTCGACGCCGGAGTGATCATCGCGGTGGGGGTGCGCTCGTAGAGGACCTCGCCCGTGCTGACGTCGACCACCGAGGCGCTGACGCTGCTGCCCAGCGGCGAACCGACCACCAGCGGGTCGAGCACCTGCTTGAGCAGCGCGGCGTCCGGGATCGGGGCGTCGGTCAGGGCTGCCAGCACCGGCCTGGCCACCGGCTCCGCGGGCGGGGCCGCGCTGGGCGACTGCCAGTCGGGTGCGTCCAGCAGGTTCGACATCAGGTCGGGCTTGAGCACGGCGACCCCGCCCAGCCCCGCGCCGAGCGCGACCACCAGCGTCAACACGGTGATGAGCACACCCTTGCGGCGCTTCTTCGGCTTGCCGCCCTTCGGGGCGGCGGGTTCAGGGGCGGCGGGTCGGCCGTACTCACCGGGCCGGGTCGCCGAAGGGCGGCCGCCGGCCGGTGTTCCCGGCCCCTGCGGCGCCTGGGCAGCACCGTAACCTCCGGCGCCCTGGCCCTGCGGGACCTGAGCCGCGCCGTAGCCAGGCGAGACCTGGCCCTGCGGCGAACCGTAGTGACCGGGCGACGCCTGGCTCTGCGGGACCTGTGGCGAACCGTACTGGCCCTGCGGCGAGCCGTACTGGCCCTGTGGGACCTGAGCCGAACCGCGGCCGGACGGGACCTGCGCGGAGCCGTAAGGCTGGGGCTGGCCGGGCTGGGGCTCACCGTGGACGGGAGCGCCCTGCGGCGTGCCGTAAGTCTGTGGATTGCCGTACGAGGCGGCCTGTGGACGGCCGTCGTGGGGCTGGCGATCCTGGGGAGAGCTGTGCACATCCTGTGGATAAGCACCCGGTCGGGGACTTGCGGTCTGTGGATAAGCCGGTGGATACCCACTGCTTCCCTGGTCCGGAGCCTGTGGATAACCGCTGTGGACCTGCCAGACCCACTCCTGGCCGTTCCACACCCATTCGCCCGGCGGGCCGGACGGCGAACCCGCGGCATCTCCGGGCTCGGCACCGTAGTGTGAACCTTGCCTCCCCAACGCGGCCCTCCTCCGATGCCCGAAACCAGCCAGGCGAGACTAGCTAAAATTCGCCAACGTCGGCGAACTAACAGGCCAATGGGAGTGTGAAATGGATTTCGACGTCACGGTTGAGATCCCTAAGGGGCAGCGCAACAAGTACGAGGTCGACCACGAGACCGGGCGGATCCGGCTGGATCGCACCCTTTTCACCTCCACCCAGTACCCCGCCGACTACGGGTTCATCGAGAACACCCTCGGCGAGGACGGCGACCCGCTCGACGCGCTGGTGCTGGTACAGGAGCCGACTTTCCCCGGCTGTCTGATCAAGTGCCGCGCCATCGGCATGTTCCGCATGCGTGACGAGAAGGGCGGCGACGACAAGGTCCTCTGTGTGCCGGCCTACGACCCGCGCCTGGAGCACCTGCGTGACATCCATCACGTCGCCGAGTTCGACCGTCTCGAGATCCAGCACTTCTTCGAGGTCTACAAGGATCTGGAGCCCGGCAAGAGCGTCGAGGGCGCGACCTGGGTCGGCCGCACCGAGGCCGAGGCGGAGATCGTGCGCTCCTTCGCGCGCGCCAAGGAGAACGGCGGCCACTGAGGCCGGACATGTCGAAAGGGCGCGACCGGAGAATTCTCCGGTCGCGCCCTTCGTCGTGGGGAGGCGGCTCAGAACGCGGGCAGCTCGGCGAGCTGGACCAGCCGTGAGCCACGGCGGGTGATGAGGCGGCCGCGACCGGGCGGCATGCGGTCGTACTTCATCCGGCTGCCGAACGGCGCGGTCACGATGTTCTCGGCGGAGAGCATCAGGTACGGCGCGTTCGCGGCGGCCAGCCGGGACAGCGCCGCGTCGTAGTTCGAGCGGTTGCCGCCCCAGTTCGCGCCGGCGGCGGCGATCAGGTGCAGACCGACATCGCGCGCCTGGAAGAGGAAGTCGGCCAGCGGCTCGATCGGGTGGCTGCCACCGGAGACGACCACGTCGTAGTCGTCGATGATGAGGAAGAACTCGCCACGCCCGGCCAGCCAGGGCCGCAGCGGCATGTCCTGCGGGCGGGTGCCGTCCGGCGGCCGCCGCTCCTCCATCTTGACCCGGATGGCCTCGACGTAGTCGCGGATCTGGGACAGGTTGCTGATGTACGCGAGCTGGTGCTCGGTGGTCACCGCCCCGAGCAGGCTGCGCCGCGGGTCGATGATGATCATCTTGGCCTGGTCGGGGGTGTACCGCTGGGTGATCGTGCGCGCGATCTGGCGCAGCAGCGTCGACTTGCCGCTCTCGCTCTCCCCGAACGCGGTCAGGTGCACGTCGGCGTAGAAGTCGACGGTGGCCGGGGTGAGGTCGTCGCCGAGGCCGATCGGCAGCGTCCACTCGCCGCCGGTCTCCAGGGGCATCCGCTCGTACGCGTACACGCTGGGCAGCATGCGCACCCGCGGCGCGGGCATGCCGTCCCAGTGTTTGGCGATGTGCTGGATCAGGTCGTCGCGGTGGCCGACGGCGTCCACGTCCGGGCGCAGCGCCAGCGAGAACAGCCCGTCGGGGGTGAGGCCGAAGCCGGGGCGCGACGGCACCTGCGGCGCAATCTTGCGGACCCGGCAGATGGTGTCGCTCGGGTCGCCCAGCCGCAACTCGAGCTTGCTGCCGAACTGGTCCTGGATGTTGGCCCGGAAGTCGCGCCAGCGCAGCGAGGTCGCCACCACGTGCACGCCGTAGGCCAGACCCCGGGTCGCGAAGTCCGTGATGATCGGGTCCAGGTCCTCGTAGTTCTCCTTCAGCGTGCTCCAGCCGTCCACGACCAGGAACACGTCACCGTACGGGTCGTCGGTGAACCGCCCCGCGGCGCGCAGCCGGCGGTACGCCGCCATCGACTCGATGCCCTGCTCGGCGAAGCGGGTCTCGCGCATGTTCAGCAGCTGCGCGACCTCACTGACGGTGCGCCGGACCATCAGCGCGTCCTGCCGTCCCGCCACGCCGCCGACGTGCGGCAGCTCCCGCAGCGCGCCGAGCGAGCCGCCGCCGAAGTCGAGGCAGTAGATCTGCGCCTCCTGCGGCGTGTGCGTCAGCGCCAGGCCGGTGATCAGCGTGCGCAGCAGGGTGGACTTGCCGCTCTGACCACCGCCCACGATCGCGACGTGGCCCGCCGCGCCGTCGGCCAGCCGCAGCCACTGCAGGTCCCGCAGCTGCTGCGCGGGTTTGTCGACGACGGCGACCGGCACCCGCAGCGCGCCGCGCAGGTCCGGGTTGGCGACCGTCAGGCCGCGGCCCTCGACCAGGCCGAGCTGCCCGAAGGCGAGGTCGAGCGGCTCGGAGACGTCCAGCGGCGGCAACCACACCTGGTGCGCGGGCGGGCCCTGGCCGACCATGCGCTCGATCATGACGTCCATCAGGCTCTCGCCCGGCTTGACGTCCCAATTGACCTCGGGTTCGGCGTTCGCCGGGCGCTGGGGCACCGGCACGAAGTGGTTGCTGAAGTCGTAGACCAGGTCACGGCCGTCGACGCGGCGGGCGGCGGTCTCCCCGGCCTTCTTGAACGAGCCGGACACGTACGCGCCCTTGAACCGCTGCAACGGCTCCGAGCCGAACTTCAGGTAGCCGTGGCCGGGCGCCTTGGGCAGGTCGTACGCGTCGCCGACGCCGAGCACGGCCCGCGACTCCATCGCGGAGAAGGTGCGCAGGCCGATCCGGTACGACAGGTGGGTGTCCAGGCCGCGCAGGCGGCCCTCCTCCAGGCGCTGGCTGGCCAGCAGCAGGTGGATGCCGATGGACCGGCCGACCCGGCCGATCTGGACGAAGATGTCGATGAAGTCGGGGTTCGCGGTGAGCAGCTCGGAGAACTCGTCGCAGACGATGAACAGCGAGGCCAGCGGGGCCAGCGCCGCGCCACCCGTACGCGCCTTCTCGTAGTCCTTGAGGTTGGCGAAGTTGCCCGCGGCCCGCAGCAGCTCCTGGCGGCGCAGCACCTCGCCGGTGATCGCGTCGCCCATGCGGTTCACCAGGTGGCTCTCGCCCTCCAGGTTGGTGATGACCGCGGACGTGTGCGGCAGCCGGTCCAGCGAGGCGAACGTCGCACCGCCCTTGAAGTCGACCAGCACGAAGTTGAGCTGCTCGGAGGAGTGCGTGGCGGCCAGGCCGAGCACCAGCGTGCGCAGCAGCTCCGACTTGCCGGAGCCGGTCGCGCCGACGAGCAGGCCGTGCGGGCCCATGCCGTCCTGCGCGGACTCCTTGATGTCCAGCTCGACCGGCGAACCGTCCGGCCCGACACCCAGCGGCACCCGCAGCATGTTGCGGTTCGCGCGCGGCGACCAGCCGTACGCCACGTCGAATCGCTCCGGGTCGGGAATGCCGAGCAGGTCGGCCAGGCCCTTCTCGGACGTCATCGCGTTGCTGCTGGTGATGGTCGTGGCGGACAGGCGCAGCGGGGCGAGCCGGCGGGCCAGCGCCTCGGCCTCCACCACGCTGAGCCGGTCGGCGACGCCCACCTCGGCGACCGAGGCCGAGGTGACGGTGTGCAGCGCCCGTTCCCGGCCGCGCACCTCCAGGGTGAGCATGCCCCGCTCCAGCAGCCGCGGCGGCGGGGAGTCCAGGTCCAGGATCGTCATGCCGGACAGGCCTTCGGGCACGGCGAGCTGCCCCGCCCCGGCCATGTCCGCGCCGTCGAGCACGACGACCACGTGCGGCGCGCCCTCCCCGGCGCCGAAGCGCGACCGGCCCGCGAGCACCTCGGCCAGCAGAGCCTCCATCTCCTGGGCGGAGGTGGCGAACAGCCGGGCCGGGCCCAGCGCGTCCACCCGGCTCGGGTGCTGGTGGTGCGGCAGCCACTTGGCCCAGTCCCACGCCTCGCGGCGGTAGGACGAGCCGCAGATCGCGATGATGAGGTCGTCGGGCGCATGGAACACGGCCAGCTGCGCGAGCATCGCGCGGGCCAGGCCGTGCACGTCGCCACCGTCGCGGTGGTCGGCGGCGAAACCCGTGGTGTACATGCCGTCGTTGCGCGGGGCGGCGCTGTCGCCGCGTAGGAACACCCGGCCGAAGCCGCGCATGGACAGCGCCACCGGCAGGTCGGGGACGACGGAGTAGGCGTCGAGGAAGCGCCGCAGCGCCCCCGCCGTCATCGGCTCCAGCTCCTCGAGCGGGCGGGTCTCCGGCGGCAGCAGCGGGGTGGCCAGCGACTGCGGGCCGAGGCCCACGCGCACGATGCCGAAGTCGGGGTCGTGCGGACGGCGTTCCCAGAGCCGGAAGCTGTCCACCGTGGACCACAGCCGCTGCGGGTCGGGGTGGCGGTAGAACAGGCCGGTGCGCTGCTGCTGGACGGCCTGGCGGGCACGGCGGCGCAGGCCGGCCAGGTGGCGCAGGTATTCCCGGCGCGCCGCCATCATCTCGGCCTTCTTCGGCTGGCCGGCGCCGTTCATCAGGCTCGCCGCGATCATGCCGAGGCTGGAGACGCCCATCATGCCGCCGGCCACATACGACATCTTGTCGCCGTTGCCGCGGCCGACCATCATCGCCATGCCCAGGCCGCTGCCCAGCATCGGCAGGATCATCATGGCCTGCTGCCAGCGCCCGCCTGCGGCCTGCGGAATCTCCGGCGGCGCGTCGATGACGAGCTCACCGGCCGGGATCTCCGGCGCGGGCCGCCGAGGCGCCCGCTTGACGATCACCGTACCCATGCGACGCCCTCCCCAAGACGGTCGATCGCCCGCCATGCTAGGCCATGCCACGTTTCCGCGCCCGTGCGCGGGAACGGCCGCGGGATGACGCACCACGGCACGACGTGGTAGACGTACCGGGTGAGCTACCCCGCCGCCACGACCGCGTCCCCCACCGGCCTTGCCCGCATCACGCTGCACACGCCGCAGCGCCGCGTCGACGTGGCGCTGCCTGAGCAGGTGACCGTCGTGGACCTGTTGCCGGATCTGCTGCGCCACGCCGGGGTCGGCCTCGCCGACGACGGCGAGCAGCACGGCGGCTGGGTGCTGCGCCGCGCCGACGGCAGCCCGCTGACCGAGAGCATGTCGCTGCAGCAGCAGTCGGTACGCGACGGCGAGGTCCTGCACCTGGTCCCGGCCCAGGAACAGTGGCCGGAGCTGGAGTACGACGACGTCGTCGAGGCGATCGCCGAGGGTGCGCGCCGCCGCGGCACGGTGTGGACCCCGGCGGCCACCCGGATGGCCACCCTGGTCGGCGCGGGCGTGCTGCTGGTGGCGGGCGTGCTGGCACTGGTGCACGGCGGTCCGCAGTGGACGCCGGGCGGTTACCTCGGCCTGACCGTGGCGGTGCTGCTGCTGGTCGGCGGCGTGCTCGCGTCCCGGGCGTACGGGGACGGGGTCACCGGCAGCGCCCTGGCGGGCTTCGCCCTGCCGTACGCGTTCGCGGGTGGCGCGCTGGTGCTCGGCGGCGCGGACGGCGCGGGTGCGCCTGGGCTGCCGTCCTGGCTCGGCGCGTCGCAGCTGCTGGTCGGCTGCGTGGCGGTGCTGCTGTTCGCGATGCTCGGCGCCGCGGGGGTAGGCCACGGCCTGCGCGTGTTCACCGCGGGCAGCACGGCCGGACTGCTCGGCGCGCTGACCGCACTGCTGGCCGGGCTGGGCGCGGCCGGTGCGGCCGCCGTCCTGGTCAGCGCCCTGGTCTGCGGTATCGGCCTGGTGCCGGTGCTGGCCATCCGGTTCGGCAAGGTGCCGGTGCCCTCGGTGACCCCGCCGCGCCCGGCCGATGGCGAGAGCGCGTTCGCGATGGTGCCCGCGAGCCGTGGGGCCGCCACGAACCTGCCCGACCGCTCCCGCGTGTTCGCCGCCGTGGCGCGCTCGGAGGAGCTGCTCACGGGCATGCTGATCGGATACGCCGTGCTGATGGCGGCGGCCGGCCTGATCCTGGTCACCGCGGGCGGCACGGCCGGCCGGGTGCTCGTCGCGGTGTGCGCGACCGCGCTGCTGCTGCGCTCGCGCCTGTTCGTCACGGTGCGCCAGCGGGTGCCGCTGGTCGTCGCGGGCCTGTTCGGCCACCTGCTCCTGCTGGGCGCGGCGGTGTGGCTGTCCGAGGGCAGCACCCGGGCGTTCTTCGCGGTCGGCACGGTGGTGCTGGCCATGGTGATCGTGCTGGCCGGGCAGACCTGGTCCCGCAAGGCCCCCTCGCCGTACGTCGGCCGCGCCGCGGACCTGTTCGACCTGCTGGTGGTCGTCTCGGTGGTGCCGGTGGCGGCCTGGGTGCTCGGTGTCTACGGGCTGATTCAGGGCTGGGCGGCGTAGCCGCGTTCGCTCGGCTCGCGTCAGCAAGACGAGCGGCAATTCTTCCTCCGCGCGGGTAGCCGTGTGAGAATGGCGGAACTGTGTCCAGACTCCGGACTCCCCGCCTGGTCAGCGCCGTGCCGCGGAAAGATGCGACGGCGCTGCTACGCGTCGTGGGCGCACTGATCCTGGCCGCGTTCGGCAGCCTGGCCGCGACCACGCCGCAGGACGCGGTCGCTCCCGAGGTGACGGAACTGCGGTCCGATGTCGCGGAGCAGCGCGCGTCCCGCGCGGGCACCGCCGACGACCAGTGGCAGCTGGCCACATTGCACGCCACGCGCGCCTGGCAGCTGGCCGATGGCGCGGGCGTCACCGTCGCGGTGGTCGACTCCGGCGTCGGAGACCACCCCGATCTGAACGGCCAGGTGCTCAGCGGGCTGGACCTGGTGGACAACTCCGGCAACGGCCGTGACGATCCGGTCGGCCACGGCACCACCGTCGCCGCGCTGATCGCGGGTCGCGCCGACGACAGCCGCGGGGTGGTCGGGCTCGCTCCGAAGGCGAAGATTCTGCCGGTGCGGGTGCTCGACGAAGGCAACAAGTACGACGACGCCCGGGTGGTCGCCGAGGGGGTCCGCTGGGCGGTGGACCACGGCGCGAACGTGGTCAACCTGTCCCTGGGCGGCGGTGGCGCCAGCGAAGCGCTGGCCGAGGCCATCGACTACGCGTTCGCCAAGAACGTCGTCGTGGTGGCCTGCGTCGGCAACGTGAGCACCGGCGGCCCCACCGAGATCTGGTATCCGGCCCGGGAGCCGGGCGTGCTCGCGGTCACCGCGATCGCCCCCGGCAACCGCCACCAGCTCTGGCCGGGCTCACTCACCGGCGCGCAGGCCGTGCTGGCCGCGCCCGGCACCGATCTGGTCGGCGCGCGGCCTGGCGGCTACTGGAAGGTGCAGGGCACGAGTTTCGCCGCACCGCTGGTGTCGGCGACCGCGGCGCTGGTCCGCTCCCGCTGGCCGGACATGCCCGCCGCCGAAGTGGTGCAGCGGCTGATCACGACCGCACAGGACCTCGGGCGACCCGGCCGCGACGACGACTACGGCTACGGCCTGGTCGATCCGGTCGCCGCGCTCACCGCCGAGGTGGCGCCGGTCCGGACGAACACGCTGGACACCGCGCCACCGCCGGGCAAGACGGGCTTCGGCACGGCGCCACCGCAGACGAGGAACACCCCCACGCCGGTCACGTCGCCGTCCGTCGCCGCCGAGGTGCTGCCCCGCCGCGAGCGCGGTGGACTGAACCTCGCGCTGGTCGGCGTCGTCGCGCTGGCGGGCAGTGCGATCACCGCGCTGCGCCACGCGGACCTCAGATCGAACAGGCTTCCCGACAGCCGCTGAGGCGCAGCGTCGCCGAGACTCGGGCGACCACCGGTTCGGTTCGAGCGGCTGCCCGCCGGCCGGTGAGGCTCAGGCGCACTTGCCGGTGCCGACCGCGCTGGTGCGGGTGCGCCCCATCAGGGCGATCGTGGAGGCCTCGTCGGCGGTGACCGCGTACCCGACGTTGGGGTCGTCGGCGGCCGCCGCGAAGATCACACCGAGCACGCTGCCGTCCGCGGCGACCAGCGGGCCGCCCGAGTTGCCGCTGCGCACCAGGCCGCGGATGGTGTAGACCTCGCGGGTGACGGTGCCGTCCTCGTAGATGTCCGGGCCGGTGATGTCACCCACGTCACGCACCCGCGCCGACTGCGCGTTGTACGGCCCGTCCAGCGGGAAGCCCAGCACGATCGCATCGGCGCCGGTCTTGGCGGGCGAGTTCGCGAAACGCATCACCGGCGCCTTCAACGACGGCACGTGGATCACGGCGAGGTCGCGTTCGGGGTCGTACACCACGACATCGCCCCTCAGCCGGGCCCCGTTGAGCTCGATCCGGATCGTCTTCGTGCCGGCCACCACGTGCGCGTTGGTCATCACGTGCTCGTCGGCGAAGACGAAGCCGGAGCCCTCGATGCGGCGGCTGCAGCTCGGCGCGCTGCCGAGCACCTTCACCACGGACTTCTTGGCGTTCAGCACGACCTGCGACCCGGCCAGTTTCGGATCCGGCGCGGGCACCTCCTTGACCTGGGTCGGCACCAGGTCGCCGAAGACCTCGGGGAAGCCGTTCGTGTCGACGGTGTCGCGCAGCGCCTCGGTGAGCGTCTTCGCCTCGCCCGGCATCACCGAGTCGATCGCCGCGAGCAGACTGCTGCTGCGCACCGCCTTGGCCAGCCCGGGCTGCGCGGCGTCACTCAGCGGCACCGCGACCAACCAGGCCACCAGCGACACGGCCAGCACCGAGACCACCGCACCACCCAGGTCGTCGACGGTCTGCCCGGCCCGATTGGTGATCGCCCGCCGCAGTTTGCCGCCCCACCAGCCGGCCAGCGACTGGCCCAGCACCGCCAGACCGAACACGGCGATGAGCGACACCACGAGCTTGAGCACCGAGTCGTCGAGCAGCCCGGCCAGCAGCGGCCCGAGCTGTAGGCCGATCAGGGCGCCGCCGAAGAACCCGATGAACGAGAGCACGCCCACCACGAAACCCTGCCGGTAGCCGCTCACACCGAACAGCAGCAGCAGGATGATCAGGACACCGTCGACGATCGACATCGGCTCAGCCTACGGAAGGGACATCGGTGGTGCCACTAAGCGTGGCGGCCGGGATGGGCAGGGCCTCGATCCGGTCGGTGGGCCAGGGCCGCGCCCAGCCGCCGAGTTCCAGCAGCGTGGACAGCACGCCCGCGGTGAAGCCCCAGACGAGCATGCCGCGCGACTGGAAGGCCGGGCCGATCCACCCGCTGGAGTGGCGCACCCGCAGCCGGTGGTCCGGATCCGCGAGCTCGGCCAGCGGCAACCGGGCCACGTGCGCCACCTCGCCCGGGTCGTGCGCGCCGACCGGGTGCGGCGCGTGCCACCAGGCCAACACCGGGGTGACCAGGAAGTCGGTGACCGGGATCCACAACGTGGGCAGCTGCGCCAGCACGGTGACGCTGGCCGGGTCCAGCCCGACCTCCTCGTTCGCCTCACGTAGGGCGGTCGCGGTCAGGTCGGCGTCCGCGGGCTCCACCGCGCCGCCGGGGAAGGCGGGCTGGCCCGCGTGGTTGCGCAGGGTCGCGGAGCGCTGCATGATCAGCACGTCCGGCCCCTGCTCGCCCTCGGCCAGCAGGATGAGCACGGCGGCGGGCCGGCCGCCCTCGTCGGGGGTCGGGATGCGGGTGAAGTCGACGGCGCGCGCGGCGCGTACCCGGGTCAGCAGCGGTTCGAACCATGCCGGCGGCTGCCTGGTGACCACTTCGCTCACGCCTTCTCCTCGCTGCGCTCGTCGGCGGCAGGGCGGCGGGACCGGCCGATTCGCTCGCTCATGCCCGCTCCTCGCAGCGCTCGTTCATGGGCGGCCGAAGTGGTGCTCGACCAGCTGCGCCAGGGTCTGGTCGGTCAGCGCCACGTCGCGGTAGACGCTCGCCCGGCCGTCCGCGCCGACGAACAGCGTGAGCGGCAGCAGGTTCTCGCCGACGGCGGCCTTGAGCCCGCCGGACCGGTCGTACACGCTCGGCAGGCTCACCTTCAGCTCGTCGGCGAGCCAGGCCGCGGCGTCGCGGCCGTCCTCGGTCACCACACCCAGCACCGGCACCCGGCCGCTGTCGGCCAGCCGCTGGAACGCGGGCAGCTCCTGGCGGCACGGTGCGCACCAGGACGCCCACAGGTTGATCACCAGCGGCCCGCGCAGCGTGGACAGCCGCACCGCGTCACCGCCGGCCATACACTCCAGGGTCAGCTCGGGCAGGCTGATCACTCGGGCACGCCCCCTGGGCGTCGGTGCCGAGCTCGTGGACGCCGTGCCGTTCGTCCTCGGTGCCGCGCTGGTCGGCAGGGTCGCGATCGGGCCGTCGTTGCCGGTGGTCGGCACGACCGCCCCCTGAATCGCCGAGGGCGAGGTGACGGCCGGTCGGGCGCTCGCGGCGTCCGGTGCCGGTGACCCGGTGACCTCAGGGGTCACCGCCGGGGCGGTGGTCGTGACACCGCCGGTGAACGGCGTGCAGGCCGCGAAAGGCTGCGGCACCGTCCCGTCCGGCCCGGCCTCGCCGGGCCCGGTGCAAGCGGCCAGCAACGTTGCCGCCACCGCGGCCACCGCAAGCGCACGTTTTCCAGGAAGCCGCCGCTTCATCGGAGCGGGTGGCGACACTTTCCCGGAAAACGCGGCCCGGCGAAGGCTCCGACGGTGGTCCGGATGGCTGGGAAGGCTCATGCGCCGACCCCGGCGAGGGCGGCGATCTCCGCGGTGCGCGGGCCCTTGAGCAGCTTGACCGCTTCGGCGGGATCGGTCGGGCCGACGCCGTACGACGGGCACGTGCTCGCCAGGGGGCAGGCGCCGCAGGCGGGCTTGCGGGCGTGGCAGACCCGGCGACCGTGGAAGATCACCCGGTGCGACAGCATCGTCCAGTCGCGCTTCTCCACCAGGGCCCCGACCGCGTGCTCGATCTTCACCGGGTCGGTCTCCTCGGTCCACGCCCAGCGGTTGACCAGCCGCTGGAAGTGGGTGTCCACGGTGATGCCGGGGACCCCGAAGGCGTTGCCGAGGATCACGTTGGCGGTCTTGCGGCCGATGCCGGGCAGCGTCACCAACTGCGGCAGCGTACGCGGCAGTTCGCCGCCGAACCGGTCGACGAGCTGCTGGCCGAGCCCCATCAGGGAGGCCGCCTTGTTCCGGAAGAAGCCGGTCGGCCGGATCATCTCCTCCAGCTCGACGCGGTCAGCCCCGGCGTAATCGGCGGCCGTGCGGTACTTCCCGAACAGGGCCGGCGTCGTCATGTTGACCCGCACGTCGGTGCACTGCGCCGACAGGATCGTGGCGACCGCCAGCTCCAGCGGGTCGGTGAAGTCCAGCTCGCAGTGCGCGTCCGGGTGGATGACCGCGAGTTCGCGCGCCATCCGCCGGACCCGGCGCTTGCGCGCCAGGTCGGTCTCGTCCATCACCGATACCACGGCAGAGAGCCTACGTCGCGGGTGCGCTGATCGCCCCGTCCGCGCTCAGCACGGCGCCGTTCTTGCCGAAGTCATCCTTGGTCATCTGGCTGATCAGCCCGAGCGAGCGCTCCTTGGTGTCGGGCTGCGGGATGCCGTGCGCGCCACTGAAGATCGTGGAGTGGAACTGCCCGGAGACGAAGCTGCCGTCCGGGTTCAGGGTCACCTTCAGCACGCCGCCCCAGCCCAGCCGACCCTCGCTGCGCAGCTGCCCGCCGCCGGCGAAGTTGCCCAGGCTGTACGCGATGAGCCGGCCCTTGTAGAACTCCATGCCGCGCACCACGTGCGGGCCGTGCCCGACGATCAGATCGGCGCCGGCGTCGATCACGGCACGGGCGAAGGCGTGCGGGTTGCCCCGGTTCTCCCCGAGGTAGATCTCGGTGCCCGGCCGGACGTGGCTCTTGTCGGCGCCCTCGGCGCCCATGTGCACCTGCACCACGACCAGGTCGGCCTGCGCCGCGGCCTTCGCCACGACCTTCTTGGCCGAGGTCAGGTTGAGCAGGCTGTTGTTCCCCGCGTACGAGGAGAAGCCCACCACCGCCACCTTCACGCCCTTGACGTCGACGACGGTGATCTGGTTGGTGGCCCCGGTGTGCTTGAGCCCGGCCGCGTCCAGCGCCCGCTGGGTGTTGGTGAACCCGGCCGAGCCGTAGTCACGGCTGTGGTTGTTGGCCGTGTTGAGGAGGTCGAACCCGGCGTCCACCAGGTGCTTGGCGTAGGACGGCGGCACCCGGAACTGGTGGCAGTTGACCGGCTCGCCCGGTTTGGGCTGCGGGCACTTGCCGGTGCCGGTCTCGTCCGTGATCGGCTGCTCCAGGTTGCCCATCACCAGGTCCGCCGGTAGCAACGGCTTGATCTTGTCGAAGTAGCCCTTGCCGCCGTTCGGCGGGAGATCCTGCGGCGCGTCGCCCATGATGATGTCGCCGGTCGCGGACATACTGATGGCGTTGGCCGCCGGATCCGCCGTGGGTTCGGCGGAAGGCCCGGTCGTCGGCGCGACGGTGGCGCCCTCGGGCGTGTGCCACTGCGCCGTGACCGCGTCGGCCGGCGAGGTGAGGGCCGAGAAGCCGAGACCGACGACTGTGACAAGGAGCACGATCGCGCCCGCAGCGGAGACCCCCGGACGCGCGCGAAGCGATCCGAACACCCGGTCCATGGTGGAACGGGGCGGCGTTTGCGCGGCAGATGCGGGGGTATCGGGGCGGCTCAGGGGGTGTGTGGACATCGCCGGGCACTCTACCCGCCCGGTGCCATGACCGGCACCGGCCGAGGTCGCAGGATTACGGGGGTTGGCGTCCGGTTGCCACCTGCGTGCGCCTAGACTGACCTCGCGCGGCGTACGTGTAGCGACGAGTTAATCCACGGTATGCCCACGATCCGCGTCGATGGAGGTAGGCGATGGACGAGGTGCTGGCTCGTAGCGGGATCTTCCAGGGTGTCGACCCGGAGGCCGCCGAGGCACTTGCTCGTGAGATGGAAACGATCGAGATCCGCAAGGGCGAGATCGTGTTCAACGAGGGTGAGCCAGGGGACAGCCTCTATATCGTACTCTCCGGCAAGATCAAGTTGGGCCGACGCGCCGCCGACGGCCGGCAGAACCTCGTCTCCGTGATGGGGCCTTCCGACATGCTCGGCGAGCTGTCCCTGTTCGACCCCGGCCCGCGCACCGCCACCGCCACCGCGGTGACCGACGTGCGCCTGGCGCGGCTGCGCAAGCAGGCCCTGCGCCCGTGGCTGAACAACCGGCCGGAGATCGCCGAACAGCTGCTGCGGGTGCTGGCCCGCCGCCTGCGCCGCACCAACGACGCGCTGGCCGACCTCATCTTCACCGACGTGCCCGGTCGCGTCGCCAAGAACCTGCTGCAGATGGCGGGCCGCTTCGGCACCCGCGACGGCGGCGTGCTCCGGGTGACCCACGACCTCACCCAGGAGGAGCTGGCGCAGCTCGTCGGCGCCTCGCGCGAGACGGTGAACAAGGCCCTGGCCGACTTCGCCTCGCGCGGCTGGCTGCGCCTCGACGGCAAGAGCGTCATCATCCTGGACCCGGAGCGCCTGGCCCGACGCGCCCGCGTCTGACCTTCCGCGCCACCACGCGCCCACCTCCCGCGCCCACCCGGCGCGCGACGGTGGGCGCGACCACGTCCACACCCATCACCGCACGAACCCTCCCCACCCGCCGCAGGCTCCAGCCGGGTCGGGTCGGGTCGGGTCGGGTCGGGTCGGCCATGATCGCCCGACCTGCCTGGCACATGGGCGAATGCGCGCTCAAGATACGCACACCTGCCGGGCAAGTCGGATGACCTTGTGCGGCGCGGTCCGGCGGTGGCGCGGGCGGGGTCGTCGAGCGCGGGAAGAGCGGGGCCGGCGACCGGTGAGGTCATACGTTCGGTTGGTATGGGCAGGCCGAGCGACTGATGAGGGTCCGCGTCGTTAGGTGTTGCGACGGGTGGTCCGTGGAACCCTCTGGATTAGGGTTAAATCCGGACATACCTGTACATATTGGCTGGTCAAAGTGTCGGGAACTTGTCGCTGACATGTCAGCCTCAGTGGGACTTCGTTGGTCCGAGTGGTCGCGAACCTCGCAAATTGAGCGCGGCTAGACGTGTCCACATTGACCGATCGTGCGGTGACCTTTCGCCTGTGCCTGGGCGAACTGGACACCTCAGGCGCCGCCCCGATCGGTCGGTCGGATGTCTCCGACGATCGAAAGAGGTCCCTACCACTATGAACACGTGGGTTCGACGCTCACTGAAGGCCGGCGCTCTCACTGCCGGCGCAGTCATGGCCACCGGCACCGCCGCGTACGCCGAGGCCACCGTCATCAGTGCGGGCAACACCGGAGTGCTCAACGGCACCCAGGTCTTCGCTCCGATCCAGGCTCCGATCAACCTCTGCGGTGTCGCCGCGAGCGTGGGCGGTGACGCGGTCGCCAGCTGCACCGGCGGCAGCGCCGCCAAGCTCGACGGTGTGTACGACGCCCGCCTGATCAGCACCAACAACCACGGCATCCTGAACGGCACCCAGGTCTTCGCGCCGATCCAGGCGCCGATCAACGTGTGCGGCGTGGCCGCGGGCGTGCTCGGCAACGCCTCGGCATGGTGCGAGGGCGGCGCGAGCGCCGACCTCGACGGCGACCACCACAAGAAGAAGCACCAGTGCGACAGCCGCTGCGACCACGACGGCGACGACCACGACGGCTACGGCCGTGAGTCGACCGAGTCCGGCGACCTGCTGGGCGGCCTGCCGCTGGTGGGCGGCCTGACCAACGGCCTGCCGCTGGTCGGCAACCTGGGCGGCAGCGGGCTCCCGCTGGTCGGCAACCTCACCAAGGGCGGCCTGCCGCTCGTCGGCAGCCTCGGCGACGGCGGCCTGCCCGTGGTCGGCAGCCTGACCAAGGGCGGCCTGCCGGTGGTCGGCGGCCTGCTGGGCGACCAGGGTGTGGCGCGCAACGCCGACGCGATCGACATCGACGCGCTGGACGCGGTCGGCACCATGGGCCGGTTCGACACCGAGAGCGACGCCGCCGAGAACAACCGCAGCACCGGCGGCAACGGCGGCGGCAACGGCACGGCCTGCAACAGCAGCTGCGGCGGGCACGGCGGTGGCCACAACCACCACCCGAAGCCCAAGCCGCGGCCGCGCCCGCAGCCCTGCCCGGACCACGGTCACGACCACAACCACCACCAGGGCCGCCACCACCAGCACGACGGTGACGTCAAGCTGATCAGTGCCGGCAACCACGGCATCCTGAACGGCACCCAGGTGTACGCGCCGATCCAGATCCCGATCAACGTCAGCGGCATCGCCGTGGGCGTGCTGGGTGACGCGGCCGCCTGGAGCGTCGGCGGCGCGTCCGCCAACCAGTAACCGTCCGGCCTGCCGACGGGCACGGCCCACGATGACTTGAGAAGTCACCCGCGGACCGGAACCGGCGAAACACTGCACCCGCCTCACCCCGCCGGCAGGCCGGCAACCAGCGCGACTCCCTTTCGCTGACCGAGAAGACCCGCGCTGACCCGCACCACCAAGGACGTCCCCCGGACCGGACACCATCCAGTCCACCGGGGGACGTCCTTTCTCGTCCCCCACCAGGTGCTCTGCCCCCTCCGCCCCAGTCCGGATCCCCCGCCCGCCGGACCACCAGGCCGCCCGGCCGCCCGGCCGCCCAGCCGCCCAGCCGCCCAGCCGCCCAGCCGCCCAGCCGCCCAGCCGCCCAGCCGCCCAGCCGCCCAGCAAGTTTTGAAGACTCGCGCCCACAGGAGCTTCCTGTGGGCGCGAGTCTTCAAGAGTTGCGGCAGGTGGGGGCCGGGTGGGGTCAGGCGGGAGTGAGGACGGCGAGGAGGGCGCCGGTGTCGACGAGTACGCCGGGACGGACCGTGACCGCGGCGACCACGCCGTCGGCGGGGGCGTGCACGGGGTGCTCCAGCTTCATCGCCTCGAGGGTCAGCAGCAGGTCGCCGGCGCCGACGCGCTGGCCGGGGGCGACCAGCACCCGGCCCACCGCCCCGGGCAGCGGCGCGGTCAGCGAGCCCTCCTCCAGCTCCTGCACCGGCTCCGGGAACCGGGGCAGCCGGCGCAGGGCGAGCGAGCCCTCGGCGCTGTCGACGTACGCGGTCACGCCGACCTCGTGCACGTGCAGGGCGAGCCGGATGCCGGCCACGTCGAGCACGACCTCGTCCGGGGCGGCCGAGACGACGGCGACGGGCGGGTGGTCGTCGACCGGGCCGACCTGGCCCAGCCCGGCGAGGTCCAGCTCCTCGGGGTCGACCGCGCGGACCCACCACTGGGCCAGCGCGCCGGTGCCGTCGAGGCGGTAGCCGACCTCGACCGGGCCGGCCGGGCCGTCGTACACCACGGTCTGTGCACCGGTGGGCACGTTGCGCCAGCCGGACGGGATGCCGCGCTGCACCGGGGCCGCCGCCCGCCGCCCGGCGGCGGCGGCCAGCGCCGCGGCCAGGCAGCTGAGCCGGACCGCCTCCACCGAGGACAGCAGCGGCGCGAACACCTCGGGCTGCCGGTCGAGCAGGCCGGTGTCGATCTGGCCGGTGAGGAACGCCGGGTGCCGCAGCACCCGGACCAGCAGGTCGCGGTTGGTGACCAGGCCGTGGATGCGGGTCCGCGCCAGCGTGCCGGCCAGCATGCGCGCGGCCTCGTACCGGGTCGGCGCCCAGGCCACGAGCTTGGCCAGCAGCGAGTCGTAGTGCACGCCGACGACGGTGCCGGGCTCGACCCCGGAGTCGACCCGGATGCCGGGCTGGAGCATGGGCCGGAACTGGGCCGAGACCTCGGGCACCTCGAACCGGTGCACCTGCCCGGTGGCGGGCAGCCAGTTGCTGGCCGGGTCCTCGGCGCACAGCCGCACCTCGATCGAGTGCCCCCGCATGGGCGGCGCGGACGCGAACGGCAGCTGCCCGCCCTCGGCCAGGTACATCTGCAGCCGGACCAGGTCGAAGCCGGTGACGCACTCGGTGACGGGGTGCTCGACCTGCAGCCGGGTGTTCATCTCCAGGAAGTAGAACTCCCCGTCGGGGCTGAGCAGGAACTCCACCGTGCCGATGCCGACGTAGCCGATGGCCTCGGCGACCAGGACGGCCGCGGCGCACAGGTTCTCGCGCAGTTCCGGGGAGACCGCCGGGGACGGCGCCTCCTCGATGATCTTCTGGTGCCGGCGCTGGATGGAGCACTCGCGCTCGCCCAGCGTCACGATGTTGCCGTGCTGGTCGGCGACGATCTGCACCTCGATGTGGCGGGCCTGCTCGACGTAACGCTCGCAGAACACCGTGGAGTCGCCGAAGGCCCCGAACGCCTCGCGCCGGGCCGAGGAGACGGCCTCGCCCAGCGATTCGGCGTCGCGAACGATGCGCATCCCGCGGCCGCCGCCACCGATGGCCGCCTTGACCAGCACCGGATACTCGTCCACCGCGGACGGATCGGTCCAGCTGGGCAGCACCGGCACCTCGGCCTCGGCCAGCAGCGCCTTTGCGTCGATCTTGGAGGCCATCACGGAGATGATTTTGGCGGGTGGGCCGACCCAGGTCAGCCCGGCGTCGGTGACCATCGCGGCGAAGTCGGCGTTTTCGGCGAGGAAGCCGTAGCCGGGGTGGATGGCGTCCGCGCCGGTCTTGCGGGCGGCCGCGAGGATCAGGTCGCCCCGCAGGTAGGTCGCGCTCGGCGCGGAGCCCGGCAGCTGCACGGCATAGTCGGCCTCGGCGACGTACGGGGAGTCGGTGTCGGCGATGGAGTAGACCGCGACGGTCTCCACCCCGACCGCGCGGCAGGTCGCGAAGATGCGACGGGCGATCTCGCCCCGGTTGGCCACCAGCAGTCTACGGATCATGACGCCACCTCACGCTCTGGCGCGTCGCCCGGTGCCCTGCGGGCCGGCGACGCGCTCACCGATAGGCAGATGCCCAGCACGGTCCGGGTGTCGCGCGGGTCGATCACGCCGTCGTACGGCTCGGTGGACAGGTCGCCCACCGGCCAGCTGAACCGGAACCCCGGCCCGGCCAGCGCCCAGGATCCGGGTGACGTGCCCAGTACCAGGGTGATCCGGTCAGCCTGGGCCAGCGCCCGCAGCAGCAGCGCGGAGCTGTCCGGCTGGGTGTGCCCGACCGGGTTGGCCAGCACCAGCACGGGCACGCCCGCCTTGCCGGCCAGCCGGGCCAGTTCCACGCCCTTGTCGGCGCTGTCGGGGTCGATCGCCGGGCCGGTCGCCGCCAGCACCGCCACCGGTTGTCCGTGCACCGCGCCGAACCCGGCCAGCAGCGCGCCGCCCCGCTGCGGGCGGAACTCGTCCAGGTCGGAGCCGTCGAGCACGCGGGCCAGCACCTCGCGCGGATCGGTCACCGCGGCCGGATCCGCGCTGGCGACGGCGAGCAGCTCCTCCGCCTCGTACCGCGGCGGCTCGACCGCGCCCGCCTGCGGCCCGCGCTGGTAGGTGACCAGCCGGCGCACCGTCTGGCGCACCATGCGCAGTGCGTCCCGCTCGTCCTCGGCGACCATGTCCATCCGCTCGGCGTCCCCGCGCCCGCGCACCGTGATGGCGTGGTCGGCCAGGTCCGGTAGCGGGGCGAGCCAGGCGTCGAGCGGGCCGAAGACGGCGCAGAGCACCGGGGCGGCCATCCGCCCGAGCCGCGCGAAGCAGGGGTCGGGCACGCCGGGGCGGCGCTTTTCCTCCGGTGTCGACTCCAGCAGCAGCACCAGCGGCAGCAGGTGCCGCCCGGCCAGCTCGACGGCGCGGGCGAACTTCGCCCGACCGGCCTGGGCCGGGCCGCCGACGTACACGGTCGGGTCGTTGGCGATCAGCATGCACTCGATGCCGTCGACCACCCCCAGCGCGGTCACCAGCCCGGCGCCGACCGGCTCCCCCGCCTCGCGTCCCGCCGTGGCGGCCAGTTCCAGCAGGGCCGTGTCGGAGTCCACGAGCAGCTCGATGCGCTCGCGGGGCAGCAGCTTGCCACGGGCGTGGTGCCGGGTCACCTCTTTCTCGCCACCGCCGTCACGGGCCTGCCCGTGCGCCTGTTCCAGCGCACGCAGGGCCGCCTGTGCGGTGCTTCGGTTGTCCAGGAAGGAGGGCGCGCGGGGGTCCAGCGCGGTGTCGAGAGTCGCCATGGTGAACCTGCTCCTCGGTGCTCCACCGCTTGTTGACACCAGAGCAACGAGTGGTTCAAGGAGGGCGACACGCGCCCGACGGCGCGTCGTGTCTTACACCTCGGGGCGGGTGAAGCGCGGGCGCAGGTACGGGCGCCTATTCGATCACTGGAAAAGTTTGTCGATGAGGTTGCCGAGGAAGCCCTGGCGCTGGGCCGGGACGGTGGGCGGGGCGACGTTCGAGACGTCGACCGTCGACTGCTCCTCCTGCGCCGGGCCGTCGAGGTCGACGGCGGCCAGCAGCTCCTCCAGCGCCCGCGCGGTGGGCCGGGTGGCGGGATCGTTGTCCATGCCCTGGCGCAGGATCGCGCACAGCGCCGCGGGCACTTCGGGCAGGTCCGGCACCGGCTGGGCGAACATCTCGATCAGGGTGAGCAGGCCGGGCGGGTGGTCGCGTTCCCAGCGCGGCGGGGCGCCGCGCAGCAGCGCGTACAGGGTGGCGCAGAGCGCGTACACGTCGCCGGGCGGCGCGGGCTCGGCGCGGCGGAACGCCTCGGGCGGCGCGTACGCCGGGGTCATCACGTCGAGGGTGATGTCGGGGTCGCGGATCTCGGCGAGGATGGCCAGCCCGAAGTCGGCCAGTGCGGGCTCACCGAAGTGGCTGATCAGGATGTTGGCCGGCTTCACGTCGCGGTGCACCACGCCGCGCTCGTGCGCGTCGGCCAGCGCGTCGGCGATCTTCACGCCGAGGTCGCGCACCTCGTGCGGGCGCAGCGGCATGCGATCCTGGTACGAGCCCGCGTACAGCTCCATGATCAGGTAGGGGTGGTTGTCCGCGGTCACGCCCGCGTCGAACAGGTCGGCCACGTGCGGGTGGCCGGACATCTTGCCCGCGGCCCGCGCCTCACGCAGGAAACGGGACCGGTCCCGGTCGCTGTCGATGGTGCGGTTCTCCACCTTGACCGCGACCTCACGCCCGACCGACCCCTGCACGGCACGGAAAATGGTCGCGTAGCCGCCGATGGCGAGCAGCGACAGATCCGTGAGTCCGGGGATCTCCGGGAAGGCGGGCGTGTACTTCACGGGCTAGACGGTAGCGCCTCGCCCTGACGTCACGGCACCCCATGTCGCCAATGCAACGGCACGCTCGCTCGTCTGCTGGGTCCCGTCCGCCAGCGCCCGCGCCCGCTCGGCCGCGACCAGCGCTTGTTCGTCCTGCCCGGCCGCGGCGAGGACCCGGGCGTACACCGCGGCGGAGCGCACCAGGCTGCGCACGTCCACCGCGGGCAGCGACTCGGCCAGCTCGGCGGCGGCCAGTGCGTCGTCGACCCGGTCGGCGGCCAGCAGCGCCTCCGCGTACAGGGCAACGCCCTGGCGGCGGGAGTAGAGCATGGACGGCGCGTGCGGCGCGGCCGCGACCGGGGCGAGCAGGCGGATCGCCATCGCGGTGTCGCCCGCGGCCAGCCGGGCGGCGCCCAGCAGCGCCCGCGGACCGACCCGGGCCGGATCGAGCACACCGTACGGCGACACCATGGTCAGCACGGAGCGGGCGTCCAGCTCGGCGGCCTCGAAGTCGCCGCGGTCCAGCGCCACGAAGCCGCGGACCGTGCCGGCCATGCCCACCAGCAGCGGGTGGCCGACCTTCTCGCCCTCCTCCAGCGCCTCGCCGAGCAGGTCCTCGGCGTGGCCGTACTCCCCCAGCCCGCGCGCCACGACGCCTCGGGCGACCAGCGCGAAGCCGCGCCCCCAGACGTCCTTGGCGGCGGCGAAGTCGCGGTAGGCGCGGCGCGCCTCGCGGTCGGCCTCGCCCAGCTCGCCCAGCTCCGCGGCGGCGAACGCGGCGACCGCGCGCAGCGTGCCGACCGCCCAGGCCTCCCCGACCCGCTCCCCGAACGGCAGGAACACGTGCGCCAGGCGCAGCGCCTCGGTCAGCCGGCCCGACAGCAGCCGGGCGAACGCGGAGGTGCCGCGCAGCCAGGCCCGGCCCACCGGGTCCTTGGCCTCGGCGAACAACCTGGCGGCGCGGGCCAGTGCCGCGTCCGCACCGGCGAAGTCGCCGCGGGTGGTCGTCACCCAGGCCAGGTTCTGCAGCGACCAGGCCTGCGACTTGCGGTCGCCTGCGGTGACCGCGATCTGGTACGCCCCGGCGAACCGGCTGGACGCATCGCCCAGCCGCCCGCCCAGGAAGTCGGCCATGCCCAACCGGCGCATCGCCTCGGCGCGCTCGCCGGGCAACTCGGCGTCGGTGGCCGTGGTCAGCGCCTCCGACCAGAGCCGGTACGCGTGGTGCGGGTCCCCCTGGGCCACCTGTGCCCGGCCCGCCAGCAGCAGCGCCCCGGCCCGGGTGCGCGGCTCGTCGGTGGCGTCGGCGACCAGCTTCTCGGCGTCGTGCAACGCCTCGGCGATCCGGCCGTACTGCAGCAGCGAGCGGGCGTGCACCAGCCGGTCGGGCAGCGGCAGGGCACCGGGTGCCAGCCGCGCGGCGCGCTCGCCGTAGCTGACGGCCTCGGCGGGTTCGCCGGACTGCCCCGCTCGGCGCGCGGCCCGGCCCAGGGCGGCCACGCCGAGCGGCGCGACCTGGCGGGCGGGCACGTCCGGGCGCAGCCGTACGGCGTCGGCCAGGCGGGTGGCGCGTTCGGCGTGCTCGGCCACGAAGGAGTCGCGCATGGCCTCGTTCACGCCGGTCAGACCCGGCACGGTGCGGCCCGAGGACACCTGCACCGGCGGCTCGCCGGGCGCGGCCCAGCGGGCCAGGAAGGCGTGCCGGTCGGCGAGGTCGGCCTTGCCGACGCCGCCGTACGCGGCCTCGCGCAGCAGCGGAGTGGCGAAGGCGAAGCCGCCCCGCACCCGGCGCAGCATGCGGCGCTGCAGCAGCTCGTCGACGGCCCGATCCAGCTCGACGGCGACCACGGCGGCGGGCCGCCCGTCCCGGCCGGAGCGTCGTTCGCGCAGCGCCTCCAGCGCGCCGGTCGGCACGGTGTCGCCGACGACGGCCGCGTCGCGCAGCACCGCGCGCGCCTCGGTGGGCAGCGCGTCGATGCGGGCCGCGAGCACCGCGGCCAGGTCTCGGGAGAGCAGCTGGTTGCCCAGCGAGCCGGGGGTGAGCCGCCACTGCGCCCCGGCCTTGGTCAGCGCGCCGCGCTCCATCAGCAGGGTGGTCAGTTCCGCCAGGTAGAACGGGTTGCCCTGGGCGGTGGTGAGCAGCCGGTCCTCGTCGGCCTGCGGCAGCCGGCCGCCCTTGAGGTATGCGGTGAGCAGCCGCGCGGCGTCCGCGCCGCGCAGCGACGGCAGCGTGTTCGCCTCGGCGTCGGCGACCCGGGTCAGCTGCCCGGCCCGGCGCACCAGCTCGGGACGGCCCAGCAGCAGCACCAGCACCGGTCCGGTCAGCTCCTCCAGCGCGACACCGAGCGCGTCGAGGGTCTCCGGGGTGCCGTCGTGCAGGTCGTCCACGATCACGACCAGCGGCGACTCGGTGGCCAGCGCGTCCAGCAGCCGCGCCACGGCGACGGCGAGGGTGGCGGTCTCCCGGCCGGGCTGCTCGGGGTCGTCCCCGGACAGTCCGTGCCACTGCGCCAGTTCGTTCGGGTCGGCGTAGCCGAGCAGCGACAGCAGCGCGTCGACGTCCACGCTGACCGGCTTGCCGGGCTCGCTGCGCTGGGTGAGCCGGGTGGTCAGCCGGCGCAGCCGCTCCTCGGCGACCTGCCGGGTGACCGCGGTGGCCGGGTCGGCGGGCAGCCCGATGGCGAGTCTGACCAGGTCGGACAGCGGCGCGAGCCGGCGGCGCTCGCCGTACGCGGCGCACCGCACGGGCAGCACCCGCGCCTGGGTTCGCGCCGCGAAGCGGCCCGCACTGACCTCGTACCCGTTGGCGAAGCGTTCCACCTCGGTGGCGAACCGGGTCTTGCCGATGCCCGCCTCGGCGGTGAACACCAGCACCCGCGGCTCGTCGCGGTCCACGACCTCGGCCAGGCGACCGGCGACCCGGCCCAGCTCGGGCTCGCGGCCCACGAACGGGCCCTCCTCGCCCAGCCCGGCCCGGCTGCCCCGGGCGTCGTGCAGGCCCAGCAGCTCGTACGTCTCGACCGGCTCGCGCTTGCCCTTCAACCGCAGCGGCCGCAGGTTGCGCCAGCCCGCCACGGAGCCGGTCGCCGCGACCGTACGCGCCCCGGCGTAGACGGCGCCCACGGCGGCCGCGTCGGCCAGCCGGGCGGCGGTGTTCACGGTGTCGCCGATGACCGTGTACTCCAGCCCGGCCTGCACGCCCGCGACCACCGGCCCGGTGTTCAGGCCCAGCCGCAGCCCGGTCGGTGCGCCGCCGCCGCGCTCGTCGTCGAGCACCCGGCGCACCGCGCGCTGCATCGACAGCGCGGCCCGCACGGCCCGCTCGGCGTCGTCCTCGTGCGCCACCGGGGCCCCGAACACGGCCATGATGCCGTCGCCGGTCAGCTTGTCCACGTGCCCGCCGAACGTCTTCACCGCGCCGGCCAGCGCGGACAGCACCCGGTCGGTGACCGCGCCGACCCGCTCCGGGTCCAGCTCCTCCGACCACGAGGTGAAGTCGGAGAGGTCGCCGAAGAGCACCGTGACGACACGGCGCTCGGTGGCGGGCAGCGTCGCCGCCGCGGGCAGGGCCGCGCCGCAGTGGTGGCAGAA
Organism: Catellatospora sichuanensis; assembly: GCF_007483665.1. Classification (GTDB taxonomy): domain Bacteria; phylum Actinomycetota; class Actinomycetes; order Mycobacteriales; family Micromonosporaceae; genus Catellatospora; species Catellatospora sichuanensis. The sequence continues at coordinate 93,095 of NZ_ML660187.1, forward strand.
GCGGGCGGCCGGCACCGGTACGGTCCCGCAGACAGGACAGGTCATGACAGCTTCACAGCTCGCTCAACGTCGCGAGGTACGCCAGTTGTGCCCGCACGGTCCACTCGGCCGCGAAGCGGATCCCGGGGTCGACGTCGGCGTAGACGAGGTCGACCACTTCCTCCGGGGCGCGCGCGCCCTGCTTGAGCGCGGCGCGCACCTGGTCGAGGCGCTCCAGCCGGTGTGCACGCAGCCAGGCCGCGGCCACCGCGCAGTTCGGCAGCGCAGGCCCGTGTCCGGGCAGCCCCGGCACGGGGTAGCCGGTCAGCGTGTCCAGGCTGGCCAGGTAGGCCCCGACGTCGCCGTCGGGCCAGGCGACCACGCTGCTGCCGCGGCCGAGGATGGTGTCGCCGGTGAACACTACGCGTGTTCCGTCACGTTCAGCGAGGAAACATACGGAATCGGCGGTATGCCCCGGTGTGTCCAGGACGGTCAGCCAGTCCGGCGCCTCGCCGACACTCGCGCCGGTCATCGCGGCCAGCGTGGCCACACCCTCGACGTGGTCGTGGTGGCCGTGGGTGACCAGGATGCGGCGCACCGGGCCGGCCGCGACGATCGCGTCGAGGTGGGCCGGGTCGTCCGGCCCGGGGTCGATGACGGTGCCGTCGTCCAGCAGCCAGGTGTTCGTGCCGTCGAGGGTCATCGGGCCGGGGTTGGGTGCCCGCAGCCAGGTCACCCACGCCGGGAGGAGGTCCGAGGTCAGCCGCGCCGTCATGCCGAGAACTCTACTGAGCCTCGAACGCGTCGCCTCGGCCCGCGCGGCACGACTTTCCCGCGCCATCGACGCCGGCCTATCACATCGACTTTTTCGCGATCTGAGTCGATGTGATAGGCCGGCGTCAATGCAAGGCGGGGCGGTCGCGGCGCGCCCCCGTGCGGAGCCGAGGTCAGTCGCGGACCTCGGCGATCAGCTCCACCTCGACCGGGGACCCGAGCGGCAGCTCGCCGACACCGACGGCGCTGCGGGCGTGTTTGCCCGCCTCGCCGAAGACCGCGCCGAACAGCTCGGAGGCGCCGTTGATGACGCCGGGCTGGCCGGTGAAGCCGGGGGCGGAAGCCACGAAGCCCACCACTTTGACGATTCGGACGACCTTGTCCAGGCCGACCAGCCATTCAAGTGCGGCCAGGCCGTTGAGGGCGCATCGGGCGGCCAGCTCTTTCGCCTGCTCGGCGCTGATCTCGGCGCCCACCTTGCCGGTGGCCAGCAGCTTGCCGTCGGCCATGGGCAGCTGGCCGGAGACGTACACGTGGTTGCCGGATCGCACCGCGGGCACGTACGCCGCCACGGGCGGGACCAGCTCGGGCAGCTTCAGGCCCAGCTCAGCAAGCTTTTCGTACGGGTCAGACATCTTTGTCTCCTTCACCGCGGGATCCGCGGGGTTGTGCTCAGGCGGACTTCGGCCGCTTCAGGTAGGCCACCAGCTGCTCGGGGTTGGGGCCGGGCACGACCTGGACCAGCTCCCAGCCGTCGGCACCCCAGTTGTCGAGGATCTGCTTGGTCGCGTGGACCAGCAGAGGCACGGTGACGTACTCCCACTTCGTCATGGGCATAACCTAACGTGCCGAGGAGATCCCGCTGGTCGATCCCTACTGCGTAGGGGTGCGAGGTGCGGTTAAGCTGAGCCGCCGCGGGGGCAGCTGAGTGTCGCGGCCTCGTAAATGAAGACCAGGGGAGATCGCATGACCCAGCCGCACGACGAACAGCAGCCGACTGCGCCGCAGCCGACGCAGCCGGCGTACCCGCCGCCGTCCGACCCGTTCGCCTCCGCGACGGTGACGCCGCCGACGACGCCGCAGCCCGCGGTGCCGCTGCCGCCCGAGGCCGAGCCGACCCCGGCCCAGCCGACCCCGGCCACGCTGCCGATCGCGGAGAACCCGCCGGTTTCGCCGGTGTCCGGCGCTCCCGCCCCGGTCTCGGGCACGCCCGCGCCGGCCTTCCCCACCCCGCCGACCGCGGCGTACCCGACCGCGCCGCAGTCCGGCTACCCGGTCTCCGGCCAGCCCGCGTACCCCACGTCCGGCCAGCCCGCGTACCCGGCCCAGCCGGGCTACCCGACCTCGGGACAGCCCGCTTACCCGACCTCGGGTCAGCCCGCCTACCCGACCTCGGGACAGCCGGCCTACCCGACCTCGGGTCAGCCCGCCTACCCGGTGTCCGGCCAGCCCGCCTACCCGGGCATGACCTACCCCGGGGTGCCGGCCGCGCCGGCCAAGAAGAGCAAGGCTCCGCTGGTCATCGGCATCGTGCTCGGCGTGCTCCTGCTGCTCTGCGGCGGCGGCATCGGCGCGTACGTGCTGCTGACCCGCAACACCGAGGGCACCGGCGCGACGTCGGCCAAGGACGCGACGCAGAGCTTCCTCACCGCGATCTACAAGAACGGCGGCAACGCCGCGGCGGCCGAGAAGCTGGTCTGCGGTGACGCCCGCGACCGCAAGGACATCGACGCGAAGATCGCCGAGATCAAGTCCCAGACGGCCCAGCTCAAGGGCCCGAACTTCACCTGGGAGACCCCCAAGATCTCCGGCGAGACGGCGACCCAGGCCACGGCCGAGGTCACTGTGAAGCTGGTCACCAGCGACGAGAAGATGTCCGAGCAGAAGCTCACCTTGACCCTGGTCAAGCACGAGGGCTGGTTCGTCTGCGAGGTCAAGTAGCACCTGGCACCATCGAGGGGTGCTGAACGACGGTGGTAACGACGGGCCGGCCCGGCGCAGTGCACGAGACACTGCCTGGCCGGCCCGTCTGCATGTGGTGACCGGCAAGGGCGGGGTCGGCAAGACCACCGTCGCCGCCTCGCTGGCGTTCGCGCTGGCCGCGGGCGGGCAGCGCACGCTGCTGGTGGAGGTCGAGGGGCGGCAGGGCCTGGCCCAGCTGTTCGAGCTGGAGCCGCTGCCGTACGCCGAGCGCCGGCTCGGCGAGGCCGGGGTGGACGTGCGGCTGCTCGCCGTCGATCCCGAAGAGGCGCTGCTGGAATACCTGGAGCTCTTCTACCGGATGGGCGCGGCCGGACGGGCGCTGCGCAAGCTGGGCGCGATCGACTTCGCCACCACCGTCGCACCGGGTCTGCGCGACATCCTGCTCACCGGCAAGGTGAAGGAGGCGACCACCCGCACCGACGACAGCGGCCGCCGGGTGTACCGGTCGGTGGTGCTCGACGCACCGCCCACCGGCCGGATCGGGCGCTTCCTCAACGTCACCGCGGAAGCCGCGAAGCTGGCGAAGCTCGGGCCGATCAAGTCGCAGAGCGAGGGTGTCGCCGCGCTGCTGCGCTCGCCGATGACCTCGGTGCACCTGGTCACCCTGCTGGAGGAGATGCCGGTGCAGGAGACCTCCGACGCGCTGCACGAGCTGTCCGCACTCAACATCAGCGTCGGAAAGATCATCGTCAACTGCGCCCGCCCGCCGCTGCTCGGCGACGGCAGCAAGCTGTCCCAGGCCGAGCTCAAGCGCGGGCTGACCGCGGCCGGGCTGCCGGTCGACCGGCGTACGGTGACCGCCCTGCTCGACGAGGCGCGCGACCATCAGGCACGGCACGCGCTGGAGGAGGAGCTGCGCGGCGAGCTGGAGACGCTGGGCCGGCCGGTGGTCGAGCTGCCGTTGCTGCCGGACGGGGTGGATCTGGCCGGTGTGCAGCACCTTGCCGGACTGTTGCAGTCCGCCCCTTAGGCTGAGCACATGCTCGACGTGGACGCCCTGCTGGCAGATCCCGGCGTACGCATCGTGGTCTGCTGCGGTTCGGGCGGGGTCGGCAAGACGACCACCGCCGCGGCGCTGGCAGTGCGAGCCGCCGAGGAGCACGGCCGTCGCACCGTCGTGCTGACCATCGACCCGGCCCGGCGGCTGGCCCAGTCGCTCGGCCTCACCGAGCTGGACAACACCCCGCGCCCGGTGGAGGGCCTGTCGGGCGACGGCGACCTGCACGCGATGATGCTGGACATGAAGCGCACCTTCGACGAGGTGGTGCTCAGCCACACCGCGCCCGAACGGGCGAAGGAGATCTTCGCGAACCCCTTCTACCAGGCCATGAGCTCGACGTTCTCCGGCACGCAGGAGTACATGGCGATGGAGAAGCTGAGCCAGCTGCGGGCCACCGACCGGTGGGACCTCATCGTGGTGGACACCCCGCCGTCCCGGTCGGCGCTGGACTTCCTGGACGCGCCCGCCCGGCTGGGGCGCTTCCTCGACGGCAAGATGCTGCGCCTGCTGATGGTGCCCGCGCGGGCCGGCGGGCGGAGCATGTTCAACCTGGTCACCGCCTCGTTCGGGGTGTTCTCCAAGGCGGTGCAGAAGATCCTCGGCGCGCAGCTGCTGACCGACCTGTCCGGCTTCGTATCGGCGCTGGACTCGACGTTCGGCGGGTTCCGGGAGCGGGCCGACCGCACCTACCGGGTGCTGCAGGATCCGCAGACCGCGTTCCTGGTGGTGGCCGCGCCGGAGCCGGACGCGGTACGGGAGGCGGCCTACTTCGCCGAACGGCTCGGCGCGGAGCGCATGCCGCTGGCCGGGCTGGTGCTCAACCGGGTGCACCGGTCCGAGCTGCCGGAGCTGTCGGCGGCCGACAGCGCGGAGGCCGCCGAGAAGCTGTCCGCCGAGCACGCGGAGCACGCGCTGACGGCTCAGGCGCTGCAGGTGCACTCCCTGCTGATGCGGCAGGTGGCCCGGGAGACCGAGGTGTCGACCGGCTTCACCGACGAGTTCCCGCAGGTGCCGGTCGCGTACGTGCCGGCCCAGGCGACCGACGTGCACGACCTGGTCGGCCTGCGGGCGATCGGCGCCGCGCTGGCCGCCCGTCCCGAATGACCGGGCCCGGGTAGCCGAAGGGCCGTTCCGCCAAATCCGGCAGAAACGGCCCTTCGATGATGAGATGGGTGGTATCAGTCAGACACGGACCAGCTCACGGCGGTCCTGTTCCTGCATGGCGACCTCGAAGGCGCGCTTCCAGCTCGCCACGTGCGGGTGCCTGCGCAGCAGTGCGCGGCGCTCCCGCTCGGTCATGCCGCCCCAGACGCCGAACTCGATGCGATTGTCGAGTGCGTCCGCCAGGCACTCGTACCGCACCGGGCACCCGCGGCAGACTCTCTTGGCGATGTTCTGCTCCGCACCCTGAACGAACAGCGCATCCGGATCTCCGTTCCGGCACGCCGCGAGACTGGGCCAATCGTTGACCATGCCCATGTGTCCACGTCCCCCCTGACGTTCCCCTCACCGCTCGCGACCTGCCCGGCCCGCCCGACCCAAGGGTCGTTTGAGCAGGACACATCCCCCCGATGGTTCCCCCGAACCGACGCGAACGGTGTGCGTTACTCGCCCGCCCATCATGCTCCGTAGTCAGACGATTACGCAACGTTGTCAGCCAAAATGGCGGAAAAAGGTCTTTAACTGCGCTGAACCAGTACCTGAGCAGCGAGTACGCGCGCCGGGGGTGACGTCCGCCCGCGGGCCGGGACGGGGGTCCGGCGGCCCGCGGCGGAGCGTCGTTTTGCGAGTAACGGGGCGGCCAAGAATGCCCGGGGGGACATCTCGTGACCGTGGCAACGCAACCACACGCCAGGGGTCGTGCGTCTTGGACAACGAGCACATGCCCGGGACGGTTGCGGGCGACGGGGGCGAACCTGCCATGCACCCTGTCCACGCAGCCTGACCCGGTATGGTGCGGCACGCGACGCCGAATCCTGCTCACGTAACCTGAGGCGGTGACCCTGATGCGCAAGCGCGACCACAACATACTGGCCAACGCCGCATCTCTGTTGATTTGCGGCCTGCTTGCCGGAGTGGTGGTGGCCGCGGCCGCATTCCCGGCGGTGGCACTGTCCGGACTGGCCGCCAAGGCGGGTGGTGAAGCCTTCGGTCAGCTCCCCGACGAGCTGGTCGTCAAGCGCTCCCCCCAGATCAGCTACGTCTACGCCAACGACGGCAAGACGCTGATCGCGACCATGTACGACGAGAACCGGCGCGACCTGACGCTGGAGGACATCCCCAAGATCGTCCAGCAGGCCATCCTCGCCGCCGAAGACCAGAAGTTCTACGAGCACAACGGCGTCGACGTGATGGGCATCGCCCGCGCCTTCGTGGCCAACAAGCAGGCCGGCGACGTGGAGCAGGGCGCCTCGACGCTGACCATGCAGTTCGTCCGGCTGTCCATCTCCTACTCGGCCGACACCGCGCAGGAGGTCGTCGACGCCACCGAGGACACCACCAAGCGCAAGGTGCGCGAGATGCGCTACGCGATGGCCATCGAGCAGCGGATGTCCAAGGAGCAGATCCTCGAGGGCTACCTCAACACCGCATACTTCGGCAACCGGGCATACGGCATCTACGCCGCGTCGCAGGTCTACTTCGGCAAGGAGCCGAAGACGCTGACCGCCGCCGAGGCCGCGTTCCTGGCCGCGCTGGTGAAGTTCCCCGGCACGTACAGCGTCGAGACCGGCGACGGCGAGAAGGACGCGGTGAACCGCCGCAACTACGTGCTGGGCGAGATGGTGCAGACCGGCGCGCTCACCGAGCAGCAGTCGACGCTGGCCAAGGCCGAGCCGCTGAAGATCGTCGGCAAGATCACCCCGAACGGCTGCGTGCAGGCCACCAAGAACACCTGGGGCTTCTTCTGCGACTACTTCCAGCGCTGGTGGAACGACCAGGAGGTGTTCGGCTCCACCGCGTACGACCGTGAGCGCCAGCTGAAGTCCGGCGGCTTCCGCATCGTCACCTCGCTCGACCCGCTCGCCCAGGACAAGGCTGACAAGAACATCCGGGACCAGATCTCGGTCAACAACCCCAAGGCTTTGATGCTGGCCGCCGTCGAGCCCGGCACCGGCAAGGTGCGGGCGCTGGCCGTCAACCGCAACTTCAAGCTCGACGACAAGAAGAACCCGAAGAACAAGCTCAACTCCGACCCGGCCAAGAAGCGCAAGGGCCTGCCCGGCACCTACCCGAACACCACCAACCCGCTGATGACCGGCGGCGACGGGTTCACCGGCTACCAGGCGGGTTCGGCGTTCAAGCTCTTCAGCCTGGTCGCCGCGTTGGAGAAGGGCTACCCGCTCGACTTCACCATCGCGACCAAGAAGGTATTCGTCACCAAGTTCCCGGTCAGCGGCAACACGAAGGCGAACTGCGACGGGTACTACTGCGCCAGCGGTCAGGGCGGCGCCGTGCACAACATGTGGAGCGCGTTCGGCAGCTCGGTCAACACCTACTTCGTGCCTCTGGCGATCATGGCCGGCATCCAGAACACGGTGAACGTCGCCAAGAAGATGGGCATCACGTTCCACGACGAGCCCGGCACCACCCAGGACGACCTGGGCTACTCCAACAACGCCAGCCAGTGGGGCGCCTTCACGCTGGGCGTCTCCGCGACCACCCCGCTGCAGCTGGCCAACGCGTACGCCACGGTCGTCGCCGACGGCCTGTACTGCGAACCCACCCCGGTGCAGTCGATCACCGACATCAAGGGCAACGAGCTCTCCGTCGCCGAGAAGCGCTGCAAGCAGGTCATCTCACCGGACGTGGCACGCGCGGCCGTCGACGCCGGCCGCTGCCCGGGCGGCGACAGGTCCGCCTACGGCGAGTGCCGCGGCACGACCAACCGCGACTCCTTCGGTATCGTCGACAGGCCGATCACCGGCAAGTCCGGCACCACCGACAACAGCGCGTCGGCGACGCTGACCCTGTCCACCAGGCAGCTCACCATCTCCGGCTTCCTCACCAACCCCGACTGGGCCCATGACAAGGACATGGATCACGACGTGGTCAACCCGGCGGTGCAGAAGACGTTGCGCGACTTCATGAAGAACAAAGCGAAGATGGCCTTCACGAAGCCCAGCCGCAAGATCGCGTATGGCGACCAGATCTCCATCCCGAACGTCGAATGCAAGACGGTCGACGAGGCCAAGTCGATCCTGCGGAACAGGGGCTTCGACGTCGAGGTGGCGCCGGAGCAGACCGACTCCAAGTGCCCCAAGGGCACCGCGTCCGGCACCACCCCGTCCGGCAAGACCATCCGCAAGGGCATGGTCCAGATCGAGGTCAGCAACGGCAAGGGCGCCCCGAAGCCGGGCACCGGTCCCGGCCCAGGCCAGCCACCGACACGGCCCTGACAGACGCAGCGAGGCCCCGTCCGCACACCGCGGAACGGGGCCTCGCTGCGTCTGTGCACCCGCTCCGGCGCGCCGCAGCGCCGCGCTAGGCGGCCAGCTGGCGGCGTACCTCCGCGGAGACCTTGCCGCCCTCGGCCCGGCCCGCGACCGCGGCCTGCACGGCCTTCATGGCCGGGCCCATCGAGCCCATGCCGCTGAAACCGCCCGCGGCCAGCGTGTCGGACACCAGCTGCGCGATCTCGGCATCGGTGAGCTGCTTCGGCAGGTACCGGGCCAGCACCTCCTCCTCGGCCCGCTCCTTCGCGGCCTGCTCGGCGCGGCCCGCGTCGGCGAACGCCGTCTCGGCCTCCCGGCGCTTCTTCGCCTCCTTGGCGAGCACCGCGAGCACCTCCTCGTCGTTCAGCTCACGCTTGGTCTTCCCGGCGACCTCGGCGACGCCGACGGCGGCCAGCGCCATCCGCAGCGTGCCGGTCACCACCTCGTCGCGCGCCTTCATGGCCGAGCGCATGTCCTCGGTCAGGCGCTCCTTCAGGGTGCCCATACCCACCTCTCCGTGCTCCGCACATCCGACGGCACTGTGGTGCCCTCGGGCGATGAAACTACTCTTAGCCTCATGGGTCCGCTCGGAAAAATCGCGTTGGGCGCCGCCGTGGTCGGCGCCGGCGCGCTGGCATACGGCACGCTCGTCGAACGCAACTGGTTCACGCTGCGCCGATACGACGTGCCGCTGCTTGCGCCGGAGGCCGAGCCGCTGCGCGTACTACACGTGTCCGACCTGCACCTGACCCCCAAACAGCTGCGCAAACAGCGCTGGGTGCGCGAGCTGGCCGGCCTCGACCCCGACCTGGTCATGGTGACCGGCGACAACATGGCCCACCCGGACGCGGTGCCCGGCGTGCTCGCCGCGTACGAGCCGCTGCTGGAGCTGCCCGGCGCCTTCGTCTTCGGCTCCAACGACTACAGCGGCCCGGTGCTGAAGAACCCCTTCGGCTACTTCCGCGACGACCGCGAGTACGAGCACGGTGTGGAACTGCCCACCGAGGACCTGCGCGCGGCCTTCCTCGACGCGGGCTGGGTCGACCTCAACAACAACCGCGCCACGCTCAAGGCCGGCGGCCGCGTCGTCGACCTGGCCGGGGTCGACGACCCCCACATCGACCTGGACGCCTACCCCGCCGGACCGGCCGACCCGGCCGCCGCGGTGCGCATCGCGCTCAGCCACGCCCCGGAGCCCCGGGTGCTCGACGCGTTCGCCGCCGACGGCTTCGAGTTGCTGCTGGCCGGGCACACCCACGGCGGCCAGGTGCGCGTGCCGGGAATCGGGGCGCTGGTCACCAACTGTGGGCTGGACCGGAAGCTGGCCCGCGGGCTGCACCGCTGGGACCGTGCCTGGCTGCACGTGTCCGCGGGACTGGGCACCCATCCGACCGCTCCCGTGCGCTTCGCCTGCCGCCCCGAGGCGACCCTGCTGACGCTCATCCCACGCTGAGGGGGATACCCGTTTTGGCGACGGGAACCGGGTCAGCTAGTATTTCGGAGCACCGCTTCGGGGTATAGCGCAGCTTGGTAGCGCGCTTCGTTCGGGACGAAGAGGCCGTCGGTTCAAATCCGGCTACCCCGACCAGAAGATGTGCAACTCAGGGCCGCCCGTCAGGGCGGCCCTGAGTCGTTCCGGGCCGGCCTCGGCGATGGTGCCGCCGTGGCTGCCTCCCCGGGCCGTAAATGCCCGGTGATGCGTGGCCGGACTCCCCTACGATCGCCTGATGTTCCAGCCGACGTACCCGATCCGGACCGCACGCCTCACCCTGCGCCCGATCACGCTGGACGACCTCGACGACGTGTACGCGTACCAGTCCCGCCCCGATGTCGTGCGCTGGATGCTCGGCGCCGGGCCGCGCACCCGGGAGCAGTCGCTGTCGTCGGTGACCGCGATGGCGGGCGAGGACGCGCTGCGTACGGTCGGCGACTGCCTGACCCTGGCCGTGACGACCGGCGCCGGGGTGATCGGGACCGTGGAGCTGGTCTGGCGCAGCGACGTCGACCGTACGGCCGAACTCGGCTACGTCTTCCATCCCGATCACGGGGGTCGAGGGCTGGCGACGGAGGCCGCCGCGGCGCTGCTCGACTGGGGCTTCGGCGAGTTCGGGCTGCACCGGGTCTTCGCTCGATGCCACGGCCGGAACGAGGCGTCCGCCCGGCTGATGGCCCGGCTCGGCATGCGCCAGGAGTCGCACAACGTCGAGAGTTACCAGTTCCGCGGCGAGTGGGCGGATCGGCTCGTCTTCGCCGTGCTGGCCCGCGAATGGCGGGCACGAGCCGCGGCAGCGGCCGGCTGACGTCCCTGTGGTCACCCGAACGGGTGACACCTCGGTGCCGGACGCTGTTCGATCACCGTCTGGTGACGCACCGTCAAACGCGGCCATACGTCGATGATCAGCACATATGGCCGTCGGCGTTCCGGACAGTGGGACGAAGAGGCGGGGATCACGCCGACATGGACCGGTGAGCAGGGCAGGGATACCCACTCATCCGATGGTCACGTCGGCCGAACGATTTTCATAATGGCCGCTGAACCCGCCTACGGTGAGTAAGCTTGGCCGCCGTAAGCCCCTCACCCCGGACAAAGAGCGAAAATCCTGCCCCGTGCCCCTTCCTCGCATCGTTGATGATGTTTCCGCAGCACTGCGAACCTCCCGCAGCGCGGTAGAAGCCTGCAACGCCACGGTCTCCGTGCTCAGCCGGCACACGCCCGCCCTGATCGAGGCGCTGCTGCATGTGAAGGACCAGCTCCGGTGCGTCTCGGCGAGCGGCGCCTGGCAGGTGTTCTCCGCCGTCCCGCTGGGCCACGGCGTGGTCGGCCGGGTGTACGCCAGCGGCAAGCCCGTCACCATCCTCGACGTCGCCAACGACCCGGACTACATCCGGCTCGGGCCGCCGATCACCTCCGAGATCTGCACGCCGATCGTCGACCGCACCGGGCACCCGGTCGGCGTGATCAACGCCGAGTGGGCCGAGGCACAGCCGCTGGACGGCTGGGAGGAGACCCTCACCGAGGCCGGGCGGCTGCTCGGCGCACGCCTGAGCGAGCTGGGCGGCCCGCCCGCCGAGACCCGCAGCGAGCAGCTGCTGCGCCACGCGCTCGCGCTCACCAACGCCGAGACCGACGCCGACGTGCTGGTCCGGGCCTGCCGTGCGGCGCGCGAGGTGACCGGCCTGGCCGCCGCCGTGCTGCTGCGTCCCGCCCCGGACCTGCTGCCCGACGAGCAGGAGCTGCGTGTGGTCATCGCGGCCAGCTCGCCGGAGCCCCGCGACCGTCCGCTGGTCGCCCGCCTGGCGCAGATCGACCCGGACCGCCTCGCCGCGCTGCTCGACGAGGCCTGCCGGTACGGAGCCTCGTACACCCTGGGTGATCCCGCGGTGCTCGACGCCCGCGGCTTCGAGGCGCTCACGGCTGCCGGCGTGCGCACGATGATCGCGGTGCCGCTCGGGGCCGGCACGCCGGTGGTGTCCTCCTCGGTCGGCGCGCTGGTGGTGCTGGACGAGACCGCGATCGTGCCGGACAGCGCGCTGGTGAACCTGCTGGAGCTGCTGGCTGCGCAGGCCAGCACCTGTCTGGAGAAGCTGACCACGTTGCGCCGCCTGCACCTGCAGGCCAATTCCGACCCGCTGACCGGCCTGCGCCATGGCGGGCCCTTCGGTGACCGCCTCGCCAATGCCACGCCCGGCCGGACCGCGCTGCTCGCGATCGACATCGACCAGTTCAAGGCGGTCAACGACACCCTCGGCCACGCGGCGGGCGACCGCGTGCTGGTGCAGATGTCCAGCGCGTTGCAGCAGGCGCTGCGGCTCGGGGACGAGCTGTTCCGGGTCGGCGGTGACGAGTTCGTGGCGGTGATCGACGTGCCCAGCGCCGCGGAGGCGCTGCTGGTCGCCGAGCGGCTCGTCGCGGCGGCCCGGGCGACCGGACGCACGATCAGCGTGGGGGTTTCGGTCCAGGGCGAGCTGGAACCGCCGGAGGCCGCGATGTACCGCGCCGACCAGGCTCTCTACGCCGTCAAGCGCAACGGCCGCAACGGGGTCCGGCTCGCGCCGTGATCCGTGCCCGGTCAAGCGGCAGACAGTGTTAAGAAGGGCACCTTCTACATCGCATAGCGATGTGAAGGTGCCCTTCCTTTCGGAGGTCAGCGGGAGAGGTCGGCGGCGAGGAGTTCGGCGATCTGGGCGGTGTTGAGTGCGGCGCCCTTGCGCAGGTTGTCGCCGGTGACGAAGAAGTCGAGGGCGCGGGGGTCGTCGACGGCGCGGCGGATGCGGCCGACCCAGGACGGGTCGGTGCCGACCGCGTCGATCGGCATCGGGAACTCGCCGGCGGCGGGGTCGTCGACGACGATGACGCCGGGAGCGCCCTGGAGGACCTCGCGGGCGCCGGGTGCGTCGACCTCGGAGCCGAACACGGCGTGTACGGCGACCGAGTGGCCGGTGACCACGGGGACGCGTACGCACGTCGCGCTGACCTTCAGGTCGGGCAGTCCCAGGATCTTGCGGGACTCGTTGCGCATCTTCAGCTCTTCGCTGGACCAGCCGCCGTCCTTGAGCGAACCGGCGAACGGCACCACGTTCAGCGCGACGGGCGCGGCGAACGGGCCGAGGTCGTCGCCGACGGCGTGGCGGACGTTGCCGGGACGGGTGCCGAGCACGCGGTCCCCGGCGATCTTGGCGATCTGGTCGTGCAGCGTGTCCACGCCGACCTGCCCGGCCCCGGAGACGGCCTGGTACGAGGCCAGCACCAGTTCTTTGAGGCCGTACGCGTTGTGCAGCGGGGCGATCGCCACGATCATCGCCAGCGTGGTGCAGTTGGCGTTGGCGATGATGCCCTTGGGCCGGTTGCGGATCTGGGCGGGGTTGATCTCGGGGACCACCAGGGGGACGTCGGGGTCCATCCGGAACGCGCCGGAGTTGTCCACCGCGATCGCGCCGCGGGCCGCCGCAATGGGCGCCCAGTAGGCGGAGACCTCGTCGGGCACGTCGAACATGGCGACGTCGACGCCGTCGAACGCCTCCTCGGTCAGCGCGACGACGTCGATCTCCTCACCGCGCACGAGCAGGCGGCGGCCTGCCGAGCGCGCGGAGGCAACGAGCCGGATCTCGCCCCACACGTTGCGGCGGTGGCTGAGGATGTCGAGCATCACCGTGCCGACGGCGCCGGTCGCGCCGACGACGGCCAGGGTGGGCAGCTTATGGCTCACGCCTTCTCCTCGCTTCGCTCGTCGGCGGCATGACTCCTGTGCTGCCCGATTTGTTCGCTCATGCCTTCTTCTCACTTCGCTCGTCGGCGTGAGCCGGGCGGGCTCGCCCGATCACCTGGCCCATGCCTACCTGCCGGTCCCGGCGTACACCACGGCCTCTTCGTCGCCGCCGAGCTCGAACGCGTCGTGCACGGCGCGCACGGCGGCGTCGAGGTCGGTGTCGCGGCAGACCACCGAGATGCGGATCTCGGAGGTCGAGATGATCTCGATGTTGACGCCGGCCCGGGCCAGCGCCTCGCAGAACGTGGCGGTGACGCCCGGGTTGGAGCGCATGCCGGCGCCGACCAGGGAGATCTTGCCGATGTGGTCGTCGTAGAGCAAGCCCTTGAAGCCGACCCGCTCCTGGATCTTCTGCAGGGCGGCCATCGCGGTGGGGCCGTCGTCCTTGGGCAGCGTGAAGGAGATGTCGGTGCGCCCGGAGGCCTCGGTGGAGACGTTCTGCACGATCATGTCGATGTTGATCTCGGAGTCCGCGAGCGCGCGGAAGATCGACGCGGCCTCGCCCGGCTCGTCCGGCACGGAGACGATGGTGATCTTCGCTTCGTTGCGGTCGTGCGCGACGCCGGTGATGAGTGCTTGCTCCACGGAAAGGTCCTCCATTGATCCCGTCACGAGGGTGCCGGTGTTGTTCGAGTACGACGAGCGGACGTGGATCGGCAGCCCGAACCGGCGGGCGTACTCCACGCTGCGCAGATGCAGGATCTTGGCACCGGACGCGGCCAGCTCGAGCATCTCCTCATAGGTGATCAGATCGACCTTGCGGGCGTTGGGCACGATGCGCGGGTCGGCGGTGAACACGCCGTCCACGTCGGTGTAGATCTCGCAGACGTCGGCCTTCAGCGCGGCGGCCAGCGCCACTGCCGTCGTGTCCGAGCCGCCGCGGCCGAGCGTGGTGATGTCCTTGGTGTCCTGGGCGACGCCCTGGAAGCCGGCCACGATCACGATCGCGCCCTCGTCGAGCGCGCCGCGCAGGCGGCCCGGCGTGACGTCGATGATGCGGGCCCGGCCGTGCACCGACGTGGTGATGACGCCGGCCTGCGATCCGGTGTACGAGCGCGCCTCGTAGCCCAGGTTGTGGATGGCCATGGCCAGCAGCGCCATCGAGATGCGCTCACCGGCGGTGAGCAGCATGTCGAACTCGCGCCCCGGCGGCAGCGGGCTGACCTGGTGCGCCAGGTCGATCAGCTCATCGGTCGTGTCGCCCATCGCGGAGACGACCACACAGACGTCGTTGCCGGCCTTCCGCGTCGCGACGATGCGCTCGGCGACCCGCTTGATCCGCTCAGCGTTGGCGACTGACGAGCCGCCGTACTTCTGCACCACGAGGGCCACGGTTGCACGGCTCCTCTCCACCTCAGGGACTAAGGACGCTTCAGCTTAGCGGCGGCTCCCGCCACCCCTCGCCGGTCGATCCCAGCTGTCGGGCAGCGCGGCCCGAGAAGTCCGAGATCCTCTTTCGTACGGCTGCCCGCGCCGTGCAGTCGCCCGCCTCCCCCGCATCGCCGCCGCAGGATTTAACGGCTGTGACGCGCACCACAGACCGGGGGTTTCCTGGACAACCTCCGATCACGCGCCGGCCCGGGGCGCGTCATGGGCGAAGATGTCGTGCGCAGGGTTGAGAATGGGCGCGTGCGCCGGGCTGTCCTCTCCCTCTGTCTCATCGCCGCCTGCTGGTCGGCGTCCGCCTGCGGTGGCGGCACGCCGGATGCGGCGCCGTCGTCGACCGCGCCGCGGTCCACCGTCCTGGCCGGGCCGACCGAGCCCCGGGCGCAGCTCGCCGCACGCGCGGCCGCCGCCAAGGACCTGCGCCAGGTGGCCGCCTACACGTTCAAGAGCCCGAAGCGGCCGGACCGCCGCGTGATCGTCACCCGCGCCCTCGACGGCACCTGGCGGGTGGACGTGCCCGGCGGCGCGCACGGCGGCGCGGTCGACATCGCGCTGGTGTTCGCGGGCAACTCCCTGCACCAGTGCGCGCTGGCCGCGGGCAACCACCCGTACTCGGGCTGTGTGCGGATCGCCGGGGCACTGCCCGCCAAGGCCGATCTGAAGATCCAGCACCTGATCACGGACTGGCAGAACATGCTCACCGACCGGCGGCTCGCGCTCGCCGTGGCCGAGGTCGCGCCGCTGCCCGGAGCCCGCGGCAAGTGCTACTCGGTGGAGTCCTCCGCGGCCAGCATGACGCTGCCCCTGGACGCGGGCATCTACTGCTACGAGGTCGACGGCACGCTCACCGCGGTCAAGGTCGCCTTCGGCACCCTGCTGCTGGAGGGCACCCCCGGGCTCGCCCCGCCGTCGGTGCAGCTGCCCGGCCCGGTGGTGCCCGGCCAGCCGCTCCCGCTGGCCGCGCCCCCGTCGCCCAAGCCCTCCGCCAGCACCTCCGCGTCGCCGTCCCCGAAGGCCTGACGCGCCTTAGCAGAGGCGGACGCGATCTGCCGTCCCGTGCCCGGCGTTGTGCGGATCACGTGAAGGAAAGCGCCGGATAGTGAATATCGGCTGGAGAGATCCGGCGACCTCCGGCTGGAATCAGGACATGGCCCTACGCGACAACCTCATCCCGCCGCCCGGACTCCCCCGCCGCCTCGCCACGCAGAACCTCCTCTTCGGAGTCGGTGCGGGCACCTTCCTCACGGGCAGTGCGGTCTTCTTCACGCGCGTGGTGGGCCTGCGGCCCCACGAGATCGGTATCGGGTTGTCGCTGGCCGCCGCAATCGCACTGGTCACCGCGGTGCCGCTGAGCGCGCTGACCGACCGGTTCGGCGCGCACCGAATGTGGACGGGCGGCGTCGTCGCCCAGGGCCTGCTGTTCGCGGCCTGGCCGTTCGCCCGGGGCTTCTGGAGCTTCCTGCTCGTCATCGCCTGCCTGGAACTGGTCGCCACGGTGGGCCAGGCCGGGCGCAACGTCTACCTGATCGAGGCGCTGGACCCGGAGACGCGGGTCCGCACGCAGGCGTTCTCCCGCTCCTGGCTGAACGTCGGCTGGTCGCTGGGCGCGGGGCTGGCCGCGCTGGCGCTGGCGATCGACACCGTTCCCGCGTACTACACGCTGGTGCTGCTCAACAGCGCGCTGCTGCTCGCCAACGCCTACTTCATCAGCCGCCTGCCGGGGGTGCCACGGGCCGCGGCCGCGACGGCCCGGCGGCGGGTGGGTGCGGTCTTCGCGGACCGGCCGTTCCTCGCGGTGACCGCGGTCTGCGCCGCCCTGACCTGCTACATGACCGTGCTGATGGAGGTGGCCCCGCTGTGGCTGCTGCACCGCACGGACGCCCCGAAATGGTGGCTCGGCGTGATGACGGTGACCAACACGCTCATGGCCACGACGCTGCAGGTCGCGGTGACGCGGGGCGCGCACACCATCGGCGGGGCCGCGGCGGCCTCCCGCCGGGCGGGCCTGGTCGCCGCGCTGGGCTGCCCGGTCTACCTGCTCACCGGGGCCACCAGCGGAGTCCTCACGATGGTGCTGCTGGTGGTGGCGACGATCCTGCTGACCATGGCGGAGCTGTGGCACTCGGCGGGTTCCTGGACGTTCATGGCAGAGCTGCCGCCCGCCGACCGGCGCGGTGAGTACGTCGGCGCGTTCCGGATGGGCGGCTCCGCCCAGTCCATGATCGCACCGGCATCGCTGATCGCGCTCGCGGTGACCTCCGGCGGCTGGGGCTGGTTCGCCATCGCGGGGCTCTTCCTCGGCGCGGCGCTGCTCATCGGGCCGGCGGCCCGGCACGCGGCCCGCTCTCGGGCACAACTGCCCAGCGTGCCGACCCCGGTGCCTGCCTGACGGGACACGGTGTCCCATTTCGTGGACATCGCGCCCGGACGGCGATCTATGGGCGTACAGTGGCCGACATCATGTGCTGCGTGAGCCTCCTGCTTCGCCGCCGCGACGAGGTCTGACCCGACCGGCACCTCGTCGCGGAGTAGCGACGTGCGCTCGCCTGCTGGTCCCTCATTTTCTGGTTGCCGGCCGAAGTTGCCGAGTCAACGAATCTTGATGACGGCCGATGTCGCCTTGGGCACAATCCGCCGCCGGACCACGCGCGAACCACATGATGTCAAGGAGCATGGAAGCCATGTCTGCTGCTGCTCAGCGCCCCAGCAAGATGCCGTACCAGCGTTACCGCGGCTACCACGAACAGTTCCAGGTCGAGGTGCCCGACCGCGCCTGGCCGACCCGCCGCGTGACGACCGCTCCGCAGTGGTGCGCGGTGGACCTGCGCGACGGCAACCAGGCCCTGATCGACCCGATGTCCCCCGACCGCAAGCGCCGCATGTTCGAGCTGCTGGTGCGGATGGGCTACAAGGAGATCGAGGTCGGTTTCCCGGCCGCCAGCGAAACCGACTTCTCGTTCGTACGGCAGCTCATCGAGGAGCAGCTGATCCCGGACGACGTGACCATCCAGGTGCTGGTCCAGTGCCGCGAGCACCTGATCGAGCGCACCTTCGAGAGCCTGCGCGGCGCGAAGCGGGCGATCGTGCACTTCTACAACTCGACCTCGACGCTGCAGCGCGAGGTGGTGTTCGGCCTGGACAAGGACGGCATCACCGCGATCGCGACGGACGGCGCGCGGCTGTGCCAGAAGTACGCCGAGATCATCACCCCGGACACCGAGATCCGGTACGAGTACTCCCCCGAGTCCTACACCGGCACCGAACTGGAGTACGCGCTGGAGGTGTGCTCGGCGGTCATCGAGGTGGTCGACCCGACGCCGGACCGCCCGCTGATCATCAACCTGCCCGCCACCGTCGAGATGGCCTCGCCGAACGTGTACGCCGACTCGATCGAGTGGATGGACCGGCGGCTGCCGCGCCGTGACTCGGTCATCCTGAGCCTGCACCCGCACAACGACCGCGGCACCGGCGTCGCCGCCGCCGAGCTGGGCCTGCTGGCCGGCGCGGACCGGATCGAGGGCTGCCTGTTCGGCAACGGCGAGCGCACCGGCAACGTCGACCTGGTCACGCTGGGCCTGAACCTGTTCAGCCAGGGCATCGACCCACAGGTCGACTTCTCCGGCATCGACGAGATCAAGCGCGCCGTGGAGTACTGCAACCAGCTGCCCGTGCACGAGCGCCACCCGTACGCCGGGGACCTGGTCTACACGGCGTTCTCGGGCTCGCACCAGGACGCGATCAAGAAGGGCCTGGACGCGCACGCCCGCAAGGCGGGCAAGGCCGGGGTGCCGGTCGAGCAGTTCGAGTGGGCGGTGCCCTACCTGCCGATCGACCCGAAGGACCTGGGCCGCTCGTACGAGGCCGTCATCCGGGTCAACTCGCAGTCCGGCAAGGGCGGCGTCGCGTACATCATGAAGTCCGAGCACCAGCTGGACCTGCCGCGCCGCCTGCAGATCGAGTTCTCCGGCGTGGTCCAGCGCCGCACCGACGACGCCGGTGGCGAGGTCACCCCGGCCGAGATGTACGCCGCGTTCGCCGACGAGTACCTCACCGACCGCCGCCTGGCGGTGCGCTCCTACTCGGTGGCCACCGTCGACGGCAAGGTGGAGCTGGTCGCGGAGGCCGATCTGGACGGTGCCGCCTGTCGCCTGACCGGGGTCGGCAACGGCCCGATCGACGCGTTCATCCATGCGCTGAGCGACCGCGCGGTGAGCGTGCGGGTGCTGGACTACGCCGAGCACGCGCTGACCTCCGGCGGCGACGCGCAGGCCGCGGCGTACGTCGAGTGCGACGTGGACGGCGAGACCCGATGGGGCGTCGGCATCGACGCGAACATCGTGACCGCCTCGCTGAAGGCCGTCGCCAGCGCCGTCAACCGACACTGAAGCAAAGGAAGGGCACCTTCTTAACGGACGTCCGTTAAGAAGGTGCCCTTCCTTCGTTCCGTCAGGGGCAGCGGCCGCGTTGCAGCACCAGGGGGAGGTGGCCTGCGCGCTGCTCGGGGGCGAGTACGCGGTCCGGGCGGTCGAGGCGCACCTTGCCGCACACGAACAGTGCCAGGACCGCCGCGACGACCAGCGCCGCGGCGCACCACATCCCGGCGTCGTAGAACGCGCCGCCCAGCGCTGCCGCCTGCTCGTACTCCGCGCCGGACAGCCCGACCACCAGCGGCAGCGCCGCCACGGCGAGCAGCGAGCCGGCCCGCGCCGCGGTGTTGTTGACGCCACTGGCGACCCCGGCGAAGCGCACCTCGACGGCGGACAGCACGGATGCGGTCAGCGGCGCGACGAACAGGGTGAGTCCGAGGCCGAAGGCGAGCACGCCGGGCAGGAGTCCGGTCCAGTAGTTCGTCCCGGGTGCGATCTCGCGCATCAGGAGCACTCCGGCGGCGCAGCACAGCGGACCGAGCGTCAGCTGCAACTTCGGGCCGAACCTGGTGGCCATCGCACCTGACCGCTCCGAGCCGACCAGCATCAGCAGCGTCATCGGCAGCGTGGCCAGACCGGCCCCCAGCGCGTCGTAGCCGAGCCCGGTCTGCAGATAGATGACGAGCAGGAAGAAGAATCCGCCGAACGCGCCGTAGGTCAGCACCGTGTAGAGGTTGAGCACGGAGAACACCCGTGAGCTGAACAGCCGCAGCGGCATCATCGCGGCCATCGCCCGGGCCTGTTCCACCAGCAGGAAGCCGATCGCCCCGGCCAGCCCGAGCGCGAACCCGGCCAGCACCGCGACCGACGCGAACCCGTGCTCCGGCCAGGCGATCAGGGCGTACGTGACACCGCCCAGCGCGGTCGCGCCGAGCAGCGCCCCGGCCACGTCGAAATGGTGCGCCGACGCACTGTCCCGGCTCTCCGGCACGTACGCCCTGCTGAGCCAGACGACCACCGCGGCCAGCGGCAGGTTTATCAGGAAGATCCAGCGCCATGACGCCTGGTCGATCAGCACCCCGCCGACGAACGGGCCGAGCGCCGTGGTCGCCCCGGCCAGGCCGGACCAGGCGCCGATGGCGCGGGCGCGATCCTCCTCCCGGAACGACGACTGCAGCAGCGCCAGCGAGCCGGGTGCCAGCAGCGCCCCGCCCACCCCCTGCAGCACTCGGGCCGCGATCAGCGTCTCCACGTTCGGCGCGATGCCGCACACCAGTGAGGCCAGGGTGAACCAGACGACACCGATGACGAATATCCGACGCCGTCCGAGGTGGTCCCCCAGCGCGCCGCCGAGCAGAACGAAGGAGGCCAGCGTCAGGGTGTATCCGTTGATCACCCACTGCAACTGGGCCAGGCTCGCGTCGAGTTCGCGCCCGAGCGTCGGCAGCGCCACGTTGACCACGGTGGAGTCGAGGAAGGCCATGCCGGAGGCCAGCACCGCCGCGGCGAGCGTGCCCCGCCCGGCGGCGCTGCTCATCCGCAGCCCGGCCGTCTCCATTCGATCCATTCTCGTCCCGGGTCCGACCGCCGCGCCGGGGAACGCGAAGGTGCGGGATACGCGGTGATGGTGAGGACTGCTCGTATGGTGAGCGGGTGCGATCCCCCAAACCCCCCAGACGTACGAGAATTCTCCTCTTCCTGGTGGCGGCCGTCGTGGCCGCCGCGTGCGGCGCGGGCGGCGACGACCCCGCCGACCCGGCCGCGCCGCCCGGTGGCGTCAGCGTCGACCCGAACGCGGGCGGCAACGCGCTGGCGTCGCTGTCCACGCTGAAGGTCGCCGCCGAGCGGCCGATGACCGGCTATACGCGGGAGAAGTTCCCGCACTGGAACAAGGCCGGGTCCAACTGCGACGTGCGCGACACCGTGCTCGCCCGCGACGGCAAGAACATCAAGCTGAGCGGCTGCAACGTCACCGGCGGTGATTGGTCCAGCGTCTACGACGGCCTCAAGACCAGCGACCCGCTCAAGATTGACATCGACCACATGGTGCCGCTGGCCAACGCCTGGCGGTCCGGTGCGGACGAGTGGACCAACGAAAAGCGCTCGGCCTTCGCCAACGACCTGGAGCGGCCGCAGCTGTTCGCGGTGTCGGCCACCAGCAACCGGTCCAAGGGCGACCAGAATCCGGCGCAGTGGAAGCCCCCGAACAAGGACTATTGGTGCACTTATGCGCAACAATGGATCACGGTGAAGACCTACTGGAAGCTCACCGTGACCACGGCCGAGAAGACCGCCCTGACCGACATGCTGGGGACCTGTGTATGAGTGAGCGCAGCGAGCGAATCATGAGCACCGGCACTCGTGCCGCGAACGCGCGTAGCGGGTTCGCGGCATGAGTGAACTGACCACGAACATCGTCGCCGGGCCTGGCGGAGTCATGACCGACGAGGTGGGCGTGGTCACCGGTGAGCTGACGCTCGCCACGGAGCCGGTCGGCGACGGCACCGCCCGGCTCCGCGTGCAGTACCTGGGCGCCGAGGAGTGGTACACGGTGACCGGCGCGACCGTGCCGGTCACCGACCCCGCCCAGGCCGCGTCCCTGCATGCGCTGGCCGTGGGCCTGCTGAACCGCCCCGAGGGCTGACGTCGGGCGTCAGCCGCGGTCGTCGGCGCGCTTGCGCAGGGCGAGGGCGATGCCGGCGCCGACGATGAGCAGGGCCAGCAGGGAGTAGACCAGGATGCCGGTCACCTCGTCGAGGAAGCTGTACGGCGCCTCGTCCGACAGGTGCTCCTGCACCGCTACCGGCACGTGGTCCGGCTGTGTCAGGGTGACCGCCTGGTTCTCCGCGGCCGACCCGTCCACGACCGGGGCCGGGTCGGCCGGCACGGCCCGCGGCGCGGGCGCGGCGAACACGTCGCTGCGGGTGCCGGGCAGGTGCCGGGTGCAGCGGCCGGTGTCGTACACGCACACCATGTAGACCGCCAGGTTGTCGGTGACGATCCGGTCGTACGCACCCTCGACCGTCATCGCCACGTGCGGCTCCGCGGGCGTCGCACCGGTCAGGCGCATGGTGAAGCCGAGCCGGCGGGACTCTCCGGCCGGCAGCTGGACCAGGCAGGCGTCGCCGTCGTCCTCGGGGCAGTCGAGCCAGGTCACGTCGTCGAACCCGGCCGCGACCGGGTCGGCGACGCGCAGCCGGGCGGGCACCGGGCCGGTGTTGCGGTAGTGCACACCGAACGTCGCGGTGTCTCCGGTGTGCAGGTCCACCCGCGCCTGCTCGGCGGTCGCCGCCACGTCGGTGTACGGCGGCGACGAGACGGCCACCCCGAACGTGCCCACCGCCGCGGGCACCCCCACGGCCCGGGCGCTGACCGACACCGTGCCTGCGGCGCCCAGCGGGGCCTTCTCGCGCGCCCGCAGGTCCAGCCGGATGGCGAAGCCCTGGCCGGGGTTGATCCGGTCGACCTTGCAGGTGGCGGTGGTCTTCGTGTGGTCGCACCAGTCCGCCGACGCCAGCTCCACCCGCTGGGCGAGGCCTCCGGTCAGCCGCACCTGCAGTACGACCTTGCTCAGGTCGTGGCCGGTGGTGTTGGTCAGGCTGACCACGTTGTCGCCGCCGCCGAGTGCGGTGGCCCCGGCCGCGGCCGGCAGGTCGAGTTCGAGCCCGTCCCCGGGCGGGGCGGCGGTCGCGGGCAGGACGGCGGCGAGTCCGAGCGCGGCTCCGAAGGCAACGGTCATCCAGGAACGAAGCACGATTCCCCCATTGAGCGCGGCACGGCGCCCGTGCGCGCAGCGCCGTCCCGCGCGACGCGGGTCGATTTGCTCTGGCAAGGTGGCAGGCTACCGCGTATAGCCTCATGACCAGACATTTCACCCAGGCGACACGCCCTGTTCCCGCGCGGGAGTCAGCCCTGAGCAGGTCAGGTGAACAGCGCCGCGGCGAAGTCCTCGTCGGTGAGCGGGCTGGGGGTGATTCCGACCAGGTTCTTGTCCAGCACCAGCGCGTCCGGCCCGTGCGCCAGCGGCACCGCGGGCAGCAGCTCCAGCAGCCGCGCGTTCAGCTGCTCGTACAGCGGGGGGCGCCGGCCCGGGTCGCCGATCCCGTCGACCTCCTTGAGCTTGGCGAACAGGTCGGCGTCGGTGAAGCCGAATTCGGCGCTGGGCTTGGCGAACAGCTGGCCCATGAAGTCGTAGGCCTCGCCGTAGTTGCCGGTCACGCCGTACAAGTGCAGGTCGTGGGCCGCGCCCTTGGACACCGTGTTGAGGTAGTCGGGCGTCCACCGCTGCTCGATCCCGTCGACCTCGATGCCGGCCGCGCGCAGGTCGGCGGCCAGCAGGTCGAAGATCTTCTTCGGGTCGGGCAGGTAGGGACGGGTCACGTTGCGGGGGTAGTTGAAGCGCAGCTTCAGCCCGCTCCCGTAGCCCGCCGCGGCCAGCAGGTCCTTCGCCTTCGCCAAGTCGTGCGGGTAGGCCGCCACGCCGGGGTTCCAGCCGGGGAGCAGCTCGGGGTGGAAGTTCAGCGCGAGTTTCGCCCCGTCCGGGAAGACCTCGGTGACCAGGCGCTGCCGGTCGATCGCGTACGCGATCGCCTGGCGCACCTCCGGCTTGGCCAGGGCCGGATTGCCGCGCTGGTTGATCCCCAGGTAGAGAGTGTTGAACGCGGGACGGTTGAGCACGTGGAAGCCCTGTTCGGCCAGCGGCTCGCGGTCCGCGAACGCGACCAGGTCGTAACCGTCGATCTTCCCGTCGAGCAGCGCCTGCTTGCGCCGCCCCGCCTCGACGGTCTGGAAGATCAGGTGCTGCACCTTCGCGGCCGCACCGTGGTAGCCGTCGAACGCCTCCAGCTCTACCTTGCGCGCGGCCTTGTCCCACGACACGAAGCGGTAGGGGCCGGTGCCCACCGGCTTGTTCCCGTACGCCGGGTAGCGGCTGCCCGCGACGGGCTTGTCGGCCGCCTGCTCGCGCAGCGCCTTGGGGCTGGAGATCGCGAATGCCGGCAGGGTGAAGGCCGCCGGGAAGCGGCTGCTGGCCCGGGTCAGCGCGATCTCCGCGGTGGCCGGGTCGCGGGCCGTGCAGGACTTGTACAGGCTGGCCGCGAGCCGGCTGGACGCGTTCTTGGCGAACCCGCCGAAGACCGCCTGCCAGGCCGCGCTGATGTCGCCGCCCTGCAGTGCGGCCGGCAGGCGATACCACCGGTCGAAGTTGGCGCAGACCGCCGCGGCGTCCAGCGCCGTGCCGTCGTGGAACTTCACCCCCTGCTTGAGGCGGAACGTCCAGACCGTGCCCGTGCCGTCGACGGAGAAGGTCTCGGCCAGGCCCGGGGCCGCCACCGCACCGCCCGGCTCCGCCTGCACCAGGGTCTCCAGCACCTGTCGGGTGACGCGCAGCGACTCGGCGTCCGGCGACAGGGCCGGATCCAGGATGCGGATCTGCCCCATGGCGAAGACCAGGGTGTCCTCGGTGCTCACGGCCGGTGGAGGGCTGGACGCGGTGACCGGGGGGCGGGCCTTGTCGCCGGTGCAGCCCGCGGCGAGCAGCAGCGCCGCCGCCGAGACCGCCGCCGACCAGATCCGCCACCGTCCTGCCCGCATCGCGGCCACCTCTGTCCTATATGCGTGAGAACTCGACGACACAGGGTCACCTACGGCCGACCTTAACGGCGGTCGATGTGTCGTGGCACGGGCGCGCGGGCAGTTGATACCGAACTGTTGTTCGGAATCGGGCCGGACAGCACACGACATATCGCCCGACGGGGCCGCAGCGCGTGCCGGTCCAGCAGGGCGGCGGTCATACCTGCGCGGTACGGTAGCGGGCGACGTTCGTAGGAGGTGTACGCCCCGTGGCCCTGGCGCTGTACCGCAAGTACCGGCCTCGCACCTTCGCCGAGGTGATCGGTCAGGAGCATGTCACCGAGCCGCTCATCCAGGCGCTCAAGAGCGGCCGGCTGAACCATGCCTACCTCTTCTCCGGGCCCCGTGGCTGCGGCAAGACCACCAGCGCGCGAGTCATGGCCCGCTCGCTGAACTGCGCCAAGGGCCCGACGCCCGAGCCGTGCGGGGAGTGCGAGTCCTGCAAGGCGCTGGCGCCCGACGGCTCCGGCTCGATCGACGTGATCGAGATCGACGCGGCCAGCCACGGCGGTGTCGACGACGCCCGCGACCTGCGCGAGCGCGCGTTCTTCGCGCCCGCGATCAGCCGCTACAAGATCTACATCATCGACGAGGCACACATGGTCTCGTCGGCCGGTTTCAACGCGCTGCTGAAGCTCGTCGAGGAGCCGCCGGACTACGTCAAGTTCATCTTCGCCACCACCGAGCCGGAGAAGGTGCTCGGCACCATCCGCTCGCGCACCCACCACTACCCGTTCCGCCTCATGCCGCCCGGCGTGCTCCGGCCATACCTGGAGGAGCTGTGCGGGCGCGAGGGCGTCGCGGTCGAGCCGCTGGTGCTGCCGCTGGTGGTGCGGGCGGGCGGCGGCTCGGCCCGGGACAGCCTGTCCGTGCTCGACCAGCTCATCGCGGGCTCCGGCCCGGCCGGCGTGACCTATGCCCGGGCGGTGGCGCTGCTCGGGGTCACCGACAACGCGCTGATCGACGAGATGATCGACGCGCTGACCGCGGGCGACGGCGCGGCCGCGTTCGGCGCCATCGACCGCGTCGCCGAGGCCGGGCACGACTCGCGCCGATACGCCAACGACCTGCTGGAACGGCTGCGCGACCTGATCATCCTGCGGCAGGTGCCGGACGCGGCCGCAAAGGGCCTGGTCGACGTGCCGGAGGAGCAGCTGGTGCGGATGCAGACGCAGGCCGCCCAGCTCGGCCCGGCGACCCTGTCCCGCTGCGCGGACATCGTGGCCAACGGCCTGGTGGAGATGCGCGGCGCGACGTCGCCGCGGCTGCTGCTGGAGCTGATCGCGGCCCGCATGCTGCTGCCCGCCGCCGACGAGTCCGGCACCGCACTGCTCCAGCGCCTGGAGCGGCTGGAGACCGGCTTCGTGCCCGGTGCGGTCGCCCGCCCGGCCGTCGACGCCCCGGTCCGGCCCCAGGCCGAGCCGGGCCAGGCCCAGCGCGACACCGGCCCGGCCCAGGTGGCCGCCCACGATGCGCCGAGCGCAGCCGCTCCCGCCGCCACCGGCCGGGAGGCCGCACGGGCGGCCGCAGCCAGCGCCGCGGCACACGAGAAGGCGCCCGAATCCGCTCGTGCCGCACAGCCGGCCCCTGCCGCCGAACCCGCCCGGGTGGCCACGTCCGCTCCGGCGAGCGCGCCGCTCGCCGGGACCGACGACGCCACGGCGGTGCGCCGGTCCTGGGACGAGATCGTGCGTTTGGTGGGCCGCACCAGCAAGAAGGCGGCGGCGTTCGCCCGCGAGGCGGTGGTGCGCGACATCGACGGCAACACGCTGGTGCTGCTGTTCAAGCACAAGATCCACGCGAACGGGGTGGAGAACGACCCCGCGCCGCTGATGGAGGCGGTGCACCAGGTGCTCGGCGGTACGTGGCAGCTGCGCTGCGAGGTCGGCGGGGACCCCCGCGCCGCCTCGCGCGCCGCCGCCGCGGCCCCCGCCTCCGCACCGCCGCGCAACACCGCGCCGAAGGCCGCCCCGTCCCGCGCGCCTGCACCCGCCGGCGACGACTGGCCGACCCCGGCCCGGGTGGGTGGCGCCGCACCGGCCGCTCCCGCGCAGCCCACGGGACGCCGCGCACCGGCCGCCGACGACGGCCCTCCGCTGGAGGAACCGCCGTACGACCCCGAGTACGACGGCCCGCCGCCGCGCACCATCGAGGGCTTCGACCCCGGCGACGAGCCCACCGACGAGATCGTCGACGCCGCCGTCGCCCGGCAGACCACCGAGCAGGCCGCCGTCGAATCCCTCCGCCGCAGCTTCAACCTGGAAAAACTCGACTGACCCCACCGACGAAAACGGGCCCGCCCCCTCGGGGACGGGCCCGCAGTTTCGGGGAAACTGCTGGAATCCGGGAGTCCGATACCGCAGTTTCCCCGAAACTGCGGACCGGAAAGCCGATGAAGAGGCCCCGGGGTGCGTGCACCTCGGGGCCTTTTCGTATGTGCGGGGCGGTCAGCGCTTCTCGCCGAGTGCCATCGGGAAGTGGCAGGCGGCCAGGTGACCGGCGTTGTCGTCGCCGTGGCGGACCAGCGGCGGCGGCGTGGTGGCGCAGATGTCCTGCGCCTTCCAGCACCGGGTGCGGAACCGGCAGCCCGACGGCGGGTTGATCGGGCTGGGCACGTCACCGGTGAGCAGGATGCGCTCGCGCTGGCCGCTCTCGCGCCGGCGTGGATCGGGCACCGGCACCGCCGACAGCAGCGCGGCCGTGTACGGGTGGCGCGGCGCGCGGTACAGCGACTCCCGGTCGGCGACCTCGACGATCTTGCCCAGGTACATCACCGCGACCCGGTCGGAGATGTGGCGCACCACCGACAGGTCGTGCGCGATCACGACGTAGGTCAGCCCGAGTTCGGTCTGCAGGTCCTCCAGCAGGTTGACCACCTGCGCCTGGATGGACACGTCCAGTGCCGAGACCGGCTCGTCCGCGATGATCATCTTCGGCTTCAGGGCCAGCGTACGGGCGATGCCGATGCGCTGGCGCTGGCCGCCGGAGAACTCGTGCGGGTACCGGTTGTAGTGCTCGGGGTTGAGGCCCACGAGCTCCAACAGCTTCTGCACCTCGCGCTTGACGCCGTGCTCGGTCTTCACACCCTGGATCCGGAACGGAGCGCCGACGATGGCGCCGACCGTGTGCCGGGGGTTCAGCGACGAGTACGGGTCCTGGAAGATCATCTGCAGGTCGCGGCGGAACGGGCGGAGCCGTCCCTGCGACATGTGCGAGATGTCCTGGCCCTCGAAGTGGATGCTGCCGCCGGTGGGCTCGATGAGCCGGGTCAGCAGCCGGCCGGTGGTCGTCTTGCCGCAGCCTGACTCGCCGACCAGGCCGAGCGTCTCACCCGGCAGCACGTCGAAGTCGAGGCCGTCGACGGCCTGCACCGCGCCCACCTTGCGGCGCAGCACGCCCTTGGTGATCGGGAAGTGCTTCTGCAGGCCGCGCACCGACAGCAGAGCGTCGTTGCTCATGCGACCTCCTCGCTTTGCTCGTCGGAGGCGGAGGGCAGCTCTGACATGCTCGCCACGCTGTGCCCGCCGGTGCCCTCCAGGGTCGGCTTGATCTCGTTGTGCCAGATCTGCTGACGCACGTGTGCGGGCATGTGGCAGCGCACCCGGTGACCGCTGGTGCCGGTGAGCTCCAGCTCGGGCACGAGCGTGTCGCTGGCTCCGCCGGTGCGCCCGTCGAAGGCGCAGCGCGGGTGGAAGGAGCAGCCGGACGGCACGTTGATCAGCGACGGCGGGGTGCCCTTGATGGGCAGCAGCCGCTCGGTGACCGGCTGGTCCAGTCGCGGCATCGAGCCGAGCAGGCCCCAGGTGTACGGGTGCTCGGGGTTGTCGAAGATCTCCGTGGCCGCGCCGTACTCGATGCACTTGCCGCCGTACATGACCAGCACGTCATCGGCGAGCTCGGCGGTGACCCCCAGGTCGTGCGTGATGATGATCAGCGCGGAGTTGAACTCCTGCTGCAGGTCGCGCATCAGGTCCAGGATCTGCGCCTGCACCGTCACGTCGAGCGCGGTGGTCGGCTCGTCGGCGATCAGCAGCTCGGGATCGCAGGACAGCGCCATCGCGATCATCGCGCGCTGGCGCATGCCGCCGGAGAACTGGTGCGGGTAGTCGTCGACGCGCTTGTCCGGCTGCGGGATGCCGACCCGGGCCAGCAGGTCGATCGCGTGCTTGCGGGCGACCTTCTTGGACACCTTGTGGTGCACCCGGTACGCCTCGATGATCTGGTCACCGATGGTGTAGTAGGGGTGCATCGCCGACAGCGGGTCCTGGAAGATCATCGCCATCCGCTTGCCGCGCAACCCGCGCACGGTTTCCGGCGACGCGCCGACCAGTTCCTGGCCGTCGAGCCAGATCTCGCCCGACACGTTCGCGTTGCGGCGGTGGTAGATGCCGAGGATGCCCAGGCTGGACACCGACTTGCCGGAGCCCGACTCGCCCACGATGCCGAGCGTCTTGCCCCGCTCCAGCGAGAAGGAGAGCCCGTCCACGGACTTGACCAGGCCGTCGTCGGTCGGGAAGTGGATCTTCAGGTCGCGCAGCTCGAGGAACGGCCGGGCGGTGGGATCCCGCCGAGGAGAGATCACGTTGTTCATGACAGCCTCACCCGCGGGTCGACCACCGCGTAGAGCATATCGACGATCAGGTTGGCGACGACGACGAAGAACGCCGCGAACATCGTCACACCCATGATCTGTGGGAAGTCCTGCTTGTTGATGGCGTCGATGGCGAGGTAGCCCAGGCCCTTGAGCCCGAAGGTGCTCTCCGTGAGGATCGCACCGCCGAGCAGCAGGCCGACGTCCAGGCCGAAGATCGTGATGATGGGGGTCAGCGCGGCGCGCAGGCCGTGCTTGGTGACCACCACCCGTTCGTGCAGGCCCTTGGCCCGCGCGGTGCGGATGAAGTCCTCGCCCATCGTGTCGAGCATGCCCGCTCGGGTGAACCGCGCGTAGGCCGCGGCGTTCAGCATCGCCAGCGTGATCCACGGCAGGATCAGGCTGTACGCCCACTCCCCTGGACTGTCGCTGAAGTCGACGTAGGTGCCGCCGGGCGCGGTCAGGTCGAACTGGTAGCTGAAGAAGTAGAGGAACATCAGGCCGGTGAAGTACGGCGGCAGCGATACACCCGCCAGCGCGCCCGTCATCGCGGCCCGGTCGAAGAAACTGCCCTTGCGCAGCGCGCTCAGCACGCCGACCGCGACACCCGTGACCAGCCAGAGGATCGAGGCGCCCAGGGTCAGCGAGACGGTGACCGGAAGCCGGTCCAGCAGGTCGTCCCAGACCGCGTGGTTGGTGCGGAAGGAGTAGCCGAAGCAGGGTGCGGCGCAGTGTTCGATGCCGGTGCCGTAGTCGTAGTCGGTGCCGACGAAGATCGCCTTGATCCAGTTCCAGTACTGCTGCCAGAGCGGGTCGTAGAAGCCCAGTTTCTCGGCGAACAGCTGCTGAGTGTGCTCATCGGCGGTGCGGCCGAGGTATCGCGCGGCGAAGGTCTCGGGAGTGGCGCCGGCGAGGCGAGGCAACCCGAAGAAGATCAGGAAGGTCGCGATGCTGACCACGAGGAGCATCAGTGCCGCGCCGATTGTCCGGCGGATGAAGAAAGTGACCACGATTTCGGCTTGGGCAGCCGGTCCGGCCGGGCAAACGAGCCCGGCCGGACCGGCCACCCTGCGCCTTCACCTACCTTTGATGATTGCCAGGTGGGTTGGAGCAGGTGTGCTGCTTACTGCGCCACACCCATGGAGAGGTAGTCGTACTGACCGAACGCCTCGTTGACGAAGACGTTGGTCACACCCTTGCCACGCAGCGTCAGGGCCTTCGACCAGACACCGGGCAGGATGACCGCCTCCTCCATGACGCGCTTGTCGATCTGCGCCCAGAGCGCTTCGCGCTTCTTGACGTCGGTCTCGGCCAGCGCCTGGTCGATCATGGTGTCGACCTCGGGGATCATGACGGACAGGTTGGACGAGCCACCCGAGTCACGGATGACCCGGCTGTCCACGATCTGCGACAGGAAGCCGTAGCCGTCCGGCCAGTCCGCACCCCAGCCGTTGGTCATCAGACCCAGGCCGGTGGACGGGCTGTTGCGGTAGGACGGCTTGCCCGCGTACAGCGAGAAGTAGTCACCGGTCGGGAAGCCCTTCAGGGTGACCTTGATGCCCACGCGGGCCAGCGCCTGCTGGAACGCCTCGGCGGTCGCCTTCTCCTTGGGACGCTCGGCCCGGAAGCCCATCGTCACGTCGAAGCCGTCGGGCTTGCCGCAAGCCTGCAGCGCCGCCTTGGCCTTGTCGAGGTCACCCTTGTTGTCCGCACCCGCCGGGTAGACGTTGGTCGGCGCGTAGCCCGGGATCTGGGGCGGCATGATGCTCGTCGCGATCTGGCCACCGGCGAACTCGCCACCGAAGGCGGCCTGGTACGAGGTGCGGTCCACCGCGTACATGACGGCCTCGCGGCACTCCTTCTTGTCGAAGGGAGCGACCTTGGGGTTGATCGAGGTGTACCACAGGCGGGCGACCGCCGGGTTGTCGGCGTACGCCTTGAGGGCGTTGTCCTGCAGCACCTTCGGCAGCGCGGCCGGCTGCACACCGGTGCCCGCGATGTCGACGTGCAGGTCACCCGAGATCAGCTGGTTGTCGATGTCGTCGGCGTTCAGGCCGATCTTGACGTCGTACGCGTCCGGCAGCGCCTTGCGGTTCGGGTCGGTCGCCTTGTCCCAGTTCGGGTTGCGCTTGAGCGTGAAGCCCTTGCCCGCCTCGTACTTGTCGAACATGTACGGGCCGGAGGAGACGACGTGCTCCTTGTACTTCACACCGGTGTCCTTCGCAGCCGGCACCGGCACGGTGGCCGGCAGCATCGCGAAGTAGTCGAAGCCGCCGAAGGCCTGCTTCAGGTGGAAGACGATGGTCTGGTCGTCCGGGGTCGTGATCGCCTTGGTGTCGGCGGCCTTGTCCTTGAACGGGCCCTTGTAGTCGGCCTCGATGTCCAGGAAGTCGTTGAAGTAGGTGTAGCCGTTGACCAGCACCTCCTTGTCCATCGACCGCATGACCCCGTACTTCACGTCCTTGGACGTGATCGGGGTGCCGTCCTCGAACTTGACGCCGGGCCGCAGCTTGTAGGTCCAGGTCTTGCCGCCGTCGCTGGGCACGCCCAGGCTCTCGGCAAGGTCCGGAATGAGCTCGGCACTGGCAGCGCCCGGAGCCGCCTTGAACATGACCAGCGACCGGCCGTACAGGCGGAGCAGGTTCCAGGAGAGGCCGTAGTAGGTGTCGCCGGGGTCGACAGAGTCCCAGTCGGACGAGATGGCCATCTTGAGCGTGCCACCCGGCTTGTCAGACGGGTTGAACACCGAGGTGAGCGCGGCGTTGAACTCCGGCTTCACCTCCGGGGTCTTCGTGGTGTCATCGCCGGAGCCGCAGGCTGCGGTCACCGCGAGTGCGAAGACGGCCGAGGCCGCCGCCAGCACCCTTCCCTTGTTTCTCACTAACTTCCTCCCTGGGGGGAGCGGTCCGTGTCTCGAACCGCGCTGTGGGTGGTGTTGCGTGGCTCGGGTCAGCGCTTGCTCTTGGGATCGAGCGCGTCGCGAAGTCCGTCGCCGAAGAGGTTGAAGGCCAGCACGGTGATGAAGATCGCCATACCGGGGAAGAACATGAAGTGGACCACCGAGTTGCGTGCCGCGTCCGAGAGCAGGCCGCCCCAGGTGACTCCGGGCTCGCCGACGACCTGCCGCTGCACGCCGACGCCGAGGAACGACAGCGCCGCCTCGAACAGGATGTTCGTGGGGATGAGCAGGGTGGCGTAGACGAGGATGGGCGCCACCAGGTTCGGCAGCATCTCCTTGACGATGATGTACGGCCCGCGCGCGCCCAGGCTGCGGGCGGCGTCGACAAACTCGCGCTCGCGCAGCGACAGCGTCTGGCCGCGCACGATGCGGGCGATGTACGGCCAGTTGAAGAAGCCGATGATGAAGATCAGCAGGGCGATGCGCAGCGAGTTGCCGGACAGCCCGAACGCCGTGTCGGGCAGCACGCCGACGAGCGCGATCGCGAACAGCAGCAGCGGGAACGCCAGGAAGACGTTCATCAGGAAGCTGATCACGGTGTCCGCCATGCCGCCGAAGAAGCCGGCGATGACGCCGAGGGCGGAGCCGATGACCACCGACACCAGGGTGGCCAGGAAGGCGATCAGCAGCGAGACCCGGGCGCCGTAGACGATCTCGCTGAACAGGTCGCGGCCGTTCTGCGGCTCCAGGCCGAAGAGGAAGTCGCCGCTGATACCGCTGTTCTCGAAGAACAGGAAGTCACCGCGGGGCAGGCCGCCCAGTTCCGCCGCGAGCAGGCTGTTGTCCTGGTGGAACTCGTTCGGCGGGTGGCCGAGCCAGCTCACGATCAGCGGCGCGAAGACCGCCATGAGGATCAGCCCGATCACCACCATGCCGCCGGCCATGGCCGCCTTGTCGCGCTTGAGGCGCGTCCAGGCGATGCGGCCGAGGGAACGCCCCTCGATCGCCTTCGCGGGCGCCTTGGTCCCCTCGGGGGCCGAGGTGTCGGTTCGCGTGGCCATATACCGGCTGCCTCCCTGCGGAGGCGACGACGTCGCACCGGTACGCCCGGACGGGCGGATGGCGGTGCGCCGCGCGCGACATCCGCTCGGTTGTTACCTGCGTGATTCGCGCCGCCCGACCCTCTCTCCACCGTGGGGGCGGTCGGATGACAGGGCGACAGCGGTGGAGTGTGGTGCACGCCACCGCATGATCAGAGCATTCTTCGCAAGTTCGCCCGGCGTCAAGCTCACAGGGTGCCTGTAACCAAGTTCAGGCCGGTCCGTGATGGTGGCGTTATAAAAAACGGACGCCAGGTACGAAGAAAATCGCAGGTAAGAGCCAAGAAGATATCGAGTTATGCGAATCTCTGCGGGATTGGAGGGCCGCTCAGAGGGTCCGTCGGCCCTCGAAAGCACGACCGAGAGTGATCTCGTCGGCGTACTCGAGGTCGCCGCCGACGGGCAGGCCGCTCGCCAGCCGGGACACCGTGATGCCCATCGGCTTGACCAGCAGCGCGAGATACGTCGCCGTCGCCTCGCCCTCGGTGTTCGGGTCCGTGGCGAGGATCAGCTCGGTCACCTGACCCGAGCTGAGCCGGGCCATCAGCTCACGGATGCGCAGGTGGTCGGGACCGATGCCCTCCAGCGGATTGATCGCCCCGCCGAGCACGTGGTAGCGGCCGCGGAACTCGTTGGTCCGCTCGATCGCGACGACGTCCTTGGGCTCCTCGACCACGCACAGCGCGTCGTCACGCCGCCGCGGGTCGCGGCAGATGCGGCACCGCTCCTCCTCGGCGACGTTGAAGCAGAGCACGCAGAAGCGCACCTGCTCCTTGACCCGGGTGAGGGCGGCGGCCAGCCGCTTGATGTCCGTCGGATCGGCCGAGAGCACGTGGAACGCGATGCGCTGGGCGCTCTTGGGCCCTACTCCGGGGAGCCGGCCGAGCTCGTCGATGAGGTCCTGGATCGCGCCTTCGTACACGGTCGCGGGCCTAGAAGGGGAGGCCCATGCCGCCGAGACCGGCGGACAGCGGACCCATCTTCTGCTCGGTCAGCTTGCGCACCTCGTCGGCGGCGTTGGCCATCGCGGCGGACACCAGGTCCTCCAGCGTCTCCACGTCGTCGGGGTCGACCACCTTCGGGTCGATGGAGATGCCGCGGAACTCGCCGGAACCGGTCATCGTGACGGTGACCAGCCCGCCACCGGCCGTGCCGGTGACCTCCGTCTCCGCCAGCGCCGCCTGCGCCGAGGCGAGCTGCTGCTGCATCTTCTGCGCCTGCTTCATCAGCTGCTGCATGTTCGGCTGTCCACCCGGCCGCATCGCCGCACTCCCCTACCAGTCACCCGTCGGATGTCGCCCTCAGCCTAGTCCTCGCCACCGTCACGAACATTGATCATGAAGGTGCGTGGCGGCCGGACGGCGGGCGCGGGCATGAAAGGGCCCCCGTGCACCCGGTATTGCCTGCTTATCCTTGCTGCCTTCCGGCCCTGGGGAGGTTCACAGGATGCCGCCGCACGGGGGCTGAGCAAACTGTACCCGGCGGGGGTGCACGTGCCGACCCCGACCCCGGTATGTATCCTTCTCGACGGAGGATTCGCCTAGAGGCCTAGGGCGCACGCTTGGAAAGCGTGTTGGGATAAAACCCTCACGAGTTCGAATCTCGTATCCTCCGCTCGTCCAGGCAGCATAACGGGAGCCCCGGTCTTCGGATCGGGGCTCCCGTTTGCGTGGGATCCGGTTCTGGACGTCCAGCGCCCTCAGGCCACCCCGCCGATGCTTCTTCCGCTCACCGCTTCTTGCCGGCCGATCTCGGCCCCGCCGTTTCAGCAGCTTGACGACTTGCACAAGTAGTTGCACAATTTCTTGTGCAAGCGAGGTTTTGCCGAGTGGATGCTCGCCCCATCCACTGCCCCGCTGGCCAAGGAGATCAACATGAAGCTGATTCAGTTCTCGGAGGCGCGCAACAACCTGTCGAAGGTCTTCGACCAGATTGAGAACGACGCCGAAGAGACCGTCATCACCCGCAGCGGTCACGACCCGATGGTCGTGCTGCCGCTGCACTGGTACAACTCGATGCGCGAAACGCTGTACCTGCTGGAAGGGGTAAACGGCAGGGTGCTGACCGAGCGCATCGCAGACATGGAGGCGGGCGGCGGTGAGCCGCACGACCTTCGCGACGCTGAGGACGTTGGCGAGGCGTAGAGGATGAACATCGTCTGGCACCCCGGTGCCTGGGATGAGTACCTGTGGTGGCAGGAGAACGACCGCAAGCAGGTCCGGCGCATCAACAGGTTGGTGCGCGACATCCAGCGAGGCGACGACGCCGAGGGCATCGGCAAGCCAGAACTGCTCACCGGAAAGCTCTCCGGATGGGCGTCACGGCGCATCGACCAGGAACACCGTCTGGTCTACCGGGTGAAGGGCCAGAACCTCGAAATCGTGCAGTGCCGGTTCCACTACGAAAAATAGGCCTGGATAGCGCATGAGACGCACGTGAGCCCGGATCGTCGCGATGCGGGCTCTGTGCTCAGCGGTCGATCGCATCGCGACGGACCACGCAGGGGTGACGTCCACCCCCTGCGAGCGCCCGATCCATAGCCCTCCGCACCGACAGCCCGTTGTCCCTTGGCTGGGGTTCGTGCGGCTGCGTCGGTCAGTGGCCGCATAATTCTGATCGAGACGTTTCGTACTATTTATCGCATTCTGAGATATTCGAAGTGCACATATAAGTGCAACAGGTCGGATGAATATGCCGCTCGACGGATCCGAGAAAGCCTCAGCGTGAGGTGGCAGTCACGGAATGTAGTCGTATAGTCGAGGGCACGACCTCACCCCCGGTGGGAGTCGCCTCACAGGCCGGTGTCTTTAGGGGGACAGCCATGCGCGGAGCTTTCGCCCTCGCGACCGTCATGATGCTGGGCGCCGCGTGCGCCCAGGCGACACAGGCCCCGGCCAACCCCGCCCAGGGGTCGGCCGTCAGCGCCACACCGGTCGTCCAGGGCCCGGACATCGTCCACCTGCAGGGCGTGCGGGACGTGCGCTTCGGCACCAAGCGCGCCGACCTTGAGCCTCGCCTGGACAAGGCGCGCAACGGCTGCAGCACACAGGTCACCGGCATGCCCCAGGGCAACCTCGTCTTCGCGGCCGACGACCGCCTGGTCATGATGTGGTTCGACGCGCCGCTGCGCACCCCGGAGGGTGTGCACACCGGCAGCTCTCTGCAGGAGGCGCGGACCGCCTACCCCGATGCCCAGGTGCTGACGGCACCCGCGGACAGCCACCGCTTCGACGGACTGCTGGTCACCCGGGGCGACCGGGGCTACCTGTTCCTGCACGACGGCACCACCGTGCAGAAGGCCGTGGCGGGCTACGGCGAGTACCTGACCCGGCTCTTCAATACCGGTTTCGGGGCCTGCTGAACCCTCGTGTAGAGTCTTCGGCGGTGGCGTGTCCGAGCGGCC
The DNA here is from genome assembly GCF_007483665.1 of Catellatospora sichuanensis. Classification (GTDB taxonomy): domain Bacteria; phylum Actinomycetota; class Actinomycetes; order Mycobacteriales; family Micromonosporaceae; genus Catellatospora; species Catellatospora sichuanensis. Next base: position 129,908 of record NZ_ML660187.1, read on the forward strand.
TAAGGAGCACGCCTCGAAAGCGTGTGAGGGGGTAACTCCTCCGAGGGTTCAAATCCCTCCGCCACCGCCAACGGCAGAACGCCCGGCAGTCCTCCACGGACAGCCGGGCGTTCTCCTTTCCACGCAAGGCCTTCGGGTCCCCGGAACCGGTGCGGCGCACCCATGGCGCGCCTCACGGCGAGGTGGAGGTCGTGAAGCCCGTCTCCGCGTGGTGATCTGCCGTCGGGGCCTCGCGGCAGCGTGGGAAGATCGCCTTATGAGTACGCATATCGGCGCCAAGCCCGGTGAGATCGCGGACCGGGTCCTCATGCCGGGCGACCCGCTACGGGCCAAATGGATCGCGGAGAACTACCTCGAGGACGCCAAGTGCTACTCGACGGTGCGCAACATGTTCGGTTTCACCGGCACCTACCAGGGCACCCGGGTGTCGGTGCAGGGCTCGGGGATGGGGATGCCCTCGGCCTCCATCTACGCCCACGAGCTGATCAACGAGTACGGCGTGAAGACGCTGATCCGGGTCGGGTCCTGCGGGGCCCTGGCCGAGTCGCTGAATCTGCGCGACGTGGTCGCCGCGATCGGGTCGAGCACCGACTCGAACATGAACCGGATGCGCTTCGACGGCCTGATCGACTACGCGCCGGTGGCGAACTTCGCACTGCTGCGCAAGGCCGTCGAGGTGGCCGAGCAGCGCGGCGTCACCATGCACGTCGGCCCGATCCTGGCCGCGGACGCCTTCTACACCGACCGTCCCGACCTGTACGACACCCTCGCCGACTACGGCGTGCTCGCGGTGGAGATGGAGTCGGCGGCGCTCTACACGATCGCGGCCCGCTACGACGCCCGTGCGCTGACCATCCTCACGGTCAGCGACCACATCAAGCGCGGCGAGGCCACCACGGCGCAGGAGCGCGAGCAGACGTTCTCGCAGATGGTCGAGATCGCCCTGGACACCGTCGTCGCCGTCTGACCCACCCGCACATACGACAAGGCCCTCGGCCGCGGAGCGCTCCGCGGCCGAGGGCCTTCGACTTGCTCAGATCCTGTGCTCGTCGATCTTCATGTCGGGTGCCCGCAGCTTGGGCGAGTCGACGTACACCAGGTCGATCACCGGGTTGGTGAAGAAGACCAGCGGCGGCGTCAGCAGCGGAGGCTCGTCGGGCGTGTAGTCGACGTCCAGCACGCCGAGGGCCTTGCCCCGGAACCGGCTGGTGTAGAAGTACACCCGGTCGCCCTCCACCGTGAGCTTGGGCGTGGTGATGTCGGTGACCCGGTCGTCCTTGCCGTAGACCCGCAACCGGAAATCGTTGGTGTCCGACTTGTCCATGGAGAAGCGGAGGGTCCGTACGGTCCCGCCGTCCTTCGTGGGCAGCTCGACGATCCCGTCGAAGGCGAGGCCGTACATCGTCACCCGGCTGCCGGTCATCAGCCCCGGCCGCTCCGCGACCGCCTGCTGGCCACGCGCCGCTTTGAGGGTCGGCGCGGGTGACGGGGTGGGGCTGCCGCTCGGTCCGGGCGAGGCCGACCCGCTCGGCGACGGGCTGCCGGACGGCTCCGGCTTCGGGGAGGCCGACGGCTTCGGCCCCCCGGTCGGCGACGGGGCGGGCTCCTCCGGGGAGGGGCACGGCTCCGGCGAGACCGACGCCGACGGGCTCGGCGACGCCTGGTCGGCGCCGAGCAGACTGCCGACCGCGTCGAGGAGCCCGCCGACGACCTCGCGCACCGGCCCGGTCCGGGCCGCCGCCGTCTGCGTGCCGCAGTCTGCGGCCCGCGCCGGCTGCTGCGCCACGACCAGGCTGAGTGCGCTGGCCGTCAGCGCCGCCACGGCGATCACCATGGCGGCGTGACGCGGGCCGCCGCGGTGCCGCTCGTCGGCGACCGTCTGTTCCTCGGCCGGGTGGCGGGGGGCGGGCACTCCGTCGCGCAGCGGGTTGACCGCAGGCGGCAGGGTGTCCGTCATCGGCCCGTCGAGCAGGCCGTCCATGTCAGCGTGCTGGTCGACGTCGTCACCGGACTCCGGCTCGCCGCCAGCCGCCGGGTCGCCGTCGGCCGGATTCCACGCGAAGATCAAGCCACCGCCGGCGATGCCGAGCAGCGTCCCCAGGAACCAGCCGCCGAGGTTGACCGCGACCAGCGAGTAGATCGCGACGAACACGGCGATCAGGCCGTAGAACATCCGCTGTGCGGGCGTGAACCAGGCCAGCAGGCCTGCCAGCACCAGCATCAGCGGGATGAGCAGCGCCTGGAAGCCGTTGATGCCGACACTGAGAGTGGCCCCGTCGAGGGTCATCTTCGTGGTGGCGATGATCTCCACGCCGGCCAGTACGGCCAGCAGACCACCCCAGAACGGCCGGCTGCGCCGCCAGGCGCGGAACCGCTGCCACAGGGTCACGGGTGCCTCCAAGAATCCAGGTGACCGGGAACGTGCCTAGCCGACACGTCCCCGGTCGAGAACAGCTCAGCCGGCGGCGGAGTCAGGGAAGCAGCCCGTGCTGTCCATGGAGACCGTCAGCGACAGGCCGTTCAGCGCGAACGTGCCGGCCTGGGTCAGCCGGGCGACCTGCTTGACGTTCTGGATGTCGGCCCTGTCGGCTTCCTGGCCGAACAGGCCGGCCTGGCCGTGGTGCGGGCCGCCGGCGGTCAGCTCGGAGGCGTCGGCGCCGATGTTGATGTTCGTGAACACGGCGTCACCGGCCAGGCTGTCCATGCCGATGAGCAGGTTCTTCGCCTTCACCGGCGCGCCGTCTTCGCGGCCGGCCCGGATGAAGAGCGTGACGTTGCCCAGGCCCGGGATCGGTGTGGTCACCGACTGGCACAGGTTGGTCAGCGTCGCATCGTTGATCGCGGACATCGCCACCGGGTGTGGCGTGCCGTTCTTCTCGAAGACGACGCTGCCGTACTGGCTGAAACCCTTGGCCACCAGGCTGTCCGCCGAGATCTTGGCGGTCTGTCCGGAGACGTGGAAGGTGACCGGGACGGCGCCGTTGGCCACGCCGGCCATCAGGCCGGAGACCGCGATGGTCGCCGGGATCACCACGGCGGCGAAGCGCCGCCATCTGGTACGCCCCAGTACCAGATTGCCTTGCGAGTCCTTCACAGGGACCTCCTCGCGATGGGGTTCGCCCCGCGGCGCACCGCCTGCGGGGTCTGTCTTCGCCGTGCGCAGGGTGAGACCGCGCTCGGGGTGCCGACGATGTTTCCGCCTTATGACGCGGACCACAAGGGCCAAGCTACTGGTCAGTAACAGTCGGTCGCGACCACGATCATTTGCAGCTACGCACCGTCGTGAAGGGCCCCGCTTTTCACCGGCGATGCCCGCTTTGCCGGTGGTGGCCGTCACACGCCGTCGAGATTTACTGATCAGTAACGTTTTGGTAACGCGGCCCGTTGCAGCGTTCCCCATCGGCCGAATGGCCAGGGGTCCGACCGCCGACCGGATCTCATATAGACACCCGACCATGTAAATGCGGCAGCCGACCCGATGACGTCGATGCGATGGAGGGCGCGGCGGCTCCGCGAAACCCGTCGCATGGGTCCGCCGCGCCCGGCGTACCGCCTACGCGTCCCTCGCAGCAGTCGGCACACCATCGGTCTCGACCCGTGGGGTGCGAGCCATGGGATGAGACCGTCATCACCATAAACGAGCTAGTTGACTATGTCTAGATATCCAGCTGAAGAGTTGATTCGGGGCGAGTGACGGTGATCTACTACTGAAGCGAGCCATGGGAGATGGTATGACCGCGAAGTACGAGCGGCTGGCTAACGCCATCCGCGAGAAGATCCGCTCGGGGGAGCTGAAGCCGGGCGACAAACTGCCGTCCATCAGCCAGATCCGAGAGGAGTACCAGATCAGCTACGGTTCCGTCCGCGGCGCGATGCTGGTGCTCAAGGCTGAAGGCCTGATCGAGGGACGCCAAGGGGACGGAGTCTTCGTCAAGGACCCCAACCGCAAGGACTGACCCCCTCCGCCGCCTGCACGCCCGCGCCGCCACCGGTGGTGCGGGCGCGACGGCGTGTGCGCCGGATCAGCCGGCCCGTGCCGGGCACCTGATCCCGGAAACGCAAACGCCCCCCTGAACATTGCTGCTCAGGGGGGCTTCTGTGCGCCCGAAGGGACTCGAACCCCTAACCTTCTGATCCGTAGTCAGATGCTCTATCCGTTGAGCTACGGGCGCTTGGTGCGGGATCAGCATACACGGCCGGATTCCCGGCCGTTCAGCTGGTCCTGCGCGGAGGCTCCGGGATTCGAACCCGGGAGGGGCTTTAAGACCCCAACCGCATTAGCAGTGCGGCGCCATAGACCGAACTAGGCGAAGCCTCCATGGCGGCCGACGGGTTCCCCCGTTGACCACCGACGCAGAAGAATACCGTGCCCCCACGGCCCAGAGCAAAACGGATACCGTGTCGCACACGGGGACCTCCCCGCAGCGTGCTCAGCCATCCCTCTCACCCCCTCCGAGGACACATGCGCAGGACACCACTGCGCCGGCTCGGGCTCGTGTTTGCGACCGTGACGATCACCACCTTGGGATTGTCCGTGCCTGCGCAAGCCGAACCCGACACCGGCACCATCAAGGGACACCTCACCTCAAACGGCCAGCCCGTCGCGGGCGTTCAGGTCGACACGTACGGCGACACCTGGGGCAGCACACTCACCGACGCCGAGGGCGCCTACGAGATCACCGGTCTCAACCCCGGCCCGTACGGCGTGCGCTTCCAGGCTCCCGGGCGGCCCGAGCAGTTCGCCTACGGCGCGACCGACTGGAACTCCGCCGCGGAGATCGCGGTGACCGCGGGCGGCGTCGCCACCGTCGACGACGAACTGCTCCCGTACGCCACCTTCACCGGACGGTTCACCGACGCCGGCGGCGAGGGCCTCTCGGTCAACGTCAGCGCGATCAGCGACACCGGGCAGACCTCGACGGTCTGGGCCGGTGACGGCAACTACACGCTGGGCGTCTTCCCCGGCCGGTACCGGCTCCAGTTCATGCGGGACTTCGGCGACCCGCAGTGGGCTCCCGGCGCCCGCACCGCCGAGGCCGCCACGGTGTTCGACGTCACCGCCGGCCAGTCCGTGACCGTGAACGAGACGCAGCTGCCGATCGGCAGCGTCAGCGGCCGGATCACCACCGCGGACGGCGCGCCCGCCCCCGGGGTGCGCCTCGATCTGGTCGGCCGGGACGGCGTCGACGGCCCGCGCGCGATCACCGACCTGGACGGCCGGTACCGCATCGACGACTTCGGCGGCGACTGGCGGCTGCGGTTGACCCGGGAGAACAACGGTCTGGTGCAGTGGTACCCGAACGCCTGGGACGAGAATGACGCCGCCACCGTCACCGTCACCCCCGGCGCGGTGCTGCCGATCGACCAGCAACTGCTGGCCACCGGCTCGCTGAGCGGCCACCTCACCGACGCCGCCGGCGCCGGGCTCGCCGGGGTCCAGGTCCGGCCCGAGTTCGCCGACGGCAGCTCCACCGTGCTGTGGACCTACACCGGTGAGGACGGCGGGTATGCCTTCCCCGAGCTGCGGCCCGCCGACTACGTCGTGCGTTTCGACGGCGCGCACGGCGTCGACCAGTACGCCCGTGGCAAGGTCACCGCGGTCGCCGCAGACCGGATCACCGTGGCCGCGGGGCAGAACTCGGTCGTCGACGACGTGCGGCTGCCGACCGGCAGCCTGACGCTGCGCGCCCGGGACGCCGCCACCGGTCAGCCGATCGAGGAGTTCTACGCCTCCTTCGGCCCCCACTCGCCGAACGCGGAGAACGGCGTCATCTCGGTGCCGGCGGTCCGGGCCGACACGTACCAGGCGAATATCTTCGCCAACGGTTACCTCTCGACCTCCACCGCCATCACCATCACGGCCGGTGCCGAGACCGCGCTGACCGTCGACCTGACCCCGATGGCCCGGCTGCACACCAAGGTGGTGGACCGGGCGACCGGGCAGCCGCTGGCCGGCGTGTGCGTGCTGGCGCTCGACCTGGTGGCTCCGGCCATCGGCGACGGCTGCGAGCCGACCGACGCCTCGGGCCTGGTCAACCTCCCGGTCGAGGCCGGCAAGCGGCAGCTGTTCGCGTTCCCGGCGCAAGCCGCGGGCTACGGCGCGCAGTGGGTCGGCCGCGACGGCGGCACCGGCGTGCAGCCGCGCGCCCAGGTGTTCACGTTCACGGCGGGCACCGTGACGACGGCGCCGACGATCCGGATGGACCGGGCGGGCGTCATCTCCGGCACGGTGACCAGCGAGACCGGGCAGCTGCCCGGGGGCACCGTCTGGGTGGTCGACCAGGCGTACAACACCGGCGGCGGCTTCGGCTACGCGAACTTCGAGGCGGACGGCCGGTACACGATCGACTTCCTCGGGCCGTACGAGTGGCCGCTGCTGTTCAAGGTGGACGGGCACGCACCGCAGTGGAGCGGCACCACCGGCAACCGGCTGCTCGCCGACAAGGTGAAGGTCCAGGCCGGCAAGACCACCCGGTACGACTACCGCGTGGTGCGCGGCACCGAGGTCACCGTGAAGCTGCCCGGCATGCAGGGCAACGGCTACATGGCGATGGAGAACACGGTGACCGGTGACTTCTCCGGCGGCACCTGGTCGGAGGCGCCGTTCGCGCAGGGCGTGACGTTCCGGGTGCTCGGCCCGCAGTTCGTGCGGGTGCGCTGGAACGAGGGCCCGCAGTGGCACTGGTACGGCGGGCCGGACCGCGAGCACGCGAAGACCGTGTTCGTCCCGGCGACGGGAAGCAAGGAGTTCGTGCTCAGCTAGGCGAGAGCGCGACAGTCGAGGGCCGGGGCCGCAAGGTCGCCGGCCCTCGTTCTTGCCGGGCGGGAATCCGGACAGCCTGCTGACGGACCTGGCCGCTATCCTCCCTCTCACATCCACGGGCAACCTCTACACCCGTGTGTGCACATCCCCTCTCACCAACCGAGGACGCATGCGCAGACACACCCTGCGCCGGCTCGGGTTGACGCTGCTCACCGCCGCGGTCGCCACCATGGGACTGGCCGCGCCGGCACACGCCGAACCCGAGACCGGCACCATCTCCGGCCGACTCACCGACAATGGCGCACCCGTCGCGGGCGCCACGGTGGACGCCCACGGCGAGGGCTGGAACTCCGCCGTCACCGATGCGGACGGCCGCTACCGGATCACGGACCTGCCGCCGGGCACCGACTACCGCGTCTTCTTCATGACGCCGGGGCGTATGAACCAGTACGCCTACCGCGCCACCGGCTGGGACTCGGCGGCCCCGTTCGCGGTCAGTGCCGGGGCGGAGACGGTCGTCGACGACAGCCTCTTCCCGGTCGGGACCGTCACCGGCCGGTTCACCCGCCCCGACGGCAGCCCGATCGAGTGGGCGTTGGTCAGCGTGGCGACGCCGGACAACGGCAGCCTGGTGGAGACGGTCACCGACGCCGACGGCCACTACACGCTCCAGGTGCCCGCCGGATCCCATCGGCTGCGTTTCTCCGGCCCGTCCGGCGCGCAGTACGCCCCGGGCAAGCGCGAGTTCAGCCAGGCCGGAGTGTACGAGGTCGTCGCGGGCCAGACCCTCACCGTGCACGAGACGGCGCTGGCCGTCGGCACGATCACCGGACGCGTCACCCGGGCCGACGGCTCACCGGTGGCGAACCGCTCGGTCACCGTGCAGTCGGCGGCCGACGGCAGCTACGCCGCCGGAGCGGGCACCGACGCCGACGGTGTCTACCGGGCAGACGTCTTCCCCGGCGACTACGTGGTCGGCCTGGAGGCCGGCGCGGCGTACGAGTACATGCCGGGTGGCCGTGCCCGCGCGGACGCGCAGGTGTTCACGGTGGCCGCGGACGCGGTGGTCACCGTCGACGAGACGCTGCGCGCCACCGGCGCGGTGCAGGGCATGTTCACCGACGCCGCCGGCAACGGCGTCAGCTCGGCCACGGTCACCCTCGTGAACACCGTCACCGGCGCAACGCTCGTCACGGCGACCCACTGGCAAGGGTTCTATAACTTCCCCGAGACGCCCGAGGGCACCTACAAGGTCCACTTCACCGCGTGGGACCGCCCGATCGACCAGTGGGCGTACGGCAAGCTGAACGCCGCCGACGCCGCCACGATCACCGTCACGGCCGGCCAGGCGGTGGACGTGAACGACACGCAGCTGTCCGGCGGCAGCATCCGGGTCACCGCGAAGAACGCCCTCACCGGCGCGCCGATCACGGACTTCTACGCGGTGACCGGCCGATACGACGCGAGGGCCGAACAGGGTGTCGCGCTGCTGTCCGACGTGCCGGCGGGTGCCTGGGAGCTGAACGTCCACGCGGACGGGTTCGTCAGCGCCGTCGCCGTGCCGGTCACCGTCGTGGGCGGCGAGCAGGCCGCGGTCGAGCTGTCCCTGACGCCGTACGCCCGGATGACGGCCAAGGTCGTGGACGCCGCGACCGGCGCGCCGATCGAGGGGGTCTGCGTGTACCCGGCCACCACCGACCGGTTCCGGCTGGCCGAGGGCTGCCCGTGGGCGAGCGGTGCCGACGGCGTGGTCACGGTCGACGTCGAGGCGGGCCGCTACCAGTTCTTCGCCCTGCCCTTGGGTTCGCCCTACGGCGCGCAGTGGGTCGGCCAGGACGGCGGCACCGGCGACCAGCGCGAGGCCAAGTCGTGGACCTTCACCTCGGGCGAGGTGCGCGACATCCACCGGATCCGGATGGACAAGGCGGGCGTCGTCACCGGTGTCGTCACCGGCGCCGACGGCACGCCGCTCACCCGCGGCAAGGTGGCGGTCGACACCCCGGTGGTCGGCAACGGCACCGTCGGCGACGTCGGTATCGGCGGCGACGGCCGCTACACCATCGGTTTCCTCGGCCCGTACGCGTGGCCGCTGAACTTCCAGACCGACTCCCACGCCTGGCAGTGGAGCGGTGGCGAGGCCAAGCGGCACGACGCGGTCAAGGTGACCGTGCAGGCCGGGCAGACCACCACCTTCGACCAGCAGCTCAAGCTGGGCACCGAGGTCCGGGTGACGGCCGCCGGCTCGCCGGACGGCGGTTTCGCGGTGGCCTACACCGTCGGCACCGGCGATGTGGCCGGCTACCGCTGGGTCGAGCAGGGCGGTGGCGAGGCGGTGTTCCGCGTGCTCGGCTCGCAGCACGTGACGTTCCAGTACAACGTCGGTTCCGGGTTCCGGGGCGGCTGGTACGGCGGCACGGACCACGCCTCGGCGACGCCGGTGCGGATCTACGCCAACGGGACACCGACGGTCGTGTCCTACCAGTACAGCTGACGATCGATGACGAAGGAGGGGGTGGCGTCCGCCGCCCCCTCCTTCGTCATCTCGCCGAGAACCGCCCGGCGAGCGCGCCGAGCACGACCGCTCCCGCCATCAGCCCGGTGAAGCACACCCAGGCCAGGGGCCACGGGTTCGCATCGGGAGCACGGTGCGTCAGGTACGACACGAGCAGCAGCGCCGACGGCACGCCCGCCCCGAGTGGCATCGCCTGCCAGGGCGGCACGCCCGCGCGGCCCAGCCACAGCCCCAGCGCGAGCAGCACCAGCACGAACACGGCCACGGCCCAGGGCCGCACCGGCGTCGTCTCGATCAGCTCACCGGGGTGTTCCGGCCGGTTGCGCAGGTCCCACGGGATCAGCAGCAGGTAGGCCGCACCGGACAGCACCGGGGCGAGCACGGTCGCGAGTATCCGCATGGGTCCATGGTGGCCCGGCGCGGCGGATTCCGCTCAGATCCAGTCGAGCTGATCGGCGAGCAGGGCGTATCCGACGAAGGCCACGATGTCGAGCAGGGAGTGCGCGACGATCAGCGGCCCGGTGCGCCGGTAGCGCAGGAAGAACAGCGCGAACACCACCCCCATCACCGCGTTGCCGACGAACCCGCCGAAGCCCTGGTAGAGGTGGTATGCGCCGCGCAACAGCGCGCTGGCCGCGATCACGGCGGGCACGCCCCAGGACAGCTGGCGCAGCCGGGTGATCAGGTAGCCGACGACGACCACCTCCTCCAGGATCGCGTTCTGCACCGCGGCCAGCAGCAGCACCGGCAGCGCCCACCACACCTCGCCCAGGCCCTCGGCGACGACCGTGGTGTTCAGGCCCAGCTCCCGGGCCGCGACGTAGAGGGCCAGCCCGGGGATGCCGATCGCGGCGGCGAGCAGCGCCCCGGAGCCGGTGTCGAAGCCGCGGCGGGTCCCGTCGAGCCCGAGCAGGCCGCGGGCGCCGAACCGGCCGTCCCAGCCGGGCCCGCGGTTGAGCAGGTGGGCCGCGAACAGGGCCGGGACGAGGGCGAAGAAGATGCCGGCGAGCTGGAACGCCAGATCCAGCCAGGGGCGGTCCGGGGTGCGGGCGACGTTGAGCTCGGAGGCCTGCTGGTTCAGCGGCGCCGGGCGGGTCAGTTTGTCGACCAGCGACAGCGCGGACCACACCGCGGAGTGCCCCAGCGAGACGCCGAGCAGCAACCAGACCTCGTTGCGCAGGACCGGGCGAGTGGGGGTGGAGATCCCCCGGACGAGCTCTTCAGCAGCCATGACACAAGAGGGTCGCACAGTCTGTGCGACGCGCGAACGCGCAGCGTTGACATCGTTATGAACGTGAGCGACCTTCAGCGACTGTTGAAAGAGAGCTGGACACTTGTCGAGGAGCAACAGGACAAAGTGGCCGGTTACTTCTACGCGCGGATCTTCCTCAACAATCCGAGCGTGCGGGACATGTTCCCGGTGACCATGGACGTGCAGCGGGCTCGGCTGCTGGGGGCGATCGTGACCGCGGTGCAGTCCGTCGACGACCCGGACCGGTTCGACGAGTACCTGCGGTCGCTCGGCCGGGACCACCGCAAGTTCCAGGTGGTTCCGGAGCATTACGAGCTGATCGGCGCCGCGCTGCTGGAAGCGCTGCGTACGTTCGCCGGACCCGAGTGGTCCCACGAGTACGACCAGGCCTGGCGCGACGCGTACGACGTCATCGCCCGCAAGATGCTCGCGGGCGCCTCGGCGGACAGCAACCCGGCCTGGTGGCATGCGGAGGTCATCGCGCACGAGCGCCGCTCCAGCGACATCGCGATGCTGACCGTGCGCCCGTTCCAGCAGCTGGAGTATCGCGCCGGGCAGTACCTGTCGGTCGAGGTGCCCAAGTTCCACCCGCGGGTCTGGCGCACCTACTCGGTCGCGAACGCACCGCGCACCGACGGCACGATGGACTTCCACGTCCGGGCGCTGGGCGCGGGCTGGGTCTCCGGCGCGCTGGTGCGCCGGGTGCAGGCCGGCGACCTGGTGCGGCTGGCCGCGCCGATGGGCTCCATGGTGCTGGACCGGCGGTCCACCCGCGACATCGTCTTCGTCGCCGGCGGCACCGGGCTGTCCCCCATCAAGGCGCTGCTGGAGGACCTGACCACGTTCAACCGGACCCGCTGGGTGCATGTCTTCTTCGGCGCGCGCAACCGCGACGACCTGTACGACCTGGCCTCGCTGCAGGAGCTGGCGGCCGCGTACCCGTGGCTGTCGATCGTGCCGGTGTGCAGCGACGACCCGGGCTGGGGCGGCGAGGAGGGCTCGGTCGCCGACGCGCTGGCGAGGTTCGGCCCGTGGATGGAGCACGACTTCTTCGTCTCCGGTTCACCGAACATGGTCCGCGGCACGCTGCGCGCTGTGTCGCAGCTGAAGGTGCCGCAGACCCGCATCCGCTACGACGCCTTCAGCGAGCACTGAGCCTGCTGCCATACGACATGAGGCCCGCCGGGATCGGCGGGCCTCATCGTTGCCCCGGGGTCAGTGAGCCGCGACCACGGGCGGGGCGGACGTGAGCGCTCGGAAGCGCCACTGGAGCTGGAACCGGGCGTTCAGCGACGGGTCCTCGGTGCGCCAGGTGAACACGGCACGGTCGGCCTCAAGCTCGCGCACGATCGGCGTGCGCAGTGGGGCCTCCTCGGCCGCCATCGACGTCTCGACGCCCCACACCTGCGGGTCGAGCATGGCCGGGAACCGCATCTGCACCACCAGCCGCCGCGTGGGCAGCCGGACGGCCCGTTCGAACCAGGTGCCCCACTTCAGTTCGTCGACCCGGTAGCGGTATTCCACCGTGGTCCGCTCGCCAGGATAGAGCGGGAACCGGCCGTCGGCGTTCTCGAACAGCAGCCAGATCTCCTTGAACGCGTCGCGGTCCTGCTTGGCCCGCCACACCATCGGCTCGGCCGCACCGGGCTCGCCGCAGAACGCCACCAGGTTCAGTTCCTCGAGTCCGAGCGGATAGGCCCGGTGATGGGCGTTGGAGCGCTGTGGCTGCCCTGGGTAGCGGTCCACCGCGACCCGGATCAGGTAACGCGTCACCGGCTCGTTGCCGGCGTTGTAGAGCGCTCGCCGCACGATGACGTGGTAGTCGCCGTCCACGTAGGTCAGCTGGGCTTCCTCCAGCTCGACGACGAGGCCCGTGCCGGGTGGCAGCCACTGGGTGGGCACGGCGGGTTCCCTGGTGAGCAGGGTTGCCGGGCCGCGGGCCTGCCTGGCCTCCTCGTATTCCTGGAAGCGGCGCCAGATCGCGCCGCCCGCGTTGAGCACGGCCTCCGCCCGGCGGGCGAAGTCCTCGGTCGGCCGATGTCTTCGGCCCTCGATGTGACTGATGTAGGAGGGGTCGAACCCCATCCTGCTGGCGAGCTGCTTCTTGGTCATGCCGCGATCGATCCGCCACCGGCCGAGCTCGGCGGCGAACGCCTCGACGGCACGTTCCACCGGCGAAACGCTCATGACCCTGCCCCGCTCCGCTCGGTCATGCCACACCTCGCCCCCTCCTCCGCTCGTCGTGAATCCTCATTCTTCGCGGCCTCAGGACCAGACAATGAGAACTGCTGATTACCTGACAAAAACCTTGACAGGCGATCAAGGGGCCAGGCGGTGCGCGACGGCCCATAACCGCCGCAGAAAGTGACACACGGTGAGCGAAGTGGCGTAAACTGACACCGGTCTGGTTAGCCTAGCCTTATCGGGGTACAGTGAGGTCAGCCCCGTATCGGCTGGTGCATGTGCAAGAGAGGATCGGTGAGACCGAGTGCGTACGCTGACGCCTCTGGTCCTGACCGACGCTCTGCGCCCCCTCACCGTCACCCTCAGTGCGGTGCGCCGTCGCCGAGGGTTCACGGCCGTGCACGGTCTGGCCGACCCACTGCTGGTGACCGACGACGAGGGCTGGACACCGGCCTCCCGGTTGCTCGACGGTTCGGCGCTGCCCGCCCTGTTCGACACCGCCGTCCAGCGTTGGGGCGCGGCCCCGCACGCTGCCGCGACGCTCGCCTGGAAGTCGTACACCTACTGGGTCGCCATGCCCGCCGTGCTGAGCTGGGCGGCGGCCCGCCGGGTGCCGATCGTCGACACCGACAGCACCCTGCTGCGCTTCGGCGGCGACGAGCCCGGTGCCGCCCTGGTGCAGGTCGGCCTGCGCGCGCCCCAGGTCGCGGTGCTGCCCGACGACCCGCTGGCGCACGCCGGGGTGCCCGGCATCTCCGTCGTCCCCGACGAGACGCTGCTGCTCAAGACGCTGCGCACCAGCCTGCTCGACCAGCACCTCGACCCGCTGTCCGAGCGCATCCGCGCCGAGGTCAAGGTCGGCCGGCGCACCCTGCTCGGCTCCGTCGCCTCCGGCATCGCGTACGCGGTGCTGCGCAGCGCCCCCGCCCTGCCCGGCTCGACCGCCGCCGGCACCGCGCAGCAGCTGCTCGACGCGCTCGACCTCGCCGACCTGGTCGACATCAGCACCGGCGACGACGGGCAGCCCGAGGTCCACCGGCGCACCTGCTGCCTGGCCTTCACCCTGCCGCAGCCCAAGGTCTGCTCCGGCTGCTGCCTGCGCTGAGGCCGAGGCCGCCCGGATCCGTCCGGCACCGGAACCGGCATGTCCGGGTGGCGATCACCCGGCCGCCGGTTCGGCGGTCCAGGATGGCCACTTGGACGAGGTCAGGCAGGGCGGGTTCGCCGAGGATCGAGGATACGGTTGGTGCTTCGTGCCGTCCCCCGGGGACGTCCGGCAGCACGGCCGCTCGGTCCGGTCGAGGTCGAGCGCTTCGGCCCGATCGCGGCCCCGGCGACCGCGGTGCTGCCGGACGGCCAGACCGGCACCGCCCCGCTCGGGGAGGTGCCTCCGGTGGTGACTGGCCGGTATACGGCGACAACCCCCAGTCCCCCCAGGAGCGGATTCGAATGGCCAAGTTCACGCGTCGCGCTGCAGCGCGCGTTTTCGCGATCGGCGCGACCGGCGCCCTGACCGGAGCCGCGCTGACGCAAGCAGTGAGCGCGGCGACTGCGCAGGACCCGTCGTCGAAGGAGCTGCACCCGACCGCCCGGGAGAACATGAACCGGGGCTCGTCGGGCTGGCGGTTGGGCAAGGCCGGCCGTGACGCGGATCCCAAGCTGCTGCAGGTGTCGGGCTACGCCTCCGCCACCAGCGTGAACCTCGGCGAGTCGATCACCTTTCACGTCTCGGTCAGCGCCGAGGAAACCCATGTGGTGGAGATCTACCGGCTCGGTTGGTACGGCGGCGAAGGCGCACGCAAGGTTGCCGAGAGCTCGCCGATCCCGCACCTCAAGCAGCCGGACCTGAAGCAGGACCCGGGCTCCGGCATGATCACCTGCGACTGGAGCCCCACCTGGGCGCTCAAGATCCAGGACAGCTGGGCGTCCGGCGCCTACCTCGCGGTCTTCACCACCGCGTCCGGGTATCGCAACTTCACGCCGTTCGTCGTGCGCGACGACGCCCGGCGGGCCCCGTTCTGCGTGGTGATGCCCTTCACCACCTACCAGGCCTACAACATGTGGCCGCGCGACGGCGTGCGGGGCAAGGACCTGTACAACGGCTACCTGCCGGACGGCGATGTGACCTACTCGAACCGGGCCACCTCGGTCTCGTTCGACCGTCCCTACCCGTACCACGGCGGTCTGCCCAGCCGCTTCGAGTACGACCACTGGTTCATCAACTGGGCCGAAGCGGAAGGCCACGACCTGGTCTACGCGACCAGCATCGATCTGCACGCCGGCCGCATCGACCCCACGCGATATGCCGGGCTCCTCTTCCCCGGCCACGACGAGTACTGGTCGCAGGAAATGATCGACGTCGCGACCAAGGCGATCGCCGCCGGCACCAGCCTCGCCTTCATGGAGGCGAACAACGTCTACTGGAACATCCGGCTCTCGCCGTCCGCCGACGGCCGCCCCGACCGGGTCATGACCTGCTACAAGCTGGACAAGGACCCGGCGCCGGACGCGAGCGGCCCGACGACCCAGTGGCGTCTGGTGGACCGCGCGGGCACCAAGGCCGAGCAGCGCCTGCTCGGTGTCCAGTTCAACGGACAGCCCGCCGAGGCCGCACCGCTCGTCGTCCGCGCCGCCGACCACTGGTTCTGGGCAGGCACCGGGGTCAAGGACGGCGACCAGATCGCCGATGTGGTCGGTGGCGAGACCGACGGCGTGCAGGACAAGTTCCCCCTTCCGGAGGGCGAGGGGCTGACGCGAACGATCCTGGCGGAATCCCCCTTCAAGGCCCAGAACGGCACCACGATCGTCCAGAACAGCAGCGTCTACGAGACCGAGAGCGGCGCCATCGTCTTCGCCTGCGGTTCGAACGACTGGCCGGCGGCCCTGAGCGCGCCGGGAGGGCGGGACCCGAGGATCCAGCGGGCTACCGCCAACGTGCTGAACCGCATCCTGAGCCGATGGTCGGCATGACCACGACGCACGCTCGAATCCTATGTAGATGAACGGCGTGAGCCGCGCTTCAGTGTCTCCACCTGCGATTCACTCGTCGCCGAAGGGGTGACGGGCGCTACCGCCGATCCGTGGGAATCGATATGTTGACATCTCCTTATCACTCCTAGTTATGGAGGTGTCACGATGCGCAGTCTCAGCGGCATCGGCAAGCGGCTCGCCGTCATCGGCGCGGCCACCCTCGCGTTCGCCGGAGCCTCGGCGATCGCAGCCACTCCGGCCCACGCCACCCCCGGCGACTGCAGCGCGTACCTGGCGGCGCAGGGGTACGGCGGGGTCGAGTTCGGGCTCGCCTGCACCCTGGGCGACCTGTCCTACACCGTCTGCACCACGCAGCTCACCCTGCTGAGCGTCCCGCCGGCTACGGCGGACGTGGCGTGCCGGCTCGCGGCGGTCTGACGGTGTGAACCGGGTGCGGCCCTCGAACATCCTGGGTCCGAGGGCCGCACCCCCTCAATGTAAGGGGCGGGCAGGAAGCAATCTTCCTGCCCGCCCCTTACCGCATCACCTCTCGGCGGAGGGTAAGGGATTCGAACCCTTGAAGACATCGCTGCCTTAGTGGTTTTCAAGACCACCGCCATCGGCCACTAGGCGAACCCTCCTGGCGCATCGCCGACGACCAGTGTGCCAGACGCGCCGCGCGCCCGCCCGGACCGGTCTCGGGGCAAGATGGTCTGGTGTACGCCATGACGATCCCCGCCAAGGGTGAACTTGCCTGGTCAGAGGTCCCCGATCCGGTCCCGGCCGAGGGCGGGGTGCTGATCCGGATCGCCGCCACCGCGGTCAACCGGGCCGACCTGCTCCAGGTCGCCGGCGTCTACCCGCCGCCGCCGGGCGCGCCGCCCTACCCGGGGC
Source organism: Catellatospora sichuanensis (assembly GCF_007483665.1). Classification (GTDB taxonomy): domain Bacteria; phylum Actinomycetota; class Actinomycetes; order Mycobacteriales; family Micromonosporaceae; genus Catellatospora; species Catellatospora sichuanensis. The sequence goes on from NZ_ML660187.1 coordinate 146,483, forward strand.
TGGAGTGCTCGGGTGTGATCGAGCAGGGTGCCGGGCCGTGGCGGCCGGGCGACGAGGTGTGCGCGCTGCTCGGCGGGGGCGGATACGCCGAGCTGGTGGCGGTCGACGCGGGGCACGTGCTGCCGGTGCCGGACCGCGTCGACCTGGTCACCGCGGGCGGCCTGCCGGAGGTGGCGTGCACGGTGTGGTCGAACCTGACCATGGTGGCGGGGCTGCGGGCCGGGGAGACGGTGCTGATCCACGGCGGCGGGAGCGGGGTGGGCACGTTCGCGATCCAGTACGCCAAGGCGCTGGGGGCCCGGGTGGTGGCCACGGCGCGGGCGGCCAAGCACGAGCAGCTGCGGGAGCTGGGCGCGGACGAGTGCCTGGACTACACCAGCGACGACTTCACCGGTGTCGGTGCGGACGTGATCCTCGACATCATCGGCGCGGCCTATCTGGAGCGCAACGTGCAGGCCCTGGCGACCGGCGGTCGGCTCGTCGTGATCGGATTGCAGGGCGGCACCAGGGCGGAGCTCAACCTGGGCGCGTTGCTGGCCAAGCGGGCCACCGTCAGCGCGACCGCGCTGCGCTCCCGGCCCGCGGCGGAGAAGGCCGCGATCGTGGCCGGGGTGCGGCAGGACATGTGGCCGCTGCTGGCTTCAGGCGCGATCCGCCCGGTGGTGGATCGCACGCTGCCGCTGGTCGAGGCGGCCGCGGCACAGCGGATCGTCTCGGCCAACGAGCACGTCGGCAAGGTGCTGCTGGTGGCTAGCCCTGCTTCGGCGCCGGGCGCAGGCGCTCCCGCATGAGGATCAGCAGGGCCTCGATCCCGTCCATCGCGGTGATCTTCTTGCCCTCTTCGCGGGTGCGGGCGGTGTAGCTGATCGGCACCTCGTACGGCCGGTTCTTGCGGCGCAGGAGCTTGCCGGTGACCTCCGCCTCCATGCCGAAGCCCTTGGACTTGACGTTCAGCGAGCGGTAGAGCTCCAGCGGCATCAGCTTGAAGCAGGTCTCCAGGTCGCCGATGTACGAGTTGAACAGCACGTTGGCGAACAGCGTGACGCCCTTGTTGCCCATCACGTACCAGAACGAGAAGGCCGCGTGGCCGCCGAAGCTGCGGTTGCCGTAGACCACCTTGGCGCGGCCGTCGAGCACGGGGGCGAGCAGCTTCGGGATGTCCCTGGGGTCGTACTCGAGGTCGGCGTCCAGGATGACCATGTAGTCACCGGTCGCGGACTCGACGGCGGTGCGGATGGCCGCGCCCTTGCCGGCGTTCTTCGCGTGGTGGAAGGCCTGCAGCCGCGGGTCGTCGCAGGTGTCGAGGATCTCGGCGGTGCGGTCCTTGCTGCCGTCGTTGACCACGACCAGCTCGATCTCGCACGGATACTCGACCGCGAGTGCCTGCTTGAGCGCCTCGCCAAGCCGGGCCTCTTCGTTGTAGACCGGCATGAGGATCGATAGCTTCACGGGACTCTCCGCTGCTGACGCTGGCTGGACCGGCCGAGTCTAGCCCTTGTGGCGAGTCACCGCACATCTGGCAAGGTCAGCGCCATATGACAAAAAGGAAGGGCACCTTCTTAACGGTATACGTATAGGAAGGTGCCCTTCCTCACTCGTGGCTCAGCGGGCGAGTGGGATCACGATCAGGCGGGCGGTGGGGGCGCCGCCCTCCTTCGGCCCGGCCAGGGCCACCTGGGCGCCGGTCTTGAGCGCGGTGGGCTGGATCGTCGCGCGCTTCTCGACCACCCGCAGCTTCTCGCCGTACTTCCAGGTCTGGGTGAATCCGTCGGCGGACTTCACCGTGATCGACTCCCCGTCGACGGCGGTGACGACTCCGCGCTGGACGAGCACGGTGACGGGGCCCTTCTTCGTCTCCACGACGGCTTCGCCGTGCTGCACGTCGCGGCGCAGGGCGACCCGCAGCGCGTGCCGCTTGCGCCAGTTGCGCAGCCGGTCGTCGACCTTGTCCTTGTCTTTGGCTTCGGGCGTGGGCGACGCGGTGGCGTCCAGGTCGCTCTCCGCGGCGACGAGGTCGACGGGCTCGACGCCCATCGCGGCGAGCGCCTCGGCCTCGACCGAGGCGACCAGTCCGGTGGCGGCCGCAGGCAGGTCCGACGGGCCGCAGGCGGTCATGCCCAGCAGTGCGGTCAGACCCAGTGCGACGGTGAGGCTGAGTTTTCTCATGACCGCAGCCTGCCCCGCCGTCGCGTGCGGGCGGTCAGGCCGACGTTCGGGGCAGGTAAACCGTGAACCGGGCGCCGCCCTCGGCTGCGTGGCCCGCCTCGATGGTGCCGCCGAGGCGGCGGGCCAGCCCGGCCGCCAGGGCCAGGCCCAGGCCACTTCCGGTTTGGCGTACGCCCTGGTAGCGCTGGTGCAGTGCGCCGCGCTGGAAGGCCACGGCCAGGTCGTCGTCGGTGAGGCCGGGGCCCCCGTCGCGGACCTCGATCGCGGTGCGGTCGGGCAGCGGGCGCACCGCCACCACGATCGGGCGGCCAGGCGGCACCACCCGCAGCGCGTTCTCGACCAGGCCGTCGACGATCTGGCGCAGGCGCAGCGGATCGGTGTACGCCCGCACCTCCCCCGCCGGGACCTCGGCGCGCACCGGCACGCCCGCCTGTGCGGCGCGCGGCGCGAAGGCCCGCTCGGCCGAGGTCACCAGGGAGACCAGCTCGACGTCGGTGAGCTGGATGGCGAAGTCGGCGGCGTCGAGCCGGGCGAGCGAGAGCAGGTCGGCGACGAGCCGGTCCAGCCGCTCGGCCTCGGCGAGCACGGTCTGCCCGACCTCCTGCGCGCCGTCGGGTCCGACGACGCCGTCGGACAGCGCCTCGGCGTACCCCTTGATGGTGGTCAGCGGGGTGCGCAGCTCGTGCGAGATGGACAGCAGGAACTCGCGCTGGCGTCCCTCGCTGGTGGCCAGCGCCTCGGCCAGCTCGTTGATCGAGTGGGCGAGCCGTTCCACCTCCTGCGGCGGTTCTGCGGCCAGGCGCACCGTACGGTCGCCGGAGCTGAGGCGGGCCGCGGCGGTGGCCGCGTTGCGGATCGGCCGGGCCAGCCGGCGGCCGAGCAGCACTCCGGCCAGCACACCCGCGCCGAGCCCGGCCAGCAGCGGGAGCCACAGGTTGCGCAGCACCTGGCGGCTGATCCCGGTGGCAGCGGGACGGGCGAGCACCACGCCGTCGCCCGCGCCGAGCGAGCGGCCCTCCACCATGGAGAGCCGGCCGCCGACCATCGCCAGCCGCTCGCTGACCGGCTTGCCGTCCGCGATCTGCTGCACGACCCGGGCGGGCAGCCCCGGCCGGTCGGCCGCGCCGGACGTGATCAGGTATGCGCTGACGTCGCCGTCGAGCTTGCGCAGCTGTTCGATCAGTTTGGCGTCCGCGGCCGGGGCCCGCCGGGAGCGCAGCACCTGGGCCACGACGTCGGTCTGCGACGCCAGCCCTTCCCGGGCGGCCTGCTCGGTGGCCCGCGCGGTCAGCGGCACCGCGACCAGCGCGGTCACCACCAGCGTGATCAGCGCGACGACCACCCCGGCGAGCACCGCCCGGGTGGTCAGGGTGCTGGTGCTGGCCGTGGGCCGGGGCGGGGCGGCGAGCACCCGGATCGGCACGGTGAGGTCGGCGCGGCGGTCAGGCATCGGCGGTGTACCCCACGCCCCGGACGGTGCGCACGATGTGCGCGCCCTCGCCGAGCTTCGCCCGGACCTGCGCCACGTGCACGTCGACGGTGCGGGTGCCGCCGTGCGCGGCGTACCCCCAGACCGTGGACAGCAGCTCGTCACGCGTGTAGACCCGGCCCGGCCGGCTCATCAGGTGCGCCAGCAGGTCGAACTCGGTGCTGGTCAGGTGCACCGCGATGCCGTCGACGGTGACCTCGCGCCGGGCGGGGTCGAGACGCACCGGCCCCACGGCACGGCTGCGGTCGGGCTCGGGCGTCCCGCCGGACCGGCGCAGCACCGCCTTGAGCCGGGCGACCAGCTCCCGCGGGCTGAACGGCTTGGTCAGATAGTCGTCGGCCCCCAACTCCAGCCCGACGATCCGGTCCACCTCGTCGTCCCGCGCGGTGAGAAAGATGATCGGCACCCAGATCTCCTCGGCCCGCAACCGCCGGCAGATCTCCGTCCCGTCCATCGACGGCAGCGCGATGTCCAGCACACACGCCGTAGGCCGCAACCTCCGCGCCGCCGCCAGCCCCGCCGCCCCATCGGACTCGACCTGCACGCCGTACCCGTCCCGCTGCAGATAAAGCCGAATCAGGTCGGCAATGGGCCGCTCATCCTCGACGACGAGCACCAGCCCCTTCTCAGTCACGCCGCCATCATGTCCGACCCGTGTACGAACCACGTAAGCCCGCCGCAAACCTTGCGCCCCACACGAAACGACGATCTTGCGCGAACTGTGGGTGCGACACGCTCAGATCGGGCGTACAGCCAACAGTTCACGCAAGATCGTCGCGATCTTGACGTGGGTCCTGGGGGGGTCGGGGTCAGGCGCCGACGAGGTGGTCGGCGAAGGAGGCGTAGGGGGTGGCGTTCATGCCGGCGGTGCGCTGGGCGATCAGCTTGGGCTTGAAGACGTGGGAGAAGAGGGCGTCGAGGTGCCATACCTGCTTGGGGTGTCCCGCGTGGATCCAGAAGCGCTCCCGGATGCCGTCGACGGCGGTGGCCGCGAACTCGATCGCCGACAGGCGCGGGTCCGGGTGCCAGGTGACGTTGGCGAGGTGGCGCAGGTCGGTGTTCAGGTGCAGGCGGAGCCGGCGCAGGATGCGGCTCTCCTGGGTGATCACTAGCCGGCGGTACGTCAGCAACATCAGGAACTCGCGGCCGAGCGGGCGCTCGGGGCGAAGTGCGCGGGCAACGAGCACGGTGGCGTCACCGGCCTCGACACAGCGCCGGAAGATCGGCATGTGCCGACTGACCGTGGCCATGGGAATGCCGGCTTCGCCGGTGGCGGGAAGGAACGTACGCGAGAAGACGTCCATGTAAGGAGCAACGAGCGCGCGTGACACACGTCACGCGAGTCACTCATGCGGTCGATGGCGACCATTGTCGATGGATGTGTTTTCCCAGGTCAACGCGTCAACGACAGGGCCACTGTCACACCCATGAGACCGAGGAACGTCAGCACCAGCACGGCCGTCTGCACCAGGGTGCGGTGCTCCCTCGGCGCGTACGCCAGGCCGGCGCCCACGATCGCGCCGGTGAGGAGCCCGCCGAGGTGCCCGGCGATGCCGATGCCCGGGATGGCGAAGGAGATCGCCACGTTCACCACGATCACCGGGATGATCGAGGACGCGTCCCGGCCCAGCCGCTTCAGCACGAAGAAGTAGATGGCGAACAGGCCGTAGATCGCGGTCGAGGCACCCGCACCGACCCCGTCGGCGCTGAAGATGTAGCCGGCGACGTTGCCGCCGATGCCGCAGAGCAGGTAGGCCACCGCGAACCGGACCGGGCCGAGCGCGCCCTCCAGCGGTCGGCCGAGCACCCACAGCGCCCACATGTTCATCGCGAAGTGGATGACGCCGTAGTGGATGAACATCGCGCTGAACAGCCGGTAGTAACCGCCGTCGTCCAGGCCCGGCCAGACCGAGCCGTATTCCGGAAGCGCGCCCGCGTACACCGCGCCCTGCGGGCCGGCGGTGATCGTCTCGCCGAGCACGCCGCCGATGAACTGCCACTGGGTCGCCGGGGTGAACAGGTCGCCACTGAAGAGCGCGGGCATGCCCACCAGCAGCGCGCCGACGATGAGCCCGAGCAGGTTGAGCCCGATCAGCGTCTTGGTCACGTAGCCGTGCATGCCGACCTGCGAGCCGCCGAAGTGGGTCAGCGCAGGACGCTGGGTGCGCCGGCCCTCGGCGACGCAGTCGGGGCAGTGGTGGCCCACCGATGCCGGGATCATGCAGTCCGGGCAGATGGGCTTCTCACATCTGCTGCATTTCAGGTGCGTCTCCCGCCCCGGGTGGCGGTAGCAGCTCGGTACGGGCGGCAGGCCACCCTGGGGTGCGGGAGACGTCATGGATGCGAGATTAGCGCTCGATGTCGATTCGTTCGATGACGATCGCTTCGCGCGGCCGGTCGCCGGCGTCGGTCGGCGAGCTGGAGATCGCGTCCACGACCTTCTGCGAGTCCGCGTCGGCGACCTTGCCGAAGATCGTGTGCTTGAAGTTCAGCCAGTTCGTCGCACCGGTGGTGATGAAGAACTGCGACCCGTTGGTCTTCGGGCCGGCGTTGGCCATCGCCAGCAGGTAGGGCGCGCTGAAGCTGAGCTCCGGGTGGAACTCGTCGTCGAAGGTGTATCCCGGGCCGCCACGACCGGTGCCGGTCGGGTCGCCAGTCTGGATCATGAAACCGTCGATCACACGGTGGAACGGCGTGCCGTCGTAGTACGGGCCGGTGATCGGCTGACCGGTCCGCGGGTCGGTCGCCCCCTCCTTGGTGCCCTCGGCCAGCTCCACGAAGTTCTTCACGGTCTTCGGGGCATGGTTCGGGTAGAGCTCCAGGCGGATGGGACCGGCGCTGGTGTGCAGGACGGCGAAACGGGCGTCAGCCACGTCTAACTCCTGAATATTCGAGTGGTTGGTTACCGACAGATTCTCCCATGTGCCCGTTCCGGGTGTGCGATGGCGTCCGGCGAGGCAGGATGGCAGTCAGGGATGTGAACGGGGCGCGCTTTCGTCGTGACGGCGCGCCCTGCGATACCACGCACGGGCGCGGGGGCGCCTGGAGCGATCGTCTGCCTCGCGCGGGGGTGCGGGGCAGGAAGGCGGGGGAAGATGCTCGGATTTCACAAGAAGACGCGCGCGGAGCTGATGCGCGAGGAAATGGGCCAGAGCTGGGACCATTTCCTGCAGGCGGCGACACATGCCGCCGGCGGGGTCGGGGCGTCGTTCGGCCCGACCACCGGACGCATGCGCCGTGTGACCTCGCGCGGCATGGACTCGACGATGTCCGCCCTCACGCCGCTGGCCGCGGCATACCGGGAGGGCGCCGCCGACGCCATGAACGCCAGCAAGAAGGCCCACGCCAAGGCGCGCAAGCACAAGAAGGGGGGCCACGTGTCTCGCAGTGGCAACACGGGGATGCTGATCGGGCTGCTCGCCGCGGGCGCGGCCGTCGGCATCGCCGGTGCGCTGGTCATGAAGCGCCGTCGCCAGCAGCAGTGGTCGGAGTACGACCCCAGCCAGGCGCTGGAGACGATGCGCTCGGAGACCAAGTCGATGACGGACAAGACGGCCGGCAAGGCCGACTCGGTGATCGACAAGGCCACGCACCACACCAGCAAGGCCATGGACAAGACCGCCGACAAGCTGCACGAGGCGGCGTCCTCGCTCAAGGGCGGCGGCCGCGACACCATGAAGTCGAAGGTCAACGACGCGGCGGAGGCGGCCAACGACGCCACCGACAGCTTCGCGTCGAAGTACTCCTCCAGCGGGTCGAAAAACGGCCGTATGTGACAGCTGGCGTGCGCTCGACCGTTAAGAAGGGCACCTTTTACAACGCATAGCGATGTGAAGGTGCCCTTCCTTTGTCAGAGCCAGCCGGAGCGGCGGAGCATGCGGTAGACGGCGAAGGAGGCCGCCAGCATCACGGACAGCGCCAGCGGGTAGCCGTAGGTCCAGTGGGTCTCCGGCATGAAGTCGAAGTTCATGCCGTAGATGCCCGCGATCGCGGTGACGACCGCGGCGATACTCGCCCAGGCGGCGACCTTGCGCATGTCGTTGTTCTGGTCGACGGTCACCTGAGCCAGCCGCGCCTGCATGATCGAGATCAGCAGATCGTCGAAGGAGCTGACCTGGTCGACCACCCGGGCCAGGTGGTCCTGTACGTCGCGGAAATACTTGCGCAGTTCCTTGGTGACCTCGGGGGTGTCGCCGATCAGCAGTTGCAGCGGCCGCTGCAGCGGCAGCACCGCCCGCTTGAACTCGACCAGTTCCCGCTTGAGCTGATAGATGCGCTGCATCCGGCCGCTGGAGTCGCGCGCGAAGACGCTCTCCTCGATCAGGTCGACGTCCTGGCTGATCCCGTCCGCGGCCTCGACGTAGAGGTCGACCACGTGGTCGAGCACCCCGTAGGCCACCGCCCAGGGCCCCTGCTTGAGCAGTTCGGGCCGCGCCTCCAGATGCTCGCGCACCGGCTTGAGCCGGCAGGCCTCGCCATGGCGTACGGAGATCACGAAGTCCGGCCCGATGAAGAGCATGATCTGGCCGGTCTCCACCACCTCGGAGTGCTCGGTCAGCTCCTTGTGCTCGACGTAGCGGGCCGCCCGCAGGGCCAGGAAGTGCACCTCGCCGAACTGCTCCAGCTTGGGCCGCTGGCCCGCGCTGACGACGTCCTCCACGGCCAGCTCGTGCAGGCCGAACGCGTCGGCGATGCCCGCCATCTGCTGCTGGTCCGGGGCATGCAGGCCCAGCCACACGAATCCGCCCCGATGCCGGCGCGCCTGCACCAGCGCCTCCCGGTAGTCACCGGCCGCCGGCTGGCGGATGCCGTCGAGGTAGATGGCGCAGTCCACGATCGCGTCGCGACGCTCGCCCGCCTGCGCGGGCACCGGGTTGGCGTCGGCGTCGCCGCTCAGGCCGACCAGTCGGCCCATCACGCGGGCGGGGGCGGTGAAGGCGCGGGTCAGGCGATCGCCGTTGGAGGCTCGCCGACCGTTGTCGTCCCGCATGTCGTCAACCACAATCGCCCCCTTCGCCGGGTCGCCGACTGCCCGGAGACTCCGTCAGACAGGCTACTTGGCGCAGATACCGGAACGGACCGACCGTGATCGTGAGTGGACCCGGCGCGGCGGGTGGAAAAGAGGCGCCGGGTGGACCACGTGTGCCGCTATCGGGGGGAATGCGACTCGGTCCACCCGGCGCCGGAACGCCACCCGGGGTGGGGGGTGGGTGACGTTCCTTTTCATTGGGGGCGGGGGCAATGCGGGCGGGGGCCCCACGCGCCACGAGGTCCAGGTCACCACGGCGTGGCCGCGTGCTTTTCACTCGGTCGGCGACAGGCGCCCGACGCATTGTGATCCTCGTAACCTCGCGAGGGGAACCCCACCCACCCCCGATCTGACTGTCAGAAATGCGACAGAAAGGTGGTCAGATATCCGAATCGCCGGATCAACCGCGCACGGCGTCGATGGCCTCGGCGAGACGTCGTACACCCTCGTCGATCTGGTCCGCGGTGACCGCGCTGAACGCGAGCCGCAGCGAGTTCCGACCACCCTCCAGGAGGAAGTCCGAGCCCTTCACCACGGCCACGCCACGCTCGGCGGCGGCCGGCAGCAGCTTGTCGACGTGCACGTCCTTCGGCAGTTCGATCCACAGGAAGTAGCCGCCGTCGGGCTCGGTGAACGACACCCCGTCGATCCGCTTGCGCAGCGACTCCGCCAGCACCGTGGCCCGCTCGGCCAGCGCGGCGCTGACCGTGGCCACGGAGCGGTCGATGTCGCCGGAGGCGCAGAACTCGTACACGATGCCCTGCGCGACCTGGCCCGCGGAGATGTACAGGTTGGTGGCCCTGCCCGCGATGGCGTCGATCAGGCCCTTGTCACCGACCAGGTAACCGACCCGGACACCCGGGCAGACGGTCTTGGTGAAGGAGCTGGCGTGCACCACGACGCCGGCGGTGTCCAGCGACAGCATCGTCGGCAGCGCGTCGCCGCGGAACCGGATGTCGACGTACGGGTCGTCCTCGAAGATCGTGAAGCCGAACTCCTGCGCCAGCGCGAGCAGCTCGTGCCGCTTGGCCTCGGACAGCGTCACGCCCGCCGGGTTCTGGTAGTTCGGGATGATGTGCGCGAGCTTCGGGCGCACGCCCGACTCCAGCAGGGCCCGCAGCTCCGCGGTGTCGACGCCGTCCGGGTGCAGCGTCACCTGGTGCACGACCGCGCCGAGGTTCTGCAGGTTCAGCAGGGTCCGGTCGTAGGTCGGCTTCTCCACCACGACGTGGTCACCGGGCTGTACGAGGTGGTTGAAGAGGAACGCGTCGGCCTGCAGGGAGCCGTTGGTGATCAGCACCTGGTCGACGGCCACCCCGTGCTTGGCCGCGATCCACTTGCGGAGCGGGCCGTAGCCGTAGGAGTTGCCGTACGCGGTGAGGCCGGCCGGGTCGTTGGCGAAGGCGCGGACAGCCGCGGCGCTGAGCCCTTCGACATCGACGATGTCGAGGCTCGGAGCGCCCCGGGCGAACGAGATGAGCTGCTCGGCGGTCATGTTGACAGGTTAATGCGCCCGAAATGCGAGACCGCCCCACCCATCCCTTCGTGTCATCCGCCTTGATCACGATGATCCTTGCCGGAACCGGGGATGATCGCCGAAAAACAGGCGCACGAAGACCCCGGTCCCCGCAAGATCGTCGTGTGGGTTCAGACGGAGGCGGCGGCCTCGGCGCGCCGCAGTGCCCAGACCCGCATCAGGTCGCGAACGGAGATGATGCCGAGCACCTCGTCGCCGTCGAGCACGACCAGGTGGCGGAACCCGCCCCGGGCCATCGCCATGGCCGCCTCCTCGAGGCTCCAGTGCGGCGCGGCGTAGACGACATCCCAGGTGATGTGGTTGGCGCACTGCTCCACATCCGGGTCGAGGCCGGAGCCGATGGCGTTGAGGACGTCGCGCTCGGTCATGATGCCGAGGCCCTCACCGTCCGGGTCTATCACGATCGCCGAACCCACCCGGCGCATCGCCATCAGCTGAGCCGCCTGGCGCAACGTGTGCTGTGGGCCGACCATCAGGACCGGTTTGCTCATCGCCTCACGAACATGCATCACATGCGCCTGTGCAGCGTTAGCCATATGCAATCACCCCTTCGGAACGCAACCCCATTGAAACGCACCGTACGGACATCTTGGGCCGGGTTGTGGGCAACTCACAAGACTTGTTATAGGTCGCGCCTTGTGCTGGCTCAGCCGCCACGCTCCGGTGCAGTAGCCTTCACCAGCGACGAGACACCTCCACGACCCCCTCGAAGGAGCCACCATGATCGGTATGGTGCTGGCCGCCGGCGCTGGACGCAGGCTGCGCCCCTACACCGACACGCTGCCCAAGGCCCTGGTGCCGGTGGACGGTGAAACGACGATCTTCGACATCGCCCTGCGCAACCTGGCCAAGGTCGGGCTGACCGAGGTCGTGGTCGTGGTGGGTTACCGCGCCGAGGCCGTCGAGGCCCGCCAGGCGGCCCTGGAGGAGAAGTACGGCGTCACCCTCACCCTCGTGCACAACGACAAGGCCGAGGAGTGGAACAACGCGTACTCCCTCTGGCTGGCGCGTGAGCACTTCACCCGGGGCGTGCTGCTGGTCAACGGCGACACCGTGCACCCGGTGTCGGTGGAGCAGACCCTGCTGACCGCCGCGCAGAGCGACGAGCACGCCGACGCGGGCATCGTGCTGGCGCTCGACGACCACAAGACGCTCGCCGACGAGGAGATGAAGGCGATCTTCACGCCGGACGGCAAGTTGGCGAAGATCACCAAGTTGATGGACCCCGCCACCGCGCACGGCGAGTACATCGGCGCGACCCTGATCCGCCCAGAGGCCGCCGAGGCGCTGGCCGACGCGCTCCAGGCCACCTTCGAGCGCGACCCGAACCTCTACTACGAGGACGGCTACCAGGAACTGGCGAACCGGGGCGGCGTCATCAGGGGCGCGTCGATCGGGCAGATCCCCTGGGTCGAGGTCGACAACCACGCCGACCTGGCCCGCGCGCGGGAGATCGCATGCCACTACTGACCCGCTCGGTGCAGACCCCGCTGAGCATCGACGTCCGGCGGGGCGCCGTCGCGGGCCTCGCCTCGCTGCTGGCCGACCGGCGCATCTCGGCCGGCGGCGACGTGGCGGTGGTGGTCGGCCCCGGCCAGGGTCAGCGCATCGTCGACCTGATCGGGCCGTCCCTGGACCGGGCCGAGTTCATCAACATCGAGGGCGGCACCCTCGAATCGGCGCTGGACCTGGGCCAGCGCCTGCGCGGGCGCAACTACGACGCGGTCGTCGGCATCGGCGGCGGCCGGACCATAGACACCACCAAGTACGCGGCGTCGCGGTACGGCATACCGATGGTCAGCGTGGCTACCAGCCTCGCCAACGACGGCATCGCCTCCCCCATCGCGACCCTCGACCACGACGGCGGGCGGCCGTCCTACGGCGTGCACATCCCGCTGGCCGTGGTCGTGGACCTCGACTTCGTCGAAGCCGGGCCGGACCGGCAGACCCGCTCCGGCATCGGCGAGACACTGAGCAATGTCAGCGCCATCGCCGACTGGGAGCTGGCGCATCGGGTACGCGGCGAGCCCATCGACGGCCTGGCCGTCGCGATGGCCCGCTCCGGGGCCGAAGCGGTGATCAACCACCCGGGCGACGCCACCGACGACGGCTTCGTGACACTGCTCGCCGAAGCTCTGATCACCACGGGCCTGGCCATGGCCATCTGCGGCACCTCCCGGCCGTCCAGCGGCGGCTGCCACGAGATCTCGCACGCGCTGGACATCCTGCGGCCGGGCACCGCGGCGCACGGCGAGCAGTGCGGTGTCGGCGCGCTGTTCTGCACCTACCTGCGGGCCTCGATCGACAAGGCGTACGAGCCGAGGTTCGAGCAGCTCAACGCGTGCCTGAAGCGCCACGGGCTGCCGCGCACCCCGGCCGACCTCGGCATCAGCGACGCGGAGTTCGCCGACGCGGTCGAGTTCGCCCCGCGCACCCGGCCCGACCGGTACACCATCCTCGAACACCTCGACCTGGGCCGCGACGAGCTGGGCGGGCGAGTGGCAGACTACGCGGATGCCGTCCACTGACACGCTGACCACGCCCCGTCCCCGGGTCGCCGACTTCTACGCGGTGAACCGGGGCGGCGGGTTGTTCTCCGAAGCGATCAGCCAGCGCCTCGGCGCAGTGTTCGCGCTGGTGGCGGCCCGTACCGGGCTCAAGCCGACCCACCTCACCCTGCTCAACCTCGTGCTCGGCATCGCCGTGTCGACCGTACTGGTGCTGCGCGCGCAGGACGGCACCGCCGCGATCACCCCGCTGTACGGGCTGCTCGCGCTGGTGGGCTGGCAGGTGGCGTACTCGCTGGACTGCGCCGACGGGCAGCTGGCGCGAGTGACCAGCCAGCGCAGCCCGGCGGGTGCCCGCATCGACATCCTGTGCGACGTGGCCACGCAGATCCTGCTGGTCACCGCGCTGGTGTCGGTGGCCCGGCCGCCGCTGTGGCTGGGCGCGCTGTTCGCCGCCTCCTGGATGGTCAACCTCGTCACGAGCGTGCTGGCCTCGGCGGGCGACGCGAACTCGATGGTCACCTCCACGTCGCTGCCGGTGCGCATCGTGAAGCTGGTCCGCGACTACGGCGCGGTCATCTTCGTCGCCGGCCTGGTCCTGACCGTCGCCCCAGCGCTGACGATCTGGTTCATTGCTGCTTTCACGGTGGTCAACTTCGGCTTCCTCCTGGCCAGCATCACCTTCACCGCCCGTACGGCGCTACGTGGCTGAGTTGTTAGAACCATAGTTCTTAGAACCACACCTCTAAGAACTATGGTTCTAAGCATGCTCGAAAAACCCGCCAACGTCTTCGACCGCACCGCCGAATGGGCCGCGCTCGCCCGCTTCGCCGGTTCCCCCGCCGGCAGCGCCCGGTTCGGCGTGGTCAGCGGGCGACGACGGCAGGGCAAGACATTCCTGCTGGATGCGCTGGCGCGAGCCACTGGCGGCTTCTACTTCGCGGCGACCGAGGACACCGAACTGGAGTCGCTGCGCCGGTTCGGACGCGCCCTGGCCGCCCGCACCGGCTCCGGCGGCGAGTTCCAACTGCACAACTGGGAGGACGCGCTGCGGCAGTTGTACGCCGTGGTGCCGGACGGGTTGATCATCATCGACGAACTTCCCTACCTCCTGGCGGCCAGCCCGGCGCTCGCCTCACAGCTCCAGCAGGTGCTGGACCCTGGCGGGATCGCCCGCGAGACGACGTCGAAGCTGCTGGTCTGCGGCTCGGCCATGGCCGTGATGGGCAGCCTGCTGAGCGGCAACGCCCCGCTGCGCGGCCGGGCGAGCCTGGAACTCGTGGTGCCGCCCATGGGCTACCGCACCGCGGCGGAATTCTGGGGCGTGCTCGACCAGCCGGAACTGGCCGTGCTGCTGCACAGCGTCGTCGGCGGCACACCGGCGTACCGGCACGAGTTCGTGCACTCCGACGCCCCGGCCGACCTCGCCGATTTCGGCGACTGGGTGGTCCGTACGGTGCTGAACCCGTCCGTCCCGCTGTTCCGCGAGGCCCGCTACCTGCTGGCCGAGGAGACCGGGGCCCGGGACACCCCGCTCTACCACGGCGTGCTGGGCGCCATCGCGCTCGGCCACAACACCCGTGGCGGCATCGCCGGATACCTGGAGCGGCCGTCGACCAACATCGGCCACCCGCTGACCGTGCTCGAGGACTGCGGACTGGTGTCCAAGGAGCCCGACGCCTTCCGCACCGGCCGCTCGACGTATCGGATCGCGGAGCCGCTGATCACGTTCTACTCGGCGGTGATGCGGCGCAACTGGAGCTTCCTGGAGCGGGGCATGGCCGAGCAGGCCTGGCAGGCCGGGCAGGAGACGTTCCGGGCCCAGGTCGCGGGCCCGCACTTCGAGCAGCTGTGCCGGGAGTACGCCCTGCGCAACGCGGTCGCGCTGTTCGGCGGGCCGCCGAGCACGGTCGCGGCCGGCACCGTGGCCGACCCGGCCGCCCGGTCGCAGATCCAGATCGACGTCGCGGTGCTGGGCACCGAGGGCGGAGTGCTCTCACTCGGCGAGGCCAAGTGGCAGCAGACCATGGGACTGCCCCACCTCGACCGGCTGCGCCGGGCCCGCGACCTGCTCGCCGCCAAGGGCCATCGGACCGCCGGCACCCGCCTCGCCTGCTACAGCGGCGCCGGCTTCACGCCCGACCTGCGACGGGCCGCCGAGCACGAGAACGTCCTCCTGGTCGACCTCCCGGCGCTCTACGCCCAGCCGTGATCGTTGGACTTGCCAGGCAGGTGGGCGTATCCGGTCTCAAGATACGCACAGGTGCCGCGCAAGTCGGATGATCAACGGCGGGGGCGGATGGACTCGTAGACCTCGATGAGTTTGCTGGTGACGACCGAGGGGTGGAAGGTGTCGAGGTAGCGGCGGCGGGCTGCGTCGGTGAGGGATGGGGCGGCCTTGAGGGCGTCGGGCAGGGCGGCGGCCCAGTCGTCGACGGTGGGCGCGACAGCGACCCCGGCCGTGTCGATCAGGTACGGGATGCCGCCGAGCGCGCTGCCGATCACCGGGCGGCCCGCGGCCAGCGCCTCGATGATCACCGTGGGAAGCACGTCGTGCCAGGTGGACGGAGCGGCGAACAGAGCCGAGGCGCGGAACGCGGCGCGTACCCCGGCCCGGTCCTGCGGCCCGAGAAACTCGACGTCGGAGCGCTCCGCGGCTGCCTGCTCGGCCAGCGGGCGCAGCTCGCCGTCCCCGACGATGCGCAGTGTGCCCAGGGAGCCGTCCGGGTGCCGCCGCCAGGCGTCCAGCAGCAGGCCGAGACCTTTCTCCGGGGACAGCCGACCGACGAACAGCAGGCCTTCACCGGGCAGCGCGGGCTGCCCCGGGTCGTCCACGCCGTTGGGCTTGACCACGATGTGCTCGTCGGGGATGCCGAAGTCGCGCAGATGGTCGGCGATGGCGGCGGTCAGCGCGATGTACCGGTCGACCGAACGCCACGTGGAGCGGTGCACCGCCAGGGTGGTCGCCATGATCGCGCTCTGCGCGGTGGAGCCCCGGTAGCACTTGTGCTTGATCGCGGGCAGGGCGAACGCCTTGCCGCGGCACTCGTGGCAGGCGTGGCCGTCGCGGAAGTACAGGCCGGGCGCGCATACCTGGCGGTAGTTGTGCACGGTCTGCACCACCGGCACGCCGTGCGCGTGCGCGGTCCGCACGACCCACGGCGAGAGCAGGGGGTACGGGTTGTGCAGGTGCAGCACGTCGGGGCGCTCCGCACGCAGCAGCCGGGCCAGGTCCTTCTGCGCGGACGGCGCCCAGATCGGGGAGATCGGCAGCAGCACCTTCTGCGCTGCCGACAGCGACGGGATGTCGTCCGAACTGCGCAGGAACGGCAGCACGGTGACCCCGGCGGCCTCCAGCTGCGCCATCTCCTGGTCGACGATGACGTTCTCGCCCGAGGGCAGCTCGGAGCGGTACCGATTGTGGGCGACCACGACCTTCAACGGTTTCCTGCTCTCTGCTCGGCTGACCCTAGAACGGTAGCGTTAGCGCCGTGCCCGAGTTGCCCGAGGTGGAGGCGCTCGCCGCGTACCTGCGCGAGCGAGCGGTAGGCCAGCGCGTCGAGCGGGTCGACGTGTCGGCGATCAGCGCCCTCAAGACGTTCGACCCGCCCCTGTCCGCGACCCACGGACTGACGATCACCGGTGCCGGCCGGCACGGCAAGTTCCTCGACATCGAGCTCGGGGACCTGCACCTGGTGATCCATCTGGCCCGCGCGGGCTGGCTGCACTACCGCGACGCGCTGCCGGACACCCTGCTCAAGCCGGGCAGCGGGCCGATCGCGCTGCGGGTGCGGCTGGCCGACGGGTCGGGCTTCGACCTGACCGAGGCCGGCACCCGGAAGAAGCTCTCCGCGTATCTGGTGACCGACGTGAACCAGGTGCCCGGCATCGCCCGGCTCGGGCCGGACGCGCTGGGCCTCGACCTGCCCGGCCTGACCGAGGTGCTGCGCACCCGCAACTCCCAGATCAAGGGGGTGCTGCGGGACCAGCAGGTGCTCTCGGGGATCGGCAACGCGTACTCCGACGAGATCCTGCATGTGGCACGGCTGTCGCCGTACGCGCGGGCGGACCGGCTGACGCCCGGACAGCTGGAGAACCTGCACCAGGCGATGCAGCAGGTGCTGACCGAGGCGCTGGAGCGCTCGGTCGGGCAGAAGGCGGCCACGCTGAAGGCGGAGAAGCGGGCCGGCCTGCGGGTGCACGGGAGGACTGGGCAGCCGTGTCCCGTCTGCGGCGATACGGTGCGTGAGGTGTCGTTCGCCGATTCCAGCCTGCAGTACTGCCCCACCTGTCAAACCGGTGGAAAACCGCTCGCAGACCGTCGACTTTCCAAACTCCTGCGCTAGTGTCACGCACAGCCCAGTTCGTATAGTGTCCCGGTCCTGGAGTCTTCGGACGCATCGGCAATACGGTGTCTCCGCCGACCCCGGACAAACCATGCGAGACTGAACGTTGTGGGCGACACCCGTCCTGCCGCACGTTCCGACCGCAGGGCTTTAGCACCTGCCGGCACCACCGGGCAGGAACGTGACGCACGGGAGGACCCAGGTGAGGTGACGACGAGCCTGAAGCACCCGACCACCGTGCCCAAGCGGTCGAATGTCCCGGATTACGTAGCCGACCGATACGAGTTGCCCCCCGTGCCGAAGACCAACGGCGTCGCCCGCAACGCGTTCGCCCGGTCCACCGCGCGCCGCGCCCGCTGGCACCGGCCTTACATCCTCTGCCTGGTCATCGGCGACGTGCTCTGCGCCATGGCGGCGAGCTGGACCGCGATCTCCCAGTTCTCGATCAACCGGGTCACCTCCGGTTTCGGCGACCAGATCGTGCAGTTCCAGCTGGTGGCGTACGCCATCATGCCGCTGATCTGGCTGCTGCTGCTCTGGGGCAACGGCGCCTACGACCGGCGCGTGATCGGGCTGGGCACCGACGAGTTCAAACGGGTCTTCCGCGCCACCATCGCCGTCGCGGCCGCCGTCTCGTTCCTCGCCTTCGGTTTCCAGAAGGGCGGCCAGGACGAGGGCCTGTCCCGCGGCACGGTCGCCTTTGTGATCATCGCTGCGATGGCGTACATCTTCGGCATGCGCCTGATGGCCCGCCGCGTGCTGTACGTGGTGCGCCGCCGCGGCAGGCTGGCCACCTACCGGATGCTGCTGGTCGGCTCGCTGCCCGAGACGCTCTTCGTCTACAAGGTCGTCTCACGCAACCCGAAGGCCGGCCTGGTACCTGTCGCCATCCACCTCTCCGAGCACCTGCCGGCCTCCCGCCGGGCCCAGGCGCCGGTGCCCGTGCACTACGGCCGCAACCTGGTCGACCTGGTGCACGAGCTGCGCGCCGACACCATCGCGGTGTGCGGCTCGGCCGGCGCCGAGCCCGACGAGCTGCGCCGCCTCGCCTGGCAGCTGGAGGGCACCGGTATCGACCTGGTGGTCGCGCCGCAGCTCACCGACATCGCCGGGCCCCGGGTGCACATCCGCCCGATCGAGGGCCTGCCGCTGCTGCACGTCGAGGAGCCCAAGCTCTCCGGCATGGCCTGGCTGGCCAAGAACCTGCTGGACCGGGTCGCCGCCTTCTGCGGCCTGGTGCTGCTGGCCCCCCTGCTGCTGGTGATCTCGCTGGCCATCTCGATCACCGACCGCGGCCCGGCGTTCTTCCGGCAGCTGCGGGTCGGCCACGAGGGCCGGGTGTTCAAGGTGTGGAAGTTCCGCACCATGTACACCGACGCCGAGGAGCGCAAGAGCAAGCTCGAAGCCCAGAACGAGGGCGACGGCATGCTCTTCAAGATCCGCGACGATCCGCGGGTCACCCCGGTCGGCCGCTTCCTGCGGGCCAGCTCGATCGACGAACTGCCCCAGCTGATCAACGTGCTCAAGGGCGAGATGTCGCTGGTCGGCCCGCGCCCGCTGCCCGCCGACGACGGCGACTACCTGGGCGACGTGCGCCGACGGCTGCTGGTGCGCCCCGGCATGACCGGCCTGTGGCAGGTCTCCGGCCGCTCCGACCTGAGCTGGGACGAGGCGGTCCGGCTGGACCTCTACTACGTCGACAACTGGTCCCTGGCGTACGACCTGAGCATCCTGTGGCGCACCGTCGGCGTCGTGCTGCAGCGCAAGGGCGCCTACTGACGCAGACCCGAGAACGGCCGGGCAGCTCATCGAGCTGCCCGGCCGTTCCACGTTCAGTCGAAGATCGCGTCGAGGTCGAGTCGGTAGGGGAACGGCACGGTGCCGCGCATCTCCCCCGACCGCTTCTCCTCGGCCTGGTAGCCGAACGGACTCGGTTGCGTGAGCACCAGGAATTCCCGGGACCGCGAATCGATGATCCAGTATTCGGGGACACCGATCATGGCGTAGCCGTGGCGCTTGATCACCAGATCGTTGTTCGGATTGCTCGGAGACACCACCTCCACCACGAGATACGCCGCTGGCGGGGGGAGCGCAGGCAAAGGCCTGCCGAACAGGTCCGCGTCAAAGATCACTAAGTCCGGAACGAAATAGGAGGTGCCATCCTCGCGGAGCACTCCGATGCCCTCGCTCACCGCGAACGCTTCGGGCGCCTGCCGGTCAAGGCTTCGGCGCAGCCGGAACACCAGGCCGGCATGCGGCAGCGGGGGCTGGGGCGTCACGAGCAGGCTCCCGTCATAAATCTCGTACCGGTAGCCGTCGTCAGGAGTGTCGAGCAGGTCCTCGAACTGCCAAGCGCGCGGCGGCTGAGGCCGGAGCAGCGGATGGGTCATCGTTGTCACCCGTCCTCTCTATCGGTGCCCGTGTGACATCTCCAGAGTGCAGCACGAATCCACGGTGAGGAAGCTTCCCCAGGTCAAATGAAGGACGCTGCGCGTGGGGTGCAGGGCACTCGAACCAGAGCCGCGCACAAGTCCTTCACAACTGGGGCTGAGGATCCGCACAGCTGACCGCTACAGTCCCTGGTCATGAGTGAACGTCGCGTCCTGGTGGTGGAGGACGATCCCACCATCGCCGGGTCGGTGATCGCCCGGCTGCGAGCCGAGGGCTTCCAGGTCGCGCACGCCGGCACGGGTCCCGCCGCCGTGGAGGCCGCGGCCCGGCTCAAGCCCGACCTGATCGTGCTCGACCTGATGCTGCCCGGCTTCGACGGGCTGGAGGTCTGCCGCCGGGTGCAGGCGCAGCGCCCCGTGCCGGTGCTCATGCTCACCGCCCGCGACGACGAGAACGACCTGCTGGTCGGGCTCGCCGTGGGCGCGGACGACTACCTCACCAAGCCGTTCTCGATGCGGGTGCTCGCCGCCCGGGTGCACGCGCTGCTGCGCCGGGCCGACCGGTCGACCGCGCCGGATGCGCCGCTCAAGCTGGGTCCCCTGGAGATCATCCGTGCGGAGCGCCGGGTCCGCCGGGACGGGGCCGAGGCGCACCTCACCCCGACCGAGTACGACCTGCTGGTGTACCTCGCCGAGCGGCACCGGGCGGTGCTGCCGCGGGAGCGGCTGCTGGCCGAGATCTGGGGCTGGGCCGAGGGCTACGGCACCCGCACGGTCGATTCCCACATCAAGGCGCTACGCCGCAAGCTGGGTGCCGACCTGATCCGCACGGTGCACGGTGTCGGATACGCCCTGGAAGCCGAACCCACGTGATCGAACGCATTCTCGACTGGCTCACCCACCCCATGTACCGCGTGCTGGGGCCGCTGATCGTGCTGTCCAACCAGGCACTGGACCGGCTGCCCCGGCCGCTGGACCCGTTCCGGTCGATCAAGCTGAAGCTGGCGATCCTGCTCGGCATCTCCGGCGCGACGGGCCTGGTGGTGTTCTGGGGCCGGCTCGGGTTCGTCAACTGGCCGGTCGCCATCTCCGCCGCCCTGGTCGGGCTGATCACGCTGCAGGTGCTGGCGCACGGCATGACCAAGCCGCTGCGCGAGATGACCGCGGCGGCGCGGGCGATGGCCCGTGGCGACTACAGCCGCCGGGTACGCGCCACGAGCCGCGACGAGGTGGGCGAGCTGGCCCGCGCGTTCAACCTGATGGCGGCCGACCTCGCCGCCAGCGACCAGCAGCGGCGCGAGCTGATCGCGAACGTGTCGCACGAACTGCGTACGCCGATCACCGCATTGCACGGGGTGCTGGAGAACATCGTCGACGGCGTGAGCAGCGCCGATCCGGCGACGCTGCGCACCGCGCTGGCGCAGACCGAGCGGCTGTCCCGCCTGGTGACGGAGCTGCTGGACCTGTCGAAGGTCGACGCGGGCGCCGCGGCGCTGCGCCGGGTGCCGATGCCGGTCGCCGAGTTCCTGGCCAGGGTCGTGGCGGAGGCGAGCCTGAACGCGCCGGCGACCCGATTCCGGCTGCGCGACGTCGTCCCGCACACCATCAACGCCGACCCGGCGCGGCTGCACCAGGTCTTCGCGAACCTGCTGGAGAACGCCGCCCGGCACAGCCCGGCGGGCGGGCTGGTCACCGTCAGCGCCCGCCCGACCGGCACCCAGACTGTCTTCGAGGTGCTCGACCAGGGAGTGGGCATCGCGCCTGCCCTCCGGGAGCGGGTCTTCGAGCGTTTCACCAGGGGCAAGAGCGCCGAGTCGTCCGACGGCGGCACGGGTCTCGGCCTCGCCATCGCCCGCTGGGCGGTGGAACTGCACCACGGCACGATCGCGATCGTCGACCCGCCCGGCGGGATCGGCTGCCGCGTCCGCATCACCCTGCCCCAGAAACCCGTACCTCATCAGTCGCCCGCAGAAGTCGGAGCCAACGATGTCAGACACCTCTCCGGACAACCCACCGCAGCCTGACGAGCCGTCGCCACCTGCCGTGGAGTCGGCCGCCCCGGCGAAGAAGGCACCGGCCCGCAAGCGCACGCCGGCGAAGGCGGCCAAGGCCGCCGCCGCACCCGTCGCTGCCGAGGCGGAGCAGACCGGCACGGCCGCGGCCGCCACGGACGACGCTTCGAGCGGGGACGCCGCAGCAAGCACGCCGCAGGCGGTGGACGCGCCCGCGTCGGATGCGGGCACCTGGGCCGCACCCGACGCGGTGGCCCCGTCGCCCGAACCGGCGGCTGAGGCGACGCCGACCCCGGCGACCACCGCCCCTGCGGCGACGGCTGCCGCACCCGCGGCGACCGCCGCACCCGTGGCGACCGCCGCGGTGCCGCCGCAGACGTATCCGGCCGACATGGCCCGGTTCTCGCCGCTGCCGCCGCCCCCGCCGGGCTTCCTGCAGACGCGCTGGCAAGGGCCCGACTACGCGGGCGGGCCGGCGGCCTGGATCGCAGCGCTGGTCGGCGGCCTGGCCACCGCGATCGCGCTGCCGCTGAGCCGTCCCGGCATCGGCTGGCTGCTGGTGGGCCTGGTCATGACGGGCGCGGTCTGGCACGCGGCGCGCTTCGGCCCGAAGCCGGACACCCGGATCGAGCGCTGGGTCCGGGTCGGCTGGGCGGTGCTCGCCGTGGCGCTGCTGGCCGTCGGCACCTTCCGCGACGCGGGCTGGCTGTACGTCTTCTGCGTGCTCGGCGCGTTGGCCTGCGGTTCGCTGGCGGTGGCCGGCGGGCACTCGGTCCGGGCCGTCGTGGTGGGCGCGCTGGCGCTGCCGCTGGCCTTCTTCCGGTCCATCCCGTGGCTGGCCAAGGGCGCGAGCTCGTGGCAGAAGACGCGGGAGAAGAGCGGCACCGCGGGCCGGATCGGCCTGTCGCTGATCGTGACGGTCGTACTGCTGGTCGTCTTCGGCGCGCTGTTCGCGTCGGCCGACCCGGCGTTCTCGAAGCTGCTGGGCGACATCCTGCCCGAGATCAACGCCCGCGCGATCTTCCGCGGTGTGCTGTACACCGTGATCGGCGGCCTGATCACCGCCGGTGCGATCTTCACTGTGCTGGCTCCGCCGGACCTGTCCGGGCTGGAGCGGCCCGCGACGCGGCGCATCGGCCGCATCGAGGTCGCGCTGCCGCTGGGCGGCCTGGTGCTGCTGTTCGGCGCGTTCGTGGTGGTGCAGCTGCGCTTCTTCTTCGGTGACAAGAAGTACATCCAGGACACCAGCGGGCTGACCTTCTCCGAGTACGCCGTGCAGGGCTTCGGCCAGCTGCTCGTGGTGACCATGCTGACCCTGGTCGTCATCGGCCTGGTGTCGCGCTGGGCGTCGAAGGAGACCCCGCAGGACCGGGTGCTGCTGCGCACCCTGCTCGGCGCGCTCGTGCTGCTGAGCATGGTGATCGTCGGCTCGGCGGTCTGGCGCATGTGGCTCTACCAGAACACCTACGGCTGGACCCGTGAGCGGCTGTTCTTCGGCTCGGTCGAGCTCTACCTGGGCGGCGTCCTCATCCTGATCGCGATCGCCGGGTGGAAGCTGCGGGCCACGTGGTTCCCGCGGGCGGCGGTGGCGGGCTTCGCCGGCCTGCTGCTGTTCCTGGGCGCCGCGAACCCGGAGCACTTCATCGCCGAGCAGAACGTCGAGCGCTTCCAGAAGATCGACTTCTGGTACCTGCGGGCACTGGGCCCGGACGCCGCACCGGCCCTGGCCCAGCTGCCGGAGCCGTACCGCAGCTGCGCCCTGAGCTGGATGATCCGCGACCTGGACGCCAACCCGGACCAGTGGTACTCCTGGAACCTCAGCCGCGCCCAGGCCGACGATCTGCTGGACAAGATCGAGGTCATGCCCGCCGGCCGGGCCTGCAACGAGTCCGAGAACCTCAACAACTCGCGCAAGTGACCCGCAGCCTGCCCGTCGCCTTTCACGCGGGGCGACGGGCGGGCGTCGCGCGTCTACAGTCGGACGCGTGATCCCCGACAGCGCGTTCGCCCTTCAAGGGCTGGTCAAGAGGTTCGACACCAAGGTCGCCGTCGACGGCGTGGACCTGACGGTGCCGGCGGGCTCGTTCTTCGGCCTGCTCGGGCCGAACGGGGCCGGCAAGACCACCACCCTGTCCATGGCCGTCGGCCTGCTGCGCCCGGACGCCGGGCGGGCCCTGGTGCTCGGCCACGACGTGTGGCGCGACCCGGTCCAGGCCAAGTCGCTGATCGGCGTGATGCCCGACGGCGTACGCCTCTTCGACCGCCTCGACGGCACCGAGCTGCTCACCTACCAGGGCCTGCTGCGCGGCATGGCGCCCGACGTCATCGACGCCCGGGTCACCGAGCTGCTGGACGTGCTGGCCCTGACCGACGCCGGGCGCACCCTCGTCATCGACTACTCGGCCGGCATGAAGAAGAAGATCGCGCTGGCCTGCGCGCTGCTGCACGCACCGCGGCTGCTGGTGCTCGACGAGCCGTTCGAGGCCGTGGACCCGGTCAGCGGCGCGGCCATCCGCGACATCCTCACCCGCTACGTCGCCGGCGGCGGCACCGTCATCTTCTCCAGCCACGTGCTGGAGGTGGTGGAGCGGCTGTGCACCCACGTCGCGATCATGGCGAACGGCCGGATCAGCGCGGTCGGCACCCTCGACGAGGTGCGCGACGGCCGGACCCTGGAGGACGCGTTCGTCGCCGTGGTCGGCGGGCGCGTCTCGACCGGCTCGGAGCTGTCATGGCTCTGACCTTCGTCCGCCTCAAGCTGCGTGTCCTGCGCAACGGCTTCCGCGGCCGCCCCGGCAAGGTGATCCTGTTCGTGATCGGCCTGCTCGCCGCGCTGTTCTACGGCGCGATGGCAGCGCTGCTCTTCCTCGTCCCGTTCCTGCCCGACCCGCCCGACTTCGGCGCCGTGATCCCCGCGTTCGGCGGGACCGTCCTGGTACTCGGCTGGATCCTGATGCCCCTGGTCTGGTTCGGCGTGGACGAGACCCTGGAACCCGGCCGGTTCGCGCTGCTGCCGCTGCCCCGGGCGACGCTGCTGCGCGGCCTGCTGGTCGCCGCACTGCTCGGCGTGCCCGCGTTCGGCACGCTGCTGGCGACCTCGGGGCTGGCGATCGGCGCGGGCATGGCCGGGGGTCCGCTGCCCGCCCTGGTCGCGGCCGTCGGGGTGCTGCTCGGCCTGCTGCTGTGCGTGGTGGTGAGCCGGGCCGTGACCAGCGGCTTCTCCCGCGCGCTGCGGGCCCGGCGGACCCGTGACCTGGCCGCGGTGGTGCTCGCCGTACTCGCCGCGTCGCTGGGCCCGCTCCAGTACCTGCTCAGCTCCGGCGCGCAGCAGGTCGGCACCGCCCGGCTGACCGCGGTCGCCGACGTACTCGGCTGGACGCCGCTCGGCGCGCCCTACGTGGTGGGCCTCGACGCGGTGCACGGGCACTGGGCGGCGGTCGCGGCGCGGCTGGCCATCACGGTCGCGACGGTGCTGCTGCTGTTGTGGTGGTGGTCGAGTTCGCTGGAGTCGGCGATGCTCGGCACGTCCGGGGGCGGCGAGGTGCGCGTGCGGGCCGCCACCGGCACCCCGGTCGCCCGGTTCTTCGGGCGGACCCGCCGACCCCGCACCGCGTACGGCGCGATGGTGGTCCGCGAGCTGCGTTACTGGGTACGCGATGTGCGGCGGCGGGCCAGCCTGATCACGTTCGCGGTGATCGGGGTGTTCCTCCCGGTGGTCACGAACCTGGGTCCGAGCGCCGACGGGAACATCGTCGCGCAGAGTGTGCACGGCGGCTCGATGGTGCTGGTCGGCGCGCTGGCCGGGCTCGGCATCGCGAACCAGTTCGGCTACGACGGCACGGCGTACGCGATGCACGTGGTGACCGGCGTGCCGGGCCGGGTGGAGCTGCGGGCCAGGGCGGTGGCGTACTCCTGGTACATCGTGCCGCTGCTGTTGGGTCTCGCCGTGCTCAACGCGGTGCTGCGCCGGGACTTGCTCCAGCTCCCGGTCATGTTCGGCACCCTGTTCGCGGCATACGGGACCGGGTTGGCCAGCGCGATGCACGCGTCCGTCTGGGCGGCGTACGCCCTGCCGGAGAACCAGAACCCGTTCGCGATCAACACGGGCACCGGCGTCGCGAAGAGTTTCCTGGCGATGGCCGCCTGGTTCGCCGGCATGGTGCTGGCGCTGCCGGTGCTGCTGCTGGTGCTGCTCGGCGGCACGGTCGGCGCGGCACTGGCGCTGCCGGTCGGACTCGCCTACGCGGTGGGCGCGGTCTGGCTCGGGCTGATCACCGCGGGTGACATCCTCGACCACCGGCAACCCGAGCTGCTGGCGGCGATCACCCCACGGACATGACGGGTTAACCTACGAATCGTCGGCTCGTGGTGCAGCTCACCGAATAATCGTTGGAGTTAGGAGGGCTCCATGCGCTGTAATAGTGGGTATGAGCATCATGAAGAAGATGCGGACGCGGAGCCGCAGCGCCGAGCAGATCCACCTCGAGCGCACCCATGCCGAGCGCGCGCAGCGTCGCCGCGCCGCGGAACTCGGTGACCCCATGGCAGCCGTCTTCGTACGTCTGCACTGAGACTCTTCTCCTCCTCCAAGAGCGTTGCGGCCCCTGTCGCGCCATCCGGCGACAGGGGCCGCGATGCGTCCGCGGTCGCGACAGGCCACCGACGTGAACCCACCTCCCGTATTCCGGTCGCGCGTGAGTACCGGTACGGTGGGCACGGCCGCCACCCCTCGGCTCATGACCCCTGCGTTCCTTCCGCATGGCGTCACCCAGGGCTGGCGAAAGAGAGGGAGGCGTGCGCGTATGACGTCCGAGGCACCGCAGCAGTCCGGCTGGCCGCCGGCTGACGCAGCCGACCGCAAGAGTGGGTTCGGTCTGTTCGAGGCGCCGCCGGCGCCCGACGAGTTCCCGGTCTTCACTCCATACGGCAGCGCGCCGGAGGAGTCGTTCCCGCCGGACTCGGTCGCCGAGCAGGCCCCGCCCGCGTTCAGCGGGTTCCCGGCCGAACCCGCGGCCCCGACGGGCGACGAGGCGCCGTACGTGCCCGCCCCGGCCGTCGTGCCGATCCCCGGCGTACGCCACGAGATGTCGTCCTCGTTCGCGGCGCACGAGCCCTTCGTCACCTCGACTCCCCCCGCGGAGCCCGACTGGTCGACGCCGCCGGCGCAGCCGGACTGGGCCACGTCGCAGGACTGGTCCACCCCCGCCGAGCAGCCGTGGCAGCCCGAGCCCGCCGCCGAGCAGCCGTGGCAGGCGGCCACCACCGCCGCACCCGCCGCGGAGCAGGTCTGGCCGGACTACTCCGACTTCGGCAAGCCGCAGGAGCAGCCGCCGTCGGCACCCGCCTACGAGCCCGCGCCGGCCGAGCCGGCCAGTGCGTCGGTGTCCTGGGCCGCGTTCGCCGCCGGCGAGTCGCCCAAGCCCAGTGCCCCGTCCGGCCCGTGGACGCCGCCGCCCGCGGTCGCCGCGCTGATGGACCCCGAGCCGGAGGCCCAGGCCGCGCCGGCATACGAGCCGCCGCCCGCACCGTCCTCGTACGAGTCCTCGACGTACTCGTCGACCCCGTCGTACGAGCCCGCCGCGCCCGCCTACGAGCCGACGCCCGCGCCGTCGTACGAGCCCGCCTCGTCGTACGAGCCCGCCTCGTCGTACGAGCCGGCTTCGTCGTACGAGCCGACGCCCGCGCCGTCGTACGAGCCGGCTTCGTCGTATGAGCCGACGCCCGCGCCGTCCTACGAGCCCGCGCCGTCGTACGAGCCCGCCTCGTCGTACGAGCCCGCCTCGTCGTACGAGCCCACGCCGTCGTACGAGCCGACGCCCGCGCCGTCGTACGAGCCCGCGCCGTCGTACGAGCCCGCGCCGTCGTACGAGCCCGCCTCGTCGTACGAGCCCGCCTCGTCGTACGAGCCCACGCCGTCCTACGAGCCCGCGCCGTCCTACGAGCCGGCCGCGCCCGCGTACGAGCCGGCCGCCGCATCGGCTCCCGTGAGCCCGTCCGCCGGTCCGGTCAGTTCGCCGCCCGCGCCGACGACGCCGGTCAGCACGCCGCCGGCCATCCCGGTCACCCCGCCGCCGGCCGTCGCGCGCGCCACCGCCGGGGTCGCCTCCGCGGCGGTGCCGACCGCGAGCCGGGTGAGTCCCGAGGACGACGTGCCTGCCGCGCCGCCCAAGGCTCAGGGTCGGGTGTACGGGTCCGCTGCGGTCTCCGCGCCTGCCGAGCCGGAGGCTCCCGCAGCCGCGCCGATGTCGCCGCCTCCGCCGCCCGCGGCCGGTGCCGCGCGGGCCACCGCACGGGTGACCGTGCCCAGTGCCCAGCCCGTTCCGGCGGAGCCGCACGCCGCGCCGCCGATCGCCCGCTCGTCCACCGTGTACGGCGCGCCCGCCCGCCCGGCGGAGCAGTCGGCTCCGTCCGCGCCCGAGCAGGCGGGACCGCAGGGTGGCGCCCCGGCGCTGGCCCAGCGCCAGCCCCGCCAGCACACGTTCGGCGACCTGCTCCAGCCCGCCGGGGCTCCGCCGGCCGCTGCCGCACCGCCGGCCGCACCGCCGGCTCCGGCCGCCCCACCGACCAGTGTGTACGGCAGCCCGCCCGCGTCGCCGCCCCCGCCGGCGCGCGGCCCGATGCAGCCGCCGGCCCGCCCGTCCGGTCCCCCGCCCGGCGCGGGCATGGTGCCCGGCCAGCGACCGCCGATGGACTCGCCGCCGCTGGCACAGGACCAGTCGAAGTTCGACAAGTTCAAGCCCGACGAGGCCGGCACCGGCACCGGCGCGCTCGAGATCAAGCCGGTCCGCACCGGCCGGGTGATCATCATGGTGGTCGTCGGCTGCGCGCTGCTGCTCGCCGTTGCCTTCGGTGTCCTGATCGGCGCGCAGAAGCTGCTCGGCGGCGAGGACGCGGACCCGGCGTTCGGGGTCGGCGACTGTCTCAAGCAGTCGGGCTCCGTGGCCGTCGCGGCCGCGTGCACCGAGCCGGAGACCTACAAGGTCGCCTCGGTCGGCGACAGCAAGGACGAGTGCACGGACAAGACGCAGCCGCACGTCACAGTCGCCAGCAAGGTGCTGTGCCTGGTGCCGAACTCCGCCGGCGGCGGCCAGCCGTCCACGGCACCCTCGGAGCCCGCGGCCACGCCGACCCCGTGACACCGCCTCACCTGTAAGTGATGAAAGGCCCTGTGGTGCTGACCACAGGGCCTTCTATTTCGTTCGCGTGACGTCACACCCGGACACCAGACTGGGCGCATGTTGCGCGACGCCCTGCCCGCGAGGCCCGAAGCACGCCGGATGCTCGTCGGCACCCTCTTCTCCTCGCTGGGCCGAGGGCTGACGCTGCCGTTCCTGTTCATCTATCTCACCGATGTGCGCCATCTGTCCGGCACCACGGTGGGCCTGCTCATCGGCTGGTTCGGCCTGCTCACCCTGGCCGCCTCGCCGGTGTCGGGCACGCTGGTCGACCGGTTCGGCGCGCGCCGGGTGGTCATGCCCGCACTGCTGATCGAGGCGGTCGGCGTCGGCTCGCTGGCGCTGGTCGGCAACGCCTGGCAGGCCGCCGCGGCGCTGACGCTGAGCGGTCTGGGCGCCTCGACGATCTGGGCGGGCCAGAACACCATCCTGACCTCGATCACCGGCGAGCAGGAGCGGCAGCGGGTCTTCGGCCTGCAGTTCGCGCTGCTCAACCTCGGCATCGGCATCGGCTCGGCGACCGCCGGCAGCATCGTGGACACCGCCCGGCCGGGCACCTTCCAGCTGATCTACCTGCTGGACATGCTCTGCTACGCCGGGCCGTTCGTGATCATGATGACCATGCCGGGGGTCGGACGCCGGCTGGTGGAGAAGCCGACCCTGAACGCGAGCGGCCGTAAGCGGGGATACGCCGAGGTGCTGCGGCACAAGCCGTTCCGCCGTCTGACGATCTTCAGTGTGCTGCTCACCGTGTCCGGATACGCCCAGCTGGAGGTCGGCTTCACCGGCTTCGCGACCAAGGTCGCGGGCGTCACCCCGCAGATCATCGGGTACGCCTTCACCGCCAACACGATCGTGATCGTGCTGGCACAGCTGCTCGTCATCAAGAAGCTCCAGGGGCGCAGCCGCACCCGGGCCCTGGCCGCGGTCGGCGCCGTGTTCGGCGTCGCCTGGCTGGTGCTCGGCCTGGCCGGCTACGTCGACGGCAGCAACGCCGTGCTCAGCGCGGTGATCGTGATCCTGTTCGGCGCTGTCTTCGCGGTCGGCGAGACGATGCTGTCCCCGGTCAGCCCCGCCCTCGTCAACGTGCTCGCCACGGACGAGCTGCGCGGCCGCTACAACGCGCTCTCCTCGATGGTGTGGGGCATATCTGCGATCGTCGCGCCGGTCAGCGCCGGCCCGCTGCTCGGCGCGGGGCTCGGTGGCGTATGGATCGCGCTGGTCACCGTGGGCACGCTCGTCGCCTCGGTGGTGGCCCTCTCGCTGCGCAAGCTGATCACGCCGGAGCAGGACGGCCGCGCCGTCGGACCGGTGCCCGTGGTGCCGGCACCCGCGCTGGTCTGATCCGCGGCGGCGGTACGCCACGTCACACCATGCCCCCGAGGCGCGCGCAGCATGATCGGGCAGAATGGCGTGATGCGGGTACGGGCGCCGGAGCTGCGCGGACGAGGCTGGTTGAACACCGGCGGCAAGGACCTCAAGCTGGCCGACCTGCGCGGCCGAATCTTGATCCTGGATTTTTGGACCTTCTGCTGCATCAACTGCCTGCACGTGCTCGACGAGCTGCGCCCGCTCGAGGAGAAGTACGCCGACGTACTGGTGATCATCGGGGTGCACTCGCCGAAGTTCGAGCACGAGCGCGACCCGGTCGCGCTGGCCGCGGCGGTCGAGCGCTACGGCGTGGACCACCCGGTGCTCGACGACCCGACCATGGACATGTGGCAGCAGTACGCGGCCAAGGCCTGGCCGACCCTGTCGGTGGTCGACCCCGAGGGTTACGTGGTGGCGTCGATGGCCGGCGAGGGCCACGCCGAAGGGCTGCGCCGGCTGATCGACCAGCTGATCGCCGAGCACGAGGCGAAGGGCACGCTGCACCGCGGCGACGGCCCGTTCGTGCCTCCGCCGCCGAGTGACTCCCTGCTGCGCTTCCCGGGCAAGGCGCTGCCGCTGCCCGACGGCACCGTGCTCGTCTCCGACTCGGCCCGGCACAGCCTGGCCGTGCTCGACCAGGACCTGTCGGCGGTGCTGCGGCGCGTCGGCACGGGCGGGCGCGGGCGGGCCGACGGCGGCCCCGCCGAGGCGAACTTCTCCGAGCCGCAGGGCATGTGCCTGCTGCCGCCCGACGTCGCGACTCTGGTCGGCTACGACGTCGTCGTCGCGGACACGGTGAACCACCTGCTGCGCGGCGTACGCCTGAGCGACCTGACCGTGACCACGGTGGCCGGCACCGGTCGGCAGTGGCGGTCCAGCCTGGACGACCATGCTCACGACGCCCGCTCCATGGACCTGTCCTCACCGTGGGACGTCGCCTGGTACGACGGCAAGGTGATCGTCGCCATGGCGGGCACGCACACGCTGTGGTGGTTCGACCCGGCCAAGCGGACCGTCGGCCGGTACGCGGGCACCACCGTCGAGGCGCTGCGCGACGGCGCGCTCGACCAGGTGTGGATGGCCCAGCCGTCCGGCCTGTCCACCTCGCCCGACGGCCACCGGCTGTGGCTGGCCGACTCGGAGACCAGCGCACTGCGCTGGATCGAGGACGGGCGGATGCACACAGCGGTCGGGCAGGGCCTGTTCGATTTCGGGCATGTGGACGGCCCCGCCGACCAGGCGCTGCTTCAGCACCCGCTGGGCGTGTGCGCGCTGCCCGACGGCTCGGTGCTGATCGCCGACACGTACAACGGCGCGATCCGGCGCTGGCAGGACGGCGCGGTGTCCACCGTCGACAGCGGTCTGGCCGAGCCGAGCGACGTGGTGCTCGGCGCGGACGGCAGCGTGATCGTGGTCGAATCGGCCGCACACCGGCTGGTCCGGCTCGCCCCTGCAGCGGCCGGGCTCGTGGACGGCGGCCGGCACAAGGTTGAGCGGCCACCGTCGCCGCTGGCGCCGGGCACGGTCACACTGGACGTCATCTTCACGCCCGCGCCGGGCCAGAAGCTGGACCGCAGCTTCGGCGACCCGACCCGGCTGGAGGTGTCCGCCTCGCCCGCCGAGCTGCTGCTGGAGGGTGCCGGCGTGACCACCGACCTGTACCGCAAGCTGGTCCTCAACCCGAACGTGCCGCAGGGCGTGCTCCAGGTCGTGGCGCAGGCGGCGACCTGCGACGCCGACGCCGAGTTCCCGGCCTGCCACCTCACCCGCCAGGACTGGGGCGTCCCCATCGTCATCACCCCCGACGGCCCCGACCGCCTCCCCCTCATCCTCCGCGGCCTCGACTCCTGACCCACCCCGCCCGACCCGACCCGGCCAAGATCGTGCCGGGCGGGTTCAGGGGAGGAAGGGGCGGAGGGGGACGTCGGCGTATTGGAGGGCTTCGCGGACGGCGCGGGCCAGGGCGACCGCGCCGGGGGTGTCGCCGTGCAGGCAGATGGAGTCCACGGCGTGCGGCAGCACGGTGCCGTCCAGCGCGATGACCCGCTGGTCCACCGCCATCAGCAGCGCGCGGGCCACCACCTCCTCCTGGTCGGTGATGACCGCGCCGGGCTTGCCGCGCGGAAGCAGCGTGCCGTCGGCCCGGTAGGCACGGTCGGCGAAGCCCTCCGCGTAGACCGGCACCACTGCGTCCCCGGCCGCGGTCGCCAGCGGCGAGCCGGGCGCGCACAGCACCGGCAGCCCGGTGGCCAACGCCGCCTCGACGATCGCGTCGATGTGCGCGGTCGCGTGGTAGAGCGCACCGTGGGGTTTGAGGTATCGCACCCGGGTGCCCTCGGTCGCGGCCAGCGCCTGCAGCGCCCCGACCTGGTAGATGATCTCGTCGCGGAGCTGGCCGAGGTCGTACTCGATGAATCTGCGGCCGAAGCCGGCCAGGTCGCGGTAGCCGACCTGCGCGCCCACGGCCACACCCTGCCGGGCGGCCAGCTCGCAGGTGCGGCGCATGGTCGCCGCGTCCCCGGCGTGGAAGCCGCAGGCGACGTTGGCGCTGGTCACCACGTCGAGGAGGGCCTCGTCGTCACCGAGCTCCCAGCGGCCGAAACCCTCGCCGAGATCAGCGTTGAGATCCATGGAACACCACCCTAGTGCCTGGACGCGCCTGCGCGAGGAGCCCGAGATCGGCGGGATGGACCACCCCGACGACCGGGTAGCCGCCCGTGGTCGGGTGATCGGCTAGGAACACCAGCGGCCGGCCGTCGCCGGGCACCTGGATCGCCCCGGCCAGTAGCCCTTCGCTCGGCAGCTCGCCGGGCACCGCGCGGGCCAGCGGCGGCCCGTCCAGCCGCACCCCGATCCGGTCGCCCTGCCCCACCGTGTAGCCGTTTCGCAGCAGCTCGCCGGGGTCGGCGAACCAGTCGTCCCGCGGCCCGAGCCGCACCCGCAGCCTGATCTCGCTGCCCGGTGCGGTCGCCGGCACGAAGTCGACCGTGGACGGCTCCGCCCCGCTCACCGGACCGGGCGCGCCGAGGCCGCCGGACCCTGGGTGGTCCCCCGAGGGTTCCCCGAGGTCGGATGCCGCAGGAGACTTCATCTCCTCGACACCGCGGCGTGCCCGGCCGACCGGCAGGGCGCGGCCCACGCGCAGCGGATCGGGGCCGATGCCGGAGAGCGTGTCGGTGCTGCGCGAGCCCAGCACGGGTGCGACCGCGATGCCGCCGGACACGGCCAGGTAGCTGCGGATGCCGTGGAGGGGGAGTCCGATCTCGAGGCGGGAACCCGCGGGCAGTCCGAACGCGACCCCGTACGGCGCCGGACGGCCGTCGACCGACAGCGGTGCGGGCGCGCCGGTGAGGGCGCACCAGACGGACGCGTGCGCCCGCAGGACCGCGCCGCCGTAGGTGAACTCGATCCCCGCGCAGCTCTCCGGGTTGCCGACGAGGCGATTGGCCAGCCGCAGCGCCGCGCCGTCGAGCGCGCCGGACCGGGACACCCCGAGCTCGGCGTAGCCGACCCGGCCCAGGTCCTGCACGGTCGCCAGCGGCCCCGGCACCAGCACCTCAAGCATCGACGAACCTCACCAGCGTGCCCGGCGCGAGCAGCGCGGGCGACTCCCGGTCGAGATCGAACAGGACCAGTTCGGTGCGGCCGACCAGCTGCCAGCCGCCGGGCGAGCTGCGCGGATAGATTCCGGCGTACGGCCCCGCGAGCGCGACGGACCCCGCCGGCACCCGGGCCCGCGGGCTGGCCAGCCGAGGCAGCCACCGCCGCTCGGGCAGCCCGGTCAGGTAGCCGAATCCGGGCGCGAACCCGCAGAACGCGACCGTGAACTCGGTCTCCCGGAGCACCCTCGCCGGATCGGCCTGCCAGGCCGCCGCGACGGCGTCATGGTCGGGCCCGTCCCAGTGCACCGGCACGTCCAGGCGTTGAGGCGGCGCAGGCGGCGCGGCCGCGGGCGCGAAGTCGGCCCAGTGCGGCTCGCCCCGCACCCCGCGCAGCAGCACGGTGCGGGCTGCGGGCACGATCTCCTCGCAGGTGAGTTCGCCGCGCTCGCGGGCCGCCCGCAGCGCACGGAACCACGCCGCCGGGTCGTCGACCTCCAGCAGCAAACCGTCCCAGCCGTACCTCCTGACCAGCACGACGCAGATGTTACCGGCCTCACCCCCGCAGGCTACGCACCAGTAACCTACGGTGCCGTAGCCTAGAGGGCATGAATGGCACGGCCACTCCGCAACGTCTGCGTCCCGTCGACATCGGCAAGCCGCGGATGCGCGGCTGGCTGCACGCGTACGCCTTCTTCGTCGCGCTGGTCTGCGGCATCGTCCTGGTGTCCATCGCCGCGTTCCGGCCCGGCAGCACACCCGTGCTCAGCGTGGCGGTCTACAGCCTCACCGTGTGCGGGCTGTTCGGTGTCAGCGGGCTCTACCACCGGCGGGTCTGGAGCGAACGCGGCTACCAGACCATGCGGCGCCTCGACCACGCCATGATCTTCATCTTCATCGCAGGCACGTACACGCCGTTCTGCCTGCTCCTGCTGCCGTCCGGGAAGGCCGTACTGCTGCTGTCGCTGGTCTGGGCGGGCGCGCTCGGCGGCGCGGCGATGTCGCTGATCTGGCCGCACGCGCCGCGCTGGGTGTCCGCGCCGCTGTACCTCGCCCTGGGCTGGGTCGCCGTCGCCGTGCTGCCCGACATCCTGCACAACGGCGGCGTCACCGCGCTGGTCCTGCTCATGGTCGGCGGCCTGACCTACAGCGTCGGCGCCGTCTTCTACGCCCTGCGCCGCCCCAACCCCTGGCCCACCGTCTTCGGCCACCACGAGTTCTTCCACGCCTGCACCCTCGTCGCCGCCATCTCCCACCACATAGCCATCTACTTCGCCCTCTTCGCCTGACCCCACCCCGCCCCGCCCCACGAGCCGCCCGCCCTCCCCCGCCCCTCCGCCGCGCAACTCTTGAAGAGTCGCGCCTTCTGAGGGCCGCTGAGGCCGCGACTCTTTAAGAGTTGCGGCAGGTGCGAGGGCGCGCCGCGGCGTGGCGCAGGCGTGGGCGCGGCGCGTGGGCGGGGTCAGGCGCGGGCGGTGTGGGCGGCTACGAGTTTGGCGGTGTCGGTGTCGGGCCAGTCGGCTTCGGGTTGGTGGACGGCGAGGCCGCAGGTGCGCAGGCCGTCCGAATCGACCTCGCCACCGCCCGTGTCGAGCTGTTCGGACAGCTGGGAGATGGTCGGGTTGTGCCCGATCACCAAGACCGTGCGGAACTCGGGCTCCACGGACCGGACGAGTTCGAGCAGCTCGTCGGGCGTCCCTTCGTACAGCGGCCGCTCGTAGCGGACCACCGGCGACCCGGCGCCGGCCAGCGCGACCGCCACCCCGTGCCAGGTCTGCCGGGTGCGTCGGGCCGGCGAGCAGAGCACGAGATCGGGCACGTATCCGTGGGTGACCATCCAGGCGCCGGCAGCGGCGGCGTCCGCGTGCCCGCGGTCGGTGAGCGGGCGGTCGGTGTCGGCGATGCCGGCCGGACGGTCGGCCTTGGCGTGACGCAGCAGCACCAGAGTGCGTGGGCGCGTTGCGGCGCCGGTCAGCGGAGCCATGTGCCCAGCTTGCCGCAAGCGGCGCGGTTACGCATCCCAACTTCGGCGATAACACCTCGGCGCCTGGCCGACCCCCGCGCACGGAACGGCGCCCCCTCACGCGTGCTGCGTGGCGAGGGGGCGCCGTTCACCCATTCGTGGGATGGGTGCGGGGTGCGGGCCGGGCCGCATCCCGTGGGGTCAGAAGGAGGCCTCGTCCAGGTCCATCGCGTCGAGCGTGGCCAGCTCGACGATGCGCCGGTCGGAGCCCAGCCGCGGCAGTACCTCGCGCGAGAAGAAGCGCGCGGTGGCCACGACACCGGTGTAGAACGCCTGGTCGCTGCCCGGCTCGCCGGACAGCTTGCGCAGCGCGACCTCGGCGCGGCGCAGCAGCAGCCAGCCGACGACCAGGTCGCCGATGGCCAGCAGCAGGCGGCGCGAGTGCAGGCCCACCTTGTACAGCGAGCGCGGGTCGTCGCCCTGCGACTCGGCCAGCCAGCCGGTGAACGTACCCAGCATGGCCTGCACGTCGCCGAGCGCGGCGGCCAGCGACGCGCGCTCCTCCTTCAGCTGGCCGTTGCCGGACTCGTTGGTGAGGAAGTCCTGGATCTCGCCGGCGACCGACATCAGGGCCCGGCCGTTGTCCCGCACGATCTTGCGGAACACCAGGTCGAGGCTCTGGATGGCGGTGGTGCCCTCGTACAGTGAGTCGATCTTCGCGTCGCGGACGTACTGCTCCAGCGGGTAGTCCTGCAGGAAGCCGGAGCCGCCGAAGATCTGCAGCGACTCGGAGCCGAGCAGCTCGAACGCGCGCTCCGAGCCGCAGCCCTTGACCAGCGGCAGCAGGAAGTCGTTGATCGCCGAGGCCCGCTTGGCGGCCTTCTCGTCGCCCGCGGCCGTGGCCATGGCGACCCGGTCCTGCCAGTACGCGGTGTACGCGACCAGGGCGCGCAGGCCCTCGGCGTACGACTTCTGCAGCAGCAGCGAGCGGCGCACGTCCGGGTGGTTGGTGATGGCGACCCGCGGCGCGGTCTTGTCCGTCATCTTCAGCAGGTCGGCGCCCTGCACGCGCTCCTTGGCGTAGGCCAGCGCGTTGAGGTAGCCGGTCGACAGCGTCGCGATGGCCTTGGTGCCGACCATCATCCGGGCGTTCTCGATGATCAGGAACATCTGGCGGATGCCCTCGTGCACCTCGCCGACGAGCCAGCCCTTGGCCGGGATGCCGTGGCCGCCGAAGGTGGTCTCGCAGGTCGTGGAGACCTTGATGCCCATCTTGTGCTCGACGTTGGTGACGAAGACGCCGTTGCGCTCGCCCAGCTCGCCGGTCTCCGCGTCGAAGTGGAACTTCGGCACGACGAACAGCGACAGGCCCTTGGTGCCCGTCGCGTGGCCCTCGGGGCGGGCCAGCACGTAGTGGATGATGTTGTCCGACATGTCGTGCTCGGCCGAGGTGATGAAGCGCTTCACGCCCTCGATGTGCCAGGAGCCGTCCTCCTGCCGGACCGCCTTGGTGCGGCCGGCGCCGACGTCCGAGCCGGCGTCCGGCTCGGTGAGCACCATGGTGGAGCCCCACTTCTTGTCGACGAACAGCTCGGCCCACTTCTTCTGCTCGTCGGTGCCCTCCAGGAAGAGCACGTGCGCGAACGACGGGCCGGAGCCGAACATCCAGACCGGCGCGTTCGAGCCCAGCACCAGCTCGGCGAACGCCCAGGTCAGGGTGCGCGGGGCGGAGCTGCCGCCGAGGGCGGGCGGCAGGTCCAGGCGCCAGAACTCCGAGTCCATCCAGGTCTGGAAGGACTGCTTGAAGCTCTCCGGCATGGTCACGGTGTAGTTCGCCGGGTCGTAGACCGGCGGGTTGCGGTCGGCGTCGGCGTAGCTCGCGGCCAGGTCGACGCGGGCCATGCGATCGATCTCGCTCAGCACGCTGCGCGCGGTGTCCGCGTCGATGTCGGCGAAGTGACCCTCGCCGAAGGGCGTGTCGAAGACCTCGAACAGGTTGAACTCAAGATCCCGCAAGTTGCTCCGGTAGTGGCTCATTCTTCCCGCCCTCAGCGCATTCAGTTACCGACCAGTAGGTCCGACTGTATTACTCGCCAGTAACCATCGGCAAGCGAACTGCCGAGAAGTTCACATCACACCCGGGTGAAATCCCGCGCACCCGGCCCCACGCTGCCCACTTCGCATAATTCTCTTAACGGACATAAGCAAGCCGCCACGCCGGAGTGCGAAACCTTTACGTGGTCCCGTCGTTCTTCCGGGTGACGCGCGGGCACCCTCGCCCCGCCGCCACAGGGGAGGAAGAAAGATGATCGAGAATCTGCGCAAGCTGCTGTTCGAGCCGCGCTACCCGGTCCGCTACATCGGCCGCCACCGGGCCCCGAGTGCGCTGCCCGCGTTGACCCTCGCGGTCCGCCGCAACCGGTCCACCTCGGTCGCCTAGTTCGTCGCGCCGAGTTCCCAGCTGGGCACCGGCGACAGGGTGGGCTGCGACGGGCCCGCGTACTCCATCAGGATCAGCGCGATGTCGTCGTCGAGCCGGTTGTGCACCCACTCCATCAGCGCCGACTCGACCGAGGCCAGGCCGTCGCCCACGGTGCCGTGGCCGAGCAGCTTCCAGGCCCGCTCGGTGATCGGGAAGAACTCGCCGTCACGCCGCGCCTCGGCCAGGCCGTCGGTCAGCAGCAGCAGCCGGTCGCCCGGCTCCAGCCGCTCCACGCGGCTGCGCACCACCGGCATGAAGCCCAGCGGCGGTGCCGGCGAAGGCGGATCAAGGGTGATCACTTCGCCGCGCCGGATCAGGATCGGCGCGGGGTGACCGCAGTTGACGATCGTCAGCGTGCCGCCGCGCTCCTCGACCAGGCACGCCGTGACGAAATCCTCGTCGCCCACGCTGCGGGCCACGGCCCGGTC
Source organism: Catellatospora sichuanensis (assembly GCF_007483665.1). Taxonomy (GTDB): domain Bacteria; phylum Actinomycetota; class Actinomycetes; order Mycobacteriales; family Micromonosporaceae; genus Catellatospora; species Catellatospora sichuanensis. The sequence continues at coordinate 184,977 of NZ_ML660187.1, forward strand.
CAGGTCGGCGACGATGGCGCGCAGGTCGGCCCGTTCGAAGGCGACGTGGCGGTACGAGCCCAGCACGATGCTCGCCGTGCGCACCGCGTCCAGGCCCTTGCCCCGCACGTCGCCGATGATCATGCGCACGCCGTACGGGGTGTCCAGCGCCTCGTACAGGTCGCCGCCGATGTCGGCCGCGGCGGTCGCGGAGATGTACCGGCCCGCCACCGCCAGCGTGCCCACCTTCGGGCCCAGCGGCCGCAGCACCGCCTGCTGCGCGATGGTGGCGAGCTTGGCCAGCTCGGCGATGCGCTCGGCCTGGCGCTGCCGGACCACGGCCACCAGCGCCGCGATGCCGGTCGCCAGACCGATGCCGATGACGTTGATGAGCGCGGAGAGGTCGTCCTGGCTCATGCCGAAGAAGGCGAAGACCGTGCCCACCGCCGTCGCGACGCCTCCTGCGACCAGCACGGCCTGCCACGGCGCGAACACCGCAGCGAGGAACGGCACCGTCGCCATCAGACCGATGAAGCGGGCTTCCCGGCCGTCGGCCAGCTCCACCGCGCTGATCAAAAAGAGCAGCACGAAGGCCGCGCCGAGTCCGGCGCGGAATCCAGGGCTTAGCGGGCGTCCGCCCGACAGGGCAAGTGGTATGCGTACGGCAACCAGCATGCCTGATCAACTTCGCAACACCGCTCAGATTGTCTCGTCGGCGGATCGCATTCTGTACGGTCGGATGAGACGCTCTTTCACGTTTTTTCAGAAACTGTTTGGCCCGTTTTGGAAACAGGCAGCGTCTGCCGAGTCTCCGCCGTCCAGCGGGACCTACGGGCGATCGGCGGCAGGACTCAGGCCGTCGGCCAGGTGCGCCAGTTGAGGTACGACCGCGACGCGGTGGGGCCGCGCTGACCCTGATAACGCGAGCCGTTCACGCTGGAGCCGTACGGGTGCTCGGCCTCCGACGACAACTGCAGCACGCACAGCTGGCCGATCTTCATGCCCGGCCACAGCCGGATCGGCAGCGTCGCCACATTGGACAGCTCCAGCGTCACGTGCCCGGAGAAACCCGGGTCGATGAAGCCCGCCGTCGAGTGCGTCAGCAGCCCCAGCCGACCCAGGCTCGACTTGCCCTCCAGCCGCGCCGCGAGCTGGTTGCCCAGCGTGACCACCTCGAGTGTCGAAGCGAGCACGAACTCGCCCGGGTGCAGCACGAACGGCTGCCCGTCCTGCACCTCGACCAGGGTCGTCAGATCGTCCTGCTGCTCGGCCGGGTCGATGTGCGTGTACAGGTGGTTGTTGAACACCCGGAACAGGCGGTCCAGCCGCACGTCGATGCTCGAAGGCTGCACCAGGCTCGGCTCGAACGGCTCCAGCTGCAGCTGGCCGGACTTGATCTCGGCCACGAGGTCCCGGTCGGATAACAACACGCTGGGGAGCCTACCCCGGCGGGCACCCGCCTTCACCGAACGGCTCACCTGGCGGTACGTGAGACGTTCGACAAAAGATCACCCGTTGGGAGTCCTCACCGCGTGTCTCGATAGCGATCTCGAACATGTGTTCGATAAAGTCCGGCGCATGGCTACCTGGACCGAATTCGCCGCCGCCACGCCGTGGCTGGCCTCGTCGATCCGCGCCCTGCTGCACCAGTACGGGCCGGGCATGGGCTACCTGGCGACCGTACGGGCCGACGGCGGGCCGCGGGTGCACCCCGTCTCCCCGATCGTCACCGACGAGGGCCTCTACTGCTTCGTGATCGACTCACCGAAGCGGCGCGACCTCGAACGCGACGGGCGTTACGCCCTGCACGCCTTCCCCGCCGAGGACAGCGACGTCGAGGCATACCTCAGCGGCCGCGCCCACGCCGTCACCAGTCTCGCCACCGTCGAGCACCTGGTCCGCCGGCACCGAGCCGCGCCGACCGCCGACTGGCGGCTCTACGAGCTCACGGTCGAGTCGGCGCTGCTGCACCGGCACGAGGCGGGGGCATACCCGAACACCTGGCGCGATCCGGCGGCGGGCAAGAACGGGCCGGCGCACGAGCGCCGGCCTCGCAAACCGTTGCTCCAGCTCGTGGCGGCGTGAGCGGAGACCGCGGCGAACTGCCGCGGTTACCTACGTGCACGGGACCCGTGACGTCAGGTACAGTGGTGGGCGCTCGCGGGTGTAGTTCAATGGCAGAACATCAGCTTCCCAAGCTGACAGTGAGGGTTCGATTCCCTTCACCCGCTCCACGAAGAAAGCCTGGTAGGACGCGAGTCCCGACCAGGCTTCACTATTTCTCGCGATATCGGGAAGGGCGCGCCCTTCCTCCACGGACTCGCCGGACCGTCAGCCCACGTGCAGCACGAAGACCTCGTGGTCCGCGAGCGCGGCGATCTGATCCCGCAGGATTTCCAGGCCCTCACGCGCAGCTGTCGCGGCTTCGTCGAACCCGTAGCCCATGACCTCGAAGTGACGGCGCAGCTCCTGCTCACTGTGCACGGAGGGATCCAGTTGCGGCAGGAACACCTTGTGCGCCGGAGTCATCAACACCGTCAGGTCGTACGCGGAGTTGATGACGTCGCTCTCGGCCCGGTACTCGGATGCGAACAGGTCCACGCCCCGGTCCTCCAGGTACGTCAGCAGGTGAACCATGCAGTAACCGGACCAGCCGTAGTCGTCCGCCAGCTCTCGACCGACCGTCTGCAGCGTGTCACCCGGCAGCTCGTGGCCGCCGTCGACGATGTCCTCGTAGCTGACGTCGGGCCTCGCATCGAGTTCGGCGGCGAGTTCGGCCGCGGCCACGAGCCTGGGTATGTCGGCACGGTCGATCACGTGGAAACCGGCTATCGCGGACACCTGTGCAACTCACCTCGGTCGTGACGAACGTGCAGGTGCCGACACGATACAGGCTCGGCACCAGGACACCCGCACACCGTCGCAGCCATCTCGACGCCCTTGTGCGGCGGGGCCACACCGTTCGTCCGGACTCGTGGGGCGGGCTCCTCCGCATTCAGCCTGCGAGCACCTCGGACAGCGTCGCCGGCTTGAGGCCGCGCTCGGCCAGCCCTCGGAGGATGTGCGGCAGGGCCTCGTCGGTGAAGCGGGCGTTGGCCTCGGTGACGTGCAGGATGACCACGGAGCCGGGTTTGACCTTCTTGAGCACCGCGTCGACGATCGGCCGCCAGTCGGTGGCGAACGGGTCGCCGCTGACGACGTCGCCGTCGACGACGGTCAGGCCCAGTGAGGACATGGCACGCAGCGCCGCCCGGTCGTGGCACAGACCGGGGAAGCGGAAGTAGCGGGTCTGGCGCCCGCCGTACCGCTCAATGATCTTGAAGGTCTTCGCGACGTCCTCGGTCATCGCAGCTGACGGGATGCGCGGCAGGCTGTAGCAGTCGGCCGTGAAGGCCTGGTGGCCGAAGGTGTGGTTGGCCAGCTCGAAGCGCGGGTTGCCGGCGAGGCGTGCGGTCAGCTCGGGATAGCGCTGCACCCACTTGCCGGTGAGGAAGAACGTCGCCGGGATCTTGTCGTGCTCCAGCATCTCGATGATCCGCACGTTCGCGTACGACTTGACGCTGCCGTTCTTGAGCTGCGCCAGCATGCGGTCGGTCATGTCCGCGTCGAAGGTGAGCGCGACCAGGTTGCCGGTGCGCGGCCCGTGGTCGACCACCGGCGGCAGCAGCCCGGCCTTGGTCTGACCGGGCCGCCCCGGCCGTGCGCTGGGGGACGCCGACAGGCTCGGCGTCGCGGACGGCGCGGCCGAGGACGGCGCGGCGGCGCTGCCGGGGGGCGCGGACACGAAAGCCGGCTCGTCCGCCTCCGCGCCGCACGCCGCCAGCAGGACGGCGGCTGCGGTGAGCAGGGCGGGAACGGCCGTGAGGAGACGCACGGGGCAATGATCGCAGCAATGGCACCGTCCGCGTGGCCCCGGCGGCGGATCAGCGCAGCAGCCGGCTCGCGATCTCGCGGCCCTGCTCGGTCCACGGCGCGGGACGGCCGGAGCGGTCCATCTTCACCATGACCCGGCGGCCGTCGGCGAAGACCGTCGCGCCGTCCTCGGACAGGAAGCGGAAGCCGTAGACGGCGCTGGTCTCGCCCATGCCGTCCAGCCAGAACTGGACCAGGATCGGGCCGGTGCCGCGCACGGGCGCGTGGTAGGTGATGGTGAACTCGCGCACCGCGGCGATCATGTCGGGGCTGCTCGGCGTGCCGTCCTGGAAGCCGTAGCCGTGCTCGGACCAGAACTCCGACATGGCCCGCTCCAGGATCAGGGCGTAGCGGGCATTGTGCATGATGCCGACGATGTCCAGGTCGTCGATGTGGACGACGGCCCGGCGGACCGTGCCGGTGGTGGGGTCGAGCGTGGCGGTGGTCATCTCGGGCCTTTCAGTGGTGCGGGAGCAGGTCGGGGTCGGTGGCGAGGCCGCGCAGGCGGGCGAGCACGGCCTGGCGGGCGTCGTCGAGGCTGCGCGCCAGCAGGCGCGAGTGCAGCAGCGCCGCGACACCGGCCGCGTCGATCTCGAAGGCGAGCCGCCGGGGCACCGTGTCGGGTGGCAGCTCGCCGAGCTCCACGGCCTCGGTGACCAGGCGCTCCAGCAGCGTGATCCACTCTGCGAGCACCGCCGCGAGCCGGTCGGGCACCGTGCCGGCGCGGCCGGCGGACTCGAACTCGGCGATGGCGAAGAAGCAGCCGCCGGGGAGCACCCGCTCGCTGTAGAAGGCCAGGCGGGACTCGTGCAGCGCGAACAGGCGGCGTATCCCGCGCGGCCGGTCGAGGGCCGGGCCGACGACACGGCGGGCCCACTGGTCGCGGGCGTGCTCGATCGCGGCGAGCTGCAACTCCTCCTTGGAGGACCAGTGCGCGAAAAGCCCGGACTTGCTGACGTGCAGCCGGTCGGCGAGCTGGCCGAGGGACAGGCCGTCGAGCCCTGCCTCGCTGGCCAGCGCCACGGCGGTGTCGAGCACCGTGTTGCGGGTGCGCTCGCCGCGGGCCAGCCGCCCGTCCGTTCCGGTCATGGGTGTGAGGATATAAAAAGAACGACCGGTCGCACACTTTTGTGTGCCTGCTCACGGCCAGGGCGGACGCGAGGGCGGTTTTCGGAGCTCGGGAGAGCTCGGCCGCACGGTCCGGGTCGCGGCCACCGCCACGGCCCGGACCGCCGGGCCGAAACTAGGCCGAGCGCCGCTGCGGCACCACGACCGTCGTGACCAGCTTGGTCTTCACCGTGTGCTCGGCCGGCACCGACCGCACGATCACCGCACCCGAAGCGACCTGGACGCCGTCACCCAGCTCCACGTGCGGCTCGATGAAGATGCCGGTACCGAGGCGCACCCGGTCACCGATCGTGACGAGCCCCGACGACACGCACGAGGGCCCGGTGGAGATGTCCGTGCCCAGCGTGCTGTGGTGGTCGAACGAGTTGTACGCCGACAGGAAGTTGTTGTCCCCGATCCGGACCTCGGTCCCGAGGTGGCAGAAGGCGCAGATGACATTGCCCTGCCCCATTTGCACCCCGGTGGCGATCTTGGCAGTCGGGTCGATCGCGTTCGCGAGGGGAATGCCCAGCGCTTGACACTTCTCCCGCAGTTTCCGACGCGCCGCCACGGAGGTGCTGATCGCGATGATCGCGGCGTCGAAGGTCTTGTCGGCGAAGAGCTGCCCGAGCCGGTCGCTGCCGCCCACGACGGGTACGCCCGCGACGAGCGTGCCCCACTTCTCCCGGCTGTCGTCGACGATCGCCACGGCTTGCTGCGTCGTCGACCCACTCAGGATGTCGATGACCTGGGTGGCGCCGAGGCCGCCTCCGATCAGCAGCACCCGCTGCACGTCGGCGGCCGCGGTCAGCGGTGACGGCAGTGCGGACTCGTCGATCGTGCTGGACTTGGCCGCCGCCTCCTCCACGTCCTTCACCGTGATCAGACCGGCACCGACGATGGCGGAGAGATCGACGCCAAGCTCAGCGGCGCGCTGGACGGCCTTCTGCGAGGCGTGCACGGCCGGTGCCTCCGCCTGCGGAGCCGGCACCTGCGCCTGATGTGCCTGGTGCCCCTCCAGCGCGGCCAGGTCGGGGAAGAGCAGGGCCACCGGGTCGGCCAGGGAGAACTCGGTGCCCTCCGCGGCGAGGTGCAGCAGCGCTCCCGCTTCAGGCGCCACGACCTCCAGGACGGCCTTGCTCGTCTCCACCTCCGCGAGGAGATCACCCTGCTCGATCAGCGAGCCGCTGGCGGCGAACCACGCCACGAGGACCGCCCGCTCGCTGTTGACGTCGGTCGTGGGCACGATGATCGGCTTCATGCGGCAGCCACCCGGACGGCCGCGTCGATCCGGTCTGCGCCAACGAGCATGCTGCTCTCCTTCAGCTTCGATGATGGAACGATGTCACTGTCACTGGCCACGATCTCGACCGGGCGGCGCAGGCGCTGGAAGAGCCGCCGCGAGATGACCGCGGCCGCCTCGGTGCCCCAGGACCAGCCGGCGGTGCCCTCTTCGACGGTGACCAGGCTGCCGGTTGCGCTTACCGACCGCTCGACCGGGTCCCAGTCCATCGGCGCCAGCTGGCTCGGCACCACCAGTTCGGCGAAGATCTCGTCCTCCAGCGCCAGCCGCTCGACCACCCGAGCGGCGAGCGCGGCCTGATACCCGTAGGCGAGCACGGTGACCGTGCACCGCTCCCGTGGCACGGCCGACAGGAAGACCGACGGGAGAGCCCCGGGAGACGAGTGCTCGCTCGCGAGCAGGCCGCCGATGCGGCCGTTCTCGGCAAGCGTGAGGTTCTCGGGGTAGAGCAGCTTGTGCTCGACGTAGAGCGCGGGGCTGGTCTGCTGGAGCAGCTCGGCGAAGATCCGGCGGGGGTCGTGGACCAGGGAGGCGGCGACGACCCTGAGATGCGGTACGCCGAGGAAGTGCTTCTCCAGGCTCTGGCTGTGCGTGGGACCGTAGCCACGGTGGCCGCCCGAGGGCGCCCGCAGGATGACGGGGCAGTGCGCCTGGCCGGCGTACATGGCTTCGTACTTGGTGATGTGGTTGACCACCTGGTCGAACGTGAGGGTCAGGAAGTCACCGAACATGATCTCGGCGATCGGGCGGTAGCCGGCGAGGGCCAGCCCCGCGGACACCCCCGCGATGGCCCCCTCGCTGATCGGCGTCGTGCGCACCCGGTCCGGGAAGTCGGTGGACAGCCCGCGGGTCACCTTGAACGCGCCACCGTAGGGGTCGGCGATGTCCTCGCCCAGCAGGACCACTCGTGGATCGTCGGCCAGGCAGGCCCGCAGCGTGGCACCCAGCTCCTTAGCGAAGATCATGCCAGGCCCTTCGCGGTCGTGACGACGTCGGAGATCGCCGCTTCGACGCTGTCGTCGATCGCCTGGCGCTCGGTGTCGGTCAGGCGCTTGCCGTGTACGACGAGCGGCTCGACCAGCCAGCGGGCCTCGACCTCGGCGGCGGGCCGGTCGTCGTCGTTCTTGGAGTGGTGGCACAGGCGGTAGGTGTGGATGAGCAGCACCCGCGGGCCGCCGGTCCGCCGCAGCTCCTGGATCTCCTCGGCCGCGGCGTCGTCGAGCTCGAGGACATCGGTGCTGTCGATCTCGCGTACCGGAATGCCGAAAGCCTCGAAGCGGTGCCGCATGCTGCCGGCGAGGTTCGCGGAGACCGGCGTGCTCTGCGCCCACGCGTTGTCCTCGCAGACCACGAGCAGCGGCAGGCGCCACAGCGCCGCGATGTTGAGCGTCTCGTAGACGGCGCCCTCACCAAGGGTGCCGTCGCCGATGAAGACCACGCTGATCGCGTCCGAGCCGGAGAGCTGGTTGGCGAGCGCGATTCCGGCCGCGGCCGGGACGATGCCGCCCTGCACGCCGTTCGACTTGAACCCTGGGGCGCAGATGTGCTGGCTGCCGCCGAGACCGCGGCAGACGCCCGCGTCCTTGCCCATGATCTCGGCGAGCAGGCCGACGGCGTCGCCGCTCTGGGCGAGGTAATGACCGTGGCAGCGGTGGTTGCTGAAGACGTGATCGCCGTCACGGAGGTGCTCCATCACGGCGACGGCGTCGGCCTCCTGCCCGATGCAGGCGTGCGTGGTGCCGTTCAGCTCGCCCTGATCGAAGAGGCTGAGCAACGTCTCCTCGAACCGGCGGATGAAGCGCATGCGGCGGTACAGCCGCTCATTGCGAGACTCGCGCGCGTACCCCGTCAATCGCTCATCGAGTACGCCTTGCACCACTGCCATCCGTTTTGCCCCTCCGTGTTCAGCTGGCGGTACGCCGACAGCGCCAACGGACCTTACCTGCAGGTCGGGGGCCACTGGTAGTCGACAGCGCGGCGGTGGGACGAGTGGCCGGAGGGTGCCTGATCGCCCTGTCGAGGTCGACGTGCTCGGCCGAGATATCGCTTTGTCGCCTATTCCCCCTCAAGGCTGGAAGACCGTACGGTCCGGTGACCGAGGGCAGCCGTCCACCTGACCTCTATCGTGAAAAACCTTATGTAAGCTGCCGCAGTGCAATCCTCCGACGAGACCGGAAACGCGAGCCGCGGGTCGGCCGACGCGACTGAGATCCTGCCGCGCATCAAGGCTGACGACGCTTCGGCGCGCGCCGGTGACGCAGCGGTCTCCGACGAGGGGCCGGTCTCCGACGAGACCGGGAACCCGAGCCGGGGGTCGGCTGACGCGACTGAGATCCTGCCGCGTATCAAGGCCGACGGCCCTTCGGCAGGGGACGCTGACGCAGCGGTGTCCGCCAGGACTCCGGCCGGTCGCCTGGCGACGGTCATCGACATCGTCCGGCCGGCGACCCGGCGGAGCAGGAACATCCTCGCGGCCGCCGGGTCGGCGCTGCTGGTGATCGCCGTCACCGTGTCGATCGTCGGTCTCGGCAGTCTGCGCAGCGTGCCGGTCGTCGCGGCCTTCGTCCCGGACTTCATCGAGGCGTCGCCGACCCAGGAAGCCGTCGCCGCCGGCACGCCGAAGCCGCCGAGCCGTCCGCAGGCGCGCCGGCCCAGCCCCAGCCCGACGCGCAAGCCGAGGAACAGCGAAAGCGTCGGGCAGCCGGGCCGGCCCGTCAACCTGCCCAGCCCCACCGGCGCGCCCCGGCCCAAGCCGGTCACGCTCGATGACTACCTGGCCCTGGTCCCGTCGTTCCCGCCTGCGCCCACGCCGGTCAAGGTCAACCTGTCGCATGACGCGGGCGAAGCTGCGTACGTCAGCCGTGTCCCCACGTCCAAGCCGGTGGCTTTCATCACCATCGACGACGGCTGGCACCACAACCAGCTCACCCACGACCTGCTGCAGCGCTCCGGCATCCCGGTGACGGCGTTCCTCACGACCAACGCCGTCGACGATGCCGTGGACTTCTTCGGCAGCCTGCGGTCGAGCGGGATGGCCATCGAGAACCACACGATGACCCATCCCTGCCTGGCGAAGAACGAGAACACGTCGGATCCGTGCGGCGACGGCCTGACCTACGAGGAGCAGAAGGCGGAGCTCTGTGGCGCGTCCGACCTGCTCGACGGATGGTACGGACGGCGGCCGGCCTACTTCCGTGCGCCGTACCTGGAGAGCAACGCCGACACGATCCGCGCCGCGTGGGACTGTGGCCTGGTGGCGGGCTTCACCGGCCAGCAGTCCATCCACGCCGGCGTCATCAGCTGGGCTTCGGACGACCACCGCGTGAAGCCCGGGGACATCATGATCCTGCACTTCGACGCGGGCTTCGCCGACGACTTCATTCTCGCGCTGGAAGCGATCAAGGCGTCCGGCCTCACCCCGGTTCTGCTGCAGGACTGGGTCAGCGTCAGCTAGCCGGCCGCTGCGGCCGGAAGAAGACACTGCCTGCCCTGGGCGGGCGGAGAAGGACACGCAGGGGGAACGGTCATGCCGAGTCTGTTGTTCTACGAGGCCGGAGAAGCACCCACGACACGGTCGGTGCGCGAGCTCAAGACGCTGCGTGAGCACGGTTGGGACATCACGGTGGCCCACATGCCCGACGCCACCGAACGGGTGGAGGCGCTCGGCTTCCGGTCCTGCCTGCTGCCCGGCCCCGCCCGCAATGCGATGTACGTGCACCTCCGCGACGAGGCCATCGAACTCCGCAAGCAGCTCGAGGAGATCAAGAACGAGATCGCTCAGCACGTCGAGTCGGTCCGTAGCCGCGAGGCCGGGCCGCGGGCGCGCCTCGTCGAGCTGCGTGACGAGGTCGAGGCGCACGTCGCCCGCATCGCGGAGCTTCGGGCCGCGGGCGACAAGACGGCGGAAGCCGCCGTCCGCGAAAGACTCGCCGCGGCCAAGGATGAGCGCACGGCCGTCGCTGCACATATCAACGCCATGACGGCCGCCTCCGGCCCCGTGCTGACCGTGCTCAAGGAGCGCCGGACAGAGTTGGCGGTCCGGTCCCGCGCCGTCAAGGCGACCCGAGGACTGCCTACGCCCATCACCGCCGGGGTGACCTTCGGCGACCTTGCCCGGTTCGAACCGCGGTGGCACGCCCACGCCCCGGTGCTCGCCACCGTCACCGCCGACGTCTACTGGGCCGCCGACCTCGACGGGCTCCCGCCGGTCATCTGGGCCGCCGAGGCCGCCGAGAACAACCCGCCCGTCGTCTACGACTCGCACGAGCTGTTCTGCGAGCTGGAGTACATGCCGGAGCTGTACCGGGCCGCCTGGCGGCAGCTGGCCGACGTTTTCATCCCGCGCGCCACGGCCGTCATCACGGTCTGCCGGCCGATCGCCGACGTGCTCGACAAGGAGTACGGCGCCAACGGCACGCACGTGATCGCGAACTACGCGGCCATCGGCCGGCCCGGCGTGCCCGCAGGGCTGCGGTCGACGGTGGGCGTCGGCGCGGACGTGCCGCTAGCCGTGCATATCGGCAACGTCAGCCGCGGCCGCAATCCGGACCTCAGCGTCGATCTGCTGGCCGAATTCCCCGAGCTGCATGTCGCCTTCGTAGGCGCCGCGAGCGCGGAGATCACCGACGACCTGCGGCAGCGCGCGAGCGCGCGCGGTGTCGCCTCGCGCCTGCACTTCGTGCCGCCGGTGCCGCTGGACGAGGTCAGCGCGTTCATCTCCGACGCCGACCTCTCGCTGATCATGCTGGACGGCAGCCGATCCCGGGACACGCTCTTCACCATGCCGAACAAGCTCTTCGACTCCCTCTCGGCGGGCGTTCCCGTCATCGCGACGGAAGGCTCGGCCGCGGGCGATTTCCTGCTCGCAGAGGAGCTGGGCTGCGTCTTTGCGCTGAACACCACAGGCGCACTCTCGTCTGCTGTGCGTAGACTGCTCGCCGACACGGCGACCCGGGACCGGGCTCGGTCCCGGGTGGGGCAGTTCACCTGGGCAGAAGCAGAGGTCACTCTGCTGTCCGTGCTCGACGGCCTGCTCGACCGCGCGCGAGCAGACATCGCCGACAACGCCGCGTAACCCCCTCCACCGCGTCAGCGGTGTCTCGCAGAGCAAGGAACACGAACCACACATGACCTCGAACCGTCCCCTCGGTGTCGCCGTCATCGGCGCCGGCTACTGGGGTCCCAACCTCGTCCGCAACTTCCAGGGGTCCGCCTCCTTCCAGCTGCGCTGGCTGTGCGACCTTGACCGGTCCCGCGCCGAGCGCGTCGTCGGGCGGTATTCGACCGTGCGGGTGAGCGTGGACCTCGACGAGGTGCTCGCCGACCCCGAGGTCGACGCGGTCGCGATCGCCACCCCGGCCGGGACCCACATGCAGGTGGCGCTCGCGGCGCTGCGCGCCGGCAAGCACGTGCTGGTGGAGAAGCCGCTCGCGGTCACCGTCGCCGAGGCGGAGGAGCTGGTCCGCGAGGCCGAGAGCCGCGGCCTCACCCTCATGTGCGACCACACCTTCTGCTACACCCCGGTCGTCGCGCAGATCCGCGACCTCATCCACTCCGGGGACCTGGGCGACATCATGTGGGTCGACTCGATCCGCATCAACCTCGGTCTGGTCCAGCGGGACATCGACGTCATCTGGGATCTCGCCCCGCACGACCTGGCAGTGCTCGACTTCATCATGCCGGAGGGCGTGGTGCCGGTAAGCGTCAGCGCGGTCGGCCGCGACCCCATCGACGCCGGGCACAGCTGCCTTGCCTACCTGACCCTCAACCTGAGCAACGGCGCCATCGCGCACATCAACGTCAACTGGCTCTCGCCGGTCAAGGTGCGCAGCTTCACCGTGGGCGGGTCCAAGCGCACGCTCGTCTGGGACGACATGAACCCGATGTACCGCCTCAACATCTTCGACCGGGGCGTCGACATCACTTCTGACGAGGATCTCGGGGTCGAGGAGAAGCGCAACCGGCTCATCTCCTACCGGTCGGGCGACATGATCGCGCCGGCCCTGCAGGAGCGCGAGGCGCTCCAGGCGATGGTCGAGGAGTACGCACACGCCATCCGTACCGGTACGCCGCCGAAGACCGACGGCCGGTCAGGCGTGCGCGTCCTGCGGATCCTTGAGGCAGCCTCGGCGAGTCTGGCCGAGAACGGCGCGTTGAAGATGGTGGAGCTGTGATGAACGTACCTCTGGTGGACCTGCGGGCCGCACACGTCGAGGTGGCCGAGGAGGTCAGCGCGGGTCTCCACCGCATCATGGCCGCCACCGCGTTCGTCGGCGGTGAGGAGGTCGCCGCTTTCGAGCGCGAGTATGCCGCCTTCACCGGGGTCGCGAACTGCGTCGGGCTCGCCAACGGCACCGACGCGGTGGAGTTCGCCCTGCGTGCGGCCGGCGTCGGCCCCGGCGACGAGGTGATCATCCCGGCCAACACGTTCGTCGCGACAGCGGAGGCGGCGCACCGGGCCGGGGCGAAGATCGTCCTCGCGGACGTCGACCCGGCGACCTACCTCATGGACGTCGAGGACGCCCTGGCTCGCGTGACGCCGGCGACGAAGGCGATCGTGCCCGTCCATCTCTACGGGCAGATGGCTCCGCTGGAGCGGCTCAAGTCCGCCGTGGGCGGCAGCGGCGTCACGATCGTGGAGGACGCCGCGCAGTGCCAGGGAGCGCTGCGCCACGGGCTCCCCGCGGGCCATGACGGGATCGCGGCCACCAGTTTCTATCCCGGCAAGAACCTCGGCGCGTACGGCGATGCGGGCGCGGTCGTGACCGCCGACCCGGACCTGGCTCGGAAAGTACGCCTGCTGGGCAGCCATGGCGGGCTCACCCGCTACACCCACGAAGTGATCGGCTTCAACAGCCGGCTCGACGCGATGCAGGCCGTCGTCCTGCGGGCGAAGCTCGCGCGCCTGGCCGGCTGGAACGAGGCCCGGCGATCGGCTGCCGAGCGATACCACGGGCTGCTGGCGGGCCTCGACGTCGTACGCCCGGTGACGGCCGACGGAAACGAACACGTCTGGCACCTCTACGTCGTCAGAGTGCCGGAGCGCGGTGTCCCGCAGCGGCGGGACAAGGTCCTCGAGCAACTCAACGCGGCGGGCGTCGGCGCGGCCCTGCACTATCCGACACCGGTGCACCTCACCCCGGCGTTCGCAGGACTCGGCTACGCGGCCGGCGACTTCCCGAACGCCGAGCAGGTGGCAACGGAGATCCTTTCGCTCCCGCTCTACCCGCAAATCACGCCTGAGCAGCAGGAATACGTCGTCAGCGTGCTGGCCGACGCACTCGGCTGACCATGGCCGGCGGAAAGTTCCTGCTGGTAAGCGGTGAGTTCTGGGGCAAGGTCGACAGCTGACGGCCCCCGGCCCGCGCCGACGGTCTGTGCGCGCGGGGCATGCGGGTGGTCACGCCCGCCTGCCTCGCGCGCCCACCGGACCGGTGCGCCGCCCGCCTCTGCCCCGCCCCACGCACAAGACTGCGCTCAAGCCACGACGAGGTTGAGGTGGCGGGCGGCGGTGGCGATGGTGATGCGCTGGCCCCACGCCATGACGAGATGATCGGACTCCACGCCGTCGGCGAAGGCGACCAGGCGCTCGCTCTCGCTGGTCAGCATGAGGCGTTGACCCGCACCGAGGCGGCCCGCCGTGAGTTTCGCGCCGGTGGCGGGCGAGGGCCAGGCCTCGCGGACGAACCAGCACAGCTCAGACGCTTCCGGACCGGGCAGCGTGTCGGCCAGGTCGCGCATCAGCGCGACCGAGGCACACCAGCCGGTGGCCCCCGTGCCCGTGCCCACCAGCACGCCCGACGACGAGTGCCGTTCCTGCTCGCCCTCCGGCGTCGCGATGACGTACCGGGACGACTGGTGGGTCTGGTGGCCGATGTAGATCTCGTTGAGGCCGGAGAGTTGCTGGCCGTCGTCAAGGGTGGCCACGGCCATCGCGCGCGACTGCGTGGGCGCACGCCCGGCGAGCACCGCGGGCAGCAGGTCCGCCACGTCGCGGGCGGCGAACCTGGCCAGCACTCCGGGATTGCGGTCGGGCTCGGGGTTCACGCCGAGCACCGGCTGCCCGGCGAGGTACTTCGCCACGTTCGCGACCAGGCCGTCCTGGCCGACCGTGACCACGATGTCCTCCGGCGCGAACAGGAACCGGGACAGATCGTCCCGGTGCACCTGCCCGCGCCGCCAGTCCGCCGGCAGGGCGGCACTGACCGTGGCCAGCGCCGCCTCCTGCGCGGCGTGCCGCGCCTCCACCTCGGCGATCTCCCTCCCCCGTTCCTTCAGGAAGTACGCCGCGGCGGCGCGCGTGCCGTGCCGGCCCAGCAGCTCGTCGAGCTCGCTGCGCCGGGACACCACGACCACCCGCGGGGCGAGCGTCGCGCTCATGCCCCCTCCCCGCTCCGCTCGTCGTCACCATGAGTGCCGACCAACATGGTTCGCTCGCTCACGCCTGCTCCTCGCTCTCAGCGGTCCGACGAGCCCGCGCCGAAGCGGGAGAGCAGGCCGGTGATGACGTCGGGCGTGACGGTGAGCTGGCCGATCTCCGGCAGCTGCCCGGCCAGCTCGCGCAGCGCCAGGCCGTGCAGCACCTCGGCGGGCAGGTCCCGGTATGCCGCGAGCTTGGCCGCCTCAGCCTCGCCCTCGGCGACACCGATCGCCCGCACACCCGCGGCCCTGGCCTCTGCCAGCAACTGCTCCTTCTCCGCCTCGGCGGCGTTGAGCAGCCGTTCGCGCTCGGCGCGTCCCTGCGCCTCGACGAGCTGCGCGGCGGCGCCGAGTTCGGCCTTGCGGCGGGTGTTGGCACCGTTCTGCTCGACCAGTTGCTGCTCGCGCCGGGCCAACTCGATCTTGTTCTGGAGCTCGTTCTCGGCGATACCGCGCTCCTGCTCGACGGCCTGCGCGCGGCGGGCGAAGGTGGCCCGGTCCGCCTCGACCTGCACCGCCTCGCGGGTCGGGGTCTGCAGCGCACGTTCCAGCTCCGGCTCCGGCCGGATCGCCACCACCCGGGCGCTGACCACCTGCACGCCCAGATCGGACAGGCGCGGCTCGTTGCCCAGCGCGGCCGACACCGCCTCACGGACCGCGGCGACCTCGCTGAGCGCCTCGGCCAGCGGCAGCCGGGTGAGCAGGTCCAGCGCGGGCTGCTGGGCCAGCTCGGCCAGCAGCGTCGCGATCTGGTCCAGCGGCCGGGCGCGGGCCTTGCCCAGGTACGGGTCGATCGAGAAGTCCAGCCGGCCGACCGCGACGGCGGGCTCGGCGACCCGGTAGGTCACCGTGGCCTGCACGGTGACATCGGTGAAGTCGCTGGTGCGGGCGTGGAACAGCAGCGGTAGCTCGCGGTCGTCGACCGGCACCTCGCTGAGCACCGCGGTGAGCGGTCGATACCAGAAGGCCAGGCCGATGCCCTCCCGCTTGGCCCGTCCGCGCACGCTGTGGCGCACCCAGTTCGTCGGCGTGCTGCGCAGGTGGCGCAGGAAGAAGCGCTTGGACACGTCAGCCATCGTGATCGTTCTCCTTCGGAGGATTCCCCGGTCCCTTTATCGTCACGATGACGATAAGCTCCGTGATACATTCTCGTCAAGGTGGTGATAAATCAGATGGCCGACTTTCCCGCGTTTTCCGTCACAGCCGACCTGGTGGTGCTGACGGTGCAGGGCAACGAGTTGCGGGTGCTGCTGGTGCGCCGGGGCATCGAGCCCTACCGGGGGGCCTGGGCTCTGCCGGGCGGCTTCGTGCTGCCCGACGAGGACCTCGACGCGGCCGCCGTACGCGAACTGCGGGAGGAGACCGGGCTGACCGCGCCGGTAGGTCACCTCGAACAGCTGGCCAGCTACGGCGCGCCCGGTCGGGACCCGCGCGGCCGCGTGGTGACCGTGGCGTATCTGGCACTGCTCCCGCACCTGCCCGCCCCGGTCGCGGGCAGCGACGCGGAAGGTGCGGCCTGGGTGGCCCTGCCCCCCGGCGAGCTGGCCTTCGATCACGCGCGCATCCTGGCCGACGGCGTCGAGCGCGCCCGCGCCAAGCTGGAGTACTCACCGCTGGCGACGGCGTTCTGCCCGCCCGAGTTCACCATCACGGAGCTGCGCGAGGTCTACGAGACGGTTTGGGACGCCAGGCTCGACCCCCGCAACTTCCACCGCAAGGTGACCGGCACCCCCGGCTTCGTCGAGCCCGTGGGCCGCAGCATCGCCGCCGAACGCGGCCGCCCCGCCCAGCTCTTCCGTCGGGGCCCCGCCCGCCTCCTCCACCCACCCATGCTCCGCCCCACCCCCTAGACCCCTCCCCACCGGCCGGGCCTGCCTGCCTGCCTGCCCGCCTGCCTGCCTGCCGCAACTCTTGAAGAGTCGGGCCTTCGGAAGGAGTCCGAGGCCGTGACTCTTCAAGAGTTGCGCGTGGGGCGGGGTGGGGCGGCGGGAGGGGTGGTCAGGCGGGGCGGCCGAAGCTGTGGATGGGGGCTGCGTCCATGCGGCGCATGGCGATGGGTTTGCCGGTCTGGGAGGCGTGCACGATCCAGCCGTTGCCGGCGTACATGCCGACGTGGTGCAGGTCGCTGTAGTAGAAGACGAGGTCGCCGGGCTTGAGGTCGGCGCGGCTGACGGACTTGACGTTGGCGCGCTGGGATCTGGCGTTGTGCGGCAGGGAGATCCCGGCCTGGGCCCACGCGGCCTTGGTCAGGCCGGAGCAGTCGAAGGTGCTCGGGCCCGCGTCGCCCCAGCCGTACATCTTGCCGATCTGGCGGCAGGCGAACTGGACCGCCTTGCCGGCCGGGCCGCCGGGATAGGCCGTCGGGCAGGCCACGGGGGCGAGCTTGCCGATGCCGTTGCCGTTGGCGTACGCCTGCAGGCGCAGCTTGTTCAGCTTCGCGATCTCCGCCTCGATGGCCTTGGACCGGCCGGCCTGCTCGGCCTCGGTCTTGGCGAGCTGCGCGATCGTCTCGTCCAGCGGCTGCTTGACCGCGTCCAGTGCCGACTTGGCGGCGAGAGTGTCGGCGATGCGTTCCTTCTTGTCGTGCGCCAGCTGGTCGATCACGAGCAGCCGCTTCGCCATGACGCCGGCGTCGCCGCTGCGCAGGAAGGCGTTGACCTGGGCCAGGGTGCCGCCGCGGTAGAGCTGGTCGGCCAGCGCGCCGATGCGGGCCCGGGTGACCTCCACCTTCAGCTCCAGGGGCGCGAGCTGTGCGGACAGCTCGTCGGCCTTCTTGCGCTGCTTGGTCAGCTTGAGCTTGGTGGCGTTGTGCTCTTCGATGACCGGTTCGAGCTTGTCCCACTGCTCGTCGATCTGTTTCTCGATCTCGGCAGGGGTGGGGGCCGCGTGGGCCTGCGCCGCGGGCGCGAGCAGGGCGAGGAGGACGACGGCGGCCGTCATGAGGCCGCGGCGTATTCGTGGTGCACTGGGGAGCCCCGCGTCGAGGGGCCGATTATGGCTACACACAGGGATTCACGTTAGGCAAGACCGCTACAAGAGCGCAATTCCGTCGATGCAGTCGCGTGTCACCAGGGCGTTCTATCCGATCGCGACGAACAGGTCGTCGAGCGTGCCATGGAACTGGTCGTTGCCGGGGGCGACGCCCTTGCCGCCGATGCGCAGCGGGGCGTCGTTGGAGATGCTCAGGTCGGCCGGCACCGCGGCCTCGCGCTGCGGCACCCCGTCCACGGAGATGCGCAGCACGGCCCCGTCACGCGCGCAGGCGACCGTGTGCCAGCGCCCGTCGGCGACACCCTGCTCGGCCTGTGCCACGTGGATGGTGTTCCTTCCGTCCTGCGGTCCTGCCACGACGCAGGACGGGATGCCCTTGGCACCGTCGACCTGCAGCTTGAACTGCGTGCCGAACTGGGAGTAGCCCTTCTGCAGCACGTTCGAGCCCTTGCTGGTCTCGCCGGGGGCCATCAGCACCGCGGCGCCCCAGCGGAACGCCCGCGGGCCGGGGTTGAGCGCCTTGTTCGCACCGGCGTCGAGGATCGCCCGCGGGCACTGCGTGTCGTCCTTGCTCGCGCAGGGGCCGGGAAAGCGCACCGCGAAGTCGCCGTCGCGCGGCACCAGCGAGACGTCGCCGCCGGTCTGGCTCTCCTCGCGCACGACCAGCGGCCCGGTCGCCGAGCCGAGCACGCGGGCCTGCTCCAGGCCATTGGCGAAGTCGAGCACCACACCCTCGCCGGTGACCTGCGCGGACGGGCTGGGGGCCGCCGCGCTCGGGCTCGGTGAGGCCGACGGCGAGGGCGGCGTCGCGCTGGGGGCCTCGGGCTCGTCGCCGGACAGCCACACCGCCGCGACCGTGCCGATCACAGCCGACAGCACCAGCACGGCAATGATCGCGGGCCACCGCTTTAGTCGCATTCGCCCATATTTACCAGAGCGGCAGTCGCCGCGGACACCCGGTGAGCAGTCGCATCACCTGTCGGTACGCGCGCCGCGCTTCTGAAGAATAGTTTCATGTTCGTATCTGATATCGGTAACTATTGACTAACCATACGGCCGGGGGCAGGGTGACCGCATCGGACAGTCGAAGGGAGCCGTACGTGTCATCCCGATTCCCCCTGCGCCGGCTGGCGCTGCTCACCGCGGTGGGTCTGGGACTCGGCGCCGGCGTTTCGCCGGTGGCCGCCCAGGCCGAACCGCCACCCACCCGACAGGCCGACTACCAGGCCGCGGCCCAGGAGTACGGCGTACCCGTGGACGTGCTGCTGGGCGTCTCCTATCTGGAGTCCCGCTGGGACGCCAACGCGGGCGCGCCCAGCACCTCGGGCGGCTACGGCCCGATGCACCTCACCGACGCGGCCTACGTGGCCGCCCTGGCCCCGGCCGCCGCGCCGGAGACCGCGGGCGAGCCCGCGCCCGAGGAGGACGCCCGCGGCGACGACAGCCGCCCCAAGGCGACCGGCCACCCCGTCGGCGCCCCGGCTCCGGCCGAGGCGGCGCTGCACACGCTGCCGGCCGCGGCGGACCTGACCGGCCTGTCCGCCGAGACGCTGCGCACCGACCCGGTCGCCAACATCCGCGGCGGAGCCGCGCTGCTGGCCTCGTACCAGGAGGCGCTCGGCGCGCCGAAGGGCGCGGACACCGACCCGGCGGCCTGGTACGGCGCGGTCGCCCGCTACTCCGGCGCGGACAGCGAGCAGGCCGCGGCCGTGTTCGCCGACGAGGTGTACGCCACCCTGCGCGACGGCGTCGCCCGCACCACCGACGAGGGCCACCCCCTCGCGCTGGCCGGCAGGCAGGTCACCCCGATCCGGGACTGGCTGATCCGGCTCGGCCTGCGCAAGCTCGCCCGGCCCGACGGCATCGAGTGCCCGATCGACATCTCCTGCGAGTCGCTGCCCGCCCCGTACGAGGCGTTCGGCGACGGCGACTACGGCAACCACGACAAGGGCAACCGGCCGCAGTCGCAGCGCATCGAGTACATCGTCATCCACGACACCGAGGCCAGCTGGGCGACGACCCTGAAGCTGGTCGCCGACCCGACGTACGTCAGCTGGCACTACTCGCTGCGCTCGGTCGACGGGCACATCGCCCAGCACGTGAAGGCGAAGGACGTCGGCTGGCACGCGGGCAACTGGTACGTCAACGCCAAGTCCATCGGCCTGGAGCACGAGGGCTTCGCGGCGCAGGGCGGCTGGTACACCGAGGCGCTCTACCGCACCTCGGCGAAGCTGGTGCGGCACCTGGCGCTGCGGCTGGGCATCCCGCTCGACCGCAAGCACATCATCGGCCACGACAACGTGCCCGGCACCATCACCTCCACGGTCGCCGGCATGCACTGGGACCCGGGCCCGTACTGGGACTGGTCGCACTACTTCGACCTGCTCAAGGCCCCGTTCCGCGGGCTGCCGGAGCCGCTGGCGGGCCACGCCGGGCTGGTCACCCTGAACCCGGACTTCGCCACCAACAAGCCCGCGTTCACCGGCTGCACCGGCGCGGCGACCAACCCGTGCCCGCTGCGCTCCAGCTCCTCGGTGATCCTGCGCTCGGCGCCCGACCTGTCCGCCCCGCTGGTCCGCGACCCGGGCCGGTGCGGCACCAGGGCGAGCACCATGCTGATCAGCGACCACTGCCCGCGGGCCTCGGCGGGCCAGACGTACGCCGTCGCCGAGCGCGCGGGCGAGTGGACCGCGATCTGGTATCTCGGCCAGAAGGCCTGGTTCCGCAACGCCGACGCGGGGCCGCTGTGGAACGTCGGGTTCGTGGTCGAGCCCAAGCCGGGCCTGGCGAGCATCCCGGTGTTCGGCCGGGCCTACCCGGAGGCGGCGGCCTACCCGGCCGGCGTGCCGGTGCAGGCGGTCAGCCCGCTGGCGCAGTACACGATCACGGCAGGTCAGCGCTACGCGGCCGGACCGGTGCTGGCCGGGGAGTACTACCGCGCCACCACGTTCGACTGGTCGGGCCCAGGTGACGGCACCGTCATCCGGGGCGGGCAGCAGTACGTGCAGATCCAGTTCGGGCAGCGCATCGCGTACGTGCTGCGCTCAGACGTGGTGCTGAAGCCGGCCCTGACGTTCTGAACCGGTCTCCCGGAAGGCGAAGGGCTCCCCGCGAACCGCGGGGAGCCCTTCGTCATGCTGCGGGAGTCACTAGGGCCGACGGTATCCCGCGACCGGCATGACGTCGATGTACTGCATGCGCACCACGTCGCCGGTATGCGGCGCGTGCACCATCACCCTCCGGCCGCCGACCGTACCGACATACATTCCGACGTGGTGCAGGTCTCCGTAAAAGAAGACCAGGTCACCGACCATGGGCGTGCCGGACACCTTCGTCGTTTCGCCCCACTGGTCCTTGGTGTAGTGGGTGAGGCTGATACCTGCCTTGCCATACGCCCACTGGGTCAGGCCGGAGCAGTCGAAGCTGCCCGGACCGGCCGCGCCCCAAACGTACGGCTTGCTGATCTGCTTGCAGGCCCAGGAGGCGGCGGTCTGTCCCTTGCCGCTGCCCATCTGTGCGGGGCAGGCGTTGCCGAGCTTCAGCGAGCCGCCGGAGCCGCCCGAGCCGTAAGCCTGCGTCCGCAGCTTCTGCAGGCGGCTCATCTCGCCCTCGATGACCTTCTTCTTCGCGGCCAGGTCGGTGTCCTTGGCCTTCTGGTCCGTGATGGCCTTGTCGAGCGCGGCCTTCTCACCGTCGAACTTGGCCTTCGCCTCCGAGGTGGCCGAGATCTGCTCCTGCTTGCCGTGCGCGATCTGCTGCAGGAGCATCAGCTGGTCGGCGAACTGTTTGGGCGAGCCGCTGCTCAGCAGCGCGTTCACCTCGGCGTTGCGGCCGCCCTTGTAGTACTCGGCGGCGATCGCGCCGACCCGGGTCCGGGTCACCTCGACGGTCATCCGCAGCGGCTGGAGCTTCGTCTCGAGGCCGGCGGCCTTCTTCTGCAGCTTGACCAGCTCACTGTGGACCTTGTTGTAGCCCTCGACCAGCGGCTCGAGCTTCTCCCACGTCTTGGCGATCTCGGCCTCGATTTCGCTGATCGACGGTTCGGCCTGTGCGGGCAGCGCCGGCGCGAGGCCGACGAGTAGAGCGGCGATCAGCACGAGCGCCCGGGTGAGCGAGCGCGACGCGGTACGGAGGGGGGTCACCGAAGCTCCTTTTCCGCCGACCGCGACCGGTGAAGCGTGGGGGTGAACCCGGGCGCGGTGTCCGGGGCGGGGTCGCGAGGGGTCACAACCCGGCGTACGCACCAGACGGTCACCAACCCTAGAAAAGAAGGTGAGCCGGTTTCAAGCCAGAACCGGGACAACTTCGCTGAGCTGCCCTGATGTCACTCAGCGTGCCCCAGGATTCTCGATCCGCGGGCACGTCGACAGCAGCTCTGACCAGCGCAGGCTTCGCCGCGGTCACGCTCCGTCAGGACCGGGTCATACCGCCGAGGCCATGATGGCGTTCAGCACGTCGTCGAGCGTGACCACACCCACCGGTAGCTGGCCCTCGCTCACCAGCACGATGTGCCGACGCTCGCGCCGCATCGACAGCAGCAGCTCGGCCAGCGAACGGTCCGGCGGCACGATCGCCAGCGGCCGGATCAGCGTGCCCGGGATCGGCTCGCGGCGGCTCGCGCCCTCCATCCCGATCACGTCCTTGATGTGCACGAAGCCCAGCACCCGCCGGGTCCCGCGGGCCACCACCGGGAACCGGGACCGCCCGGTGCGGGTGGCCAGCACCTCCAGCGTGGCCGGCGAGGTGTCGTCGGTGACGATGGTGACCGCCGACCACGGCCGCAGCGCGTCCGCGGCGGTGCGCTGGTGCAGCGCCAGCGCACCCGCGATCCGGGCGTGCTGCTCGGGGTCCAGCAGGCCCTCGGTGTGCGCCTGCTGCACCAGGCCCGCCAGCTCCTCCGCGGTGAACACGGTCTTCACCGCGTCCGCGGCCTCGATCCGCCACAGCCGCAGCACCTTGCGCGACGCCCACTTCATCGCCACCAGCAGCGGCTTGGTGGCGATGCAGAACCCCAGCAGCAGCGGCCCCAGCCAGAGCACGCTGGCCTCCGGCCCGGCCAGGGTGATGTTCTTCGGCACCATCTCGCCGATCACGGTGTGCAGGAAGACCACGATGAGCAGCGCGATCACGAACGCGATCGGGTGCCGCATGTTCTCGGGCAGGCCGAGGGCGTGGAACGCCGGTTCGATGAAATGGGCCAGCGCCGGCTCCGCGATCGCACCCAGCGCCAGCGAGCACAGCGTGATGCCGAGCTGCGCTCCCGCGATCATCAACGGGATCTGGTTCATCGCCGACAGCGCCCAGGCCGCAGGGCGCGAGGTCTGCGCCTTCGGCTCGAGGACGGTACGCCGGGAGGCGATCAGCGCGAACTCCGCGCCGACGAAGAACGCGTTGCCCAGCAGCAGCGCCGCGGTGATCAGCAGTTCAGTCATCGTCGTCGCCCGCCAGCCGGACCAGCCGCACCTGCTCCACCCGGTGCCGGTCCATCTCCACCACGGTGAACTCCCAGTCGTTGGCGACCAGGGCGTCGCCCACCACCGGGATCCGGCCCAGCTCCGCCATCAGGTATCCGCCCAGCGTCTCGTACGGCCCCTCGGGCAGCCGGAACCCGGTCTGCTCGTCCAGCTCGTCCTCGCGCAGCATGCCGTCGACCAGCCAGGTGCGCACGCCGCCGGGCACGGTCACCTCGATCGAGCCCGACTCCTCCTCCTCGGCGGTGTCGTGCTCGTCGGCGATCTCCCCGACCAGCTCCTCGACCAGGTCCTCGATGGTGACCACACCGTCGGTACCGCCGTACTCGTCGACGACGATGGCGAAGTCGGAGCGTCCGGCCCGCAGCGCGGCCACCACCTTGTCCAGGTCCAGCGAGCCCGGCACCAGCACCGGTTCGCGGGCCACGGCGGCGACCGTGGTCAGCGAGCGGCGGGCGGGCGGCACCGCGAGCGCGTCGTTGACCGACACCACGCCGGTGACCGTGTCGAGCGTCTGCTCGTACACCGGGAAGCGGCTGTGCCCGGTCTCCCGCGCGGCCTCGAACAGCTCCGCGACCGTGGCCGAGCCGGCCAGGCCCACCACGTCGATGCGCGGCGTCATCGCCTCGGCGGCGTGTTTGTCACCGAAGCGCACCGTGCGCTGCAGCAACAGGGCGGTGTCCGAGGGCAGCGCACCGGCCTGCGCCGAGATCGCGGCCAGCAGGCCCAGCTCCTCGGGCGAGCGGGCGCTGGCCAGCTCCTCCTGCGGCTCGATGCCCATTCTCCGCACCAGCCAGTTGGCGGTGCCGTTCAGCATGAAGATCAGCGGCTTGAACATGCGCGAGAAGACCCGCATCGGACCGGCCGTACGCAGCGCCACCGGCATCGGCCGGGACAGCGCCGCGTTCTTGGGCACCAGCTCGCCGAAGAGCATGGAGAACAGGGTCGCGATGCCGAGCGAGATCACGTGGCTCAGCCCGGCCGACACGCCCAGTGGCTCGACCAGCGGCCGCAGCGCCGGCTCGGCCAGGTAACCGGTGAGCAGCGCGGTCAGGGTGATGCCCAGCTGTGCGCCGGAGAGCTGGAACGACAGCTCCCGCAGCGCGCGGCGCACCGTGCGGGCCGGGCGCTCACCCCGGTCGGCCCGCGCGTCGATCTCTGCCCGGTCGACCGTGACCAGCGCGAACTCGGCCGCCACGAAGAACGCGGTGCCGACCGTGAGCAGCACGAAGAACAGAATGGGCAGGATGGCGGACAGCGCGTCGATGACGAGATCACCTCAGCGCCCGATTCTGCCAGAACCCCGCACTCCCCCGCCCTCGCGGGCACACCCACCCCCACCTGGCGCAACTCTCGAAGAGTCGCGCCCTCAGCACGTGGCTGAGGGCGCGAGTGTTCAAGAGTTGCGGCCCGAGGGGGCCGGGGGTGGGGTCAGGGGGCGGGGGTGGGTTTGACGGAGCGCAGGAGGACTGAGGCCACGTCGATGACCTCGACCTCTTCCTGGCCCTTGGAGCGGACGCCGTCGGTGATCATCGTGGAGCAGAAGGGGCAGCCGACGGCGATCGTCTTCGCGCCGGTGGCCAGGGCCTCCTCGGTGCGCTCGACGTTGATCCGCTTGCCGATGCGCTCCTCCATCCACATGCGGGCGCCACCGGCGCCGCAGCAGAACGAGCGCTCCTCGCGGCGACCCATCTCCAGGATTCCGGTGCCGCCCCCGGCGGACGTGGTCGAGCCCGCGCCGATGGCCGCGCCGAGGACCTCGCGCGGCGGCGTGAAGACACGGTTGTGCCGGCCAAGGAAGCAGGGGTCGTGGTAGGTCAGCCCGCCGTCGATCGGTGCGACCGGGGTGAGCTTGCCGGTCTTGACCAGGTGGGCCAGCAGCTCGGTGTGGTGCACGATCTCGACCTCGAGACCGAGCTCCTTGTACTCGTTGCCGATGGTGTTGAAGCAGTGCGGGCAGGTCGCGACGATCTTCAGCGCGCCCGACTCCTTGATCGTCTCGACGTTCTGCTGGGCGAGCATCTGGTAGACGAACTCGTTGCCGATGCGCCGGGCCGGGTCGCCGGTGCAGGTCTCGTTGTTGCCGAGGATGGCGAAGTTGACCCCGGCCTCGTTGAGCAGCGTCGCGACAGCGCGGGTGGTCTTCTTCGCCTTGTCCTCGAACGCACCGGCGCAGCCGACCCAGAACAGGTACTCGAACTCCTCCACCTCGCCGACCCGCGGCACGGCGAAGTCCAGGCCCTTGGTCCAGTCCTCGCGGGTGTTGGGCGGCGCGCCCCACGGGTTGCCCTTGTTCTCCAGGTTGCGCAGCATCGCACCGGCCTCCGAAGGGAAGCTCGACTCGATCATCACCTGGTAGCGGCGCATGTCGACGATGTGGTCGACGTGCTCGATGTCGACGGGGCACTGCTCCACGCAGGCGCCGCACATGGTGCAGGACCACAGCGCGTCCGGGTCGATGACGCCCAGCTCGGCCGCGCCGCCGATGAGCGGCCGCTCGGCCTCGGCCAGCGCGAGCACGTTGACGCCGGCCAACTGCTCCGCGGTGGCCTTCTCCTCACCGGACAGGTCCTTGCCGCCGCCTGCCAGCAGGTAGGGGGCCTTGGCGTACGCGTGGTCGCGCAGCGACAGCACGATCAGCTTCGGCGACAGCGGCTTGCCGGTGTTCCAGGCCGGGCACTGGGACTGGCAGCGGCCGCACTCGGTGCAGGTGGAGAAGTCCAGCAGGCCCTTCCAGCCGAAGTGCTCGACCTGGGAGACACCGAAGGTGTCCTTCTCCGGATCGGCCTCTTCTAGGTCGATCGGGGCACCGTTGGAGGTCATCGGCTTGAGCGCGCCGAGCGCGGGCGCGCCGCCGGCGTTGCGCTTGAAGTAGATGTTGGGGAAGGCGAGGAAGCGGTGCCAGGCCACGCCCATGGTCACGTTCAGGCCGATGGTGATCGCCCAGGCCATGGAGACCAGGATCTTGACCAGCGCGGTGATCGTGATGGCGTTCGGCCAGGCGGGCAGGACCGCACCGAGCGCGTGTGACAGCGGGGTGGCCCAGGCCGGGTGGTGGAACATGTCGTTGGCGACCTTGAAACCGCGGATCAGGAAGCCCAGGATCAGCACCGCGAGGATCACGTACTCGACGAAGTAGGCCTGCCACATGGTCGAACCTGCGAAACGCGAGTTCGACGTGCGGCTGGGCCGCTGGCGCAGCCGGATCGCGATCAGCACGATGATCGCCGGGATGCCGAGGATGCCGATCCACTCGGTCACGAACGCGAAGACGTCCCAGCCGCCCAGGATCGGCAGCTCCCAGGCCGGGTTGACCACTTCGAAGTAGGCGCCCGCGACGAGCGTCGACAGCACGACGAAGCCGATCATCACGAACCAGTGCGCCGCGCCCACCACGGACCACTTGAACATCCGGGTGTGGCCGAGGGTCTCCCGGAACATGGTGGCGAGGCGGGTGCCGCGATCGTTGGACCGGGAGGGGTCGGGCTGGCCGAGCCTGATCACGGCGAACATCTGCCGCACCGCCCGTACGACCAGCGCCACCGCGACCGCGGTCACGGCGACTGCGATGACCGTACTGACGATCTGTACGCCGCCCATACCCACGCCTCCCTGCGTCGGAACAGCCCTGTGTATAAACCCCACCGCAGCCTACGCCCTAGTTACCGTTCAGTAATGTGAGGGTTCGCACAGGCTGACCACCACCCTAGGGCAGCAGCAGGTCACCGGGGGTCGGACGGGTCCGGACAGCAACCGGGGTCACAACCGCTGCGCACACGCGCAGACAGGCCGCGACCCCGGATCGCGAGCTATCGTGGAGCGCTGCTGAAGCTCAGCGCCACTTGGAGAGCAGACCGAGCGCGCCGACCATGGCGCCGAAGCCGACAGCGAGGTTCCAGTACCCCCAGCCCTGCACCGGGTACAGCGTCTCGGACAGGTAGTACACGACCAGCCAGGCGATACCGAAAACGATCAAGCTGACCGCGGTGATCGGCAGCCAGATCGGGCTCGGCTTCTTGTCCGCGGCGGTCGCCGAGGGCACCACGTCGGTAGGCGGCGTGTAAATCTTCTTCTTGCGGACCTGCGACTTCGGCACGGTTGTCTCCTGGAGGGGCCCTGCCCACACCGGTCGATGACCTTGAGCATGGGCCTGAATAATGTTCGACAGATAGCGTAGTCAGATCGTCGCGTTTTGGCACGGAGGGGGAGTGGTGGAATACACATCCGGCACCTCGTCATGGCGTAAAGCCGTACTCCGAGCCGGGCGCGCGTTCAGCCGCCTGCCCGGCCGACGCCGCAGCGGGTGGACCCTCGGCGTGCCGTTGATCGCGGCCATCGCCGGTCTGCTGTTCACCGTGAGCGCGACCACCTCCCAGGGGACCACGCTACGCGAGGACAACAGCGTCCGGCTGGACCAACTGGTGGGTAAGAAAGAAACCGAGGTCGGCGCGGCCGTCCAGAACGTGAACCAGCTGCGTGCCGACATCGACGCGCTGACCGGCAAGCAGGCCGGCGGCGATGGCCCGCTCGCGGCCGAACGCACCCGCGGCGAGGGTTACCTGGCCGACGCCGGCCTGACCGCGGTGCACGGCCCAGGCCTGACCGTACGCATGGACGACGCGCCGCCCGGCGGCAACGGCCTGTCCACCGGAGCCACCCAGGACGACCTGGTGGTGCACCAGCAGGACGTACAGGCCGTGGTCAACGCGCTCTGGGCGGGTGGGGCCGAGGCCATGACGATCATGGGCGTACGGGTCGTCACCACCACCGCCGTGCTGTGCGTCGGCAACACCCTGCTGCTCGAGGGACGGCGCTACTCCCCCGAGTTCGTGATCTCGGCGATCGGCGACCCGGCCCGCCTGCAGGCATCGCTCGACGCAGCCCTCGGCGTCCAGGCGTTCCGGGACGCTGTACGCGCATACGGCCTGGGATATAGCGTCACCCGCGAGACGGACATCGTCGCTCCCGCGTACCAGGGATCGGTGCTGCTGCGCCATGCTTCGGTGCCGCGTTAGTAAGAGCCGGAGACACGGATGAGCAGGCATCGGGCGCACGAACCCGAGGACGACGAGACGACCACGTTCCCCCGCGTGGCCGACGCCGCGCCGAAGACGGACGCCGCGTCCATCACCGGCGTGCTGCCCGTCGTCCCCGCGGCGGACGCCACCACGGTGCTGCCCGTGATCACCTCCACCACCGCCCCGCCGTCGCCCCGACCCGCCACACCACCCGCACCACCGAACCCGGTGGCACCGCAGCGCCCGGCGGCGCCGTCGAACGTGGCCACGCCGGTCAGCCAGGCCGCATCACCGAGCGCCGTAACGCTGTCGAGCCCGGCGGCACCGCTCAATCCGGCGGCACCGCTCAGTCCGGCGGCACCGCTCAGTCCGGCGGCACCGCTCAGTCCGGCGGCGGCCGACGTGACCACGCAGCTGCCCCGGATCACGGACCAGACCACCCAGCTGCCACGGGTCACCCGGCCCGCGCCCACGATGGCGACCGGGCGGGCCGCGGCCACCGACGAGACCGGCCTGCTGGGCGCGATCCCGCCCGCGCCGCCACCGTCGCCTGAAGACGTCGCCAAGCCGTCGCCGCGACCCCGCTGGAGCGGGGAGCCGCCACCGCCCCCGGTCAAGGCGATCCGAGCCGGCGACAAGAACTACCGGAGCATCCACTCCGAGTACACCCGCACCACGGTCGGCTCGGTGATCCGCACGACGCTGCGCGGCACCGGCGAACTCATGATCACTTTCGGCCTGGTCATCCTGCTGTTCGCCGGGTACGAGGTGTGGGGCAAGACCGCCATCGTCGACGCCCACCAGAGCCAGCTCGAGCAGCAACTGAACTGGGACGAGCCGACCGTCGGCCCGACCCCGTCGGTGTCCGCCTCCCCGCTGGCGCCGCTGCCCGGCAACGCGGTGGCGAAGCTCTACCTGCCCACGCTGAAGAAGCACTGGGTGGTGGTGCAGGGCGTGACCCAGAAGGACATCCGGTTCGCTCCCGGCCACTACCCCAACAGCGCGATGCCGGGCCAGAAGGGCAACTTCTCGGTGGCCGGCCACCGCAATCGGGCCACCTTCTGGGACCTCGACAAGCTGAGGCCCGCCGAGGACGGCAAACCTGCCGACCGGATCGTGGTGGAGACGCCCACCACCTTCTACGTCTACGAGGTGGTCAAGCAGCGCATCGTGCTGCCGACCGCGGTGGAGGTGGTGCGCGCGGTGCCGCCGTCCATGGAAGCGGGCAAGCTGATCACGCTGACCACCTGCAATCCCAAGTTCGACAACTACCAGCGGCTGATCATCCACGGCAAGCTCGTCGACGAGCAGCCGCGCTCCGAGGGACGCCCGGTCGAGCTGGCGGGGATGGCCTGATGTACGCGTGGATCTGGCGCAAACTGCCCTTCGGCCTCGGCGGCAAGCTGACCGGCTCGGTGGTGCTGCTCGGCGTGCTCGGCGCGCTGCTGTGGTACGTGATCTTCCCGTGGGCCGAGCCGCTGCTGCCCTTCGACGATGTCCAGGTCGGCGACCCCGACAGCGGATACTCGCAGCTGGACGAGACGTTCCCGGATCCGTCGGGCACGCCGTCGCAGGAGCCGGGCGACGGCCACGACATCCCGTACGACACCGGGGAGACCCCGGTGCCGACGCCGAGCAGGTGAGGGCCATGCGCGTTCTCGTGATCGACAACTACGACTCGTTCGTCTACAACCTGGTGCAGTACCTCGGGCAGCTCGGGGTGGAGTGCGAGGTGCGGCGCAACGACGAGATCAGCGTCGCCGACGTCGGGCGGGTCGGGGCGGCCGGCGTGCTGCTGTCCCCCGGGCCGGGCGCGCCCGAGTCGGCCGGCATCTGCCTCGACGTCATCGCCGAGTACGCCGGGAAGATCCCGCTGTTCGGGGTGTGCCTGGGCCACCAGGCCATCGGGCAGGCCTTCGGGGGCACGGTGACCCGCGCCCCGGAGCTGCTGCACGGCAAGACGTCCCAGGTCACGCATACCGGTGTCGGCGTGCTGGCGGGCCTGCCGGACCCGTTCACGGCCACCCGATACCACTCCCTGGCCGTCCTCGAGAACACCCTGCCCGCGGAGATCGAGGTCACCGGGCGTACCGCGCCTGTCGACGGCTCAGCGGGGGTGGTGATGGCCATGCGGCACCGCACGCTGCCGATCGAGGGCGTGCAGTTCCACCCGGAGTCGGTGCTCACCCAGGGCGGCCATCTGATGCTGGCGAACTGGCTGGCCTCCTGCGGCTACCCGCAGGCCCTGGACCGTGCACCCGAGCTGGCCGAAGAGGTCGAGCAGCGCCGCCTGGCGGCCTTCCCCGCCTGAACCGGCCCGGCCGACGAGGGCCGGGACGACGGCCCCGGAACGACGACGGCGCCCGCTCCCCGAAGGGAACGGGCGCCGGTCACGTCTGCCGTCAGCCGGGCTGCGAAGGCGTCACGGACGGCGAAGGCGGCGGCTCCTGCTCCTTGAGCTGGAACACCACCAGAGTGATCGTGGTGCCCTTGGGCTTCAGCGTGTCCTTCTTCGGGTCCTGCTCCTGCACGGTGCCGACCTTGCTCTGATCATCGGTCAGATCGCCCGGCACGATCTTGTTGCCGAGGCCGAGGCCGGTCAGGATCGCGATCGCGTCGGCCTGCGTCTTGCCGACCAGGGACGGGACCTTGACCAGGCCCTTGGAGACGATCACCGTCACGGTGCCGCCCTCGGAGATCAGCTCGTTCTCCTTGGGGCTGGTCTCCAGCACCTGACCGGCCTGCGCGTCGCTGTCCTTCTCCTTGAACACCGGCACCAGGCCGAGCGCGGTCAGCTGGCTCTCCGCGTTGGCGCGATTCGAGCCGACCAGCGGCGGCACCTTGACCTGCGGCTTGCCGCCGCAGATCTGGAAGGTGACCTCGCTCTGCTCCCGGACCTCGCGGCCCTTGGCGGGGTCCTGCTTGAAGACGGTGTTCTCGGTGCAGTCCGACTGCCGCAGCGGCTCGCCGAGCCGCGGCTTGAGACCCGCCGCGGTCACGGCCTCCCGCGCCTGCTGCTCGGTCAACCCGAACAGGTCCGGGACAGAGACGTCCTTGGGCTGGTTGGCCAGGATCAGGCCGGCGGTCAGCGCCACCACGGCCAGCACGCCCAGCGCGGTCAGCGTCGCGATGACCCAGCCGGAGGCGCGGCGGCGGCGGGCGTCGCCGACCCGGGCGGGGGCGTTGCGGTTGGTGTTGGTCCGCGTGGCCGCGGTCATCGGGACCGTCTGCTCCTCGCGGAGCACCGGCGTCGCCAGGACCGGTCGGCCCGCGGCGGCGCGCAGCAGGTCGGCACGCATCTCGCCGGCCGACTGGTAGCGGTTGGCCGGGTTCTTCGACAGCGCCTTGAGCACGACCGCGTCGACGTCGGGGGTGACGTCGCGGTTGGACTCGCTCGGCGCCGGCGGCTCCTCCCGCACGTGCTGGTAGGCCACCGCCACCGGGGAGTCGCCGACGAACGGCGGGTGTCCGCAGAGCAGCTCGAACAGCACGCAACCGGCGGCGTACACGTCGGAGCGGGCGTCCACGGCCTCACCGCGGGCCTGCTCCGGGGAGAGGTACTGCGCGGTGCCGATGACGGCGGAGGTCTGCGTCATGGTGGTCGCGCCGGACGCGAGCGCCCGCGCGATGCCGAAGTCCATGACCTTGACCTGGGCGTTCGGCGTGAACATGACGTTGCCGGGCTTGATGTCCCGGTGGATGATGCCGTGCCGGTGGCTGAACTCCAGCGCGGCGCAGATGTCCGCGGTGATCTCCATGGCCCGCCGGGGCATCAGTCGCCCCTCGGCGGCCAGCACCTCCTTGAGGGTGCGGCCGGCCACGAACTCCATGACGATGTAGGGCAGGACCTCGCCGGTGGGCCCGCGCTCCTCGCCGGTGTCGTAGACCGCGACGATCGCCGGGTGGTTCAGCGCCGCGGCGTTCTGTGCCTCGCGGCGGAACCGCATCTGGAACGTCGCGTCCCGGGCCAGGTCCGTGCGCAGCAATTTGATCGCGACGTCGCGCCCGAGGCGCAGGTCACGTCCCCGGTGCACCTCGGCCATGCCGCCGTAGCCGAGCAACTCGCCGACTTGATACCTGCCACCCAGCAGGCGGGCCTGCGCGTTCATCGCGTACGTCGTCCTTCGGTCATTGGGTCCATGCTCACGTGGTCAGCCCCGTTCAGCCATCCGCCAGCCGAAAGTGTGACGATTTCGGAATGTGCCGGGCTGCTCCGGGCATTTTCCTTGTCCTTGGCCTTTTTGGCCTCCCAGCCGAGCCAACCGGCGCAAGCGAGCACTGCCAGCATCCCGACGACCACCAGGACCACGGTCAGGGCAGTCCGGCCGCCACCACCGGCGGGCGCGGGAGCCTGCGGCCCGTACGGTACCCCGTGGACGGGGGTCAGTGAGGCAGGCGCAGCCGGGACGGGTGCAGATCCTCGCTGGTAGCCCCCGTTGGGGCGAACCGGAACGGGGGTCGCCGGGCTCAGCGGGCGCGACGGCCCCGGCGAGACCGGGCTGGCCGAGACCGGGCTCGGCGAGACCGGCTGCACGGGCAGCATCGGCCCGCTGCCGTGGGTCAGCGCGCCGGCGGCCTGCCGGGCGGCGTTGGCGAACGCCGCCGCTGTCGGCCACCGGTTGCCGGGCTCCTTGGCCATGGCCCGCTCGACGATCTGGCGCACCACCGGCGGGATGTCGTTCGGCATCGCCTTCGGGGTGCCGGTGACGTGCTTCATCGCGATCTCTAGCGGGGTGTCGCCGTCGTACGGCCGGTGCCCGGTGAGGCACTGGTAGGCCACCACACCCAGCGAGTAGACGTCGGAGATGGCTGATGCGCCGACCCCGGAAGCCTGCTCCGGGGCCAGGTAGGAGGCAGTGCCCATGACCGCGCCGGTGGCCGTCAGCTGGCTGGCCGCCGCCGACCGGGCGATGCCGAAGTCGGTCAGCACCAGCGTGCCGTTGGGGCGCACCAGCAGGTTGCCCGGCTTCACGTCGCGGTGCACGATGCCCTTGTCATGGGCGGCCTGCAGCGCGTCGGCCGCCTGCGCGATCAGCAGCATGGTGCGGGACGGGGTGAGCCGGCCGACCTTGTTGAGCGTGCGGGAGAGCGGGTCGCCCTCGATCAGCTCCATGATCAGGTACGCCAGGTGCTGGTCGTTGCCGAAGTCGTAGATGCGCACGACGCCCGGGTGGTTGATGCCGGCCATCGTCTTGGCCTCGGCGTGGAAGCGCTTGACGAAGCCCGGCTCCTCCAGCAGCGCCGACAGCATGATCTTGATGGCGACGGTCCGGTCGAGCACGTCGTCGGTGCCCTTCCAGACGTCACCCATGCCGCCGGAGGCGATCCGCGAATCGATACGGTAACGGCCGTTGAGCACGGTGCCAGGGGAGACCATCACTTGCCACCCTTGTCCTCGATCACGCCTTTCATGACCAGCCCGGCGATCCGGGCCGCTTCCCCGCTGCCGCCCTTGCCTGCGTCGTCCAGGATGACTGCGACAGCGGCGACCGCTCGACCGTCCTTCATCGCGAATCCGATGAACCAGCCATCGGATCCGGCGTTGGCCTCCTCGTCAGCGGTGCCCGTGCCGGTCTTGCCGCCGACCACGTACCCGTTGATCTGGGCCTTCTTGCCGGTGCCGTTCTCGACAACGCTGACCATCATCTCGCGCAGCTGCGCCGCCTCGCTTGCCGTGCAGCTGCGTCGCAGCTCCTTCGGGGCCGCGGCGTACAGGCCGGTGGTGAGGTCCGGCCCGACCAGCCGCTCGACCAGGTACGGCCGCATCTGCGAGCAGTCGTTGGCGATCGCCGCGGCGACCATCGCGTTCTGCAGCGGGGTCACCCGGACCTCATTGAGGCCGATCGACGAGATCGCGATGTTCGGCTTGTCGTCGCCGCCCGAGCTGGTGGTCAGCGGGCCGAGCACGCTCTCCTCGACCCGCATGCCGCGGTCGGTCGCGGACAGGTTGCCGACCCGCAGGCTGTCGTCGTAGAAGCCGAAGGCCCGCGCGGTGTCGTTGAGCCGCTGCGAGCCGAGCTCCACGCCGAGGCGGGCGAACGCCGTGTTGCAGGAGACGGTCAGCGCCTCCTTCAGCGTCATCTGCTCCTGGGGGCAGGTCGACGACGTCGCGTTGCGGATGATGTGCGTGGTGCCCGGCGCCTGGTAGCCCGGACCCGCCAGCAGCGGAGTGTCGGGGTTGCGGTTGGCGGACAGCGCCGCGGCCGACACCAGCACCTTGAACGTCGACGCCGGCGGGTAGGTCTCCTGCAGCGCGCGGTTCAGCAGCGGGTTGCCGGCCTGGCCTTCCAGCCGCTTGTACGCGTCGCTCGCCTTGGCGTCGTGGGCGACCAGCGGGTTCGGGTCGAAGCTCGGGAAGGAGGCCAGGGCGAGGATCGCGCCGGTGTTCGGGTCCAGCGCCACCACCGCGCCCGACTTCGCGCCGATCTTGTTCTTGACCAGCTGCTCGTAGGCGGTGTCCTGCGCGGTCTTGGACAGCGTCAGCGTCACGTTGCCGCCGGCGGTGTGCGAGCCGGTGAAGATGTCACGCAGCCGGTCGGCGAAGAGCTTGTCGGACGTGCCGGAGAGGATGTCGTTCTCCAGCTGCTCGACCCCGGTCGCCGTGCCGTTGACCGGCTTGTAGCCGATCACGTGCGCGTACGCGGCGCCGCCGGGGTAGCTGCGCAGGTACTTCAGGTTGTTCTTGGTGGCCGTGGAGAGCGCGATCGGCTTGCTGCCGGGGTTGCTCACCATGATGTAGCCGCGCTGGCGGTCGTACTCGTCGATCTGCACGCGGCCGTTGTAGGGACTGGTCCGGTAGTCGTTGCCCTTGTACGCCTGGACCCAGTTCAGGTTGGCGAAGAGCAGGCCGAACAGCACCATCACGACCACGCCGACTCGTCGCAGAGGGGCGTTCACCGGCGTACACCTCCCGTCGATGCGGGCGTGCGCGCCGCGTCTGAGATCCGCAGCAGCAACGCGATCAGCAGCCAGTTGGCCACCAGCGACGAGCCGCCCGCGGACAGGAACGGCGTGGTCTGACCCGTCAGCGGGATCAGCTTGCTCACCCCACCGATGATCACGAACACCTGCAGCGCCAGCGTGAACGCCAGGCCACCGGCCAGCAGCTTGCCGAACGAGTCGCGCACGGCCAGCGCGGCGCGCAGGCCGCGGGACACCACGAGCAGGTACAGCGCCAGCATGGCGGTGAGGCCGAACAGGCCGATCTCCTCGCCCATGCCGGCGAAGATGAAGTCGTTGCGCACCTCGGGGACCAGCAGCGGGTTGCCCGCGCCGGGGCCGGTGCCGAACATGCCGCCGGTGCCCAGGCCGAGCATCGACTGGACGAGCTGGTAGCCGCGGTCGTACGGCTCGGCGAACGGGTCCAGCCAGATCTCGACCCGCTGGCCGAAGTTGGTGAACGGGCCGCCGACCGCGCCGGCCAGCAGATATGCCAGCACGGCGCCGCCGAAGAACAGCACCAGACCGATGATCAGCCAGCTGACCCGCTCGGTGGCGACGTAGAGCGTCACCACGAACATGCCGAAGTACAGCAGCGAGGTGCCCAGGTCCTTCTCGAAGATGAGGACCAGGAGGCTCATCGCCCAGACCACGATGACCGGGCCCAGGTCGCGCCCGCGGGGGAAGTCGATGCCGAGGAAGCGGCGGCTGGCCAGCGCCAGCACCTCGCGCTTGCGGACCAGGTAGTAGGCGAAGAAGGCCAGCAGCATCAGCTTGGCGAACTCACCGGGCTGGATGGCGAAGAAGCTGCCGAACCGGATCCACAGCTTGGCGCCGTTGACCTCGGAGACGCTGCTCGGCAGCACCGCGGGCAGCAGCACCAGGACGATACCGGCCAGGCCGAGCGTCCAGGCGTACTTGGACACCTCGCGGTGGTCGCGCACGAACCACAGCAGCGCCATCGCGCCGGTCACCGCGATCAGCGTCCAGAGCAGCTGCTTGCCGCCGTCCCCCGCGAAGATCGCGAGTTCGGGCCGGTCGTCGATCTTCGCCCGGCCCAGGTCGAGTCGGCGCAGGAACGCCACGCCGAGACCGTTGAGCAGCGCCACGGTCGGCACCAGCACCGGGTCGGCGAATGGTGCACGCAGCCGGATGACCACGTGCAGCGCCAGGAAGACGGCGGTCAGCACGCCCACCGGGTACCAGAAGTCCATCGTGACCGTGTCGAGCATGTTCGCCTCGACCGCCGCCAGGTAACCGGCGACCATGGCCATGGCGAGCAGGAGCAGCCACAGCTCGGTGCGGCGCACCCTGCGGGCCGCCGGATCCAGGCGCAGCAGCGACGGCTTCGCCGCCGCCGGCGTCTCGGGGACGGCGGCGGCCGCTGCTGCGGGAGGGGCGGTATGGGGGGTGGTCACGACGTCCTCATGCTCAATTCGGCCGGCAGGGCACCGGACTCGGCACCACCGGCTCGCTGGGCGGGCTGCTCGCGTCGGCGGCCGGCAACGGGGTGGCCGTCGGCGTGGCCCCGGCCGACGGCGTGGCCGACGGGGAGGGGCTGGCCGAGGTCGGGCAGCTGGGCAGGATGTTCATGTTGGCCGGATCGTCGCGGATCAGGTTCTCCAGCCGGGAGACCGCGTCGGCCTCGCTGTCGGCCTGGATGCCCTTGCGCACCTGTTCCTGCGCGACGCTGGTCAGGTCGTCCAGGGTGACCTCGCTGACCTGCTCCGCCTGGGACAGGTCGAAGCCCGCGATCTGGCCCGGCACGCCGCGGAATATCGCCACCTGCCCGGCCTCGGTCGCGCCGATGTAGTAGCGCGACTGGGAGTAGTCCCAGGCGAACCAGACACCCGCGCCGAGCACCACGAGCAGGCCCAGCACGAGCAGCCCGGCACGCACCGGGTGCCGGGCGCGCCGCGCCGCCGGTTCCGCGACCGGAGCCGGGGGCTCGGCCGCGGCCGGGCGTGGCGTGGCGGTCAGCGCCGAGGCGCGGGCCGCCGGGGTCGACTCGACCTGCGCCTCGCTCGTGTTGCCGCGATCACGGGCGGCCGCGCCGCCGACCACGGGCGCCTGCTCGACGATGTCCTCGTCGGTGGCGTCCGCGATGATCACGGTGATGTTGTCCGGTCCGCCGCCCCGCAGCGCGAGCGCGATGAGGCGCTCCACGCAGGCCGTCGGGTCGACGTACTCGCGCATGGTCTGCCCGATGGTCTCCGCGCTGACCACGCCCGACAGTCCGTCGGAGCAGATCAGGTAGCGGTCGCCGGGGTGCACCGGCCGGACGGTGTAGTCCGGCTCGATGTCGCGCCCGTCCATCGCGCGGGTGAGCAGCGAGCGCTGGGGATGGCTGCTGGCCTCCTCCGCGCTGATGCGACCCTCGTCCACCAGCATCTGGACGTACGTGTCGTCCTTGGTGATCTGGTTGAACTCGCCGTCGCGCAGGAGGTAGGCCCGCGAGTCGCCGATATGGGCCATGCCCAGTTTGGAGCCGGTGAAGAGCATCGCGGTCAGGGTGGTGCCCATACCCTCCAGGTGGGGGTTGGCGTCCACGGTGTCGCGAAGCTGCT
Organism: Catellatospora sichuanensis; assembly: GCF_007483665.1. GTDB lineage: Bacteria > Actinomycetota > Actinomycetes > Mycobacteriales > Micromonosporaceae > Catellatospora > Catellatospora sichuanensis. Next base: position 222,682 of record NZ_ML660187.1, read on the forward strand.
GGTTGGCGAGATTGACGGCCGATCGAAGGGCGTCGACGATCGCATCGCCGGGGACGTCCTCGTCGAGCGGGGCCATGGCGCCGATGACGATGTTGCTGGCGACGTCACCGGCGGCCATGCCGCCCATGCCGTCGGCAACGGCGAGCAGCCGCGGCCCAGCGTAGACGGAGTCCTGGTTTCCGTCTCGGATGAGGCCGCGGTCACTGCGGGCCGCGTAGCGCAGGATGATTGTCATGGCCGTAATTCGAGGGACGTGCGGCCGATGCGAATCGGCACGCCGAGGGGTACGGGAGTAGGTCCGCTCACCTTGCTGCGGTCCAGATACGTGCCATTGGTCGAGCCGAGGTCCTCCACCATCCACTGCCCGTCCCGGGGGACCAGGCGGGCATGGCGGGCGGAGGCGTAGTCGTCGGTGATGACGAGTGTGGAGTCCTCCGCCCGGCCGATGGTGATCGGAGCCTCGCCCAGTGTGATCTTGGTGCCGGCGAGCGAGCCCGCCGTGACCACCAAGGTGTGCGCGGCCCGGCCTTTCTTGACCTTGGCCGGGCGCGCGCTGCCCGCCGCCTGCGCGGCACCCGCGACCCCGCGGGGCGCGGCGACCAGCCGACTCGTACGCGAGCCGGCGAACAGATCCCGTCGGATGACACCGACCACCGTGAACACGAAGATCCACAGCAGCACGAGGAAACCGAAGCGGGCGGCGGTGAGGACGATTTCGGGCAAGGCCGATCAGCCGTCCACGCGGAACGTCAGGGTCGTGGTGCCGATCTGGATCATGTCGCCGGGATTCAGGGCGACCGCGGAGACCCGCTGGCCGTTGACCATCGTCCCGTTGGTCGACCCGAGATCGGTCAGCACCACCTGGGCACCGTCGAAGTCCAGCCGGGCGTGCCGCCGCGAGATGCCGACGTCGGGCAGGCGCAGGTTGGCCTGGTCCCCACGACCGATCGTGGTCGACCCGATGGCCAGCGGGAACGTCCGCCCGTCACCGGAGACGAGGCGCACGTTGCGCGCGCCGCCGCCACCCGGCGGTGGGCCGGCCTGCTGGCCGCCGTACGGCGGGTACTGCTGCGGCGGGGGCTCATAGCTCGCCTGCGGCGCCTGGTCGGCCGTGTAGACCTCGGCCGAGACCCGGAACATGCCCGTGTCCAGCCCGTCTCCACGCTCGATCTCGACGATCACGTCGCCGTACACCGTCCAGGCCTGCTCGCCGATGAACTCGGCCTGCGACTGCGCCAGCTCCTGAGCCAGCGCGGCCGCGTACGGGGCCAGCCGGCTGTGGTCGTAGGGCGAGAGATCGATCACATAGCGGTTCGGCACGAGCGTGCGCCCACCAACCAGGATCGCCTTGTGAGCTTCTGCCTCACGCTGCATGGCATTCAGGATCTCCACAGGGTGGACGACCCCCTTGAATACCTTCGCGAAGGCGCCCTCAACCAGGCCTTCCAGGCGTTTCTCGAAGCGTTGCAACACGCTCACCGGTCCTCCTCGGGTTCCGAGGACATGATGTTATCTGCCCTCCACTCCCGCGTCTTCGCCCAATACGTCCGCCGTTGCCGACGCCACGCCAGCATGACGACCATCCTTGCCTCCGATTTCGGCCTTGGCCAGGTGGTCGTGTTAGTGTTCTCCCCGCAACGCCGACCGGGATAACCGGTTGGCGAGGCGGAGCAGGCATAGCGTAAGCTGTGCCAGCACGCAACGGGAGGTGACTCCCTTGCGAACCGCGGGGACTGCTAAAGTTCCTGCACACGCCACGGGACAGCAACATCGTCCCCAAGGGGATGTGGCGGAATGGCAGACGCGCACGGTTCAGGTCCGTGTGTCCGAAAGGACGTGGGGGTTCAACTCCCCCCATCCCCACCAGCAAGAAGGCCTCCTCCGGGAGGCCTTCTTCTTTTGTGTCGCCTTCGCGGCGCTCGGCCGAACTGTCGGCCGTCTCACACAAAGATCGCAGATTTCCGTCAGAGGCTCGGGGCCCTGACCACACGTTTTGCCCCGAAACGGGGATCTTGTGCAGTCGCGGTCCGGCTCCATCGGACGCGACCGCCGCCCCGATACGCGACCGCCGCGGGCGCGACCCGGGAGGAAGGTCGCGTCCGCGGCGGACGGTCATGCGTGACGATCACCGCGGAAGATCACGGCGTGTCGGGCGATCACGGCGTGGCGAGGGCCTCCGTCGGGGACAGGCGGGAGGCCCGCACCGCCGGGTAGAGGCCCGCCAGGCCCCCGATCACCAGCGTCGCGCCCAGACCGCCGAGCATCGCCCAGGCCGGAACCACCGTCGGCCAGCCCTGATACGCCGCGTATCCCGAGGTCACCGCGATGCCGAGGAGCACCCCGCCCGCCCCTCCCAGCGCGGACAGCAGCAGCGACTCGGCCAGGAACTGCAGCCGGATCTGTCCCCGGGTCGCGCCGAGCGAGCGCCGCAGGCCGATCTCGGCCCGCCGCTCCAGCACCGAGATGACCATCGTGTTGGCCACCCCGACCCCGCCGACCAGCAGCGCGACGGCGCCCAAACCGAGCAACAGCCCGGTGAACGCCTGGTTGGCGGCCTGCTTGGCCTCCAGCGCGTCGGACGGCCGCGACACGTCGACCTCGTTCGGGGCCTCCGGGTTCGCGGTCGCCGCCAGTACGCCCTGCACCGCCGTGACGGCCGACTCCACCGACCGGGTATAGACGGTCGTCGGATGCCCGTCGAAGGCGAGCCGGTCCGCCGCAGCCGGCCAGCCGACCAGCACCGCGGCGTCCAGCTCGGGTGCCAGCGCCACCGGCTCCAGCACGCCCACCACGGTGAACCGCCGGCCGCCGACCATGATCTGGGTGTCCGGGCCGACCGTGCCGATGCCGAGCCGGGCGGCCGTGTCCGCGCCGATCACCACCGCCGGGTAGCGCTCGGTGGCCGCGTTGAGCCAGGTCCCGGCCCGCAGCTTCGCCCCGACCGTGTCCATCAGGTCGAGCCGGGCGGCGTACACGGCCAGGCCGTTGGTCTGCGCCGCGGGTATGCGGTCCGACCGGTAGACCTTGGCCCCGTCGACCTTGCCGATCGCCGACACCTGCTCCACCGGGGCGATCCGGGAGATCATGGCGACCGACTCGACCGGCAACTGCGCGTCCGCGCCGAACATGGTCCGGCCCGGGGTCACCGTGAGCAGGTTGGTGCCCAGCGCGGCCAGCGTGCGGTCCAGCTCGGCCCGCGACGACGACGAGATGCCGACCACGGCGATCATCGCCGCGATGCCGATCGCGATGCCCAGCGCCGACAGGAACGCCCGTACCGGCCGGGTACGCAGCCCCACTCCCCCGACGCGCAGCACGTCGCGAGGTCGCATCCGGGCCGGATGGAGCCTGGGCAGGGCGGGGGCCGTCATCGCGCCCTCCCGCCGGTGCCGATGGCGTGCGCCGCCGGTCCGGCCACCGACGGATCCGCCGACCGCGGAACCGCGCCGAGGGCCGGATGACCGGCCGGCGGGCCGGCCGTGGCCGGCTCCGTCTCGGGCAGGGTCGCGACTGCCGGGCCGCTGTCGGCGACCACTCTGCCGTCGCGCATCTGCACCTGGCGGGGCACCCCCGCGGCGATCTCCCGGTCGTGCGTGATGATCACCACGGTGGTGCCCGCGGCATGCAACTCGTGCAGCAGCGCCATGATGCCTGCGCCGGAAGCCGAGTCCAGGTTGCCCGTGGGCTCGTCGGCCAGCAACAGGGGCGGGTTGCCGACCACGGCCCGCGCGATCGCGACGCGCTGGCGCTCGCCGCCCGACAGCTCGTGCGGCTCGTGGTCCATCCGGTGGGCCAGGCCGACCCGTTCCAGCGCGGCGACCGCGCGGCGGCGGCGCTCACCCAGGGTGCGCCCGCCGTAGAGCAGACCGTCGGCGACGTTGTCCAGCGCGCTCACCCCGGCGGCGAGGTGGAACTGCTGGAACACGAAACCGACCCGGGCCGCCCGCAGCGCCGACAGCTGCCGGTCCGACAGGGCGGCCACGTCGTAGCCGGCGATGCGCACCGACCCGGCACTGGGCCGGTCCAGCGTGCCGATGATGTGCAGCATGGTCGACTTGCCGGAGCCGGACGGCCCGACGATCGCCGCCATCTCGCCCGCGTACACGGTCAGCGACACCCCGTCCAGGGCGGTGACGCCACCCGGGTAGACCTTGGTGACGCCGTCCAGGGCGATCATCGCGGGATCCCCACGGTCATGCCCTCGGCCAGGCCCGCACCGCTGACCTCGACCCGGCCACCGGAGAACAGGCCTGTCTCCACCGCGAGGTAGCGGCTGGCGCCGCCCTCGACGATCTCGACGCCGTACCCGCCCTCGCGCAGCGCGACCAGCGCCGACACGGGCACGGTGAGCACGTCGGGGCGCTCCGCCGCGGTGAAGGTGACGTCGACCGCGGCCTGGTTGAAGCCGGCGACCGCCTTCTGGTCGGCCAGCGACACCACCGCCTCGAGCTTCGTGGTGGCCTCCTCGCCCTGGCCACCGGCCTCGATCACGGTGTACGCCTTGGCCACCTTGCCGTCGGCCGTGCCGCCCGCGGGCAGCTCGACCTTCACAGCTGCGCCCACCTTGGCCAGCCGCTGGTCGGCGACGTCCAGCTGCACCACCACGACGCGGACCGTGCCCGTGTACTTGAGCACCGCTGATCCGGGCTGCGCCGGCGCGCTCACCGTGGCCTCCAGGCTCTCCACCCGGACCTGCCCCAAGGCGAAGACGACGCGGCCGAACTCGACCCGGCCCGTCTCCGCCAGCCCGAGCTTGTCCTGCCACTTCTTGACCGCGGTGGCGGTGGACGAGGTGAACTCGTCGTCCACCGTGAAGCCGCCGTAGCCGAGCGCCTTGAGGTTCTGCTCCAGCTGCCTGACGTCGGCCCCCTCGTCGCCCGACTTGAGCTCGCGGTAGGCGGGCACGTTTCCGTACATCAGCACGGCCGGGCTGTTGTCGATCCGGTACAGGGGCTTGCCACGGGAAATCACCGCGCCGGACTCGGGCAGCCAGGTCACCGTCCCGTTGAGCCGGTTCACGGCCGAGTAGGTCGGGCCGAAGCCCAGTTCGCCGTCGACGGTCTGGCTGTCCTGCAGGGTCTGCCGGGTCACCGGGGCGGTGGCCGGCGGCAGATTGCTCGCGGGCGGGGTGCCGCCGTCCCCGCCGCCGAACCCGACCGCGGCGGCCGCGGCGGCCCCGCCCGCGGCGAGCGCGCCGATCACCAGCAGCGCGGTGCGTGCCCCGCGCCGGCGGCGGCGCCGGACGGGCGCCGCGCCGGCGGGGGTCTCCAGTGCGACAAGCTGTGCGGTCTCGGTCACGGTGCCTTCTTCTGGACCGCGCCCGGCATGAACTTCTCCTGGCACAGCTTCTGCGCGGCCTCGAAGTCCGGGTCATCGCCGATCGTCTTGTCGATCATCACGCGACCGCCGTCCGGGTCCGGGAAGTTCGGCACCCCGTTGTCGCGCATGCACTGGGCGAACTTGCGCATGTTCTCGGCCATCTGCGGATCGGCGTTCGCCGGGCCGCCCTCGGCGAACGGCGAGTACTGCTTGCACGCCTCCTGCGCCTTCTCGAACTTGTCCCGGTCGACCGGGCCGCCGCTGATGCGCACCCGGACCGGGCCGCCGTTGGGATCGGGGTCGGGCATGTCGACGCCGTTCTCACGCATGCACTGCGCGAACTTGAGGCCCTTCTCCTCCTGGCTCAGGCTCGGTCCGGCACTGGGCGTCGCCGCGGCGGTCCCGTTGCCGACCGAGGCGATGCCGTCGTCGCCGCCCTGCTGCGCGCAGCCGGACAGCGCCAGCGCCGCCATCAGCGGCAACGCCAGCACCACCCCCAGCAGCCGTCGCTTCATCGCGTGTCTCCTTCGTCGGGCCGCCGGCCGGTCGCCGGCGGCACGGAGCCCAGTTCACGCGGGGGGCCGTTTCGCGGCCGTTTCCGCTCGCGATAACGGCGAAGAAACATCACGTCGGGTAACTATTGGCTGGCCGGGCGGACCGGCGGGGAGGCGGAGCCGGACATGCGGGTACTCGTGGTCGAAGACGAGGCACTGCTCGCCGACGCCATCGCCGAGTGGCTGCGTGACGACGCTCACGCCGTCGACGTGGTGTACGACGGCGACGCGGCGCTGGAGCGGCTGGCCGTACACGACTACGACGTGGTGCTGCTGGACCGGGATCTGCCGGTGGTGCACGGCGACGACGTGTGCCGCTCGCTGGTCGACTCGCAGTCCAGCGCCCGGGTACTGATGCTCACCGCCGCCGCCGAGGTCGGCGACCGGGTCGCCGGGCTGACCCTGGGCGCCGACGACTACCTGTCCAAGCCGTTCGCGTTCGCCGAGCTCGCCGCCCGGGTGCACGCCCTCGGCCGACGCGCCCGCCCGGCCAGCGCGCCGACCCTGGTGCGCGGCGGGATCCGGCTCGACCAGGCCCGCCGGGAGGTCTTCCGGGACGGCCACTACGTGCCGCTGTCGCGCAAGGAGTTCGGCGTGCTGGCCGAGCTGCTGCGGGCCGAGGGCGCGGTGGTCTCCGCGGAGAGCCTGCTGGAGAAGGTCTGGGACGAGCACGCCGACCCGTTCACCTCCGCGGTCCGGCTGACCATCCTCAAGCTGCGCCGCAAGCTGGGCGACCCGCCCGTCGTCACCACCGTCGCCGGAGTGGGGTATCGGATCCCGTGAGACTGCCGTCGTACCGCCTGACCATCCGCGCCCGCCTCACCCTCGTCTACGGCGGGCTGTTCTTCCTCGCCGGGCTGGCCCTGCTGGTGGTGACCTACTTCCTGGTCGACCAGTCGCTGCTGCAGAAGTTCACCTTCCACGCCCCGCTGCCCGACCTCGGCCAGGCGCCCGGGGTCGCCGGGCTGGCCGAGCAGGGCGGCGGCGCGCGGGTGCGGGTCCTCATCAACAACAACCCCGACCTCGTCTACTACATGGACAAGCAGGCCGAGTCGCTGCGCCACGCGACCATGGTCGCGCTGCTCCAGCAGGGCGCGATCGCGCTGCTGGTGGTGGGTGCCGTGTCCATCGCGCTGGGCTGGCTGATCGCGGGCCGGCTGCTGTCGCCGCTGCACCGGATCACCGACACCGCCCGCCGGATCAGCACCGCCCCCGCCGCCGACCGCGGGCTGCACGAGCGCATCGCGCTGCGGGGCCCCAACGACGAGATCCAGGAGCTGGCCGACACCTTCGACGCCATGCTGGCCCGGCTGGACCAGGCCTTCGACGGGCAGCGGCGCTTCGTCGCGAACGCGTCGCACGAGCTGCGTACGCCGCTGACGCTGAACCGGTCACTGGTGGAGCTGGCCATGCACCGCAAGACCGCCTCCGACGACGTCAAACGGCTCGGCGAGACGCTGCTCGACATCAACGGCCGGCACGAGCGCCTGATCGAAGGGCTGCTGCTGCTGGCGCGCTCGGAGAACGAGGTGGTGGAGCGGCGGCCGATGGACCTCGCCGACGTCGTCGACCACGTCGGGCTGCAGAGCGCGGGCGCGGCGGCCGAGGCCGACGTGGCGGTGGCCGTCGAAGCCGCCCCCGCGGAGACCACCGGTGACCCGGTGCTGCTGGAGCGGGTCGCGCAGAACCTCATCGGCAACGCGATCAGGCACAACGCCGCGGGCGGCTGGGTCCGGGCCGCGACCTCCACCCGGGGCGGCCGGGTGGAGTTGGAGGTGTCCAACACCGGGCCGGTGGTGGCAGCGTACGAGGTGGAGGGGTTGTTCGAGCCGTTCCGCCGGGGCAGCGAGCGCACCCGCTCCGACCAGGGCGTGGGGCTCGGGCTGTCGATCGTGCGAGCGATCACGCGGGCGCACGGCGGCACGGTCACCGCTCGGCCGCGCGAGGGCGGGGGCCTCGTGGTGACGGTCTCGCTGCCCCGGTAGAGACATTCGTCTGCAACATTCCCGCGCCCCAGCGCGTGCCAGAGGAAAGCCGCCGCTGTGGGCGGCTCCGGCCCGCGGGGAGCGCCGCATGTCACCACCGACGGGGTTCACGGAGCTCTACGCGACCCACTTCCAGCGCCTCGCCACGCAGCTCTACGCCTACCTCGGCGATCACGCCGAGGCGCAGGACCTGGCGCAGGAGGCGTTCTGCCGGGCGTTCGACCGCTGGCACCGGATCAGCGCGTACGACGACCCGGCCGGCTGGGTGCGCCGGGTCGCCTGGAATCTGGCCACCAGCCGGTTGCGGCGGCGCGCCACCGCGCTGCGCTACCTGTCCCGACAGCGGGAGGAGCACGTGGCCGGGCCGGAACCCGACCGGGTCGCGCTGGTGGAGGCGCTGGCGAAGCTGCCCGCCAGGCACCGGCTCGCGGTCGTGCTGCACCACCTCGGGCAGCTGTCCACCGCCGAGATCGCCGAGCAGCAGGGCGTCGCCGAGGGGACGGTCCGGTCCTGGCTGTCGCGCGGCCGGGCCGCGCTGGCCGCCCATGTCAGCGACGTTCGCGAGGAGAGCAGCCGTGCCTGAGCCGATGGATCAGACCTTCGCCGACTTCGCCGCGCGCACCGCGGGCACCTTCCGGGCCGTGCCGGTCGAGGCCGTCGCTTCGGCGGTACGCCGCCGACGGCGCACCCGGCACGGCGCGCTCGCCGCGCTCGCACTGGCCGCGATCATCGCTCCGGTGACGCTGCTGAACCTCGGTGGCCGCGGCGAGACCCCGCCCGTGGTCACCCCCTCGACGCCCGCCGTGACAAGCCCTTCGGGCAGCCCGTCGGCCGCGCCCGCACCCGTTGTGGAGACCAGGGCGGTGCAGGTGCCGGGCGTCGCGCCCGACTTCCCGGCGACCGTGGTGTTCACCGACGCCGAGCACGGCTGGGCGCTGCTGGTGGGCTGCCCGTCGCGCGCCCCGGCCTGCGACCAGGACGACTGCGTGCAAGCCGGCCACACCTGCACCGCGGTGCTGGCGCGCACCGGGGACGGCGGGCGCACCTGGCACCGGGTCACCGGCGTGCCGTCCCTGGACGGCAAGGTGATCAACCTGTACGCCCTCGACGGGCAGACCATCGCGCTGCACCTGATCAAGGAAAAGTTCCTGCTGACGCGGGACGGCGGGGCGACCTTCACGACGCACCCGCTCTCCGCTCCGCCGCAGGAGGCGGTGCTGGCCGACGCCCGCGCCCACGGACACGAGGGCTATGGGCTGGCCTGCCCCGGCGCGGTGACCTTCGAGGACGGCGCGTCCGCCCCCGAGTGCGAGCGCGTACAGCTCTACAAGATCGGATCCGGCCCGGTGGTGCCGCAGCCCCAGCTCGGCGGCAACCCGAACCGCGCGTCGTCGCTGCACCGCGGGCTGGACGGACGGTTCTGGCTGCTCACCTCACCCGAGCACGAGGGCGCGCCGCGGATCCAGCTGAGCGAGGACGGTTTGCGCAGCTGGCGGCAACTGCCCGCACCGGCACAGGCGACCGCCTTCGGGCTGGTGCTGTCGCCCGACGGCGCCGAGGTCTGGCTCACGGGCAACACGCAGCAGCTCTGGCGGCTGGTCGGCGGGGCCTGGCAGCGCCAGGCCGACCTGCCCGCGGAGACCCAGCCGCACCAGGTCGTGGCGCTGGGCGGCGGCATCCTGCTCGCCGGCAACCCGTCGGGGGTGTGGCGGCTGCAGGACGGCGTCTTCACCCAGGTGCCAGGCCTGCCCGGGCTGGGCATCCTGACCCGGCTGCCTGACGGCACCCTGTTTGGATACGACGACAATGGCCGGAAGTGGCTGAGTCCGGGCACCGGTAACGCTGCCGACCGCCCCTGGATCAAGATCTTCTAGCCGGGTAGCGAGCCTGGCGCCTGGTGGTCCGCGATCGCGGACCACCAGGCGCCAGGTCGGTGCTACGGAGCCGTCACCTGAATGCTGTGCCAGGTGTAGCCGGAGACGAGTCCGTCCGCGGTGAAGCTGCGCACCTCGATCTGCAGCCAGTACTCCTGCTGCTCGGGGGTGAACGTCACGGTCGCCTTGCCGTCGGGTCCGGCGGCGACACGCTGGATCTCGCCCTCGTACCCGATCCGGTATTCGAACTCGGTGGTGCCGGCGAGCTGCGCCGTGAAGGTGATCTCCTGCGGCTGCCCGACCACGCCGTCCGTCGCCGAGATCAGCGGCTCGAGGCCGTTCACCGCGATGGAGTGGTAGGCCGGGTCCGAGAGCAGGCCGTCGGCGCTACGCGACTGCACCAGGAGGCTGTACCAGCCACCGTAGGTGCTGTTGTAGACACGAGGGGTCCACTCCACCGACGCGGTGCCGTCCGGCGCCGCGGCGATCACCTGCTCCGGTCCGTCATCGAACCGGTAGACGTACTCGACCACCTCCGGCACGGCCGGGGTGAACACGAACGTCCCGGGCATCCCGATACCGCCGCCCCGGATGCCGTTCGGGTAGACGGCCGACTCCACGCCCGGCGCGATCGACGCCGGGTAGAAGGCGACGCCCGACTCCTCCGAGGTGAACCCGTCGGCGGTGCGGCTGCTGACATCGAGCGTGTTGTAGCCCGCCCGCGTCGCGGTGAACGGGAGGGTGACGGAGCCGTCCGGGCCGGCCGCCACGGTCTGCGCGGGCTGCTCGTCCTCCTGGTACCGGTTGAACTGGTACGTGTACTCCACGACGCCGTGCATCCGGGGCTTGAAGGTGAAGTGGCCCTTCGTGCCGACCGGAAGACCCTGCGTGCCGTCCATCGGGAAGTCGGTAGAGATGATCTCCGGCGCGGTCCAGACCGAGAGCTGCCTCCAGTTCTCCCCCGAGAGCAGGCCGGTCGCCGTCGTGCTGCGCACGTAGACCGTCGAGCCCTGGACCGACGGGGTGACGACGACCTGGGCGGTGCCGTCCGCGGCCGCGGCGACCGTCTGGTCCGGGCCGTCGTCGAGCCGGTAGGTGTACGACACGACGTCGTCCATGTTCGGCCGGAAGGTCAGGTGGTGCGGGTCGCCTGCCCAGGCCTCAGGATCGGCGTCCTCGATCATCGGCGCGGTCCGGCGCACGATGAAGTTGTACGAGACCTGGCTGGAGGAGTTGCCCGCCCGGTCGACGCTGTACACGTACAGCGTCTGGTATCCGTCCCGGGTCGGGGTGATCGGCACGGTGACCGCGGCGCCGAGGCTCGGCGCGGCGACGTACTGGTAGGCGCCGCCGATGCCGTACCGGTAGCCGGCCACGTCGGCCACTCCGTTGGCGCTGAACGTGAAGTCGCCCGCGAGGCCGGGGCCGCCATGCGTCCACTGCCCGTCGTTGGGGTAGTCGACGGAGCTGACCAGCGGCGGCTGGGACGGCCGCTCCCGGTCCACGGTGAACCGGCATTCGGCGCTCCACGGCCCGGCCACGTCGTCGTCCGCGGCGCGCACCGCGGCAACGTAGGTGCGGCCCTGCTCCAGCACGCCGCTCGGGACCGTCCCGGACACCCACCGCGGCGCGTAGCTGCGGTAGGTCGTCCACTCGACGCGCTTCTCGGGCTCGTCGGCGGGCCACACCGCGAACGTCGGCATGATCGGGTCGCCGATGGTGTTGCCCGGCGCGACGTCGGGGTCGGTGGCCCACGCGGTGATCGTGGGGGTGGCGGTGGGGATGAAGAGCGCCTGCTCCACGCCGCAGCTCTGGTTGGCGACGGTGAGCTGCGTGGGGGCACCCGGTGCCGCGTTGGCGGTGATCGAGATGCCGGTGTTGCGCACGCGGCGGCCGTAGTGCAGGTTGCCCTCGACCTCCTCCGGCACACGCAGTGCGAGCGTCAGCGAGGTCTGCCCGGCGGCGAGCGAGTCGCGCACCAGGTCGAGGACGTCCACGCGAAGGTACCGGGGCGGGCAGGAAGGCCCGTCGAACCCGGCGAGCCTGGCCAGCTCCTGCGGCGGGGCGGCCCAGGTGGTGCTCCCACTCACCGGGGAGGTCCGCCACAGTTCCAGGCTGCGCTGCTTGTCGCAGTCGTTGGCCGCGGTCTCCGTGGCCGCGAAGGCCGCCGCGGAGATCGTCTTGCCCCGGTAGGCGGACAGGTCGTACGTGAAGTACGCCCGAGACTTGTGGTGCTTGCCGGCGTCGTCGCGCCACGAGCCCACGGGCATGTCGTACGCGGTGACGTCGATGTAGGGGGTGTTCTTGTCCCGCGAATCGGTGTGGGCCCACGTGCTCGCGGTGACGAAGGTCATCGTCGCCGCGTCGGCCGGCCGGCTCGGCGCGAGCACGCCCGCGGCCGCCAGCGCCAGCACGCCGCCCAGCACAGCCAGGCGCCTGCCCCCGTAATACTTGATCACACGACCTCCGTTGGTAGACGTGAAAGCGGTGGGATCGTAGCGGCGCGGCCGGACCGCCGCCGACCCGGTTTCCGGGTCGGCGGGTCCCGGACCCGGCAGCGGAACGAGATCTTCACGCTCCGTGTACGCAAGGCCACCCGGCCGACAGGCTGCCCCCGACCAGGGCCGGTCAGGGTAAGCTCTCCGCTGGTCGCGATCGTCGATTGGTTACAGGGAGTGTCTGGTGAGCGTTGCGTTGGTGACCGGTTCGGCCGGTCTGATCGGTTCCGAGGCAGCCCGCCACTTCGCCGGCCTGGGCATGCACGTCGTCGGCCTCGACAACGACATGCGCAAGTACTTCTTCGGCGAGGACGGCTCGACGGCCTGGAGCCTGGTGAACCTCACCAGCAAGCTCGGCGACTCGTACACCCACTACGACGTCGACATCCGCGACCGTGACGTGCTCAACAAGATCTTCGAGCGGTACGGCAAGGACATCTCGCTGGTGATCCACACCGCGGCCCAGCCCAGCCACGACTGGGCGGCCAAGGAGCCGTTCACCGACTTCGACGTCAACGCCGTCGGCACGCTGAACGTGCTGGAGTACACCCGCCAGCACTGCCCCGACGCCGCGTTCATCTTCTGCTCGACGAACAAGGTCTACGGCGACACCCCGAACCGCCTCCCGCTGGTCGAGCAGGAGACCCGGTACGAGATCGACCCGAACCACCAGTTCGCGGGCGGCATCACCGAAGACATGACGATCGACAACAGCATGCACTCGATCTTCGGCGTGTCCAAGGTCGCCGCGGACGTGGCGGTGCAGGAGTACGGCCGCTACTTCGGCATGAAGACGGCGTCCTTCCGCGGCGGCACGCTGACCGGCCCGGCCCACTCGGCCGCCGAGCTGCACGGCTTCCTGGCGTACCTGATGCGCTGCGTGATGGAGGGCCGCACCTACAACCTGTTCGGCTACAAGGGCAAGATGGTCCGCGACGCCATCCACTCGCACGACGTGCTCACCGCGTTCGAGGCCTTCTTCCGCAACCCGCGTTCCGGCGAGGTCTACAACCTGGGCGGCGGCCGCTTCTCCAACACCTCGCACCTCGAGGCCTTCGCCATCGCCGAGAAGATCGCGGGCAGGGAAGCGAAGGTCAACTACGTGGAGCAGGCCCGCATGGGCGACCACCAGTGGTACGTCAGCGACATGGCCAAGTTCCAGGCGCACTACCCGGACTGGCGGATGACGTACGACGTGCCCGCTATCCTCAACGAGATCTACGAGGCCAACGCCGACAAGTGGATGTAGTCCCCCCGATCGGCGCGCACACCCCGAGGAACGTCATGACGACGACGCTTAACAGCGGCAGCAAGCGCAACGTGCTCGGCGTCCTCGTCGACGCCACGGACTACGACGACGCCACCGAGCGCATCATCCGCGCCGCGGCGGACGGGCGGCCGTTCGCGGTCACCGCGCTCGCGGTGCACGGGGTGATGGAGGGCGTCGCCGACGGCACGCTCGGCGCGCAGCTCAACAGCTTCGACCTGATCACCCCGGACGGCCAGCCGGTGCGCTGGGCGCTCAACCTGCTGCACGGCGCCGGGCTGCGCGACCGGGTGTACGGACCGGAGCTCACCCTGCGGGTGCTCGGCCGGGCCGCCGAACAGGGCCTGCCGGTGTACCTCTACGGCTCGACCCAGCCTGTGCTGGACCTGCTGATCCCGGCGCTGATCGCGAAATTCCCGGCGCTGAAGATCGCCGGGAGCGAGCCGTCGAAGTTCCGCGGTGTGGAGCCCGGCGAGCCCGAGCAGATCGCGGCGCGCATCACCGGCTCGGGCGCCCGGATCGTGCTGGTCGGCCTCGGCTGCCCGCGGCAGGAGAAGTTCGCCTACGCGATGCGGCCGTACCTGGCGATGCCGCTGCTGGCGGTCGGGGCGGCGTTCGACTACCACGCCGGCGGGCTGCGCAAGCCGCCCGCGTGGATGCAGCGGAACGCCCTGGAGTGGCTGTGGCGCCTGGGACTGGAGCCCAAGCGCCTGTGGCGTCGCTACCTGATCCTCAACCCGAAGTACCTGGCCCGCCTCACCGCCCAGAAGACCCGCCTCTGGCGCGCCACCCCGGTCACCCCCGCCACGAACTCCCCCTCAACCTTCGCGGTCTGACCCACCCCACCCACCCGCCGTCATCCGGGTCGCAACTCTTAAAGAGTCGCGGCTTCCAGGGGAGACGGATGCCGCGACCTTTTAAGAGTTGCGACCCGGGTGGACGGCGTGGGCCGGCGGGGAGGCCGGTGGGGAGGTTACCTGCGCAGGTAGATGAGGCCCAGGACGGAGCGGGTGGCGTCGAACCAGCGGTCGAACCACTCCTCGGTGGGCGGTGCGTTGCGGGGCGGGAGCTCCAGGAGCAGGCCGCGCAGCAGCGGGTGGTCGACGAGGGTGGACTCGGCGGGCATGTCCAGCCAGCTCGACGGAGCGAACGACTGCTCGCCGAACCTGTCCAGGCCGAGCGCCTGCAGCGGCCCGGGGCCCGGCTCCAGCAGGGTGTCTCCCGGCAACTGGACCCGTTCGGAGTCGCGCAGGTTGCGCTCGCGCGGAGCGGGGCTGGCGTTCTGGCTGGGCACGTGTTCAGGCATCGTCATCTTCGTCCTACCCGGTCGGCGAGTTTCGCGGTGTGGTGGGGCGCCGTCTGATACAACGACCGCAACGGAATGCAGGCGACGGTCTACCCGCGATCGTCACTGCACGTGTTGCTTGCGTGACTATGCGCAAGCAAACCAGTTGTGCATCACGTGCGGGGGAACCACCATGGTCGCTGAACCGGCGTCCACACCATTGCCATCTCAGGTCACGCCGGCGCAGCTGATCGGCGAGATCAGCCGGCTCGTCCGGCAGCTGCCCTGTCCGCACTGCGGCCAGGAGGGCGCCGACTCCGCGCGCGCCCACTACCAGGCGGTGGTCCCGGCGGCCCGGGAACCCTACGACGACGTCGCCCCGCTCGACCCGCTGGACGAGATCGGCGACGACGAGCGCTGGCTGTGGCGCCTGGTCGAGGAGGCCGAGCGCGTCGCCGCGGCCGCGCCTCCCGGGCCGGATCCGCGCCAGGTCGCGCTCGCCGAGCAGCGCTGCCAGGAGGCGTACGAGGCCGAGCAGAAGGTCCAGACGCGCATCCACGCGACCATCACCGCGCTCGCCCAGCCGTCGTCATGGCTGCGGCCCCGCCACCGGTCCGCGCTCGCCCGGCACCTGCGCGAGGACCGGGCCGCCGCCGTGCTGACCGCGATCCAGCGGGGACGCATCGAGGAGATCCGGGGCCGGCTGCGTGCCGTCGCCAACCGGCGGGCCGACTACCTCACGGCGCATCGCGCCACGCTGGAGGCCGGGCGCAACGCGCGGGTGGAACTGACCCGGGTGCTCGACGACCTGATCGACCGGTACGCCCGGATGGCGCAGCCGCCCGCCTGGTTCAAGTTCGGGCTGGACTACCCGCCGGAACCCGGCACGCGCCGGGAGTGGCTGCAGCACGCCCGGGAGACGATGATCGAGCGGCGCCGCGCCAACCTGCACCGCGTCCTGCTGTAGTCGGCCGGGTACGACGAAAGACCCCCTTCTGCGCCCTTGAGGGTGGCGCGAAGGGGGTCCCCCGCAAGCGTGATCCAGAGCTGTAACCCGGGCGCGGGTTCGTCCTAGAGATCGAACTCCCCGTCCTTGGCACCCTCCACAAAGGCGTCCCACTCGTCCGGCGTGAAGATCAATGCCGGTCCGGCGGGATTCTTGGAGTCGCGAAGCGCGATCGCACCACCAACAAACGCGACTTCAACGCAGTTGTCGCAGTTCGGCCCACTCCGCGTGCTCTTGTACCAACGTGCTTCACTCAGATCGACTCGAAACCCCTTGGTCTCGACTTCCATAGTGGCTCCTCCGCCAGTTGTGCGATCAGCTCGGCGGACTCCTCGGGGCTCAACGCAGCCCTCCGGATGTTCTCGAAGATCTTGGTGTACTTCCCCAGCTCATCGTTTTTTTCCAGGAAAAGTCCCCCGGTCGCATTCTCCGCGTAAACGACATCTGAGTCACCTGGTTCGGGAAACTCCAGGATGGCGAAAGTACCGTCCATACCGGCGTGTGGACCTGCCTCGAACGGCAACACTTGCAAGGTCACGTTAGGCCACGAGGCTGCTTCGGCCAGTAGCCGAAGCTGGTCTCGCATGACCTTGTCGCCGCCCACGGGCCGGCTCACCACCGACTCATCGAGCACCACCTGAAACCTGATCGCATCGTCTTGTCGCGTGAGCAACGATTGGCGGCCCATCCGGACACGGACACGATTCATGATCGCTTCTTCGTCCCAGTCCGGCCAGGCGCCGCGAATCATCGCCTCGGCATACTCGGCTGATTGCAGCAGGCCGGGGACAACCTGCTGTTCGTACGCGCGGATGGAGCTGGCCGCAGCCTCCAGCCCGACATAAGCGCCCACGAGCACGCTGCTGTAGGGATGCCACCAGCCCTTCTGCCGGGCCTCCTTGGCGATCTCCACCAGCACGTCGACCTCACCGGCCGGCGTGTTGTAGATCGTCAACATCTCTCGGACGTCGCGACTGGTCACCGAGCTGTGCCCGGTCTCGATCCGCGAGATCTTGGACTGTGAGCACTCCATCCTCTCGGCCACGAACTCCAGCGTGATGCCGGCATGTTCGCGCCGCTTGCGCAGTTCGGCACCGAGTCTTCGTCGGCGCACTGTCGGGCTCTGTCGGGTTGTCACGGCGCACCTCCGCGACGCACGTCGGCGGAGGCACGAAAGTCGATGCCCCCGCCCGATGGAACTTGCATATGTCGTGTTGCGAGTCTGCTCCGACGATCGGCGAATCTTCAACCGGCCGAACGCACAGAGGGTGCGACACGACATCACCGGGGAGACCGACACCAGCTTGTCACATACCGGACGAAGGACACCAGTGCGCATACGCACTTTGCAACTTGCATTAAGCAAAGTCTTCCGGCACAGTGTCTGTTATGGCCCCCGCTGTGCTGATCTTCCGTTTTCATGATCACGCACGGTGGGCGGAGCTTCACCTCTAGCGTTCAACGAGCGACTCCCGATTACGTGTTGTCCATTCGCACCGGTACGAGAGAGCAAGGAGAAAAGGTGACTCCCCAAGCCGGCGACATCCTCCACGTCACTCGCGAAGCCAGCGTCCAGTTCCTGCGCCCGATGATGTTCCGGGTGATCCGCGTGCACGACTGGCCGACCTACGAGGGCTGGGTGTGGCTCGACGGCTACCAGCTCAACGCCGCCGGTGACGCCGTGGAGCGCCGCTCGATCTTCGTACAGCGTGCCGGCCTGCGCATAGTGCCCGACAACAGCGCCTCGGCCCGCGCCCGCACGGTGCCCAGCCGCGTCGGCCAGCGCCCCGCACTGAGCCGCACCCCGCACCTGCGCCCCGCGACCGCGGGCGCTCGCTGAGGATTTCTCGCGATCGGCCTCCGGCCTGCCCATACCGGATCTACGCTCGAATAACCCTAGTTGAACGACGGTGGCGACTCGCCCGGCCGACTGCAGTCCGCAGGCTGCCGCGACGAGTTCCTACCGTCTGCCCTCGCGTGGCACGGCACCCGCTCACCCGGGGGACGGCGCCATGGACATCCGAACGATCGCTTCTGGACGCGAGCCCAGGGCGACCATTCCACATCGGCCCCACCGGCTCGCCGCACTGTGCGGTGCGGCGCTGGCAGCGGCGTTCTTCACGCCGGTGCCGGCCACCGCCGGGGCGACCGAGGTGCGGGCCGCAACGGTTGCGGACGCATCCATCGCGCGGCAGGCACCGTTGCCCGCCGCAGTCAGTGCCCACTCCGTGCCACCCGAGCTGATGGCACGTTCGCTCATCTCCACCGGCATGATCGGCATCGGTCTCGCGCTGGGCGGGATCGTCATCGTCACCCACCGGCGCCGCCAGTGGTGACGTGCCGCCTGCCGGACAGGAACGCGCCCATGCCGCGACTGCGACCTGGGCGCGTTCTCGTGCCTGCGGCGGACGTCAATCGCCGTCCGGGCTGGGGCTCTCCTCCGGGCTGGGGCTCGGCTCGGGGGACGGGCTGGGTGGTGCCGAGGCCACCACGATGGTCACCGTCTCCCCGACCTCCAGCACCGAGCCGCCCTCCGGTTGCACCTCCACCACGGTGCCCGGAGCGGCGTCACCGGTGACGCGCAGGGTGATCCGCGGGTTCAGACCCAGCGCATTCAGCGCGGCGATGGCCTCCTGCTCCGACAGGCCCACCAGGTTCGACGGCACCCGCACCGTCGACGGCACCGGTGACGGCGACACGGATGCCGACGGGCTCGGCGCGGCACTGCTGGGCGCGGCCGTGGTCCGCGCCGGGGTCGGCGAGGCACTCGGCGACGGTGTCGGCCCGCTGCCCCGCAGCGCGAGCCAGGCAGCCACCCCGAACAGCGCGAGCAGCAGCAGTGCGATCCCGATGATGACGAGCGGGGCCCGCCAGGTGCGTTGTCCCTCGCCGTACTCGATGCCGCGTGGCGGGGTGGCGTCGCGCATCGGCGCGGGCTCCCGGGCGGGCACCCCCGCGCGACCGGTCCAGACGTCCTGGGCCGGCATCACCGAGGTGCGCTCGTCCGGCGGGGTGGGGCGACCACCGGCAGGAGGCAGCACCGAGGTCGGCTCGCCGCCCGGTGGCACGGCCCTGGGCCCGCCCGCCGGCAGCACGGTCGTCGCGTCGTCGCCGGTGTGCCCGCCCGTCGGCAGCACGGTCGTGGCCTCGTCGCCGGCGCGTCCGCCCGCGGGCAGGACGGTCGTGGCCTCGTCGCCGGCGGACCCGCCCGCGGGCAGGACGGTCGTCGGTTCGTCGCCGGGGCTGGGTTGCTCGTCCCGCCGGTGAGCAGGCATGGGGGCGGTCTCGTCGGGGGACGACCCGGGGCCGCTCCCGCCCGCCGCCGGATCGCTGTCGTCGTGCCGCTGCTCATCGGACATGCTGAGGTCCTACCACGTCGCCGGGCCGGTTAAGCATTACCTGGACACGTGGCGCACCGCAGCACGCCACCACCGTCGTCAGCCCGCCGCCGGGGAAGGAGGCGCGGCGGTCTCGCAGGTGAGCGAGACCTCGGTGTTCCACCTGAGCTTCGTACCGGCCTCGGCGGTGGCCGCGGTGACCATGCCGACCTTCTCCGCCGGGTACGGCCCGACCCGCAGACCCGCGGCGACCAAGGCCTTCTTCGCCTCCTCGCAGGACGTGCCGACCAGCGTGGGCACGTCGACGTCGACGATCGGACCCGCCACGTAGAGCTTCACGCTCGTGCCCGGACGTACCGGGAGGTCCGCCGCGGGCTCGGTCTTCACGATGTGGCCCGCCTCGCCATCCTGGTCGAACTGGACCGTGACGGTCACCTTGAAGTCGGCCATGATTTGGCGGCGGATGGACTGGAAGTCCTTGCCGGCCACGTTGGGCATGCGCGGGCCGTCCGGCGCGGGCGATGCGGCGCTCGGCTCGACCGTCGGCGTCGGTGAGGGCAGCTCGCTCGGGGACGCGTCAGCCGTCGGCGAGATCACAGCGCTCGGGCTGGCGCTCGTCTGGACTTTCGGGTCGCCGTCACCGGCCGCGAACCATCCGATCGCGAGTCCTGCGACGGCCAGCAGCACGGTGGCCGTCGCCAGCACGGCGACGGTGCCGGGGCTGAACCCGCGTGGTCGCTGCGGCGTCAACGGCGCCGTCTGTGCCCACGGGTCGGTCATGATGGTCTCCTCTTTCGGGTACGCCCGGCGAACGCTACGCCGCAACGAGAGTAAACCGTTCACACGAACCCCCCTCGCATTGCTATACGCTCGCGTCATGTCACTTCAGGGCCCGGGTACGCGGCTGGGACTGAGCTCGGTCGCGGTCGCGGCGGGCGTTGCCGCCGCTGCGGGAGCAGCACAGTTGGGCGTCGGATACGGCCTGGGCGTCTTCTCCTGGGTGCCCACCGTGCACGGCGGCGATGAAGCCGCGTGGCTGGCGAGTCTGGCCTGGACGGTGTGGATTTCGGCCCTGTCGGTGGTGCTCGGTGCCGTAGTGGCCGATCGCGTCGGCCAACCGACTGTCCAGTCGTCGACAGCGGTCCGCGTGCTGCGCCGGGCCGCGCTGTCGATCGCCGCCGCGTTGGGCGGCCTGGTGGTCGTCGCGCTGACCGCGGTGCCCGCCCGGGTGGCCGAGCGGGCCGACACCTTCGCGCCGCATCTGATCGTCGGCGGATACGCCATCGCCGGGGTGCTGCTCGGCCTGTTCATCTCCGTGGCCGCCCTGGTCGCCCGCTCGATCGCCGCCAACGTGCTGGCCACCGGCGGCTGGCTGTGGCTGCTCGCGGTCACCGCGGCGGCCGACGGCATCGCGGCGGGCCGCGACCCCGTCGTGGCACAGCTCGGCGCCTGGCCGGTCACCGCCGCCGGGCCCTGGTTCCGCAGCGTCTACCTGCCCGGCGCGGCCATCGCCGGTGTCGCCGCCGTGGTCATCGGCTTCCTAGCCGCGCTGCCCGCCGCGCGCCGCCGCGACGGCCAGGCGGGGGTGGCGCTCTCCGGCGCCGCCGGCCCGGCCCTGGTCGCCGTGGCGTACCTGCTGGCCGCGCCGAAGCTGACCGGCGCGCTGCCGGAGCCGGAGCAGCTCTCGGCGCACCTGGTGGCGCCATACGCCGTGGTCACCGGTCTCATCGGCTCGGTGCTGGCACTGGTGCTCTGCAGCCCACGCCGCCCGCGGCGCGTCACCGCATCGACCGCGCCGGTCCCGCCGCAGTACACCGGCTCCGACGCCGCACCGGCTCCGGCCGTGCCCGCGCAGACCACCCCGGGCAAGTCCGGCTCGGCCAAGGACACCCCCGCCAAGGACACCCCGGTCAAGGACACTTCCGACAAGACCGCGTCCGACAAGGCCGCCACCGGCAGAACCGCCACCGGCAGGGCCACGGTCGTCAAGGCGGCCCCGGACACCACCGCCACCGAGAAGGCGGCGGACGCGCCTGACGCGGCCGCGTCAGGCACCACCGCGGGCGGGGTCTCCCCCGTCGCGGACCCGCCGGGCCCCAGGCAGCCGCGCAAGAAGCGCTGACCTGCCCTGATCTCGCGCCGCGAGCCGGTCATCCGGCGGCGTGACCGGCACCGACGCGACCACCGGCCAGCACGGCCGCTCAGGCGGCGCGCGTCAGCGCACCACGACCATGCCGACGCTGCCCGCGCCGCGTGAGCGCAGCACCCGGGCAGAGCGTTCGCCGCTGGCCCGGCAGGCCGCGCGGCGGGCCGCCGGGCACGCCGTCACCAGCAGCACCCTGACCGGGGCATCGTTGAGCTGCATGTACGTCGGCAGCGCGGCGACCGCCGACACCGTGAACCGGCCGGGTGCCGTCTCCAGGAAGGTGAACCGGCCGATCACCCCGTCCCGGGTGACGTCCGAGAAGTTCTGGTTCGAGACGTGGTTGCCCATGCCGTAGGCGACCCAGCGCCCCTCGATCCGCTCGAACGGCTGCACCACGTGCGCATGGTGGCCCAGGATCAGGTCCACCGCGCCGTCGCGCAGCAGCCGCCGGGCGACCGACACCTGCTGCTCGTTGGGGCGCTGCTGATACTCGGTGCCCCAGTGGATCGAGACGATGACGACCTCGGCCCCGGCCCGCCGAGCCCGGCCCGCCGCCTGCCGGACGTGCTCCGGGTCGAGCGAGTTGACCAGCCACTCCTTGCTCCTGGGCCGGGTCAGCCCGTTGAAGGAGAAGGTGTACGACAGCAGCGCCACCTTGACCCCGCGCACCGTGACGATCGTCGGCTTGTCCTGCTCGGCGCGGCTGCGGGCCATGCCCGCGTGGGCGATCCCGGCCGCATCCAGCGCGGCGAGGGTGCGGCGCACGCCCGCCTCGCCGCCGTCCAGGGAGTGGTTGGACGCGGTGGAGCAGGCGTCGTAGCCGGTCTGCTGCAGGGCGGGCACGATCTGCGGCGGCACCTTGAAGATCGGGTATCCGGTGAACGGGCCCTGCGGGCCGCCCAGCGGAGTCTCCAGGTGGCAGATGGCCAGGTCGGCTGACTCGATCACCGGGCGCACGCCCTTGAGCAGCGGCGCGAAGTCGTAGCCGCGGCCGCCCGCGTCCCGCTGCGCCTGCCGCCAGAGTCCGCTGTGCAGCAGCACGTCGCCGCTGCCGGCCACGGTGAACGTACGCGGCACGAACGACCCGCCCGCAGGAGTCGGCGAACCGGCCCCCGGGCTCGGTGAAGCCGCGGGTGACCGGCTCGGCACCGGCTCGGCGCTGCTCGACGCAGGACGGGGCACCGGTACCGTCGCCGTCGGCAGGACCTGCGACGACGGCCGCGGCGCCTGACCGGGCAGCCACGGCGGCAATGCCACTGCGGCGACTGCGGCCAGCAACACGGCCAGGGTCACCGGCAGCGTCCAGGGCCTGAGGTCACTTCGGTCACCGGTCACGGCTGCACCTTCCCCCGAGGTCGTCGGTCACACCATCCGCTGTCAGGCCGAGTCAGCCCACGGGCCAGGTGTGCACCGGTTCATTGGTGCGCTGGTGCTCGGCATACCGGCCGACCATGGCACGCAACGCCGCGGGCCGGGTCGCGCCGGCCGCCTCCAGCGCACGCACCGTGGCCACCTGCCAGGTGGAACCGTTCTGCCCGGTGACGCAGCGCTGCTCGATGATGCCGAGCAGGCGATCCCGGTGCGCCGGGTCGACGCCGAAGCGGTCGAGGCCTTCGGCGGCCCGCGGCAGCAGCATCTCCAGCACCAGATCGGTCACCCGGATCTCGCCGAGCCGCGGCCACCAGACCGGCGCGACGATGCCCCGGCGGGCGGCGGCGTGGAAGTTGTCCTGCGCCACGCTGAAGGGCAGCTGCGTCCAGAGCGGACGGTCCTCCTCCACCAGCGCGCGTACGAGACCGAAGTAGAGAGCCCCGTTGGCCAGCATGTCGACCACGGTCGGCCCCGCAGGCAGCACCCGGTTCTCCACCCGCAGGTGCGGGCGGCCGCCCATGATGTCGTAGACCGGCCGGTTCCAGCGGTAGACGGTGCCGTTGTGCAGCCGCAGCTCGCCCAGCCGGGGCACCCCGCCGTCGCGCAGCACGGTCAGCGGGTCCTCCTCCTCGGCGATCGGCAGCAGCGGAGGGAAGTAGCGGACGTTCTCCTCGAACAGGTCGAAGATCGAGGTGACCCAGCGCTCACCGAACCAGACCCGGGGGCGTACGCCCTGGGCCTTCAACTCGTCGGGGCGGGTGTCGGTGGCCTGCTCGAACAGCGCGATCCGGGTCTCCGACCACAACTGGTGGCCGAACAGGTACGGCGAGTTGGCGCCGACCGCGACCTGCACCCCGGCGATGACCTGCGAGGCGTTCCAGTACGCGGCGAATTCCGCGGGCGACACCTGCAGGTGGAACTGCAGGCTGGTGCACGCGGCCTCGGGCGCGATGGAGTCGGTGCGGATGCGCAACCGGTCCGCTCCCCTGATGTCGACGCCGATCTGCTCGCCGCGGGCGGCCAGGATCTCCTCGTTGAGCGAGCGGTAGCGCCCGTTGACGGAGAGGTTCTCGGTGACCGTGTGGTCGGTGGTGAGCGTCGGCAGGATGCCGATGGTGAGCAGCGCCGCGTCGTGCTTGCGGGCGTGTGCGTCCGCGCGGCGCAGGCTCTCGATGATCTGCTGCTCGTACTGGACCAGCCCGTCACCCGAGATGAGTCGCGGCGGAACGTTCAGCTCCAGATTGAACCGTCCGAGTTCGGTCTGGAACTGGGGATCGGCCAGGTCGCGCAGGACCTCCTCGTTCACCATCGTCGGCAGGTGCTCGGCGTCGACCAGGTTCAGCTCGATCTCCAGCCCGGTGGTCGGGTGGTCGGCATCGAAGCTGAAGTCGTTGAGCATCAACGCGAACACGTCCAGGCAGCGCCTGACCTTCTGGCGGTAGTGCTCCCGTTCCTGGCGGCTGAACGTCTGCAGCGAAACGTCCTTGCCCATGAGCCCTCCCCGACGCACGGTCACCAAACGAACCCTCAGAGTACGGTTCGCGGGCGACAGTCGTATCGGGTGGTCGTCCCGATTGGCACACCCGTCGTCCCACTCTGCGGGAAACGAAGGGCAACAAATGTGCTATCTCTCCATATACGATGCGCAAATGGAGCTACTCGAGGATTCGAGGCTCACCGCCATGGGCCTTTTGACAGAGGCGTACACCAGCCTCAACACCCTCTGCGCGGAGCATCTCGCCGCGCACGGCCTGGCACCTGTCGAGTTCGAAGTGCTGCTGCGGCTGGCCCGCTCGCCTGCACGACGGCTGCGCATGACCGACCTTTCCCGACAGACCTCCATGAGCACGAGCGGGGTGACCCGCATGATCGACAGGCTCGAGCGGGAGGCCCTGGTCTGCCGGGTGCCCTGCGACATCGACCGGCGCAGCTCGTACGCCGCACTCACCAGCAAAGGCCTGGCCCGCCTGCAGGAGACCGTCCCCGGCCACTTGGAACTGATTGACGAATGGCTCATCGGCCCACTTACCCAGCGCCAACTGCAGGGCCTGCTCGTCGGCCTGCGCGTGGTGCGAGACGCGGTCCGCCCGGAGGCGACCGCGGGCGTCCATGACCGGTGACGACCCTGGGAGGCGGCGTTCAGCTGCCGCTGCGGCAGAACCGGCGGCAGAAGTGCCGAGCTCTGGCCAGAAAGGACGGTTAAAGCCCCGAATCGGGTGAACCGGGCTGCTAGCGTCATGGCCCTGTGGGAGGACGGCCAGGCCGGCCTTCTCACGGGGGCTGCATCGGCGCGGGCGGAGACGGCGGGGGGCGCGGTTTGCCACGGCGGGCCGCGGAGGGACATCATCCGTCGGGGGGCCGCCCGCGCCGAACCCAGCGCCTCGAAGCGGCCGCTCGGCGTCATCCGGAGCACAGCGCAGGATGACACCGGTTGAATCCGCGTAGCGGGATCCGCGTGGCCCGCCCACACCGGCTTTCAGAGGTTGCTGAGCAGTCCCAGCGCGTGCGGCGTCAGCGAGATGCCCGTGCTGTCCCGCAGCTCGTAGAGCCGGGTCACCACCTCCGCCGGCTCGTCGCTGGTCGCCGCCAGCCCCACGAGTGCCTCCATCATGTCCCGCCGGTCGTTGAGGCCGCTGGTCAGCCGCGCCGCAGCCGCGAACCAGGAGGCCGCCAGCGTGCGATGACCCCGCTGCCAGGCCACCGTCGCCTCGATCATCGCGCAGTGCCAGTCCTCCTCGGGCTCGGTCGCACCGGGCACGTCCACCCCCGGGCCGGGCTCCTCCAGCAGCACCGCACGGATGTCGGACAGCGTCTTCTCCGCCTCCTCCAGCCGACCGCCCTGCGCGTACGCCAGACCCACCACACCCACCAGCCGCCGGCGCTCGCCCGGATTGCCGACCTCGGCCAGCATCTCCGCGGCCTGCAGCCCCACCCGCACCGCCTCGTCGTAGCGGCCGTCCAAGCGCAGCACCTCGGCCAGGTTGGCCCGCGCCAGCGCGCGCAGCTTGTGCTCGCCGGACCGCGCCGACAGCCGGTCCACCGCGGCCAGCCGCCGCTGGGCCGCGGCGAGGTCGGCCTCGCGCAGGTCGTGCCAGATCAGGTTGTGCTGGGCCACGGCCATGTCGTCGACCCGGCCGGTGCGGGTGGCCAGCGCCAAGGTCGCTTCACCGTGGCGACGGGCGTCGTCGTACTCCCCCGCGCTCTGGTGCACGACCTGCAGCACGGCACGCGCCGCGAGCTCCCCGGTCACGTCGCCCACCAGGAGGAACGCCGCCAGCGCGGCCTCACCCCGGGCGAGTTCCGCCCGGCCTGCGCCGTGCTCGGCCGCGAGCTGCACCACGCCCAGGTTCGCCCAGGCGCGCACGATCGGGTCGGCGTCGGCGGTGCGCGGGTCGTCGAGCAGCCGCAGCAACCACTGCCTGCCCTGCTGGTCCCGGCCGCGGAAACGCCACCAGCGGGGCAGCTTCGACGCCAGGCACAGCGCGGTGTGCGGGTCGTGCTCGGCGGCGTGGGCCAGCGCCGCCCACAGGTCGCTGGCCACGTCGTCGAGCCGGGCCACCGCCGCGGCCAGCGTGGACCCCACCATCGTCGGGGCGGTGCGGGCCGCGAACCGGGCGAAGACCACGCCGTGCTGCCGGCGTGCCTCGGCCAGCTCACCGGCCACCTCAGCCTGCTCGGTGGCGTACTCCTTCACCACGTCCAGCAGCACGAAGCGGAACGCGCCGGAGCCGCGCACCTGCACCAGGCCCAGTTCCACCAGCCGCTCCAGCACCGGCACCACGTCGACCTGCGGGCCAAGCAGGTCCTCGGCCAGCTCGACCGACCAGCGGTAGCCGAACACGGCCAGCCGTCGCAGCGCCTCCCGCTGCGCGGGCTCCAGCAGGCGGTAACTGGCCGTCACCACATCGCGCAGGGTCACCACCGGCGGCGAGGCCGCGACGTCGGCGCTGCCCAGCTCCAGCAGCCGGTTGCCGTACCGGGCCAGCATCTCCGCCGGATCGAGCACCCGGCCCCGGGCTGCGGCCAGCTCGATGGCCAGCGGCAGTCCGCCCAGCCGGCGTACGAGCGTGACCAGTGCCTCCACCTCGACATCGGCCGACGACCGGCGCACCTGCCGCCACCGGGCCAGAAACAGCGCGCTCGCCGGATGCCGCTCGGCCTCGCCCAGCGAGCGCGTCCCGGCCGGGGGCAGCGCCAGCGGTCCCAGCGGCCACACGTGCTCGCCCGCGGGGCCCAGCGGGGCCCGTGCCGAGGCCAGCACGCGCAACGCCGGCGCGACAGCCACCAGTTCGGCCAGCACCGTCCGGAAGGCGTCCGGCGAGCGGTCCACCGCGTCCACCATGAGCAGCACCGGCTGCTCGAGCCGGGTGGGCAGATCGGCCGGGCGGCTCACCTCCAGCACCGCGCAGACCACCTCGCGGATGTCCGTGACGGTGTCCCCGGCCGCGACGCTGATCGCGTGCACGCCCGTCGGGAACTGCGGCTGTGCCTGATGCGCCACGCTCAGCGCGAGCGCGCTCTTGCCCACCCCGGCCAGGCCCACCAGCGTGGTGAGCCCGGGCCGGCCGGCGAGATGGGCGATCAGAGCCGCGGACTCCTCGGCGCGGCCGTACAGCTCCGGCGGGGCGGGCAGGGTGAACGCGGGCCGGATGGGCGCGGACGGCTGGGGCGCCTGGCCGCGGGCGGCGAGGTGGAACTCCGCGGCCGCGTCACCGGTCAGCGACAGCGCTCCGACGAGCAGCTCCACCGTGCTGCGCTGCGGTCGGGCCGCTCGTCCGTGCTCCAGGTCCCGGACCGTGCGCACCCCGAGCCCCGCCCGCGCGGCGAGTTCCGACTGGGTCAGCCGTGTGGCGTCCCGGTGCGCGCGGAGGAGCGCGCTGAAGGAGGCCGCCGATGCGTCGGCGGCCTCTGCGGGAACCGGGTGACCTGGGGCCATGGCCGCAAAGACTACGCACCCGAAGCCGAACGTGGGAGTCGAGCGTCTACTTTTTGGCGCACTCACGGCACATGACCGGTGTCACACCGCAACCGTTCCGGTGAGCTGTTCGTGTCACTCCCACCAATCGGTGGAGAGCGGAGAGGGCGTTCTGCGCTCCCGTGCTGTCCGGCTGCCGACAAGGCGCAACCGGACCGCGACACATCGAGTGTCTTCAGTTACCGGGCCGCCACGGGGCAGTCCGGTACCGATGGAGGACCTCGGCCGGGCCGCGGCCGACGGCGGAGGGAGCGCTCATGACCGCACCGAACATCGCTTGGCGCAGGTCGGCCACGCTGCCGCTGGCTGTCATGCTGGCCGCGGCTTTCGCCGTGGGCTGCGATCGGCCGGGGGCCCCTTCGGCGTCCGCGCCGCCGAGCGGCACACCGCGGGTGTCCGCGCCGCCGAGCAGTACGCCGACCCCGCAGCCGTCACCCGAACCGTCGACCGAAGACCGCTGCCTTGACACGTACCCGGGCGCCATCGCCGACGCGGCGTTCCTGCCGGGCACGTTCGGCGCGGAACAGGCGGACCTCTGCTACCGCGTCCGACCCGCCCGGCCCGGCGAGGAGGATTGGCCTGCCGAGGACCACCTACCGCAGGTCTGCGCGTCGGGGACGCTGCCCAGCGAGGCGCTGGTCGCCGACCGCCGCGGCGGCCACCGGCTGTGGAACAGCAGCAGCACACCGGGCGAGACCTCGACGGCGGTGTACGACCACACGGTCACCCGCTACGCGGGCACCGGAGCCCGGGGCTACCTGGCCGACCTGCGCGCGGCGGTGAACCGCTGCGGGGCGTACACCCGGGACGGTGCCCGCTACGAATACTCCGTGGTCAGCGCGCCGAAACTGGGCGACGAGTCGCTGCGGCTGGTCCTGCACCGCCGCTACCTGCAACCGCAGGAGGCCACGCCCCGCGAGGCGCGGTACCTGATCGCGGTGATCCGCCGGGGCGACCACGTCGCGGTCGTGTTCGACCACGGCTGGGAGGGCACCCCCACCCGCGACCGCGCCATCATCGACGTCTTCACCCAAGCCGCCCACCTCCTCCCCACCCCCTGACCCCACCGCGCGGGCCCCCGCGCAACTCTCAAAGAGTCGCGCCTTCCGGATGGCCGGGTGGGCGCGACTCTTTAAGAGGTGCGGCGAGGACGTCGGGGTCAGCGGGTCAGCGGAGGCCGAGGTCGCGGGCGATGATCATGCGCTGGATCTCGGAGGTGCCTTCGCCGATCTCCAGGATCTTGCTGTCGCGCCACATGCGGGCGACCGGGAACTCGTTCATGAAGCCGTAGCCGCCGTGGATCTGCGTGGCGTCCCGGGCGTTGTCCACCGCGACCGTGCTGGCGTGCAGCTTCGCGATGGCCGCCTGGCGCTTGAACTCCTCGCCCGCGACCAGCCGCTGGGCCGCGTCACGCCAGGCCAGCCGCGCGGTGTGGGCGCGCGTCTCCATGTCCGCGATCATGAACTGGATGGCCTGGTACGACCCGATGGTGTGCCCGAACGCCTCACGCTGGGAGGCGTACTTCAGCGACTCGTCGACGCAGCCCTGGGCCAGGCCCGTGGACAGCGCGGCGATGGCGATCCGGCCCTCGTCGAGGATCTGCAGGAACTGTGCGAAGCCGCGGCCCCGCTCGCCGAGCAGGTTCTCCACCGGCACCCGGCAGTCGACGAAGGTGAGCTCGTGGGTGTCCGAGGCGCACCAGCCGACCTTGGAGTAGCCGGGCGCGACCGTGAAGCCGGGCGTGCCCGACGGCACGATGATCGAGGAGATCTCGTTCTCGCCGGTCCGGGCGGTGACGGTGACCAGGCTGGTCATCGTGGTGCCGGAGTTGGTGATGAAGGCCTTGCTGCCATTGATGATCCACTCGGTGCCGTCCTCGGACAGCCGCGCCGTGGTACGTGTGCCGCCCGCGTCGGAGCCCGCGCCCGGTTCGGTGAGACCGAACCCGGCCAGCGCCTCGCCCCGGATCAGGGCGGGCAGCCAGCGCTGCTTCTGCTCCTCGGAGCCGAACCGGTAGATCGGCATCGCGCCGAGCGAGATCGCCGCCTCCAGCGTGATGGACAGCGACGAGTCGACCCGGGCCAGCTCCTCCAGCACGATGCACAGGGCGAGGTAGTCGCCGTCCATGCCGCCGAGCTCGCTGGGAAAGGGCAGCCCGAACAGCCCCATCTCGCCCATCTGGCGGACCAGGTCATACGGGAACTCGTGCCGCTCGTACAGGTCGCCGATCACCGGCGCCACCTTGTCCTGGGCGAAGCGCCGTACGGTGTCGCGCAGCTCGCGGTGCTCCTCGGACAGCCCGAAGTCGGTCATCACGGCCTCTCTCAAACGGGAGTCACGCCGTGTCGGCGGCGTGAGAAGTGACGGTCCTTGCCGTGTGCGGCGCGGTACCGCTGGATGAGCTCGTCGCGGAGCCGATCGGGCTCCACGATCGTGTCGATGACCAGCTCGCTGGCGAGCCGGACCAGGTCGATGTCGGTCTCGTACTCGGCGCGCTTGGCGGCGATGAACGCCTCCCGCTCGGCCTCGTCCTCGATCGCGGCGATCTTGTTGGCGTAGACGGCGTTCACCGCGGCCTCGGCGCCCATGACCGCGATCTTGGCGGTGGGCAGCGCGATGGTCGCCTCGGGCATGAAGCCGGGTCCGGCCATGGCGTAGAGGCCGGCGCCGTACGCCTTGCGTACGACCACGCAGATCTTCGGCACGGTGGCCTCGCTGATCGCGGTGACCATCTTCGCGCCGTGGCGGATGATGCCCTGCCGCTCGACCACGCTGCCGACCATGAAGCCGGGCACGTCGCACAGGAACAGCAGCGGCACGTTGAACGCGTCGCACAGCTGCACGAAGCGGCTCGCCTTGTCGGCCGAGTCGACGAACAGAACGCCACCCTTGTGCAACGAGTTGTTCGCCACGACGCCTACGACCTGGCCGTCCAGCCGGCCGAAGCCGACCGTCAGCTCCTTGGCCCAGCGCGCCTGGATCTCGAAGTACTCGCCGCCGTCGAGCAGGCCCTTGACCAGCTTGCGCATGTCGAACGCGCGGCGCTCGCTCTCGGGGACGATCGCGGCCAGGTCCGTCTCCGGCGCGGGCATCGGCTCCAGCGCGGGCGGCTGCTCGGTCCAGTTCGAGGGCAGGAAGGACAGGTAGCGCCGGACCACACCGAGCGCCTCGTCCTCGTCCTTGCACAGGAAGTGGCCGACGCCGGACTGCTCGGTGTGCACCTTCGCGCCGCCCATCGCCTCCAGCGTCGTCTTCTCGCCGGTGACCATCTCGACCATGCGGTCGGAGCCCAGGTACATCGAGGCGTTGCCGTCGACCATGGCGACCACGTCGCAGAAGGCGGGGATGTAGGCACCGCCCGCGGCGCTCGGCCCGAACAGGGCGCACACCTGCGGAATGCTGCCCGAGGACTTCACCTGCTGGTAGAAGATGTTTCCCGCGCCCCGGCGGCCGGGGAACAGGTCGACCTGGTCGGTGATCCGCGCGCCGGCCGAGTCGACCAGGTAGACCATGGGCACGCCCTGGCCGTACGCCCGCTCGATGATCCTGATGATCTTCTCGACGGTGCGTGCACCCCAACTCCCGGCCTTGACCGTGGAGTCGTTGGCCATCAGGCACACGGCGCGGCCATCGATGGTGGCCTGCCCCGTGATCACCCCGTCGGCGGGCAGCCCGTGCGCCAGCGCATTGGCGAACATCCCGTCCTCGACGAACGACCCCTTGTCCACCAGCCGCGCGATGCGCTCCCGGGCGAACAGCTTGCCCTTCGCCTCGTTGGCCTGGTGGTACTTGGGCGACCCGCCGGCCCCGATGCGCTCCCTCAGCTCATCCAGCCCTTCGTGCATGTCGCACCCTCTCCTCCCACCAGCCCAACCTGAACGATAGTTAAGTTACCACCAGGTGAGACACCCCGCCTCCCCCGCCAGGTGCGACCCCGCCCCACCCCCGGCGCAACTCTCGGGGACCTGCGGCCTCATGCCGCGACTTCTTCAAGAGTTGCGGCAGGTGGGGGGTGGGGCGGGCAGGGCGTGGGGGGTATGGGAAAGGGCCGGCGCGCGTCCGCGCCGGCCCTCTCGGTGGGGAAGATTGTTCAGCAGAAGTTCGCGGTGGAGCCGCCGACGCTGGAGGCGTTGGCGTTGCCCAGCAGCGCGCCCACGGCCACGCCGGACACGTCGATCGGCGCCTGCACCGGCACGAACACCTGGTTGCCGCTCAGGATCCCCGAGTTGCCGAAGGTGTTCCAGTTCAGGTCGCAGGTGCTCGGCGCGGCGTGCTGCCACTTCTTGCGCTGGTTCATCATCTGCTGCTGCTGCTTGGCGCCGATGCCGACGCTGGCGCTGGTGTTGCCGACCGCGCTGGTCAGGCCACTGGTCAGCCCGTTGATCGGCAGCAGGCCGGTGATGACGTCCAGCGGGGAGCTCTCGGCCACGGTGCTCTCGATCGGGGCCGCCGTGGACACGAAGTCCTTCTTCTTCTTGTTCTTGCCCTGGTGCTGGTGCCAGCTGGGCTCGCCGTAGGGCTGCGGGTACGGGTCCTCGTCGACGTCACCGGGCTCCGCGCCGGGCAGGTTGGCCTCGGAGCCGCCGACGCACCACGCGTTGGCGTTGCCGAGCACCCCGACACCCACGCCGCAGGCGTTGATCGGAACCTGGATCGGGGCCAGCACCTGGTTGCCGCTCAGGATGCCCGAGTTGCCGAAGGTGCTCCAGTCGGTGGCGAGGGCGTCCTCGCCGTAGTTGGCCTCGCTGCCGCCGGTGCAGCTGGCGTTGGCGTTGCCCAGGATGCCGATGGCGATCCCGCAGATGTTGATCGGGGCCTGCACCGGCAGCTTGATCTGGTTGCCGCTGCCGATACCGCTGTTGAAGGAGGTGTTCCAGTTGTCGGCCGCGTGCGCGCCCGTACCGCCGACGAGCAGCACGCCGGCGGACAGGACGCCGACCTTCACGGACGTCTTGGTCCACGTGCCCAGCGAAGTCGCAGTCATGTGAATCGCAGTGCCTTTCGATCTGGAATTGCCACGGGGAGATGCAGTGTCTTGCCATGTCACGGCTACTTTGGGTAGCGACCTATGTGCACGATGAGCGCGCCGGAGTACGGTCACTCCGGCTGTCGACGTGCGCCCGTAGTCACCTGATTCGGCTCGTACAAATAGGGCATTTATGACATCGCAAGGGTCAACGAGCCTGCCATTCCTCGGACACGGATGACCGAAGCGATCACCCAGGGCGGCAAATGCCATTCCTTGCACGAATTACGGCTTATGTCCGAATTGCTCCAGATTGAAAAGCCAGGAACGGTCAAATAGCTGACAGGGAGTGACCTATGGTCACTCCCTGTCAGTGTTGCTACGGGCCGGATTCAGCAGGCCGTGGTGGCCCCGCAGATCCGTGTCACGGCCTTGCGCCCGAGATCTTCGGCGAGCGCCTCGTCGGCGGCGCCAGGGGTGTCCGGGAACATCAGGCTGAGGTTCGTGTACACCGCACCCACGCGCACCAGCACCAGCAGCACGTCCGGGCTCAGCCGGACGAGCAGCGACTCGTCACCGGCGAACCCGGTGCGGACGATCTCGAACTCGGCGTGGGTCTCCCGGTGATCCACCACGGCGCAGTGCTCGAACCCGGCGCGTTCGTGGGCGACCCGGGCACCGGCCAGCTGGGCCGAACCGTAGCCGTACGTCCGCTGTAGCACGTGCATCCGGCCCTGCCCCGCGGCCAGCACCCGCTGCCGGAACGACTCCCGGACCCGCGAGGTGTCCGGCGCGGAGGGCTTGCCGTCCCACTGGCCCTTGTCCTGGCACAACCCGGTGACGTACTGGTAGGTCTCCCCCAGGTACTCGCCCTCGTCCACCCGGTGCGCCGGGCTGACGTCGGACGCCCGGAGCATGGCGCCCGCCGGGATCACCGTGTCGAACGGTGCGCCCACGGTCGCCGAGGGACCGGCTGTCGGCGAGGTCAGGCCCTGTGCGCGGGCCGAGGGAGACGTGCTGATCCGTGGCACCGCGGAGACTGTCGGGCTTGGCGTCGTGGCGGGCGGCGCGGGATCCTCGGGCCTCGTGCCGAGCGCCAACGCGGTGCCCGCGACCAGGACGGCGGCCACCACTGCGGCGGCGGTCATTCCTGCCGCGTGCACGCGGCGGCGGCGCTCCCCCCGGCCCCGAATCTCTTCAGGCGAGGCCCAGATCATCGCCGGCATGTCCGCTCCGAACCCGTCGAGCTGCTGGGAGATGTCGTCACGCATAGCTGGTCCCCGTCGTCTCGGTGCGGAGCAGGTGGGCGAGGGCCTGCCGCCCCCGGGAGAGACGTGCCTTGACCGTGCCCTCGGCGACTCCCGTCTCGGCCGCGATCTCGGCGACGGAGCGGCCCGCGATGTGGTGCAGCACGATCGCGGTGCGCTGCGCCTCGGGGATGCCGCGCAGCGCGGTCACCAGGGCGACGGTGTTCTCGTCCGGCGGCTGCGCACTCGTTTCGGCGCCGTGCCTGCGATGCGCGGTGAACATGTTGCGGGTACG
Source organism: Catellatospora sichuanensis (assembly GCF_007483665.1). Taxonomy (GTDB): domain Bacteria; phylum Actinomycetota; class Actinomycetes; order Mycobacteriales; family Micromonosporaceae; genus Catellatospora; species Catellatospora sichuanensis. Next base: position 256,808 of record NZ_ML660187.1, read on the forward strand.
CCGCCAGCGGCTCACCGCGATCCGGAACGCCACGGTGCGCACCCAGGCCTCGGGGTCGTCGTACGCACCGACCTTGCCCCAGTTCTGCCAGGCCCGGGCATAGGCCTCCTGCAGCACGTCCTGCGCGTCCTGCAGGTCACCGGTGACGGCGTACGCGCAGCGCAGCAGCCGTTGCCTGCTGCCCAGATAGAACTCGTCGAACACGGGTGGTGACATCCGTGGCTCCCCGCTGATGGCTGTCATGTCACCCACAAGTCACGCCCGCACCCGGTGGCCGGTTGCGGGCGATTCCTGTTATGTCGCGGCGATCCCGCCTGGGCGGCGTCTGCCCAGGTCAGCTCACGGTGCGGCTGCGCGGGCCGGCCCGCAGCACGCCGGACGGCAGCTCGCGGCCCACGATCTGCTCGGCCAGCCGGGCCGCGTCGATCAGCTTCACCAGGTCGATCCCGGTGTCGATACCCATGTCGTGCAGCATGTGCACGACCTCCTCGGTGGCGACGTTGCCCGACGCACCCGGCGCGTAGGGGCACCCGCCCAGGCCGCCGACGCTGGCGTCGTACTCGGTGATGCCGAACTCGAGCGCGGTGAGGATGTTGGCCAGGCCGGTGCCGCGGGTGTTGTGGAAGTGCAGCAGCATCGGCACGTCCGGGTGCCGCTCGCGCACGATCGACAGCAGCTCGCGGACCCGGCGCGGGGTGCCCATGCCGGTGGTGTCGCCGAAGGCCACCCGGTCCGCTCCGTCGGCGACGACCCGGTCCACGATCGCGGCCACCCGCCTGGGGTCCACGTCCCCCTCGTACGGGCAGCCGAAGCTCGTCGCGATGATCACCTCGGCGGTGGAGCCGCCCTCGTGCAGTGCCGGGATGAGCTGGGCGATCTCGTCCAGCGACTCCTCGGTGGCGCGGTTGATGTTGCGGCGGTTGTGCGTGTCGGAGGCCGACACCACCACCTCGACCTCGGTGAATCCGCCGGCCAGGGCCCGCTGGGCGCCGCGCAGGTTGGGCACCAGGGCGCTGTAGCGCACCTTCGGGTTCCGCGCGACGGTGCTCCACACCTCGTCGGCGTCGGCCATCTGCGGAATGGCCTTGGGGTGCACGTACGAGACGGCTTCGACGCGCCCGACGCCGGTGGCGCTCAGCGCGTCGATCAGCCTGACCTTGTCCGCGGTGGGCACGGGGTCCTCGTTCTGCAGCCCGTCACGCGGGCCCACCTCACGAATCGACACCCGGTCCGGCAGCACAGCACCCATGCCGTCACCTTAACCCTCGTTAACCTCAGCTGCCCACCCCTCCCCTGACCTCTCCGTTCGCCGAACCTTCACAAGGATTTGAGGTATTCATTCATGTCTCTGCACAACGCGTCGGCCGTTCGGTGCGTCTCTACGAACGACAGTCCAAGGAGGACTGATCGAACGGACGGGGAGGAACATGCGATCCAGCAGAGGAACGAGGGCATTGCTGGCCGGGGGGATCGCCGCCGCGCTGCTGATGGCCGCGCCCGGCACCGCGGGCGCTGAACAGGCCGCCTCACCGCAGGCGGACCGACCCGCACTGAGCAACACGAAGACGCAGACCGTGGCGCTGATCACCGGCGACCGGGTGTCGGTGCACGGCAACGGCCGGATCAGCCTGACCCCGCGGGACGGCGTGACCTACCGCAGTTACCGGGTCAAGGACCACCACTACGTCATCCCGTCGGACGCGGTGCCGCTACTCGCGGCGAACCGCCTCGACAAGCGGCTGTTCGACGTCACCGAGCTGCTCGCGGTCCAGGCCACGCGCAAGGCGACGCTGCCGCTCATCATTTCCGGCGCGAGCTCCGCGCCCGGCCTGACCGCCGAGCGCAGGCTCCCGGCCGTCAAGGGCTTCGCGGCCGAGGTGCCGGAGGAGTCCCTGGCCACGCAGTGGCAGGCGACCCGCAAGGCGAGCACCGGCAAGATCTGGCTCGACGCCGTACGCAAGCCGGCACTCGACCAGAGCGTTCCGCTGATCGGCGCGCCCGCGGCCTGGTCCGCCGGGTTCGACGGCACCGGCGTGACCGTCGCGGTGCTCGACACCGGCATCGACATCACGCACCCCGACCTGGCCGGCAAGATCAGCGCCCGGCAGAACTTCACCGAGGGCGAGGAGGACGACCTCGACCGGGTCGGCCACGGCACCCACGTCGCCTCGACCATCGCGGGCAGCGGGGCCGGTTCCGGCGGCAGGTACAAGGGTGTCGCGCCGGGCGCGTCGCTGCTCGACGGCAAGGTGTGCGTCGAGGGCGGCTGCGCCGAATCCTGGATCCTGGCCGGCATGCAGTGGGCCGCGGAGTCCGGGGCCGACGTGGCGAACATGAGCCTGGGCGGCGGCAACACCCCCGACATCGACCCGCTCGAGCAGGCCGTCAACGACCTGACCGCGCAGTACGGCACCCTGTTCGTCATCGCGGCGGGCAACTCCGGTGCCGACGAGACCGTCGGCTCCCCGGCCACCGCTGAGGCGGCGCTGGCCGTCGGGGCGTTCACCAAGAGCGACGAGCTCGCCGAGTTCTCCAGCCGGGGGCCCAGTGCCGACGGCTGGACGGTCAAGCCGGAGATCGCCGCACCGGGTCAGGAGATCGTGGCGGCGCGCAGCAAGGACGGCTTCCTCGGCGAGCCCGGCCAGCTGTACATGCCGCTGGACGGCACGTCCATGGCCACCCCGCACGTCGCGGGCGCGGCGGCGCTACTCACCCAGGTCCACCCCCAGTGGACCGCGGCGCAGCGCAAGTCCGCACTGATGGCCTCCGCCAAGCCGTCCGCCGGTGTCGGCGTGTTCGCGCAGGGCGCGGGCCGGGTCGACGTCGCGCGGGCGATCACCCAGCAGGTGACCACCAGCCCCGCGTCGGTCACGTTCGGCCTACAGGAGTGGCCGCACCAGGACGACGAGGTGCGCACCAACACGGTCACGTACCACAACGGGGGCAGCGCGGCGGTGACCCTGCAGCTCGCGCTGACCGGGGCGCCGGCCGGCGTGTTCTCGCTCAGCGCCGACACCGTCACGGTGCCGGCCGGCGGCGACGCGTCGGTGAGCATCACCGCCGACACCCGCCAGGGCGGGGACGTCACCGGCGGCATCGGCGGTCAGCTCACCGCCACCGCGGCGGGTGTCTCGGTCCAGACGCCGTTCGGCGTCGTCCGAGAGGAGCTCAAGCACACGGTGCACGTCACCGCCACCGAGCGCGACGGCGACCCGGCGGAGAACGCGTTCACCGTGCTGGTCAGCCCCACCACGTTCAAGGATTACCTGGTGTCCGGGGCGAGCGCCGACCTGCGTCTGCCGCCGGGCGAGTACTTCGCGTTCAGCTGGGTCGACGAGGAGAACGACGGGGCCCCCTCCACCACCCAGGTGGTGTACCCCGTGTTCAAGGTCGACGGCCCGGAGTCGTTGGCGATGGACGCGCGCGGCGCTGGTGTCTTCGACATCACCGTGCCCGACCCGAAGGCCGACGTGGTGCTGGCCGCGTACGACGTCAACATGGAGTTCGAGAACGGCGGCATCAGCGTCGGCGTGCTCGGCGACGCGTTCGCCAACATCTACGCCAAGCAGCTCGGCCCGACGAATGTCACCGGGCTCAGCTCGGCACTCACCGGAACGCTGGCCGAGACGGACGAGGAGGGCAACCCGGCGCTCGCGCCGCACGTCTACAACCTCGGCTGGCACCAGGCCGGCAGCCTGCTCCCCGGGCTGGTCAAGCACCTGCGCTGGTCCGATCTCGCCACCGTGAAGGCCACCCACGGGGTGCTCGACAAGGGCACCAACGGCGTGAAGCTCAACTTCCTCGCGCCGCCCGACGGCGGTGGCGGCTGGGCCACCGGCTGGCCGACCCCGCTGCCGTTCACCCGCACCGACTACTACGCGGGCAACGTGCCGTGGCAGGTCGAGCTCATGGTGGAGAAGCCCGCCGTGGGCGAGGACTGGCCGGAGACGGTGTCCAACAACAGTGCCGGCGCGGACTACCGGGCCGGCAAGACCTACCAGGAGCACTGGAACAAGGGTGTGTTCGGGCCCAGCGTGGCGAAGTTCTTCCCGGGTGACCGACCGGCGGTGCGCGAGGGCGACCTCATGTACGTCGGACCGGCACTGCTCGGTGACGGCCAGGGCAGGGCGGGCTTCGGACAGATCACCAGCGGCAAGGGTGCGCTCTACCGCAACGGTGAGCTGATCGCCGAGGCCACGGACGGCCCGTCCGTCTACACCGAAGAAGTGGACCCGGCCAAGGCCTCGTTCCGGTTCGACGGCAGCCTGGAGCGCGACTCCCGCCTCACCACGAAGATGTCGGTGAGCTGGACGTTCAGCTCGGGCCACACGGACAAGCCGGCGTCGCTGCCGCTGACCGCGGTCAGCTTCGCGCCGAAACTGGACGACCAGAACGTCGGCAAGGCCGGTGGCCTGGGCGTCTACCCGGCGACCTTCACCCAGACCGAGGGCTCCGGCCGTGTGGTCAAGCTGTCGGTCAAGGCGTCGTACGACGACGGCAAGACCTGGGTCAAGGTGCCGGTGCTGTACCTCGGCGGCCAGTGGCTGGTCATGGTGGTCCACCCGAAGGCGGGCGGCTTCGTGTCGCTGCAGGCGTCGGGCGCGGACGCGAAGGGCAACACCTTCGACCAGACCGTGATCCGGGCGTACGAGATCCGCTGATCACCGTTACGAAGAAGGGCCCGGCGACCGTGGTCGCCGGGCCCTTCCCATCTCGATTCAGCGCATCCGGGTGACCAGGGCGGTGTCGTAGTCGCCCGAGACGAACTCGGCGTTGTCCATCAGCTCGGCGAAGAACGGCAGGTTGTTCTTCGGCCCGATCAGCTCGAAGGCGGCGACCGCCGCCTTGGCCCGGATGATCGCCTCAGCGCGGTCGGCGCCGTACACGATGACCTTGGCCATCAGCGAGTCGTAGCTCGGGGTGACGATGTTGCCCTCGGCGTAGCCGGAGTCCACCCGTACACCCTCGCCGGCCGGCTCGACCCAGGTCTTGATCGCGCCGGGGCCGGGCAGGAAGCGCTTCGGGTCCTCGGCGTTGATCCGCAGCTCGATGGCGTGACCCCGCGACACCAGCGCGGCCGGGTCGAACTGCACCGGCAGCCCGGCGGCGACGCGCAGCTGCGCCTCGACCAGGTCGATGCCGAACACGGCCTCGGTCACCGGGTGCTCGACCTGCAGCCGGGTGTTCATCTCCAGGAAGAAGAAGTCACCGGTGGCCGGGTCGAACAGGCACTCGACGGTGCCCGCGTTGCGGTAGCCGACCGCCTCGCCCGCGCGGACCGCGGCAGCCAGCAGCTTTTCGCGCTGCTCGGGGGTGAGCGCCGGCGACGGCGACTCCTCGACCAGCTTCTGGTTGCGCCGCTGCACCGAGCACTCGCGCTCGCCCAGGGCGATCACGGTGCCGTCGGCCAGGCCGAGGATCTGCACCTCGACGTGGCGCACCCGCGGGAAGAAGCGCTCGAGCAGCACCGAGCCGTCGCCGAACATGCGCTCGGCGAAGCCGCGCACCTTCTCGTACTGCTCGGTCAGCTGTGCGGCGTCGTCGGCGACGGCCATGCCCATGCCACCGCCGCCCGCCGCGGCCTTGACCATGACCGGGTAACCGATCTCCTCGGCCGCGGCCAGCGCGTCCTCGACCGTGGCGGCCGGGTCCGCGGTGCCGGGAGCGACCGGGACGCCGGCGGCGGCCATCAGGTTGCGGGCGTTGATCTTGTCGCCCATCGCGGTGATCGCATCAGCGCCGGGACCGACCCAGATCAGGCCGTTGGCGGCGACGGTACGCGCGAAGTCGGCGTTCTCGGAGAGGAAGCCGTAGCCGGGGTGGATCGCCTGCGCGCCGGTCTGCTTGGCGGCGTCCAGGATCGCCTCGGCGTTGCGGTACGACTCGGCCGGATTGGCCGGGCCGACGCACACCGCCTCGTCCGCCTCGCGCACGAACGGCAACTCGGCATCGGCCTCGGAGTACACCGCGATAGTGCGGATCCCCAGGCCCCGGGCGGTGCGGATGATGCGCCGGGCGATCTCTCCCCGGTTCGCGACCAGCAACGACTCGATCATGCGGCGTCCCCTCCTGCGCTTCAGCCAACCACACCGAGCCTAAACGCACGTTCAGTTCCACCCCCCAGGCGGGGCTGCGGTGCAGCCGCGACCAGCAGTTTCGGGGAAACTGCGGCTTCCGGGCATGCCGAGGGCGCAGTTTCCCCGAAACTGCGAGCGGTGGAGGGGGGCGTCAGCCCAGGAGGGCGGCGAGGGCGGCGGCGCGGAGAAGGGTGGCGCGGCGCTGGCGTTCGACTTCGCCGCCCAGGAAGGGGGTGGAGTTCATCAGGCCGAAGGCCGCGTGGGCCAGCACCCTGGCCTCGCCGCCGGTGACGTCGGCGCGTACGGCGGTCAGCACCTGCACCCATTCCTCGACGTACTGGCGCTGCAGCCGGCGGATCTCGCGACGCGGCTCCTCGGGCAGCCGATCCAGCTCGTGCAGGTGCAGCGCGATCACGGCGGGGTTGGCCAGAGCGAACTCGACGTGGAAGTCGACCAGTGCCTCGACCGCGGCCCGCGGGTCGCCGGGGTACTCGGACACGCGGCCGCGGCCGCCCGCCAGCAGTCCCTCGCTCACCGGCATCAGCGCGGCGACGAGCATCGCCTCCTTGCCGGCGAAGTGGTGGTAGAGGGCGGGTCCGGTGACGCCGGCGGCGGTGCCGATGTCGTCCATGGACACGCCGTGATAGCCGCGCGCGGCGAACAGGCCGACGGCGATCTCGAGGATCTCCTCACGTCGCGACCTGCGTGCCGGCTTTGCCGGGGGGGTGTCTACCTGCTGCTCCACTGCCGTCACCCGAGACATGCTACTCGCCGGTCAAGCGACACCTTAACGTCCGTTTAGTCCAGTTCAAACCCATATTCCCCTGCCAGGCGGCGGGCTTCCTCCGCCCGGTCGCACTGCATCAGCGTGTGCGCGAGCGCGTACGCCGCCCGCGGCAGCGTCGCCGAATCCCGGGGCAGGCCGTTCAGCACCTCGCGCAGAACCGGCTCGGCCTCCTCGGCCCGGCCCAGGGTCAGCAGCACCTCACCCGTGGTCAGGTCGGCGAGGAACGCCTCCCCGAACGCCTCCAGCCCGCGGAAGCGCTCCGCCGCGCCGCTCACCCGGGTCAGCGCCGCCCCCGGATCGCCCGCGCCGACCATGGCCCGCGCCCCGTCCAAGGCGAGCCAGGCCAGCTCGTACTGCGCCTCGGGCTCCTTGGCCAGCCCCGGCGGCAGCTCGGCGGCAGCGGCGTCGGCGAGCTCCACGGCCTGCCGGGCCCGGTCCGGGTCGTCGGCGTACATCGCGGCCACGGCCTGCCTGCGGCGGGTCCGCATCTCGTCCAGCGGCAGCCGCGCCACCCGGTACGCCGCGGCGGCCGATCCCAGCCGGGTCGCTGCCAGCCCATCGCGATCGAGGTCGAACAGCAGCTCACCGGCCTGCTCCAGAACCCGGGCCCGCCCCGCGGCGTTGTCGAATCCGTCCAGGTTCGCTGCCAGCTGATCGAGGTAGGACAGCGACTGCTCGGTCTCCCCCAGCCGCTGGTAGATCGCGGCCAGCAGGTGGCGCACCTGGTCGGCGAGGTTCTGGTTGCCGGCCCCGTCCGCGCCGTACACCGCCTCCTCGGCCACCTCGGCGGACTCCTCCACCCGGCCCGTGTTGAACAGAGCCACGGCCAGGTGGAACCGGGCGTGCTCGGCGTCGTCGTCGTGCACCTGCCCGGCCTCCGGATCGCCGCCGAGCCGGGCGACCATGGCGGCCAGGTCGTCGACCGCCTCCCGCGCCCGCGGCGTGCCCGCCAGCAGCACGGCACGCCGCTCCCGGACCTCGCGCTCCAGCGGCTCGGGCAGCACGCGCGCCAGCGCCCGGTCGTATGCCGCCGCCGCGCCGGCGTTGTCATCCAGCATGCTCAGGCCCTGGCCGAGGAAGAACTCGCCCAACCCGATCATCTCGTCCTGGCCCTCGGCGACGGCCTGTGCGATCAGCTCCCGCGCCGCGTCGGCGGACTCCTGGACCCGGCCGTCCGCGCCCAGTGCCTGCGCCCGCAGCAGCATGACCTGCAGCCGCACCCGCGCGCCCGGATCGGGCTCGCCGACCCCGGCGATGCGATCCAGCTCCCGCAGCGCCTCGCCCGGCTGCTGGGCGTGCAGCAGCGCGACCGCCAGCCGGCGCAGCGCCCCGGCCTGGTCCTTCGGCCCGCCGTGCACCAGCAGATAGTCCGAGGAGGCGCGGACCTGCGCCAGGCCCTCCTCCGGCTGGCCGTGCCGGCTGCGGTGCAGCCCCAGCCGGCCCCGGATGCGCTGGCCGCGCACCTCGTCCCCGGCCGCGGTGTAGCGCTCCAACGCCTCGGTCCAGGCCTGCTCGGTCTGCTCGGCCGTCTCGCCGTGCAGCCGCATGCCACGCAGGTCGGCGAGTCGGCCCAGCTGCAGCGCGGCCAGCCCGTCCGCGCCGATGAACGGCTCGATGAGCTGCCACAGCGCCTCCGAGCGGGGCTCGTCGTCGCGCCGCAGCGCCTCCTCGATCAGATCGAGCAGCAGGTCGAGGCCGGCGTCCGCGGGCACGTCGGCCAGGTCGGCCGGGACCGGGCCGCTGGGCGGGGGCGACACCGCGGGCGTACGCCGCATCGCCGCGCTCACCCGGGCGGTCAGGCTCAGCGGCAGCTGCTCCACCAGCGGCTCGGCCGCCAGCGTCGCGGCCACCCGATCGCTCTGCGCGGCGGTGCCGTTGCGGGCGTCGAAGCGCTTCGCCAGCGCGACGGCATGCGCCGCGAGGTGCTCGGCCAGCTCCGCGACGTCCTGCTCGGCGCCGCGCACCGGCCGTGCCCCGTGCCCGGCGGCGGCCAGGTGCCGCAGCACCAGCGCCGAGGCAGCGGCGAACTCCATCTCGACCAGCGGCGAGGACGCCTCGGGCAGCCACGGCAGGTGCCGCTCGACGAGTTCCAGCCCGCGGACGGCGTTGCCGCTCACCGCGAGGAAGTACACGTGGTCGGCGATCGTGCCGAGCTGACCCCGGTCGGCCCGGATCGTGCGGTAGGCCTGGTGGTGTGCCCTGCGTGCCTCGTCGAACCGGCCGGTGCGCAGGTATGGCAGCAGCAGCGCGGTGAGGATCTCCTGCGGCTGCTCGAGACAGGTCAGCTGCCCGGCGAGCACCGGGCCGACGAGCTCAATGGCCTCCGTGTCGCGGCCCCGGTCGGCCAGGTGCCGGACCTGGTCGGTCGGGTCGCAGCCGACGCAGTCCGAGTTGCCGTCGCGCGCGGCCGCCTGCCAGTGCTCGTAGTGCAGGTCGGCGGCGGTGCTGTCGCCGAGGTGCGACGCCACCAGCCAGCGGTGTTTGTGCACGGCCTGCAGGCTGTGCCCGCCCTCGGCGTAGCGGCGCTGCATGTCGTCGAGCACCGCGTAGGTCCGGGCCAGCGGCACGTCCGGGAACCTGGTCAGCGAGTTGACCATGTACTTGTAGTGCCAGAGCAGCAGGTACTCCTGGTCCCCGTGGCGCTCCGGATAAGAGTCGAAGCGGGCAAGGCACCAGGAGAACGTCACGAACCCCCTGGCCGGCAGGCCGCCGCGCTGATACGCCTCCGTCGCCGCCATCCGCGCGTGGAACCGCAACTGCTCGTCACCGAGCGCGTCCGCCTGGGCGATCGCCTCCTCGGCCAGCGCCACCTGACCCGCGCCACGGGGTGCGTCCCAGCACTGTTCGATCAGCGCGCGGATCCGGTCGGGGTTGGGGGTGGTCATGGAGCGCGGTTCTCCTCGTCGGTGCGGTCGTCGCGGCCCGGCGCCGGGAACGAGCGGTATTGCGGTGCCGTGCCGGCGGGGCGTGGTGCATGGTGCCCGCGCGGCGACGCCTCGGCGTAGCGCGCTTGCACGACCGGGTCCGTGGTGTCCGGCTCAGGTAGAGACGCGATGGGCCGCATCAAAAGGTTGCGGCGGCCGGGGACCAGTTGTGGACACCACCGCCGGGGTGGCGTCGGGAAGGCTGCCGACGCACCGGCCCACGCGCCGGCCGCCAACTCGTCCGGCCCGCGCAGGAGCACCCGCGGGACGCCGTGGCGGTGCTGGCTCAACAGGTCGACGGTGCCCCGTGGATCGACCTGAAACGAGTGGTCCACGCCGGACACCGTACCCGGATCCGGCGACGAGCGCGCGGCCACGACAGTCGAGCGGCCTCCCGGCGGGAAGCCGCTCGATGTGCCGCCGCAATACTCGGCTACTCGTAGCAGTCCTGGCTCTTCAGTTGCAGGCTGAGTTGGATCACGCCTGACGCGCCACCCATCTCGATCCGGTACACGGCTTCCTTGTTGCCAGGGACGTTCACGTAACCTCGCCCGAGCGGCTTGCCGGGATCCACCACCGACTTCCAGCTGGGGTAGATGGCGATCAGCTCCTCGTAGCTCATACCCAGCCGCGCGCCTTCCGGGGTCTCGACGCCCGGGAAGGCGTAGATCGCGGCGAGACCGAGTCGCGCGGAGAAGAACAGCATCCCGTCCACGTCCCGATCGTCGCGCGCCTCCGGTGCTCCCTTGAGTACAGAGCTGCTGTCGCACCCCATGCTATTGATCTTCCCGGTCGTGACGACCAGGCCCGTCCGGATCGCCTCAGCAGGACGTTGCCCGAGGAGGAGATCGCCGTAGCCATGCGGACCGAGCACATGTTTCGCCGGGGTCCCCGCGGGAGAAGGTGTCGTGGAAGCGGACGGCGTCACGGACGGATCGGGCGACCCGCTCGGAGTGACGGTGACCCCCTGGGTTGCGGGGACTTGTGGCGGGCCCTGGTTGCCGCGGTCCATGGAGGCGTATGCCAGCGCCGGCGCGGCCAGCAGCAGCACCCCCAGCACGCTCAGCGCGGCAGTCGTACGGGCCCGGCGGCGCTTGACGGTGTGTCGTACCGCGCCCGTGCCGGTGGCGCGTACCGACGGTGCCGCGGCCGCGGTGAAGCCCGCGAAGGCATCGTTGATCAGGTCGTCGTCGCAGTCGGTCATCTCAGTTCTCCTTCTTGAGCTGGGCGGCCAGTGCGGCACGACCGCGGCTGAGCCAGGATTTGACGGTGCCCTCCGCGACGCCCTCCTGCGCGGCGATCTCGGCGACCGGCAGCTGCGCCATGTAGTGCAGGACCACCCCCCGCCGCTGCTGTGCCGGGATTACGGCGAGCGCGCGGGTGAGCGCGACCCGGTCCGGATCGGGGCCTGCGGCGTGCTCCTCGCGCTGGCGGCGCAGGAAGTTCAGCGCTGTACGCCGCCTGCGGAAGGTGCTCGTCGCCAGGTTCCAGGCGACCCGGCGGACCCACGCCACCGGCTCGTCGTACCGGCTGATCCGGTCCCAGCGGGCGTACGCCCGGCAGAAGGCCTCCTGTACCAGGGCCTGGGCCTCACCGAGGTCACCCAGGTAGGCGTACAGCTGAAGGCTCAGCGGCGTGAACGCCGCCGCGTAGAACTCGTCGAAGTCGCGTGATGCGGCGGATGCCGCATCACGGACCCAGACCTCCCCGTGATGCGTGGCCATCGTGGTCACACGGTCCTTCCTCCCCGAAGCCACCGGTTCCGATCCGGTGGACGGCACGAACACGCGCGATCGGGGGTATCGGTTGCACCCCGGTCCACGACGGACGGCCGCGGTCCCGCGCCCTCCCGGCTCGGAGTCTTGCGTCGCAGGTGCATACGCGGAAAGCTGCGGCCATGTCCGCACACGACCGCACCGCTGCGGCCTGCCGCCACAGCCTGCATGCCCTCGCCAAGATCGGTGATCAGCTCACCGACGAGCAGTGGGCCGCCCCGACCGACTGTCCCGGCTGGACCGTCGGCGACGTGTACGCCCACGTGGTCAGCCTGGAGCAGTGGATGGCCGATGGCGGCGCGGCCCTGGACGGCCCGCCGCAACAGCTGATCGACTCCGGGATCGCCCAGTGGCGCGGCACCCCGCGCACCGCGGTGCTGGACGCCCTGCATGCGCTGCTGCCGGTGCGCGAGCGCCAGCTCACCGACGAACTGCGGGCGGCGGACGCGCCCGGCTGGTGGGTGTGGGCGAACACGGCGGTCCCGTTCGCGGTGCAGCTGTCGGCGCGGGCGTTCGACCTGTGGGTGCACGAGCAGGACGTGCGCCGTGCCCTGCGCCGCCCCGGCAACCTGGGTTCGGCCGGCGCGCAGGTCGCCCGGGACCTGGTCCTGCAGGCGCTGCCGCGGATCGTGGTGAAGAAGGCCGGTGCGGCGCCCGGCGCGGCGATGCGCTTCACCACGCTGGGCGAGCTGCCCCAGGACTTCACCGTGTACGTCGACGAGCACGGCCGCGCCGCGGTGGGGCTTAGCGACACCCACCCGTCCACCGCGCACGCCACGCTGAGCTGGGAGGCGTACGCGCTGCTGGCCGCCGGACGCAGCACCCGCGACCGGCAGCAGGTGTGGCTCACCGGCGACGTCGCCCTGGCCGAGCGCGTCCTCGATCACCTCAACATCGCCCCGTGAACGAGGAGAGGCGGGGCCGGGGGCAACCCCGCCCCCCCCCCCAGGGGGACCCGCCAGCGCCCCTGAA